>NZ_JOHS01000009.1 GCF_000725625.1 Streptomyces sp. NRRL F-6676
CGCCCCAACAGCTCCGCCAGCCCCCTCCGCGTCGCCGCCAGCACCACCCGATCCCCCACCCCCAGCACATAGGAGGACGGCAACCCCCACACCGCCGAACCGCCGGACGGCACCTCGCGCCCCAACACCCGCCACTTCCCCGCCACGAACGCCTCCCCCACCGTCCGCCCCTCCAACTGCGGATGCCCCGCCACCTCCACCGCCGCGAACAGCAACACCCGCCGCTCCACCGGAATCGCCCCCAGGATCTGCCGCCCCAGCATCGCCGCCGCGAACGCCGGCGCCGCCAGGTGCGACACACTCCGGCTCCGCGTGAGCGCCTGCGGATGCGCCGCCCGCAGCGTCCGGTACACCGCCGTCGCGAAGTCGTCGTCGTACAGCCGCAGCACCACCCGCAGATCCGGCCGCACGGACCGCGCGTACAGCGCCGCCTCCAGATTCGTCGTGTCCGCGCTGGTCAGCGCGAGCAGCGTCCGCGCCCGGTGGATCTTCGCCGCCTCCAGGACCCCCTCCTGCGTCACGTCCCCCAGCACCACCGGCACCCGCAGCCGCCGCGCCACCGCGAGCCCCCGCGCCTCCGGGTCGCCCTCCACGCACACCACCGGAATCCGCAGTTCCCGCAGCCGCACCAGCACCCGCGTGCCGATCTTGCCGACGCCGAGCAGCACCACGTGCCCGGACAGCCCGCGCGGCGGCCTGCGCAGCGCGGAGTTGCTGCGGAACGTACCGAGCGCCTCCAGCACCGCCGCCAGCAGCACCGGCAGGAGCAGCAGCCCGACCAGCCCCGACAGCAATTGCAGGATCTGCCGCCCGGCGGGCTCGCCCACCGCCGGGTCGTTGATCGCGAACAGGTCGAGCAGCGTCAGATACGTGGCCCGCAGCGGACCGGTGTCGGTCACGGCGAGCTGCGCCACCGCCAGCGCCACGACACAGGCCACCAGGCCCGCGAACGACCACCGCAGCCGCCGCGACAGCAGCAGCGCGAACGGCACCATGCTGCGCCCGGCCTGCTGCCGTGGCCCGGTGTACGACACGGTCTCCAGGACGACGGTCCCGCGCCCGGTGGCCGCCGCGACCGCCGCCTCGTCGGGCAGCAGCCGGGGCCCGTGCTCCCCGCTCTCCTCGGCGCCGTCGGCGCCCGCGGGGTCGCTGCTGGTGGCGGAGAGCAGCGCCAGGGTGCACAGCCCGGGGTCGGCGACCTCCCCGGGCGCGGGCGGCTGCCGTTCCACCGCGCGCAGCATCAGCCCGTCCGCCTGGACGACCTTGGTGGTGCCGGTGACGGCGGTCGCGGCGAGCGCGGGCGCGGCGGTGTCGGCGTCGGACAGGACGGTCGTGGAGGCGTCGAGGTTGTCGTCCTCGCCTGCGGTCCCGTCCGGGCCGATGAGCGCGAGCGCCGCCGCCTGGTCGAGCAGCTCCTCGATGTGCTGCCCGAGGCGCCGGTTGTAGAGGCGGAGCACGAGCCGCAGCCGGGGGTTGAGCCGGCGGGCGGTGAGCGCGGCGCGGATGTTGGTCTCGTCGTCGTCGTAGACGAGGGCGAGCGCGGTGGCCCGCTCCACGCCCGCGTCGGCGAGCACGGCCTCGGCGGCCTCGGCCGCCTCCACCACCCGTACGGACCCGCCCGGTTCGAGGGGAGGACGGCCCCCGTGCCCGCCCCGGCCACCGTCAGCCCCGCCCCGGCCACCGTCACCCCCACTGCGGCCACCGCCACCGCCGGCCGGGGAGCCCCCGCCCCCGTTGCCCGCCGCCCGCGTCACCGCCGCCGACACCCGGTCCAGCAGGGCCGCCCCGCGCTGCCGCCCCACCACCGGCTGGCGGGCCAGCCGCCGCGCGGGCGGGACGACGAGGGTGACCCGCTCCCCGTACACGTCACGGAGTTCGGCCGCGAGCCGGTGCGCCAGCCCGTCGTCCCCGCACACCACCATGTGTGCGCCGCCGTCGATCGATCCCGTCCGGTACGCCCCGCCGCTCGCCACGAGGGGAAAGACTGCCGTACCGACGCGCCCGGTTCCAGGGGCGGGGCCCGGCGGTCCGCCCTTGCCGTCGGCGCGTGCGTCGGCGAGACTGCGACGGAACCGGCCGGAGGGCGGCCGGTCGACGGCACGACGGAACGGGAGCCGCGATGTTCGGCCTGAGCGAGCTGGTCGTGATCCTCCTCGTGGTGATCGCCGTCCTCGCCTTCAAGAAGCTCCCGGGGCTGGCGCGGTCGGCCGGGCAGGCGAGCCGGATCTTCAGGAGCGAGTCCAGGGCCCTGCGCGACGAGGACCCGGAGGGCACCCCCCGGGTCGTGCCCGGCACGGTCGTCAGCCGCGACGAGCGGCAGCCCCGCCCCTGACCCCCGCCCCGCCGCGCGAGCGGTAGACCACGTACGGCCGCGCCGCGTACCCGAGCGGCGCCGCGAACGCGTGCACGAGCCGGCCGAACGGCCACAGCGCGAACAGGGCCAGGGCCAGCAGCGCGTGGCACCGGTAGACGAGCGGTGCGTGGGCCATCGCGGAGACGTTCGGGTCGAGCGTGAACAGGCTGCGGAACCACACCGCCACGCCCAGCCGGTAGTCGTACGGGTTGGCCACCGAGGACGCCGTGGCGGTGAGCCCGGCCAGCAGCACCAGGACCAGCAGCGGGTACATCAGCCGGTCGCCGCGGCTGGTCGCCCGGCGCACGGCGGGCACCCGCAGCCGCCGGTACAGCAGGATGCCGAGCCCGCAGACGGCGGCGACGCCCGCCGCGCCGCCCATGGTCAGCGCCACCCCGTGGTACTGCGCCTCGCTGACCCGCAGCCGCTCGGTCACCCACTCCGGCACCAGCAGCCCCATGACATGCCCGCCGACGACGAACAGCAGCGCGTAGTGGAACAGCGGGCCGCCCACGCGCAGCAGCCGCGACTCGTGCAGCTGGCTGGAGCGGGTGGTGAACCCGAACCGGTCGTAGCGGTAGCGCCACAGGGCCCCGGCGACCAGCACCACGAGCGAGAGATAGGGCAGGACGCCCCACAGGGCGATGTGCAGATGTTCCATCAGCGGCGGACTCCTTCGGCGCTTTCGTGACCCGGGGCGTACGGGACGGGGAGGGGCAGCGCGGGGAACGGCAGCGGGACCGGGGGCGGCGCCTGGGCGGGCGCGGGCCCGTCCGGCAGGGTGTCCCGGACCGCCCGTACGACGTCCAGGTACGGGCTGTCGTACGCCGCCAGCCCCCGCGCCAGCAGGTCCAGCGCGCCCCGGTGTTCGACGAGCAGCGCGCGTCCCTCCTCCGGGCAGCGGGCGGCGAGTTCCAGCAGGGCGGGCAGGTGGTCGGGGAGTTCCCCGCCGTCCGGTTCCCAGCCCGCCGCCCGGTAGCGGGCCTTGAGCGCGGCGAGCGTGGCGCCCCGGCGCCGGGTGTCGCCGTCGGTGTAGTGGGTGAGGTGCAGGGTGCGGCGGCGGGTGCGGTCGAACGTGACGACGTACCGCTTCGCCAGGTCGAGCACGGGGACATCGGCGCTCCACCGGCAGAACCGCAGCAGCGACATGGGCGCCGGACCGGGCAACCGCCCCAGCACGTCGGCCACTTCGTCGCGCCGCACCGGCCAGTCGGCCTCGGGGTAGGACAGCAGCAGGGAGGCGGCCTGGTGCACCGCCCGGTGCAGTTGCGTCACCGCGCGCCCTTCCGCTCCGGGAACAGTCCCCGGGGCCGCCCGCGCCCGTCCCAGTTGAACAGGTTGACCCGCCCGCGCAGTCCACCGTCCGACCGGGGAGCCGCCCCGGCCGGCACGGGCGGCGCGTGGAACGCCTCCGCCGGATCCGCGGCGTCCCCGTACATTCCGGGACCGCCCTCGCCCTCCAGACTGCACCCCGAACTCGTGGCGCCGCCCCCGCCTCCCGCCACATACGTCGTCGGCACCACGTACCGCTCCTCGTACTTGGCCAGCGCGAGCAGCCGGTACAGCGACTCCAGGCCCCGCTCGTCCAGGCCGACGCCGCGGGCGAGCGCCGGGTCGCGTTCCTCGCCGAGGTTGATCCGGCGCATGTGCGCGCGCATCGCGGCCAGCCGGCACAGCGCCGCCTCCACGGGGGCGGTGTCCCCGGCGGTGAACAGTCCGGCGAGGTACTCCAGCGGGATGCGCAGCGAGTCGATCGCGCCGAACAGCGCCGCCGGGTCCTCCCCGTCGTGTCCGCTCCCGGTCAGCGCCTCGACGACGGGGGAGAGCGGCGGCACGTACCAGACCATCGGCATCGTGCGGTACTCCGGGTGCAGCGGCAGCGCGACCCGGTAGGTGGTGATCAGCTCGCGCACGGGGGAGCGGCGGGCGGCGGTGATCCAGTCGTGCGGGATGCCCGACTCCTCGGCGGCGCGCACCACCTCGGGGTCGTGCGGGTCGAGGAAGCAGCCGAGCTGGGCCTCGTACAGGTCCTTCTCGTCGGTCACCGAGGCGGCCTCGCCCACCTTGTCGGCGTCGTAGAGCATGACGCCGAGGTAGCGCAGCCGGCCCACGCAGGTCTCGGAGCAGACGGTGGGCTCACCGGCCTCGATGCGCGGGTAGCAGAAGGTGCACTTCTCGGCCTTGCCGGTGGAGTGGTTGAAGTACACCTTCTTGTACGGGCAGCCGCTGACGCACATCCGCCAGCCCCGGCAGCGGTCCTGGTCGACGAGGACGATGCCGTCCTCGATCCGCTTGTAGAGCGCGCCGGACGGGCACACCGCCACGCACGACGGGTTGAGGCAGTGCTCGCAGATGCGGGGCAGGTAGAACATGAACGCCTGCTCGTACTCCAGCCTGACCTGCTCGTTCATCTTCTTCAGCACCGGATCGCCGGCGAGGTGCTCCGGGCCGCCGCCCAGGTCGTCGTCCCAGTTGGGGCCGTAGGTGACGTCGGTGGGGCGGCCGTCGATGAGGGAGCGGGGGCGGGCGGTGGGCAGGTCGTCGCCGAGCGGGGCGGCGATCAGGGTCTCGTAGTCGTACGTCCAGGGCTCGTAGTAGTCCTTCAGGGAGGGGAGTTCGGGGTTGGCGAAGAGGCGGGCGAGGCGGCGGGGGGGGCCCCCGGACCGGGGGACGAGCCGGCCCCGGGCGTCGAGGCGCCAGCCGCCCTTCCACTTCTCCTGGTCCTCGTGGCCGCGCGGATAGCCGAGGCCGGGGCGGGTCTCCACGTTGTTGAACCAGGCGTACTCGGTGCCGGTGCGGTTGGTCCAGGTCTGCTTGCAGGTGACCGAACAGGTGTGGCAGCCGATGCACTTGTCGAGGTTCATCACCATCGCCACTTGGCTCATACAGCGTCCAATAGTGCTTCCAGCACGGGGCATCAGTACTGAACCTCCTGCGCCCGGCGCCGGACGACCGTGCGCGCGTCGCGCTGGTTGCCGGTGGGGCCGTAGTAGTTGGGAGCGAACGACAACTGGCCGTAGCCGCCGATGAGATGGGTGGGCTTGAGGAGGATGCGGGTGAGCGCGTTGTGGACGCCGCCGCGCCTGCCGGTGGTCTCGCTGCGCGGGACGTTCACCAGGCGTTCCTGCACGTGGTACATGAACACGGTGCCGGCCGGCATGCGGTGCGAGACGATCGCGCGGGCGACGACGACCCCGTTGGGGTTGACCGCCTCCACCCAGTCGTTGTCGGCGGCGCCGATCGCCTCGGCGTCGGCGACGCTCATCCAGATGACGGGGCCGCCGCGCGCCAGGGTCTGCATCAGCAGGTTCTCCTGGTACTCGGAGTGGATGGACCACTTCGAGTGCGGGGTCAGGTAGCGCACGCTCACCTCCCGCTCGCCCGCCACCGCGTCCGCGGTCAGGTCCAACGGGGGCCGGTAGACGGGCAGTTGCTCGCCCAGTTCGGCCATCCAGTCGTGGTCGAGGTAGAAGTGCTGGCGCCCGGTGAGGGTGTGCCAGGGCTTCCTGTGCTCGGTGTTGACGGTGAAGGGCGAGTAGCGCCGGTCGGGCGCCTCCTTGCCGGACCACTCGTAGCTGGTGCCGACCTGCACGGGCCGGTCCTGGGTGTCGGAGAACACCACCCGGCGTTCGTGCACCGCCTCCGCAAGCGTCTCGAACCCGGCGGTGGGACCGCACCGTTCGGCCAGCCGCGCGAACCCCTCGGCGGCGATCCGCCCGTTGGTGGTGCCCGACAGCGCGAGGATCGCCTCGCACAGCTTGACGTCCGTGTCGAGCAGCGGCCGGCCGCGCGCCGCCCCGCCGTCCGCCGTGCCGCACCGTGAGGCCAGCCACCGCACCTCGGGCCCGGGCCGTACGGTCACCCCCTTCACCGTCATCCCCCGCTCCTCGGGCAGCGGGCCGAGCGCGGCGAGCTGTTCGGCGACGGCGGTGTAGTCCCGCCGCACCACCGTGAAGTGCGGCAGATTGCGCCCGGGCACGGCGGCGGTGGCGCCCTCGCGCCAGTCGGGCACCGTGCCGCCGGGCTGGGCGGTCTCGCCGGGGGTGTCGTGCTGGAGGGGGGTGGCGAGGAGGTCGTACGCGGTGTCCAGGCGGCCCTTGGCGAGCTCGGCGAAGCGGGCGGCGAGTCCGTGGAAGATCTCGAAGTCGGTGCGGGCCTGCCAGGGCGGGCTGATCGCGGGCGAGAACGCGTGCACGAAGGGGTGCATGTCCGTGCTGGACAGGTCGTGCTTCTCGTACCAGGTGGCGGCGGGCAGCACGAGGTCGGCCATCAGCGTGGTCGAGGTCATCCGGAAGTCCAGCGCGAGCAGCAGATCGAGCTTGCCGGTGGGCGCCTCCTCGTGCCAGGTGACGTCCCGGGGGCGGGCGTCCGGCGGTGCCTCCTCGGCGCACGCGTTGTCGCTCGCGCCGAGCAGGTGGCGCAGGAAGAACTCGTTGCCCTTGGCGGAGGAGCCGATGAGGTTGGCCCGCCACACGGTGAGCACACGCGGCCAGTTGGCCGGGTCGTCGGGGTCCTCGCAGGCGAAGCCGAGCCTGCCGTCGGTCAGTCGGGAGGCCACCCACTCGTCGGGCTCGCGCCCGCTCTCGCGCACGGCCCGGCCGAGGTCGAGCGGGTTGGCGGAGAACGTCGGCGCCGACGGCATCCAGCCGAGCCGCGCCGACTGGGCCACCAGGTCGGCGGTGTGCCGCCCGGCGAACAGGCCCTTCCCGGCCGCCGGTGAGGCGAGCGCGTCGGCGCTCTGGGCGTCGTAGCGCCACTGGTCGGTGTGCAGATACCAGTACGGCGTCCCGGCCATCTGCCGCGAGGGCCGCACCCAGTCCGCCGCCGACTGCACCTGCTGCCAGCCGGCGTAGGGGCGGACCTTCTCCTGGCCGACGTAGTGCGCCCAGCCGCCGCCGTTGACGCCCTGGCAGCCGGTGAGCAGGAGCAGGGTGAGGAAGGAGCGGTAGATGGTGTCGGAGTGGAACCAGTGGTTGGTGCCGGCGCCCATGACGATCATGCAGCGGCCGCGCGTCTTCTCGGCGGTCTCCGCGAACTCCCGCGCGATGCGCACCACGGCCGCCGCCGGGACGGAGGTGATCGCCTCCTGCCAGGCGGGGGTGCAGGGCTGCGCGGCGTCGTCGTAGCCCTGCGGCCAGTCGCCGGAAAGGCCCTCGCGCCCGACGCCGTACTGGGCGAGCAGCAGGTCGAACACGGTGGTCACCCGGCGCCCGCCGACCTCGCGGACGGGGACGCCGCGGGAGAGCGCGGTGCTCCCGGCGTCGTCGAAGCGGGGCAGCCGGACCGTTGCCGTCGCCGTCGCCGTCTCCGTCGCCGTGTCCGGGCCGTCGTCGTACAGGCTGAGCAGCGGTTCGACGTCCCCGAGGTCCAGGTTCCAGCGGCCCTCGCCGCGCTTGGACCAGCGGTCGCCGAGGGTGCCGCCCGGTACGACGGGGCGGCCGGAGGCGGCGTCCAGCAGGACGGGTTTCCAGGCGGCCTCCTCCTCGTCCTCCTCGTACAGCCCGAGCGTGGCGGCGGTGACGAACTTGCCCGGGACGAGGGTGCCGTCGGCGCGCTCCTCGATCTCCACCAGGAACGGCAGATCGGTGAAGCGCCGCACGTAGTCGGTGAAGTACGGCACCCGGCGGCGCACGAAGCACTCGGTGAGCAGCACATGCCCCATCGCCATGGCGAGCGCCCCGTCGGTGCCGGGGTGGGGGTGCAGCCACTGGTCGGCGAACTTGGTGGCGTCGGCGTAGTCGGGGGAGACGACCACGACCTTCTGGCCCCGGTAGCGGGCCTCCGTCATCCAGTGGGCGTCCGGCGTCCGGGTCACCGGCACGTTGGAGCCCCACAGCATCAGATACGCCGCGTCCCACCAGTCGCCGGACTCCGGGACGTCCGTCTGGTCGCCGAAGACCTGCGGGGAGGCGATGGGGAGGTCCGCGTACCAGTCGTAGAAGGAGATCATCGGCGCGCCGATCAGCGCGTGGAAACGGGCGCCGACCGCGTGCGAGGCCATGGACATGGCGGGGATCGGCGAGAACCCGGCGACGCGGTCCGGACCGTACGCCCCGATGGTGTGGACGTGGGCGGCGGCCGCGATCTCCAGCGCCTCCTCCCAGCCGATCCGCACCAGACCGCCCTTGCCGCGCGCCGACTGGTAGCGGCGCCGCCTGACCGGGTCGGACGTGATCTCGGCCCAGGCGGCGACGGGGTCGCCCAGGCGGGCGCGGGCCTCGCGGTAGAGCTCCAGCAGGACACCGCGGACGTGCGGGTAGCGGACGCGGGTGGGCGAGTACGTGTACCAGGAGAAGGAGGCACCGCGCGGGCAGCCGCGGGGTTCGTACTCGGGCCGGTCGGGGCCGGTGGAGGGGTAGTCGGTCTCCTGGGTCTCCCAGGTGATCAGCCCGTCCTTGACGTACACCTTCCACGAGCACGAGCCGGTGCAGTTCACGCCGTGCGTGGAGCGTACGACCTTGTCGTGCGCCCAGCGCTCGCGGTACGGGCTGTCGTTGACACTCTGGTCGGTGCGCAGCACCGCCCGCAGATCGGGTGTCGTCTCGGTGCGGCGCAGTATGCGGCCGCCTCGCAGCAACCGCTCCGCGGCCACCGCCGCCATGCGTTCCGCTTCCCGACGGGCACCGCGCCGTCCCACCACCCGGCACACTCCTCACCTGCGTACTGCTGCTTCCGAACTGACGGGCTGTCAGCTTGGAACAACGGTAGCGGCGGGTACTGACATGACTACACAGAGTTGAGAAGGGCTATACGGAGCTTTTCTTGCCCTTTGCAATAGTTGTGCGGGGCATGCTTATGTGACGCCGGTCACGCTGAGGTGGGGCGGGCTCACCGAAAGTGACCGTTGCACCATGCAATGATACGATCCGTGCAGGCGGGCAGGGTTGCCCCCCGTCTCCCTTCCTCCCTCCTCCCCTCCCTTCTCCGCGGGCAGTGCGGCTCGCGGAGATCGCGTTGCCCTGCTCGGTCGCTCCCGTCCCCACCCTCGAATCCCCGGAGTCGTCATGTCCGCGTCCCTGGCCCCGGAGCCGCCCGCTCCTTCCGCGGCGGCCTCCCGCCCGCACGGTCATCCGCCCCACCTCACCGTTCCCGCCATCCCGGTCCTCGGCGACTTCCATGTGCCACCGCGGGTGCTGGCGATCACCGCGCTGGCCGTGCCCGTCGGTGCGGTGGCCGCGCTGGTGGCCGCCGGGCTGCTGAAGCTGATCGCGCTCATCACCAACCTCGGCTTCCGCTGGCGGTTCGGCTTCGGCTCCGCCGTGCCCGCCGACGCCACGCACCGGTGGCTGCTGGTGGTCATGCCGGTCGTCGGCGGCCTGGTCATCGGGCTGATGGCCCGCTACGGCTCCGAGAAGATCCGCGGCCACGGCATGCCCGAGGCGATCGAGTCGATCCTGGTCGGCGGCAGCCGGGTGCAGCCGCGGGTCGCCGTCCTCAAGCCGGCGTCGGCCGCCATATCCATCGGCACGGGCGGGCCGTTCGGCGCGGAGGGGCCGATCATCATGACCGGCGGCGCGGTGGGCTCGCTCATGGCGCAGCTGCTGCGGGTCACGACGGACGAGCGCAAGGCGCTGCTGGTGGCGGGGTCCGCGGCGGGCATGGCGGCGACGTTCGACGCGCCGCTCGCCTCGATCCTGCTCGCCGTCGAACTGCTGCTCTTCGAGTGGCGGCCGCGCTCGTACCTGCCGGTGGCGGTCGCGGCGGTGACGGCCACGCTGGTGCGGGGCCCGCTGCTCGGCACCGAACCGCTGTTCGGCGGCGCCCACGTGCCGGCGCACCTCGCGCTTCCCGACTACGGCCTGTGCCTGGTCGCGGGTGCCGCCGCCGGGCTCCTCGCGCTCGGCGCGACGGCCCTCGTCTACTTCTCCGAGGACCTCTTCTCGCGGCTGCGCGTGCACTGGATGTGGTGGCCCGCGCTCGGCGGTCTGATCATCGGCCTGGGCGGTCTGGTCGAGCCGCGCACGCTCGGTGTCGGCTACGACGTCATCGACGCGCTGCTGACCGGGCACGCGACGGTCGGGCTGATCGTCGGCGTCCTGGTGGTCAAGACGCTGATCTGGGGACTGTCGCTCGGCTCGGGCACGTCCGGGGGCGTGCTCGCCCCGATGTTCATGGTCGGCGGCGCGCTGGGCGCGGCGGAGGCGCTGGTCTTCCCGCAGGTGGGCCCGGGCTTCTGGGCGCTGGTGTCCCTGGCGGGGGTGCTGGGCGGCGTCATGCGCTCGCCGCTCACGGGCATCGTCTTCTGCCTCGAACTGACCCACGAGATCAACGCCCTGATCCCCATGGTCATCACCGCGTCGACCGCGTACCTGCTCTCGGTGACCCTGCTCAAGCGCTCGGTCCTCACCGAGAAACTGGCCCGGCGCGGGCTGCACCTCACCCGGGAGTACTCCGTCGACCCCCTGGAGACCCACCTCGTACGGCAGCTGGAGACCCCGGCGGCGGTGACGTTCCGCGCCGACCGTCCCGCCGGTGAGATCACCGCCCTGCTGCGCACCGCGCACGACGGGGGCGACCCCGAGGGCCTGCTCGCCCAGCGGCTGTACCCGGTGCTGGACGCGGAGCGCGTGCTGACGGGCGTGGTCACCCGGGGCCGCCTGATCCACGCGGACCCCACCGACCGCACGCCCCTGGCCTCCCTGGCCACACCCCCCGCCACGGCCCACCCCGACGAAACCCTCCGCACCCTGGCCAACCGCATGGCCCACCACGAGGTCACCCGCCTCCTGGTGGTGACCCCGGACGCGAACGGCCGCCCCGAGGTGGAGGGCATCATCACCCTCCGCCACCTCCTGGCGGCCCGCCGCATCGACCACCACGAGGAACACCACGCGGAACGGGTGCTGAGGTGGCGGGGGAGGCGGGGGGCGGGGGGGCCGGCGGGGGGGGGGGGGGGGGGGGGGGGGGGGGGGGGGGGGAGACGTGGATCACACCGGAGGTCGGAGCTCCGGCGTCGGCGCGCAGGTGCGCGTTGGGGGAAGGGGTCTTGTCTGCCTGATCGGTCAGGCCCTCGCATGTTCTGTTCCTGGTTCTTTCAGGAGGTCAGGGGCTCACCGGGTCCTCGCGAACGAGGTCCCGGCGGCCCGGGGAACTGCCCCGGACCGGCGCCCGGCGGACAGGCATCGGTTGCGTGCTTGCGTCAAATCTCCCGGCCCCGGGAGATTTGACGCAAAGATGCGGGGCGCGGACACTGATTGCGTGTTCTCTCCCGAATCCGGGAGGATATTCGCAAGGAGGTGCGAGGTGGCCGAGGCGGACTACGTATCCGTGAAGCAGGCCGCGGAGTCCCTGGGCCTGGACGATTCGCGTGTGCGCCAACTGCTGCGCGAGGGGCGATTGCGTGGTGCGGTGATCGGCAGCCGATGGATCGTGGAGACCGAAGCCGTCCGCGAGCGTAAGACTTCCGCGCACACACCCGGGCGCCCGCTGTCGGAGCGGAACGCGTGGGGGATCCTCGCCCTGCTTTCCGGGAGTCGGCCTCCCGCCTTGTCAGACCCGGAGCGTTCCCGTCTGATGGCCCGTATACGGGATCTCGCCGACTACGAGGAGCTGCCGGCGGAACGCCTGCGGAAGCTGCTCGCGGCGCGGGCGGAAGTGCGGCGCTACCGGGCCCACCGCGGCCTGCTCCCCACCTTGCTCGCGGATCCGGACGTGGTGCGTACCGGGGTCAGCGCCGCCCCTCGGGTGGGCGCCGACTACGTCGCTCCGGGACGTGCCGAGATCTACGTGCATCCCGACCGGGTCGGGAAACTCGAGGCCGGCTTCGGTCTGGTGCTCGACGCACACGGTGGAAACCTCGTCGTCCGCGTGCCGTCGGCCACCGCCTGGACGTTCCTCGTCTCGGCCGAGTGGGACGAGAGGGAGGGCAGGGACGCTCCGGCGCCCGTGGTCGCGGCCGATCTGCTCGATACGGGAGAGGACCGAGCCGTCGCGGCAGCGGCAGGCGTCCTCCAACCGTTGCTGGTGGCGAACGCGGCGAACGCGGCGAAGGGGAGGCGTGCGTCGTGAACGAGACATTCGTCCGCATCGAGTCGGACCTGCTGACCGGACCACTGGTGGGCCTTTGGGGAACCCTTCTGGACCTGTCCGAGAAGGTCCCCGAGGCCTGGACCCTGATCGGTGGCCAAATGGTCCTCCTGCACGGGCTGGAACACGGCAGGAACCCACCGGCCGCCAGCCTCGACCTCGACGTGCTGGCCGACGTGATCTCCGATCAGCACAGTCTGCGTGCCCTCGTGACCGCGTTGGAGGACCTGGGTTTCGCGTCCAGCGGTGTGTCTCCGGAGGGCAAGGCCCACAGATACAGGCGGCACGAGGACGGGGGCACACTCGTCGTCGATCTGCTCGCTCCGGACAACCTCGGCCAACGGGCCGACCTGACCACGACACCTCCCGGCACGACGCTGGAAGTTCCTGGTGGGCGACAAGCCGTGCAGCGCAGCCAAGGCGTTCCCGTGCGACTCGGTGAGCGCACGGGAACGATCCACCGCCCCAGCCTGCTGGGCGCGATCGTCGGCAAGGCGGCCGCGCTGGGCATTCCCACCGCGCCGAAGGAGAAGCACTACCGGGACCTGGCGTTCCTTCTCTCGCTGCCGGCGGATCCCCTCGCTCTCAAGCGCCAGTTGACGAAGGGCGACCGCAGGAAGCTGCGGATGGCACAGGCACTGCGGGACGTCGACCACAAGGCCTGGAGGGCGCTGGAGGACGAGGAGGCACGGGCGGACGGCCAGGCGATGTACCGACTCCTGGCTGCGGAGTAGCCGGTCCGGTCCGTCGCCCCGAGCCGGGCCCACCGCCGCCGGGCGCCTACCGCCGTCGCACCACCCTCCCCTCGTCCCACACCGGCTCCCGCGTCTCCCGTACGTGTCCGTCCGCGGCGAACAGCAGGTAGCGGTCGAAGCTCTTCGCGAACCAGCGGTCGTGCGTGACCGCGAGCACCGTGCCCTCGTAGGCGCTGAGCCCCGCCTGGAGCGCCTCCGCGCTCTCCAGGTCGAGGTTGTCCGTCGGCTCGTCGAGGAACAGCGCGGTCGTGCCGCGGAGTTCGAGCAGCAGGATCTGGAACCGCGCCTGCTGGCCCCCGGACAGCCGGTCGAACGGCTGCTCGCCCTGCGCGCTCAGCTCGTACCGCCGCAGCGCGGACATCGCCCCGCCCCGGTCCAGCGCGTGCTCCTTCCAGAGGATGTCGAGCAGCGTGCGGCCGACCAGCTCCGGATGGGCGTGCGTCTGCGCGAAGTGCCCCGGCGCGACGCGCGCGCCCAGCGTCCACTCCCCGGAGTGCTCCACGCGCTCCCCCGCCAGCAGCCGCAGGAAGTGCGACTTGCCGGAGCCGTTGGAGCCGAGCACGGCCACCCGTTCGCCGTAGAAAACCTCCAGGTCGAACGGTTTCATCAGACCGGTCAGCAGCAGCTGACGGCAGGTCAGGGCCCGTACGCCCGTACGGCCGCCGCCCAGCCGCATCGTGATCTTCTGCGGCCGCGGCGGCTGCGGCGGCGGTCCGGCCTCCTCGAACTTCCGCAGCCGGGTCTGCGCCGCCTGGTAGCGGGAGGCCATGACGTCGCTGCGCGCGGCGTACTGCCGCAGGTCGAGCACCAGCTGCTTGAGCTGTGCGTGCTTCTCGTCCCAGCGTCTGCGCAGCTCGTCGAAGCGTTCGAACCGCCGCTCGCGCGCCTCGTGGTACGTGGCGAAGCCCCCGCCGTGCACCCAGACGTCACTGCCGCCGGGCGCCGGCTCCACGCTGACGATCTTCTCCGCCGAGCGCGCCAGCAGTTCCCGGTCGTGGCTGACGAACAGCACGGTCTTGGCGGTCTCCCGGAGCTTCTCCTCCAGCCACCGCTTGCCCGGCACGTCAAGGAAGTTGTCCGGCTCATCGAGCAGGAGCACCTGGTCGGGGCCGCGCAGCAGCACCTCCAGGCACAGCCGTTTCTGCTCGCCGCCCGACAGCGTGCGCACCTCGCGCCAGCGCGCCCGTTCGTAGGGGACGCCGAGCGCGGCACTGGTGCACCGGTCCCACAGCACCTCGGCCTCGTAGCCGCCCGCCTCGCCCCAGTCGCTCAGCGCCTGCGCGTAGCCGAGCTGCGCGGCCTCGTCGTCCCGCTCCATGAGCCGCAGCTCCGACGCGTCGACGGCGGCCGCGGCCTCGCGCACGCGCTGCTGCGACACCGCGAGCAGCAGGTCCCGTACGGACCTGTCGTCCGTGACGGTCCCGATGAACTGCGGCATCACCCCGAGCCCGCCGCTGACGGTGACCGTGCCGCCGTGCGGCTTCAGCTCACCGGCGATCAGCCGCTGAAGCGTGGTCTTCCCGGCGCCGTTCGCCCCGACGAGGGCGACGACGGACCCCTCGGCGACCTTGAAGGAGACGTCTCCGAACAGGATGCGCCCGTCGGGGAGGTAGTACTCCAGGTGCGCTGCTTCCACGTGGCCCATGGGCCGTGGAGCGTACGCGCACCCCTCGCCGGGGCGCACCGCAATTAAATACTTGGCTAGCCACCTAATCGGTGCTACTTTTAAGTGGTCGGCCACATAAATGGGTGGCCGGCCCCCGACGCACCACCGACACAAGCGAGGAACAACCATGAAGGCCATCACTTTCGACCGGTTCGGCGGCACCGAGGTCCTGCACGAGACGGAGGTCGCGACCCCCGAGCCGGGCGCGGGCCAGGTCCGCGTACGAATCCGGGCGATCGGCGTCAACCCGGTGGACGGCAAGATCCGCTCCGGCGGGATGGAGGCCATCTTCCCGACGACCCTGCCGGCCATCCCCGGCGGCGAGATCGCCGGCGTGGTCGACGCGCTCGGCGAGGGCGTCGAGGGCCTGGCGGTCGGGGACGAGGTGCTGGGCTGGTCCGACACCGGCTCCTACGCCGAGTACGCCCTGGCCACCCCCGACCACCTCGCGCCGAAGCCAGCCGGGCTCGACTTCGCGCACGCGGTCACGCTGCCGGTCGCGAGCGACGGCGCCGAGCGGGTCCTCGACGTCCTCGGCGTCAAGGAGGGCGAGACCGTGCTGATGCACGGTGCGGCGGGCGCCATGGGCACGCTGGCCGTGCAGCTCGCCACCGCCCGCGGCGCCCGCGTCATCGGCACGGCGGGCCCGGCCAACCAGGAGTACCTGACCGGCCTGGGCGCGACGCCGACGACGTACGGGGAGGGCCTGCTGGACCGCGTGCGCGCGCTGGCGCCCGAGGGCGTGGACGCCGTGTTCGACCTCGCGGGCAAGGGCGCCCTGGAGGACTCCATCACCCTGCTCGGCGGCACCGACCGCGTCGTCACGACCGCCGACTTCCGCGCGGCGGAGCTGGGCGTCCACTTCGAGTCGGGCCCGCAGCGCCGGTCGGCCGCGCGACTGGCGGAACTGGCCCGGCAGGCGGCCGACGGCACGCTGATCACGACGGTCGGCACCAGCCTGCCGCTGGCCCGCGCGGCCGAGGCCCACCGGATCATCGACGCCGGCCACGGCCGCGGCAAGCTCGTGCTCACCGTCGGCTGACCTGTGACGTGTGACCTGTGACCTCAGACCTCTGACCTCTGACCTCTGGTCTCTGGCCTCTGACTTCTGATCTCCGCATCTCTGCACTCCGAAGGAGGAACCCCATGTCCGAGACAACACCCCTGCACACCCTGTGGACCCCGGTCACCGTCGGCGCCCTGACCCTGCCGCACCGGCTGGCGATGGCCCCGATGACTCGGGACCGCTCCACCCCCGAGGGTGTCCCGACCGAGCTCAACGCGGAGTACTACGCCCAGCGCGCCTCGCACGCCCTCGTCATCACGGAGGGCACGCAGCCCTCCGCCGACGGGCAGGGCTATCTGCTGACCCCCGGCCTGCACAGCGAGGAACAGGTCGCAGGCTGGCGCAGGGTGACGGACGCCGTGCACGCGGCGGGCGGCCGGATCGTCGTCCAGCTGATGCACACCGGCCGGATCGCCCACCCCGACAACACCCCGCACGGCCGCCGCCCGGTGGCCCCGTCCGAGGTCCGCCCCGCGGGCGTGATGTTCACGGCGACGGGCCCGCAGGAGATGCCCGAGCCGAGGGAACTGTCGGCCGACGAGGTGTCCGCGACGGTGGACGACTTCCGGCGGGCCGCGGCGAACGCGCTCGCCGCCGGCGCCGACGGGGTCGAGATCCACGGCGCCAACGGCTATCTGATCCAGCAGTTCCTGGCGACCAACACCAATCACCGCACCGACCGCTACGGCGGCTCGGTCGAGGCCCGCATCCGCTTCGCGGTGGAGGTCGCCACGGCGGTGGCCGAGGAGATCGGCGCCGACCGCACCGGCATCCGGCTCTCGCCGGGCAACCCGTACAACGACATCACGGAGGCGGACACGGCCGAGCTGTACCCGGCCCTCGTCCGCGCCCTGGCCCCGCTGCGCCTGGCCTATCTGCACCTGATCCACGGCGGGGACGAGGAACTGCTCGACAACCTGCGGGAGTCGTGGCCGACCGCCCTGCTCCTCAACCGCGCGGGCGCCGACCTGCCGGCCCGCGCCGCGGACATCGCCTCCGGCCGCGCGGACGTGGTGACCGTGGGCGCCCTGGCCCTCGCCAACCCCGACCTGCCCGAACGGGTACGCTCCGGAGCACCGCTGAACACCCCCGACCCGGCGACGTTCTACGGCGGCGACGCGACGGGCTACACGGACTACCCGATCCTCTCCACCGTTTCCGCTTGAGGAGGCACGATGACCGACCCCGCACCGCCCACCGGGAAGGCCCCCACCCAGGCGGCCCCCACCCGGGAGGCCCCGGGCGCGGTCCGTCAGGGCCGGCTGAGCTACGCCGTCTTCGAGCTCGGCCGGACCCACCGGAGCAGGGCGGCGGCCCTGCTCCGGGGGATGAACCTGCACCCCGGCCAGGAACTGCTGCTCATGCAGCTCTTCGACCGCGACGGCCAGACCCAGTCCGAACTCCTCGAAAGCGTCGGCCTGGACCACTCCACGGTCTCCAAGTCCCTCCGCCGCATGCAGGAGGCCGGCCTCCTCACCCGCCAACCGTCCCCCCACGACCGCCGCGCCATGATCGTCCACCTCACCGAGGAGGGCCGCGCCCTGGAGGCCCCGATCACCGCGATGTGGCACACGCTGGAAGAGGCGTCGGTGCAGGACCTGACGCCGACGGAGATCGAAACGTTCATCACCCTCGCCCGGAAGATCGAGGCGTCGGTCGGGGGGTGAGGGGGGAGAGGGGGGTGTGGGGCTGAGTGACGGTTCCACCACGAACCGTGTCCGGCCGTGCCCGGCCGTGTCCGGTTCGTGCGAGAATCCCTCACCGTCCATCGTCACGGCAGACGGTCCGCACGTCGTCTGCCGGACTCCGGGAGGGGAGCCCGAGCATGGCCGTACTGTCGTCCGTTCCGCACTGGCCCACCCTGGACGACTACGTCCACGACTGGGCGCTGGTGGACGTGGAGACCTCGGGGCTGAGGGCCGGCCGGGACCGCGTCCTGTCCCTCGCGGTCATCACGCTCGACGGACACGGCCGGCGGGCCGAGGAGTTCTCCACCCTCCTCAACCCCGGCTGCGACCCAGGCCCGGTGCACATCCACGGCCTCACCCCCGCCCGCCTCGCGGGCGCGCCCACTTTCGAGGAAGTGGCACCGCGGGTGGGGGAACTGCTCGACGGCCGCGTTCTCGTCGCTCACAACGCACAGTTCGACTACGACTTCCTGGCCCACGAGTTCGCCCGCGCCCGCTCCTGGGCCCCGGTCGGCAGCCGCCTGTGCACCCTGGCCCTCAACCGCCTGGTCGGGCCCGGTACACCCGACTTCAAGCTGGGCACGCTCGCCGCGCACTACGGAGTGGAACAGAGACACGCGCACGACGCCCGGGACGACGTACGGGTGCTCGCCGGTGTCCTGCGCGGCTCGCTCGGTGCCGCCGAACGGCTGGGGCTGCCGTTGCCGCTGCTGGCCTGTCCGCCCCGCCAGGACTACAAGCCCTACGTGCCGAAGACCCCCTGCGCCTACCGCAATCCGGGACCGCTGACGGCGGACGGGCCACTGGTACAGGGAATGAAGGTGGCCGTCACTGGGGAGACCGAGGTCTCCCGCGAGGAACTGGTCGCCCGCTCGGTGGCGGCCGGGCTGAACATGATGACCTCGGTCAGCCGCCACACCAGCGTCGTCGTCACCAACGATCCCGGCGCCGGCTCGGCCAAGCTCCGCCGCGCCGAGGCCGAGGGCGTCCGCCTCGTGGACGAGCCGACCTATCTGCGCCTGCTGGCGGACGTACGGCCGGGCCGGGCCAAGGGCACGGCCGGGCAAGGCGGCCCTGGAGCGCCGGCGTCGGGAGCCTCCGCCCCGAGCATCCCGACGCAGCGCACCACCGCGCCCACCGCACCGACGACATCCGCTGTTGACGCGGACCGCTCGCTGGCCGGGCGCCGGGTGCTGGTCCTGGGCGGCACGCACGAGGAGGCCGCGGCGGCACGTGCCCGGGTTGCCGGCCTCGGCGCCTCGGCCGCGGTCAACCTCTCGGCCCGGGTGACGGACGTCGTGGTGCTGCCCGGCGGCGAATCGGACCGGCGCCTCGGCCGCATCGCCTCCCTCGGCCTGCGCGTGCACGACGCCGACTGGCTCCGGGCGCCCACGCCCGCGGCGGTACGGGGCGGGAGCGAAGACCGACCGGACACGGCACAGGTACTGGTCCGAGGCGCCGTCATCGATCTGCCCGGTCTCCCCGATCTCCCCGATCTCTCCGGCCGTGGCGCGGCCTGGACGGTGGCCGCCACGTGGGGCCAGCACGCCGCCTGCGACGTGTATGTCGTCGCCTTCGCACTCGACGCCCACGAACAGGTGGCGGGCGACGAGGACTTCGTCTTCTACAACGCGCCCGAACACCCGGACGGCACCGTACGGTTCGCCACGGAAGGCCCGACGGAGCAGTCGGTCACCGTCGATCTGGCACGGCTGCCCTCGGAGGTCAGCAGGGTCGCCGTCGCCGCCGCGATCGAGGGCACCGCGACCTTCGGCGACGTCGGCGCCGTCGAAATCACCGCCACCTGTGGTGTCGGCGAGGCCCCGACCGCCCGCGCCACCCTGGACGCCGCCACCACCGAGCGCACCATGATCCTCGCCGAGCTCTACCGCCGGGGCGACGCCTGGCGACTGCGCGCCGTCGGCCAGGGCTACGACCACGACCTGGCCACCCTGGCCCGTGCCTACGGCGTCGACATCACCGACTGACCCGGACCCCGCCCCTCCGGGGCACGGCCGTAGGCTTCCGCCGTGACCGCACTGGAACCCGCGGCCTGGCCGCCTGCCCCGATACGCACCGAACGGCTCGTGCTCCGCGAGTCCGAGGCCCGCGACCGCGCGGCGTTCATCGAACTGTTCGCCTCACCGGAGGTACGCGCCCACCTCGGAGGCCCTCAGTCGCGCCACGAACTCGAACGCGTGATCCCCGAGGTACCGGGACGGCGCCCCGGCGTCTTCGTGGTGGACCTCGACGGAGCGGCGATCGGCACGGTCACACTCGATCGGCGCGACGCGGAGCGCCCGGGCCACCTCGGCCCGTCCGGGGAGGAAGCCGAACTCGGCTACATGTTCCTGCCCCGGGCATGGGGCCACGGGTACGCCGCCGAGGCATGCGCGGCGGCACTCGACTGGTTCGCCACCGCGTTCCCCGGCGAACCGGTGGTGCTCTGCACCCAGACCGCCAACACCCGCTCGATGCGCCTCGCGGCACAACTCGGCTTCACCGAGACGGCCCGCTTCGAGGAGTTCGACGCGGAACAGTGGTTCGGCGCCCGGTACCCGGCCGCGCTGACCGAATGACCGAGTCGATCGCGCGACGGTGCCGCCGCAGACAGGTGGGCAGGTGGGCAGGCAGCGTAGGGCAGAGCTGGACACGTCGTCACCCGGCGGGTAGACAGGCATGCGAAGCCTCTGGTGGAGCTGGATCTCTTGGTCGAAAACTCATCTACCAGGGGCTTCACCGCATTGTCAGCCCAACCTTCCTGTGCCCCGCGGCGGGTTGGGAGGAGCTCATGGGCTTCCCCACCTTTGCGGTCGACACCCGTTCGCTCCCGACAAAGGTCTATAGACCCGTGAATGCTTCCGACCCGCACATCAACGCCTTCGCCGAGATCTTCGGCGACCCGCCGGCCGACTTCGCCGTACCTGTCGACTGGGCGGCAGTCGAGTCCTGGTTGGGGACGAGCCTGCCCGCCGACTACAAGGCCATCGCCGCCGCGTACGGCCCACTCGACATCGGCGCCTGGCTCTGGCTTCATATGCCCTGCGTCAACCGCGGTTGGTTCGACTATGGGGCCTGGGTCCAGCAGACTCGGCGCAACGCCCCCGGCGTCCTTCCCTTCGGCGCCACCCGTACCGCCGACACCCTCTACTGGGACACCACGGCATCCGACGACCCCGACCAGTGGCCGGTCGTCATGCACTGTCAGGACGACGAGAACGCGGGCCGCGACCCCTGGCGGCGCTTCGGGACCCCGCTCGTGCCGACGCTGGCCCGGCTCGTGGCCGACGGCATGCGCCCGGTGGCCGCCCGAAGTGGCATGCAAACCGACCTGGAGCACACCCCGTGGACACCGCCGCCTCGGCGACCGGAGCCAACCGCTCAGCAGCGGGCGGCGCTCACCACGGGCAGCGGTCTGGAAACTCTGACCGCACTCGTCCCGCCGCCGGAGACCCCCGCGCTCGGTGAGCACAACTGGGACTGGCTGCACGAACGGCTGGGTACACCTCTGCCCGGCGAGTACATACGACTGATGGAGCGGTACGGGGCCGGCTCCTGGTGCGGCTGGCTGCGCTTCAACTTCCCTTTCAGCGAGGACCAGTACGCGCTCGCACCGTGGGCCGAGTGGTACGCGGAGACCTACCAGGGGCAGCGAGCCGACTTCCCCGAGTACCACCCCCTTGCGGTCTATCCCGAGCCCGGAGGATTCCTGCCCTTCGCCGACTCCATCGACGGCGACCAACTGTGCTGGCTGACCGAAGGCGCCACACCGGACGACTGGCCGTTGATCGTCGTACCGCGCCACGCCGACCAGGGCCCGCCCCTTAACGCCAACCTCACCGAGACCCTGCTGGAGTGGCTGCGCGGCCGGTTCACGGCCGAGGGCCTGCCCCCACTCGGACGCCGCGACGAGGATCCCCTCGACTACATCGAATTCGAGCCCTACGACGCGGAACCAGCCGCTGATGACCAATGATTCAGCGCAGCATCGGTCGAACTCGAGATAGGTAACCGACTCCATCACCTCACCCACCCCACCCTGCCGCTGCCGCTGCACGGCCACACCGAAGGACTGGCCGTTGAGCTGCGGAAACTGAGGTGTTCCATCATCTCTGCCGACGCTGCGTGGAGTCGCTCTGGGACCGGCTCGCCGCTGAGGAGAAGTGGGAGGAACACGGGCTGGTCTTCGCCTCGGCCGTCGGCAAGCCGCTCGACGCCGCGAACGTCCGCCGCGTCTTCCGCCAGGCGCTCAAGGACGTCGACGGAATCGACGCCGACGAGTGGACGCCCCGGGAGCTCCGGCACAGCTTCGTGTCCGTGCTGTCCGACCGGGGCGTCCCGCTGAAGTGACCTCCCGGATCGTCGGCCACTCCGGGACCGCCGTGACGGAAGAGGCCTACCGGAAGCAGATCCGGCCCGTGATCCAGACCGGTGCGACACGCAGCCGGAAGCAGGTGAGGGCCCTACCGCACGCGGTAGGGCCCTCACCTGCTGTTTTGGCTGTCGGGGTGGCGGGATTTGAACCCACGACCTCTTCGTCCCGAACGAAGCGCGCTGCCAAGCTGCGCTACACCCCGATGTCGCTGCTGTCGCGGCGACGTCGTTTACTTTAGCCCACCGGTGGCCGGAGACGAAATCCGGTTTTTCGGGGGCGGCGGAGGGGGGCCGGGCGGATGTGGTCCAGGGCGACCAGGAGGATCGCCGCGGCGTAGACGGTGAGGCCGAGCAGGAGCGCGTTGGCCAGGACGTGCTGGTAGCCGTGGGTCGCGACGTCGAGGAACGGGTAGAGGTAGCGGTCCGGTGTGCCGGGGGCGAGGAGTGCGCCTCGGGTGAGGACCAGGGCCAGGTAGGCCAGCGGGTAGAGCAGCCAGGCCGTGGCGTGGCGGGGGCGCAGGCGGTTCGGTGGGGTCAGGAGGAGCCAGTCCAGGGCTGCCGCCAGCGGGACTGCCGTGTGCAGGAGTTGGTTGGCCAGGGCCGGCCAGCCGGTCGCGTCGGCCGGGGTGTCCGTGATCGCGAACGTCGGTGCCGTGTCCGCGAGCAGCAGGTGGTAGGTGAGGGCCGCCGTCGCCGCGTACAGCAGGGCGGCGCCGGTCAGCGCGGGCGGGAGGGGGCGGCGGGCCGTCCACGCGCGGCGGGCGGCGAGCGTGAAGACGACCGTCACGAGTGCGCCGCTCTGGACCGTGAAGCAGGTCAGGACCCGGAGCGGGCTGCCGTGGAGCAGGTCGATCGTGACTCCGGTCGCCGCCGCGGCGGCGATCAGGAGGCGGAGGACGGCCGTCGCGCGGCGGCGTACGGGCGCCACCACCGCCGCGGCCGGAACGGCGGCCGACAGGGGGCCGGGGACGCCCGGGAGCGCCGGCAGACCCGGCATGTCCCGGGGTATGGGGGTGAGCATGCCCTCACGCTAGGGAGAGGGGTGGGGTGGGGCGATTCGGGTGGGCTGTTCGGGTTTCCGAACCTCTACGAGCGCGTACGACGGCTCGGCGTCCGGCCTGCGCCCCCTACTGCTTCGCCGTCAGTGTCAGCAGCGTCGCCTCCGGGGGGCAGGCGAAGCGGAACGGGGTGTAGCGGTTGGCGCCGCAGCCCGCCGAGACGTGCAGGTACGAGGTGCGGCCGTCGGCCGTGTGCGTCGACAGGCCCTTGACGCGGTCCGTGTCCAGGTCGCAGTTGGTGACCAGGGCGCCGTAGAACGGGATGCACAGCTGGCCGCCGTGGGTGTGGCCGGCCAGCATCAGCGGGTAGGCGTCCGCCGTGAACGCGTCCAGTACGCGAAGGTACGGCGCGTGCACCACCGCCATCGAGAAGTCGGCGCCGTCCGACGGGCCGCCCGCCACGTGTGCGTAGCGGTCCCGCTTGATGTGCGGGTCGTCCAGGCCCGTCAGCTCCAGCGACAGCCCGCCGTCCAGCTTCAGTGTGCCGCGTGTGTTCGTCAGGTTGAGCCAGCCCGCCGCGTCGAAGCCGTCGCGCAGGTCCTCCCACGGGTTGTGGATCACGCGTACGGCGGGTGCGTTGCCGTTCAGGCCGTGGCGGCCGCTGGTCTTCTCCAGCAGGTAGCGGGCGGGGTTGCGCGGCACGGGGCCGTAGTAGTCGTTCGAGCCGAAGACGTACGCCCCCGGGAACTCCATCAGCGGGCCCAGGGAGTCCAGCACCTCGGGGACGGCCTCCGGGTCCGAGAGGTTGTCGCCCGTGTTGATCACCAAGTCGGGGCGCAGGCCCGCCAGTGAACGCAGCCAGCGCTGCTTCTTGCGCTGTCCGCCCACCATGTGGATGTCGGAGACCTGTAGTACGCGCAGCGGGCGCATCCCCTCCGGGAGGACGGGCACCGTGACCCGTCGCAGTCGGAAGGAGCGGGCCTCGAACCCGGCCGAGTAGAGCAGTCCGGCGGCGCCAACCGCCGTGATTCCCAGGGGTACTCCGTATCGCGCGCGCATACGTCCATCGTGTCAGACGGCGGGGGATGGTCCGTGCGGCCTGTGGACAACTTCCGTCCCGCTTCGGTGCCTCCCGGCTCCCGCATCGGTGTTACCCCGCTCCCGCGCCCGTGCGTCCCGGGCTCCCGCGCCCGTGCGTCCCGGCTCCTGCCGTGGTGCGCCCCCCGCCTCCCGCGTCGGAAATCGCGGGCGGTCTTCTCCCGGTACCTGAGACAATCGAGTCATGACCACGCTCAAGTCGAAGCTGAAGGCAGACCTCAACGCCGCGATCAAGGAGCGTGACGAGCTCCGCTCCTCCACGCTCCGGCTGACCCTCACCGCGATCACCAAGGAGGAGGTCGCCGGCACGGAGAAGCGCGAGCTCTCCGACGACGAGGTCACCAAGGTGATCACCCGTGAGGCGAAGAAGCGCCGCGAGGCCGCCGAGGCGTTCGCGCAGGGCGGGCGTGCGGAGCAGGCCGAGCGGGAGCGGGCCGAGGGCGAGTTGCTCGCCGTCTACCTGCCCAAGCAGCTCTCCGACGAGGAGCTGCGGGGGATCGTCGTCCAGGCCGTCGAGGAGGCACGGGCGGCCGGGGCCGAGGGGCCGCGGGCCATGGGTCAGGTCATGAAGATCGTGAACCCCAAGGTGGCCGGTCAGGCGGAGGGCGGCCGCGTCGCCGCGCTCGTCAAGCAGGTCCTGGCCGCCGGCTGACGCGGGCTGACGCGGACTGACGTGGGCTGACGTGGGCTGACGCGGGTTCTCTGCGAAGGCCGACGCCGGACGTCAGACGCCCGTCGGACGTCGGACGCCGAACGTCAGACATCAGGCCCTCACCGTCGGCCGATGCGGGTCCGCGTCCGCCGCACCCGATACGACGTCCGCCACACGCGATACGACGTCGGCCGCAGGCGACACGACACGACACGACAACGGGGGTGCCCCCCATCCGAAGGGGCACCCCCGTTCCCGTACGCGCCGGACCGGCCGGGCCGTCCCGGCCGACCTACCCCGTCTGCCCGCCGTTGCCGTTCCCGTTCCCGTTGCCCTGGATGTTGCCGTTCCCGCCGCCGTCCTGGCCCTGGAACCAGCCCTCCGGCAGGGAGAACGTCGGGTCGGGATCGGGGCTGCTCGTGCCGGCGTTCGTACCGACGGTCGTGCCGCCCGCCGCCCCGCCGTTGCCCGTGCCGCCGTTCGCCCCGCCCCCGTTGGTGAACCCGCCGTTGGTGAAGCCGCCGAGCAGGCCGCCCAGGGGGTCGTTGTCCCCGTTGTCGCCGTCGCCCCGGCCCTTGTCGCGGCCCTTGTTGTTGTCGTCGCCCTTGTCCCGCTTGCCGTCGGGGATGTTCACCAGGTGGAAGTCGGGGGCCGTCTTGCCCTCCAGCGCGCCGGACATCATGTCGCGCCAGATCGGGCCGGGCACCTCACCACCGAACACCTTGGCGTGCCACTGGCCGCCGATGGAGATGTCGACCATCCGCCGCTTGTGCGCCGGGTCGCCGACCCAGACCGCGCCCGCCATGTTCGGCGTGTAGCCGACGAACCAGGCCGCGTAGCGGTAGTCCGTCGTACCGGTCTTGCCCGCGCTGGGGCGGTCGCCGAGGCCGGCCTGCGTACCCGTGCCGTCCTCGACCACGCCCTTGAGGAGCGTGTTCACGGTGTCCGCGGTCTTCTCGGACATCGCGCGCGAGCACTTGGTCTTCGGCACCGGGAGCGACTTCTTCTCCTCGCCGATCTTCTGCGTGATCGCCTCGATCGCGATGGGCGTGCAGTACGTGCCCCGGGAGGCGAAGGTGGCGTACGCGCTCGCCATCGTCAGCGGCGACATCTCCTGCGTGCCCAGGGCGATCGACGGCGCCTGGGTGATCTTGTCTCCGTCGGCGCGCTGCACGCCCATCTTCTTGGCCATCTCCGTGACCGGGCAGATGCCGATGTCGGAGATGAGCTGCACGTAGTAGGTGTTGACCGACTTGGCGGTCGCCTCCTTCATGCCGTACGGGCCGTGCTCCGACTCGTTCTCGTTCGTCAGCTTGGTGCCGTCGGAGTTGACCCACTTCTTGCCGTCGCACACCGAGACCGGGCTCGGGTACTCCATCTCGTACGGCGAGGAGTACGTCTGCGTGGCCGGCTTGCCGCCCTCGAGCGCGGCGGCCGCCACGATCGGCTTGAACGTCGAACCGGGCTGGTAGCCGGCGCCGCCGCCCATGTTCTGGTTGACCGAGAGGTTGATCTGCGTCTCGTGCTTCTGGAAGCCGTACGGGCGGGACTGGCCCATGGCGAGGATCTTGCCGGTGCCGGGCTCGACGATCGTCGCCGCGGTGGCCACGCTGTCGCTCTTGTTGACGTGGTCCTTGATCGACGCCTGGGCCGACTCCTGCGCCTTCGGGTCGAGCGTCGTACGGATCGTGAGACCGCCGCGGTTCCACACCTTGGCGCGGGCCGCGCGGGTCTTGCCGAACGTCTCGTCGTTGAGGAAGACCTCACGCACGTAGTCGCAGAAGAAACCGGCGCCCTTGACGGCCGTGATGCAGCCGTTCTTCGGGCGGCTCACCTTCAGCCCGAGGGGCGTCTTCTCGGCCTTGTCGGCCTCGGCCCGGGAGATGTCGTGGACCTGGGCCATCCGCATGAGGACGGTGTTGCGCCGCTTCTTGGCCTGCTCCGGGTGGTTCGTCGGGTCGAAGCTCGAGGGCGACTGGACGATGCCGGCCAGGAGGGCCGACTCCTGGAGGTTGAGATCCTTGGCGTGCTTGGAGAAGTAGCGCTGGGAGGCGGCCTCGACGCCGTACGCCTGCTGGCCGAAGAAGGTGATGTTCAGATAGTTCTCGAGGATCTTCTTCTTGCCGAGATTCTCCTCGAGCTGGATCGCGTACTTCAGCTCACGGATCTTGCGGCCCAGCGTCTGCTGCGTGGCCTGGGCGACCTTCGTCGGGTCGTTGCCGGCCTCCTCGATGAAGTAGTTCTTCACGAGCTGCTGGGTGAGCGTGGAGGCGCCCTCGGAGACCCCGCCGCTCTGCGCGTTCTTGTTCAGCGCGCGCAGCACGCCCTTGAGGTCGACGGCGCCGTGCTGGTAGAAGCGCGAGTCCTCGATCGCGACGATCGCCTTCTGCATGTACGGCGAGACGGCCTTGAGGTTTACGACGGTGCGGTCCCGGGAGTAGACCGTGGCGATCTGGCCGCCGTCGCTGTCCAGGATCGTGGTGCGCTGGCTCAGCTGGGGGCTCTTGAGGTTGGCCGGCAGGTCGTCGAAGCTCTGGACCGAGCCCTTGGCGGCCAGCCCCAGCGCACCGGCCGCGGGCAGTGCGATGCCGGCCATCACCGCCCCCGCGAGCACACTCACGCCGAGGAACTTGGCGGCCTGCTGCGTGGGGGAGGTGCCCCCGCCCGAGCGCTTTTTTGGCATGGAAGCAGCCTAATCCGAAGTGATGAGCGTTCCGCGGGAGCGGGCGCTCATCGGAATGTTCGAGTGCTGGATCGTGACATACGGGGCGGTCGGTCGACGACGCCGGGAGCGGAACGAGTGCGGAAAAGGGCCGGAGAGGCCGGACGGGACCAATGGCCTACCTTCCCAATCGCCGGACACACGGACAGGCGTTGGCCTAAGCTGCTCACTGCTGTCACAGCGACAGGCCCACGTATCAAGTACGGCCGGCGACCCCGAATCGTTCCGGCGTTCAGCCACTTTTTTGTGGGATGCGTGTCCGAATCCGCCTCGTGTGTCATCCGGCGTCCGTTGTGGCACGGCCCCCCTGACCTGATTCGCCGGGAAAGTCGCGTATGTCGTCAGCTCACTCCCCCGGGTGATCTGCCGCTTCCCCATAGTCCGTTCGGACCATTCAAGATTGGGCCCGCTGGGGGTGTTGCGCTGTGTCCACCTTCCGTAACGTCCTCAACTGGCGGCGGTGAATATGCCGCCGCCGCCGTGGGGGAGCCTCGATTCGGGAGAGGACGGCGCCGGTATGGGCTGGGTAACCGACTGGAGTGCGCAGGCGGCCTGCCGCACTACCGATCCGGATGAACTGTTCGTTCAAGGAGCAGCGCAGAACAGGGCCAAGGCGGTGTGCACGGGATGTCCGGTGCGCACGGAGTGCCTGGCCGACGCGCTCGACAATCGCGTCGAATTCGGCGTGTGGGGAGGCATGACGGAACGGGAGCGCCGTGCGCTGCTGCGCCGGCGGCCGACTGTCACGTCCTGGCGCCGACTGCTGGAGACCGCGCGCACGGAGTACGAGCGCGGGGTGGGCCTGCTCACCCTCGACGAGGACGAGACGTACTCGGACTACGCCGCGGTGAGCTGAGCCGGCTCGCGCACGCATGTGCGGCCGACTTGCGCACGCGCGTTCGGTCGTGTGACGGCTCGGCTCGATCCCGCGTCAACCTCGCGCCGTGCGCTGTCTCGCGCTGTCCCGCGCTGTACGTCACTCCGCGTCGTACGTCACTCCGCGTCGTACGTCACTCCGCGTCGTACGTCACTCCGCGTCGTACGTCACTCCGCGTCGTACGTCACCTCACGTCGTACGACAGCCTGCGTCGTATGTCAGCTCACCGTCGTACGTCGGCTCGGTTCGTACGTCAGCTCGGTTCGTACGTCAGCTCGGTTCCGCGTCGGCCGCGAGGCGGTCGCCGATCTCGCGCAGACCGGTGAGGTCGTGCACGTCACCGGGGAGCGCGGCCACCTCGGCCACGGCCACCTCGGGGTGGAGTGCGAGGAAGCGGTCGCGGGTGCGCTGCTCGCGGGAGAGCAGCCGCATGCGCTCGGCGTGCAGCCGGAGCAGACCCGCCGTCAGATGATCCAGCGTGCCGCCGTCCTCGCTGTCGGCGGGGGAGCCCTCGTCGGAAGCGGCGGCCGGGTCGTCCGGACTGCCCGTACTTTCTGAACTGCCGTGTGTTTCGGGAGAGTTACGAGGACCTTCCTTCCCGTCCCGCTGATCCACAATGCGGGCGTCCTCAAGATTTTCCGCGGCGGCCAGTGCCCGCTCGGCCGACAGCTGGGCGGCCCCGCTGCCGTGCACCCGGTTGAGGACCAGGCCGGCCAGCGGCATCCGCTCCGCGGCCAGGCGCTCCACGAAGTACGCGGCCTCGCGCAGCGCGTCCCGCTCCGGCGCCGCCACCACCAGGAACGCCGTACCGGGCGCCTGGAGCAGCTTGTACGTGGCATCCGCACGGGTGCGGAACCCGCCGAACATCGTGTCCATCGCCGCCACGAACGTCTGTACGTCGTGCAGCAACTGGCCGCCGAGCAACTTGCCCAGCGCCCCCGTCATCATCGACATCCCGACGTTCAGGAACTTCATCCCCGCCCGGCCGCCGACCTTCGCGGGCGCCAGCAGGACGCGGATCAGCTTGCCGTCGAGGAACGAGCCGAGCCGCTTGGGCGCGTCCAGGAAGTCCAGCGCCGAGCGCGAGGGCGGGGTGTCGACGACGATGAGGTCCCACTCGTCGCGCGAGCGGAGCTGGCCCAGCTTCTCCATCGCCATGTACTCCTGCGTGCCCGCGAA
This sequence comes from Streptomyces sp. NRRL F-6676, assembly GCF_000725625.1. Lineage (GTDB taxonomy): Bacteria > Actinomycetota > Actinomycetes > Streptomycetales > Streptomycetaceae > Streptomyces. The sequence goes on from NZ_JOHS01000009.1 coordinate 29,455, forward strand.
GCCCGCCGAGAGCGACTGGTAGAAGGGGTTGCCCAGGATGGCCGCCGCCCGCTCGCGGTCCGCGTGCGCCTCGACGATCTCGTCGAACGTGCGCTTCATGTCGAGCATCATGGCGTGCAGTTCGCCGCCCGCGGTGTCCTCGACGCCCTTCACCCGGCGCGGGGTGTTGTCCAGTGCGTCGATGCCCATGGACTGCGCGAGCCGGCGGGCCGGGTCGATCGTCAGCACGACCACCTTTCGGCCGCGTTCGGCGGCGCGCAGGCCGAGGGCGGCCGCCGTCGTCGTCTTGCCGACGCCGCCGGAGCCGCAGCACACCACGATGCGGGTCCCGGGGTCGTCCAGGAGGGGGTCGATGTCCAGGACGCGCGCGGGGTCGAGGGAGCGGGCCGCCGCGAGGTCGTGGGCGGAGGCGGCGGCACGGGCGGCGCGGTCCTCCCCGGCGGGCACGCCCGCGGGGTCCTTCTCGGCGTCCCGGGTGCGGGTGGTCTGGGGGTGCGTGGAGGCCGGGTCCGGACTCATGAGATCCCTTGCTGACGCAGTTCCTTGGCCAGGTGGTACAGGCCCGCCAGGTCCATTCCCTCGGCGAGCAGCGGGAGTTCGTGCAGCGGCAGGCCGAGCTCGGTCAGCTGGGCGCGCTGGTCGTGCTCCAGCGCGTACCGCTCGGCGTACTCCTCGGCCTGTTGCAGCAGCGGATCCACCAGGCGCTCGGCCAGCCCACCGCGCCGCGCGCCGCCGAGGCCCGCGCCCGAGAGGGACTTGGCGAGGGCGGTGCGCGGAGCGGTGCCCGCGAGCTCCAGGTCCGCCCGGTCCAGTACGGCCGGACGCACCATGTTGACGATGATCCGCCCCACCGGCAGCCGGGCCCCGCGCAGCTCCGTGATGCCGTCCGCGGTCTCCTGGACGGGCATCTCCTCCAGCAGCGTCACCAGGTGGACGGCCGTCTCGCGGGACTTCAGGACCCGCATCACCGCCTGGGCCTGATTGTGTATGGGGCCGATCCTGGCGAGTCCGGCCACCTCGTCGTTGACGTTGAGGAAGCGCGTGATGCGGCCGGTGGGAGGCGCGTCCATGACGACGTAGTCGTACGTGAACCGGCCGTGCTTGTCCTTGCGGCGCACCGCCTCGCACGCCTTGCCGGTCAGCAGGACGTCCCGCAGGCCGGGCGCGACGGTGGTGGCGAAGTCGATCGCGCCGAGCTTCTTCAGGGCGCGGCCCGCGCCGCCGAGCTTGTAGAACATCTGGAGGTAGTCCAGCAGGGCCAGCTCGGGGTCGATCGCCAGTGCGAACACCTCGCCGCCCCCGGGGGCGACGGCGATCTTGCGTTCCTCGTACGGCAGCGCCTGCGTCTCGAAGAGCTGTGCGATGCCCTGTCTGCCTTCCACCTCCACCAGAAGCGTGCGCTTTCCCTCGGTCGCGAGGGCGAGCGCGAGTGCTGCGGCGACCGTGGTCTTACCGGTACCGCCCTTGCCGCTGACGACCTGGAGCCTGCTCACGTATTCGAGCCTAACCAGTCCGCGCTCGGGCTACGCGGGAGGCTGTGGACAACGGGGGATACAGTCGGCCCCATGACCAAGTGGGAATACGCAACCGTGCCGCTGCTCGTCCACGCCACGAAGCAGATCCTGGACACCTGGGGCGAGGACGGCTGGGAGCTCGTCCAGGTCGTGCCCGGCCCGAACGCCGAGCAGCTCGTGGCCTACCTGAAGCGGGAGAAGCAGGCGTGAGCGCGGTCGAGGACCGGCTCGCGGAGCTCGGGCTGACCCTGCCGGAGGTCGTGCCGCCGCTGGCCGCGTACCAGCCGGCGGTGCGGTCGGGGGCGTACGTGTTCACGGCGGGGCAGCTGCCGCTGGTGGACGGGAAGCTGCCGGTCACCGGGAAGGTGGGGGCGGAGGTCACGGCCGAGGAGGCGGCGGGGCTGGCGCGGACGTGTGCGCTGAACGCGCTCGCGGCGGTCAAGTCGGTCGTCGGTGACCTCGACCGGGTCGTGCGGGTGGTGAAGGTCGTCGGGTTCGTGGCGTCGGCGAGCGACTTCACGGGGCAGCCGGGGGTTGTGAACGGGGCGAGTGAGCTGCTCGTCGAGGTGTTGGGGGACAAGGGCGTGCATGCGCGGAGTGCGGTGGGGGTTGCCGTGTTGCCGCTGGACGCGCCGGTCGAGGTGGAGATCCAGGTGGAGGTGGCGGGGGCGGGAGAGTAGGGGGTTGAGGGGTGGGAGGGGGTTGGCCCGGGAGGGTTTTCGCCCCCGCCGCCCCTACCCTTCCCGTCCTTTCAAGGGGCTCCGCCCCTTCGACCCCGGGGTGCGTTGTCGGCTGACGGCCGGTGGGGACTTCTCGCGCAGTTCCCCGCGCCCCTTTGGGGCACGGTGGCAGCTCGCGCCCCCGCGGCGGAGCCGCGCAGACAACACAGCCCCGCGCCCCTTCAGGGCGCGGTGAGTGCTCGCGCTCCCGTGGTGGAGCCGTGCAGGTGCAGGCCCTGTCCTGGGCACAGCGCGTTCCTACTGGTCGGTCTCGAACATCTGGTTGTTGCGGGATAGCCTCCGGGCATGGGGAATGGGCAGTGGTTTCCGGCTGAGTGGCCGGAACTGATCCGTGCGCTGGCGGACGGACGTCTCGCTCCGGTGGCCGCCAGGCGCGCGGCCACCGTGATGCTGCTGCGGGACACCGGTGACGGGCCCGCCGTCCACATGCTGCGGCGGCGCACGTCCATGGCCTTCGCCGGGGGCGCGTACGCGTACCCGGGTGGCGGCGTCGATTCCCGTGACGACGAGCACCACGTCCGCTGGGCGGGCCCCACGCGCGCGTGGTGGGCCGACAGGCTCGGCGTGGACGGGACGGCCGAGGCGCAGGCGATCGTCTGCGCGGCCGTGCGGGAGACGTACGAGGAGGCCGGCGTCCTTCTCGCCGGGCCCACCCCGGACACCGTGGTCGGCGACACCACCGGCGCCGACTGGGAGGCCGACCGCGCCGCCCTGGTCGCCCGTGAGACGTCCTTCGCCCAGTTCCTGGACCGCCGGGGCCTCGTCCTCCGTTCCGACCTGCTGGGCGCCTGGACGCGGTGGATCACCCCCGAGTTCGAGCCGCGCCGCTACGACACCTGGTTCTTCGTCGCCGCCCTGCCCGAGGGCCAGCGCACGCGCAACGCCTCCACGGAGGCCGACCGGACGGTGTGGATCCGCCCGTCCGAGGCGGCCCGGGGGTACGACGACGGCGAGCTGCTGATGCTCCCGCCGACCATCGCGACCCTGCGCCAGCTCGTCCCGTACGCCACCGCGGCCGACGCCCTGGCCGCCGCGCCGGGGCGCGACCTGGAGCCGGTGCTGGCCCGGGCCGAGGTCCAGGACGCCGGGATCCGCCTGTACTGGCCGGGCCACGACGAGTTCACCATGCACATACCGAGCGGCGGAGGCCAGTGAGATGACGGAGGCAGCGGCCCTTCCCGGGCAGCCACGTGGCGGGGTCCTCTCCGGACCGGCCACCGCGCGCGCGGTCAACGTTCTCGCGCCGAACCCGTCGGCGATGACGCTGGACGGCACCAACACGTGGATCGTCGCCGAGCCGGACTCCGGCCTGGCCGTGGTGATAGACCCGGGCCCGCTGGACGACGCCCACCTGCGGAACGTCGCCGCCACGGCCGAGCGGGCGGGCCGGCGCATAGCGCTCACCCTGCTGACCCACGGCCACCCCGACCACGCCGAGGGCGCCACGAGGTTTGCGGAGCTGACGTCGACAAAGGTGCGCGCGCTGGATCCGGCGCTGCGGCTCGGGGACGAGGGACTGGGCGCCGGGGACGTCGTCACCGTCGGCGGCCTGGAACTGCGCGTGGTCCCGACCCCGGGACACACGGCCGACTCCCTGTGCTTCCATCTCCCGGCCGACCGGGCCGTCCTCACCGGCGACACCATATTGGGGCGCGGTACGACGGTCGTCGCCCACCCCGACGGCCGCCTCGGCGACTACCTGGACTCACTGCGCCGTCTGAGGTCGCTCACGGTCGACGACGGCGTCCAAACGGTGCTGCCGGGCCACGGCCCCGTCCTGGAGGACGCCCAGGGCGCCGTCGACTTCTACCTCGCCCACCGCGCCCACCGCCTCGCCCAGGTCGAGACGGCGGTCGAGAACGGCCACCGCACACCGTCTGAGGTCGTCTCCCACGTCTACGCGGACGTGGACCGCTCCCTGTGGCCGGCGGCGGAACTGTCGGTCAGGGCGCAGATGGAGTACCTGGGAGACCACGGCCTGATCTGAGAAGAACCGCCTCGGGACCCGCCGTCACCCCGTCAACGCGACCGCTTGGCCAACCGCTCGACGTCGAGCAGGATCACCGCCCGCGCCTCCAGCCGCAGCCACCCCCGCCCCGCGAAGTCCGCGAGCGCCTTGTTGACGGTCTCCCGCGACGCCCCCACGAGCTGCGCCAGCTCCTCCTGCGTCAGATCGTGCACCACATGAATGCCCTCTTCCGACTGCACACCGAACCGTCGCGAAAGGTCGAGCAGCGCCCGCGCCACCCGCCCCGGCACGTCCGAGAAGACGAGGTCGGCCATCTGGTCGTTGGTCTTGCGCAGTCGCCGGGCGACGGCACGCAGCAGCGCGGCGGCCACCTCGGGCCGCGCGTTGAGCCACGGCTGGAGGTCGCCGTGACCGAGACCGAGCAGCTTGACCTCGGTGAGCGCCGTGGCCGTCGCCGTACGCGGGCCCGGGTCGAACAGCGACAGCTCGCCGATCAGCTCGCCGGGGCCGAGGACGGCCAGCATGTTCTCGCGCCCGTCGGGGGAGGTGCGGTGTAGCTTCACCTTGCCCTCGGTGACCACGTACAGCCGGTCACCGGGGTCGCCCTCGTGGAACAGCGAGTCACCGCGCGCGAGGGTCACCTCACTCATGGAGGCGCGGAGCTCCGCGGCCTGCTCGTCATCGAGCGCCGCGAAGAGCGGGGCGCGCCGCAGAACGTCGTCCACGAGTTCTCTCCTTGTCGACCTGCTCAGGGGCTGTTCGCCCCCCGGGTACCCATCGGTTTACCAGGGGACCCTGCTGCCCATTTTGCCGGACGGTCCAAACAGTGTGATCTGTCACAAGGATGCCGCACAGGTGTGCCGGGCAGTGGGGCAGGGTCCGATTAGGGGGTTCCTTCCCCGGTGGGCGGAGCGGATGTCAGTGCCGGGTCGTAGGCTGGCCGGGTATCCAAATCGCCGGTGAGAGCACAGGCCAAGGGGGCTGGGCGGGTGGTTGTACGTCGGGATTCCGCTGACGGCGAACAGAGCGGAGGCGGTACGGAGAAACCGGCAAAACCGGCGCGTGCGGCCGCGGCCGACGGGACGGCCGGTGAGCCGCGCAAGGCCGGCGGCTCGGGCAGGGCGCGCGGCTCGCGCGAGGACGGCGGTCCGAGCGAGCCGGCTGCCGCCGCGCCGCGCAAGGCCGCCGCCGAGTCGCGCACGGCCCTGGTCCGTCGTGCCCGCCGGATCAACCGCGAGCTCGCCGAGGTGTATCCGTACGCGCATCCGGAACTGGATTTCGAGAACCCCTTCCAGCTGATCGTCGCCACGGTCCTGTCCGCGCAGACCACCGACCTGCGCGTCAACCAGACGACACCGGCGCTCTTCGCCAAGTACCCGACTCCCGAGGACCTGGCGGCGGCCAATCCGGAGGAAGTCGAGGAGATCCTGCGGCCGTGCGGCTTCTTCCGTGCCAAGACGAAGTCGGTCATAGGGCTCTCCAAGGCCCTCGTGGAGCGGTTCGACGGCGAGGTGCCGGGGCGGCTGGAGGATCTGGTCACGCTGCCCGGCGTCGGCCGCAAGACGGCCTTCGTCGTTCTCGGCAATGCGTTCGGACGGCCGGGAATCACCGTGGACACACACTTCCAGCGGCTGGTGCGGCGCTGGCGGTGGACGGAGGAGACCGAGCCGGAGAAGATCGAGGCGGCCGTCGGCGCGCTCTTCCCGAAGAGCGACTGGACGATGCTGTCGCATCATGTGATCTTCCACGGCCGCCGTATGTGCCACGCCCGCAAACCGGCCTGCGGTGCCTGCCCGATCGCCCCGCTCTGCCCGGCGTACGGCGAGGGGGAGACGGACCCCGAGAAGGCGCGGAAGCTGCTCAAGTACGAGAAGGGCGGCTTCCCCGGCCAGCGCCTCAAGCCCCCGCAGTCGTACCTGGACGCGGGCGGCATCCCGGCCCCGCCGCTGGGGGCCACCCGGTGAACACGGTCCCGGACGGACACCCACACGAGGGACACGCGGAACGATCCGGGGCCCCGCGGGCGTTGGGACCGGCAGGACGGGGGTGGCAGTGACACACACCAGCAACACGAACGCGGATCGCGCGCCCGCGCGACCCGCGGCCGGGAACGCCGCCGACGCGCGACCGGCCGACGTACGCCCCGCGAGGCCGCAGGCGGCGGATGTACGGCCCGCCGACCCGCGGGCCCAGGCCGTGGGCTCGCGAGCCGTCGGCGGACAGCGGGCCGACGCGTCGCCCGCCGACGCGCAGCCGGCCGATGTGCGCTCCGCGAGGCCGCGGGCCGCAGGCATACGGCCCGCCGACCTGCGGGGCCGGACCGTGGACCCGCAGGCTGCCGACGGGCAGGGGCCCGGCGCGCAGCCCGCTGACGCGCGACCGGCAGGCGAACAGCCCGACGGCCCACAGGCCGCAAGCCCGGCGGGGCCCGCACGCCCGAGGTCCGAAGGCGAGGGATCTGAAGGCGAAGGGTCTGAAGGCGAGGGGGCCGGAGGCGAGAGTTCCGGAGGGACGAGGCCCCGGGGCGTGCAGCCCGCCGTCGGGGGACACACCGACACCGCGGCTCCGCCGTCCGCAGCCGCTCCGGCGTCCGTAGCCGCTCCGCCGTCCCCGGCCGCCCCGCCGTCCCCGGCCGCCGCTCCGGACGGTACTCGGCAGGCCGTCGACGGTCCGCGGGTCACCGCAGACGGATTGCCCGCGTGGCTGGACCCCGTCGTGCGGGCCGCCGGGACGATACGGCCCCGGCAGCTCAGCCGGTTCCTGCCGCCGGAGGACGGCGGCGGGCGGCAGTCCGCCGTGCTGATCCTCTTCGGCGAGGGCGCGCGCGGCCCGGAGCTGCTGCTCATGGAGCGCGCCGGCTCCCTGCGCTCGCACGCCGGGCAGCCCGCCTTCCCCGGCGGCGCCCTCGACCCCGAGGACGGCGACCCGGCCACCGAGGGCCCCCTGCGCGCGGCGCTGCGCGAGGCCGAGGAGGAGACCGGCCTCGACCCCCGCGGCGTCCAGCTCTTCGGCGTGCTCCCCCGGCTCTACATCCCGGTGAGCGGCTTCGTCGTCACCCCGGTCCTCGGCTGGTGGCGGGAGCCGACCCCGGTCGGCGTGGTCGACCCGAAGGAGACCGCCCGGGTCTTCACCGTCCCCGTGGCGGATCTCACGGATCCCGCGCACCGCGTCACCGCCGTACACCCCATGGGCCACGCAGGTCCGGCATTCCTGGTCGAATCCGCCCTCGTGTGGGGTTTCACGGCGGGTGTGATCGACCGTCTGCTGCACTACGCGGGCTGGGAGCGCCCCTGGGACCGCGACAAGCGGGTCCCGCTCGACTGGCGCGCATGACAGGGTGGCACCCGTGCTGTGTTTCGACGGGGGACGCCGTGTCCCCCGCCGCCTCGTGTTCCGGAACACCGGCCGGACTTCGTGGTGAGAGGAACGTGACGAGGCGAGGCGTGAAGCGGTGAACGTGCTGGACATCCTGTTGCTGGTCGCCGCGGTGTGGTTCGCGGTCGTGGGCTACCGGCAGGGCTTCGTCGTCGGCATCCTGTCGGTGACCGGTTTCCTCGGCGGCGGCCTCGCCGCGGTCTACGCGCTCCCCGTGCTGTGGGGCGAGGCGACCGACGACGCGGAGGTCAACACGACGGCCGCCGTGATCGCCGTCGGAGTGGTGATCGTCTGCGCCTCCGTCGGGCAGGCCCTCACCACCCATCTCGGCAACAAGCTCCGCCGCTACATCACCTGGTCCCCGGCCCGCGCGCTGGACGCGACGGGCGGCGCCCTCGTCAACGTCGTGGCGATGCTGCTGGTCGCCTGGCTGATCGGATCCGCGCTCGCCGGGACGACCCTGCCGACGCTCGGCCGTGAGGTCCGCGGCTCCAAGGTGCTGCACGGCGTCTCGCAGGCGTTGCCCTCACAGGCGGACACCTGGTTCGCGGACTTCTCCACCGTCCTCGCGCGGAACGGCTTCCCGCAGGTCTTCAGCCCGTTCGCGAACGAACCGATCACCGAGGTCGAGCCGCCCGACCCGGCCCTCGCCCGGAGCGCGGTCGCCGTGCGCGCGAAGCGCTCCATCGTGAAGGTGATGGGGACCGCCCGCAGTTGCGGCAAGGTCCTGGAGGGCTCCGGCTTCGTCTTCGCCGACCGCCGTGTCATGACCAACGCGCACGTGGTCGGCGGGGTCGACGAGCCGACCGTCCAGATCGGCGGCGAAGGGCGCAAGTACGACGCCACGGTCGTGCTCTACGACTGGCAGCGCGACATCGCCGTACTCGACGTGCCGGACCTGCCCGCGCCCGCGCTGCGGTTCGCCTCCTCCGGCGCCTCCGGCGGCAACAGCGCGATCGTCGCCGGCTTCCCGGAGAACGGCTCGTACAACGTGCAGCCCGCGCGCGTCCGCGGCCGGATCACCGCGAACGGCCCGGACATCTACCACCGCGGCACCGTGCGCCGTGAGGTGTACTCGCTGTTCGCGACCGTCCGCCAGGGCAACTCCGGCGGCCCGCTGCTCACCCCTCAGGGGCAGGTCTACGGAGTGGTGTTCGCCAAGTCGCTGGACGACGCCGAGACCGGTTACGCCCTCACCGCGCACGAGATCCAGCAGGACATCGACCAGGGGCGCAGGGCGAACCAGCAGGTGGACAGCGACAAATGCGCGCTGTGACGCCCTACCGGGCCGACGAGGCCGGTCGGGCCGGACCGGGCGATATCGCCGGTCTGCGCGGTATGGCCGGTCCGGGCGGTATGGACGCCCCGGTCGACCCGCGCGGGCGGCCGCCCGGCTGACGGGACCGTGCGCCCGGCTGAGGGGACGACCGTCCGCCCGCTGTCCGGCCGGTCAGCCGCGTGCGTGGCGCAGACGGGCGGAGACCCAGCGGGCCCGGCGGCGGAGGATGTGCGGAATTCCCACGCGGGGGTCGGCGCCCGCCAGCTGCGGGGCGCCCCTCTCATGAGGGCCCGGACCAGCGGCCGAGCGGCGGTTGCGTGCTACGTCGTTGTAGTCGTGCGTCCAGCCCATACCCCGACCGTGCCCCCGCCCCAAGGTCGATAACCTCCCGCCGGGCCTCCAATTGGCCTATGCGTCAGGCACATGGCTGTGCGAAGAACAGACGTTCCCTGTTCGGATACCGGGCGTGGTGACGCCGTGACAGTCCGGATTCGCGGCTTACGTCCCGGCCCGCTGGCTCCATGACCGCCGGACCCGTTCGGCTCACCGGTCCGGCTCGGGGTCCCGTAGCCAGTTGATCAGCTCCGTCGAGAACGCGCCGGGGTCCTCCTCGTGCGGGAAGTGCCCCAGGCCGTCGAAGAGACGCCAGCGGTACGGGGCCTCGACGTACTCCCCGGAACCGGCCGCGCTCCGCGTGCGCATGACGGGGTCGAGGGAGCCGTGCAGATGCAGCGTCGGCACCCGCACCGGCCGCTTCATGCGCCGGTTGAACTGGAAGCCGTCCGGCCGGGCCAGCGAACGCACCAGCCAGCGGTAGGGCTCCACCGAGCAGTGCGCAGTGGAGGGGATGCACATGGCTCGCCGGTACGCCTCGAGCGCGTCGTCGTCCACCGGCCGGGGTCCCGACCACTCCCGGATCAGCCGCCCGACCAGCGCGCCGTCGTCGGCGGTGAGCTGCCGTTCGGGGACGAAGGGCCGCTGGAACCCCCAGATGTGGGAGCTCGCCGCCGACTGCCGCGGGTCCCGCAGCATGGCGGCGCGCCAGCGCCGGGGGTGCGGCATCGAGGTCACCACGAGCCGGCGCACCAGCTTGGGCCGCATCGCCGCCGCCGTCCACGCCAGATAGCCGCCCAGGTCGTGGCCGACCAGCGCGGCGTCGGGCTCACCCAGCGAGCGGACCACCCCGGTGACGTCCAGCGCGAGGTTGGCGGGGTCGTAGCCGCGCGGTGTGCGGTCGCTGCCGCCGACCCCGCGCAGGTCCATCGCCACCGCCCGGAAGCCGGCGTCGGCGAGCGCCACGAGCTGGTGCCGCCAGGTCCACCAGAACTGCGGGAAGCCGTGCAGCAGCAGTACCAGCGGCCCCTCGCCCAGCTCCGCGATGTGGAAACGGGCGCCGTTGGCCGCGACGTCCCGGTGGGTCACCTCTCTTCCGCCGGGCAGGTCGAGTCGTACGACCGAGGCGGGCTGGGCCCAGGGTGTGGCGGGGTCCGTCATGAGGACGAGCGTGCCACAGCCTCGACGGGCGTGTCCGTCCGGTCCGGACGCGGGTGCGGCTTGGCCTTCTGCAACACCCCGGCGCTCTCCTTCACGGAGGCGGCGACCTTCTGCGGGCCCTTGCCCTTCTTGGCCTTCTTCGCGAACGTCATCCCGATGAGCCCGAGCAGACCGGCGACGAGCACGTTCGCGGCGAAGGACAGCAGGAAGCAGACGGCCAGGTTCCAGTGGCTCCAGGTGCGGATGCCGTACGCCAGTGCGAAGTTGAGCATCGGCAGGGAGAACAGCAGCACCGCGCCGGCCCCGGAGAACGCGCCGCCGGAGACCGCGCCGCGCTTCACATCCTGCTTGAGCTGGGCCTTGGCCAGCGCGATCTCGTCGTGCACCAGTGCGGACATCTCCGCCGTGGCCGAGGCGAACAACCTGCCGATGCTGGGCTCCGCGCCGACCGGGGTGCCGTCGGGTGCGCTCATCGAGGTCTCCCTGTTGTCGTGAGGATCGTCTTGAGTTGTCGTACGTTCGCTTGCGCCTCGTACGTGCGTTCGTGTCCGGCCTGTTGGCGCCGTGGCTGTCGGCGCCCGATCTGTCGTCCGTGCGCCGTCGGGGACGTTGTGTGCACAGAGACATTTTGTGCACAGGTCAGATCATGCCGGACCGTGGTCCCCCTCGCCTGCCCCGCCCATCACTTCGGCAAGCCTTCGGTGTTCGGCGGCCTTGGCCTCGTAGATCTCGGCCATGCGCAGGTGGTACGCCGGGTCGTGCTCCTCGTAGATGTCGGGGATGCCGTCGAGATCCTCGTCGCGCTCCTCCTCCGCCGACAGCGCCCGGTACTTGGCGTTTCGGATCTTCAGCAGGACGGCCGCCAGCACGGCCGCGATCAGCGAGCCGCACAGCACCGCCGCCTTCACCTCGTCCGTCAGTACGGGGTCGTCGGTGAAGGCGAGTTCGCCGATGAGGAGGGAGACGGTGAAGCCGATGCCGGCCAGCGTGGCGAGCGCGAAGACGTCCGGCCAGGCGAGGTCCTCGCTCAGCGAGGCCCTGGTGAAACGGACCGTCAGCCAGGTCCCGCCGAAGACGCCGAGCGTCTTGCCGAGGACCAGCCCGAGCACGACACCGAGCGTCTCCGGCTTGCCGAACACATCTCCGAGCGCCCCGCCGGACAGTGAGACGCCCGCGCTGAACAGGGCGAACAGCGGCACGGCGAGACCGGCCGACAGGGGGCGCACCAGGTGTGCGATGTGTTCGCCGGGGGAGTGCTCCTCGCCCTCGCGGCGGTGGCAGCGCAGCATCAGGCCCATCGCGACACCGGCGATGGTGGCGTGCACGCCGCTGTTGTACATCAGCGCCCAGTTCACGACGGCGAGCGGGACGTACACGTACCAGCCCCGCACGTCCTTGCGCAGCAGCAGCCAGAAGAGGCCGAGGCCCACGAACGCGCCGCCGAGCGCGACGAAGTTCAGACCGGAGGTGAAGAAGACCGCGATGATCAGGATGGCGAACAGGTCGTCGACGACCGCGAGCGTGAGCAGGAACGCGCGCAGCGCGGAGGGCAGGGAGGTGCCGATGACCGCGAGGACGGCGAGCGCGAACGCGATGTCCGTGGCGGTGGGCACCGCCCAGCCCGCGAGCGAGCCGCCGCCGACGAGACCGGTGACGGTGTAGACGAGCGCGGGCGCGGCCATTCCGCACAGCGCGGCCACGACGGGCAGCGCGGCCGCGCGCGGATCCTTGAGGTCCCCGGCGACCAGTTCGCGTTTGAGTTCGATGCCGGCGACGAAGAAGAAGACGGCCAGCAGGCCGTCGGCGGCCCAGTGCGCCACGGAGAGGTGCAGGCCGACCCCGGAGGGGCCGAAGTGGAAGTGGCTCACGCTCTCGTACGTGTGACCGAGAGCAGGCAGGTTGGCCCAGATCAGCGCCGCGATCGCGGCGGCGAGGAGAATGACCCCGCCGACGGTCTCGGTGCGCAGCGCGTCGGCGACGTAGGTCCGCTCGGGCAGGGAGAGACGGCCGAGGAACCTGCGGGAACCGTTGCGGGGCCGGTCGGGCCCGTGCGACTGATCGGGCCTGCGGGCCGCGTCGTGCTGGGGGGCCTGGTCTTGCCGAGGGGCCTTGTCGTGCTGGTGGGTCTTGCGGGGCGGGGCCACGAGGGGGACCTTCCGGGTGAGTGGGCAGCATGCATCGCATGCCGACCAGACTTCCCGGCGCGCCCGAAGAGACCGTTTCTGTTGGGGTGGATGTTCCGCCCAGCCTACCCAAGAACGACCCCCGGGGCACGGTACGGCTCCCGGGGGTCGGTACGGAGGTGCGGTGGCGGTGGCGGTGGCGGTGGGGGTGGTGTGGGGTGGCGGTGGAGTGGAGGCGTGGTGGCGCGGAGAGCGGGGACCGCGGGCGGGGGCCCGGGTCCAGTCCTCCGAGAGGGCGTCAGTTCCCCCGACAGCCCGTCAGTCCTCCGACGGCGCCGCCGGCAGCTTCGCCTGGATCAGGTCCATCACCGTGGAGTCCGTGAGCGTGGTGACGTCACCGAGCTGACGGTTCTCCGCCACGTCCCGCAGCAGCCGCCGCATGATCTTGCCCGAGCGGGTCTTCGGCAGCTCCGCCACCGGCAGGATCCGCTTCGGCTTGGCGATCGGGCCCAGAGTGGCGCCCACGTGGTTGCGCAGGTCGCCGACCAGGTCCTCGGTCTCCGCCGCCGTGCCCCGCAGGATGACGAAGGCGACGATCGCCTGCCCGGTCGTCTCGTCGGCCGCGCCGACCACGGCCGCCTCGGCGACCGACGGGTGCGAGACGAGCGCGGACTCGACCTCGGTGGTGGAGATGTTGTGCCCGGAGACCAGCATCACGTCGTCGACGCGGCCCAGCAGCCAGATGTCCCCGTCGTCGTCCTTCTTGGCGCCGTCACCGGCGAAGTACTTGCCTTCGAAGCGGGACCAGTAGGTGTCCAGGAACCGCTGGTCGTCGCCCCAGATGGTGCGCAGCATCGACGGCCACGGCTCGGTGAGCACCAGATAACCGCCACCGCCGTCGGGCACCTCCCTGGCCTCGTCGTCGACGACCGTCGCCGAGATGCCCGGCAGGGGACGCTGGGCCGAACCCGGCTTGGCGTCGGTCACGCCCGGCAGCGGGGAGATCATGATGCCGCCGGTCTCCGTCTGCCACCAGGTGTCCACGACCGGGGTGCGGTCGCCGCCGATGTGCTTGCGGTACCAGATCCATGCCTCGGGGTTGATCGGCTCGCCGACCGAGCCCAGCACGCGCAGCGAGGACAGGTCGAACTTCGCGGGGATGTCGTCTCCCCACTTCATGAACGTGCGGATCGCGGTCGGCGCGGTGTAGAGGATCGACACCTTGTACTTCTGGACGATCTCCCAGAAGCGGCCCTGGTGGGGGGTGTCGGGCGTGCCCTCGTACATGACCTGCGTGGCGCCGTTGGCCAGCGGGCCGTAGACGATGTACGAGTGGCCGGTGACCCAGCCGACGTCGGCCGTGCACCAGTACACGTCCGTCTCCGGCTTGAGGTCGAAGACCGACCAGTGGGTGTACGCCACCTGGGTGAGATAGCCGCCGGAGGTGTGCAGGATGCCCTTCGGCCGGCCCGTCGTGCCGGACGTGTACAGGATGAACAGCGGGTGCTCGGCCTCGAACGCCTCGGCCGTGTGCTCGGCCGACTGCTTCTGCGTGAGGTCGTGCCACCACACGTCACGGCCCTCGGTCCAGGCGACCTCCTGGCCCGTGCGCCGTACGACGACCACGTGCTCCACGGTGGTGCCCTCGCGGTTCACCGCGTCGTCGACCGCCGGCTTGAGCGCGGAGGGCTTGCCCCGCCGGTAACCGCCGTCGGCGGTGATGACGACGCGGGCGTCGGCGTCCTCGATGCGGGTGGCCAGCGCGTCCGCCGAGAAGCCGCCGAAGACGACGGAGTGCGCGGCGCCGATGCGGGCGCAGGCCAGCATGGCGATCGCCGTCTCGGGGATCATCGGCATGTAGACGGCCACCCGGTCGCCCTTGCGCACCCCGAGCTCCAGCAGGGCGTTGGCCGCCCTGGACACCTCGTCCTTGAGCTCGGCGTAGGTGATCGCGCGGCTGTCGCCGGGCTCGCCCTCGAAGTGGATGGCGACGCGGTCGCCGTGGCCCGCCTCGACGTGCCGGTCCACGCAGTTGTACGCCACGTTGAGCCGGCCGTCCTGGAACCACTTGGCGAACGGCGGGTTCGACCAGTCCAGCGTCTCGGTCGGCTCGGTGGCCCAGGTCAGCCGACGGGCCTGCTCGGCCCAGAAGCCGAGCCTGTCAGCCTTGGCCTGCTCGTACGCCTCGGCCGTGACATTGGCGTGCGCGGCGAGTTCGGCGGGAGGCGCGAAACGACGCTCCTCCTTCAGCAGGTTGGAGAGGGAAGGATTCTCGCTCACTTTCCCATCTCCCCCTTCAGAAGGTTGGCCAGGCTTTCGTTGCTCACGACATCTCCCTTTCCCAGGGTGTCCGTTGTGTCCCAGGCCACAGCTCATCAGACCGGCACCCCCGATGACAAGGGCCGACGGGCAAATGGTTTAGACCTGTGCGGTCTGTGAGGGGTGCGGCCCCCGAGCGTGGGGCCACACGTTCTCACGGACGGCGAACGGGATCGGTTCACCACGCGTGGCGGCGTGCGCGGCGGGCGGCGGCACCGCCCGCCGCCCCGTCAGACGGGCGCGCCCTGGGCGGACCGCCGGGCCTCCACCCGGGCGAACACCTCCGTCCCTGTGCTGTCGTCGGTTGTCCCGGTGAGCAGATAGGCCTGCGCCCTGCCCACGTGGAAGTACATGCCGTGCAGTTCGAGCGCGCCCTCGCGCAGGGCGCGGGCCACGCACTCGTGCGCTCTGAGGTGCTCCAGCTGCTGCACCACGTTGGTCAGACAGAGCTGCTCGGCGACGTCGGCGGGCTCCCCGTCGGCGAACCGTGCCCGGGGCCGGTCCTCGGCGGCCATCCGGTGCAGGCTCGGCCGCCCGTGCCGCAGCCAGCGCCCGAGCGGCGTCCTCGACGTATCGGGTGCGGCCGGCGCCTCGGCCGCCAGCAGCGCCTGCACCGCACCGCAGCCCGAGTGCCCGCAGACCGTGATGGACCGCACCCGCAGCACCTCGACCGCGTACTCGATGGCCGCCGCCACCGAATCGTCACCGCTCTCCTCGCCGGGCAGCGGCACCAGGTTGCCCACGTTGCGCACGACGAACAGGTCCCCGGGGCCGCTGGCAGTGATCATCGATGTGACGACCCGGGAGTCGGCGCAGGCGAGGAAGAGCTGCGAGGGGTTCTGCCCCTCACGGGCGAGCCGCGCCAGCTCGCCACGCACCAGGGGCGCGGTGCGGTACTGGAAGGCGCTGATGCCCCGGGCGAGCTCCTGCTGCCCGCTGGTGGGCAGACGTTTGGCGGCGGCGGGTTGTTGTCCGCTGGTAGGTGGTTGTCCGTCGGCGAGTTGCTGTCCGCTGGTGGGTGGTTGTCCGTTGGCGGGTTGTTGTCCGCTGGTGGGTGGTCGTTCGTCGGCAGGTCGCTGCCCGTCGGTGGATTGTTGTCCGTCGGCGGGTCGTCGCTCATCGGCAGGTCGTTGCCCGTCGGCGGGCTGTTGCCCGCGGGCGGTCCTGCCCTCTCCGGCGGCTCTGTCGCCCCCGGGGGCTCCGCCGTCTCCGGCGGACCCGTCGTCTCCGGGAGCTCTGTCGCTTTCGGCGGAGCTGTCGTTCCCGTCCGGCGGTGCGTCGGGCCGCGCGGCGGGTTCCGGGGCGCACCGGTGGTTGCGCCAGGGCGTCCACGGTCCGCAGTGGCACGTCGGTGCCCCGGTGGCGGTGGCGGTGGCGGTGGTGGTGGCGGCTGTGGCGGCGGTGGCCGGCTCGGCGAGCCGCGGTCCCGCCCGCCCGGTCAGCTCCACCGAGCCTCCGCGTGCGAGGTGTGTCCGGCGCCAGTCCTGTAGTGCCTCGTACGCGGCGTGGTCCATGAAGGAGCCGTCGAGCTCCACGACCGTGTCCGCCCCCGGCGGCACCAGATGCAGGGTCCGGCTGAGCCGGGGCACGGCGAGGAACGTCAACTGCCCCCGGACACGGACGTGATGGACGCCCCCATTCTCCTCGGAACCCACCTCGTGGGTGATACGGGTACGGGTGAGCCGGTGCAGGGCGACGGCGACGGCCGCGGCGACGCCCAGGGCCACGCCCTGCAACACGCCGAGGAAGACGACGCCGGCGGTGGTGACCGCGTAGACCAGCACCTCACGGTGGCGGGTGACGGTGCGAATGTGGCGCGGGGAGACCATCTGGATGCCGACCGCCATGACCAGCGCGGCGAGTGCGGCGAGCGGAATCAGCTCCAGGGCCGGGACCAGCAGCAGCGCGGCCACGACCATCCACATGCCGTGCAGCATCGTGGAGTTGCGGCTGACCGCTCCCGCGCGCACGTTGGCCGTGGAGCGGACGGCGACTCCCGCGAGAGGCAGCCCGCCGAGAGCGCCGGAGAGGATGTTCCCGGCGCCCTGACCGAGCAGTTCCCGGTCGAGGTCGGAGCGGTCCACGTGCGCGTGGGTGCCGGTGCGGGAGGCGACCAGCTTGTCCACCGCGACCGCGCCGAGCAGGGACTGCACGCTGCACACCAGCGTGATGGTGAGGACGGCGGCGACGAGGCCGAGCACCGGGCCGTCCGGGAATCCGGCCAGCGCGTGGCTGCGCCAGGAGGGCAGTTCGACCCTGGGCAGGGTGAGCGCGGTCAGCGCGGCGGTCGTGGTGGCCGCGGCCACGGCGACAAGTGGGGCGGGGACCACCCGCAGCAGGCGTCCGGCCCGGCCCGGGAGCCGCGGCCAGAGCAGCAGCAGGCCCAGGGTGAGGACGCTCATCGACAGCGCGGCCGGATCCAGGTGGGCGATCTGGACGGGCAGTGCGCGCAGGTTGTCCAGGACGGCGCTCTGTGGGGTGCCGCCGAGCACGATGTGCACCTGGGCGACGGCGATGGTCACCCCGATGCCGGCGAGCATGCCGTGCACGATCGCGGGGCTGACCGCGAGCGCCGTACGGGCCACGCGCAGGCAGCCGAGGAGGAGTTGGGCGCCTCCGGCGAGGACGGTGATGGCGCAGGTGGCGCGCCATCCGTAGCGCTGGATGAGGTCGGCGGTGACCACGGTGAGCCCGGCGGCCGGGCCGCTGACCTGAAGCGGGGAGCCGCCCAGCCGGCCGGTGACGATGCCGCCGACGGCCGCGGCCACCAGACCGGCCTGCAAGGGGGCGCCGGTGGCGAGGGCGATGCCCAGGGAAAGGGGGAGGGCGATCAGAAAGACCGCGATCGAGGCCGACAGATCGACTCCGGCGATGCGGAACCGGCGGGGCGCGGGTGGGGGGCTGTGCGGTGGATGGGTGCGCCGGGTGTGGCTCGGGTCGGTGGCGCGGGTGGGCAGGCAAGCTGACATGGGTCCCGTCTCCTCCGTGTGGGCGTACAGCGAGGGAATTACCAAGACTCGGCAAATCGACAGTAATGCGAAGTAAAAAAAGAGTAGCCGGAATCCGAGCAAGTGGCGCAATAAGTCACTCTTGCGGGTTAACCGGCAATTTCATCGGCTTGTCATACAAATTCCTTCGAAGCCCCGTGCGACCTTGACCGGGCTGTTCGCGTGCGCGGTTTTCCGCCCGTATGGCCTCCCCGCCGTACGGGCGCCGCGCCACGCCCGACCGGCCTTG
The DNA here is from genome assembly GCF_000725625.1 of Streptomyces sp. NRRL F-6676. GTDB lineage: Bacteria > Actinomycetota > Actinomycetes > Streptomycetales > Streptomycetaceae > Streptomyces. The sequence goes on from NZ_JOHS01000009.1 coordinate 47,505, forward strand.
CCCCGAACGAAGGAAGAAGGTGGGCGGAGATGGCCGCCACCCAGAAAATCGCCGCGGGCGTCGCACTCGCCGCGGCCTGTGCCACCGCGGTCGCCGGCTGCGCGACCGACACCACCCACGCCCCGCCCGGGGGACACGCCTCCGGCGCCGCGAAGAGCCACGGTGCCTCCGGCGAGAAAAAGGGCGCCGGCGCACCGGCCGCGCCCGGCAGCGTGCTCCGCCCGATCGGCGACGGCTCCACCGCCTACACCGGCGCGCAGCCCCACCTGCCCAGACCCGAGCGGCTGAAGCCGGGCCAGAAGCCCCCACAGTTCGTGGTCTTCTCCTGGGACGGCGCGGGGGAGGACAGCCAGAAGCTGTTCTCGCACTTCCGCGAGGTCGCCAAGGAAAACAACGCGAACATGACGTTCTTCCTCAGCGGGGTGTACATGCTCCCGGAGGAGAAGCGCGACCTGTACCGGCCGCCGCAGCACGAGGCCGGCCGCTCGGACATCGGCTTCAACGACGAGCAGGGCATCCGGGACACCGCCACCCAGGCGCGTCTGGCGTGGTTGGAGGGCAACGAGATCGGAACCCACTTCAACGGCCACTTCTGCGGACCCGACGGCGGGGTCGGTACATGGTCGGTCGACGAGTGGAAGTCGGAGATCACCCAGGCCAAGTCGTTCGTGAAGTCCTGGAAGACCAACGCCCCCGCTCTGAAGAACCTCCCCCCGCTGCCCTTCGACTACGACAAGGAGCTCATCGGCGCCCGCACCCCCTGCCTGGAGGGTCAGAAGAACTTCATGAAGGCGGCCCGGGACCTGGGCTTCCGCTACGACAGCTCCGGCGTCAACGAGCAGGTGTGGCCCGCCAAGAAGGAGGGCCTGTGGGACCTGTCCATGCAGCTCGTGCCCTTCCCCGGGCACACGTACCAACAGCTCACCATGGACTACAACTTCATGGTCAACCAGTCGGGCACCCGCACCCAGGGCGACCCCGACAAGCGGGAGATGTGGGGCGACCAGATGCGCGACGGCCTCCTCAAGGGCTTCGACCGCGCCTACAACGGCAACCGCGCACCTCTGGTCGTCGGCAACCACTTCGAGTCCTGGAACGGCGGCACCTATATGCGCGCCGTCCAGGAGGTCGTCGAAAACGTCTGCGACAAGCCCGAGGTGCGGTGCGTCTCCTTCCGCCAGCTGGCCGACTGGCTGGACGCGCAGGACCCCACGGTGCTCGCCAAGCTGCGCGGACTGAAGGTCGGCGAGGCGCCGAAGGCGGGCTGGGCCTCCTTCCTGTCGGACCGGCCCGCCCCGGCACCGAAGGGAGTGCCCGGAGCCCCGGCGGAGAAGGGCGAGCGCAAGAGCGAGGGGTAGGCGCCCGCACCACGCGCCGGCGTCCGCGCCGCCGCGTAGGCGCCCGGGCCACCGTGCCGGACGCACCGTGCCGGACGCCTGGATCACCCCGCCGGACGCCCGGGACGCCCGGGCGTCCCAGGCGTCCCAGGCGTGAAGAAGGCCACTCCTTCACGCCCGGGCGCCCCGGGTGCGTAGGGTCGTACTCATGAGTACGACAGGTGCGCCCGCCGATCCGCTCGCCGCCCTCGCCACGCTGCCGGGCGTGCCCGAGGCCGTGGAATCCGTGCGCAAGGCAGTGGACCGGGTCTACGGGCACCGGATCATGCGGCGCCGCAGCAACGAGATCACCTCCGAGGCCGCGCTGCGCGGCGCCCGCGGCTCGGCGGCGCTGTCCGGCGCCGACTGGGCGCTCGAGGAGGTGCGCAGGCGCACCGACTTCGGCGACGGCGACGCCCGTACGGTCGGTGCGGCGCTGCGGGTGACCGCGGAGGCCGGGCAACTGCTGTCCATCTGGCGGCAGTCGCCCCTGCGGGTGCTGGCGCGGCTGCACCTGGTGGCGGCCGCGAGCAAGGAGGACGAGGTCGGACGGCCCCGCCGGGACGGCGAGCCGGTCGACGAGCCGCTCGTCGAACTGCCGCTCCCGGGCGCCGCCGAGATCTCGGGCCGTCTGGACGGGCTCTCGGAGCTGGTCATCGCCGGCGGCTCGGCGCCCGCCCTGGTCACGGCGGCCGTGGTCCACGGCGAGCTGGTCGCCCTGCGGCCGTTCGGCTCGTACAACGGCGTCGTCGCGCGCGCGGCGGAGCGCATCGCGCTGGTCGGCAGCGGTCTGGACCCCAAGGCGGTGTGCCCGTCGGAGGCCGGCCACGCCGAGCTGGGCCGGGCGGCGTACGTCGCGGCCCTGAAGGGGTACGTCAGCGGCACCCCGGAGGGCATGGCCGCGTGGATCACCCACTGCGGACGGGCCGTCGAACTGGGCGCCCGGGAGTCGACAGCGGTGTGCGAGGCCCTCCAGCGCGGGGCGGCGTAGCCGCGGGACGCCGTTTTCCGCAGGTGCGCCTGCCGCCCGTTTCATGACCTTTTGAAGGTAAAAGTAAAGAAGCGGGGACTCCACTTCCCCTTGTCCGGGTCCAGTAGTACAAAGGACTCAACGGACCGCGAGACCGAAGGACATCCGCGAGGATCCCCTTTCGTAACGCTGTTGGTCCCACGGACCGCGCATGGACATCGGGCACCCACGCGACGTCGACCCGTCGATTACGGGCCAGCCGCACCAGGTGACGGGCGAAGTTCCCGACCTGATGGGCAACATATCGAGGACGCTTGGTAACCCGGCGCCCATGCCAGCGGCGGTACGAATTTCGTACCGCCGCACTTTGTCGTCCACTTGCTGTCCGCGCCTTTTGTCTGCGCGTCGCGAACCAGGACCAGGACCAGGACCCGGACCCGGACGCGTCAGGCGGTCGCCGCGCGCCGTCTGCTGGCGTACCAGACGAGTCCCGCCGTGGCCGCCGCCGCTCCCACCGCCGCCATCGCGACCAGGGCCGGCCGCGGCGGCACGGAGAACCCGGGCAGCCGCTGCTTGAGCCGCACCGGCCGGTGGAAGTCGAGCACCGGCCAGCCGCGGGTGACCGCCTCGCGGCGCAGCGCCCGGTCGGGGTTGACCGCGTGCGGGTGCCCCACGGACTCCAGCATCGGGACATCGGTCGCCGAGTCGCTGTACGCGTAGCAGCGGGCGAGGTCGTACCCCTCGGAGGCGGCCAGCTCGCGCACCGCCTCCGCCTTGGTCGGGCCGTACGCGTAGTACTCCACCTCGCCGGTGAAACAGCCGTCCTCGCCCACCACCATCCGGGTTGCCACGACCCGGTCCGCGCCGAGCAGTTCCCCGATGGGCTCGACCACCTCCGCCCCGGAGGTGGAGACGATGACGACATCGCGCCCGGCCGTGTGGTGCTCCTCGATGAGCGAGGCGGCCTCGTCGTAGATGATCGGGTCGATGAGGTCGTGCAGCGTCTCGGCGACGATCTCCTTCACCTGCCGGACGTTCCAGCCCCGGCAGAGCGCGGACAGGTACTGCCGCATGCGCTCCATCTGGTCGTGGTCCGCGCCGCCGGCCAGGAAGACGAACTGGGCATAGGCGGTGCGCAGGACGGCCCTGCGGTTGATCAGGCCGCCCTGGTAGAACGACTTGCTGAAGGTGAGCGTGCTCGACTTCGCAATGACCGTCTTGTCCAGGTCAAAGAAGGCCGCTGTGCGGGGCGAGGAGTGCTTTTCCACGGGCCCGAGCATATGCGCCCACCATTCGGGCTAGCGTGGGGCGCGGCTGGTTTGCCTGAGAGGGCCTTCGGGTACACCATGGAAGTCACGGATCGTTCGCGACCGTGCTAACCCGGTCCGACTCCTCCCCCCCCCGAGTCGGCCGTGGAGACGACCCCCGCTCTCCCCCCCGGCGGGGGTCGTCGCATGTCCGGGTGGGTTTTCTCGTCCCTGGTCCCGTTGAGTGCACGGTCCTGTGTACGGCAGGCCAGGTGGATGTCATGTGCATGATTGGTTACCCTTGGTAGTCGCCGGGTTGCGGTACGAAAGTCGTACACCGTTCACCGGTATGGGTGAGGGCGATATCCACAATCGCCGAGTTGTTCACCGTTTTGGACCAAGATCCACACGATTTCGGGGATCGCCTCATCGTGTTTCCAGCGCGTCCGCTCGCGGCGAGTTCGGCGGAGTTCATGGCCGGTTGTCGTTTGTCGGACGCAATGGCCGGTTCGTATCGGCGCTCGCCGTGAGAACCCGACAACGAAGGGGCTGGAGACCGTGGCGGAGACCATCGCACACGACGGAACACACCGCGCCGAGGGCCGGCAGCGCGGACCACTGATCGTCACCGAGGACAGCGAACTCCTCGACGACCTGCTGCGCCTGTGCGCGGCCGCCGGCGCGCGGCCCGAGGTGCATCCGACGGTGCCCGAGGGGCGGGAACGCTGGGAGGCGGCGCCCCTGGTGCTGGTCGGGGACGACGCGGTGCCCCGGGTGCGCGGGGCCACCCGCAGGCGGGGGGTGGTGCTGGTCGGGCGGGACCAGGACGACTCGGGCGTGTGGCGCCGCGCGGTGGAGATCGGGGCCGACCACGTCCTCGTCCTTCCCGACGGGGAACAGTGGCTGGTGGACCGCATCGCCGACGTCACTGAGGGCGTGGGCCGCCCGGCGCTGACCGTCGGGGTGCTTGGCGGACGCGGCGGGGCCGGTGCTTCCACGCTGGCCTGCGCGCTCGCCGTCACCTCCGCCCGCGAGAACCGGCGCACCCTCCTGGTGGACGCCGACCCGCTGGGCGGCGGGCTGGACGTCCTGCTCGGCGGCGAGACGGCGCACGGTCTGCGCTGGCCCGCCTTCGCCGCCTCACGGGGCCGGGTGGGCAGCGGGGCGCTGGAGGAGTCCCTGCCCGCGCTGCACAGTCTGCGGGTGCTGAGCTGGGACCGGAGCGACGCCGTGACGGTGCCGCCGGAAGCGGTCCGCGCCGTCCTGGCCGCCGCCCGGCGACGCGGCGGCACGGTGGTCGTCGACCTGCCGCGCCGTGTCGACGAGGGGACCGCCGAAGTGCTCGCCCAGGTCGACCTGGGGCTCCTGGTCGTCCCGGCCGAACTGCGCGCGATTGCCGCGGCCCGGCGGGTGGCGTCGGCGGCCGCCATGGTCCTGGGCGACCTCCGGGTCGCCGTGCGCGCCCCCTACGCGCCCGGGCTGGACGACCGCGAGGTGGCCCGGCTGCTGGGGCTGCCGCTGGCCGGCGAGGTGCCCACGGAGTTTCTCGCCCCGGACGGCGGCACCCCTCCGGGAGCGGCTGCCCGCGGCCCGCTCGCCCGCTTCTGCTCGGCCTTCTGGAGCCGTGCCCTGACCGGTACGGAGGCGGCATGAACGGCGTCGGCGTACGGAACACGGGTGCCGACCGGGGCGGCGGAGGCGCCGGGAGCAGTGGTGCCGTGCGGTCCGAGGCCGGACACGCCGCGCTGCTCGACGGGGTGCGGCGGTGGCTGGCCGAGAGCGGGGCCGAACCGACACCGGCACGTGTGGCGCAGGCCCTGCGCGCGCAGGGCAGGGTCCTCGGGGACGCAGAAGTCCTCGGCGCCGCCGAGCGGCTGCGCTCCGAACTGGTCGGCAGCGGACCGCTGGAGCCACTGCTCGCCGACCCCTCGGTCACCGACGTCCTGGTGTCGGCGCCCGACCGGGTCTGGGTGGACCGCGGCGGCGGCCTGGTGCTGACCCCGGTGACCTTCCCGGACGCGGCGGCCGTACGACGTCTCGCGCAGCGCCTCGCGGCCGTGGCGGGACGGCGCCTGGACGACGCCCGGCCCTGGGTGGACGCCCGGCTCCCGGACGGCACTCGACTGCACGCGGTCCTGCCGCCGGTCGCCGTCGGTTCCACCTGCCTGTCCCTGCGCGTGGTCAGGCCCCGCGCCTTCACGCTCGGCGAACTGGTCGCGGCGGGCACGGTGCCGCCCGGCGGCGACCGCCTGCTGCGGGCACTGATCGACGCCCGGCTGTCGTACGTCATCAGTGGCGGCACCGGCACGGGCAAGACGACGCTGCTCAGCGCCCTGCTGGGCCTGGTGGACCCCGGTGAGCGGATCGTGCTCGCCGAGGACTCCGCGGAACTGCGGCCCGACCACCCCCATGTGGTGCGGCTGGAGGGGCGGCCCGCCAACCAGGAGGGTGCCGGCCTGGTCGAACTGCCGGACCTGGTGCGGCAGGCGCTGCGGATGAGACCCGACCGGCTGGTCGTCGGCGAGGTGCGCGGCCCCGAGGTCGTCTCCTTGCTGGCAGCTCTCAACACAGGTCACGACGGCGGCTCGGGCACGCTCCACGCCAACGCGGCGGCCCAGGTACCGGCCCGTCTGGAGGCCCTCGGCACCGCCGCCGGACTCGACCGCGCGGCCCTGCACAGCCAGCTCGCCGCCGCGCTGTCGGTCGTCCTCCACCTCGTGCGCGACCGCGCCGGGCGTCGGCGCATCGCCGAGGTGCACGTCCTGGAGCGGGATGCGGCGGGGTGGGTGGTCACCGTGCCCGCGCTGCGCTGGGGCAGGGAGGCGTTCGGACGCGAGGTGGGCTGGGAGCGGCTGCGCGCGCTGCTCGGGCAGGCGGGCGCGGACGAGGACGTGACGACGGAGACCGGGCGAGGACAGGAGCCGGACATGACAGGGACCGGGCGGTCACCGGCGCCGGGAGCCGGGCGATGACGAAGGGGATCGGGGGCCGGGCGATGACGAGGGCGGGAGCCGGGCGATGACGGGGATCGGAAGCCGGACGGCGACGGGAGCCGGGCGATGACGGGGATCGGCGCGGTGGGCACGGGCGCGGGCCTGGCCTGCGCGGGGGCCGCCGCCTGGCTGCTCGGCGGCCGGAACGGCGGAGCGGGACGGGCGCGGCTGCTGCTCGCCGGTGCGGACGGAGCGGTGGGAGCGGGAGCCGGGCCGCCGCCCTGGCAGCGGGCGCTGGCGCGGGTGCGCCGGCTCGGGGCCGAGTGGTGGGCGGTGGTCGCGGGTGCGGTGCTCGCGCTGCTCGGGATGTCGGTACTGCCGCTGCTGGCCGGTGCGCTCGGGGTCCCCGCGCTGCGGAGGGTGCGGCTGGCCCGGGCAGCGGGACGGGACCGGGAGCGTCAGGGGGAGGCGGTCATCGCGCTGTGCGCGGCGCTCGCCGGAGAGGTGCGTGCCGGACGGCAGCCGGGTGAGGCCCTGCGGCACGCGGCACAGGACTCGGGCGGCCTGGGCGGCGCCAGAGCGGCGGTGCTCGCGGCGGCCCGGTTCGGCGGCGACGTACCCGGCGCCCTCGCCGAAGCGGCACGCGGGCCGGGTGCGGAGGGACTCCTCGGGCTCGCGGCCTGCTGGCGGGTGGCCGTCGACCGGGGCGCGGGTCTGGCCGCCGGGCTCGACCGGCTCGAGGCCGCCCTGCGCGCGGAACGCGACCAGCGGGCCGATCTGCGCGCCCAGCTGGCGGGCGCCCGGTCGACGGCGGTGATGCTCGCCGGCCTCCCCGTGCTCGGCCTGCTCCTGGGCACCGCCCTGGGTGCGGACCCCTTGCACGTGGTGCTGCACACCGGGCCGGGGCTGGTGTGTCTGCTTGTCGGCGTGGCGCTGGAGGGCGCGGGGCTGTGGTGGGCGTTGCGGATCGTCAGGGGAGCGGAGGCGGCGTGAGCGGGGAGTTCATGGACGCACTCCTGGTGGCGCGGGCGGATCCCAGGGTCGTCCACAGGCTGGGGACAGTGTGTGCGGTGGCCGCGGCCCTGTGGTGGCCGGCCCGCGCCCTGATCCGGATGCGGCGTGCACACCGACTGCGCCGGAGGCTGGGCGCGGTGCTGCCGCGGAGCACGACGGCTCGTCGGCAGTACGGGGCTCGGCTACGGGACGCGGCGCGGGGGTGGCTGCCCTTGGCCGGGGCGGCAGCCGGCGCGTGGGCCCTGATCGGGGGCGTCGGCGGCCTGTTGGCGGGACTGCTCGTGGGAGCCGCCCTGCGGTGGTGGCGCCTGCGGAGCGGCGGAGGCACCGGGAGCGGCGCCCGGGCCGGGGACACGGCGTACGACGCCGTCCTGGCCGCCCGCCAGCTGCCGCTCGCGGCGGATCTGCTGGCCGCCTGCATCGCGGCCGGTGCCACCCCGGTGACCGCGGCCCGGGCGGTGGGCGAGGCACTCGCGGGGCCGGTCGGAGAGCGGCTGGCCACGGGGGCGGCCGAGGTACGGCTCGGCGGTGAACCGGCCGCCGCCTGGCGGGGACTCGCGGAGCTGCCGGGTGCCGGACCGCTCGCCCGGCTGCTGGAGCGGGCCGGTGACTCCGGCGCCCCGGCGGCCGTACCCGTGGCCCGCCTCGCGGCGGAGGCCCGTGCGGAGCGGGGCCGCGCCGCGACGGCCCGGGCACGGCGGGCGGGCGTCCTGATCACCCTGCCGGTGGGGCTGCTCTTCCTGCCCGCGTTCCTCATGGTCGGCGTCCTGCCCGTGGTGATCGGCCTGGCCGGCGGGCTGCTGAGCGGGGGTGGCGGCTGACGAGAGGACGGCGCAACGGACGCGCGTACGGAGAACGACGGACGAGACACCACAGACCACAGACACGCACCAAAGACAACACACGAGAACGACGCATGACGACGACACGGGGGTCGAGATGAGCAGGTCGGGCAGGACGGCCAGGACGGTACGAGTACGGACACGCGCACGGGCGCGGATGCGTGTGCTGACGCGCAGGACGCGGGCGATGCTCCGCAGGGACGGCGGAATGGTCACTTCCGAATACGCCGTCGGGATCATCGCGGCGGTGGGGCTGGCGGCGGTGCTGTACAAGGTGCTCACCAGCGGCCAGGTGGCCGGGGAGTTGCAGGACATCGTGAAGCGGGCGCTCAGTGTCCGGATGTGAACGGGCGCGGCCCGCGAGTGAACGGGACGGCGGGGGCGCCGCACGGAGGGTGGTCGCGAACCGCCCGGGCGACCGGGGCTTCGTGACGGCGGAGGCGGCCGTGGTGCTGCCCGCGCTGGTGCTCTTCGTCATGGCGCTGATGTGGGCGCTGCTCGCCGCGTCCGCGCAGATCCAGTGCGTGGACGCGGCGCGGGCCGGGGCCCGGGCGGCGGCCCGGCAGGACCCGCCCGACGCGGTCGAGGCGATGGCCCGCCGGGCGGCCCCCGACGGGGCGGCGGTCACGGTGGTCCGGGAGGGCGACCTCGTCCGGGTGACGGTGGTGGCGCATCCGCCGGGGCCCGACGCGCTGCCGCTGGAGCTGCGGAGCACGGCCGTGGCACTGGCGGAGGAGACGGTGGGAGTGGGCGCATGAGAGCGGAGGGAGGAAGGACCGGCGAGCGTGGTGCCCGGGGCACGCGCGCTGCCCGCGGCGACGGTGGCTTCGCGAGCATCTGGGTGGTCTTCGCGCTTGCCGGGATCTGGGCCGTGTTCGGTGCGCTGCTGCTGGCGGGCCACGCGGTGGTGGTCCGGCACCGGGCGGCGGCCGCCGCGGACCTCGCCGCGCTGGCGGCGGCCGACCGCTGGGCGGCGGGCGGCAGGCCGGCCTGCGACACGGCCGGGCGGGTGGCGCGGGCGCAGGGCGCGCGGCTGGTGCGGTGCGTGGTCGAGGGCCAGATCTCCGAAGTGACGGCGGCCTCGGGGAGGGCCCCGTTCGCGGTCCGGGTACGGGCCCGGGCGGGCCCGCCCGGCGCCTACCCGGCCGAGGGCACCGGCCCGCCGGCCCCTTCGGCCACGCCCTCCGCGGGCTCCTTGGCAGTGCCCTCCTCCGGCGCCCCTTGCAGCAGCACCGTGAGCAGTCGTACGGCCCCCCTCTTGTGCAGTGGCTCGTTGCCGTTGCCGCACTTGGGGGACTGGATGCAGGACGGGCAGCCGGCCTCGCACTCGCAGGAGGCGATGGCCTCGCGGGTGGCGGTGAGCCACTCCCGGGCGGTGTGGAAGGCACGCTCGGCGAACCCGGCGCCGCCCGGATGGCCGTCGTACACGAAGACCGTCGGCAGCAGGGTGTCGGGGTGGAGGGGGAGGGAGACCCCGCCGATGTCCCAGCGGTCGCACGTGGCGAAGAGCGGGAGCAGACCGATGGACGCGTGCTCGGCGGCGTGCAGGGCGCCGCCGAGGATCTCCGGGTTGATCCGGGCCGCGTCGAGCTGGTCCTCGGTGACCGTCCACCACACCGCGCGGGTGCGCAGCGTACGCGGAGGGAGGTCGAGCTTGGTCTCGCCCAGCACCTCACCGGTGAGGACACGGCGGCGCAGATAGGAGACGACCTGGTTCGTCACCTCGACGGAGCCGTAGCAGAGCCGGCCCTCGCCCCAGGGGATCTCGACGTCCGTCTCCAGCACGGAGACCGCCGTGGTGTCGCGGGCGACGGTGGTGTACGGCGGCTCGGCCTGCTCGACCAGGGCGACGGAGTCCTCCAGGTCGAGCGAGCGCACCAGGTAGGTGCGGCCCTGGTGGAGGTGGACCGCACCCTCGTGCACGGTGGTGTGCGCGGCACCCGCGTCGACCGTGCCGAGCAGCCGCCCGGTGCCCTCCTCCACGACCTGCACCGGCCGTCCGCCCTGGCCGCGGATGTCGGCGAGGTCGGCGGCGCGCTCCCGGCGTGTCCAGTGCCAGGCCCTGGTCCGGCGCCGCAGCAGGCCGGCGGCTTCCAGTTGGGGCATCAGCTCCGCGCAGGCGGGACCGAAGAGCGTCAGGTCGTCCTCGGTCAGGGGCAGTTCCGCGGCGGCGGCGCACAGGTGCGGGGCGAGGACGTAGGGGTTGTCGGGGTCGAGGACGGTGGACTCGACGGGCTGGTCGAACAGGGCCTCGGGGTGGTGGACGAGGAAGGTGTCCAGCGGGTCGTCGCGGGCGACCAGCACCGCGAGGGCGCCCTGTCCGGCGCGGCCCGCCCGGCCGGCCTGCTGCCACAGCGAGGCACGGGTGCCCGGGTAGCCGGCGATCAGGACGGCGTCCAGGCCGGAGACGTCGATGCCGAGTTCGAGGGCGGTGGTGGCCGCGAGGCCGAGGAGTTCACCGGAGTGCAGGGCGCGTTCCAGGGCGCGGCGCTCCTCGGGGAGGTAGCCGCCGCGGTAGGCGGCGACACGCCGGGCGAGCGGGCGTTCGATCTCGGCCAGCCGTTCCCGGGCGATCAGCGAGATCAGCTCGGCGCCGCGCCGGGACCGTACGAACGCGACCGAGCGCACGCCCTGCACGACGAGGTCGGTCAGCAGGTCGGCGGTCTCGGCGGTGGCGGTGCGGCGGACGGGGGCGCCCTTCTCGCCGTGCAGTTCGGTGAGCGGGGGTTCCCAGAGGGCGAACACCAGTTCACCGCGCGGGGAGGCGTCGTCCGCGACCTCCACCACCGGCAGCCCGGTCAGCCGGCCCGCGGCCACGGTGGGGTCGGCGGCGGTGGCGGAGGCGAGGAGGAAGACGGGGGAGGAGCCGTAGCGGGCGCACAGCCGGCGCAGCCGCCGCAGCACCTGGGCGACGTGCGAGCCGAAGACACCCCGGTAGGTGTGGCACTCGTCGATGACCACGTACTTCAGGGCGCGCAGGAAGGAGGACCAGCGGGGGTGCGAGGGCAGGATCCCGCGGTGCAGCATGTCGGGGTTGGTGAGGACGTAGTTGGCGTACTGACGTACCCATTCGCGTTCCTCGGGCGCGGTGTCGCCGTCGTACACGGCGGGCCGGACGGCCGTGCCCAGGGGCCCGGCGAGTTCCTTCACCGACCGGCACTGGTCGGCCGCGAGGGCCTTGGTGGGCGCCAGATAGAGCGCGGTGGCGCCCCGGCCGTTGGGCGCCTCGGAGCCGTCGAGGAGACGGGAGAGCACGGGCACGAGATAGGCCAGCGACTTGCCGGACGCGGTGCCGGTGGCGACCACGACCGAATCGCCGTCCAGCGCGTGTTCGGCGGCCAGTGCCTGGTGGGCCCAGGGGTGTTCGATACCGCAGTCGCGTACGGCGGCGAGCACCTCCGCACGAATCCGGTCAGGCCAGACGGCATGGCGGCCCGCCCGCGGGGGCAAGTGCTCCGTATGAGTGACGCGCGCAGCCCGGCTCGGCCCGCCGGCGAGCCGGTCCAGGACGGTGCCCGGAGGGGTCCGCCCCGCGGTGCCCGCCGGGGGTCGTTCGGATCGGTGATTCTTGGCCATCGGCACCGAGTGTGTCACCGGCGTGACGGACAATGGGCCCAAGGCGTCGTGCACGCCTGCCGGTAAGTGATTGAATGCCATCGCGGCTGGCGAACCGTCCCAGGGCTCTCATGCCGAGATGACCCGAAGGACGAACGCTCGATAGCAAGGTGCTGGAGGATCCGTGGACCTGTCCCTGTCGACCCGTACCGTCGGCGATCGTACGGTCGTCGAGGTCGGTGGCGAAATCGACGTATACACCGCGCCCAAGCTGCGCGAGCAGCTGGTCGAGCTGGTGAACGACGGGAGTTTCCACCTCGTCGTCGACATGGAGGGCGTGGACTTCCTCGACTCCACCGGGCTCGGCGTGCTGGTCGGTGGCCTGAAGCGGGTGCGCGCCCATGAGGGCTCGCTGCGCCTCGTGTGCAACCAGGAGCGCATTCTGAAGATCTTCCGTATCACCGGTCTCACCAAGGTGTTCCCCATCCACACCTCGGTCGACGAAGCGGTGGCGGCCACCGACTGACCCCGTCGCCGGGCCCCGGGCCCGGCCGGCGGACCGAAGCGGAGGGCCGGGGCCGCGGTGGCCCGGCCCCCCGAGAGCACGCCCAGTTCCGAGGGGGATGCATGGCCACCGTTGAGCTCCGCTTCAGCGCGCTGCCCGAGCACGTCAGGACCGCCAGGCTGGTGGCGGCGGCGGTGGCGCGCAGGGCCGGAGTGGACGAGGCCGTCCTCGACGAGGTCCGGCTCGCCGTCGGCGAGGCCTGCTCGCGGGCCGTCGGGCTGCATCAAAGCAGTGGCGTGCAGGCGCCGGTGCACGTGGTGCTGGTCGAGGAGGAGAAGCAGTTCTCCATCCAGGTCGGCGACGAGGCCCCGCGCAGCACGGCACCCGTGGAGCGCATCCCGGGCACCGCGGGCGCGGACGACCCCGACTCCGACGGCGAGGAGGACGACATGGGTCTCGCCGTCATCAGCGGGCTCGTCGACGACGTGGAGGTGACCGCGGGGGAGCACGGCGGGCGGATCAGGATGACCTGGCCCACCACGCCACCGCCCACCGCGCCCGTGCTGCTTCCCTGACCCCGGGCCCCCACCCCGGGCTCAAACCCCGGGCTCAAACTCCCGAAGCCCGGCCCCGGGCCCAGCCAGACCCTCGGGACCCGGGGAAACGCTCACCGCCTTCCGAGGAGGGCCCCGCTCCGGCGGGGCCCTCCTCGTGCGTTCCGGCGGCGTTTCCGCAGCTCCGCCGAGCGCGTGAAAGAATTCACGATCAAATTCCCGATCACTCGCCCCGCCACCGGCCCGATCATTCGATCACGCGGCAATCCGGTGAAATATCCGGTCAATGGTTTTGGGGCGTTACTGCTTTCGGGTTCACCGGGGTGGTCCTTGATCTCATTCCGATGGACGAACATGAGCGAACCAAGACCGATTCCGTTTACCGCGCACTGTTTAGATCGGGTTCCGCTACCTACAATCCGTCCACATCTTGAGCTCAGCCCAAGCGTCAAGGAGGACGAATGGCGGGGCTTTCTACCCCTCAGCAGTTCGACCACCCCATCAACCTCGCCGGTGCGGTGCTGACCGACGACAATCGTCTGATCGTCATCGTCATCGGGATCGTCGCGCTCGCGGCGCTCGTGGTCGCCGGAGTCCTGGTCCGCCAGGTGCTCCGGGCCGGCGAGGGCACCGACAGCATGAAGAAGATCGCGGCGGCGGTCCAGGAGGGCGCCAACGCCTATCTGGCCCGCCAGTTGCGCACGCTCGGCGTATTCGCCGTGATCGTGTTCTTCCTGCTCATGCTGCTCCCCGCGGACGACTGGAATCAGCGCGCCGGACGGTCGGTGTTCTTCCTGATCGGCGCGGCGTTCTCGGCGGCCACCGGTTATATCGGCATGTGGCTCGCCGTACGGAGCAATGTGCGGGTCGCCGCGGCGGCGCGCGAGGCGACACCGGCGGCCGGAGAGCCGGAAAAGGATCTCACCTCCGTCTCGCACAAAGCCATGAAGATCGCTTTCCGCACGGGCGGCGTCGTCGGCATGTTCACGGTGGGGCTCGGACTGCTGGGCGCCTCCTGCGTGGTGCTCGTCTACGCCGCCGACGCGCCGAAGGTTCTGGAGGGCTTCGGCCTCGGCGCCGCGCTGATCGCCATGTTCATGAGGGTCGGCGGCGGCATCTTCACCAAGGCCGCCGACGTCGGCGCCGACCTGGTCGGCAAGGTCGAACAGGGCATCCCGGAGGACGACCCCCGCAACGCCGCGACCATCGCCGACAACGTGGGCGACAACGTCGGCGACTGCGCGGGCATGGCGGCCGACCTGTTCGAGTCGTACGCCGTCACGCTCGTCGCCGCGCTGATCCTCGGCAAGGCCGCCTTCGGCGACGCCGGGCTCGCCTTCCCGCTGATCGTGCCCGCGATCGGCGTCCTCACCGCCATGATCGGCATCTTCGCCGTCGCGCCGCGCCGCGCCGACCGCAGCGGCATGAGCGCCATCAACCGCGGCTTCTTCATCTCCGCGGTCATCTCGCTGGCGCTGGTGGCCGCGGCCGTCTACGCCTACCTGCCGGCGACGTACGCCGACCTCGACGGCGTCGGCGACGCCGCGATCGCGGGCAAGAACGGCGATCCGCGCATCCTCGCGCTCGTCGCCGTGGCCATCGGCATCGTGCTCGCGGCCCTCATCCAGCAGCTGACCGGCTACTTCACCGAAACCACCCGGCGCCCCGTACGGGACATCGGCAAGACCTCGCTGACCGGCCCGGCCACCGTCGTCCTCGCCGGCATCTCCGTCGGCCTGGAGTCGGCCGTCTACACCGGCCTGCTGATCGCGCTCGGCGTCTACGGGGCGTTCCTGCTCGGCGGCACCTCGATCATGCTGGCGCTGTTCGCGGTGGCGCTGGCCGGCACCGGCCTGCTCACCACGGTCGGTGTGATCGTCGCCATGGACACCTTCGGCCCGGTCTCCGACAACGCGCAGGGCATCGCCGAGATGTCCGGCGACGTCGAGGGCGCGGGCGCCCAGGTGCTCACCAACCTGGACGCGGTCGGCAACACCACCAAGGCCATCACCAAGGGCATCGCCATCGCCACCGCCGTCCTCGCCGCCTCCGCGCTGTTCGGGTCGTACCGCGACGCGATCACCACGGGCGCGCAGGACGTCGGCGAGAAGCTCTCCGGGGAGGGCGCGCCGATGAGCCTGATGATGGACATCTCGCAGCCCAACAACCTCGTCGGGCTCATCGCGGGCGCGGCGGTCGTCTTCCTCTTCTCGGGGCTGGCGATCAACGCGGTCTCGCGGTCGGCGGGTGCCGTGGTGTACGAGGTGCGGCGGCAGTTCCGGGAGAAGCCCGGGATCATGAACCACACGGAGACGCCGGAGTACGGCAAGGTCGTCGACATCTGCACCAAGGACGCCCTGCGGGAACTCGCCACGCCCGGGCTGCTCGCCGTGATGGCGCCCATCTTCATCGGGTTCACGCTCGGCGTCGGCGCGCTCGGCGCGTACCTGGCGGGCGCGATCGGCACCGGCACGCTGATGGCCGTCTTCCTCGCCAACTCCGGCGGCGCCTGGGACAACGCCAAGAAGCTCGTCGAGGACGGCCACCACGGCGGCAAGGGCAGCGAGGCGCACGCCGCGACGGTCATCGGCGACACCGTCGGTGACCCGTTCAAGGACACCGCGGGTCCGGCCATCAACCCGCTGCTGAAGGTGATGAACCTGGTGGCGCTGCTCATCGCGCCGGCGGTCATCAAGTTCTCCTACGGCGACGACAAGAACATCGGCGTACGGGTGGTCATCGCGCTGCTCTCCCTGCTGGTGATCGTCGTCGCGGTCTACGTCTCCAAGCGGCGCGGCATCGCGGTCGGGGACGAGGACGAGGGCGCAGAACGGGTGAGCGAAACGGCGGATCCCGCGGTGGTGTCGTAGGCGGGACGCACGGACGGCCGCGAGCGGCGGCCCCAACGGACGGGCGGACGGCGCGCACTGACGTGCCGTCCGCCCGTTGTGCACGGCGCGCACTGACGCGCCGTCCGCCCGTTGTGCACGGCGCGCGCCGGGGTGCCGCCCGCCCGTCGCACGTGTGCGCGCGCCGGTTCGTGAGCCTTCTCTCGCTCCGCGCGGGCGCCCTGGTGCAAATGGCTTCACCGGGGTACATAACGGCGGTCCGGCGTCCGGTCGCATTCCGTCCGGCGTGTATGTTCCGGGGCCGGAAGCCATGGAAGGGACCAATCCGGTGAACAAGAAGCTCGCTGCCGCACTGTCCGGCGGTGCGGTACTGGTAGTGGCGCTCACGGGTTGCAGCGCCGGCGACGACAGCAGCAAGGAACTGGACGCCTGGGCCGAGAAGGTGTGCGACGGCGTCCAGCCGCAGGCCAAGAAGATCGAGGCCGCCAACACCGCGATCCAGAAGCAGACGTCGGACAACAGCACGCCGGCCGACGTCCAGAAGACGGACTCCCAGGCCTTCCAGGACATCTCCGACGCCTACAAGGCGATGGCACAGGCCGTGCAGAAGGCGGGCGCGCCGCCCAACGTCGACAAGGGCGACACCAAGAAGACCAACGCGGTCAAGGAGCTCAACAACCTCTCCTCCGCCTACGCCGACCTCAAGAAGCAGACCGCGGACCTCGACACCAAGGACCAGGCCAAGTTCGCCGACGGTCTCAAGGACGTGGCGACCCAGCTGGAGAAGCTGAGCAAGAGCGGCAGCGACGCACTGAAGGACCTCGAGGAGGGCGACGTCGGCAAGGCGATGGCCAAGCAGGAGAGCTGCAAGTCCGCGTCGGCCACGGCGACGGCCTCGGCGGCGTAGCACTCACGGTGCCGCGGCCGTGGACTGACCAGGTGCCGGCGAAGGGCGCGCGGACGGGCGAACGTGGCGTCGGCGGGAGGCGCGCGGGAACGGGCGACGTGGCGTCGGCCGGAGACGCGAGGGCGGCGACGTGCCGTCGGTGAAGGGCGAGAGGGCGGGCGTGCGGGCCACAATGGGGGCGTGAGCACCTCCAGCCCGGCCCCCCTGGCCCCTTTGCCCTCCGCCGACCGCCCCGACGTCACCGCCGCGCTGCGGGACGCGCTGCTCTCGGCCTCCTTCACCGCCGACGGGCTGCTCGAACTCCTCGGCGCCCCGGCCTACGCCGCCCTGGCCCGCAGCGAGGTGGTTCCGGCGCTGCGGGCCACCCGGGGCGACACCCCGCTGGAGGCGCTCGTACGCCTGTTCCTGCTTCAGCAGCCCGTGCCCCACGCGCGCGTGGCCGGCATCCTGCCCGCCGACGCCTGCCTGGAGGCCGGCTGGCTGACCCGGGCGGACGACGAGGTCGCCGCCACCGTCGACGTACGGCCGTACGGCGGGGCCGACGGCGAGGACTGGTTCATCGTCTCCGACCTGGGCTGCGCGGTCGGCGGCGCGGGCGGCATCGGCAGCCGCCAGGAGTCCGTGGTGCTCGGCGTCGGCGGCGCCTCGACGACACTGGCCGGGCTCACCGTCCGTACGCCCGTGGATTCCGCCCTCGACCTCGGCACCGGCTCCGGCATCCAGGCGCTGCACGCCTCCCGGCACGCCACGCGGGTGACCGCGACCGACGTCAACCCGCGTGCGCTGCACATCACGGCGCTCACCCTCGCCCTCTCCGGGGCGCCCGCCGCCGACCTGCGCGAGGGTTCCCTGTTCGAGCCGGTCGCGGAGGGGGAGACGTACGACCTGATCGTGTCGAACCCGCCGTTCGTGATCTCGCCCGACGCACGGCTCACCTACCGCGACGGCGGAATGGCCGGGGACGATCTGTGCCGCTCGCTCGTTCAGCAGGCGGGGGACCGGCTCAACCCGGGCGGGTTCGCCCAGTTCCTGGCCAACTGGCAGCACGTGGAGGGGGAGGACTGGCAGGAGCGGCTGCGCTCATGGGTGCCGCGCGGCTGCGACGCGTGGATCGTGCAGCGCGAGGTGCAGGACGTCACCCAGTACGCCGAACTGTGGCTGCGGGACGCCGGCGACCATCGCGACGACACGGCCCGGTACCAGGCGCGCTACGACGCGTGGCTGGACGCGTTCGAGGCGCGCAAGGTGAAGGCCGTCGGCTTCGGCTGGATCACCCTGCGCCGGACGGACGCGACGGAACCCTCGGTGACCGTCGAGGAGTGGCCGCATTCCGTCGAACAGCCGCTCGGTGACGTCGTGCGGGCGCATTTCGACCGGATCGACTTCCTCCGGGCGCACGACGACGCGGCGCTGCTCGCCGGGCACTTCCGGCTGGCCTCCGAGGTGGTGCAGGAGCAGGTCGGGCTGCCCGGCGCGGAGGACCCCGAGCACGTGGTGCTGCGCCAGTACCGCGGCATGCGCCGGGCCACCACGGTGGACACGGTCGGCGCGGGCTTCGCCGGGGTGTGCGACGGCTCGCTGAGCGCGGGGCGCATTCTGGACGCCATCGCCCAGCTCGTCGGCGAGGACCCGGTCGCCCTGCGCGACCGCACGCCCGCGCAGATCCGGCTCCTGGTGGAACAGGGCTTCCTCGAACCGGTGGGCTGACGGCCCGGCGGGCTGACGGCCCCGCCTCCGGCCCCTGCCCACCTGCGGCGGCCCCGGAGCCCCCGGGTCACCTGTTGCTGTGCTGCCCCGCCCCGGCACCCACCCACTCGCGTCCGCCCCCGTTCACCCCGGGTTCGCCCGGCCGCCGGTCCGCCGTCTCCCCCGCGTGTCAGCCTCCCCTCGCCGGGCCGGGCGGCCCGGCGGACACGCCCCGGTCGCGGCAGCCGGGACGGGAGGGGAGCGGGGCATGGAGAGCGGACCGGCGATCTTCGCGGGGACGGTGTTCGCCCTGTTCGGCGGCGCGCTGCTGACCTGGACCGCCGTCCGGTGGCGGCACCGCGAACCGGTGGCCGACGGTGTGAGTCCCGTCGCATCCGCGACCGTCGCGGCCCTCGCCTCGGCCGCCGCGCTCGTGGCGGCGGCCTACTGCTTCACGCGCCTGTGAGCGGACCGGCGCACGCCCCCACGGCGAGGCGCGCTCCGACGGCCGCGCCCTCCGTCGCACACCGCACCGCGTACGCCGCCGTACGTACCACCGCCTACGCCACCGTACGCATCACCGCGCACCCCACCGGCAGGCCCCCTCGTACCGGCGCCGGAAGGCTCCGGACCGGGGGCCCCGGACAAGTGGGGGAGGCCGCTCCGTTCCGGCCGCGCGGGGCCGTCACCCACTCCGGGCGGCAGGAATAGCACGAGTCGGGTTACCGTTCGAGTGGCCGTTGCGGGCTTTTCCCGTTTGACACGGGGGCGGGATGTACCGTCACACTCCGCAGCGTCACCATGACGACCCACCCCCTGGGCACAGGCCCGGGAGATGGAGACCCACTGCGCCGACCGGAGAGAAGAGCGAAGTTGTCCCCGACCAGCGAGACCGCACAGGGCGGCCGCCGACTCGTCATCGTCGAGTCGCCTGCCAAGGCGAAGACGATCAAGGGCTACCTGGGCCCCGGCTACATCGTCGAGGCGAGCGTCGGGCACATCCGCGACCTTCCCAACGGCGCCGCGGAGGTGCCGGAGAAGTACACCGGCGAGGTGCGCCGCCTCGGTGTGGACGTCGAACACGACTTCCAGCCCGTCTACGTGGTCAACGCGGACAAGAAGCAGCAGGTCAAGAAGCTCAAGGAGCTGCTGCGCGAGTCCGACGAACTCTTCCTCGCCACGGATGAGGACCGCGAGGGCGAGGCCATCGCGTGGCACCTCCAGGAAGTGCTGAAGCCGAAGATCCCGGTCCACCGGATGGTCTTCCACGAGATCACCAAGGACGCGATCCAGCAGGCCGTACGCAGCCCGCGCGAGCTCAACCAGAAGCTGGTCGACGCCCAGGAGACCCGCCGCATCCTCGACCGTCTGTACGGTTACGAGGTCTCGCCCGTGCTGTGGAAGAAGGTCATGCCGCGGCTGTCGGCGGGCCGCGTCCAGTCCGTCGCCACCCGGCTCGTCGTGGAGCGGGAACGCGAGCGGATCGCTTTTCGTTCCGCCGAGTACTGGGACCTGACGGGCACCTTCGCGACGGGCCGCGCCGGTGACCCGTCGGACCCGTCCTCGCTCGTCGCCCGCCTGGCGAGCGTCGACGGACGCCGGGTCGCGCAGGGCCGTGACTTCGACTCGCTGGGACAGCTCAAGAACGCGCAGGTCCTGCACCTGGACGAGGCGAACGCCCGCGCCCTGGCCGCCGCCCTGGAGCAGACGCGCTTCGCCGTCCGCTCCGTCGAGTCCAAGCCCTACCGCCGTTCGCCGTACGCCCCGTTCCGTACGACGACGCTGCAACAGGAGGCGAGCCGCAAGCTCGGCTTCGGCGCGAAGGCCACCATGCAGATCGCGCAGAAGCTGTACGAGAACGGCTACATCACGTACATGCGTACGGACTCCACGACGCTGTCGGACACCGCCGTGTCCGCCGCCCGCGCCCAGGTCACCCAGCTCTACGGGGCCGACTACCTCCCGGAGCGCCCCCGTACGTACGCCGGCAAGGTCAAGAACGCCCAGGAGGCGCACGAGGCGATCCGCCCGTCGGGCGACCGCTTCCGCACGCCCGCCGAGACGGGCCTGAGCGGCGACCAGTTCCGGCTCTACGAGCTGATCTGGAAGCGGACCGTCGCTTCCCAGATGAAGGACGCGATCGGCAACAGCGTCACCGTGCGGATCGGCGGCACGGCCGCCGACGGCCGGGACGCCGAGTTCACCGCCTCCGGCAAGACGATCACGTTCCACGGCTTCCTCAAGGCGTACGTCGAGGGCGCCGACGACCCGAACGCCGAGCTCGACGACCGCGAGCGCCGGCTGCCGCAGGTCGCCGAGGGCGACGCGCTGGGCGTCGAGGAGATCTCGGTCGACGGGCACGCCACCAAGCCCCCGGCCCGCTACACCGAGGCGAGCCTGGTCAAGGAGCTCGAAGAGCGCGAGATCGGCCGCCCGTCGACGTACGCGTCGATCATCGGGACCATCCTCGACCGCGGCTATGTCTTCAAGAAGGGCACGGCCCTGGTGCCGTCCTTCTTGTCCTTCGCCGTCGTCAACCTCCTGGAGAAGCACTTCGGGCGGCTCGTCGACTACGACTTCACCGCCCGCATGGAGGACGACCTCGACCGCATCGCACGCGGTGAGGCACGGGCCGTGCCGTGGCTGCGGCGGTTCTACTTCGGCGAGGGCGAGGACGGCACCGGCAGCGCCGCGGAGGCGGGCAACGGCGACGGTGACCACCTCGGCGGCCTCAAGGAACTGGTGACCGACCTGGGCGCGATCGACGCGCGCGAGGTGTCGTCGTTCCCCATCGGCGACGGCATCGTGCTGCGGGTCGGCCGCTACGGGCCGTACGTCGAGCGCGGCGAGAAGGAGTCCGAGGGGTACCAGCACGCGGACGTCCCCGACGACCTCGCGCCCGACGAGCTGAGCGTGGAGTACGCGGAGGAGCTGCTCGCCAAGCCGAGCGGCGACTTCGAGCTGGGCACCGACCCGTCGACCGGCCGCCCGATCGTGGCCAAGGCCGGCCGTTACGGCCCGTACGTCACCGAGGTGCTCCCCGAGGGCACCCCGAAGACCGGCAAGAACGCCGTCAAGCCGCGCACGGCCTCGCTGTTCAAGTCGATGTCCCTGGACACGGTCACGCTGGACGACGCCCTGAAGCTGATGTCGCTGCCCCGGGTCGTCGGTACCGACGCCGAGGGCCAGGAGATCACCGCGCAGAACGGCCGCTACGGCCCGTATCTGAAGAAGGGCACCGACTCGCGCTCCTTGCAGGCCGAGGAGCAGCTCTTCACGATCACGCTGGAAGAGGCGCTGGCGATCTACGCCCAGCCCAAGCAGCGGGGCCGGGCCGCGGCCAAGCCGCCGCTGAAGGAGCTGGGCACCGACCCGGTCAGCGAGAAGCCGGTCGTGGTCAAGGACGGCCGCTTCGGGCCGTACGTCACCGACGGGGAGACCAACGCGACGCTGCGCTCCGGCGACAGCGTCGAGGAGATCACCCCCGAACGCGGGTTCGAGCTGCTGGCGGAGAAGCGGGCGAAGGGGCCGGCCAAGAAGACCGCCAAGAAGGCGCCTGCCAAGAAGGCACCCGCCAAGAAGGCGGCCACCGCGAAGAAGACGGCCGCCAAGAAGACGACGACGGCGAAGAAGACCGCGGCGAAGAAGACGACGACGGCGACGGCGGCGGCGGCGGCCAAGAAGACGGCCGCGAAGAAGACCGCGCCGGCGGAGTAGCGCGGCAGGGGCCAGGGCCAGGGCCAGGGCCAGGGCCGGAGGCCACGGGCCGCCGGGGCAGGGGCCGGGCGCCGCGTCCCGGGCGTGTCCGGCCCGGTGTCGCGTCCCGGGCGTGTCCGGCCCGGTGTCGCGTCCCGGCCGGGTCGGGCCCGGCCTCACGTTCTGGCAGTGCCCGGCCCGGTGACGGGTTCCGGTCGCGTCCGGCCCCGGCGCCACGCCCGGGCCGGAGCGTCCCGACACGGTAGGCCGTATGCCTGACACCTCGTCAGAACCCCGTGTTCGGCGAGGTGTTCGGCATATGTGAAGGTATGTAAATGCGAAGGCCGTGCGTACGTTCGGGTGGTTGCTTCGGGGTGTCGGTGGCTGCGGATAGTCTGAACGCATGACGCGAGCCGAGCAGCCAACGGCCCCCACCACGGCCCCCGAGGCCCCGGACGACGCCCTGGTCGCCGACTCCCGCGAGCGCGCCGTACGGGCGCTGCTGCGCAGGCCGCAGCTGAGGCGGCTGTGGAGCGCACAGCTCGTGGACGGAGTCGGGGACGCCCTGGGCCTGCTCGTCCTGGTCGTCCTCGCCCTCCAGGCCGCGGTCCTGCACAGCTCCCTCGGCGGCGGCTACCGCGGGGTGGCGTTCGCCGTCGCGTGCGTCCTGGGCGCGCGGATCCTGGCGACGCTCCTCTTCGGCGCCGTCCTGCTCGGCCCGCTGGCCACGCTCACCGCGCCGGACGGCCCGCTCGACCGCCGCTGGGCCATGGTCGGCGCGGACGGACTGCGGGCCGCGCTGATGATCGTCGCCCCGCTGTGGATCGACTGGACCCCGGACAACGCGCTGCTGCTGCTCCTGGTGACCGCCTTCGTCGGCGGCGTCGCCGAGCGGTTGTGGACGGTGTGCAAGGAGAGCGCGGCGCCCGCCCTGCTGCCGCCGCCCCCGCCGGAGGGCGCCTCCGTGCGCCCGCTGCCCGACCACATGGACGCGCTGCGCCGGCTGTCGCTGCGCACGGGCTTCGTGTCGGTGCCGGTGGCGGCGGCCACGCTGGTCCTCGCCGGGCTGGTCAACAACCTGCTGGGCGCCGGGATCGAATGGTTCGCCCAGCACCAGGCCGCGCTGGCGTCGTACGTCACCGCGGGCCTGTTCGCCGCCGCCCTCTCCGTGCTGACGGCCCTGGAACTGCCCGGCACCCGCACCCCGCGCGCGCGGTCGCCGCTTGAGGGGCTGCGCCGCCCGAGGGCGGGCGGCGGTCCGGACAAAGGCGTCGTGCCCGACAAGGGCCGCACCGGTGTGCTGCCGCTGCTCGTGCTGGCCTGCGCCTCGGTCGCGGGCGCCATAGCGGCCGCCGTCGCCGTGAGCGTGCTGCACGCCAGGGACCTCGGCGGCGGCCCCGTGCTGTACGGGCTGCTGGTGCTCGCCGTCACCGGCGGCGTGGTCGTCGGCATCCGTACGGCGCCCGGGCTGCTGCCCGCGCTGTCCAGGCGCCGGCTCCTCGCGCTGGCGATCGCCTTCACCGGGCTGGCACTGCTGGCCGCCGGGCTCGTCCCGGACGACACCACCGTGCTGCTGCTCGTCGCCCTGGCCGGCATCGGCGCCGGCGTCGCCGCCAATACCGGGCACACCCTGCTCGACCAGGAGACCGAGGACCAGCGCCGGTCCCGTACGACCGAACACCTGCACGCGGTCGTACGGGTGTTCGTCACGCTCGGTGCGCTGCTTGGCCCGCTGGTGGCGGCCGGTATCGGACCGCACCGGCTGGTCAACGGCAAGTTCGTCTTCGCGCACGGCGGCGCCGCCTTCACCCTGATGCTGGTGGGCGCGCTGCTGCTGCCGGTCGCCGCCCTGGTGCTCGCCAAGGTCGACGACCGCTCCGGCGTCCCCCTGCGGCTCGACCTGCGGGACGCGCTGCGCGGCGGGGACGACCCGGTGCAGAGTCCCGCGACGAACGGTTTCTTCCTCGTCCTGGAGGGCGGCGACGGCGCCGGGAAGTCGACGCAGGCGGAGGCGCTCGCCGAGTGGATCCGCGCCAAGGGCCACGAGGTGGTCCTCACCCATGAGCCGGGCGCGACCCCGGTCGGCAAGCGGCTGCGCTCGATCCTGCTGGACGTCTCCAGCGCCGGACTCTCGCACCGCGCCGAGGCGCTGCTCTACGCCGCAGACCGCGCGGAGCACGTGGACACCGTCGTACGGCCCGCCCTGGAACGCGGCGCGGTCGTCATCTCCGACCGGTACATCGACTCCTCCGTCGCCTACCAGGGGGCGGGCCGCGACCTGTCCCCGACGGAGATCGCCCGCATCTCGCGCTGGGCGACCAACGGCCTCGTACCGCACCTGACGGTGCTGCTCGACCTCGACCCGCAGGCCGCCCGCGAGCGGTTCACCGAGGCGCCCGACCGGCTGGAGTCCGAGCCCGCCGAGTTCCACGCGCGCGTGCGGGCCGGTTTCCTCACGCTGGCCGCCGCCGACCCCGGTCGCTATCTGGTCGTCGACGGCGGCCAGGAGCCCGAGGCAGTTACGACGGCCGTACGGCACCGGCTCGACCGGATGCTGCCGCTGTCCGAGGCCGAGGTGAAGGCCCAGGAGGAGGCGCGCCGCAAGGCCGAGGAGGAGGCCCGGCGCAAGGCGGAGGAAGAGGCGCGGCGCAAGGCCGAGGAGGAGCGCAAGGAGCGCGAGCGCCAGGAGGAGCTCGCCAGGCTCCGTGCCGAGGAGGAGGAGCGCAAGCGCCGTGAGCTGGAGGAGGCTCAGCGGCGCGAGGCCGAGCGGCAGGCCGAGGAGGCCCGGCAGCGGGCGGAGGAGGCGCGCCGCAGGGCCGAGGAGGAGCAGGCCCGGCTGCTCGCGGAGGAGAAGGCGCGCGCCGAGGAGGAGGCCCGCCGCAAGGCGGAGCAGGACCGGCTGCGCCGGCAGGCCGAGGAGGAGGCGCGGCTGCGCGCCGAGGCCGAGGAACGGCGCCTGGAGAAGCAGCGCAAGGCCGAGGCCGCGCTGCTGCGGGCGGAGGAGGCCCGCCGGGCGGCGGAGGCGGCGGCAGCGGCCGCCGCGGCCGAGACCGCGGCGCGCAACGCGCGGGCCGCGGAGGAGGAGCGCGCCGCGGCGGGTCCGGCGGCCGCGGCGGAGACCGTACCGACGCCGATGGTCACCCCGACCAACGCCACGGGCGGCCCCGTGGACGAGACGGCGGTCCTGCCCCCGGTGACCCCGGACGGCCCCGACGCCGAGACGACCACACAGCTCCCCCGTCCGACGGGCCCGGAGACACCGGCGGACGACGAGACGACGGTGCTCCCGGCGGTCACCCCGGGCGCGGCGGACGAGACGGCGGTACTGCCGCCGGTACGGGACGACGGCGACGAGGGTGACTACGGCGACGAGGCGGACGACCGGGGCGAGGACCCGGCGGACCGCGTCCCGCCGGGCTACTTCCGCGACGAGGACGACGGGCGCGACGGGCGCGGCGAAAGCGATCGCGGCGAACGCACGGAACCGCGCCCCGACGGCCGCGAGGACCGCACCCGCGAACTCCCGCAGGTCCCCGCCGAGGACGCACCCCCACGCCGGGGCCGCCGCACCCGCCGCCGCCCCGACTGGGCCGAGGAAACCCCGCTGGACGACCTCCCCACCCTGGCCGACGAACTCCTGGGCCCGAGGGACGACGAGGAGAACGGTCGGAGGGGCAGGTCGTAGCGGCGCGAGGCAGAGGCGGGCCGTGGACGCTCCGTAAGACGCACGGGGCTCTGCCGTTCCGCGGGTCCGCCGTCGGCTGTACTGTTTCGCGGCCCCGCCGCGTCGCCGCGACCAGCCGCAGCGCCCCCGTCAGGGGCGCGGGGAACTGCGCGACCGGCCACGGCGCACCCGCGGTCGCCGACGCCCCTCACCCACCCGGGCTCTCAGGCGCTCGACGGGGTCGAAGGGGCAGCGCCCCTGGAGGACGGGAAGGGCAGGGGCGGCGGGGGCGAACGACCCCACCCGCACCCCCACTGTCAGTGCCCACCCCCACAATGGGAACCGACACACCTCGCACGAACCCGAAAGGCGGCGGCCCATGCCCGTATGGGACGACCTCGTCGGCCAGGACCGGCTGAGCGCCCAGCTCACCGCTGCCGCCCGCGACGCCGACGCCTTCGTCACCGCCGCGGCGACCAACGCCCCGCTCCCCGAAGCGTCGAGCATGACGCACGCCTGGCTGTTCACGGGCCCGCCCGGCGCCGGCCGCACCCAGGCGGCCCGCGCCTTCGCCGCCGCCCTCCAGTGCGTCAGCCCCGACCGCGCGCTGGGCGGCACCCCCGGCTGCGGCTTCTGCGACGGCTGCCACACCGCCCTGATCGGCACGCACGCCGACGTCACCACCGTCGCCGCCATCGGCGCCCAGATCCGCGCCGCCGACATGCGCGACACCGTCCGCAAGTCGTTCACCTCGCCCGCGAACGGCCGCTGGCAGGTGATCCTCGTCGAGGACGCCGAACGTCTGAACGAACAATCGGCGAACGCGGTCCTGAAGGCCGTCGAGGAGCCCGCCCCCCGCACGGTCTGGCTCCTGTGCGCCCCCTCCGTCGAGGACGTCCTGCCCACCATCCGCTCCCGCTGCCGCCATGTGAATCTGCGCACACCCCCGGTGGACGCCGTCGCGGATCTGCTGATCCGGCGGGACGGCATCGAGCCGGAGATCGCGGTCGCCGCCGCTCGCGCCACCCAGGGCCATGTCGACCACGCCCGCCGCCTCGCCACCGACGAGCGGGCCCGTGCCCGCCGGAAGGCCGTGCTCGCGCTGCCGCTCCGCCTGGACGACGTCGGCGGCTGCCTCAAGGCCGCGCAGACACTGGTCGACGCGGCCGCGGAGGACTCCAAGCAGCTCGCCGAGGAGCGGGAGGCCAAGGAGACCGAGGAGCTGAAGGCGGCGCTCGGCGCGGTCCAGGGCGGCCGACTGCCGCGCGGCACCGCGGGCGTGATGAAGGAGCTGGAGGAGGACCAGAAGCGCCGCAGAAGACGCGTCCAGCGCGACAGCCTGGACGTCGCCCTGCTGGACCTGACCGGTTTCTACCGCGACGTCCTCGCCCTCCAGCTCGGCTCCCGGCTGGCCCTCGCCAACACGGACGCCGAGGACGCGCTGGAGCGGCTGGCCCGCAGCAGCACCCCGGAGGCCACGCTGCGCCGCATCGAGGCGATCGCCGCCTGCCGCGAGGCTCTCGACCGCAACGTGGCACCGCTGCTGGCGGTGGAGGCGATGACGATGGCGCTGCGCGCGGGCTGACACCGGGCGGCTGACGACGGCGATGCGCAGGGGCCGATACCGTCGGCTGACGACGGCGATGCGCAGGGGCCGATACCGTCGGCTGACGACGGCGATGCGCAGGGGCCGACACCGCCTGCTGACGACGGCGAGGCGCGCGGGCCGACACCATCGGCCGACGACGGCGTTGCGCGCGGGGCCGGCACCGGGCGGCCGACGTACGGGTTGACGTCCTCACCCGAAAGGGGACCGTGTGCGACATTCGGTGAGCGATCGACGACGCAACGTTACGCTCGCGGAATGCACCTCAGCCGCCCTCCCGCACCCCGTACCGCCCGTGCCCCCCTGTCCGGTGGCCCCCGCCCCTCCCGCCGGTTCCTCACCCGCGGCACCCCGCTGGCCGCCGCGCTCGCCCTGCTGCTCTCCGCCGCGTGCTCCTCGGGGCACTCGGCGACGCCCGCCGCACCCTCCCCGGCGCAGGCGGCGCCGGCCGCCCTGGCCGCACTGCCCCGCTCCACACCCCCCGCGCTGACCTCTTACTACAGCCAGAAACCGGCGTGGCGCGCGTGCGGTGTCCCCGGCTTCCAGTGCGCCACGGTCAAGGCGCCGCTGGACTACGACAAGCCCTCCGCCGGCGACGTCCGGCTCGCGGTGGCCCGGAAGAAGGCGACCGGTCCGGGCAAACGCCTCGGCTCGCTGCTGGTCAACCCGGGCGGCCCCGGCGGCTCGGCGATCGGCTACCTCCAGCAGTTCGCGGGCATCGGCTACCCGGCCGACGTCCGCGCGCGGTACGACATGGCGGCCGTCGACCCGCGCGGCGTGGCCCGCAGCGAGCCGGTCGAGTGCCTCACCGACCGTCAGATGGACGCGTACACGCAGACGGACGCCACCCCGGACGACCGCGGGGAGACCACGAAACTCGTCGACGCGTACAAGAGGTTCGCGGCGGGCTGCGGCAAGCACGACCCGAAACTGCTGCGCCACGTCTCCACGGTCGAGGCGGCGCGCGACATGGACATCGTCCGGGCCGCGCTGGGCGACAAGAAACTGAACTACGTGGGCGCCTCGTACGGCACGTTCCTCGGCGCCACGTACGCGGGCCTCTTCCCCGACCGCGCCGGACGCCTCGTCCTGGACGGCGCGATGGACCCCTCGCTGTCCGCGCGCGAGCTGAACGAGGACCAGACCGCGGGGTTCGACACGGCGTTCCAGTCCTTCGCCAAGGACTGCGTACGCCGCTCCGGCTGCCCCCTCGGTACCTCGCGCACCACCCCCGCGCAGGCCGGCGACCACCTGGAGGCGTTCTTCCGGCAACTGGACGCGAAGCCCCTGAAGACGGGTGACGCGGACGGCCGCACGCTCGGCGAGTCCCTGGCCACCACGGGCGTGATCGCCGCGATGTACGACGAGGCGGCCTGGCCCCAGCTGCGCCGGGCGCTCACCTCCGCGATGAAGGACAAGGACGGCGCCGCGCTCCTCGCCCTCTCGGACAGCTATTACGAACGCGACGCCGACGGCCACTACACCAATCTGATGTACGCCAACGCCGCCGTGAACTGCCTCGACCTGCCCCCCGCCGTCCGGTCCCCGAACGAGGTGGACAAGGCGCTCCCGGCGTTCGAGAAGGCCTCCCCGGTGTTCGGACCGAGCCTTGCCTGGTCCTCACTGACCTGCGCGTACTGGCCGGTCCAGCCGACGGGCAAGCCGCACCGCATCGAGGCGAAGGGCGCGGCGCCGATCGTGGTCGTCGGCACCACCCGCGACCCGGCCACCCCGTACCGCTGGGCCAAATCCCTCGCCGCCCAGCTCTCCTCCGG
This sequence comes from Streptomyces sp. NRRL F-6676, assembly GCF_000725625.1. Taxonomy (GTDB): domain Bacteria; phylum Actinomycetota; class Actinomycetes; order Streptomycetales; family Streptomycetaceae; genus Streptomyces. Next base: position 76,684 of record NZ_JOHS01000009.1, read on the forward strand.
CCGCCTCCTCACCTACGAGGGCGACGGCCACACGGCGTACGGCCGCGGCAGCCGCTGCATCGACACGGCGATCAACACCTACCTGCTCCGCGGCACCGCGCCGGCGAACGGCAAACGCTGCACCTGACCGCCGAACCCCGCCCGAATCCGCCCCCGCCCTACGCCCCGGGGGCGGTTCGGACCACCCCCGGAAACTGTGTAGACTTACCGTCGTCGCTGATCGCACCATGGGTGCACACAGCCGACTCGCCGCCTTAGCTCAGATGGCCAGAGCAACGCACTCGTAATGCGTAGGTCTCGGGTTCGAATCCCGAAGGCGGCTCCGACTGGGACCAGGTCTTGCGAGACCTGGCCCTTTGTGCTGTGCGCACTCATGTACTCGGCCACCTCGTCCGGGCGACTGTTGAGTACGGCTACTCATGCCGGCGGGACGGTGCCCGGCGCACGATGCCGTACATGACGCAGTCTCACCCGGCACGGCCCCGCTCGACACAGCCGTACTCCACCCAGCCGTACGCGGCGGCACCGCCGTACCCGGGGCAGCGGCCCAACCGTCCCGGTCGGCGTCGGAAGGTTCTCGTGGTGGTGGCCGGGGCGCTCGCCGGTGCCGCGGTGGTGGTGGCGGCTCTGTGCGTCGGGCGGCTCTGGGAGGGCGATGCCTACCCCGTCGAGGATCCGTCCGCCACGGCCCGGCGGCTGGACGCCCACACCCAGACCGTCTACGACGCGCTCGGTCTGCCGGAAGCCGAACTGGATGCCGAGTGGCCCCGGGACGGCCGGAGGGTCGGCGCCGACTGCGGCTACCGCGGTCTGAAGAACCTCGACAAGCAGTGGAACGACACTCCGCCGAGCATGCCGGGAGTGGTCACCGTGAGCAGTGAATGGGCGTTGAAGGGTGTCGCTCCGGATCGGGCGACGGCGGCTTTGCGCCGGGTACAGAGGCGGCTGACCGAGCGGGGCTGGGACGTCACCGCGTACGAGAGCGCTGGTCACGCGCTCCGTCTGCGCCTGCGGCCTCCCGGCACGGAGGACACCGTGTGGGTCAGGGCGGAGCCCCGTGATCGTCTCGACGTCACCGCGCACTCCGGGTGTGCCCGCTACCCGTCGGACACGCCTGTGAACGAGCGGGGAGAGCCCGCACTTCCCGCGCAGGCGATGCCGGCCCAGTCGCGTGGGTGACGCGTGCTGCCCGTAGCGGCGCGGGGCGAGCGGGACGACGCCCGGGGGTCAGGCGTGGGCGTTCTGGGGGTGTCTTGGCAGGAGGCTCACCAAAGGCAGTGTCAGGAGGTTCAGGGCCGCCGCGACGGCGAACACCAGTTCTGCTGCGGTGAGGGCGGTGTGGGGGGTCAGGTGGCCGGCACGGATGTAGAAGAGCGTGCCCAGGGCGGCGACGCCGAGGGCGCCGGCGAATTGCTGGACGGCGTTGAGGAGGCCCGCTCCGGTGCCGACCTCCTCGGGGGTGGCGTCGCCGATGATGAAGTCGGTGAGCGGGACGAACGCCAGTCCGGAACCGAAGCCCGTCAGCAGCAGCGCGGGGGTCAGCTTCCAGACCGTGATGCCGGTGTCCCAGTGGGCCACGGACCACCACAGGGCCAGCAGTCCGACGGCGGCCAGGGCGAGCCCCAGGTGCAGCGTGGCCCGGCCCAGCCGCTCGGCGAGTACGGCGCCCGCGAGCAGGACGGCGACGGCGGTGCCGAGGGCCCAGGGCAGCAGGGTGAGGCCGGTGCGCAGCGGCGTCCAGTGCATGCCCTGCTGCAACAGCAGGTTGACGACCAGCACGAACGCGCTGAGTGAGGCGTAGAACCCGGCGACGATCGTCAGGCCGACGACGAAACTGCGTCTGCGCAGCAGCGTCGGCGCGACGACCGGGTGTCTGCTGCGCCGCTGCGAGACGGCGAACAGCGCGAACAGCAGGGCCCCGGCGGCCATCATGACGTAGGTCCAGGCGGGCCAGCCCAGCTCGCGGCCCTGGATGAGGGGGACGACGAGCAGGGCCGAGGCCGCGGTGAGCAGGCCGATGCCGGTGAGGTCGAGGCGGGCGTCCGGGTCCTCGCCGCCGTGGCGGGGCATGACCCGGTGGCCGAGCAGGGCGGCGGCGAGGCCGAACGGCACGTTGATCAGGAAGAGGGAGCGCCACTGGCTGCCGAACAGGTCCAGATGGAGCAGCCAGCCGGCCAGGAGGGGGCCGCCCACCATGGTCATGCCCATCAGCGGCCCGACCGGGGTCAGCGCCTTGCGCAGGTGCCGCGGCGGGAACACCACCTTCACCAGGGCCAGGCCCTGCGGGATCATGACCGACCCGCACAGCCCCTGCAACGCCCGGGCGACGATCAGGAAGACCGCGTCCGGGGCGAGGCCGCAGGCCAGTGAGGCCAGCGTGAAGCCGGTCATGCCGAGCAGGAACAGCCGCCGGCGGCCGAGCAGGTCACCGAGCCGTCCGGAGGTGACCAGGCCGAGGGCGAACGTCGCGGTGTAGGCGCTGAGCACCCACTGCACCGTCACCTGGCCGCCGCCGAGGTCGGCGTGGATGGACGGACCGGCGAGGTTGGCGATGCTCGAGTCGATCAGATCCATGAGGTCGGCCAGGACCACGACGATCAGGACCAGCCACGCGGTGCGCGACGGGCGGGGGTCGGAGGGGGTCGGGGGCGCCGGGGAGGAGAGCTGAGAAGTGGACACGAACACTGTTCTACAGAAGAACAGTGTTCGTAGCAACGCGAGCGGCGTTCTCTGTGGCACGGAACACTGTTCGCGGGTTCGTTAGACTGCGCCCATGTCACCGACTCCGCAGGAACGGCGCGCGGCGCGGCACCAGCTCGGCGCCGGCCCGGACGCGCCCGGGGGCCGCCGGGGACCGTCCGGCGGGCGCAAGAAGCCGATCACGGTCGACGCCATCATCGACACCGCGTTCGGCATCGTGGAGCGGGAGGGCTACGAGGCCCTGACGATGCGGCGCGTGGCCACCGCGCTGGAGACGGGGCCGTCCTCGCTCTACGCCCACGTGGTCAACAAGGACGACCTGGACGAGCTGCTCATCGGCCGGCTGTGCGCCGGGATCGACCTCCCCGAACCCGATCCCGCCGACTGGCGGCGGCAGCTCATCGGCGTCTGCACCCAGCTGCGCGACCAGTATCTGCGCTACCCCGGCATCTCCCGGGCCGCCTTCGCCGCCGCCCCCTCCAACCTCGACACCCTCCGCGTCAGCGAGGGCATGCTCGCCCTGCTGCTCGCCGGAGGCATAGAGCCGCAGGCCGCCGCCTGGGCCCTCGACGCCCTGGTGCTCTACGTCAACGCGTACAGCTACGAGGTCTCCCTGGTGAACAGCCGGCTGAGCAGCGGCGACGACCACTGGGTGGTCGGCCGGGACGAACTGCTGCGCCGGTTCGCCGCGCTGCCCGACACCTTCCCGCACACCCGGCGGTACGCCGCCGAGCTCACCGCCGGGACGGTTCCCGACCGCTTCGACTTCACCCTCGGTCTGATGATCGACGGACTCGGGGGCGCGCGGCGCGGTGCGTGAGCCGTGCGGTGGGAGGCGTGAGCCGCGGTGTGTGAGCCGTGCGGCGCGACGGGTGAGCCGCGGTGCGTGAGCCGTGCGGTCGCGGTGCGGTCACTTCTTCTCGCGCTGCCGCCTGATCGGCTCGCCCACCCGGTGCAGATGGGTCAGGGCCTCGCGGTACGACCGGAGCAGACCCGTCTCGTGGTACGGGACGCCGATCTCGGCGCAGTACGCGCGGACGATCGGCTGCGCCCGGCGCAGGTGCGGCGTGGGCATGCTGGGGAACAGGTGGTGCTCGATCTGGTAGTTGAGGCCGCCGAGCATCAGGTCGGTGAACCGGCCGCCGTGCACATTGCGCGAGGTCAGCACCTGGCGGCGGAGGAAGTCGGGGCGGTCCTCGCCGGTGAGGGTCGGCATGCCCTTGTGGTTGGGGGCGAAGACGCAGCCGAGGTAGACGCCGAACAGGCACTGGTTCACGGCGAGGAACGCCAGCGCCCGCCCCGGCGACAGCACCAGGAAGAGGGCGGACAGGAAGGCCGTCAGGTGCAGCAGGAGCAGCGCGGCCTCCAGCGGCCGCTGCTTCATCGACGGTGAGCGCAGCGCCCGCAACCCGGCGACGTGCAGGTTGAAGCCCTCCAGCGTGAGCAGCGGGAAGAACAGCAGCGCCTGGTGGCCGCCGACGAAGCGGGCGAGACCCCGGCTGGAGCGGGCCTGATCGGTGGACCACACCAGGATGTCCGGGGCGACGTCCGGGTCCAGCTCCTCGTGGTTGGGGTTGGCGTGGTGGCGGGTGTGCTTGTTCATCCACCAGCCGTAGCTCATGCCGACGCCGAGGTTGCCGAACAGTCGGCCCCCTATCTCGCTCGGCCGGCGGCGCCGGAAGATCTGCCGGTGCGCCAGGTCGTGGGCGACCAGGGCGATCTGGCCGAAGACGAAGGCCAGGAAGGCGGCGACCGCCAGCTGCCACCAGGTGTCGCCGAGCGCGGCGAAGGCGGCCCAGCCCGCTGCCAGGGCCGCGGTCACCAGGGTCAGGCGCGCGGTGTAGTACCCGGGGCGCCGTTCCATCAGGCCGGCCTCGGCGATGCGGTGGGAGAGGCGGGCGAAGTCACTGCCGGCGCCTGGTTCGGCGGTTCCGGTTCCGCGTTCGGTTCCGGTACCGGCGCCCAGGGGCGGGCCGTGGGCGGGGCGGCTGTCCGTCGGGATCGTCATGCGGTGACTCTACGGACGGACGGCCGGGCGTGGCAGCCTGCTGGGCCCCGTATCCGAGCGGTGCTGTCCCCCGGAGAGGTGAGGGGGTTTTCACCACCATGGGGCTGCTGAGCTGCGGGTATGAGTGTCGGAGAGGACGCGGCGGGCTTCCCGGTCGCCGTCCCGCCGCGCGTCCTGCGTGATCAGAATTGCATGATAATGCGGAGCAGTGCATACTCTTGCTATGTCCAAGGTTCTCACCTCCCTGCCCACCGGCGAGCGCGTCGGTATCGCCTTCTCGGGCGGCCTCGACACTTCGGTCGCCGTCGCGTGGATGCGTGACAAGGGCGCCGTGCCCTGCACGTACACCGCCGACATCGGTCAGTACGACGAGCCCGACATCGCCTCGGTGCCCAGCCGTGCGACGTCGTACGGCGCGGAGATCGCACGCCTGGTCGACTGCCGTGCGGCGCTGGTCGAGGAGGGCCTGGCCGCGCTGGCCTGCGGCGCGTTCCACATCCGCTCCGCCGGGCGCGCGTACTTCAACACCACGCCGCTCGGCCGCGCGGTCACCGGGACCCTGCTGGTCCGGGCGATGCTCGAGGACGACGTCCAGATCTGGGGCGACGGCTCGACCTTCAAGGGCAACGACATCGAGCGGTTCTACCGCTACGGTCTGCTCGCCAACCCGCATCTGCGCATCTACAAGCCCTGGCTCGACGCGGACTTCGTGACCGAGCTCGGCGGGCGCAAGGAGATGTCGGAGTGGCTGCTCGCGCACGGGCTGCCCTACCGCGACAGCACGGAGAAGGCGTACTCGACCGACGCCAACATCTGGGGCGCCACGCACGAGGCGAAGACGCTGGAGCACCTCGACACCGGCATCGAGACCGTGGACCCGATCATGGGCGTCCGGTTCTGGGACCCCGCGGTCGAGATCGCCGCCGAGGACGTCACGGTCGGCTTCGACCAGGGCCGTCCGGTGACGGTCAACGGCAAGGAATTCGCCTCCCCCGTCGACCTCGTCATGGAGGTCAACGCGATCGGCGGCCGGCACGGGCTCGGCATGTCCGACCAGATCGAGAACCGGGTCATCGAGGCCAAGAGCCGGGGCATCTACGAGGCGCCCGGCATGGCGCTGCTGCACATCGCCTACGAGCGGCTGGTCAACGCCATCCACAACGAGGACACGGTGGCCGCCTACCACAACGAGGGGCGGCGGCTCGGCCGGCTGATGTACGAGGGGCGGTGGCTGGACCCGCAGGCGCTGATGGTGCGGGAGTCGCTACAGCGGTGGGTCGGCGCGGCGGTCACCGGTGAGGTGACGCTGCGGCTGCGGCGCGGCGAGGACTACTCCGTCCTCGACACGCGGGGCCCCGCGCTCAGCTACCACCCGGACAAGCTGTCCATGGAGCGGACCGAGGACTCGGCGTTCGGGCCGGTGGACCGGATCGGGCAGCTGACGATGCGGAACCTCGACATCGCGGATTCGCGGGCGCGGCTGGAGCAGTACGCGAGCATCGGCATGGTCGGGACGGACCACCCCGCGCTCATCGGGGCGGCGCAGGCGGCGGCGACGGGGCTGATCGGGGCGATGCCGAGCGGTGGCGCGGAGGCGATCGCTTCGCGGGGCGAGGTGTCGGAGGAGGTCGAGTTGCTCGACCGGGCGGCGATGGAGTCGGGGACGGACTGAGGCTTGGCCGCGGCGGGGGACTTCGCCCCCGCCGCCCCCTGCCGACCCCTCACTTCGCGTCCGCGTAGCACTCCACCACCGCCGTCGTGAACGGCACCCGCACCGGTATGTCGCCGAAGGCGAGGCGGGTGGCCAGGTCGGAAGCCCTCCCGAGCGCGGCCACGACCGTGTCCGCCTCCGCCACCGGGCAGTGCACGATCACCTCGTCGTGCTGGAAGAAGACCAGCTCGGCCGAGAGGCCGGCGCAGGCGCGACGGAGGGCGGCCAGGAGCAGCAGGGCCCAGTCCGCCGCGCTGCCCTGCACCACGAAGTTGCGCGCGAACCGGCCCCGCGACCGGGCGTCGCCGGGGACCCGGCGGCCGTCGCCGTCGGGGTCCTCCTGCGGGATACCCGCCTCCTCCTCCGCGTCGCCGGCTCCCGCCGCAGGCGGGCACGTCCGTCCGAGCCATGTCCGCACCAGCCGCCCCTCCTCGCCCGCGCGGGCCGCCTCGTCGACGTACGCCACGGCCCGGGGGAAACGGCGGCGCAGCGCGGCGAGGTTCTTCAGGCCGTCCCCCGACGTCTGGCCGTAGATCGCGCCGAGCACGGCGAGCTTGGCCTGGGCGCGGTCGCCGGAGAACGCCCGGTCCGACACCGACTGGTACAGGTCGTCCGTACGGCCGGCGACCTCCATCAGCCCCGGATCGCGGGAGATCGCCGCCAGCACCCGCGGTTCCAGCTGCGCGGCGTCGGCCACGACCAGGCAGTGGCCGGGGTCGGCGACCACCGCCCGCCGGATGACCTTGGGTATTTGCAGTGCGCCGCCGCCGTTGGTGACCCAGCGGCCGGTGACCGTGCCGCCCGCGTGGAACTCCGGGCGGAAGCGGCCGTCGCGCACCCAGTCCTGGAGCCAGGACCAGCCGTGGGCGACCCAGACGCGGTACAGCCGCTTGTACTCGAGCAACGGCCGCACGGCGGGGTGGTCCAGGGACTCGAGTTCCCAGCGCCGGGTGGACCGGACCTTGATCCCGGCCTGCGCGAAGGCCCTGACGACGTCGGCCGGCAGATCCGGCCGCACCCGGCGGCCGAACGCCGCCGACACCTCCTCCGCGAGCTCCGCCAGCCGCGTCGGCTCGCCGCCGCCGGGGTACCGCTCGCCGAGCAGTTCCCGCAGCACCTCGCGGTGCACGTCCGCGCGCCAGGGCAGTCCCGCGGCGTTCATCTCGGCGGCGATCAGCATGCCGGCCGACTCCGACGTGATCAGCAGCCGCATCCGGTCCGGCCGGGCGGTGGCGTCGATACGGCGCTGCTGCGCGGCGTAGACCTCGGCGAAATCCTCCAGGGACACCTCTTCGCGTGCGGGGCCCGGGTCGAAGAGGGAGGACTGGGTGCCGGGGTCGGCGGGGCGCGCCGGCGGGTCCGGGGGTACGGCGGTCCCGCGCAGTCTGGCCAGTGCGGCCGCCGCGGACCGGGGCTCGCCGAGCCTGCCCTCGTGGCCGAGCAGAAGCGTCTCGGCGTCCTCCACGTCGTAGCACCGCTCGACGCGCAGGCCGGCGGCGAGCAGGCGCGGGTAGAGCTCGGGGGTCGAGCGCCACACCCAGCGGGTGACCTCCGGGCGGCCGCGGACCGCCGCCGCGAGGTCCGGCTCCCGCCGCACGGGGCCGGCGGGCAGCCCGTCCGGACCGAGGGGGGCGAGGTGCGCGCCGCCGTCCTCGGCTGGGACGAGTGCCCAGTGGCCGGTCATGGTTCCGAGTCTCGCAGGAGGGTCTGACAACGACTTCGGCCGCCGACTGCCGACCGCCGGCCGCCGGCCGTTGACTGCCGGCCCCCGACCGCCGACCGCCGGCCGCTGACCGCCGACCGCCGGGGCCCCGCCCTACGCCTCCTTCGTCAGGGCGGTGAGCTGTCCGGCCACGTACGCCTCCACCGCCGCCTCGCGGACGGCGGCCAGGGTGATGCCTGCGCTCCGCGCGCGCGTCGTGCAGCGGCTGAACCATGGCTGGGGTCGAGGTCCGGGCCCTCCTTGGGCACGAGGCGCTTCTGGGCCGCCTGCCGGGTGACGCCCACGCACCGGCCGATGTCGGTCCAGGGCGCTCCGGACCGCCGTGCCTGGTCCACGAGGTGGCCGATCGGATGGTCGGCCACCTCGTCCAGGTGTTCGGCGGCGAGCATCGCGTCGTGGAGCGGGTCGAGTGCGTTGTCGTACCCCCGTGTCACGATCGAGGGGTGAGTACGCCGACCACCGTCGAGCGCGCCTTCGAGGCCGCGCTGTACGCCGAGACCGACGCCGCCCTCGACGCCGGGGCCTCCCTGCTGGCCGCCGACCCCGCCGCCGACGCCGAACTCGCCCGGCGGGGCGAGGAGTTCGTCGCCGCGGCCTGGCGGCGCGGGTGGCAGCCCGCCGATCTCGTGCGGTACGTCCGCCGCGAGCTGGGCGAGGAGCACATACGGCTGGTGTCGGCGCTGATCCTCGGCGAGGCGGGGGAGCGGCCGACACCGTATGCGCGCTGGGCGGCGCAGCTGGCCGAGCTGGACGGCAGCCCGCCCCCGCGCACCGACCGCTTCTCGCGGGCCACCGCCCTGCTGGAGCTGTACCGGCTGCTGCTCCGGCTGCCCGCCCTGGAGCCGCTGGACCCGCCGCGCCGGGCCGCCGACGCCTCCTCGTCCGGCTCCCGGATACTCGCCCGGATCCGGGCCCTGCTCGCCAAGGCGGAGGCGACCGGGTATCCGGAGGAGGCGGAGGCGCTCAGCGCCAAGGCGCAGGAGCTGATGGCCCGGCACAGCATCGACGAGGCCGTGCTCGCGGCCGGCGGCTCCCCCGCGCGTCCCGGCGCCGCGGACGTGCCCGGGGCCTGCCGCATAGGTGTCGATCCGCCGTACGAGACGGCCAAGGCGGTCCTGCTGGACGCGGTCGCCGCCGCCAACCGCTGCCGTGCGGTGTGGCACGAGCAGTTCGGCTTCTCCACGGTCGTCGGGTTCGAGGCCGACCTGGAGGCGGTCGAGCTGCTCCACACCTCACTGCTGGTCCAGGCGACGACCGCGATGACCAGGGCGGAGGCGGCGCAGCGCGCGGGCGGACGGAGGCGGACGAAGACGTTCCGGCAGTCGTTCCTGGCGGCGTACGCGCACCGGGTGGGCGACCGGCTCGCGGCCGCCGTGCGGGAGCAGACGGCCGCGGCGGCGGGGGAGGGCCGAGAGTTCCTGCCGGTCCTCGCGGCCCGGGACGTGGCGGTGACGGAACACCTTGAACAGATGTTCCCCGAGACCGTCACCACCCGGCTGCGCGGTGTCTCCGACGAGGCAGGCTGGCACGAGGGCGCGGCGGCGGCCGACCGGGCGAGGGTGGAGCGGCACCGGCCACTGCGCTGACGGCCGACTGGCTGGGCTGACGGCCGACTGCCGCACCCACGGCCGATTGCCGACTGCCGTACCGACGGCCGACTGCTGCACCGACGGCCGGCCGCTGCGCCGACGGCAGTGTTCCGGCCGTCCGGGACGGTCCACGGTCCCGTCGTTCAGTCCCCTGCCGTCTGGAAGGGGGTCACCGTGACGTCCAGGCCCGAGCCCTTCTCGGCGATCACGCCGTAGGTCCACTTCGCCGTCTTGTCGCCGGAGTCGCCGGGCAGCGAGAACCGCAGGGTGTCCGCGGCGCCCTTGCCGTCCGCCTCGCCCCGTACGTAGGTGAGGGTGAACGTCGCCGACTCGTCCTGGTGCAGGGTCAGCTTCGTGGGCTGCGCCGACTTCTCCTCGGCGACGGTCCACGAGGTGCTGCCGGCCAGCAGCGTCACCTTGGGGAAGCCGTCGAGTGTGCAGGTGCCGGCCTTGGTGTGGGTCAGGGTGACGGGGAGGTTGCCCGTGTCGCCCACGGCCGGGGCGGCGTTGGCCGGGCCGACCTCGATGTCGAGCCCGGTCAGGGCGCAGGCCTTCGCGTCGGCGGCGGCCGTGCTGCTGCCGTTCTTGCCGCCGGTGGCGGTGGCGGTGTCGGTGCCTTTGCCGGTACCCGAGTCGTCGCTGCTGCAAGCGGTCAGGGCGAGGGCCGCCGCGAGGGCGGTGACGGCGAGGGGGAACGTGGCGCGCATGAGGTCCTTCAGCGGTTCGTGACGGTGGCACGGACGTTCGTGCCGGTGCGTCGGGATCACGATCATCGTGCAGGCGCGTACGTCGTGCACGCGCGCCCCCGGCGTACGTGCGGGGCCGCGACCCGGGCGGGCCCGAGGGCTACGACCCCGGCAGGCCCGATGTCGGGAAGCCGCTGGGCAGGTGGGTGCCGTCGGACTTCTGGTACGTCTCCGTGCCCGCGTCGCCCTTCCAGGTGACCTTGAGGGTCTTCGAGGTCACGGAGTCCACCGTGCCGGTGCCGCGGTCGTTGTCGGACGCGCCCTGGCAGTCGGGCAGGTGGATCGTCCAGGTGTCCGACGTCTCGGCGGCCGTGCCGCTGCATACGGTGCCGCCCGTGGCGAACAGGGCGGCCTGTTTGCCGGTGACGATGAGGACGACCGCCTTGCCGTCGGTGGTGGTCAGCCAGCTGCCGTCCAGCTTTCCGGGTTTTGTGCCGGGGGAGGGGGAGTCGGTGCCGGAGGCTGCGGTGGAGGTGGAGGTGGTGGGTGTTGCGTCGTCGCCGTCGTTGTCGCTGCTGCAAGCGGTGAGGGTGAGGGCGAGGGTGAGCGCGGCGGCGAGGGTGGTGGCCGTGGTTGCCGTGGTGAGGCGGGTGGGGCGGGGCGCCGACGTCACGTGTGCCTCCAGGGGGTTGCCGGTGCCGGTTTTTGTCGGCGTGGCGGCAAGTTATCAGGAGGGGACGGCGGGGTGGGTGGGGGTGTTGTGGGGGTTTTCGCCCCCGCCGCCCCTACCCTTCCCGTCCCTTCAAGGGGCTCCGCCCCTTGGACCCCGCGGGTTCGTTCTCGGGCGCGGGTGGGTGGGGGCTGGTCGCGCAGTTCCCCGCGCCCCTTGCGGGGCACGGTGGCAGCTCGCGCCCCTCCCCGCGGCGGAGCCGCGTAGACGGCACAGTCCCGCGCCGCTTCTGGGGAACAGGGGTGGGAATTCGCTCGTCTTTGCTTGTGTGGGCGGAAAACTGGCCACTCGTGAGGTGGGGTCGCATGGGGGGCGGGGGGCTGGGCAAACGGTGGGGGGAGTGGTCAGTCAAGGGACCGTAAAAGCTGTAACCGCAGGAACACCCCGCGTGCACGTGCATCTGCTCATGCATCCGCAGGTGAACGGGGCTATGATCCGGGGCAGTTGACCACTGCATCAATGGCCACATCAGCCAATGCACCACCCGGGGAGCGACCTGTGGACCACGACGTGTGCGACGTGGATGACGTGTACAACGGCATGGCTGCGACCGAGTTGTCCGGAGCGGCCTGGCAGAAGAGCCGGCACAGCAACTCGCAGGGCTCCTGCGTGGAGTTCGCCCGGCTGCCGGGCGGTGACGTGGCCGTACGGAACTCGCGGTTCCCGGACGGACCCGCGCTCGTCTACACGCGCGCCGAGATCGAGGCCATGCTGCTGGGCGTCAAGGACGGCGAGTTCGACCATCTGATCGTCTGACACGCGTCGCATCGTGTGACACGCGTCAAGTGGACGCGAAAAGCGCGGAAACGGAGCGACGGGCTTCGTGAGCCCCGTCGCCCCGTCGCCCCGTTCCACGCCGAAGCGTCGAAGCGCTTCCGCGCCCCGGTGTCTGCTCGGCCGGACCCCGGCGGATCAGTCCGCCGGCGCCAGCCGGAACATCGCCCACACGACCTTGCCGCCGAGCGTGCCGGCCAGCGGGTGCCAGCCCCAGCCGTCGGCGAAGGACTCGACGAGGAGCAGTCCCCGGCCGCACTCCGCCGAGAAGTCGTCCACGGCATCCTCCGCGTCCGGCGCGACGGGGCTCTCCCCGCTGGGATCGCGCACCGCGCAGACCAGTCGCGTCGCCCACCGCATCAGGTGCAGCCGCACCGGAGCCGCCTGTTCGGCGCCGCGCGGCGGGTCCGCGGGCAGCGCGTGACGCAGCGCGTTGGTGACGAGTTCGGAGACCACCAGGCAGACGTCGTCGAAGAGGTCGCCCCGCTCCCACTGGTCCAGGGTCCGCCGGGTGAACTGCCGTGCCTCGCGCACCGCTTCGTAACGGGCGGGCAGACCGCAGGAGGCGGCGGTGGACACGGACGCGGGGTCCAGCGGCGGAAGTCCCTGCCGTAAGGGCTCGAGCATGGTCGATCCATTCGTCCCCATGCGAGGCACTCCCGGGTGTTCGCGGTCGTGGCGATGCAGCGGTGGCGCGGCACCATGGTTTCCGATGCGCACGGCAGATGCAAGGGCAGATGCACGTGCACGCGCCGGAAATGGGCCCCCAAGTACCGCTTGTCACGCATTTCTTCCGCCACTTTCTTCCCCGGTTCCCCGTGCGGGAGCGCTCCCCGAGCCCTCCGCCGTGGCCGGACGGCCACTCCTTTCCATTTCTGTAACCGCACGAGTACTGCTCGTCGTGGTTTAGTGGCAGACTGCGCGTCCGGAAGACGTTGGGGAGGGCTGACGAAGTGAGCGCTGGGGAGTCCACTAGCGGCTCGGTGGTGCGGCGCATGCTGCTCGGGTCGCATCTCAGGCGTCTGCGGGAGTCGCGGAGCATCACCCGGGAAGCGGCCGGCTACTCGATCCGCGCCTCCGAATCGAAGATCAGCCGCATGGAGTTGGGGCGCGTGAGCTTCAAGACGCGGGACGTCGAGGACCTGCTGACGCTGTACGGCGTCGCCGACGAGGCGGAGCGGACCTCCCTTCTCTCCCTGGCGAAGGAGGCGAACGTCGCCGGGTGGTGGCACAGCTACTCGGACGTCCTGCCCAGCTGGTTCCCCACGTACATCGGCCTGGAGGGCTCGGCCCACCTCATCCGCTCCTACGAGGTGCAGTTCGTGCACGGTCTGCTCCAGACCGAGGCGTACGCCCGCGCCGTCGTCTCCCGCGGCATGGGCGGCGCGAGCGCGGCCGACATCGACCGGCGGGTGGCGCTGCGCCTGGAGCGGCAGAAGTACCTCGTCTCCGAGAAGGCCCCCGAGTTCCACATCGTCCTGGACGAGGCGGCGCTGCGCCGCCCCTACGGCGACCGCGAGGTGATGCGCGGCCAGCTCCAGCACCTCATCGACCTCTCCGAGCGCTCCAACGTGCGGTTGCAGGTCATGCCCTTCGGCTTCGGCGGCCACTCCGGCGAGAGCGGCGCCTTCACCCTGCTCAGCTTCCCCGAGTCCGATCTCTCGGACGTCGTCTACCTCGAGCAGCTCACCAGCGCCCTCTACCTCGACAAACCCGAGGACGTCGCCCAGTACGAGCAGGCGCTCAAGCAGCTCCAGCAGGACAGCCCCTCCCCCGAGGAGAGCCGCGACCTCCTGCGCGGGCTGCTCCAGCTCTCCTGAGCGCGCCCGAACCGCTTCCCCGAATGCGCCCGAACCGCTTCTCCGAGCGCGCCCGAACCGCTTCCCCGAGCGTGCCCGGAGCCGCCCCGGTACCCGTTCCCGTGTCGCCCCGGTACCCGTTCCCGTCTCTCCTGACTCCTCCCAACTCCCGTCCGTCACACGTACGATGACGTCATATCGAACGTTGATCGGATGATGACTGCGAAGGCTGTCACGGCAGCGACAGGGATCGCACGGCAGCGACAGGGATTGAGGGAGCACATGTCGTCCTACTTCACGGACCTGGCTCAGCAGTACATCGACGGCGAGTGGCGTCCGGGCACCGGCGGCTGGGAGATCATCGACTTCAACCCGTACGACGGCGAGAAGCTCGCGGCGATCACGACAGCCACCGTGGACGAGGTGGACCAGGCCTACCGCGCCGCCGAACGCGCCCAGCGGGAGTGGGCGGCCACCAACGCCTACGCCCGCCGCGCGGTGTTCGAGAAGGCGCTGCGCCTGCTGGAGGAGCGCGAGGCGGAGATCGCCGAGCTGATCATCGCCGAGCTGGGCGGCACCCGCACCAAGGCCGGCTTCGAACTGCACCTCGCCAAGGAGTTCCTGCGCGAGGCGGCCCAGCTCACGCTGACCCCCCAGGCCCGCGTCCTCCCCTCGCCGACCGAGGGCAAGGAGAACCGCCTCTACCGGGTCCCCGTCGGCGTCGTCGGGGTGATCAGCCCCTTCAACTTCCCCTTCCTGCTCTCCTTGAAGTCCGTCGCCCCGGCGCTCGCGCTCGGCAACGCGGTCGTCCTCAAGCCGCACCAGGACACCCCCGTCACCGGCGGCACCCTGGTCGCGAAGCTCTTCGAGGACGCGGGGCTGCCCGGCGGCGTGCTCAACGTCGTCGTCACCGACATCTCGGAGATAGGCGACGCCTTCCTGGAGCACCCGGTGCCCAAGGTGATCTCCTTCACCGGCTCCGACAAGGTCGGCCGGCACGTCGCCACCGTCTGCGCCTCGTACTTCAAGCGCACGGTCCTGGAGCTCGGCGGCAACAGCGCCCTGGTGGTGCTGGACGACGCCGACATCGACTACGCCGTCGACGCGGCCGTCTTCAGCCGGTACGTCCACCAGGGCCAGGTCTGCATGGCCGCCAACCGCGTCCTGGTGGACCGCTCGGTGCTGGAGGAGTTCACGGCCAAGTTCGTCGCCAAGGTGACGTCCCTCAAGACCGGCGACCCGAAGGATCCGGCCACGGTCATCGGCCCCGTCATCAACTCCTCCCAGGCCGACGCCCTCACCGCCGCCGTCGACCAGGCCGTCGAGGCCGGCGCCACCGCCCTGGTGCGCGGCCGGACCACGGACAACCTGGTCGAGCCGTCGGTCCTCACCGACATCCCGGCCGGCTCGCCCCTGCTCAAGCAGGAGCTCTTCGGCCCGGTGGCGCTGCTCCTGCCGTTCGACGGCGAGGAGGAGGCCGTCCGCCTCGTCAACGACACGCCCTACGGCCTCAGCGGCGCCGTCCACACCGGGGACGTCGAGCGCGGCGTCGCCTTCGCCCAGCGGATCGACACCGGCATGTTCCACGTCAACGACGGCACCGTCCACGACGAGCCGCAGGTCCCCTTCGGCGGCGAGAAGCACTCCGGGGTGGGGAGGCTGAACGGCGAGACGACGGTGGAGGCGTTCACCACGCAGAAGTGGATCTCGGTGCAGCACGGGCGCAGCCGCTTCCCGTTCTGACCGGGCGGGCGCGAGCCGCCACGGCGACCGGGCCGCTACGGCGACCCACAGCTTCGTCCCAGGGGGCGCACAGGGCATCCTGGTGACACCCGTGGAACCTGGCGGGGACACCTTGCGTTGATAGCTTTGACCGGCCGTACCTTTCTCGGGTACGGCCGTACCCCCTCACTCCTCGGGAGCCCGGAACCGTGCAGACGCTTGCCCTCGGACCGAGCTGGCTGGATCCGAATCACCTCCTCGACACGTTCGGCATCTGGGGCCTGCTCCTCGTCGTCTTCGCCGAGTCGGGTCTGCTCATCGGTTTCTTCCTGCCGGGCGACTCGCTGCTGTTCACCTGCGGCCTGCTGATCACCTCGCACCAGATGGACTTCCCGCTGTGGGCGGCGATCGCGCTGATCTGCCTCGCCGCGGTCCTGGGCGACCAGGCGGGCTACATGTTCGGCAAGAAGGTCGGCCCCTCGCTCTTCAACCGGCCGGACTCCCGCCTGTTCAAGCAGGAGAACGTCGTCAAGGCGCACGAGTTCTTCGAGAAGTACGGCCCGAAGTCCCTGGTACTGGCCCGCTTCGTGCCCGTCGTGCGCACGTTCACCCCGATCATCGCGGGCGTCAGCGGCATGCGGTACCGCTCGTTCGTGGTCTTCAACGTCATCGGCGGCGTCCTGTGGGGCGCGGGCGTGACGCTGCTCGGCTCCTGGCTGGGCAAGATCGACGCGGTCAAGAACAACATCGAGGCGATCCTCATCCTGATCGTCCTCGTCTCGGTGATCCCGATCGCCATCGAGTTCCTGCGCGCCCGTTCGAAGGCGAAGAAGAACCCCCCCGAGGCCGCGCCCCGGCCGGTGCCGGCCGGACAGGCGGCGTACGGCTCCCCTCAGCACCCCCCGATGGACGACGCCACCACCCGTCTGCGCGCCGTCCCCCCGGCCCACCGGGACCAGCACTACGGCAACGGCGACGCCGGGCAGCAGCAGCCGTACGGCGACCAGCAGCACTACGGCGACCAGCAGGGGTACGGCGACCAGCAGGGATACGGCGGCCGGCAGGGGTACGACCAGCAGTACGGCCACCAGGACCCCGGGCACCGGGACTACGGCCAGGGGCAGCAGTACCCCCCGCAGCACCACGACCAGTACCAGGGCCGGCCCCAGCAGCCGTACGGCTACGACCAGGGCGGCCGTCAGCAGCAGTACCCGTACGACAACCAGGGCTGACGGCCGGGGCGGGGACCTCTTCAGAACCCGCGCGTCCGCTTCGCGGCCCGCCGTCCCTCCGCCGTGCCGACCCGCAGGAACAGCCGGGAGACCTCCGCCCCCAGGTTCACCCCGATCGCGATGGCCATGGACAGCGCCACGGCCTTGGTGAGCGACACCAGGCCGCCGTCGACGTCGTTCTGGGCGATGCCCAGCAGCCCGAAGTACGTCGCCGAACCGGGCAGCAGCGGACCGATCGCCGCCGTGGTGTAGGGCAGCGCGGACGCGAACCGGTAGCGGGACAGCAACTGTCCGAAGAGGCCGACCAGGCCGGCCGCCGCGGCCGTGGACGCCACCGGTGACAGGTTGCCCGCGTCGCGCATGGCCCCGTAGACCGACCAGGCCACCCCGCCGTTGAGGGTGACCAGCAGCACTGTCGACCGCTCCTGCTGGAGCAGCACCGCGAAGGTCAGCGACAGCAGCATGGAGGCGGCGAGCTGCCACCCCGGCCGGTCGACGCTGCCGAGCGCCGCGTCCGGGTTGAGCTTGGCGCCCAGGGTGACGCCGAAGTACAGCACCATCAGGACGCCGACGACGATGCCGGTGAAGAAGTACATGACTTCCAGCAGGCGCGCGGAGGCGGTGATGTAGAAGCCGGTCAGCCCGTCCTGCACGCCCGCCACCAGCGCCCGCCCCGGCAGCAGCGCGAACAGGCCACCGGTGATGACGGCGGACGCCTTCACGTCGACGTGCGCGAGCGTGAGGGCGACGCCGATCGCGGCCGGGGGCGTGGCGGCCACCGTGAACTGGTAGAACTCGGGCAGTCCGCGCCCGGCGCACAGCCAGGCGAGCCGGTCGCCGAGCATCGCGCCCGCCGCCGCGGCGACGAACACGAACAGTCCGCCGCCGACCAGCACCGAGGCCGCGCCCGCGAGGAGCCCGCTCGCCACGGTCAGCGCCCAGCCGGGGTACGGATGCCGGTTGCGCCGTATCTCCGCGAGCCGCCGGTAGGCCTCCTCCAGGGAGATCTCCGTCTCGTCGTCACTGAGGTCGTCGACGAGGTGGAAGACGGCGGCCAGCCGGGTGTAGTCGGTGCCGCGGCGGCGCACCACGCGGGAGGCCGAGACCGGGTCGTCGACGAGGGACGGCTGGTAGGAGACCGACAGCAGCGTGAAGGTGACGTTGGGCTCGCAGCGGTCCAGGCCGTAGGAGCGGCAGACCGCGAACATCGCCGCCTCGACGTCCTCGGCGCCCTCGCCGCCCGCGAGCAGCAGTTCGCCGATGCGGAGGGTGAGGTCCAGGACGCGCGGCACGGCCGGGCCCGGCTCGTCGGCGCGCCGTACGGTCTCCAGGGCGGGGCGCTCGGTGACGGACATGCGCAGCATCGCGCGCATCCGGTCCTGCCAGGGCGCCTCCTTGGTGAGCTTCACCAGGGGCACGCCGGTGGGCGGGGTGAAGGCGTGGAGGGCGTCCCGGGCGCTGTACGTGCGCGGGGGGCTGAACGCGGAGCCCTCGGGCTCGGCGGGCGGGGCCTGCGGCACGTCGAGGCCGCTCGGCACGGCGAACTCGGAGGTGGTCTCCGGCTCGACGGCGGGCGGTTGCGGGACGTCCAGGCCCGCCGGGATCGCGAACTCGGACGTCGTCGACGACTCGTTGTCACCCGGTGCGCCGTGCGCGCCCGGGGTGCCGTGTGTCCCCGTCACGACCGCCGCCGGGGGAACGAACGCGCTGCGTGCCTCGTCCGACCGCGGCTTGCGGTCGTCCGCCTCGCCCTCCGCCACCAGCTCGCCCCACCTTCCGCCCGCGGGTCCCGATCCCTGCACCTCCGGTACGAGTACTCCCCGCACGCCTCAGTATGCGCACGACATGCCAACGGGCCGCGTCACCCGGAAGAGTCACGCGGCCCGTGGAGTACTGCGGGAGAGGGTCAGTGACCGCCCTGCTCCTTGAGACGCTTGTACGACCGCTCGATCTCGGCCTCGGCGTCCGCGCGGCCGACCC
This sequence comes from Streptomyces sp. NRRL F-6676, assembly GCF_000725625.1. Classification (GTDB taxonomy): domain Bacteria; phylum Actinomycetota; class Actinomycetes; order Streptomycetales; family Streptomycetaceae; genus Streptomyces. Next base: position 95,338 of record NZ_JOHS01000009.1, read on the forward strand.
AGTTGGCGCCCTCGACCGACTTGCCGGGCTCCAGGTCCTTGTAGACCTCGAAGAAGTGCTGGATCTCCAGGCGGTCGAACTCGGACACGTGGTGGATGTCCCGCAGGTGCTCCACGCGCGGGTCCGAGGCCGGGACGCACAGCAGCTTGTCGTCGCCGCCGGCCTCGTCGGTCATCCGGAACATGCCGATGGTGCGGCACTTGATGAGGCAGCCGGGGAAGGTCGGCTCCTCCAGCAGGACAAGCGCGTCCAGCGGGTCGCCGTCCTCGCCGAGGGTGTTCTCGACGAAGCCGTAGTCGGCCGGGTAGCTGGTCGAGGTGAAGAGTCGACGGTCCAGGCGGATCCGACCGGTCTCGTGGTCCACCTCGTACTTGTTCCGCGAACCCTTCGGGATCTCGATCGTGACGTCGAACTCCACCGGTGGCTCCTCCATGATCAACACATAGTTCTGGTGATTAAGTGTCCCTCACGCAGGTGTGTGATCGCGAAAGGGGCTGGTGGTCGTGCCGGAGCTGAGGGCCTGGCCGGCCGCGCACCCGCGCCCGGCGCGGTTCGCGGAGGCCGTGCCGGAACAGAGGGTGGCACGAACCGAGCACACGGTGACACCGCGTGTGGCACGGATCACGAGACAGGGGGCTCGCTCGTGACACACATCACAAAACCCGGCGCACCGGAGTCGAGCGGCGCACCGGAGTCGAACGGCACGACGGAGTCGAGCGGCGCACCCGAGTCGAGCGGCACGCGGGGGAAGGCGGCCACCGACACCGCCTCCCCCGAGCCGCCCCCGGTGCCGGGCCCGGGGCCGACGGCCCCGGCCGCGGCGGACGCGGTTCCCGCGCCCTCAGCGAGGGGAGCCGACGGGGAAGGCGCTGCCGGGGTGGCCGCGGGCCCGGGCTCCCGGGCCGTCGCGTCGGCTCCGGGGTGGGACGGCGCGGTCGCGCGCGTCGTGCGCGTGGCGCGGGGTGTGCGGGCCCGCGCCGTGCGCGGCGCGCGGCGCGGGCGCGGGGACCTCGCGAGGGCCCTGCGTTCGCTGCGTGCGCGCTCCGCGCGGCTCACCACCGCGCAGTTCGTCGCCGTGGCCGTCGTCGTCGGGATGGCGCTCGCCGCCGGGGCGGTGACCGCCGCCGGTCCCTGGAGCGCCGACGGCCGGCGCGTCGCCGAGCGGGAGCGCGCCGCAACCGGCGCGGACCACGGCTCCGGCAGCCGCGCGGGCGCCCCCCGCCCCGCCCCCAGCGCCGCCGCCGTCCTGGCCGGCCTCGGCCGCACGCGAGCCACCGGCAAGAGCCTCGCCGACGTCCTCGACCCGCTGCTGGGCGACCCCTCGCTCGGCGACCACCGGGGGGCCGCCGTCGTCGACGTCGCCACCGGGAGACGTCTGTACGCCAAGGACGTCGACGCCGGGCTCACCCCCGCCTCCACCACCAAGATCGCCACCGCCGTCGCCGCGCTCTCCGCCCTCGGCCCCGACCACCGCCTCACCACCCGCACCGTCCTGGAGCCCGGCACCAAGAAGGTCGTCCTCGTCGGCGGCGGCGACCCCACCCTCACCGCACGCGAGAAGGCCGACGGCTGGGCCAGCCTGCGCACGCTCGCCGACACCACCGCCGCCGCGCTGAAGAAGCGCCACCTGACCTCCGTGACCCTGACGTACGACACCTCGCTCTACGCCGGCATGTCCCGGCACCCCCTCGGCGTCAACGAGAACCTCGCCGCCGTCACCCCGCTGACGGCCGACGAGGGCCGCCTGGACGACTCCACGAGCGGCCCCGCCCCCCGCGCCGCCGACCCGGCCGAGGCCGCCGCCCACCGCTTCGCCGCCCTGCTCGGGGACCACGGCGTCAAGGCCACCCCGGCCGGCTCCGCCGGGGCCACCGACCGCGCGAAGGCCCTGGCCTCCGTCCAGTCCCCGCCGCTCACCGCCGTCGTCGAACGCATGCTCACCCACAGCGACAACGACATCGCCGAGGCCCTGGCCCGCCAGACCGCCCTCGGCACCGGCGGCAAGGGCAGCTTCGCCGGCGGCGCGGCGGCCGTCGGCGCCCAGGTGAAGAAGCTCGGACTGCCGGTCGAGGGCGCGGAGTTCCACGACGGCAGCGGCCTCGACCGCCGCGACAAGCTCACCGCCCGCCTGCTGACCTCCCTGCTCGCCCTGGCCGGCTCGAAGGACCACCCCGAGCTCCGCCCGGTCCTCACCGGCCTGCCCGTCGCCGGCTTCACCGGCACCCTCAGCGACCGCTACGAGTCCACCGACTCCCGCGCCGGCACCGGCTTCGTCCGCGCCAAGACCGGCTCCCTCACCGGTGTCAACACCCTCGCCGGCACGGTCGTCGACACGGACGGCCACCTCCTGGCCTTCGCCTTCCTCACCGAGAACTCCATGGACCAGCCCGCGGCCCGGGCAGCCCTGGACCGCGCGGCGGCCCGCCTGGCGAGCCGATGACGTCAGGGGCCGGCACCCGTGCCCCAAGGGGGCGCGGGGCTGTGACGTGTGCGGCTCCGCCGCGCGGGCGCGCGCGACCACGAACCGGCCGTCAGCCGCCACGTCACCGCAAGGGCCGGCACAGAACGCGCCCGGGGTCAGAACGGGCGCCCCTCTTCCACCTGCCCCCAGCGGCAGCGCTCCCGTACGGTTGAAGACATGACGCGCATCGGTGGTGCAGCATCCGGGATGGTCGACTGGAATCTCGCGGTGGCGACCGCGACCCGCTTCGTGCGGCCGGGCCCCGACGTCAGCCGTGACGAGGCCCGGGCCGTCGTCACGGAACTGCGCAGGCACGCCAAGGCCTCCGAGGAGCACGTCCGCGGCTTCACCCGGCTCGGCGAGGCGGGCGCGCACGACACCCCCGTCCTGGTCGTCGACCGCCCCGGCTGGGTCCGGGCCAACGTCGCCGGCTTCCGCGAACTGCTCAAGCCGCTGCTGGACAGGATGCAGGAACGTCGCAGCGGCACCCCCGGCGGCGCCGTCCTCGGCGCCGTCGGCGGCAAGGTCACCGGCGTGGAGGTCGGCATGCTGCTGTCCTTCATGTCCTCCCGGGTCCTCGGCCAGTACGAGACCTTCGCCCCGGCCTCCCGCGACCTGCCCGCGGGCGAAAACGGCGGCGGCCGGCTGCTCCTGGTCGCGCCCAACATCGTCCACGTGGAACGCGAACTGGAGGTCGACCCGCACGACTTCCGGCTCTGGGTCTGCCTGCACGAGGAGACGCACCGCACGCAGTTCACGGCCGTCCCCTGGCTGCGCGACCACCTCCAGGGCGAGATCCAGTCCTTCCTCGGCGAGACCGAGATGGACCCCATGACGATCCTGGAGCGCATCCGGGAGGCGGCCCAGTCACTGGCCGGCGGCCGCTCCGAGGGCGAACAGGACGAGGACGGCGGCCGCTCCCTGGTCGAACTGGTGCAGACACCCGCACAGCGGGAGATCCTCGGACGGCTGACCGCGGTGATGTCCCTCCTCGAGGGCCACGCCGACTTCGTGATGGACGGCGTGGGCCCCTCGGTCGTGCCGTCCGTCGCCGAGATCCGGGAGAAGTTCCAGCAGCGCCGCGCCAAGGGCGCCTCCCGCCTCGACCTCGCCCTGCGCCGGCTGCTCGGTCTTGACGCCAAGCTCCGGCAGTACCGGGACGGCGAACGGTTCGTCCGGGCCGTCGTCGAGGAGGTCGGCATGGACGGCTTCAACCGGGTGTGGACCTCACCGAACACCCTGCCCACCAAGGCGGAGATCGCCGCACCGGCGGACTGGATCGCCAGGGTGCACCGCACGTCGGAATCCTGAGACGGAGGGCGGTCGACGGCAGGGGAACGCCCCCTCAATCACCCGTCCGAGGGACCGCCGGCCCAGGAAAGGCGTGCAATGCTCGGGAAACGCCTCGGTTCTGTCACCATCTACACACTCTGCGTGACCGAACCCGGGGCCAACCCCCCGAAAACTTCATGAAGGGAACCGGACATGGGTCCCCACCCCGCGGTCGCGGCGATACGCCTGGCGGTCCGCCGCGTCCTCCACGACATCCTCACCGAACACACCGCCGACGCCCCTGACGGCGCCGGCGCCCCTCGCCGCGCCCACGCCCCGCTCGCCGGCGCCGGCCGCACCGCGCGGGCGACGACCGCCGCCCACCCCGCGCGGCCCGCGCTCGCGCGCACCGACCACCCCGCGCCGCCCGCCGAGGCCGCCCGTCCGCCCCGCGCGCCCGGTGCCTTCCCGGCCGTACCCGCCCCGCTCGGCCCCGGCCGTCCCGCGCCGCTCGTGCTCGTGGCCTGCTCCGGCGGCGCCGACTCGATGGCGCTCGCCTCCGCCCTCGCCTTCGAGGCCCCCCGGCTCGGTGTCCGGGCCGGCGGCATCACCGTCGACCACGGTCTACAGGCCGGCTCCGACCGGCGCGCCGAGGAGGTCGTCGAACGCCTGCGCGAGCTCGGTCTCGACCCCGTCGACGCGGTCGCCGTCTCCGTCGGCCGTGACGGAGGCCCCGAGGCCGCCGCCCGCGACGCCCGCTACGCCGCGCTCGACGCCGCCGCGGAGCGTCACGACGCCGCCGCCGTCCTGCTCGGCCACACCCGCGACGACCAGGCCGAGACGGTCCTGCTCGGCCTCGCCCGTGGCTCCGGCATCCGCTCCCTGTCCGGAATGGCCGCGGTCTCGGGGGCCGCCGGCCGTTACCGGCGCCCCTTCCTGCGGCTCGACCGGCAGACCGCCCGCAAGGCCTGCATGGTCCAGTCCCTGCCCGTCTGGGACGACCCGCACAACACCGACCCCGCCTACACCCGCTCCCGGCTGCGCCACGAGGGACTGCCCGCCCTGGAGAAGGCGCTCGGCAAGGGCGTCGTCGAGGCGCTCGCCCGCACCGCCCAGCTCTCCCGCGACGACGCCGACGCCCTCGACGCCTGGGCCCGCGAGGCCGAGCGGGGCGTACGGGACGACGCCGGACGGCTGGAATGCGCCAAACTCGACGCACTCCCTCCGGCCGTCCGCCGCCGCATCCTGCGCCGCGCCGCCCTCGCGGCCGGGGCCCCGGGCGGCTCCCTCTTCGCCCGCCACATCGAGGAGGTCGACCGGCTGGTCACCGCCTGGCGAGGTCAGGGAGCCATCAATCTCCCGGGCCGAGTCGTGGTCCGTCGGCAGGGTGGCAGACTGGTGATTCGGCAAGGCTGAATCCGGGCCCCTCCCATCGGACCCTCCGCAGGGGTCGCGCGGTGGCCCGGAACGGCCGGTGGGACGACCGAAAGTGATGCGGGTGGACGCGAAAGACATGGGCACCGACCTCAAAGAGGTGCTCATCACCAAGGAAGAGATCGACGCGAAGCTGGCCGAGCTGGCCGCGAAGATCGACGCGGAGTACGCGGACAAGGACCTGCTGATCGTCGGCGTCCTCAAGGGCGCGGTGATGGTCATGGCCGACCTCGCCCGCGCGCTGTCCACCCCCGTCACGATGGACTGGATGGCGGTCTCCTCCTACGGGGCCGGCACCCAGTCCTCCGGCGTGGTGCGGATCCTCAAGGACCTCGACACCGACATCAAGGGGCGGCATGTCCTGATCGTCGAGGACATCATCGACTCCGGACTGACCCTGTCCTGGCTGATCTCCAACCTCGGCTCCCGGGAGCCCGCCTCCCTCAAGGTGTGCACGCTGCTGCGCAAGCCGGAGGCGGCGAAGGTCGCGATCGACGTGGAGTGGGTCGGCTTCGACATCGCCAACGAGTTCGTCGTGGGGTACGGCCTCGACTACGCCGAGAAGTACCGCAACCTCCCGTTCGTCGGTACGCTCGCGCCCCACGTCTACGGCGGCTGAACCCCGCTCGGCAGGACCCCCGCGGCTTCCGCCGGGACGGCCGGGAACCCCGGCGGGGTCCGCGCCGTTGAAGCATGCGAGGACGGGATCGCGGGAACTCCCCTGCGGCGTCGGGTGACAATCCTGGGGTACCGTCCGAAGAACAGTCTTTTATCAAACTCACTATGGCAGGAGGGACGGGGCGGCACCGCTCCGTATGGATGGACGTGAAGCGATACTTCCGTGGGCCGGTCATGTGGATCGTGCTGGCCGTCCTTGCCGTGGTCGTGTTGATGCAGGTCGTCGGCTCCTCCGGCGGCTACAAGACGGTGGACACCGGCCAGGTCGTCCAGGCGATCAACCAGAACAAGGTCGAGTCGGCCAAGGTCACCACCGGCGACGAGCAGGTCATCAAGGTCCAGCTCAAGGACGGCGTCAAGGTCGAGGGCAGCTCGAAGATCCAGGCGAGCTACATCGGCGACCAGGGCGTCAATGTGGCCAACACCCTTCAGGACAAGTACCAGAACAAGCAGATCCCGGACGGCTACACGGTCTCGCCGTCCAAGCAGAACCCGTTCCTCGGGATCCTGCTCTCGCTGCTGCCCTTCGTCCTGATCGTGGTCGTCTTCCTGTTCCTGATGAACCAGATGCAGGGCGGCGGCTCCCGGGTCATGAACTTCGGGAAGTCCAAGGCGAAGCTCATCACCAAGGACACCCCGAAGACGACGTTCTCGGACGTCGCCGGTTCGGACGAGGCGGTCGAGGAGCTCCAGGAGATCAAGGAGTTCCTCCAGGAGCCCGCCAAGTTCCAGGCCGTCGGCGCCAAGATCCCCAAGGGCGTGCTGCTGTACGGCCCGCCCGGAACCGGCAAGACCCTGCTCGCGCGGGCCGTCGCCGGTGAGGCCGGGGTCCCCTTCTACTCGATCTCCGGTTCCGACTTCGTCGAGATGTTCGTCGGTGTCGGTGCCTCCCGGGTCCGTGACCTGTTCGAGCAGGCCAAGGCGAACGCCCCGGCCATCGTCTTCGTCGACGAGATCGACGCGGTCGGCCGCCACCGCGGCGCCGGCCTCGGCGGCGGTCACGACGAGCGCGAGCAGACGCTGAACCAGCTGCTCGTCGAGATGGACGGCTTCGACGTCAAGGGCGGCGTCATCCTCATCGCGGCCACCAACCGGCCCGACATCCTGGACCCGGCGCTGCTGCGTCCCGGCCGCTTCGACCGGCAGATCGCCGTCGACCGTCCGGATATGCAGGGCCGCCTCGAGATCCTCAAGGTCCACCAGAAGGGCAAGCCGGTCGCCCCGGACGTCGACCTGTCGGCCGTCGCCCGCCGCACCCCCGGCTTCACCGGTGCCGATCTGGCCAACGTGCTGAACGAGGCCGCGCTGCTCACGGCCCGCAGCGACCGCAAGCTGGTCGACAACCAGATGCTGGACGAGGCGATCGACCGCGTGGTCGCGGGCCCGCAGAAGCGGACCCGGATCATGTCGGACAAGGAGAAGAAGATCACCGCGTACCACGAGGGCGGTCACGCCCTGGTCGCGGCGGCCTCCCCGAACTCCGACCCGGTCCACAAGATCACAATCCTGTCCAGGGGCCGGGCCCTCGGCTACACGATGGTCCTGCCCGACGAGGACAAGTACTCGACCACGCGCAACGAGATGCTGGACCAGCTCGCCTACATGCTGGGCGGCCGCGCGGCCGAGGAGCTCGTCTTCCACGACCCGACCACGGGCGCGGCCAACGACATCGAGAAGGCCACGTCCACGGCGCGCGCCATGGTCACCCAGTACGGCATGACCGAGCGTCTCGGCGCCATCAAGTTCGGCGGCGACAACACCGAGCCGTTCCTCGGCCGTGAGATGGCCCACCAGCGTGACTACTCGGAAGAGGTCGCCGCGCTGGTGGACGAGGAAGTCAAGAAGCTGATCGAGAACGCGCACAACGAGGCCTGGGAGATCCTGGTCGAGAACCGCGACGTGCTCGACAACCTGGTGCTGGCCCTGCTGGAGAAGGAGACGCTGGGCAAGGAGCAGATCGCCGAGATCTTCGCCCCCATCCACAAGCGTCCCCCGCGGCCCGCGTGGACCGGTTCCTCGCGCCGCACGCCGTCCACCCGCCCGCCGGTGCTCTCCCCCAAGGAGCTCGCACTGACCAACGGGGCCAACGGCACTCCGGCGATCAGCACGGCCAAGTCCACGGCGAGCGAGTCCGCCCCGGCGGCCGAGCCCGCCCCGGAGGACCGCCGGGACAGCTGAGCCCACGGCTCCGGCCGGCCCCGCCGGCCGCCCGCCGGGCCCGGAACAAATGCCGCGCCTCCCAGGTTCTAGCCTGGGAGGCGCGGCATTCGTCGTATGCCCGCACGTATGTCCGTACGTATGCGCGGCCCCTACGCACGACGCGTGACAGACCCGAACGCGTCACAGGCTCAGGAACGAGGCACCACATGACCGACCCGGTGACGCTGGACGGTGAGAACACGATCGGCGAGTTCGACGAGAAGCGCGCCGAGAACGCCGTGCGCGAGCTCCTCCTCGCCATCGGAGAGGACCCCGACCGCGAGGGCCTCCGGGACACCCCGGGCCGGGTGGCGCGGGCGTACCAGGAGATATTCGCGGGGCTGTGGCAGCGTCCCGAGGACGTGCTGACCACGACCTTCGACCTCGGCCACGACGAGATGGTCCTGGTGAAGGACATCGAGGTGTTCTCGACCTGCGAGCACCACCTGGTGCCGTTCCGCGGTGTGGCGCACGTCGGGTACATCCCGTCGGCCAACGGCAAGATCACCGGTCTGTCGAAGCTGGCCCGGCTCGTGGACGTCTACGCCCGCCGCCCCCAGGTGCAGGAGCGGCTCACCACCCAGGTCGCCGACTCGCTCATGGAGATCCTCGAACCGCGCGGCGTGATCGTCGTGGTCGAGTGCGAGCACATGTGCATGTCGATGCGGGGCATCCGCAAGCCCGGCGCCAAGACGATCACCTCGGCGGTGCGCGGCCAGCTGCGCGACGCCGCCACCCGCAACGAGGCCATGAGCCTGATCATGGCGCGCTGAGCCCCCGGCGCGACACGGGGGCGGCGGTCAGGCGGCGGCCGCGGTGCCGTCGTTGTCGCTGTTGTCGTCGTCCCCGTCCTCCGGGAGCTTGCAGACGCGCTCCAGGAAGAGGGCGGCCGCTATGACCGCGATGCCGCCCACGACCGAGAACCCGGCGTAGATCGCCTGGTCCCGGCGGGCGGGGAAGTCGAGGTACTCGAGCAGGAGGGCGCCCGTGCCGCCGTACATGCCGGCGACGAGCGCGGCGACCAGGGCGCTGGCCTGGCCGAAGACGACCGCGCGGGCGGCCATCAGGGGGTCCACGCCCTTCGCCCCGGGGCGGCGCTCGCGCTGGGCCCGCAGCCGGGCGCGCAGCGACAGCGCGGTGGCCAGCAGGACCACGGCGATCAGCGCCAGCACGATCGGCGCGGCCAGCGGGACACTCGGCAGTGTCCCCACCGCCATCCACAGGCGGGCGCCCGACCAGGACAGCACTCCGGCCACCACGAACACCGCCGCCAGCGTCCTGATGCGCAGCTCTTCCACGGTGCCCCTTCGTCGGTGTCGAGCGGTCGTTCCGGCTCGGTAGACCTTAACGACTACTCGGGCAGCCGGAGTTCCAGGTCGGCGCGCGGCGCCACGCCTTCACGGGTGATCCCGTCGAGCAGTTCGGCCACGGGACCGCGCCCGGGCAGCGCCGCCGCGGGGTCCACGTCGTGCCAGGGCGCCAGGACGAAGGCCCGCTCGTGCGCGCGGGGGTGGGGGAGGGTGAGCACGGGGTCGTCGGAGACGACGTCGTCGTAGGACACGATGTCCACGTCGAGGGTGCGCGGCCCCCAGCGTTCGTCCCGGACCCGGTGGAAGGCCTCCTCCACCGCGTGCGCCCGCTCCAGGAGCGAGGACGGCGGCAGGGTGGTCTTCAGCACGGCCACCGCGTTGAAGTACGACGGCTGGCTGCCGGGCTCGACGCCCCACGGCTCCGTCTCGTAGACGGGGGAGACCGCCTTGACGCGGACGCCGGGCGTGTCCTCCAGGGCGTCGACGGCGCCCTGGAGCGTCTCCAGGCGGTTGCCGAGGTTGGAGCCCAGGGAGAGCACCGCGCGCCGGGGGTTCTGAAGGGTGCTGTCGGCGGCGTCCACGCGCGCGGTCACCGCGGCGGGCACGGGCTGGACCACCGGGTCGCCGGGACCGGGGGGGAAGGCTGTCATACGCGGCTCCGGGTGAGGGTGACGGTCACGTCGTCGAACGGCACGGTGATGGGGGCCTCGGGCTTGTGCACGCACACCTCGACCTCCTGGACCGGCTCGTGCCGCAGGCAGGCGTCGGCGATGCGCTGGGCGAGGGTCTCGATGAGGTCGACGGGGTCGCCCGCGACGATCGCGGCGATCTCCTCGGCGACGATGCCGTAGTGCACCGTCTTCGTCAGGTCGTCGTCCGCCGCGGCGGGGCGGGTGTCCAGGCCGAGGACCACGTCCACCACGAAGGTCTGGCCCCGCTCGCGTTCCTCGGGGAACACGCCGTGGTGCCCGCGGGCCCTCAGGCCGCGCAACGCGACACGATCCACGCGCCTCACTCCTGCGTCTCGTACGGGACGGCCGGGCAGCGGCCGTCGGGGCCATATGCGGGCGGCATAACGGCCACGAACGAATCTACCCGCGCCCACCGACAGCACCCCCGCGCGGGGGCACGCGTCCCCTTCCCGGGCGGGACGGCCGGAACGGGCCGCTCCGGCCGCGCCACCTGGGCGAAGGGCGCCGCCGGGCAGGCCGCCGCCCGGCGGCCGTGATTCCCCCCACGTCCCGCGTGCGGGGGGACGTTCCGGGGCGTTCCCGCCCGTACCGGCCGGGCGAACGGGTCCGCTCAGGCCGTCGCGTCCGGCGTGCCGTCCGGCTCCCCGCCGTCGGATTCGGCCAGCACCGGGGAGGCGTGGTGGGACCACAGCCGCCAGCCGTCCGCCGTGCGGCGGAAGACGTTGGTGGCGACCACCAGCTGGCCGACGAGCGGACCCGGCTCGTCGCCGTCCTCGGCGGGCCCGCCGCTGAGGATGTTCTCCGTGCACGTGACCAGCGCGGTGTCGCCGGTCACCGAGACGTGCACGTCGGTCAGGAAGAACTGGATGTACTCCGTGTTCGCCATGATCAGCGCATACGACCGCAGCACCTCGCCGCGCCCGGTCAGCACCGGCCAGCCGGGATGGACGCAGGAGATCACGCCGGCCTCCGCGGGGTCGTGGTACTCCTCGTCGACGCCCACGTCGGACGGCGTCAGCCACATCGACGACAGCTCCTCGAAGTCGCCGCGCTCCATCGCCTCGTAGAAGGCGGTGTTGGCCTGTTCGACCTGTTCGACGTCGAGGTGGGGAGCGGTCACCGGGCTCCTTCCACGGCACGGGCGACGCGCACGGCGTCGGCGGTCGCGCGCACCTCGTGCACCCGGACCGCCCAGGCGCCCGCCCCCGCGGCCAGCGCGGAGACGGCCGCCGTGGCGGCGTCCCGCTCCCGCGCGGGCGGCGGGGCGCCGTCCGGACCGGCCAGTACCCGGCCCAGGAACCGTTTGCGGGAGGCGGCGACCAGCAGCGGGTGGCCGAGGCCGAGCACCCGGTCCAGGCGGGCCAGCAGGGCGAGGTCGTGGTCGACGTCCTTGGAGAAGCCGAGCCCCGGGTCGACGACGACGCGGTCGGCCGCGACGCCGCCGGCCAGCACGGCCTCCACGCGCGCGTGGAGCTCGTCGACGACCTCGGTGACGACGTCCTCGTAGACCCCCCTGACGTTGCCGCCCGCCAGGAAGCCGCGCCAGTGCATGACGACGAAGGGGGCGCCCGAGGCGGCGACGACGGGGACCATCGCCGGGTCGGCCAGTCCGCCGCTGACATCGTTGACGAGGACGGCACCGGCGGCGAGCGCCTGCTCGGCGACCCGCGCGCGCATGGTGTCGACGGAGACGACGACCCCCTCGGAGGCGAGGCCCCGCACGACGGGGACGACACGGCGCAGCTCCTCCGCCTCGTCGACGCGGGTGGCGCCGGGCCGGGTGGACTCGCCGCCGACGTCGACGAGGTCGGCGCCCTCCGCGACGAGGTCCAGGCCGTGCTTGACGGCGACGGTGGTGTCGAACCAGCGGCCCCCGTCGGAGAAGGAGTCGGGCGTCACGTTGACGACGCCCATGACCGCACAGCGGTCCCATCTCGGCAGTCCACCCACGGGGCTCCGCCCGGTCTTGTCGCGCATGTGTTCAGCCTAGGCGGCGCACGTACGGTAGGAGGCGCGGGCTGTGCCGGATCCGCGGCTCCGCCGCGTGGGCGCGACCAGCCACACAGCGCACCTGCACCTGCACCTGCACCTGCACCCGCACCCGCCGACGCACCGCACCGCACCGTCCGCGCTCCACCGCGCTTGCGCCCGCGCCCTCCCCCGCCCCCTATAACCTGTTTCCTCCCGGCCCGCCGGGACCCCCGCACAGGCGAAGGGACGCCCCGTGGGCCTCACCAGCACCCCCACCCTCCTCACGACCACGCTGTGCGCCGCCGCGCTGCTCACCGGCACCGTCTGGTGCTGGCCCCGCCTCGCCCGCACCAGTTGGCGGACCGTCGGCGGCCGCGTGGGCCTTCTGCTGGCCGCCCAGCTCGCCCTCTTCGCCTGCGTCGCCCTGGCCGCCAACCGCAGCTTCGGCTTCTACGCGAGCTGGGCGGACCTCTTCGGCCGGGAACGGGGAGAGGGCGTGGTCGTCGACCACACTCCGTACGGCACGGACGGCGCGGGCGGACCGCTCCGTGTCGTCGGCCTCCACAGCGCGGACGGGACCGGTGGGCGGATCCAGCGCGTCCGTATCGTCGGCCGTACGACCCGGATCGCCACGCCCGCGCTGGTCTATCTGCCGCCGGAGTACTTCCAGCCCCGCTACCGCACCCGCACGTTCCCCGTCGCCGTGGTGCTCACCGGCTACCCGGGGACGGCCGAGGCGCTCGTCCGGGGGCTGCGCTACCCGCAGACGGCCCACCGGCTGGTCGCGGCGGGACGGATGCGTCCCATGGTGCTCGTGATGCTGCGGCCCACCGTGGCGCCGCCGCGCGACACGGAGTGCGCGGACGTCCCGGGCGGCCCGCGCACCGAGTCGTTCTTCGCCGAGGACCTGCCCGAGGCGGTCCGCACGCACTACCGGGTGGACCGCGCCCCCGCCGGCTGGGGCGTCGTCGGCGACTCCACGGGCGGCTACTGCGCACTGAAACTGGCCATGCGTCACCCGGAGGCCTACGCGGCCGGGGCGGGGCTGTCGCCGTACTACCGGGCGCCGGTCGACCGCACCACCGGCGACCTCTACGGCGGCGACCAGAACCTGCGCGACCGCGCCGACCTGTGGTGGTGCCTCGCCCATCTGCCCGCGCCGGACACCTCACTGCTCGTCAGCAGCAGCCGCACGGGCGAGAACAACTACAAGGACACACTGGAGTTCATAAGGCGGGTGAAGGCCAAGGGGGTCACCCGGATCTCGTCGATCATCCTGGACAGCGGCGGCCACAACTTCAACACCTGGCGGCGGGAGATCCCGGCGACGCTGCGGTGGATGAGCGACCGGCTCGGCGCGCGGTAATTCGCGGTGCAATGGTCGACGGTGATGTACGCGCAGGTCAGGTGGCGTGTGCGGCACCGGAATTCCGCGCTGCCCGTCACCCCGCGCCCCGGCCATAAACGATCTTGAAAGTGCGATGCCGGAACTCCCGCGCACCGCTCCCGCACTTCCCGTCCGTGCCCTTGGTACGGCTGATGCGGGGCGAAGCTTTCGGCGTGGCCGTGTTTTTACCGGGCGGGGCACCATCATTCGCCTACGCGCGGTAAGTTTCTGGCCATGCCACGTGGACGTCACCGTCATTCCCCGCCCCTGCACCGGCTGTTGCCTCCCTCGGTGATCGCAGGCGTCTCGGTCGTCTGCGCCGTGGGGCCCTGGTTGTTCACGGAAGCCGCGCTGCTCCGTGGGCTGGCGGCGGGTGCCGCGGTGACAACTGTCGTCGGCACGTTCGTCATGCGCCGCTGGGACGTCGCGGCGGGCAAGCGCGTCGCCGACCTCACGCGCGCGCGGGCGAGCGACGAGTGGCGGCACGAGGAGCGGGTCGCGGAACTCGAGACCGACCTCGAGGAGTCGCGCGAGCTGCGCCAGAAGCTGGAGCAGAAGCTGCGCGGCAAGCGCACGGAGCTGGCCCGGCTGCGCAACGAGCACGCCGCGCTGCTGCGCCGGTACGCCACGGCGGAGACGGAGCGGGCGAGCGCCCTGGAGGGCCGCCGCCTGCTGGAGATAGAGGCGGCACCGGAGACGGAGGAGTCCGCATCCGAGGACACGGCGGCGTCGGACGTGGCGACGACGGCCGCCACGGCGGGCAAGGCCGGTACGACGACGGCCGCCACGGCGGCCAAGGCCGGTACGGCCACGGCGGGCGGGAGCGGCGCCGACGCGTCGGCACTGGCGGCCTCCGGGGTGCCCCGGGCGTTCTCCCCGGCCGGCGGGAAGCTCTTCCAGCAGGCCGGCTCCGCGCTGGAGCGCCTGGTGCGCGAGGGCGCCGCCGACAAGGCCGCCCGCGCCGAAGAGGAGACGGACGCCGCGGAGCCCGTCTCCGTCGCCGAGGACGCGTCGGCCACCGGGGCGGAGGCGCCCGAGGCGGCCGCGGAGGGCGACGCCCTTCCCGAGCCGGCCGCCGCCGGGGCCGCCCCGCGCGGGCAGGAGCCCGAGCCGAAGCAGGACGGCGAGGGCGGCTCGCCCGACGACCGGGGCCCGCAGGACGACCCGCCGACCCGCGCTCCCCGGCAGCGCTCCGCCGAGGACGCGGCCGCCGCGGCCGACGCCCCGGCGCAGGACACCACCGCCCATGGGCCGACGGACTCGGCGGCGGCCCCCGCCCCCGAGCACGCCGCACCCGCCTCCCCGGGCCGGCCGGCCGGACCCGGGCACTTCACCGTGCCGACGGCGGTCGCCGTCGTACCGGCCGAGGCCCCCCGGCGCCCCTTCGTCCAGGGCGGTTTCGACTTCTTCGGCACCCAGAAGACGGCTCCCGAGCGCACGGCGGACTCCGTGCACAACGAGGACCTCGCGGACGTCGTCGGCCAGGAGGCGCTCGCGCTGCACAAGGCGGAGGCCGAGTCCGGCTTCAAGCCGGCCGGCCCCGAGGTGCGGGCCGGACAGGTCATCGACCTGACCGAGCACGACGAGACCGAACAGATCGACATCGAGGGCCTCCGCACGGCGGCGTCGTAACCACGCGCGGCCGACCGGGGTGCCCCCGGCTCCCGGCCGCGTCGGTTCCCCGGCGGCCCGGGCCCGCTCTCGCGCGGCTCCGCAGCGGGGAAGGCGAGCACGCACCGCGCCGCGCGAGGGGCGCGGGGCCGTATCCGATCCGCGGCTCCGCCGCGTGGGCGCGACCAGCCCCACCGGCCGTCAGCCGACAACGGGCCTCCGGGTTCCCGGCGCTTTGGGCACCTTCGCGCGCCTCCGGCGCGGTGGCGCGGTCGGCTCCCGTCGGCCGTCGGCCGACAACGGGCCTCCGGGTTCCCGCAGCGCTTCGGGCACCTTCGCGTGCCTCCGGCGCGGTGGCGCGGTCGGCTCCCGTCGGCCGACGGGCCGACAACGCGCCTCCGGGTTCCCGGCGCTCCGGGCACCGCGCGCCTCCGGCGCGGTGGCGCGACCAGCCCCCACCGGCCGTCACCCGACAACGCGCCTCCGGGTTTCCGCAGCGCTTCGGGCATCTCCGCGCGCCTCCGGCGCGGTGGCGCGGTCGGCCCCCGCCGGTGTCGGCGGCCGACAGCGCGCTCCCAAGGGCCGCTCACGCGCTCAAGGGTCGCTCACGCCATCCAGCGGTCCGGCCTCGCCGCCCGGCGTCCCGTGCGGGAGCGGTCCGCCTGGGCGCGGAGGAGGGCCGCCGCCTCGCCCGCGTCCCGCAGCCGGGCCGTGACCGTGCCGCCCGCGCCGTTGTCCACATGCACCGAGGCCAGCCCGTGCAGCCGCGCCCACGGCCCCTGCGTCAGCCGTACGCTCTGCACCTTCGCGTGCGGGACCAGGGCGAGCCGGCGGCGCAGCAGTCCGTGCCCGGCGGCGAACACCGTGTCCGTCACCGCGAGCCCGTGGCCGCGCCACCACAGCGGCAGACAGCGGCCCGCCCGGCGCGGCGGACGGGACAGACCCGCCGGCACGGTGACGCCGGGCAGTATCCGCGCCACGACCGCCTCGGCGACCTCGCGCGGGGCGACCGGCACGAGCAGCGAGTTGGACGACCCGGCGACGTCCAGCTCCACCCGCACCCAGTCGCGCCGCCGCCACAGCACCGGCTGCACGATCCGCACGGTCTGCACCCGTCCCGGCGGCACGGTCTCGTGCGCGCGGTCGAGCAGTCCGCGGTCGATGCGCAGCCCGTCGGGCGACTCGCCCACCGTCCAGTCGTACTCGGTGGCGAACCGGCCCACGCTGCCCGCGCCGGCCGCGCCGAGCAGCGGCAGCGCGGTCGCCAGCACTGTCCACAGGTTGTGGGTGGCGAGCCACAGCAGCGCCGGGACGACGAGCGCGCCGGCCGGCGCGGCCCAGTTGGTGACGGTCAGGAGCAGCGAGACGGCGAGCCTGCCGGGCGGCACGCGCAGCAGTCGGCGGGCCGGTGCCTCGCCCACTTGGTGCGCGGTCTCGGGCGCGAACCCGGCCGCGCGGGCGAGGAGTTCGGCGCGCAGGGAGCGGGCCTCGGACTGGCCCAGATAGGCCAGTTCGTCCTTCTTGTCGACGCCTATGACGTCCAGCCGCAGCTTGGCCACGCCCGCGACCCGGGCGAGCAGCGGCTGGGTGACGTCGACCGCCTGGAGCCGTTCGAGCCGGATGTGCGCGGTGCGGCGGAACAGCAGTCCGGTGCGGATGCGCAGCTCGCTGTCGGTGACCGAGAAGTGGGTGAACCACCAGCTCAGGAAGCCGTACAGGGCGGCGGCCGGGACGAGGACGGCGAGGGCGACCAGCAGGGTGGTGGTGGTCAGCCGGTCCAGCTGGCGCTGGGTCTGGTCGGGGTCGTGCACGGCCCAGCCGAAGACGACGGCGACCGGCGCCCAGGCGCGCCGGAACGGCGTGACGGGGTGCAGCCGCCGCTCACCGGGCCGGGTTCCCGCGCCGGTGTGCGCCTCCTCGCCCGTCACAGCCCGGCCGATCGGGCCTCGCCGAGCCGGGTGAGGTGGTCGCGCAGGCGTTCGGCCTCGGCGGGGGCGAGGCCCGGGATCGTGGCGTCCGTCGCCGCGGCCGCCGTGTGCAGCTGCACGGTCGCCAGCCCGAACCGCCGTTCGACGGGGCCGGAGGAGACCTCCACCAGCTGCATCCTGCCGTAGGGCACCACGGTCTCCTCGCGCCACAGCACGCCCCGGCTGATCAGCAGCTCGTCCGCGCGCTCGGCGTACCGCCAGGAGCGCCAGTTGCGGCCGAGCAGCACCCAGCCCCAGGCAAGGGCGACGAGCGGCAGCAGCGCGCACAGCGCCCAGCCGGGCCCGGCCAGCAGCCCCGGCAGCAGCCCGGCGGCGAGGGCCGCGGGCACGAGCCACAGCACCAGCAGCAGCCGCCGCATCCGCAGCAGCCCGGGCGGCAGCCCCCGCCACACGGGCTCGCCGCCGGCGTCACCGCCGTCGGCCGCGCCCCCGTCCCCGCCGTCCGCCGCGGTACCGGCCGCGGTGCTCCCCTGCTCCATGCCGCAAGCGTACGTACGAGAGACTGGTGCCATGACTCCCACGACGGAGACCACGGTCGGTGTCGGCGGCGCCGCGGAGAGCACCGACATGGTGCTCAACATCGGCCCCCAGCACCCCTCCACGCACGGCGTGCTGCGGCTGCGCCTCGTACTGGACGGCGAGCGGATCCTGAGCGCCGAGCCGGTGATCGGCTATATGCACCGGGGCGCCGAGAAGCTGTTCGAGGCGCGCGACTACCGCCAGATCATCGTGCTCGCCAACCGCCACGACTGGCTGTCGGCCTTCGCCAACGAACTGGGCGTCGTCCTCGCCGTCGAACGGATGCTCGGCATGGAGGTCCCCGGCCGCGCGGTCTGGATCCGCACGCTGCTCGCGGAGCTGAACCGGGTGCTCAACCACCTGATGTTCCTCGGTTCCTACCCGCTGGAGCTCGGCGGCATCACGCCGATGTTCTACGCGTTCCGGGAGCGCGAGGAGATCCAGCACGTCATGGAGGAGGTCTCCGGCGGCCGGCTGCACTACATGTTCAACCGGGTCGGCGGCCTCAAGGAGGACCTGCCCGCCGGATGGACCACGCGCGCGCGTGCCGCCGTCGCCGCCGTCCGCTCCCGCATGGACGTCTACGACGACCTGGTCCTCGGCAACGAGATCTTCCGCGGCCGTACGCGCGGGGTCGGCGTCCTGGCGCCCGAGGCCGTGCACGCCTACGGGGTGAGCGGCCCCATCGCGCGCGCGTCCGGGGTCGACTTCGACCTGCGGCGGGACGAGCCCTACCTGGCGTACGGGGAGCTCCAGGACGTCCTGAAGGTCGTCACCCGGGACGAGGGCGACTGCCTGGCCCGCTTCGAGTGCCTGCTGGAGCAGACCCACAACGCCCTCGGCCTCGCCGACGCCTGCCTGGACCGGCTCGCCGAGCTGCCGCCCGGCCCGGTCAACCAGCGCCTGCCCAAGGTGCTCAAGGCCCCCGAGGGCCACACCTACGCCTGGACCGAGAACCCGCTCGGGATCAACGGCTACTACCTGGTCAGCAAGGGCGACAAGACGCCGTACCGGCTCAAGCTGCGCTCGGCCTCGTACAACAACATCCAGGCGCTCACCGAACTGCTCCCGGGGACGCTGGTCGCGGACATGGTGGCCATCCTGGGGTCGATGTTCTTCGTGGTCGGCGACATCGACAAGTAGGGCGGTACGCGGAAACCGTGCTCCTTAAAGGGGCACGTCCGCGATTCCGGCCGGCTGGAGCAGCCACCCGAAGTCGCCGAGACCGCCCGGGGCCGTCAGCTCGGCGGCCTCGCCGGCCGACGCCAGGGCGCGTACGTACGCCGCCGGGTCGGTGGTGGCCAGGGCGAGCGGGGGACGGGCGCCGGTGACGCCCAGGGCGCGCAGTGCCTCCCGCTGGGGCAGCAGCCGGGCGCCGGGGCCCGCGCAGGCGTCCAGGGCGACGTGCGCGGTGAGGTCGTGGCCGCCGTCGGGCACGGGGCGCGTCTCGCGGCCCGCCCGGAACCCGGTGAGGGTCCCGAAGGGCGGACGGGCGTCCCTGGTGTGCGCGTAGTCGACGGCGACGGCCAGCCCCCGGCCGAGCGAGGCGACGGCCGAGGCCCAGGCGGCGTCCCGGGGCAGCCCGATCTCGGCACGCAGACCCGCCTCCACGCGTGGCCCCGCCTCGTCGAGCGCGTCCGCCTCGGCGGGCAGCCCTCCACGCGCGCGTGGGCCCTCGCCCGCCGGCAGCGGCCACCACCGCTCCAGCCACTCCGCCTCCGGGCCGGTGACGGGTTCCCCGAGCCGTTCGGTGCCGTCCCGCCGTACGAGGACCCGGCGCCGTACCCCCGCCGCGTCCGTCTCCGCCACGTCCACGGGCACGTTGTCGAGCCACTCGTTGGCGAACAGCAGCCCGGTGACGCCCTCGGGGGGCGCGGTCAGCCATGTGACGCGGGGGTCGAGCCCCCCGGGACGGCCGGCGATCTCGACGGCGTACACGCGCGTGCGGGTCGCGAGCTCCCCGGGGAGCGCGGCGAGGACACCGGCGGCCAGTTCCCCGCGGCCGGCCGCCATGTCGACGAAGGCCAGTTCGGCGGGGCGGCCCAGCGCCGTGTCGACCCGGGCGAGCAGCCGGGCCACGGCGGCCGCGTAGAGCGGCGAGGCGTGTACGGACGTACGGAAGTGTCCGGCGGGCCCCTCGGGCCCCTGGCGCCGGTAGAAGCCCTCCGGCCCGTACAGGGCCTCCTGGGCGGCTTCCCGCCACCCCTGCCACTCGGGCCCGGGTCCCTCGTCCGCCGCTTCCTCGCTCACCCGCACAGGCTATGTGCCTCCGCGTGCGCGGCCGGGGCCGGTCAGTCGAAGCGGATGTGCCGGAGCCCGACCCGTACCTGGCGCGCCCGGGTGCGCAGCCGGCCCTCGTGGTTCGGGCGGAGCGTCAGGCCGGCCAGGACGGCGATGCGGTCGGCGGTCTTCGGCACGGTCGAGTGGTCCGTCCACAGGTGCTCGGCGAACTCCGGCTCGCGCAGCCGTTCGAGGCAGTGGTCGAGCCGCTGGACCGCCCAGCTCTCCCGGCGCGGCCCGGTGCGCCGGGAGACGGCGCGCCCGACCAGTTCGCCGGGGCCGCGCTCGCGCAGCCGCCGCAGGACGGTCTCGCGCTCCGCGAGCAGCGAGAAGTGCCGTACGTCGTGGCCGAGTTCGCGCAGCCTGCCGACGGTGTCGGCGAAGTACCCGGGGTCGGTGACCGTCATCGGGACGATCACCACGCCGTCGTGCTTTCCCAGGGCGAGGTCGAGGACCTCCACCACGCCCTGCCGCCAGGAGACGAGGTCCTGGAAGTCGCCCCGCAGCTCGGGCGGCAGCATCCGGCGCAGCCCGAAACCGGCGTGCTCGGGGTCGCAGACGACGCTGCCGGGCAGCCGCCGCCGTATCTCGTACGCGGTTTGCGTCTTGCCGCCCCCGAAGGGCCCGTTGATCCACAGGAGCATGCGCAGACCCTAGTGGTACGGCGCCGGGCGGACGGCCACGTCCGGCCGATCCGCCGTAGCGGTCGCTTCGGTCAGCCGTTGCCGCCCGCGCGGACCAGGCCCGTCTCGTACGCCAGGACCACCACCTGCACCCGGTCGCGCAGCCCCAGCTTGGTGAGTATGCGGCCCACATGGGTCTTCACCGTGGCCTCGGAGAGCACCAGCCGGGCCGCGATCTCGCCGTTCGACAGGCCCTGCGCGACCAGCACCATCACCTCGCGCTCGCGTTCGGTGAGCCGCTCCAGACCCTCGTGGCGGGGCCGTGCCGTCGTCTCCGGCAGCATCGGCGCGAAGCGGTCGAGCAGCCGGCGCGTGGTCGACGGGGCGACCACCGCGTCCCCGCTGTGCACGGAGCGGATCGCGGCGAGGAGCTCGCCGGGCGGCACGTCCTTGAGCATGAAGCCGGAGGCCCCCGCCTTGAGCCCGGAGAACGCG
Source organism: Streptomyces sp. NRRL F-6676 (assembly GCF_000725625.1). Classification (GTDB taxonomy): domain Bacteria; phylum Actinomycetota; class Actinomycetes; order Streptomycetales; family Streptomycetaceae; genus Streptomyces. The sequence continues at coordinate 116,258 of NZ_JOHS01000009.1, forward strand.
TACTCGTCGAGGTCGAACGTGGTCAGGATCAGCACCTTGGGCGGATCGGGCTGGGCGCAGATCCGGCGGGTGGTCTCCACGCCGTCCAGCTTCGGCATGCGGACGTCCATCAGGACGACGTCGACCGCGGTCGCGCGCAGCGCCGCAAGCGCCGCGACACCGTCGCCCGCCTCCGCGACGACCTCCATGTCCGGCTGGGCGGCGAGCACCATGCGGAAGCCGGTGCGCAGCAGCTCCTGGTCGTCGACGAGCATCACGCGGATCGACATGGCGGTGTCCTCACATCGTCTGGCGGGTTTTCACAGGTGCGGTTGGCCGAAACGTGCACGTGTCAGTGGACCGGCTTGAGCGGCAGCAGCGCGCTGATGCGGAACCCGCCGCCCGGGCGCGGGCCCGCGTCGAGCGTCCCGCCGACCATACCGACCCGCTCGCGCATGCCGATCAGCCCGTGCCCATGTCCGTCGAAGCCGCCCTCCTCGTACAGCTCGTGGGGGGCGCCCTTGCCGTCGTCCTCGATGAGCAGCCCGAGGCCGTCGTCGAAGTACACCAGGCGCACGCTGGCGCCCGTGTTGGGGCCGCCGTGCTTGCGCGTGTTGGTGAGCGCCTCCTGCACGATCCGGTACGCCGTCAGCTCCACGCCGCTGGGCAGCGGGCGCGGGGTGCCCTCGACCTTGAAGTCGACGGGCAGTCCGGAGGCGCGGCACTGCTCTATCAGCTCGTCTATCTGTTCGACGTCCGGCTGCGGCACGTACTCGCCGCCCTCCATGTGCTCGCCGGTGCGCAGCACGCCCAGCAGGCGGCGCATCTCGGCGAGGGCCTGGCGGCCGGTGGAGGAGATCGTCTCCAGCGCGTTCTTCGCCTGGTCGGGGGCGGCGTCCAGGACGTAGGCGGCGCCGTCGGCCTGGACGACCATCACGGAGACGTTGTGCGCGACGACATCGTGCAGCTCGCGGGCGATGCGGGCGCGTTCGGCGGCGACCGCGACCTTGGCCTGCGCCTCGCGCTCCTTCTCCAGGCGGGCGGCGCGCTCCTCCAGCTGCGCGAAGTACGCGCGGCGGGTGCGCAGGGAGTCGCCGAGCACCCAGGCGAGGGCGAAGGGCACGGTCATGAAGACGACGAGGGCGACGTGCGTCAGCGCCCTCGTGTCCGGCTCGGGCCAGCGGATCTCGCCGACGGCCGCCGCGCACAGGCCGACGGCCAGGGCGAACCGTGAGGCCCAGCGGGCGCCGTTGGCGGCGACCGTGTAGACGATCACCAGCATGGCGAAGTCGGCGGCCGTCGGCTCCACGTCGAGCACGAGCTGGGCCAGCCCGACGGCGGTGGCCAGCAGGAGCATCCGCTCCGGCACCCGGCGGCGCAGGGCCACGACGAGGCACAGGACGGCGGACAGGACCAGGGACTCGGCGTAACCGCCGTGGTGCCCCCGGACCCCGTCGGTGCTCTCCACGCTCACACCGGCCAGGCCGAGGAGAACGACGGCCCAGAAGCTGTCGACCCAGGTCGGGTGCCGGCGGAGGAAGTCGTAGAGGCGCTGCACGTAACCCAGCGTAAAGAACCGTGCGGTATGCAGGAGTCAACCGGAGGGTCGATCCGGGAACCCGGCGCGTACTCCCCAAGGTGGATGCCGCAGTGCCCCGAGTGGCCGGGGAGACTGCCCGGGAGGGGCCCCGGGGGACCGCCCTTCGGGCAACGACGGGGGAGCGGAGCCCCGGCCCGGGGATCGCGTTAGCATGACGAGAAATCGTCCGGTACCCCTCGCGGACTGGAACGGGAAGGCCACCTCGCGTGAGTACAGTCCAGCAGCCAGACCCCCGGGACCGCCCCGCCCGACTCACCGTCGGCGTCATCGGCACCGGCCGCGTCGGCCCGCCCCTCGCCGCCTCCCTGGAGCTCGCAGGGCACCGCCCGGTGGCCGCGTCCGGCGTCTCCGACGCCTCCCGGCGCCGGGCCGAGGCGCTCCTGCCCGGCGTCCCCCTCGTCGCCCCCGAGGAGGTCCTGCGGCGCGCCGAACTCGTCCTGCTCACGGTCCCCGACGACGCCCTCCCCCCGCTGGTGGCCGGCCTCGCCGAGACCGGCGCCGTGCGTCCGGGCCAGCTCCTCGTGCACACCTCCGGCCGCTACGGCACCAAGGTGCTCGACCCCGCCCGCCGCGCCGGCGCGCTCCCCCTCGCCCTGCACCCGGCGATGACGTTCACGGGCACCCCCGTGGACGTCCAGCGGCTGGCCGGCTGCTCCTTCGGCGTCACCGCCCCCGAGGAGCTGCGGCTGGCCGCCGAGGCCCTGGTGATCGAGATGGGCGGCGAGCCCGAGTGGATCGCCGAGAAGAGCCGGCCGCTCTACCACGCGGCCCTCGCGCTCGGCGCCAACCACCTGGTCACCCTCGTCGCCCAGTCGATGGAACTGCTGCGCACGGCCGGCGTCGGGGCGCCCGACCGGATGCTCGGCCCGCTCCTCGGCGCCGCTCTCGACAACGCCCTGCGCTCCGGCGACGCGGCCCTGACCGGCCCCGTCGCGCGCGGGGACGCGGGCACGGTCGCCGCGCACGTCGCCGAGTTGCGCCGGCACGCCCCGGCGGTCGTCCCGGGCTACCTCGCGATGGCCCGCGCCACCGCCGACCGGGCGCTCGCCCACGGACTGCTCAGGCCGGAGCCGGCCGAGGACCTGCTCGGGGTGCTCGCGGGCGCGGCGGACCTCCCCGGGCCTCCCGGCAGCCCCGGAACCCCCGGGTCCCCCGGGCCGCTCGGAAACCCCGGCACAGGCCCCCACGACGACCCCGACGACCCCGAGAATCCCGAGAACCCCGAGAACCCCGGAAGTGGGCACACCCGATGAGCTCCCGCCACGGCTTCGCCCTCGCCCCCACCCTCCGCGACCTCGAACAGCTGCGCGCCCAGCACGCGGGGAGCGGCACCACCGGCGTCGTCATGACGATGGGCGCCCTCCATGAGGGCCACGCCACCCTCATCAGGGCCGCCCGCGCGCACGTCGGCGCGGCGGGCCTCGTCGTCGTCACCGTCTTCGTCAACCCGCTGCAATTCGGCGCGGGCGAGGACCTCGACCGCTACCCGCGCACCCTGGACGCCGACCTGGAGGTCGCCGAGGCGGCCGGCGCGGACCTCGTGTTCGCGCCTTCCGCCGACGAGGTCTACCCCGGCGGCGAGCCCCAGGTGCGGCTGAGCGCCGGCCCCATGGGCGAGCGGTTGGAGGGCGCCGTCCGCCCCGGGCACTTCGACGGCATGCTCACCGTCGTCGCCAAGCTGCTCCACCTCACCCGTCCCGACGTGGCCTTCTACGGGCAGAAGGACGCCCAGCAGCTCGCCCTGATCCGCCGCATGGTGCGCGACCTGAACTTCGGCGTGGAGATCGTCGGCGTGCCCACCGTGCGCGAGGAGGACGGCCTGGCGCTGTCCAGCCGCAACCGCTACCTGTCCGCCACCGAGCGGCGCACGGCGCTCGCCCTGTCGCGCGCCCTGTTCGCGGGCCGCGACCGGCACGCGGCGCAGGAGGCGCTGCGCGCGCGGGCGCGCGAGGTCCCCGCCACGCCGGCGCGCGCGCAGGCGCTCGACGCGCTGGGCGAGTCCCGGGCCGCCGCCGACGCGCACGCCGTCGCCCGCGCGACCCCCTGTGGCCCGGCCGCCGTCCGCGCCGCCGCCCGCGCCGTCCTGGACGACGCGGCCCGTCTGGACCCGCCGCTCGCCCTGGACTACCTGGCCCTGGTCGACCCGTCCGACTTCTCCGAGGTGCCGGACGACTTCACCGGCGAGGCCGTCCTCGCCGTCGCCGCCCGGGTCGGCGCCACCCGGCTGATCGACAACCTTCCGCTCACCTTCGAAGCCCTGCCCACCGAAACTCCCGGAGCCGTCTCGTGACCAGCACAGGCATACGACTGCACGCGCCCGCCCCGGGCTGGTCCCTCACCGCGGACGTGGTGGTCGTCGGCTCCGGTGTGGCCGGGCTGACCGCCGCGCTGCGCTGCGAGGCCGCCGGCCTGGACACGGTCGTCGTCACCAAGGCACGGCTCGACGACGGCTCCACCCGCTGGGCGCAGGGCGGCATCGCCGCGGCCCTCGGCGAGGGCGACACCCCCGAGCAGCACCTGGACGACACCCTGGTCGCCGGCGCCGGGCTGTGCGACGAGGAGGCGGTGCGGATCCTCGTCACCGAGGGACCGGACGCCGTACGGCGGCTGATCGGGACCGGGGCGCACTTCGACGAGTCCGAGCGCGGCGGCCTGGCGCTGACCCGCGAGGGCGGCCACCACCGGCGCCGCATCGCGCACGCGGGCGGCGACGCGACCGGCGCCGAGATCTCCCGGGCGCTCGTCGAGGCGGTACGCGCGCGCGGGCTCCGTACGGTCGAGAACGCGCTCGTCCTGGACCTGCTGACCGACGCCGAGGGCCGCACGGCCGGTGTCACCCTGCACGTGATGGGGGAGGGCCAGCACGACGGCGTCGGCGCCGTCCACGCGCCCGCCGTGGTCCTCGCCACTGGCGGCATGGGGCAGGTCTTCTCGGCCACCACCAACCCGTCCGTCTCGACGGGCGACGGCGTCGCCCTCGCGCTCCGCGCGGGAGCCGAGGTCTCCGACCTCGAGTTCGTCCAGTTCCACCCGACCGTGCTCTTCCTGGGGGCCGGCGCGGAGGGCCAGCAGCCGCTGGTCTCCGAGGCGGTGCGCGGCGAGGGCGCCCACCTGGTGGACGCCGACGGCACGCGCTTCATGGTGGGGCAGCACGAGCTGGCGGAGCTCGCGCCCCGGGACATCGTCGCCAAGGGGATCACGCGGCGGATGCAGGAGCAGGGCGCCGCACACATGTTCCTGGACGCCCGGCACTTCGGCGCGGACATGTGGGAACGCCGCTTCCCCACCATCCTCGCCGCCTGCCGCGCCCACGGCATCGACCCGGTCACCGAGCCGATCCCGGTCTCCCCGGCCGCCCACTACGCCTCCGGCGGCGTCCGCACCGACCGTCACGGCCGGACGACCGTGCCCGGCCTGTACGCGTGCGGGGAGGTCGCGTGCACCGGCGTGCACGGCGCCAACCGGCTCGCCTCGAACTCGCTCCTGGAGGGCCTCGTCTACGCCGAGCGGATCGCGGCCGACATCGCGGTCCTCCGGGACGGCGACGGCGCCGACGGCCACCACGCGCGCGTGCCCGTCGCCGTACCGCCGCCGGAGCGGCCCGGGGCGGCCGAGCAGCCCGGTCACCCGCTGCTCGCGCCCGAGGCGCGTCCCGCCATCCAGCGGATCATGAGCGAGGGCGCCGGCGTGCTCCGCTCCGCCGTCTCCCTGCGCACGGCCGCCGACCGCCTCGAACAGCTGCACGCCGACGCCCTGGCCGCGCGCGACGAACACGGCAAGACGGCCGAGCCCGGCGTCGACAGCTGGGAGGCCACCAACCTGCTGTGCGTGGCCCGCGCCCTGGTCGCCGCCGCGCTGCTGCGTGAGGAGACCCGCGGCTGCCACTGGCGCGAGGACCACGCCGAGCGCGACGACACCGCCTGGCGGCGCCATGTCGTCGTCACCCTGGCCCCCGGCCGTACCCTCGCCGTCCGCACCACCGACACCGCGGACTTCCCGCCGACCCTGGGCCCCGCCCGGGCCGCCGGGAGCCCCGTGACCCCCGAGCCCCAGGAGCAGTGACCGACGTGAGCGAGACCCCCGACATCTCCGAGCTTCCCCTCGCCGGCGGCGGCGGCTGCGGCGCCGGCTGCGCGTGCGGCGCCGACGGCGGACACGGCGACCCCGACGAGCACGAGTACGCCGAGTGCGGGCTCGACCCCGCCCTCGCCCAGCTCCTGACCGACGCCGGGCTCGACCCCGTCGAGGTCGAGGACCTGGCGGGCGTCGCCCTCATGGAGGACCTCGACGGCGGCGTCGACGTCACCACGGTGGCGACCATCCCCGAGGACGACCGGGCCACCGGCGACTTCACCGCGCGCGAGGACGGCGTCGTGGCCGGGCTGCGCGTCGCCGAGGCCGTCCTGTCCGTCGTCTGCACCGACGAGTTCGAGGTCGAACGGCACGTCGAGGACGGCGACCGCGTGACGGCCGGGCAGAAGCTGCTCACCGTCACCACCCGCACCCGGGACCTGCTCACCGCCGAGCGCAGCGCGCTCAACCTGCTCTGCCGGCTGTCGGGCATCGCGAGCGCCACGCGCGCGTGGGCGGACGCGCTGGAGGGTACGAAGACCCGCGTGCGCGACACCCGCAAGACCACGCCGGGGCTGCGGTCCCTGGAGAAGTTCGCCGTACGCTGCGGCGGCGGCGTCAACCACCGGATGTCCCTCTCCGACGCGGCCCTGGTGAAGGACAACCACGTGGTCGCCGCGGGCGGCGTCGCCCAGGCGTTCCGGGCGGTGCGCGAGACGTTCCCCGAGGTGCCGATCGAGGTCGAGGTCGACACCCTGCACCAGCTGCGCGAGGTGGTGGACGCGGGCGCCGACCTCATCCTGCTGGACAACTTCACCCCCGAGGAGTGCGCCGAGGCGGTCGGTATCGTGCGGGGGCGCGCCCTCCTGGAGGCGTCCGGCCGGCTCACCCTGGGCAACGCCAAGGCGTACGCGGAGACCGGCGTGGACTTTCTGGCGGTGGGCGCGCTGACGCACTCCTCGCCGATCCTCGACATCGGCCTCGACCTGCGCGCGGCGGAGTAGGGAACCCGGAGAGACCGGGGAGCGAGAAGACTAGGGAAACAGGTTTTCGACGCCATGCTGCTGACCATCGACGTGGGCAACACGCACACCGTGCTCGGACTGTTCGACGGCGACGAGATCGTCGAACACTGGCGCATCTCCACGGACGCGCGCCGGACCGCCGACGAACTCGCCGTCCTCCTCCAGGGCCTGATGGGCATGCACCCGCTGCTCGGCGACGAACTGGGCGACGGCATCGACGGCATCGCCATCTGCGCCACCGTGCCGTCCGTCCTGCACGAGCTGCGCGAGGTGACCCGCCGCTACTACGGCGACGTCCCCGCCGTCCTCGTCGAACCGGGCGTCAAGACGGGCGTGCCGATCCTCATGGACAACCCCAAGGAGGTCGGCGCGGACCGCATCGTCAACGCGGTCGCGGCGGTCGAGCTGTACGGGGGACCGGCGATCGTCGTCGACTTCGGGACGGCGACGACGTTCGACGCGGTGTCCGCACGCGGGGAGTACGTGGGGGGCGTGATCGCCCCGGGCATCGAGATCTCGGTGGAGGCGCTGGGCGTGCGGGGGGCCCAGCTGCGCAAGATCGAGCTGGCGCGGCCGCGGGCGGTGATCGGCAAGAACACGGTGGAGGCGATGCAGGCGGGCATCGTCTTCGGCTTCGCGGGGCAGGTCGACGGGGTCGTGGGCCGCATGGCCCGCGAGCTGGCCGACGACCCCGACGACGTCACGGTCATCGCCACGGGCGGCCTCGCTCCGATGGTCCTCGGCGAGGCCACGGAGATCGACGCGCACGAGCCCTGGCTGACCCTGATAGGGCTGCGCCTGGTCCACGCCCGCAACACGCCGCGCGTATAGCCCCCACCGCCATGCCTGCCCCGCCGCCACGCGTGGGGGAGGCGGGCCGGTGCGCCTTCGGCGGGGACGTGGCGGCACGCCGGTATCCCCTTCTGTCGGTTTTGTCTGATTAGCGCGTACCGTCACCTCATGCCCACGCCACACGGTCACCGCGGCATGGCGTTCGGCGCGGAGGAGCTGCGCGTTCTCCGCCGCGCCCTGGCCCTCGCCCTCCACCCCCATCACCCCACCGTCCCCCCGAAGGACGCACACGACTGCCGCCACCTCGCCGCGTCCCTCGACGAGGCGACCCGCGAGGCCGCCCGGCAGCACGCCTTCCTCCTCGCCGACCTCGCCCGCCACCGCGCCGCCCTCCCCGCCACGGCCACCGCCTATCTGGACCTCCTCCGGGACGCCCTGCGCACCGGCCACCGCCCCTGCCGCGACGACCTCGCCGCACTCGGCGCCCTCCGCGGCAACCCCACCGCCGCCGCCCTCCTGGCCCGCTGCCGGTTCCCCGCCGCCCGCACCCCCGAGGACTCCGCGCCCGAGGACCCCGCCCCCGAGGAGCGCCCGGCCCCCCACGAGCCGGCCCCCGGCGAGCCCGCCCCCGACAAGCCCGGCCCCGACAAGCCCGGCCCGGTCAAGAAGCCCGCGCCCGCGCCTCCGGGCCCTGGCGGGGCGCCCCGTCCGCAGCGCCCCGTCCCCACCCCCAGCGAGGTCTTCCCGCCGAAGCGCAGACCGGCCCCGCCCCCCTCGGGCCGGCTCGCACCCGCGCTCGTCGCCGCGGGCTGACCGCACCCGCCCGGATCCGCGCCGCCCCCGGGGCTACCCTGGATCCATGGACTACCTCTCCGCGCTCGTGCCCCCCATCGTGATGGCGGTCTTCTTCATCGGTGTGATCGTCACGATCGTCAAGAGCCAGGGCGGCGCCAACAAGTACAAGGAGGACGCGGCCGTCGACGCCGCGCTCGCGCGCGCGGAGAACGCCCCGTCCGCGAAGAACACCGACGGCGCCTGACGCACCGCGCCGCACCACCCGAACAGGGCCCCGCACCCCTGGGCGCACGACTCGAATCTCATCCTTTCGAGTCGTGTGCCCTTTTTGTCACGCGGATTCCGGAAAGTCCTACTAGGGTGCGGCGTGTGCCTCGTCCCTTGGGAGAACTCGAAGACGCCGTCATGACACGGGTGTGGAAGTGGAACCGCCCGGTGACCGTCCGGGAAGTTCTGGAAGATCTCCAGCAGGAACGGACCATCGCCTACACCACGGTGATGACCGTTTTGGACAATCTCCATCAGAAGGGCTGGGTGCGCCGCGAGGCGGAAGGCCGGGCCTATCGATATGAGGCGGTCTCCACCCGCGCCGCCTACGCCGCCGCGCTGATGAACGACGCGTGGTCGCAGAGCGACAACCCGGCGGCCGCCCTGGTCGCGTTCTTCGGGATGATGAGCGAGGAACAGCGGCTCGCGCTCCAGGACGCCGTCCGCATCGTCCAGGGGCCGCGGACCCGGGAATCCGAATCGCCGCCGCCTTCGGAAACGGCGGATTCACCACCGGCGGATGAGAGACGCGCGGAGAGGCCCGCGGAGAGGCCCGCGGCGGAACCCGATGAGAGCCGGGACGAGAGCCCCGGCGCGGAGCGTCGGGCCGGCGGGCGATAACGTCCGTTCATGCCAGCGAAGAGCCCAGCAGGAACCCCCGAAGGCGCGCATAAAGCCGTCACCGTCCGCAGGGCGAGGACCAGTGATGTCCCGGCGGTGCGCCGACTCCTCGACTCCTACGTGCGGCGCGGCATCCTGCTCGACAAAGCGACCGTGACGCTTTACGAGGACATCCAGGAGTTCTGGGTCGCGGAACGCGACGACAACGCCGAGGTCGTCGGCTGCGGCGCACTGCACGTGATGTGGGAAGACCTCGCGGAAGTCCGTACGCTCGCGGTCGGCCCGCAGGCCCGCGGCCTCGGCGTCGGCCATCAACTCCTGGAGAAGTTGCTTCAGACCGCCCGCTGGCTCGGTGTGCGCCGTGTTTTCTGTCTGACCTTCGAGGTCGAGTTCTTCGGCAGGCACGGCTTCGTCGAGATCGGCGAGACACCCGTCGACTCCGATGTCTACGCGGAGCTGTCGCGTTCCTATGACGAGGGCGTCGCGGAGTTCCTCGGTCTCGAACGAGTGAAACCGAACACCTTGGGCAACAGCCGGATGCTTCTGCATCTGTGATCGCTCTCCGGGTTCTTCCGGTCACTCGCTTCCGCACCCGCACGCCTTCCGGGCGATCCGGGCGCCCTATGTCCGAAAAGCGCACGTTTTCGGTGCCGCCCGGGAGCGTAGGTGTTCCCTTGGCCCGCGCCGGTTCCGCACCGGTTCCTGCCAAGGGTTTGTGTTTTTCCTTCAAAAGCGGTTTGCTTTCCGACGTAGTGCAGTACTGCATATAACAGGGGCGCGAAACAGCGGTCGGCGCTGCGGACCCCCGACCCCCGTAGTTTTCGATGAAAGGAAATCCAGTGGCACAGAAGGTTCAGGTCCTTCTTGTCGATGACCTCGACGGCGGCGAGGCGGACGAGACCGTGACGTTCGCGCTGGACGGCAAGACGTACGAGATCGACCTCACGACCGCCAATGCGGACAAGCTCCGCAGCCTTCTCGACGCCTACGTCAAGGGCGGCCGCCGTACCGGAGGCCGTGCCTCCGGCGGTCGCGGAAAGGCGCGCACCGCGGCGTCCGGCGGCAGCCAGGACACCGCGCAGATCCGCGCCTGGGCCAAGGAGAACGGCTACGAGGTCAACGACCGCGGCCGGGTCCCGGCGACGATCCGCGAGGCCTACGAGAAGGCCAACGGCTGAGCGGCCACGCGCCGCAGCCGGATGCGGTGGCACTCCGTGGCCACCGTCTCCACCAGTCGTACGAGGTCGGGGGCGCCCCCACCGCCGCCCAGCGCCGAGAGCGCCGGCAGCGACGACTCCACCTCGCGTCCCGGCACGGGGGGCCGCAGCCAGACGGCGGCCCCCTGCGAACCGGCGACGGCCGGAGCGGCGGCCCGGGCGCAAGCCGGGGCGGAAGCAGGTGCCGGCGCCGTGATGCCGTCGCCCGCGCCCAGCGCCCGCAGGTCCAGAGGCAGTGAGCCCCACTCCAGCCACTCCAGCAGCCCGGGCAGCTCCTCCGCGCTGCCCGCGGCCACCAGCAGCCGCATGCGGTCCCCGTGCAGCGCCACCGGGGCCCCGGGGCGCAGATGCCGCAGGCCGGCCGCGCCCGCCCCACGCGGGACGTCCAGGACGTCGAACCGCAGCCCCGTGATGAGCCGCACCGGCGTTCCCGGCACCGTGGCCCAGCCCAGCCCCTCTCCGTACCAGCGGCGCACCGCGTCGTCCGCGCTTGCCCCGGCGCCCTCGGCGCCCGCGGTGGTGCCCTCGACGGCGAGCGGCCGGCGGGGGAGCGGGAGCGGCAGCGGAGCCGGGACGGCGTTGGGGGCCATGTCCGGAGCAACAGCCGACGCGCGCCGCGAGTTACGCTCGGTGTCGTGCCGCGCACCGTCCGTGCCGGTTCCGACGGTGTCCCGGGGTGTGGGGCGGCGCAAGGTTGTTCGCCCGTAGCGGAGGGAACCGGTGCGCGCGGCATGGAGTGTCAGTGCGTGCGGGTAAGACATGCCTAGTGGGAGGGGGCGACGCGCGGAACGGGCCGGCTCACGTTCGCCATCGGCGTACTGGCGACTGGGGTAAGTGCCTGGCCTGCGGGAACATCGTCTCGCACCATCGGGTTGTGGCAGATGTCGGCGTTCGGGGTCAGGAGGCCATCGACGGTGTCGGCAGTTGGAATGAGCGGTCCCCGCTTGCGGGACTAAGCTGCGGAAGGACAGGGAGGGGACAGCCCCCTTACTGCCTGACCGCTCTGAGGAGCGATTAACGATGTTCGAGAGGTTCACCGACCGCGCGCGGCGGGTTGTCGTCCTGGCTCAGGAAGAAGCCCGGATGCTCAACCACAACTACATCGGCACCGAGCACATCCTCCTGGGCCTGATCCACGAGGGTGAGGGTGTCGCCGCTAAGGCCCTGGAGAGCCTCGGGATTTCGCTCGAGGCGGTCCGCCAGCAGGTGGAGGAGATCATCGGCCAGGGCCAGCAGGCCCCGTCCGGCCACATCCCCTTCACCCCCCGTGCCAAGAAGGTCCTGGAGCTGTCGCTCCGCGAGGCCCTTCAGCTGGGCCACAACTACATCGGCACGGAGCACATCCTGCTCGGCCTGATCCGCGAGGGCGAGGGCGTCGCCGCCCAGGTCCTGGTCAAGCTGGGCGCAGACCTCAACCGTGTCCGCCAGCAGGTCATCCAGCTGCTGTCGGGCTACCAGGGCAAGGAGACCGCCACCGCCGGCGGCCCTGCCGAGGGCACGCCCTCGACGTCCCTGGTCCTCGACCAGTTCGGCCGGAACCTCACCCAGGCCGCCCGCGAGTCCAAGCTCGACCCGGTCATCGGGCGCGAGAAGGAGATCGAGCGGGTCATGCAGGTGCTGTCCCGCCGCACCAAGAACAACCCGGTGCTCATCGGTGAGCCCGGCGTCGGCAAGACCGCCGTCGTCGAGGGCCTCGCGCAGGCCATCGTCAAGGGCGAGGTGCCCGAGACCCTCAAGGACAAGCACCTCTACACCCTGGACCTCGGCGCCCTGGTCGCCGGCTCCCGCTACCGCGGTGACTTCGAGGAGCGCCTGAAGAAGGTCCTCAAGGAGATCCGCACCCGCGGCGACATCATCCTGTTCATCGACGAGCTGCACACGCTGGTCGGTGCGGGTGCCGCCGAGGGCGCCATCGACGCCGCGAGCATCCTCAAGCCGATGCTGGCCCGTGGTGAGCTCCAGACCATCGGTGCGACGACGCTGGACGAGTACCGCAAGCACCTGGAGAAGGACGCGGCCCTCGAGCGCCGCTTCCAGCCCATCCAGGTCGCCGAGCCGTCCCTGCCGCACACGATCGAGATCCTCAAGGGCCTGCGCGACCGCTACGAGGCGCACCACCGCGTCTCCATCACGGACGAGGCCCTGGTCCAGGCCGCCACCCTGGCCGACCGCTACATCTCGGACCGCTTCCTCCCCGACAAGGCGATCGACCTGATCGACGAGGCGGGCTCCCGGATGCGCATCCGCCGGATGACCGCGCCGCCGGACCTCCGCGAGTTCGACGAGAAGATCGCCGGCGTCCGCCGCGACAAGGAGTCCGCGATCGACTCGCAGGACTTCGAGAAGGCCGCCTCCCTGCGCGACAAGGAGAAGCAGCTCCTGGCCGCCAAGGCCAAGCGCGAGAAGGAGTGGAAGGCCGGCGACATGGACGTCGTCGCCGAGGTCGACGGCGACCTGATCGCCGAGGTCCTCGCCACGGCGACGGGCATCCCGGTCTTCAAGCTCACGGAGGAGGAGTCCTCGCGTCTGCTGCGCATGGAGGACGAGCTCCACAAGCGGGTCATCGGCCAGAAGGACGCCGTCAAGGCGCTCTCCAAGGCGATCCGCCGTACCCGTGCCGGTCTGAAGGACCCGAAGCGTCCCGGTGGCTCGTTCATCTTCGCCGGCCCGTCCGGTGTCGGTAAGACGGAGCTGTCCAAGGCGCTCGCCGAGTTCCTCTTCGGGGACGAGGACGCGCTGATCTCCCTCGACATGTCGGAGTTCAGCGAGAAGCACACGGTCTCGCGCCTCTTCGGTTCGCCCCCCGGCTACGTGGGCTACGAGGAGGGCGGCCAGCTGACGGAGAAGGTGCGCCGCAAGCCGTTCTCGGTCGTCCTCTTCGACGAGGTCGAGAAGGCCCACCCGGACATCTTCAACTCGCTGCTCCAGATCCTGGAGGACGGTCGTCTGACCGACTCCCAGGGCCGGGTCGTGGACTTCAAGAACACGGTCATCATCATGACGACCAACCTCGGCACGCGGGACATCTCCAAGGGCTTCAACCTGGGCTTCGCGGCCCAGGGCGACACCAAGTCCAACTACGAGCGCATGAAGAACAAGGTCTCGGACGAGCTCAAGCAGCACTTCCGCCCCGAGTTCCTCAACCGCGTGGACGACGTGGTCGTCTTCCCGCAGCTCACGCAGGAGGACATCCTCGCCATCGTCGACCTGATGATCGGCAAGGTGGACGAGCGCCTGAAGGACCGGGACATGGGCCTCGAGCTCTCCCAGTCCGCGAAGGAGCTGCTGTCCAAGAAGGGCTACGACCCCGTGCTGGGTGCCCGGCCGCTGCGCCGGACGATCCAGCGGGAGGTCGAGGACACGCTGTCCGAGAAGATCCTCTTCGGCGAGCTGCGGCCCGGGCACATCGTGGTCGTGGACACGGAGGGGGAGGGCGAGACGGCGACGTTCACCTTCCGCGGCGAGGAGAAGGCGGCGCTGCCGGACGCTCCGCCGATCGAGCAGGCGGCGGGCGGCGCGGGCCCCAACCTGAGCAAGGAGGCGTAGCCCTCCGGGCTCCGGCCCACCTGAACGGCACCAGGGGCTGCCCCCGGGACTTCGGTCCCCGGGGGCAGCCCCTTTCGCATGCGCGCCGGGGCGGGGGCCGCCGGGGCCGCCTGAAAGCTCGGCCGGCTGGGGCGCGTGGGCGGCTGCGGGCCGTCGTACCGTCTCGCGCAGTTCCCCGCGCCCCTGGAAGGCGGGGGCCGGGCCCCGTCAGGGGCGCGGGGAACTGCGCGAGAAGTGCCCACTCACCCGCGCTCCCCGATGCGCCTCATTCACCCGAGCTCTACCGGGGTTGAAGGGGCGGAGCCCCTGAGGGATGGGACGGGTAGGGGCGGCGGGGGCGAGGAAAAGGCGCGTAGCCGGGGTCACATTTCCGGGGGCGGAGGGGTCCCGGAGCGGTGACGTCTCGCACAGGGGGTTGGGGATTACTAGGGGCCTTAGTGGCCCGGGCGCCCTGTCGAAACGGGCAACACGGAAGGAAGTCGACCCTCCGTACTATCCCACCCCAAGAGATCACGATTTTGGGCATTCGCTCGCCTCGGGGTTACCAAGGACGAGCCACCCGGACGACGCCCACCGCGTCCCGCCCCGGGTGGTTGTTCACGGCCCTGTCCCCCATCCCCTGAGGTTTCGATGTCCTTCCGCTCCACGCCCCGTCGCCACCCCCGCACGTCCCCCCTCCGCACCCGCGCCGCCGTCCTCGGCATCGGCCTGGGCGCCTCGGTCGTCCTGGGTGCCGGAGCCGCGGTAGCCGCCGACACCGTCGCCGCCACCCCCACCAGCGCGATGTCCAGCAGCCTCGCCACCGCCGTCCGTGCGCAGGCCGACGCGCAGGCCGAGGCCGCGACCCACGCGGAGCAGGCCGCCGCGGCCGCGAAGGCCAAGGCGAAGGCCGCCAAGGCGGAGGCCAGGGCCGCCGCGGCCAAGAAGGCCGCCTCCTGGGTCGACCCGGTGAAGAAGTACGAGCTGAGCGCCGGCTACAACCAGGACGGCAGCCACTGGGCGCACAAGCACAGCGGGCAGGACTTCGCCGTGCCGATCGGCACGGACGTCGTCGCCGCACACGGCGGCACCGTCGTCAAGGCCGGCGGCAATGGCGCCGGCGACGGCCCGGCGTACGGCAACGCCATCGTCGTCAGGCACGCGAACGGCACGTACTCGCAGTACGCGCACCTGTCCCGGATCGACGTCAAGGTCGGCCAGGTCGTCGCCACCGGGCAGCACATCGCCCGCAGCGGCAACACCGGCAACTCGACCGGTCCCCACCTGCACTTCGAGATCCGCAAGACCCCGAACTACGGCTCGGCGGTCAACCCGGTGGCGTTCCTGCGCTCGCACGGCACGCACGTCTGATCCAGCCCCACCCCCCGAGTCCCCCCACGGGAAACGGCGCGTGGCGGAGCCCTGTGCTCCGCCACGCGCCGTTCGCACGCCGGGGCGCACGGCGGAGCGAGGCCCCAGGGAGCGACGCGACCGCCCGGCGCCCGGCGTCAGTCGCCGTAGTGCGCCTTCGTCACCAGTTCCAGCGCGACCTCCAGGACCGCCTTGCGCTTGTCCTCCGGATCGCCCTCCAGATCCCGCAGCGCGAACATCCCCGCGTGCAGCGTGAACAGCGCCGTGATGCAGCGGACCTGGTCGGACAGCGGGGCGTCCTCGTCCCGGATGATGCCGCTCAGCTCCAGCATCCGGCCCTTGAACATCTCACCGATGCGCAGTTCGCGCATGGTCGCCTGGTTCTCCTGCATGAAGCGGAAGAGGGGCCCGGCGTCGGCGAGGGCCTGGCTGTAGCGGCGCACGACCTCCTGCTTGGTCGCCAGGGTGTGCGGCTGTTCCCGGCCCCAGCCGATGAGCTCGTCGATCGGCCGGGTCAGGTCCCCGAAGAGGCTGATGAGGATGTCTTCCTTGGTCTTGAAGTGGTAGTAGAGCGCCGCCTTGGTGACGTCCAGCCGCTCGGCGATCTCCCGCAGCGAGGTCTTCTCGTACCCCTGGTCGGAGAAGAGGTCGAGGGCAACGTCCTGGATGCGCTGGCGGGTGTCGCCCCGCCGCCGGCGCTTGCTGTCGTCCATGGTGCTGCCCATTCCGTCTCTCCTCGCACTCCCTCGGACCTGCCCGCCGTCCGGTTGTCCGGCGGTCCGGGAATAACTTACTTGACGCCCGGCTAGTTACCAGGCTACCTTCTCGCAGTGTAAAGAACTAGCCGGGCGGCAAGTAAGTGACCGGAATCGGTGAGACCACCCCGCACGCGGCGGCGCGCGGGGGCATCAGTGGCAAGCAGGGGATGTGGGGACGATGGCGGAGACGGCGGACATAGCGGGCAAGGGGCCCGCGCAGGCGGAGAAACCCGGGGTCGAGGACGGCGGCAAGCAGCCGCGCAGCGTACGCGTCGTCCTGCTCGCCCTGATGATCGCGATGCTGCTCGCGATGCTCGACAACATGATCGTCGGCACGGCGATGCCGACGATCGTCGGTGAGCTCGGCGGGCTCGAACACCTGTCGTGGGTGGTCACCGCGTACACGCTCGCCACGGCCGCCGCGACGCCCCTGTGGGGCAAGCTCGGCGACATGTACGGGCGCAAGGGCGTCTTCATGACCTCGATCGTGATCTTCCTGATCGGGTCGGCGCTCAGCGGCATGGCGCAGGACATGGGGCAGCTCATCGGCTTCCGGGCCGTGCAGGGCCTCGGGGCCGGCGGTCTGATGGTCGGCGTCATGGCGATCATCGGCGACCTGATCCCGCCGCGTGAGCGGGGCAAGTACCAGGGCATGATGGCCGGCGTGATGGCGCTCGCGATGATCGCGGGCCCGCTGGTCGGCGGCACCATCACCGACCATCTCGGCTGGCGCTGGTCCTTCTACATCAACCTGCCGCTCGGCGCGGTCGCGCTCGCCGCCATCAGCGTCGTGCTGCACCTGCCGAAGAAGCGCGCGGAAACTCGTATCGACTACCTCGGCGCCGGGCTGCTGACGCTGGGCATCACCTCCATCGTGCTGGTCACCACGTGGGGCGGCACGGAGTACGCCTGGGGCTCGGCGCGCATCATGGAGCTGATCGGCATCGGTGTCGCCGCACTCGTCGGGTTCCTGTTCTGGCAGACCAGGGCCGCCGCGCCGATCATGCCGCTGCACATCTTCCGCAACCCCAACTTCTCGCTGATGTCGATCATCGGCTTCATCACCGGGTTCGTGATGTTCGGCGCCGTGCTCTTCCTGCCGCTGTACCAGCAGGCGGTGCAGGGGGCGTCCGCCACCAACTCCGGACTGCTGCTGCTGCCGATGCTCGGCGCGATGCTCGCCGTGTCGATGGTGGCCGGGCGGGTCACCACCAACAGCGGCCGCTACAAGGTGTTCCCGGTCGTCGGCAGCGTGCTGATGATCGTCGGACTGTTCCTGCTGTCGCAGATGGACACGGAGACCACCCGGCTGACCTCCGGGATCTACATGGCGGTCCTCGGCGCGGGCATGGGCTGCCTGATGCAGATCACCATGCTGGTGGCGCAGAACAGCGTCGAGATGAAGGACATGGGCGTCGCCTCGTCCTCCACCACGCTGTTCCGGACGCTCGGGTCCTCGTTCGGTGTCGCCATCATGGGTGCGCTGTTCAACAACCGGGTGCAGGACGAGATGGTGCAGCGGGCGGGGGCGCTCGGGGGCAAGATGACCGAGCAGTCGGCGCAGTTGGACGCGGCGAGCCTGGCGAAGCTGCCGGCGCAGGCGCGGGAGGCGTACCAGTTCGCGGTGTCCGCGGGGACGCATTCGGCGTTCGTGCTGGGTGCGGTGGTGGCTGTGGTGGCGCTGGTGGCGGCGGTGTTCGTCAAGGAGGTGCCGTTGCGGGGGGCCGGGGGGCCGAAGACGGCGGAGGATGCGGCTGGGGACGCCGCCGGGGAGCGGCCGACGGTTGCAGAGGCCGTCTGACCTTCCCCAAGCTCCGCCTCCCAAGGCCCCCCGGGTTCGCCCGGAGGGTCTTGGCGTGCGCCCCGGGTTCGCCCGGGGGGCCTTGGCGTGCGCGTGGGGGCTGGCCCCTGCACCCCGGCCAGCCCCGTAAGGGGCGCGGGGAACCGCGAGGCCGGCCCCCGCCGGGCCGGCGGCCGGGTACGGCCTCGGATCGGGTGGCGGGGCTGGGTTTTTCGCCCCCGCCGCCCCTACCCTTCCCGTCCCCCAGGGGCTCCGCCCCTTCGACCCCGGGAGGGTGGGGGAGTGCGGTTGTGGGGTGGGTGCGGGAGCGATGTGGTTGCTCGCGCAGTTCCCCGCGCCCCTGACGGGCGCGGTCGCTCGCGCCCCCGCGACGGAGCCGCGCCGAAGACGCGGCGCCCCGTCGGCGGAGCCGCGCCGGAAGGCGCAGCGCCCCGTCGGCGGAGCCGCGCCCGAAGACGCGGCGCCCCGTCGGCGGGGCCGTACGGAAGGCGTAGCCCCTCCTGCCGCGGCGGAGCCGTGCGGTAAGTGCTCCGCGGGTGCTCAGGCCAGTGTCGTGGTCGCCTCGCGCAGGTCCGACAGGGCCGCGAGGGTGTGGGGGGCCAGCGGGGTCGCGTCGGGGCAGTCGGTGTGGGACTCCGACCATTTCGCGTAGCCCCGTTTGAACGCGAGGACGCCCAGTTCGCCCGCGAGGTGGGCGGTCGGCTCGGGGACGCCCCGGGCGACCAGCGCGGCCGTCATCGCGGCGGCCATGCCGACGCTCTTGAGCGCGTCGCGCTCCTGCAACTCCGTGCTGGCCGCGACGGCCGCCCGCAGCCGGGGCCCCAGCTCCCGGTTGGCCGGCCCCATCGCCCCCGACGCGCGCTCCAGCCCCGCCGCCACCGCCTGGAGCGGAGTCGCCTCCGGGGGCGCCTCCGCGATGCCCTCGGCGAGCAGCCTGCTGAGCGTCTCCTGCCCCGCGACCAGCAGCTCCCGCTTGTCGGAGAAGTACCGGAAGAACGTGCTCTTGGTGACGCCGGCGCGCTCGGCGATCTGCGTCACCGTCGTGGCGTCGTACCCCTGCTCGGTGAACAGGTCGACGGCCGCGACGACGAGTCGCTGGGCCGCCCCTGGTTCCCATCTGGCCATGACGGACAGGATAGGCGGGTCGGTGATGGGACAACAGTCCCATCACCGTGTAATGTCGGTGATGGGACAACGGTCTCATCGCTTGTCCTTCCCCTCACCCACCGTCCCTCAAGGGAGCGCTCATGCATGTCTTCGTCACCGGCGGCACCGGCACCATCGGTTCCGCCGTCGTCGCCGAACTGCTCGACAGCGGCCACACCGTTCTCGCCCTCGCCCGCTCGGACGCCTCCGCGCACGCCCTCGAAGCCGCCGGCGCCAAGGTGCTGCGCGGTGAGCTCGCGGACCTCGACGTCCTGCGGGCCGGCGCCGCGCAGACCGACGGCGTGATCAGCCTGGCCTTCGGACGCGACTACGGCAGCCCGGAGTCACTCGCCCGGGGCATCGCCGAGGAGAGCGCCGCCCTCACCGCGCTGGGCGAGGAACTCCTCGGCACCGACCGCCCGTTCGTCACCGTCTCGGGCACCCCCTGGGTGGCGGGCCGCGCCTCCACCGAGGCCGACCCGCTGCCGACCGAGGGCCCGGTGGCCGGCCGGGCCCACTCGGTCACGGCGGTACTGGCACTCGCCTCGCGCGGGGTGCGCAGCTCGGCCGTGCGCATGCCGCGCACCGTCCACAACGAGGGCGACGGCGGCTTCGCCGGCCTGCTGGCCCGGGCGGCACGCGGCTCCGGGGTGGCCGGCTACCCCGGCGACGGCACCCAGCGCTGGCCGGCCGTGCACGCGCGCGACGCGGCCGTCCTGTTCCGGCTCGCCCTGGAGAAGGCCCCGGCCGGCACGGTCTGGCACGCCGTCGCCGACGAGGGCGACGCGGTGCGCGACATCGCGGCGGTCATCGGCCGACGGCTCGGTCTGCCGGTCGAGCGGGTCCCGGACGAGACCTTCGGACCGTTCGCCCCGATCTTCGTCATGGACCAGCCCGCGTCCAGCGCCCACACCCGCGAGGCCCTCGGCTGGCAGCCCACGCACCCCAGCCTGCTGGAGGACCTGGAGAACCTCCGGCCCTGACGCCCGGCCCCGCTGCCGCCAGGCCCTGGGGCCCCTAGGGTCCTTCTGACGGATCTCCGCGGCGTCGCGACGCCCGGCACGCACTCTCGCCGCACCGCGCGAAAGCCCAAGTAGCTCCGCTACGAGGGCTTCCACACGGCACGGCGAGAGCACGCACCGAACGCCGCTCCTTCTCCCACGGAGATCCATCAGAAGGCCCCTAGGGAGCGGTCCTCGGGAGCGTCGGGAAGCTGCCGGTGTTGGTGGGGGCGTGCTCCGGGAGCCAGAGGACCGCCACCGCCCCGTCGGCGGGGGCCGTCTCGGGAGCCCCCGGGACGGTCACGTTGTGGAAGGTGAGGCGGGCGCCCAGCACACGTGCCTGGCCCGCGGCGATCGTCAGACCCAGGCCGTGGCCCCGGCCCGCCCGGTCGGAGCTGCCGGTGCGGAACCGGCTCGGCCCCTCCTCCAGCAGCTCCCTGGGGAAACCGGGCCCGTGGTCCCGTACCCGGATCACCCGGCCCTCCACCGACACCCGCACCGGCGGCCGCCCGTGCCGGGCCGCGTTCGCCAGCAGGTTGAACAGCACGCGCTCCAGGCGGCGCGGGTCCGTGGTGACCGCGGACTCGTGCACCACCGTCACCTCGACGGCCGCGTCCTTCACCGCCACCCGCCGGGTCACGAACTGCCCGAGCATGATGTCCTGCAACTCGGCCCGCTCCGACGCCCCGTCCAGCCGGGCCACCTCCAGCACGTCCTCGACCAGCGTCCGCATCGCCTTCGCCCGGTCGAGGACCAGCTCGGTCGGCCGTCCCGGCGGCAGCAGTTCGGCCGCCGTGAGCAGCCCCGTCACCGGGGTGCGCAGCTCGTGCGCGATGTCCGCGGTCACCCGGCGCTCGGCCTCGATGCGCTGTTGCAGCGCGTCCGCCATCGCGTCCACCGCCCGCGCCAGGTCGTCCGTCTCGTCCCGTACGACGCCGCCGATCGAGTCCCGCACCCGTACGTCCGTCTCGCCCATGGCGACCCGATTGGCCGCGGCCGCCGCCTTGCGCAGCCGTCCCGACATCTGACCGCCGATCAGCACGCCGAGCGCGCTGCCGCCGAGGACGACCGCGATCGCCCCGATCAGCAGGGCCTCGTCCAGATCGTTCATCACACTGGCGCTGCGGTCGGTGAAGGTGGTTTGCAGCGACAGCACCCTGCCGTCCTTGAGCGGTACGGCCGCCCAGATGTCCGGCACGCCGTGCGGCCCCTCCGCCACGTACGTGGCCCGCCGGCCCTGCTTGACCCGCGCCAGCAGGTCGCGGGGGATGGTCGGGTCGTCGACCTTGACACCGAAGGCCTGCGTGCGCCCGGACTCGTACATCCGCTGCGCCACCTGGATCCGCTCGTCGGCCAGGTCGCGCGAGTTGTCCAGCATCGAGACGCGCGCCGCGTTGTGCACCACCAGGCTCAGGGCGACCGCCACGAGCGCGCCGACCAGCGCGATCGCCGCGCTGAGCTTCCACCGGAGCCCCGTACGCATCCGCTGGCCGCGCGGACCGCTCCCGTGCGCGCCGGGGGCGTGCGCGTCGAGGCCGGACCCGTCCGGCTCATGCGGCCCGGCGGCGTCCAGCTCCGGAACGCCGAATTCCGACAAGCCAGACAATTCCGAAAAGCCGGACTCCCCGGGCCTGGGCTCGCCGAGCCCCGTCACCCGCAGACCGCACACACCGGCACCACGCCCGCCGCCGTTCCCGTTCCCGTCGCCGCCGGACCGGCTTCGGCGCCGAAACATGCTCCGTACCCTCCCGCCCCGCTCAGGCCTTCAGTTTGTAGCCGAAGCCGCGGACCGTCTCGATCCTGTCCTGGCCGATCTTCGTCCGCAGCCGCTGCACATGGACGTCGACGACGCGGGTGTCCCCGCCCCAGCCGTAGTCCCACACGCGCTCCAGCAGCTTGTCACGTGACAGCACCGTGCCCGGCGCGCCGGAGAACTCCAGGAGCAGCCGCATCTCGGTCGGGGTGAGCGACACCGGCTGCCCGGCGCGGCGCACCTCCATGCCCCCGGTGTCCACCTCCAGCTCGCCGAAGGTGAGCACCCCGCCCTCGGCCACCGGATCCGGCTCGTTCGTCCGCATGCCGCCCGCGTGCCCGAAGCGGCGCAGCACCGCGCGGATCCGGGCGACCAGGACGGCACCGTCGAACGGCTTCGTCACGTAGTCGTCGGCGCCCGCCTCCAGGCCGAGGACGACGTCGATGGAGTCGGCGCGCGCGGAGAGCATGATCACCGGCACGTTCGACTCGTCCCGGATCCGCCGGCACAGGCTGACCCCGTCCAGCCCCGGCACCATCACGTCGAGGAGCGCGATGTCGGGGCGCCGGGCGCGGAACGACTCCAAGCCCGACAGTCCGTCGGGCATGGCGGTGACCGCGAAGCCGTCACGCTCCAGCGCGAGCTGGGTGGCCTCGCGGATGACGTCGTCGTCCTCCACGAACAGGACGTGGGTCTGCTCTGCCATCGGTGCTCTCAGAGATAGGGATGCGGGCGTGGGAAGGGATGCGGGCGGGCGCGGGTACGGGGCCGGTGCGGAGCCGTACCCGCGCGGCCGGGTCTCAGCCGGCACTGGGGCCTGCCACCGGGTCCTCGTCCACCGCGTTGCTGTAGTCGTTGTGCACGCGGGACTCCTCGGTGAAGTGGTCCGCCGACCAGCGGTAGGTGATGACCTCCACACTGGACGGATAGGCGACCGAGTCGCCCTTGCGGTACAGCTGCTGGGTCACCACCAGATCACCGCGGTCGATCTCGGCGTAGACCGGCGGCTCCTCGGCCCTGAACACATTTTCGTACCCGTGCTTCTCCAGCCGGTACACGTACGCGCCGACGCCCACCGCGTCTCCACACGTCATCACGTTCACCACGACGTCGTCCGCGGACCCCCCGGTCAGTCCGCCGTACGACACGTCCACCGGGTACTCGTCCGCGACGCACGGCTTGAGCTGGCGTTTCACCGACGGGCTGACCTCGGGGTCGTTCTGCACGAGCTTGACGGCGAGCCCCCGCTGCTTCTCCTGCTCGGCCGGCGCGGGCACCGACTCCGAGGGCGATGCCGGCGTCGGCGCCGGCGCCCGCGGCGAGACCGACGCCGAGGAGACCGGGGCCAGGGAGTCACTGTCCGCCGGGCCCTCGTCCCGGGCGCCGGTCCCGCCCGTGCCGCACGCGGAGACGAAAAGGCCGAGGGCGGTGATCGCGGACACCGCCGTGATCACCGCCTTCAGGGCCTTGCCCGGCAGCCGGGCCCTTCTGCCTACGCCGCGCAACGCTCCCGCTCCTCACGCTCCAGCGCGCGTGCGTCCAGATCGCGGGCCTCCAGCTCCTCGCGGAGCCGGGCGAGCGCCCGGTGCAGCGTGCTCTTGACCGTGCCGGCCGACATGCCGAGGGCGGCGGCGGTCTCCTCCGTGGTCATCTGCTCCCAGTGTCGCAGGACCACGACGCTGCGTTGCTTGGGAGCGAGAACCTTGAGGACATCCATCAGCAGGGCACGGTCCGCGTGCTGCTCGGCCGAGTCGTCGACCGAGGCGTCCGGGAGCTGCTCGGTGGGCACCTCCTCCAGCTTGCGGGCACGCCACCATTCGGTACGGGTGTTGATCATGACCCGGCGCAGATAGGCGTCGGCCAGGCGCTTGTCCGCTATGCCCTCCCAGCGGCCGTACGTCCGTACGAGCGCGGTTTGCAGCAGATCCTGGGCGTCGATCGGGTCCGGCACCAGCCGGCGCGCACTGCGCAGCAGCGCGTCCTGCCGTGTACGGACGTACTCCTCGAACTCGAGCACCTCGCCCTGGCCCTGTGCCATGTCCATCGCCTCCCGTGCCCCGTGCCCGACCTGTCGTCGTCGGTTCTCCGTTCCGGCCGCCTGTCTTCGCCGGGTACGGAAAGAAAGCTACGGAGGCGTTGTCACGAGGCTGTCCGAGGAAGCCTGCGGACGGCGCTCGGCTGTCCGTCGGTTGTGTAACAGACGTAAGCGCGAGCTAAGGAGAGGGGGTGTCACATACGGCTTTGGGGGATTTGTGGTGGGGGTGGCGGGCGACCGGCGGGCACGGTGACTGTGACGTCGCTGTCGACGGGGTGTGGGACGGGTGAGTGTGGGTAGAAGGCATGGCCCGCATCGCGGGGCCGGCCGGCCGGGCTCAGCTCAGGGGGAGGCGGTAGCGGCCGCCGGGCAGGGGTTCGACGAGTCCGTCCGAAACCAGACCGTCCAGCGCGCGGGCGCGCTGCACCGGCTCGTTCCAGACACGGTCCAGGGCCGCCTGCGGGACGGGGTGCGCGGCCTCCCGGAGCACGGCGAGCAGTCGGCCGCGCACCTGACGGTCCGTCCCCGCGTACGACTGCACGCGGCGCGGCGGGCCGTCGTGCGCGGGCTTGCCCGCGACGTGCCAGGCGCACCGGTCGGCGATGGGGCAGCGGTGGCAGCTCTCGTTCTTCGCCGTGCACACCAGCGCCCCGAGCTCCATCGACGCGGCGGCCCAGCGGGAGGCCGTGTGTTCGTCCTCCGGGAGCAGGGCACGCGCCAGCTTGCGCTCGGCGGCCGTGGTCGCGTTCGGCGGGTACTGGACGCCGGTGACCGCGCGGGCCAGCACACGGCGGACGTTGGTGTCCAGCACGGCGTGCCGCTGGCCGTACGCGAACGACGCCACCGCGGCGGCGGTGTACTCGCCGATGCCGGGCAGGGCGAGCAGCTGAGCGTGGTCGGTGGGGACGTCACCGCCGTGCCGTTCCGTTATGGCGACGGCCGCGCCGTGCAGCCGCAGCGCGCGGCGGGGGTAGCCGAGGCGGCCCCAGGCGCGGACGGCCTCGCCGGGCGCCTCCTTGGCCAGATCGGCGGGGCGCGGCCAGCGGCCGAGCCACTGCTCGTAGACGGGCAGCACGCGGTTGACCGGCGTCTGCTGGAGCATGAACTCGCTGACCATCACGCCCCAGGGCCCGGCGTCGGGGCGACGCCAGGGGAGGTCACGGGCGTGCGACTCGAACCAGGCGATGACGGGGCTGTGGAGGTTCCCGCCGGGAACGGCCGGGGGCGCGGGGTGCGTGGGGTCCGCGGCGGGCGTCGGGATGGGACTGGTCGTGGGGGAGGCGGCGGCGGGGGTGTCTGCGGTGTGCGCGGTGGGTGCTGTCATGGCACTTTCGATCCTGCCACGCGTCGAGCCGCTGCTGCGGCGTGTCGCGATCGGCGGGGTGTCCGGTGTCGTGGCGGCGGGGGCCGCGCCCCGGAGGGCCGCGCCCGTCAGGGGCACGGGACTGCGCCATGTACGGCTCCGCCGCGTGGGCGCGAGCGACCACGCACGACCCGCACCCGCCGACGAACGGAACCCTCCGAGCTCTTCCGCGACCGAGCAACCCACCCGGAGGCACACCCGGCGATCATCGGAACAGACGATGATCTCGAAAAGTTGCCGTTGGGCGGCGGGTGACGCCCAGTTGGCGCAACGATCTCTCGTAAGGTTTGCGCCGTGGGATCTCTGCGCAATCCGGTCGGGCCGCTTCCCTCCTCCATCTACTGGCGTCGGAGGGCCGTTCTCGCTGCCGTAGTCGGCGTGTTGGCACTCCTCGTCGTGTGGATCGTCGGCTTCGGCGGGGGCGGCGGGAAGAAGGACGAGGGCGGTGGCGACGGCAAGAATCCCGCGCCCTCGATCACCCCGGGCCCCTCCAGCTCGGGGCCCGCGATCAGCCAACACCCCGGCGGCCGCGACGAGTCGGGCGGCGGCGGTGACGGCGACACCAGCGGCTCGGGCGACGGCTCAGGGGACGGCGACGGCTCCGGAGACGGCACCGGCAACGGCGGTGGCTCCACCGGCGGTACGGAGGGCGGCGGCTCCGCCGCGACCGGCGGCGGTGGCGGGGTCACCGGGGAACAGGTGCCCGCCAGCTCGTCGTTGACCAACTGCACGGCGAGCGCGGTGAAGTTGACCCTGCGCAGCGTCCACAACACCTACGCACCCGAGCAGACCCCCACCCTCGAGGTGACCGCCCGCAACACCTCCGCCGGTGACTGCAAGGTCGATCTCGGCCCGAAGCACGTCGTGTTGACGATCACACAGACGGGTGAGGACGACGCCTTCTGGGCCTCCGACGACTGCCCCAAGGGCTCCGGCAGCGTCCTCTTCCGGGTGCCGGCCGAGGGCAGCGCGACGTACACGGTGAAGTGGGACCGCACGCCGAGCGCTCCCCACTGCGCGACGCCGAAGGCGGGCAAGGCGTCCGCGGGCACCTACCTGGTGGAGGCGAAGGCCGCCGGATTCACCAAGGCCCAGACGTCGTTCGTCCTGGCGAAGGACTGAAAGGGCCGAAAGGACTGAAGGGCGGAAAAGGCTGAAAGGACGGAAAGGGCCGGAAGGGCGGAAAGGGCTGAGGGGCTGCCGAAACGCCGGCCGTCCCCTCAGACGTACCGCTCGAGGATCGACGACTCCGCGAGCCGCGACAGCCCCTCGCGGACACTCCGCGCACGCGCCTCGCCGACACCGTCGACCGTCTGAAGGTCGTCGACGCTCGCGGCCAGCAGCTTTTGCAGGCCGCCGAAGTGCTCCACCAGACGGTCGATGATCGCGCCGGGCAGCCGGGGCACCTTCGCGAGGAGCCGGAAGCCGCGCGGCGAGACGGCGGAGTCCAGCGCCTCGGGGGAGCCGGTGTAGCCGAGCGCGCGGGCGACCGTGGACAGCTCCAGCAGCTCCGCGTGGCTCAGCGCGTCCAGCTCGGCGAGGGCCTCCTCGACCGTGCGGGAGCGCTTGGCGGTGGGCTCGGGGACGTAGTCCCGTACGACCAGTTCGCGCTCGGGCTCCACGCCCGCGATCAACTCGTCGAGCTGGAGGGCGAGAAGACGGCCGTCGGTGCCGAGCTCGACGACGTACTCGGCGATCTCGGTGGCGATGCGGCGGACCATCTCCAGGCGCTGCGCGACCGCCGAGACGTCCCGGACCGTCACCAGGTCCTCGATCTCCAGTGCGGAGAGCGTGCCCGCCACCTCGTCCAGGCGGAGCTTGTACCGCTCCAGCGTGGCAAGGGCCTGGTTGGCGCGGGACAGGATCGCCGCCGAGTCCTCCAGGACACGGCGCTGCCCGTCGACGTACAGCGCGATCAGGCGCATCGACTGCGAGACCGACACCACGGGGTACTTGACCTGCTTGCTGACCCGGTCCGCCGTGCGGTGCCGGGTGCCGGTCTCCTCCGTGGGGATCGTCGGGTCGGGCAGCAACTGCACGCCCGCGCGGAGGATCTTGGAGAGGTCGGAGGAGAGCACGATGCCGCCGTCGAGCTTGCACAGCTCACGCAGGCGCGTCGCCGTGAACTCGACGTCCAGGACGAAGCCGCCCGTGCACATCGACTCGACGGTCTTGTCGGAGCCGAGCACGATGAGTCCGCCGGTGTTGCCGCGCAGCACCCGCTCCAGTCCGTCGCGCAGGCTCGTGCCGGGCGCCACGGCGCTCAGGGAGGCGCGCATCAGGCCGTCGGCACCGGAACTCCCGCCGGATTTTCCGGGAGCTGCCGCCCGGTCGTTGGCTGCCACTGCACTCCTCCGGTCGCGGGTTCTGGGGCGCTCCGTGTCGCACTCTCGGTTCGTACGGACGGGCGAGACCAGGGCAAAGTCTACCGGCGGTCCTCCCGCTCCTGCGGGGCCTCTCGGTGACGGGAGCGCGGCAGGACCCGCAGCGCGTCCCCCATGTCCGCCACTTCCAGCACCTTCATGCCCGGCGGGATCTTCCCCGGATCGGCCGGGACCAGGGCATGTGTGAAGCCCAGCCGGTGCGCCTCGGCGAGCCTGCGCTGCACGCCCGTGACCCGTCTCACCTCGCCCGCCAGGCCCACCTCGCCGATCGCGACGAGGTTCTTCGGCAGCGGGGTGTCGCTCGCGGCGGAGGCCAGCGCGAGGGCGATGGCCAGGTCGGCGGCGGGCTCGGAGAGCTTCACCCCGCCGACCGTCGCCGAGTAGATGTCCCGCTTGCCCAGCGCGCTGATCCGGCCGCGCTGTTCGAGCACGGCGAGCACCATCTGGACGCGGGAGGTCTCCAGCCCGGAGGTGGTGCGGCGGGGCGAGGGCAGCTGGGAGTCGACCGTGAGCGACTGCACCTCGGCGACCAGCGGGCGGCGGCCCTCCAGGGTGACGGTCAGGCACGTACCCGGCACCGGTTCGTCCCGCCGGGTGAGGAACAGGCCGCTGGGGTCGGCCAGGCCCACGATGCCCTCGTCGTGCAGTTCGAAGCAGCCGACCTCGTCCGTGGCGCCGTACCTGTTCTTGACGCCGCGTACGAGGCGGAGGCGGGCGTGGCGGTCGCCCTCGAAGGACAGCACCACGTCCACCAGGTGTTCGAGGAGGCGGGGGCCCGCGATGGCGCCGTCCTTCGTGACGTGGCCCACCAGGAGCGTGGCCATGCCGCGTTCCTTGGAGGCGCGGATGAGGGCGCCGGCCACCTCGCGGACCTGGGCCATGCCGCCGGGGGCGCCGTCGATCTCCGGCGAGGCGACCGTCTGCACCGAGTCGACGATCAGCAGGGACGGCTTCACCTCGTCCAAGTGGCCGAGGACGGCGGCGAGATCGGTCTCGGCGGCGAGGTAGAGGTCGTCGTCGAGCGCCTTGATGCGGTCGGCGCGCATCCGCACCTGGCTCGCGGACTCCTCGCCCGTGACGTAGAGGGTGCGGTGGTCGGGTCCGGCGGCCTTGGCCGCGACGTCCAGCAGGAGCGTGGACTTGCCGACGCCGGGTTCGCCCGCGAGGAGGACGACCGCGCCGGGGACCAGCCCGCCGCCGAGCACGCGGTCCAGTTCGGGGACGCCCGTGGAGCGGGCGGTGGCCTGGCGGCCGTCGACCTCGGCGATGGGGAGGGCGGCCGTGGTGACGCGGCCGGGGGCCGTCGTACGGACGGCGGGCGCTCCGTACTCCTCGACGGTGCCCCAGGCCTGGCATTCGGGGCAGCGGCCGAGCCACTTGGCCGTCTGCCAGCCGCACTCCGTGCAGCGGTAGGAGGGACGGTCCTTGGTGGTCTTGGTACGGGCAGCCATGCGGAAACCGTAGCCGGGGGTACTGACAGCGGGTGCGGGGAGGCGCGACAGAGCTCGGGTGGCTGGGGTTCGCCGGCGGGTGCGGACGGTTTGTGGTTGCTCGCGCCCACGCGGCGGAGCCGCGTATCGACACAGCCCCGCGCCCCTGAAAGCCGGGGGCGCCCCCCGCTTTTGAGGGGCGCGGGGAACTGCGCGACAAGCCACGACGCGACCCGCGGCCGCACTACGAACCGAATCCCCCCACCCCGGAGCGCGCACGGAACCCGCCGGGAGGGCGCCCCGCACTCGGATGAGGGATCGTTTCACCCGTACGGAGTAAAAGTGCGGAAGGGGTGAGAACGGACAGCACCTCGGCGCCTACGGTCGCACGGGTGATGAGCAGCAGCCCGGAGACCCCCACGTACCCCACCGGCGCGCGCCCGGCGCAAGGGAGCGTGCGCACATCCGAGCGCACGACGTCGCGCACGTCCACGCACCCGCCCGCACCGTGCGAGCCCCCTCTGGACGGCCTGTTCACCTACTGTCTGTCGGTCCTGTGCGACCACGACGCCGCGACCGCCGCCCTCGGCGACGTCCTCGCCGTGGCCGAGCGCCGCGGCCGGCACGGCCCGGAGGCCGCCGCCGACCGCCGCGCCTGGCTGTACGCGCTGGCCCGCTGGGCCTGCCGGCGCCGCCTCGCCGAGTCCGGCCGCCGCCGCACCGCGACCCACGCGGCCGGCCGCACCTCCGACCGAGGCGACACGGCCAGGAGCACAACCAGGAACGCGGCCGGGAACGCGGCCAAGGACGCCGCCGACCGCCGTGCCGCCGCCGCGATCGCCGCCACCTCCAGCACCACGGACCTCACCCCGGACACCCGCGAGCGCCGCCGCCGCGAGCTCGCGCTGCTGGCCTGGCCGGAGGCGGCCGGCACCACCCCCGAGCAGCGCGAGGCGCTGGAACTGGCCGTACGCCACCGGCTCGCCGCCCACGAGGTCGCCGCCGTCCTCGGCCAGGACCTCGCCACCACCCGCGAACTCCTCGCCTCCGCCGCCTGCGAGGTGGAGCGCACCCGCACCGCCCTCACCGTCGTGGAGACCGGCGCCTGCCCCGGCGTCGCCCACCTCACCAGTGACCGCCGGCTCGTCCTCGGCCCCGCCCTGCGCACCGAACTCGTCCGCCACGTCGACGACTGCCCCCGCTGCCGCCGCACCGCCGAACGCGCCCTCCCCGGCAGCTGGCCGGGCGCCACCGTCACCCCCGACGAACTGCCCGTCCTGCCCGCCCCCCGCGCCGCCCTGCGCGCGGCGACCGCGCACCACGCGCGCGTGCGCGGCAGGGGCCCCCGCTTCGACCGGCGCGGCTTCCCCATGGACCCCGGCGACCACGCCGCCCGCCGCGAACGCATGCGCGCCCGGGCGCTCACCACGACGGTCGTCGCCACCGTCGTCGCCGCCCCCGTCCTCGCCCTGTGGGCCGCCTACCGGGGCGCCCCGCTCACCGGCGAGGGCTCCGACGGCCGCCCCGCCACCGCGGGCGAGGCCCAGGACCCGGGAGCGCTCGACGGCGGGGCGGGAGACACGTACGAGAACGCGGGCAGCGCGCGCGTGAGCCCCGACTCCCGCCACCCCGGCCGCCCCGGCGCCTCCGACGGCACCGACGTCGACGTGGCCGTGGTGGACGGCGACACGGGCGCACCCAGCGCCGGCAGCGTCACCGTGAGCGCGTGGAGCAGCGGCACGACGACCCTGATCACCCTCCGGGCGACCGGCGGCTCACCCGTCCACTGGTCGGCGCGCACCACCGCGCCCTGGCTCTACCTGAGCCGCACCTCCGGCACCCTCGCCCCCGGCGAGTCCGTCACCGTCAAGGTGTACGTCGACCACCTGAGCGAACCCTCCGGCGCCTGGCACGCGCGCGTGACGCTCGCCCCCGGCGGCGCCACGGTCACCATCGACGGCTACGGCACCGCGGGCACCGGCGCCCCCGACAGCGACCCCCCGGCGCCGCCCCACGGCCACCATCCCCCTCACCACCACCCGCGCCCGACCGGCACCCCGGGCACGCCGGACCCCGACCCCACGCCGGACGACCCGACCCCGGCCCCGACCCCGAGCGCCACCGACCCCACCCCACCGGCCGGCGGCGACGGCTCCACACCCCCGCCGGACAGCCCGGACGGGGCGAGCCCCGCGCAGTAAAGGCTCGGGGGACCGCTCAGCGCACCGGATCGGCCGGATGCGGGGCCACCAGCGGGAGCCCCCGGGCCAGCCGTTCCTCGCACAGCTCGACCAGCCGGTCGTACCCGGCCTTGCCCATCAGCTCGGTCAGCTCCGCCCGGTAGGACACGTACACCGGGTCGCCCGCGCCGTGCGCCGAGGTCGCCGACGTGCACCACCAGTGCAGGTCGTGCCCGCCCGGGCCCCAGCCCCGGCGGTCGTACTCGCCGATCGACACCTGGAGCACGCGGGTGTCGTCGGGCCGGTCGATCCAGTCGTACGTCCGCCGCACCGGCAGCTGCCAGCACACGTCCGGCTTGGTCTCCAGCGGCTCGCGGCCCTCGCGCAGCGCCAGGATGTGCAGCGAGCAGCCGGCACCGCCCGCGAAACCGGGACGGTTCTGGAAGATGCACGAGCCCTGGAACGGACGGGTCTGCCGGGAGCCCTCGTCGTCCTCGCTCACCCAGCCGCCGCGCCGGCCCTCGTCGTGGTGCTGCCAGATGTCCGGCGTGAGCCGCGCCACATGACCGGCGACGCGCTCCTCGTCCTCCTCGTCGGAGAAGTGCGCCCCCAGCGTGCAGCAGCCGTCGTCGGCGCGGCCCGCCTCGATGCCCTGGCAGCCGGCGCCGAAGACGCAGTTCCAGCGCGAGGTCAGCCAGGTCAGGTCGCAGCGGAAGACCTGCTCGTCGTCGGCCGGGTCGGGGAACTCCACCCACGCGCGCGCGAAGTCGAGCCCCTTCTCGTCGGCCGTGTCACGCACCGGCGAAGGGGCCTTCGAACCCGCCGCGGGCCCGGCGTTTTCGCCCCGCTTGCCGCTCTTCGCGTTTTTCGTCTTTGGCACGCCTCCAGGGTAAGTGCCCGTCGGCAGTAGCGTTTGCGTCCATGAGACTCGGTGTCCTCGACGTGGGATCGAACACGGTCCACCTGCTGGTGGTGGACGCGCACCCGGGCGCCCGCCCGCTGCCCGCGCACTCGCACAAGGCGGAGCTGCGGCTCGCCCAACTTCTCGACGAGGACGGGGCGATCGGCCAGGTCGGCGTCGACCGCCTGATCGCCGTCGTCCGCGACGCCCTCCAGGCCGCCGAGGACAAGGGCGTGGAGGATCTGCTGCCCTTCGCCACCTCCGCGGTGCGCGAGGCCCGCAACGCCGACGAGGTCCTCGCCCGCGTACGCGAGGAGACCGGCGTCGAGCTCCAGGTGCTCAGCGGCGAGGAGGAGGCGCGGTGCACGTTCCTCGCCGCCCGCCGCTGGTTCGGCTGGTCGGCGGGGAAGCTGCTGGTCGTCGACATCGGCGGCGGCTCGCTGGAGATCGCGTACGGCATCGACGAGCAGCCCGACGCCGCGGTGTCGCTGCCGTTGGGCGCGGGCCGGCTGACCGCCGGACGGCTGCCGGGGGACCCGCCGGCCCCGGACGACGTCCGCGCGCTGCGCAAGCACGTGCGCGCCGAGATCGCCCGCACGGTCGGCGAGTTCAGCCGGTTCGGACCGCCCGACCATGTCGTGGCCACGTCCAAGACCTTCCGCCAGCTCGCCCGCATCGGCGGCGCGGCCCGCTCCGCGGACGGCCTCTACGTGCAGCGCGAGCTGAAGCGGGAGTCCCTGGCGGCCTGGGTCCCCAGGCTCGCCTCGATGACCACCGAGGAACGCGCCGAACTCCCCGGCGTCTCCGCCGACCGCGCCCACCAGCTCGTCGCCGGCGCGCTGGTGGCGGAGGCCGCGATGGACCTCCTGGGAATCGAGTCCCTGGAGATATGCCCGTGGGCCCTGAGGGAGGGCATCATCCTGCGGAACCTGGACCAGCTGGGGATGTAGGAAAGGGGGGCGCGCTTCTGTGGGATGCGCCACGAGACGCGCCCCCGAAGGGGCGTGGGGAACTGCGCGAGCAACCCCCACAAGCCGTCAGCCGCCAACGAACCCCGAGCCACCCCACCCCTTAGGCGCCCCGCACACCACCCAACCGCACCCCGTAACCTGTCCCCATGGCGGAGCCCCCCGTACAGATCCCGGAAACGGAGCCGAAGGTCGCCCTGTCCACCGCCTCCGTCTACCCGGAGTCCACGGCGACGGCCTTCGAGATCGCCGCGCGCCTCGGCTACGACGGCGTCGAGGTCATGGTCTGGACCGACCCCGTCAGCCAGGACATCGAGGCGCTGCGCAGACTCAGCGACTACCACCGCATACCCATCCTCGCCGTGCACGCCCCCTGCCTGCTCATCACGCAGCGCGTGTGGTCCACCGACCCCTGGACCAAGCTCCAGCGGGCCCGCGCCGCCGCCGAGAAGCTCGGCGCGAGCACGGTCGTCGTCCACCCCCCGTTCCGCTGGCAGCGCCAGTACGCACGCGACTTCGTCGACGGCGTCTGGCGCATGGCGAACGAGACCGACGTGCGGTTCGCCGTCGAGAACATGTACCCCTGGCGCTACCGCGACCGCGAGATGCTCGCCTATGCCCCCGACTGGGACGTCACCAAGGACGACTACCGCCACTTCACGATCGACCTCAGCCATGCCGCGACCGCCCGCACCGACGCGCTCGGCATGCTCGACCGCATGGGCGACCGGCTCGGCCACGTCCACCTCGCCGACGGCAAGGGCTCGGCCAAGGACGAGCACCTGGTGCCCGGCCGCGGCGGACAGCCCTGCGCGGCGGTGCTGGAACACCTCTCGCGCACCGGGTTCGACGGCCATGTGGTGATCGAGGTCAACACCCGCCGCGCCATGTCCAGCGCCGAACGTGAGGCCGACCTGGCGGAGGCCCTGGCCTTCACCCGCCTCCACCTGGCGTCGACCGCGGATCTCCCGCGCGGCTGACACCCCAGGTCAGTACGGGTACCGAGACGCACGTCCCGCATTCCGGACAGCCCGTCCCGAACCCTGGATGACCGGCGTACGCTCGACGGCAGTCATAACTCTCCGAAGGAGCGAGCGACGATGCCCGAGCTGAGGTCCCGCACAGTCACCCACGGCCGCAACATGGCGGGCGCCCGCGCCCTTATGCGCGCCTCCGGTGTACCCGGCGCGGACATCGGCCGCAAGCCGATCATCGCGGTCGCCAACTCCTTCACGGAGTTCGTGCCGGGCCACACGCACCTCCAGCCGGTCGGCCGGATCGTCTCCGAGGCGATCAGCGCGGCCGGCGGCATCCCGCGCGAGTTCAACACCATCGCCGTCGACGACGGCATCGCGATGGGTCACGGCGGCATGCTCTACAGCCTGCCCTCGCGCGACCTGATCGCGGACAGCGTGGAGTACATGGTCGAGGCCCACTGCGCCGACGCCCTGGTCTGCATCTCCAACTGCGACAAGATCACCCCGGGCATGCTGATGGCCGCGCTGCGCCTGAACATCCCGACGGTCTTCGTCTCCGGCGGCCCGATGGAGTCCGGCCGCGCCACCCTGGTCGACGGCACGGTCCGCACGCTCGACCTGGTCGACGCGATCTCCGACGCCGTCAACGACAAGATCTCCGACGAGGACATCCTCCGCATCGAGGAGAACGCCTGCCCGACCTGCGGCTCGTGTTCCGGCATGTTCACCGCCAACTCGATGAACTGCCTGACCGAGGCCATCGGCCTCTCCCTCCCGGGCAACGGCTCGGTGCTCGCCACCCACACGGCCCGCAAGGCGCTGTACGAGGACGCCGCGCGCACGGTGATGGACATCACCCGCCGCTACTACGAGCAGGACGACGACACGGTCCTGCCGCGCAACGTCGCCACGTTCGCCGCGTTCGAGAACGCCATGGCGCTCGACATCGCGATGGGCGGCTCCACCAACACGATCCTGCACCTGCTCGCCGCCGCCCAGGAGGCGGGCGTCGAGTTCGGCCTGGAGCAGATCGACGCCGTCTCGCGCCGTGTGCCGTGCCTGGCCAAGGTCGCCCCGAACGTCGCCAAGGACCGCACGTACTACATGGAGGACGTGCACCGGGCCGGCGGCATCCCCGCCCTCCTCGGCGAGCTGCACCGCGCGGGGCTGCTCAACGAGGACGTCCACTCGGTGCACAGCCCGTCGCTGGCCGACTGGCTCAAGACCTGGGACGTGCGCGGCGGCTCCCCGTCCCCCGAGGCGGTCGAACTGTGGCACGCGGCTCCGGGGTGTGTGAGGTCGGCGGAGGCCTTCTCCCAGTCCGAGCGCTGGGAGGCGCTGGACACCGACGCCGAGGGCGGCTGCATCCGCTCCGCCGAGCACGCCTACTCCAAGGACGGCGGCCTCGCGGTCCTCAAGGGCAACCTCGCGGTCGACGGCTGCGTGGTGAAGACGGCCGGCGTCGACGAGTCCATCTGGACCTTCGAGGGTCCCGCGGTCGTCTGCGACTCCCAGGAGGAGGCCGTCGAGAAGATCCTCACCAAGGGGATCAAGGACGGCGACGTCGTCGTCATCCGCTACGAGGGCCCCAAGGGCGGCCCCGGCATGCAGGAGATGCTCTACCCGACCTCGTACCTGAAGGGCCGTGGCCTGGGGAAGACGTGCGCGCTGGTCACCGACGGCCGCTTCTCCGGCGGCACGTCGGGTCTGTCGATCGGCCACGCGTCGCCCGAGGCGGCGTCCGGCGGCACGATCGCGCTCGTCGAGGACGGCGACCGGATCCGCATCGACATCCCCGGCCGCACGATCGAACTCCTCGTCGACGACGCGGAACTCACCCGGCGCGCCGAGGCCCTCGCCGGCGACTACACCCCCCGCAACCGCACCCGCAAGGTCTCCACGGCCCTCCGCGCCTACGCGGCCATGGCGACCAGCGCGGACAAGGGCGCGGTACGAGACGTGACCAAGCTCGGCTGACCCACCAACCACAGCCCCGCGCCCCCATCAGGGGCGCGGGGCTGTGTCCTTTGCGCGGCACGGCCGCGGGGCCGCGAGCACTCACCGTGCCCCTACAAGGGGCGCGGGGCTGTGTCTTTTGCGCGGCTCCGCCGCGGGGCCGCGAGCACTCACCGTGCCCCTACAAGGGGCGCGGGGCTGTGTCTTTTGCGCGGCTCCGCCGCAGGGCCGCGAGCACCCACCGTGCCCCTACAAGGGGCGCGGGGAACTGCGCGACAAGCCCCCACCCACCCGCACCCGACCCACAACCCCACC
>NZ_JOHS01000010.1 GCF_000725625.1 Streptomyces sp. NRRL F-6676
CACCGGTAGCGCCGCCCCCTACTCCCGCCGCCCATTGGTCAGCTGCGGGACCAGGCCCCCGGGCCCCTGCCCCGCGTCGTCGCCGCCGTCACCGGCACCCGCGTCCGCCCCCGTGGACGTCCCCGTGCCGCCGGCGTCCGAGGCCCCGGCGTCGGTGCCCCCGGCACCACCCGCCCCGGCCCCGGCCGTCTGCGACCCGGCACCGCCGGTGGCGGAGGCCCCGCCCCCCGCGTCCGTGCCGCCGGTCGCCGCACCGCCGTTCGCGGGGGTGCCGCCCGCGTCGCCGCCCGGGGTCTCGCTCTCGCCCGTACCCCCGTCCGTGCCCGTGGTGCCGGTCGCGTCCGGGCTGCTGGGCGAGGACGGGTCGCCGCTCTCGTCGTTGCCCGGCTCGATGGTCTGTTCGGCCCCGCTCTGCAACTTCAGGTCGAAGTCCTTGACCGGCTTCCCCTTCAGGGCCGCCTTGGTGAACTGCGCCCAGATCTGCGCGGGCGCGCCACCGCCGTTGACGCGGGGCAGGCCCATCGCGCCGTACAGCGACTTGTGCGCGCCGGTGTCCGGGTCCTGGCCCATCACCGAGACGACCGTCGCGAGGTCGGGCGTGTAGCCCGCGAACCAGGCGGCCTGGTCCTCCTCCGCCGTACCCGTCTTGCCCGCCGCCGGCCGGCCCGCCTGGAGCGCGGCGGTGGCCGTACCGGTCTGGACGACGCTGCGCAGCACCTGCGTGGTGGTGTCGGCCGAGGCGCGGCTGACGACCTGCTTGGCCGCCGCGTCCGGCAGCTTGACCCGCTCCGAGCCGTCCTTGGTGATCTTCTCGACGAGCGTGTACGTGCCGTGCTTGCCGTGGTTGGCGAGCGTGGCGTACGCCTCCGTCATGTCGAGCACGCTCGCGGTGGCGGTGCCGAGCGCGATGGACGGGTACGGCTGGAGGTCGGGGGTGCCGGAGGGCAGGCCGAGGGCCACGGCCGTCTTCTTGACGGTGGACGGGCCGACGTCGACGGCCATCTGCGCGTACACCGAGTTCACCGACTTGTCGGTGGCCTGGCGGACGGAGATCTTGCCGTACGAGACGTTGTCCTCGTTCTCCGGCGCGTACGCCCCGCCGCTCCAGCCCTGCACGGACCGCTTGTTCGTGCCGTCGTACACCGTGTTGGGGGTGATGGCGGCGCCGCTCTGGGTGTGCGAGTCGTTCTCCACGGCCGAGGTGAACACGAACGGCTTGAAGGTGGAGCCGACCTGGTAGTCCCGGCGGGTGGCGTTGTTGTAGTACTGCTTCGTGTAGTCGATGCCGCCGTACATCGCGAGGACCTTGCCGCTGGCGGGGTCGATGGCGACGCCGCCGGCCCGGACGTACGTGTCGACCTTGCGGTTCTTCTTGTCGAGCTTGGCGGTCACCTGGTCGTTGACGGCCTTGATGAACGCGTTCTGCTTGGACTTCTGGAGGGTCGTGGTGATGCGGTAGCCGCCGGCGGAAAGGGTGTCCTCGTCGATGATGTCGTTCTCGGTGAGGTAGTCGTTGACGGCCTTGACGAGGTAGCCGCGCTGTCCGGACATGCCGGCGGCGATCACGGTCTGCTTCGGCTGCGGGAACTTCGCCGCGGCCCGCTCGGACTTGCTGAGCCAGCCCTTGTCGACCATGCCGTCCAGGACGTAGCCCCAGCGGGCCTTGGCGGCGGCCTTGTTCTCGGGGTGCGCGACGACGTCGTACTCGCTCGGCGCGTTGAGGAGGGCGGCGAGGTAGGCGCCCTGCTCGGCGCTGAGGTCCTTGGCGTCGATGCCGTAGTAGGCCTGGGCGGCGGCCTGGAGGCCGTAGGCGTTGCGGCCGAAGAAGCTCGTGTTGAGGTAGCCCTCGAGGATCTCGTCCTTGCTCTTCTCCCGGTCCAGCTTGATCGAGATGAAGAACTCCTTGGCCTTGCGGGTGACCGTCTGCTCCTGCGCCAGGTAGTAGTTCTTGACGTACTGCTGGGTGATCGTGGAGCCGGACTGCTTGCCCTTGCCGGTGGCGGTGTTCCAGCCGGCGCGGATCATCGCCTTGGGGTCGATCGCGGCCTCGGTGTAGAAGTCGCGGTCCTCGGCGGCGAGGGCGGCGTGCTGGGCGTCCTTGGAGATCTGGGAGAGGGTGACGTTCTCGCGGTTGACCTTGCCGTCGCGGGCGAGCTGGCTGCCGTCGGCGTAGAGGTAGACGTTGCTCTGCTTGACGGCGGCGGTGTTGGCGGCGGGGATCTCGACCACGTGGTAGCCGTAGAAGAACGCGCCCACCACGGCGATGCAGAGGAAGAGGAACGTCCCGAGGACCATGCGCCAGGTGGGCAGCAGACGCCGCCATCCGGTGCGTTTCGCCTTGCGGGCGGCTTTCCTGGCGGCGCGGCGTTCCTTGCGAGTGGTGGGGGGTGCGGTGGTGGCGCTGCCGTCGGAGAAGGAGGTGGCGAGGGCGCCGTCGTCGCCGTCGGCGGGGTTCGGGCGCTTTCCGGCGCCGCCCCCTCGGGGGCTGCCGGGTCCGGTGCCTGCGCCGCCGCCGGGGCCGCCGGGGCCGCCACCGTGACCGGCGCCGGCTCCGGCCGAGACGGCGCGGAGCTGCATGGTCTCGCCGGCGGGCGCGGCCGCGGCTGCGGAGCCGGTCGCGGCCGCGGCGCCGAGTGTGGGGGCACCGGGGCGACGGCGCCGGGTGCCGGGCCGGCCGCCGGTCTTGCCCGACGGGGACCCGTCGGACGAGGGTCCGGCGGGGGCGCCGGGCCAGTCGTCGGAGGCGGACGACGTGCCGTCGGCGCCGCTGGCGGCGTCGATGGCACGGAGCTGCATGGTCTCGCCGGCGGGCGGGGTGTCGGACCGCTTTCCGCGACGGGCGGTGCGGTCGGACGACGCCCCGCCGTCACGGGACTCGGTGCTTGCCGCTTTTCGGCTGGAAATCGATTCCCGGGAGCCCTGCGGTGCGTTCGTCGCGGGGCGCCGGGCGGTGTCCCCGGCCCGCGCCGGGCCGCCGGAGCGGGGGCGCTCGGTTCCGCGTACGCCGGGGGCGTCGGCGGCCGTGCCCGGGCTCGGAGGCTTCGGGGCGTCGGCCCCGGGACGGGTGCCCGAGGCCTTCGGGCCGGCGGCCTTCGCGGCGGAGCCGCCGCGGGCGGCCGTACCCGCACCGGGGGCCCTGTCGGGGCCCGGAGCCTTCGGGCTGCCGGTTCCCGGACGGGCGCCCCGAGTGCCGGGGCCGCCGCCGGATGCCTTGCCGGCGCCTGCGGCGGGGCCGGAGCCGGTACGGGGAGCCGCGCCGGAGTCGGCGGCCGCGCCCTTGGCGGAGCCGGAAGCCGTGCGCGCGCCCGGGCCGGAGGCCGTGCCGGAGCCGCGAGCCGCGCCGGAGCCGGGCGTGGCGCTCGTGCCCTTGCCGGCACCCGCACCCGCACCCGCACTGGAGCCGGAGCCGGTACGGGGAGCCGTGCCGGAACCGGCGGCCGAGCCCTTGGCGGAGCCGGAAGCCGGGCGCGCGCCCGGGCCGGAAGCCGCGCCGGAACCGCGAGCCGCGCCGCCACCGGGCGTGGCGCCCGCCCCCTTACCGCCGCCCGCACCCGAACCGGCACGCTCGCCGGAGCCGGAGCCGGAGCCGGAGCCGGAGCCGGAGCCGGAGCCGGAGCCGGAGCCGGAGCCCGGTGCTTCCGGCTCGGTGGGCTTCGGCTGGGGCGGCCGTGGGGGCGTGGGCCGGTCGGGCCGCTGTGACGTGGGGCCCGGAGCGGGCGGCTCCGGCTTCCCGGGCGGTTCGCCCTGGGCGCTCTGCTGCCGCTGCGACTCGTCGCTCATCTGTGTGCCGGACTCCTGTTTCGCGTCGTACGTTCCCGTACGCCCTCTAACGCCTTCTGCGCCCCCACTCGGTGAAGACTTTCGCACCGGGTGTTCCGTTCCCGTCTCCGGGGGTGCGCTCCCTCACGGGGAACGTGGGCGCCGCGCGTCACCCGGGGCCGGGCTGCCGCTCCGGCCGGGAACGCGTCTGCCGAGGGAGTATCTCCAAGTATTCCGTGTCCGTGACGGGTGTGGTCACCGACACAGTCGCCGCATTGATCTTGGCACACACCCGAGGGGCCCCGCGGGCCGAGCGCCCGCATCCGGGTGGCCGGGAAACAACGGTCGGCAGACGGGGCGGGCGGCAGACGGGCGGGCGGTAGAGAGGCGGTCGGCGGACGGACGGGCGGGGAGCCGGACGGGTGGGGACGGGTGTCAGGGACATTCCCGTCCGTTCCTCGTAGGCTGCGGGCATGACCGATGAACTCCCGGAACTGCGCGCCTCCGACGCCGATCGTGAGCGGGTCGCCGAACGCCTGCGGGACGCCCTCGCGGAGGGCCGGCTCGACATGGCCGAGTTCGAGGAGCGGCTGGACGCCACCTACCGGGCCCGCACCTACGGGGAGTTGGCGCCGATCACCGTCGACCTGCCGGCGCCGGGCGGCCCGGCCGCCGCCGTCGACATGACCAAACACCCGCGCGGCGACGGCAGTTGGGACGACCGTATCGTCGGCGGCGAGGACGGCACCTCGCAGTGGGGCGTCGCCGTGATGTCCGGGTTCCAGCGCAAGGGCCGCTGGACCGCCCCCCGGCGGTTCAACTCCTTCGTCTTCTGGGGCGGCGGCGAGATCGACCTCCGCGAGGCCTACTTCGCCGACCGCGAGGTCGTCGTCAACTGCGTGGCGATCATGGGCGGCGTCAACATCGTCGTACCGCCGGGCGTCGAGGTCGTCGTCCGCGGCATCGGAGTGATGGGCGGCTTCGACCACCGCGAGGAGGGCACCCCGGCGCAGCCCGGCGCCCCGCGCGTGATCGTGACCGGTTTCGCCTTCTGGGGCGGCGTCGGCGTGGAGCGCAAGCTCACCAAGGCGGAGCGGCAGCGGGTGCGGGAGGAGCGGCGGAGGGAACGCCTGGAACGCCGGGAGGCCCGGAGGGAGCTGAGGAGGGGGGAGTAGCCCCAAGGCGGAGTAGCCCCAAGGGCGAGCAACCCCAAGGCGAAGCAGCCCCGCCCCCGGCCTCCAGGCCCCCGGCCCTCTCCCCGCCCCCCCGCGACAACTACAGCGACGCCCGTGCCGCGCCCTTCAGGAGCCCGAGGTCGAAGGCCTCGGCCATCCGCCGGTAGCCCGCGTCGCTGGGGTGCAGATGGTCCCCGGAGTCGTACGCCGGCCGCAGCCGCCGCGGCGCGGCCGGGTCGCGCAGGGCCGCGTCGAAGTCGACGTACGCGTCGTAGACCCGTCCCGCCCGCACCTCCGCGTTGACGGACTGCCGTACCGCCTCCCGCGCCGCCGAGTCGCCCCGGTGGCCGCCGAACGGCATCAGCGTCGCCCCGACCACCTTCAGCCCCCGCGCGTGCGCCTGCGCCACCAGCTGCCGCAGCCCCGCGACGATCTCCGGCGCGGTCGTCGGCTCCGGCGCGTGCAGGATGTCGTTGACGCCGAGGTCGACGACGACGGCCTTGACGTTCGTCCGGCCCAGCGCGTCCCGCGCGAACCGGTTCAGCCCGCTGGGGTTCTCGGCGGGCCGGCCGAGCCCGTCCGTCAGCACCCGGTTGCCGCTGATGCCCTCGTTGACGACGCTGTAGCGCGGCACGTCGCGCCCGGCCGAGACCGCCGTGTGCAACCGCTCGGCGAGGACGTCCGTCCAGCGCCGGTCGGCGCCCACGGTGGAGGTCAGCCCGTCGGTGAGCGAGTCGCCGAGCACGACGACCGTGCCGTCGGACTCGTTGCTCATCACGTCCAGCGCGGTGACGTAGCGCCAGTACGGCGTCTGCTCGGTGTACGCCGTCGCCGCCACGTCCTCCGTACGCTCCCCGTCGGCCGCGTACGAGATCTGCCGGGCGCGCGGGTGGTAGGTGACCGGCCCGGAGGCGGTGGGGGAGTACGTCGTGACCAGCAGGTCGGCGTCGCGCGGCACGGTGAGCCGTACGGCGTCGCTGACCGTCTGCCGGCCGGGCGGGACCACGACGGTGGGGGCGCCGGCGAAGGTGAGCCGGCGCATGGTGCCGGGCCGGGCGGCGGCGCTGTCCGCGGTGGAGGCGACGGCGAGCGTGGCGTGGGTGAGGGTGAGCGGCTGCTGGCCGTAGAGGTTGGAGAGCGTGACGCGGGCGCTCGTCCCGCCGACGGAGGTGTGCAGGACGTTGCGGACCGAGCGGCCGGCCAGGCCCGTCGTCTCGGTGCCGGGCTCGCCCCCGGCCGGGGCCGCCGACCAGGCGCCGACCCAGGTCCCGGCGGACGCGGGGGCGGCGGAGTTGTGCGGGGCGGGTCCGTCGGCGACGGTGGTCGTGGGCCGGCCGCCGTCGCGGCCGGTGCGCGTGTGGACGGCCGCCGACACGGCGACGACCACCGCGACGAGCGCGGCGAGCAGGGCACAACCGTGACGCCTGGTCATGCGGTGCGGGTCTCCTCGGGCGACGGGAGCCCGAGGCTCCGGTGGGATCACCCCATGATGCGTCATGGGCGTGCGGGACGGCCGGCGGCCCTTGACGCACACCTGTCGCCCGGACAGACAGACGCCGGGAACCGTTGGTCCGTTCCCCGAGTCGGTCAGGAAGGGACAATTGTGTGAGGGATCACCGCAGGGGTGTCACCGGACGGGTGGAAGTGGTGGAGCGGGTGGAGCGGAAAGCACAGAGGGAAGCGGCGGGCGCGCCCCCCGGCCGCGCGGGTGGTGCGACGGGCGCGCCCCCCGGCCGCGCGGGCGGTGCGGCGGGCGCGCCCCCCGGCCGGGCCATGAACGTCTTCAGCGCCGCCGACGAGGAGAAGCGGCGTGGCGTACGGCGGATGAAGGCCAACGCGATCGGGCTGCTGCTGCTCGTCGCACTGGTGTACGTCCTCACCACCTGGGCGGGACACACGGGCGCCGGCGCCTGGGCCGACTACGTGGCCGCGGCGGCGGAGGCCGGGATGGTGGGCGCGCTCGCCGACTGGTTCGCCGTCACCGCGCTCTTCCGTCACCCGCTCGGCCTGCCCATCCCGCACACCGCGATCATCCCCACCAAGAAGGACCAGCTCGGCGTCTCGCTGGGCGAGTTCGTGGGGGAGAACTTCCTCTCCGAGGACGTCGTACGGGGCCGGCTGCGCGCCGTCGGCATCGGCAGCAGGCTGGGCGCGTGGCTCGCCGTGCCCGAGCACGCCGACCGGGTCACCGCCGAGCTCGCCACGGCACTGCGCGGGGCGCTGACCGTGCTGCGCGACTCCGATGTGCAGGCGGTGGTGGGGGAGGCGATCACCCGGCGCGCGAACGCGCAGGAGATCGCGCCGGGGATGGGCAAGATGCTGGAGCGGATC
Organism: Streptomyces sp. NRRL F-6676; assembly: GCF_000725625.1. Classification (GTDB taxonomy): domain Bacteria; phylum Actinomycetota; class Actinomycetes; order Streptomycetales; family Streptomycetaceae; genus Streptomyces. The sequence continues at coordinate 7,266 of NZ_JOHS01000010.1, forward strand.
GTCGCCGACGGGGGGCACCGGCGCAGCGTCGACGTGATCGTCTCGCGCGCGCACGACTGGCTCGTGCTGCACGGCGACTCCGTGATGGACGCGGTGCAGGGGGGTGCGCCCGGGTGGACGCCGCGGTTCGTGGACCGCAAGGTCGGCGAGCGCGTCTACAAGGAGCTGCTGCGCTTCGTCACCGAGATGCGGGACATGCCGGCGCATCCCGCGCGCGGCGCGCTCGACCGGTTCCTCACCGACTTCGCCTCCGACCTCCAGTCGGACACGGAGACGAGAGCGCGGGTGGAGCGGCTGAAGGGCGAGGTGCTCGGGCGGGGCGAGGTGCAGGACCTGATCGCGTCCGCGTGGACCGCCGTACGGGCGATGATCGTCTCGGCGGCGGAGGACGAGCGCAGCGAGCTGCGGCTGCGGGTACGGGCGTCGCTGCTGTCGCTGGGGGAGCGGATGGCGGGCGAGGCGAAGGTGCGGGAGAAGGTCGACGGGTGGGTGGAGGGAGCGGCGGTGTACGTCGTGACGACGTACCGCCGGGAGATCACGTCGCTGATCACGGACACGGTGGCGGGCTGGGACGCGGAGCACACGACCCGGAAGATCGAGGCCCACATCGGCCGCGACCTGCAATTCATCCGCATCAACGGCACGGTGGTGGGCTCCCTGGCCGGACTCCTCATCCACACGGCGTCCCGAGCGCTGGGGGCGTGAACCGGGGCACGCCCCTCCGACACCTCCCGTGACGTACCCGCGGCCCCTCACGTTGTCCTCCCGGAGGAGTACGCGTGGTGCTCCTTGCGCAGGGCACAAGGGAAGCGTCACCCGACGGAGAGGGAGCCATGTCCGGAGAAGAGCCGTCCGAGCCGTCCACCTCGTCACCGTCCTCGTCCTCCGTGCCCGCCACCACCGGCACCGTCACCACGTCCGTCCCCTCCCGCCTGGACCGCCTCCCCTGGTCCCGCTGGCACTGGATGATCGTGATCGGCCTGGGCACCGTATGGATCCTGGACGGTCTGGAGGTCACGATCGTCGGCAACATCGCGAGCCGGCTCTCCGAGCACGGCAGCGGCCTGGACATCACCTCCTCCCAGGTCACCGGCCTCGCCGCCGCGCTCTACGTGGCGGGCGCCTGCGTCGGCGCCCTCGTCTTCGGCTGGCTCACCGACCGCTTCGGCCGCAAGAAGCTGTTCATGGTGACGCTCGTCGTCTACCTCGCCGCCACCGCGCTCACCGCGATCTCGTTCAACCCCTGGTGGTTCTTCGTCTTCCGCTTCCTCACCGGCTTCGGCATCGGCGGCGAGTACGCCGCCATCAACAGCGCGATCGACGAGCTGATCCCCTCCAAGTACCGCGGCCGCGTGGACCTCATCATCAACGGCAGCTACTGGGTCGGCGCGATCGGCGGCGCCCTGCTCTCCATCGTCGCGCTGGACACGTCGATCTTCGCCAAGGACGTCGGCTGGCGGCTCACCTTCGCCCTCGGCGTCGTCCTCGGCCTGGTCATCCTGCTGGTGCGCCGGCATGTGCCGGAGAGCCCCCGGTGGCAGTTCATCCACGGCCGCGGCGAGGAGGCCGAGGAGCTCGTCACCGACGTGGAGCACCAGGTGGAGGCGGAGAAGGGCGAGCAACTCCCGCCCCCGCGCAGCGAGATCACCATCCACCAGCGCAAGAGCATCGGCTTCGCCACCATCGCCAGAACCGTCTTCGGCCGCTACCCCCGCCGCGCCACCCTCGGCCTCGCCCTCTTCATCGGCCAGGCGTTCCTCTACAACGCCATCACCTTCGGCTTCGGCGCCATCCTCACCACGTTCTTCGACGTCCCCTCCGGCAGCACCGGCTACTACTTCGCCGTCATCGCGGCCGGCAACTTCCTCGGCCCGCTGCTGCTCGGCAAGCTGTTCGACACGGTCGGCCGGCGCATCATGATCTCCTCGACCTACCTCCTCTCCGGCCTCCTCCTCTTCGGCACCGCCTGGCTGTTCGACAGCGGCTCGCTCAGCGCGAAGACCCTGACGGCCTGCTGGTGCGTCGTCCTGTTCTTCGCCTCCGCCGGCGCGTCCAGCGCGTATCTGACGGTCTCCGAGATCTTCCCGATGGAGACGCGGGCGATGGCGATCGCCTTCTTCTACGCCGTCGGCACGGCCGCCGGCGGCATCACCGGACCGCTCGTCTTCGCCGACCTCACCGAGTCGGGGCACGTCGGCGACACGGTCCTCGCCTTCCAGATCGGCGCGTCCCTGATGTGCGCGGCCGGGCTCGTCGCCGCGTTCCTCGCGGTCAAGGCGGAGGGCCGCTCCCTGGAGGACATCGCCACGCCCCTGTCCGCGGTGCCGTCCGACGCCGGCTGAGTATCCGTACCCGTACGGCACCGCCCACCTGAGTACCCGTACTCTGTCGGCCCCCGCGGCCCCGCGGGCACTCTCGTACGCATGACCGAGAAGCTGCTGTCCCCGCTACGGAACCGCCCCGCGCCCGAGCGCCTGCTGACCCGGCTGCTGGGGGCCGGCGTCGCCGCGGCGGCCTATCTGCTCTGCCTGCCCTGGGATCTGCGCAACCGCGCGGAGTCCCCGGGCTCGATCACGGAGACGACCCCCGTGACGGTCGCCGGGGTGGCCGCCCTGGTCGTCGTCCTGGCCGCGCTCGCCGCGTACTTCGGCCGAAGGGACGGCCTCGGCTGGACCGTGCCGGTGGTGGCGGCCCCGCCCGCCGTCCTGATGCTCGTCTCGTTCCTCACCCACCCCGAACCCGACGCCTCGGCATGGCCGCTGGCCTGGGGATTCTTCACGGTGGTCGGCGTGGTGGGCGTCCTGGTGACCGGGGCGGTGGCGCGCAGCTTTCGCCCCGAGCGACCGGAGGAGTGGCTGCTGAGCGCCCACTGACCGGAGGTCAGGCGCCCGTGGTGGACCCGGGTCGCACGATCATCAGCACGGTCACCGCGGCCCACAGCAGATTGAAGACCCCGGTGACCATCGCGAGCCGCACGGCCGCCCGCTCGCCCACGGTGCCGGTGCCGGTGCCGGTGCCGGTGCCGGTGCCGTCGCCGTCGCCGACGCCGTCGCCGAAGCCGTCGAGCCCGTCGAGGATCGCCTCCTGCCGCGGCAGCACCAGCGCACCGAGCACGCCGGCCGCGACCACCGTCAGCACGAGGGACACGATCAACCATGTGTCCCCGAGCACCCCCATGCCGCTCGCCGTGGCGATCCCGAACACGGGCACGGCCACGGCGACCACGGCGTAGACCCGGCAGATCCGATGCAGCAACCGCAGGGTGCCCACCTCACCCCCCGCCCCGGCGAGCGCACGACGGACAACGGGCGGAAACATGCTCGCGGCGACGGTGATGGGCCCAATGGCCACGATCGCCACGATCACATGCACAGCAAGCAGGAACTTGTTCACCCGCAGAAGCCAAGCGGGTGCTTGGATCATGCGACAGCGGCAGGATTGCCACACCTCAACGGATTCCGGCCGGGGCGAGGCGCCGCTTGCAAGAGGCGCGGGGCTGTGTTGTCCGCGCGGCTCCGCCGCGGTGGGCGCGATCACGCACCGTGCCCCCGTAAGGGGCGCGGGGAACTGCGCGAGATCCCCCACCCATCCGCACCCGACCACGCACCCCTGGGGTCCAAGGGGCGGAGCCCCTTGAAGGGACGGGAAGGGTAGGGGCGGCGGGGGCGAAAAACCCCACCCGCACCCCACCACTCGCCCCCACCCTTGGCGAGAACCAGACCCCCCACCCGCATCCGGCCACACCCCCCGCTACCCTCCCCCCATGCACACCCTCGCCGTCCTCGCCCTGGACCAGGTGATCCCCTTCGACCTCGCCTCCCCCCTGGAGGTCTTCACCCGCACCCGCCTCCCCTCGGGCCACCCCGCCTACCGCGTCAAGGTCTGTGCCCCCACCGCCGAGGTGAACGCCGGCGCGTTCACCCTCCGCGCCCACCACGGCCTGGAAGCCCTCGCCGACGCCGACACGATCCTGCTCCCGGGCCAGGCCGACCCCACCCTCCCCCTCCCGCCCGCCGTCCGCGAAGCGCTCCGCACCGCCGCCGCCCACGGCACCCGCATCGCCTCCTTCTGCGTCGGCGCCTTCGTCCTCGCGGCGACCGGCCTCCTCGACGGCCGTCGCGCCACCACGCACTGGGCCGCCGCCGCGGCCCTGGCCGAACGTCACCCGGCCGTCACCGTCGACCCGGACGTCCTCTACGTCGACGAGGGCCAGTTCCTCACCTCCGCCGGCGCGGCCGCCGCCCTCGACCTCTGCCTGCACATGATCCGCAAGGACTACGGCTCGGCCGTCGCCGCCGACGCCGCCCGCCTCTCCGTCATGCCGCTCGAACGCGAGGGCGGCCAGGCCCAGTTCATCGTCCACCCGCGCCCCCCGGTCCCGGCCGGGGCGACGATGGAGCCGCTGCTGACCTGGCTGGAGGAGCACGCCGACCAGGACCTCACCCTGGACGACATCGCCGCCAGGGCAGGCACCAGCACCCGTACGCTCAACCGGCGCTTCCGGGAGCAGACGGGCACGACACCGCTGCAATGGCTGCACCGGGCGCGCATCCGCCGCGCCCAGTACCTGCTGGAGAACACCACCCACCCGGTCGAACGCATCGCCCACCAGGCGGGCTTCGGCAGCCCGACGGCCTTCCGCGACCGCTTCAAACGGGTCGTCGGCACCAGCCCGTACGCCTACCGCAGGGCGTTCCGGGGCAGCACCACGCACGACCCGGCGCGGGACACACATGACGCGACGCCCCCGCCCGTCCCGGCCGGAAGCGCCGCGCACTGAAATCCGCCGAAGGCGGCCCTACCGATTCGCCGGGGGTGACCCGGCCGATCCGCCCGCCGGGGGTGGCCCGGCCGATCCGCCCGCCGGGGGCGGTCCGGCCGATCCGCCGGGGGCGGCCCCGCTCAGGCCGCCTTGCGGTCCGCCACCGCCCACGACGCCAGCGCGACCGCACCGGCGACCCCGAAGACGGCCGGCCAGGCGCCGACCTTCTTCGCCAGCGGATGCGACCCGGCGAACGCGGCGACGTAGGCGGCGCTCAACGCGCCCGCCGCCTTCCCCCCGGCCTGCCGCCGCCACTGCTCCGCGGCCGCGGCCCCCGCGACGGCGAGCACGGCCCCGCCGAGCGGCCGCTTCTTCGTCCACCGCGCCACGGCGTACCCACCGACGAGCCCACTCGCGGCAACCGCCGCGGCCGGAACCTTCACCACTACTGCCTCCCAAGTCCGTCAACTCCCCGAGGCTAACTCCCGGCCCCGACGCGCCGCCGCGCGGCCCGGGCCGTCGTCGAACAGGCAGGTGAGCGCGTGGCCATGACCCAAGTTGAGTCGTGGGTTGTCAAACTTCCTCCCGTCCGCTATATAAGAAGTCGTAGGGCATCGCACCCAGGAAGCTGAGAAAAGGAGTGACCCGTGATGCTCATGCGCACCGATCCCTTCCGTGACTTCGACCGCCTCGCGGAGCAGGTCTTCGGCACCGCAGGACGTCCCGCGGGAATGCGGATGGACGCCTACCGGACCGGTCACGACGTGATCGTCCACTTCGACCTGCCGGGCATCGACCCCGAGACCGTCGAGCTCGACATCGAACGCAACGTCCTGAGCGTCCGCGTCGAGCGCCGGTCCCCCGCGCCGAAGGACGCCGAGGTCATCGCCGCCGAGCGGCCCACCGGCACCTTCACCCGACAGCTCTTCCTCGGCGACACCCTCGACACCGAGCGCATCGACGCGTCGTACGACAGCGGCGTCCTGACGCTCCGCATCCCGATCGCCGAGCAGGCCAAGCCCCGCCGGATCCAGATCGCGGGCGGCCCGCGCAAGCAGCTCGACGCCTGAGAGCGCACCCGGCTCCCCGATGCGGGACGGGATCCCGGTCCCGTCCCGCACCGATGCCCCGGGGGCGCCGGCCCCACCCACGACCCGCCCCCACCCACGACCCGCCACGGCCCGCGGCCCGTCCCCCCGGCCGCGGGCCGTGGGCCGCCCCACATCGCGTCCGGCCGCACTCATGTCCGAGCGAAACCGGGGCACATGTGCACCGACAACCGAACACGGAGGAGAACCCGCAGCATGACCACGCCGACCACGCTGACCACCGTCCCCGCGCAGCCCGCCGCCCGTCCGGAGCCCGCCCCGTCGGCACCCGCCGGGACGACGGCGCACCGCACCTGGGAGCAACTGATCGACGCGGTACGGGAGTCCGGCCAGTACGCCACCGCGAAGGAGGCGGAGCGGATCACCCGCACCGTGCTCTCCGCGTTCGGCGGCCATGTGACCGGTGAGGAGAGGGTCGCCCTCGCCCGGAGCCTCCCCGAGCGGGCGGCCCGGCTGATCGCCGCGCAGATCCCGGTGACCCGTCCGCTGACGGCCGCCGAGTTCGTGGACTACGTCGCGGCCCGCATCGAGGGCGCGACCCCGGCCACGGCCCGCTGGGACGTCAGCTCCGTCCTGAGCGTCCTGCCGCAGGTGGCCGGCGAGGAGGTCGTCGACCGCGTCCTGGCCGGGCTCCCCTCGGGCTACGCGCTGCTGTTCGGCCGCCCCCAGCTGCTGCGGGCGGCCTGAACCAACCACCGGCCGGAGGCGTCCGTACGGGCATGTACGAGCGGACCAACCCTGCCGACGACACCGACACCGACGTAGGTGCAGACACCGACACCGGCGTAGACGCGGACGCGGACGCCCAACGGACCGGGCGGGCCGGGCCGGACGCCACCGGCTCGGCCACCCGCGCCGACACCGGCCCCGGACCCGGACCCGACTTCGCCGGCTGCGTGCTCGCGTTGGCCGCCGGCGCCACCGGCTTCTTCACCTGGCTCCACGGTGCCGGTCCCGGCGTGAGCGGCGCCTTCGAGAGCGAGCGGGATCTCAGCCTGCTCTACGTGGAACTGCCGCTGCTCCTCTTCGGCTTCCCCGTGCTCGCCCTCGCCGCCTGGGGCGCCGCCCGGGCCGTACTGCGCCGCACCGGCGGTACCGCACGGGCCGTACGGAACACCGTGCCGGTCCTGGCCGCGACGGTCACCCTCGCGCTGCTGACCTGGGCCGCCCTGCTCTGGCTCGACTCCCGGGTCGCCCCGTTCGTACACCCCCACTGGTGACGCACCGGGGGCCCGCCGCAGGGGCGTGGTACGGCCTGCTGTACCCGCACTCCGGGCCCGCGCGGGAGTGATCCGGAAGGGCGCCGCTGGTGTGCTGGAGGCATCGCACCAGCCACCCCCGAAGGGACCTCGCGGTGACCACCTCAGCCCCCCACCACAGCCCAAGCATCCACGCGGCACCGACCCGCCGTTCCCGCGAACCGGAAGGCCTCCACGGCCTCCCCGGCCTCCGCGGCAGTATCCGCCGCCGCCCCATGACCTGGTTCTTCACCCTCGCGTTCGCGCTGAGCTGGGTGGCCTGGACGCCGTACATCCTCTCCGAGAACGGCCTCGGCGTCTGGCACTACGCCTTCCCGTCCGCCCTCGGCACCACCCAGCTCCTGGGTGTCCTGCCGGGCGCCTACCTCGGCCCGATCCTGTCGGCGTTCGTCGTCACCGCCGCCGCGGACGGCCGGGCCGGACTGCGCGTCTGGCTGGGCCGGTTCGCCAAGTGGCGGATGAGCTGGCGCTGGTACGCGGCGATCATCATGGCCGTCCCCGCCGCGCTGACCGTCACCTCCGCCGCCCTCGGCGACCGGGGCCCCGTCATGCCGTCCGCCGCGATCCTGGCCGCGTACCTCCCCGGCCTGATCCTTCAGATGATCACCACCGGCCTCGCGGAGGAGCCCGGCTGGCGCGACTTCGCCACCCCGCGTCTCCAGCGCCGGCACGGTCCGCTGGTCGGCACCCTGATCCTCGGCCCGCTGTGGGGCGCCTGGCACCTGCCGCTGTTCCTGAGCGACTGGGGCGGCTGGCCGGACGTGACCTGGACCGAACCGCTGGAGTTCATGGTCACCACGCTCACCTTCAGCATCGTGCTGACCTGGGTCTTCAACCGCACCCACGAGAGCCTGCCGCTGGCGATGCTGCTGCACACCGGCGTCAACAACTACTTCTCGATCGCCTGGTCCGACATGTTCCCGCGGCTGCACTCGACGACCCACGTGTTCCTCATCGCCTCGACCGTCGTCGCGGTCGTCCTGCTGGCCGCGACCCGGGGCCGCCTGGGCTACGAGCCGGAGCGCGCGGAACCCGCCACGGCACCGCGGTCCTGACCGCCCGCACCGTCGGCACGAGCCCGCTCAGGGCCGGCACGAGGCCGCTCAGGGCCGGTACGAGCCCCACCCGCACGGCTAGTGCGAGCCGCCCCCCGCTCCACCACCGATACGAGCCCCCGCACCGCCGACCCGCACCCGCGGGTCCCCCGCCCGCAGCGTCACCGTCAGCTCGCCGGGCCGGCCCAGGTCCTCGCCCTGCCGCAGGGTGAGGACCGCGTCGTCCGGCACCAGGCCGAACTCACGTGCGTACGCCCCGAACGCGGCCGCCGCGGCCCCGGTCGCCGGGTCCTCCACGACACCGCCGACGGGGAACGGATCGCGGACGTGGAAGACGGTGGCCGACTCCCGCCACACCAACTGGACGGTGGTCAGGCCGAGTCGGTGCATCAGGCCTTCGAGGCGCGTGAAGTCGTAGTCGAGGTCGGCGAGGCGCGCCCGGGTCGCCGCCGCGAGCACGAGGTGGCGGGCACCGGCGAACGCGATACGGGGCGGGAACGCCGGGTCGAGATCACCGGCCGGCCAGTCCAGCGCGGCCAGCGCCTCGGCGAGATCGGCCCCGTCGACCTCCTCGACGTACGGCTCGACGCTGGTGAGCGTGGCCCTGACCTCGCCGTCCGCCCCGGCGGCCCGCACCTCCACCGGTACGACACCGGCGGGCGTCGTGAACACCAGCTCGCCGGGGCCGATCCGCTCGGCCAGCGCGAGGGCCGCCGCCACGGTGGCGTGCCCGCAGAACGACACCTCGGCCTTCGGACTGAAGTACCGGATGCCGTACGCCCGCTCACCCTGCCCCGAGGTCACGAACGCCGACTCCGAGTACCCGAGCCGCGCGGCGACGGCGAGCATGGCCTCGTCGTCCATCCCGGAGGCGTCGAGCACGACACCGGCGGGATTCCCACCGCCGGGATCACTGGAGAACGCGGTATACCGCAACACCTCGGGCCCCACCGCACGCGTCGTCATGCGAGCGCCAACACGGGCCCGGGCCGCGGCTATTCCTTGGCCGGCCAACCGCCGTAGGGCACGGTGATGAGCTCCATGGCGTGCCCCGCCGGATCCACGTCGCTGCCGTCGTGGTGGCGGGTGCCGCCGCTGCCGTCGTGCCGCTGAGCGCGGGCTCGGCGGCGGCCGACGCGCCGCCCGCCAACTGGGGTTACCACCTGATCGGGGGGACGAGGGACTACCGGGAGTGCGAGCAGGCCGGGCTGGAGTTCCTCGCGAACGGCGGGCAGAACTACTTCTGCTGGTACGACGCCCCGTTCTGGGACCTGTACGGCCTTGACTACAAGGACCAGGCCCCCACGCACCCGTAAGCGGCACGGTTCGGCACGGTTCGGCATGGTCCGGTTCGGCGTCCGGCGTCCGGCGTCGGACTCCGGACGCCGGGCCCCGGACGTCACCGAGGGCCGCACCCCGTATCGGGGTGCGGCCCTCTGCGCATGTGGGCCCTACTTCGTGTGGGTGGGGTAGAGCTTGACGTCGGTGTACGCGCCCTTGACGGGACCGGCGTCCGAGGGCCAGTTCAGGGTCACGGTGTGGGTCTCGTTGGGGGGCGTGACGAGGAGGTTGGTCGGGTTGGTCAGGCTGTGGCCGCTGTCGTCGATCGTGTAGGCGAGGTCGAAGATCGCGGAGTCGCCCGGCTTGAGGGTGGTGACACGCGGCTGGGCGGACGCGCGCTCGATGGGGCTGGAAGTGTGGTCGATGTCCGTGATGTCGACGCCCGCGAAGCCGGTGGCCGAGCAGGTGGTCGAACCCCGGTTCACCATCGTGATGTTGATCCTGCCCTCGGTCCCGTCGGGCGAGGCGTTCTCGGCGCTGATGGCCAGGTTCGCCGTCTTGCAGAACGCGATCTTGCCGCCGTTCGCCGTGGTCCCCGACGCGTGGTCGCCGGAGCCCGCCTTCCCGCTGCCCGCCTGCGAGCCGTTGCCGGAGTCCGAACCGCCCTGCGCCGTCGAGCCGCCGTCCGCCTTCGAGCTGCCGTTCGAGGCACCGTTCGAGGCACCGTCAGAGGTGTCGTTCGAGGTGCTGTTCGAGGAGGAGGCGGTGGACGTCGAACCGCTCGCGACGTCGTCGCCGTTGCAGGCGGTGAGCGAGAGCGTGGCGGCGAGGCCGAGGGCGGCGACAGCGGTGAGGCGGGTGTACTTCATGGTGTCCCCCTGGACGAGTGCTGAGCGGTGAGTGCGGTGAGCGCGGTGCGTGCGGTCTGAAGCATTTCTATCTCCGGGCGGGTCACAGCCCGTCCCCCACGAGGTCCTGGTCCTGTCACAGCCATCCGGGACCTCCGGGGGAAAACCCGTTGACGCCCCCGCGCCGCCTACTGCTAGCTTTCCCGCGGCCGTGCTGAAGAACGAGGAGGTGGTACCCGTGAACGTTTCGACATGGGTGCTCCCCTCCGGGGTCACGGTCGGGCGATAGGTCGTCGCCCGGGAGCGCCATACACAGGCACTCCCGAAAGGGCATGACCATGCGCTTCACCTCCGAACACCGCCTCGACGACCGTGACGGCGACGCCGACGGCGGCGCCACCGACGTCATCGAGCGCGAGTTCACCCTCGACGGCATCCCCGGCATCCTGTGGACGCCCGCCGCCGCCACCGCCTCCGCGCCGGTCCCGCTGATCCTGCTCGGCCACCCCACGCTCGGACTGAACCGGATGTACCCCCGCCTGGCGGCCCGGGCCCGGGCCGCCGCGGCGGACGGCTTCGCCTCGGCCACCATCGAACTCCCCGGCTGCGGCGAGCGGCCCCGCTGGCCCGCCGCCGAGCAGGCCCGCGCCGAGCTGCGCCGGGTCATGCAGGCCGGTGAGCCGGTCACCGACGAGATCATCGACGCGCTCATCCTTCCGCTCGTCGAGAAGGCCGTTCCGGAATGGCAGGCCCTCCTGGACGCCGCGCTGTCGCTGCCCGAGATCGGCGGCCCGGTCGGCTACTCGGGCGGAGTGATCTCCCTCGGGATCCGGCTGGCGGTGGTCGAGCCGCGCATCGTGGCCGCCGGCCTCTTCGCCGGAAGCCTCGTACCGCGCGTCATGTTCGACGAGGCGCGGCAGGTCACCATCCCGCTGCACGTCCTGCTCCAGTGGGACGACGAGGGCAACGACCGCCAGGCCTCCCTGGACCTCTTCGATGCCTTCGGCTCCAAGGAGAAGTCACTGCACGCCAACATGGGCGGCCACACGGGCGTCCCGCAGTTCGCGGGGGAGGGGGCGGCCCACTTCTTCACCCGCCACCTGAAGTAAGCCAAGGACCCGGCCCCCGGCCCCGTCCCCGCCAGGGACGGGACTGGGGGCCGGGGTCCGTCTCAGATGCCCACGTAGTTCTCCGCGAAGTGGTCCTGGTGGCTGCGCCGGTCCCGCAGGCTCAGCAGCCGCGCACGCTGCAACCGGCGCAGGAAGACGGCATCCTCGCCGTCACCCGCCGGACCGTGCAGGAGGTCGATCATCCAGTGCGAGAACTCCTGTGCGTGCCAGATGCGCGGCAGACACGCATCGGAGTACCCGACGAGCCCGCGCTCGTCGTCCCTCGTCAGCGCGTCGGTCAGGGCCGCGGCCAGCGTCCGCGCGGTCATGATGGCGAGGTTGGCCCCCTTGGCGGCCGACGGGCTGATCAGGCCGGCGGCGTCACCCGCCAGGAACAGCCGCCCGTACTGCATGGGGACGCTGACCGCCGAACTCAGGTCCACGGTCGTCCGTTCCAGGATCGGCCCCTCGTGCAGCGGACCGTACTCCTCGGTGCGCATCCTGGTCCCCAGCTCGTCCCAGATCCGCGCGTCGCTCCAGTCCCCGGGGTCCTCCCCGCGGGGCACCTGGAGGTAGAACCGGGTGACCGTGGCGGTGCGCGCCATGTGGCCCGCGAACCCGCGGTCGTGCACCGCGTAGGTCACCGCTTCCATGCTCGGCGGCGCCTGCGCCAGCAGCGCCAGCCACGTCACGCCGTGATAGCGGCGGAAGGACTGGGCCGCCCCGTCCGGCAACGCCCGCAGCGCGGCCCCGCGCTGGCCGTCGCACCCGGCCACGTACGCGCCGGAGAGGCGGTACGTGTCACCGTCGGGGCCCAGGCAGTCGACCGACGGGCTGTCGCCGTCGAGGCCGTCCATCCCGGTGACCGTCGTGCCGAACCGGATGTCCCCGCCCCGGTCCAGGAACTCGGCGATCAGATCGGTCACCAGGAACTGCTGCGGGTACACGGTGTGGACCTCCCGCTGCCCCAGCTCGCCGTAGTTCAGCTCGAACTGCCCGTGCTCGCCGCGGAACGCGCAGGTCCCGTGGGACTGCCCCTTCGCGAGGAGCCCGCCGGCCAGCCCGTGCTCGTCGAGGACGCGGACGCTGGCCGGTGCGAGGAACCCCGCCCGGCCGCGCTGCTCCACGTGGACGCGGGCCTGCCGCTCCACGATCACGCAGCCGATGTCCGCGGCCCGCAGCACGTTCCCGAGCACCAGGCCGGCGGGCCCGGCTCCGACGATCACTACCTGAGTCCGCTCGGCTAACTGGGACAACGGCACCGTCAACTCCCCCGTACGTCAAAGGTCATACCAATCGTTGCCACCGTAGCCGCGGTGCCGTGAGGGTCAGGTAAGTGCCGTCCGGACCAACCGGTGCAGCGCGTCGACGGCGGACGGCGCGAGCGTGTCCGGGTGGCCGGTGCCGTGCAGCAGATGGTCCACCGCCGGCAGCGTCACCCGGCCCGGCCCGCGGGCATGCGCGTGACGCAGGGCGGCCGTCAGCGCGTCCGTCGTGGCACAGGGAACCTGGACGTCGTTCGTGCCGCACGTCAGCAGCACCCTGGTGCCCGGCCGGAGTGCGGCGGCGGCATCCGGCGGGTGGACGGCGTCGTCGCTCGCCACGAACCGGGCGTTGACGCCCTGGAACGCCTCGAAGAGCTGGGCGATCGCGGGGGGCAGGCCGGTGGTGTCGACGGGACGGTGTGCGCGCAGGGAGGTGACGGCGGCGTCGATGGCCGCGTCGATCGTGCGCTGCTGCTCCGGGGTCACCTGTCCCTGCCGGGCCGCTTCGGCGACCTGGGCCTCGAGCTGGAGCGCGACCAGGTCCAGCAGCCGGATGGCCTGCGGTTGCAGCAGTGCCAGGCCGGCGGGGCGCGGGCGGACGGTGCCGCCGAGCAGCAGTCCCGTCATCGCGCCCTCGCTGTGCCCGACCACCAGCAGCGCGTGCGGGTCGGTCTCCGGCTGGTCGCGCAACACCTCGTAGGCGGCCCGTGCCTGGCGGACGAACGCCGGGTAGTCGAGTGTCTCCGGGTGGTCCCGGTAGGCGCCGAGGCCGGTGCGTCCGGTGCCGTACTTGTCGAACCGCAGCGTGGCGACTCCGTCCCCGTCGAGCGCGTCGGCCAACCGCGCCAGGGTGTCCGGTGAGGACGCGGGCGGCTGGTTGCCGTCGCGGTCGGTGGGCCCGCTGCCGGGCAGCAGCAGTGCCGCACGCAGCCGTTGCCCGGCACGGTGCCGGGGAACACGCAGGGTGCCGTACACGGTCGTGCCGTCGGCCGTGAAGACGACCTCGCGGTCGGCGGCGGGCACGGACCGGGGCGCCGCCTCCGCCGGGACGGCGGGGGCGAGGACGGCGGTCAGTGCCAGCGCGGCCGTCACCACGTGGCGGAGCACCGGCCCACGCGCCTTCACGCGAGGGCGCTCTCGACCAGGGCGACGGCCGCGCGGGGGTCGTCGACCTGGAGCACGAGGCGCGCGTACCGCTCGTCCGCGAGTTCGACCACGATGGCCTTCGACGGGTCTCTGACGTCCCAGAAGACCTTCTCCCCGTCCTGATGGAACGTCCCGGCGGTGATCACCCCGGGCAGGTGGGAGCCCGGCGCGCGGAGCCCCTTGGGCTCGGTGGCGATACCGGGGTCGGCGGTCGCCCCGCGGACGTTGGCCAGCGGGATGGTCAGACTGCTCTTGAAGGACCACAGCTTGTCGAGACCCTCGATCATGACGATCAGGTCGTCGCCGTCGATGCGTATCAGTGCCATGTCGGTTTCCCTCTCAGGGGAGTGGGTCGAGGTGCCGGGCCAGCGCGGTGACGGCGCTGTCGGGGCTGCCGCGCAGGAGGATGCCCAGCGCGGCGGCGGTGAGGGCGGCGGCCAGGTCGGCGGGGACACCGAGGGCGTCGGCGATCGCCCGGTCGACGGCGGCCAGCGCGGCCGTCACCTCGGCGGCGACCTCCTCGTCGACCGGCGCGCGTTCGACCGTCGCGAGCAGCAGCAGACGGAGGTCGGCCGACGTGACGAGCCGCAGCGCGCCCGCGGCGTCCGACGCACCGGCGAGGGCGTCGACCAACGGCCGTACATCGTCGGCGAGATGGCGCCGCAACGCGATCAGATAGAGGCCGCGCTTGCTGCCGAACGTCTTGTAGAGGCTGTTGCGGTGTACGCCGAGATGGGTGACGAGGTCGTCGACGGACACACCGTCATACGCGCGTCCACCGAACAAGCTCACGGCGGCGCGCACCGCCTCGTCCTCGTCGAAAGCTCTTGGCCTGCCCATGACCGCAACGGTAGACGGTTGAGGAACGATCAGTCAAGAACGACCGTTCCTTAATCGCGGCCCCTCCGCCGGGAACGACCACCGCACCGGCTGGAGCCCTCCCAGGGCCAACTCCGTTGTAGGTCGCGGACCCCCGGCCGTAGGGTCCCCCCATGTCCCTACGTCTCCGTATGCGCCAGGCCCTCCCCGAAGCGATGCGCGCCCGCGACAAGGCCGCGGTGAGCGCCCTGCGGTCGACACTCGCCGCGCTGGACAACGCGGAAGCGGTCCCCGTGGACGCGACCGGCACCCACGGCCCGGCCATCGAACAGTCCCCGGTCGGCGCCGGCGCCACCGAGGCACCCCGCCGCGAACTGAGCGAGCATGAGACGGCGGCCGTCGTCCGCGCCGAGGCCGACGAGCGCCTCGAAGCCGCCGCCCAACTCACGTCCCCCACCCACGCCGACCGAGCAACCCGCCTCCGCACGGAGGCGGCGATACTGCTCCGCCTCCTGGAAGAACAGGACGCCACCGCAGCGCCCCGCTGACCACGGCGACGCGCCCCGCATCAGCTCGCTAGCCCTTGTCGAGGCCGAGCAACGCCGCGGTGGCCTCCCACAGCTGCGGTCCGACGGGAGGCGCCTTGATCGTGCTCGGCTTGCCCTTCTCGTAGTACGCACCGGACACGACGCCGTCCCCGGACGTGGGGGCGATGAACCGCAGCAGCTGCTCTGCCGCCTTCCGCGGGGACTGGAAGAACAGCCGAGGCACAGGCGTCCGGAACAGCACGCCCACGGAACTCCGGCTGGTCCGGGCGAAGTTCGACGAGACACCGCCGGGATGAAAGGCCACCGCGGACAGCCCCTGCTCGTGGTAACGGTCGTGCAGCTCGCGGGTGAAGAGGACGAGTTCCAGCTTGGCGTTGCCGTAGGCGCGCACGGGTGAGTAGTTCCGCGCGTTGTCGAGGTCGTCCAGATCGACGCGTGCCGACAGCCGTGCCGCGTTGCTCGAGGTCTGCACGACGAGGGCCCGGGAGGCCAGCAGGGTGTCCAGCAGCAGGTTGGTCAGCAGGAACGGCGCGAGATAGTTGACCTGGAACGTCTCCTCGAAACCGTCCGCCGTGACATGACGGTCCCCGAGGATCGCCCCGGCGTTGTTGACCAGTACGTCGATGCGCGGGCAGTGTTCGGCGAGCTGTTCCGCCAAGGTGCGCACCTGCCGCAAGTCGGCGAAGTCGGCGACGAAACACCGCACGCCGAGCTCCTCCGCGACCGCCTCGGTCTTGGCCGCGGACCTCCCCACGACCACAACATGGTGCCCATCACCCACCAGCCGGCGCGCCGCGGCGGCACCGGTCCCGTCGCTCGCACCAGTGATGACAACGGTCTTCGCCAAGACAGGTCCCCTTCGAACCGGCTGCCGTACTGGCGCCGAATGCTGTACCGGCGCCACGAAGCAGTGTGAGCCACGAATCGGCACCACTGACCCGAACGAGCCTGCCGCCCACGCCTGTTGCCGCCGGGGGCGGACGACCCCCGCACAGAGGGACGACCTCGCACACACCCTGGTTGACGGTCCCACCGACGCGGCGCGGGAACGCGTCCGGCCGCTCCCAGCCGGCGCGGAGAGACACCGTGGAACCTCCAGCAGCCGGCCCCCCAACGACCGGCCCCCGGCGACGGCGAGCGCCGCGGGCACCGCGTCCCCCGCCGCCCCGCTTGAGGGTCGCACGGCCATACGGCTCCCCGCGGTGGAGGGGTGAGAGTCAAGAGTGCAGCGCAGCGAAATCGGCGCAGCCGACGCCCGAAGGGCGCTCTTGACACTCACCCCGCAACCGCCACCCTGCGAACACCGGGCGGCCCCGGCGCCTTGCAACCGGGCGGTCAGGGCAGGGCGTCGGCAGTGGTGCCGACCTGACGGTCATCGGCGGTGGGAACGACGAGAGGGCCGACGGGGCTGACGGGCCCAACGACGGGGCCCGAGACCCGGGAGGGCCCCGCCGGGGTCCCGGCCTCAGACGCTGATGACGCCGTCGTCCGGAGTCACCGCGATGATCATGACTGGCGGAGGCGGAGGCGGAGGCGGAGGCGGAGGCGGAGGCGCGGGCGAGGGCGCGTAAGCCACGGCCGGCCCTGGCACCTCACCCCTGGGTTCCATCCTCGCTTGCGCGGTGTCCTACAGGACTGCTCACGGGGCCGGCCAACCCCGACGCACCGCGTCCGTGAAGGCGAGCCACGCCGGGAACCGCACAGCGCCGACGAGGCCGTCGCCGGTTTTTGTGTCTCGCAGAAGCACGTGCTCGCCGGAGCGGGCGCACTCGACGCACTCGCCCCCCGCGCCGTTGCTGTAGGACGACTTGACCCATGCGAGGCCGGACTCGGTGGCATCCGGGGTGCCATTCACTGGGCGTACTCCTTCACAACGTTCCTGATCAACTGAACCGTTCGTCGCGGGCTCAGGGCCGCCGCCCTCAACTCGTCGAAGGCCCGGGTGTACTGGCGTACGTGGGGTTCCCCCTCCAGGTACATCGCGTCCGTGATGCCGTCCCGGTACACGATGTCCGGATCCTCGGGATCGGGGAAGCCCAGCATGGTGAACGAGCCGGTCGTCGGGCAGGTGCCCGCGTCGAAGGGAAGGATCTGCAACGTCACGTTCGGCTGTTCCACCACCTCCAGCACACGTTCGAGCTGGTTCCGCATCAACTCCCGGTCGCCGACGATCCTGCGCACGGCTCCCTCGTTCACGATGAACCAGGAGTCGGGGGCCTCCGGACCGCTGAGCATCGCCTGACGCTCCAGCCGTACCCGTACGGCACGGTCGATGTCCTCGGGAGACATGTACGAGCCGGAGGTGTGGAGTTCGCGGACGTACGCCTCGGCCTGCACGAGTCCGGGCAGTACCTCGCACTGGTACTGGCGGAGTGTCGACGCGTCCTGTTCCAGACCGATGTAGATGGAGAACCACTCGGGCACCCCGGACCCGTGGACCTGCCACCACCCGCGCGTCTTGGCCTGCCTGGCCAACGACTTGAGGAACTCGCGCAGTTCGTCGGTGGTGTCGTAGAAGCGGCACAGCGCATCGACGTCGGAGGGCTGGACCCGCCCGCTGCCGGTCTCCATGCGATTGACCTTGGAACCGCTCCAGTCCAGGGCCGCACCCACCTGCGCGCACGTCAACGAGTTGCTCTCCCGGAGCTTCTTCAGCTCGATGGAGAGGCGACGGCGGCGTGCCGTCGGTGATCCGGCCATCTGTCTGGACCCCTTCGTGTCGAACAGCGATCAGTCTCCGCGCCGAGAGGCCCGTCCGCCAATCACTCGATGGTGGGATTCTCTTCGTGCACATTGCACGAGAGGATGTGCGCCGGCCACCATTCTGGCAAACGGAACAACCGGGGCGGGGCGGCACGGCACTTCGGCGCCCACGCCCGGACCACGCACGACGGAAGGTGCGGAAGTGATCCCAAGCGCATGCATGACGCGGACGCCGTGGATCGTGGAGTTCACGGCACTGGAGGAGGAGGTGGCGGCCCTGCGGCACAACGTGGGGACGCATCTCGGAGCGTGGGGCCTGAAGGAAGTCGTGGACGAGGCCCAGCTCTGCGTGAGCGAGCTGGTGGCCAACGTCATCACCCACGTCGGCATCGGCACGCCGACCACCCTGGCCGTCCTGATGAACGGCCCCTTCCTGCGCATCGAGGTGCACGACCCCGACACCCGCGCGCTGCCCACGCTCATGGCCGCGAGCGTCGAGTCGGAGGGAGGCCGCGGCATGGCCCTGGTCGAGGCGGTCACGGACCGGTGGGGAGTCCAACTTCTCGCGGACCGGAAGGTGACCTGGTGCGAATTGGCGACGGGACCGCTCCCGTCGGGAGGCCAGGACGGAGGCCCCCGCATGATGCGGGCCGAGGCGATGATCGATCTCTACGACGCCACGGGGCCGCGGGCCCGTGTGCGCACTGGCAGGTTGGGCACCGCCGAGGGGGAGGAGGCGGCGATCTTCATCATCACCGACCTCCTCCACTGGCTCCGAGCACACGGCCGCGACGCGGACGATGTGCTGGACCGGGCGCAGACGCGGTACGACGCCCAGATGCTCGAAGCCCACTCGTGAGCCGGGACGGCGGACGTCAGGGGGCCAGGGCGTCCCCGAAGAACCCGATGTTCGGCTGCTCGGGCGTACCCACCAACAGCGCCCGGTCGAGCAGCCCATTGTTCTGCTCGCAACTGGTCTCCGGTAGCAGAACGCACGCGTGACAGGCAGCGAGATTGACACTGCCTGCACCACCCGCCTCCGACTCCATGCACAACGGGTCGGCCGAACACCACTCGGCGCGGCGCAACGCGGAGCGCAGCGTCCTCGCCAGCCGGTGCGGTTCCCCTTGGGCCACCAGACCGCCGAGGCTGCCGGCCGAGTCGCTGGTCGCCGTGTAGATCAACATGCCTGCCATGGAGTCGTCGTCCGCGTAGAGCCGCTCGCGGAGGGAGGCCGCAGGGTAACCCGCTTCCAGACTCCACTCGTTGATGAGTACGTGCGCCAAGGTGTGCAGGAGCACCATGCGCGGGGTGGCGGGAGACTCGGGGACGGCCTTGGGGTCGGCCGCCCGCTCACGCAGGACGCGATTGTGTCGGTCGCGGATGCGCTTCACTCGGTCGGCGACGGCGATTGCCGCCGACCATGCGTCCAGGCGCTGTTCGTCGAGGCGGAGGAACACACCTTCCCCCAACACCTCCATCGCGGGCAGCCAATCGAGATCGGCCAGCGAGAGACGGGCCTCGTGCACGTCGGCATTGGAGTCCGGCGTGTGTACCCGACTGAACGACTTCAGTGCCCTGACCTCACGCAGTCGTTTCACGAGCATGGGGCTGGCCAGCCCGAGTCCGACGAGCGCGGGAGAGGACGTGGTCGGTGGCTCGCAGACGAACTGTTCGTCGCGTGTTTGATCGCGCTCCGCGTTGCCCACTCGTAGACGTCGGTATTCCTGCTTGCGCAGAGCCAGGTACCGACTGTCGTGGTCGGTCTCCTCACCGGCTTCCGATTCCTCGTGCTGCTCCGCCTCCAGCAGTTCGAGCACAGCCGTGACGGGAATCTCCTCCTTCTCTCGAAGAGTGAGAGCCTTCAGATATATCTCGAGCCCCGAGCGGTTGAGCTTCCTCAACTCGTCCCAGTGCTCGGCGAGCCGGCCTGCCAGGCTGTCGCTCCACGGTGGAATGGACAAGGCGGACCGGACCAGCGGCTGCCACGCCATGGAGGAACCACGCTGCAACGTGCGCGGAGGCTCCGAGCAACTCTCGACAGGAGCGTCCTTGAGCCACGGCCGCTTCCCCGTGCACCGGACCCTCAGGTTGGCGAGTGCGCTGCTGCGAAAGGCCCCCTCCATGGAAACTTCCGGAACACCGCAGGAGCACGAAATCAGAATGCTGCGCAGTGACGCCGTTCGTCCACTGGTGCGCATACGCAGCTTCCCGCCGCAGTGCCCCGTTGTTCCCTCGTCGCGGTTGTTGCGGTGCGCCCACTTCCAATAGGGGAAGTCGTCGATGTGGCCGTGTTCGCAAGCCATCACAAAGCGGGAGGGGACCAAGTCCTCTTGGCAGTCACCGCATTCGTTCTTCCTCGGCGGTGAGTTGAATGCACTCACGTGCTGGAGAGAGTTGCAGGACGGGCATGAATGCCACAACGGGAAGCGTCGGACGTGGACGCCGTCCTTGCTCTTCCCGTCGGAGGCGGGCGGAAGCCGGAACTTCTTCACGCCGAGGGCACGGGCGAGTCGGTGCTCATGAATCACGGGAGCATCGGTGACGTTCCACGAATCGGTGCCGGCGACAATGAACGACTCACTGTCGACCGCGACCATGGAGCCCACGCCGTATGTCGTGATCATCTGTGCGCGCCGCACCGCCCCCTTGCGGGGGAAGCTGCGCTCGGGGGCGGCTGCGCCACGCCGGCGCCGCGGAGGGGGTGGGGTCATCGGGATGCCTCCATGAACAGGGCGGACTCGGCGTCGACGTCGCGCAGACTCCACAGGGTCGGCCATGCCTCGTCATTGGCCTCGTCGTCGTAGGCGCATAGGAGAGAGGGCGCCTTGCTGCCTCGCTTGGGCTCGTAGTAGAGGCCTCCGTTCATCCTCGCTGTCTCGGCCCACCATTCGACGAATTCGTCGAATGCGTCGGCTGTCCTCCTGCGCTCGTCGGGGTCGACCGTTTCCACGCGACTGAGCAGGACAGGCCTGATCAGTTCCGTGAGTTCGTCCTTGTAGAGGTGAATACGGCCGGCGCCGTCGTTCCCGCGTGCTTCGGGGATCAATATGCGCGCCATCGCTACGACGACGGCGTGCAGACCACGGTCCCGGGCCCGTGCCGAGAAGGGAGTCACGGACGTGGACTCGACTTCGCGGTACAGGGCGGAGTGGAAGTGCAGGAAATTCTCATAGTGGGACCGGTCCCGTGAGCGAGCCGAATTCAGCATGACAGCCACCAGGCCGGGATGGCTGCGCCCCACACGACTGGTCGCCTGGATGTACTCGGCGGTCGTCTGTGGCTGGCCCATCACCGCCATGAGCCCCAGCCGGTCGACGTCGACACCCACGGAGATCATGTTCGTGGCCAGCAGTACGTCGACCGTCTCTCTGTGGGGGAGCCGCAGCTCGATCTGCTTGAGACGGCTCGGGATCTCACTGGAGTTGGCGCGGCTGGTCAGCTCCGTCTGCTCGCGGATCATTCGCCTGGGCGTGCCGTCGCGTTCGGCGAGGTATTCGAGGTACGACTCGACGTCGTCGTGGACCTGAAGTTCGGCAGCCGCCAACAACCGCAGGCTGTTGAAGTAGCCGACCAACGACCAGTAGGCGTCGCGGACGCTTTCGTCCGTGTCGAG
Source organism: Streptomyces sp. NRRL F-6676 (assembly GCF_000725625.1). Classification (GTDB taxonomy): domain Bacteria; phylum Actinomycetota; class Actinomycetes; order Streptomycetales; family Streptomycetaceae; genus Streptomyces. Next base: position 28,786 of record NZ_JOHS01000010.1, read on the forward strand.
GCGCTGCGCCTGGTGCAACAGCGTCGCGTACGTGCGGATCAGCAGCGTCGACTGGCTCGTACTGGGTGTGAGGAGGCCGACGTACTGGCGGCTCGCCTTGCGCTCACGGGGAGTTTCCACCGCGAACCAGGAGTCACGGGCGTCCAGCCCGGCCGGCGGAAACTGGCGTACCTCTCGGTCGAAGAGGGACCGACCCTGTTGCTCGGCCCGACGAATGGTGGCGGTGGAGGCGACGACCTTCGGTTGGTCGGCCAAGGCGTCCACAGCGGTCTCGTACAAGCCGGTCAGGGTGCCGAGCGGCCCCGAGATGAGGTGCAACTCGTCCTGGACGATCAGCTCGGGCGGCTTGGTCCCGTCCGCGAGGTCCCGGTTGAACAGGGCCGCGCTCTGTTCCCGCCACGGCATGGAGGCGAACTTGTCGACCGTTGCGATGACCAGCGTCGGGTGGGCGTCGTAGACAGCCTCGTCGATCAAGTGCACCGGCAGGCCGCTGGTGAACTCGCACGTCGAGTCCGGGCAGCGGACGTGCATCCGAGTGGCTGCGTGATCCACCTCGTACTGGTGGGCGTCGAGACGTGTCCCGCACCAGGGGCAGGCGTGGAGCTGGACGGGGTTCTTCTCCTGAAGCACCTTGTCCTTGCGGAGCTCGACCAGGCTCTCCTCGGCGATCGTCAGCTTGTTCGGGGTGGCGGACTGCCCCACCCACATGCCGATGGAGATCGGTTCCCGGCCCAACAGCTCCTCGTCGCCCTGTCGCATGAGCTCCATGGCACACATGAGGATCGCCGCACGCTCGAACTGCTGGAGAGTGAGCAGCCGCAGCGTGTAGCGCATGAGGACGGTGACGCCCGCGCCCTGCGCGCGGTGGCGGATGCGGCGCAGGAACGTGGTGAAGGCGATGAGCCCGAGGTACGCCTCGGTCTTGCCACCACCTGTGGGGAACCAGAGCAGGTCGGCCAACTGTCGATCCGGGTGCTCCGGATGCACGATGCCTTCCAGGCACAGCAGCATGAAGGAGATCTGGAACGGCCGCCAACGGCCGGACGACGGGTCGGGGGTGCCCTGCCGTCCCTTCTTCACCCAGGCGCTGCGGGCGCGTTGCTGCGACATGGCCCGGTTGGCGAGTCGGAAGGCCTTCATGGCGTCCGGGTCCTCGGCGAGGAGGCGGATGCCGCACCGCATGCGGCCAAGAGCCGCATCGCAGGCGTCCAACTGCTTGCCGGCTGCCTCTTCGAACGGTGTTCCGGCGAGACCGGCCGCTTCCGTCCGCTTGTGGGCGATCCACTCGGCGTACCCGGTGGCCAGCTCGCCCAACGCCGACAGGACATCCGTGTTCGGCTTGGTGGCGAGGCCGAGCATGGACAGGGCTTCGTCGTCGATCTCCCGGTTGGAGTCGGTGAGTAGCACCTCGTGAGCCGGCACGAACTCCGTCCGCACCGTGCACACGGCCGCTCGCCCGGTGTTCGGAACTCCCACGGGAAGTGGCGTCCAGTCCCAGTCGGCCGCACAGCCGTGTCCCACCGCGAAGGTCGGAGCATGTCGGTGCAGCAATCGGCTCACGGCCTGGTCGGGGTCGACCGCGTCGAGCGTGGTGGGACGTTCCACGAATGCCGGTTTGCCGGACGGCGTGGTCACGGTGAGACGGGGCTGGAAGAGGCTGAACGCGTCCTGCAACTCGCGCTCGCTCACCCGCATGTCGTTGACGAGCGTCACCGTCACAGTGACCGTCCCGGACGGTGCCGAAGGCCGCCGGACGAGGGCTCGCAGCAGGATTCCCTGCCCCAACGGGTCGGGGCGGTGCATGCCCGGACGGGTCACGTCGATGGGGACCGGAGTGAAGGACAGCGGACGCCGCCGCCAGTGCTCGGACTGGTCGGAAGTGGTCCGCGCCTCCGCCCGCTTCGCGGACACGACACGTCCCTCGGTGTCGACCGGCTCGTACATTGCCGCCTCGACGTGCACGATCACCTCGGCGGACACGGAGGGATCGACGGCGAACGTCAGGCCCATCGAAGAGGGGCGACGGTCGTTGGCAAGGGAGACGCCCAGTTCCGACCCGGCATCCTCGATGTCCCGACGGGCCAGCACCGGGGTGTCGTCCAGTCCGTCGGTCTCGGCTGCCTCGTCGGCCAATTCCCGTTCGGCGACCGGGTCCGTACCACGGGGGAAAAGCACACCGATCGGATATGTGGTGATCGGTGGGTCCTGAGTGAGGATCTCGTCGGGAGCTCCCGGACCCAACAAGTCTTTGCGCAGTTGCTCGACCAGGCTTTCGCGAGCGGCATAGTGCGCGGCATGTTCGTTCTCGACGACGGTCATCGGCTGTTGTTCCCCTGGACCTTCCCACTCGACTTGTAGCGCCCCAGCCCCGTCAACCGAGGCACGAGCCACACCCCTTGCTCACCGAGACCGGCGCGGGCACCGGAGGCCGGACTGCCTGCCACGGTCTCCACTGTGTCGACCCGGAGTCCGTGTACCTCGTCCGGCCAGCGAACCTCCCAGGTCTTGCTGACCTTGAGGGAGGCGTGCAGCTCATGGCGGAATCGCTCCGAGACCACGGCGATCGGCCGGTCCTCGTGCATCACCGCGTACGGAGGGCTCTGGTCGGCCGCCATGGGCAGGTCGTGCAGCCGACGCAGCGCGACGGAGTCGCCGGGACGGACATGCGCGGCCATGTACTCCTGCAACTCGACGGGATCGTCGTGGAAGCCGTCGGAGCCCGGCGGATGCTCGCCGCACACATCGCGGCCGACGATCTCGATGCCCCGACGCTCGTACGACTTCCATCCGCCGATGTACCAACGGCCGAGTGCCCGATGGAAGCGCACCTGAGCAGTTTCCGGGGCATCGATCCGGTACAGATCGGACCGGGGACGCGTCATGGCGACGTACAGCGCCCGTGCCTCGGCCGCAGGGTCCACGTGGGTGTGGTACCTGCTCAGCTCCGCCATGGTCGGTGGCTCGACCACAATGACCCGGTCGAACTCCAACCCCTTGGCCCGGTGGACGGTGGAGACCACGAGGGATGCCGGGGCCACGGCAGCCAGGTCATCGGGGAACCAGCCCTCCGCCACCGACCGTCGAACCTTGGCCAGGTCCAGTTGCCCACGGCCCCCGCGAGCCACGGCCCGCAGCGAGCGCCACATCCGGTCGACGTCCGCCCCGGGCGGCGTGCCGGTCTGCTCGACGAGCTCGTGGAAACGCTGCTCACCGATCACCGTGGAGCCGGTGCCTCGCAGCACTCCCGCCACCCACGCGGGCACCGGGCGGTCCTGCGCGGAGCGCTGCAAGCGGTGGGGAATCCCGTGCTCGTGCAGCGCCTCAGCGATCACCAGTGCCTGCCGGTTGTCCCGACACAGGACGGCGCAGGTGTCGGGGAAGTCGCGGAGCGAGTCGAGGGTGAACGAAGAGGTGAGTGCGCCGAAGGAAGGCAGGCCGAGGAGCCCGTTCCGCAGCTCGCCGTACACGCGCCCGCCTTCAGCAGCCGCCGGATCCGTCTCCGAGGGCAGCTTCTGCAGAACGGTGCCGAGCGGCAGGGCCGTGCTCGCCTCGTCGGACTCGGCGCGGAAGTTCCGCGAGAGATGCAGTTCGACCAGGTCGTCCGGGTAGGAAGCGCGCAGCCAGTCGAAGAAGTAGTTGGTCTCCGCTGCGCGCGCGTCGGGGTCGGAGACCTGGAATCCGTAGATCGCCTGGGCGGGATCACCGACGACGGTGAAGCCACAGGAGTCCTGGAAGTGGTCCAACAGGGTCTCGACCATATTGCGCCGGTCCCCGACGAGGTCCTGTACCTCGTCGATCACCACATGGGCCGGCGCGCCCGGCTCACCGGCCTCGACGGCTCCCTTGGTGATGGCGTCCTCTGCCTGTCGGATGCGCTCGTCGAAGCCGTACCGGCCCCAGTCCTCGTCCGGGTAGGCGCTGGTCAGCAGGGAGTACGCCCATGAGTCGAAGGTCTGTGCCCGGACCCTGCGGGCCTGCTCGGCGTGCCGGGAGATGCGGTCCTTCAGCTCCCGTACGGCGGCACGGGAGAAGCTCAGGACGAGTATTTCCCGTGCCTCCAGGGCGTCTTCCTCCCGGCTCATCAGAGCGTCCAGCCGACGGATCAGGGTGTGCGTCTTCCCGGAGCCGGCGCCGGCGGTCACCAGGACGCGTGCGTCCCAGGGTTGGTCGACGACGGCCTGCTGCTCCGACGTGAGCGTCGGGCTGTCGGCGTAGGCGTCGGTCATTTGGCGCTCCACAGATGCTCGAACTGGGTGAAGGCCAGGGCCTTGCCGTAGTTGGTGATGTTGTCGCGGACGTTGAGGATCAGGCACATCTCCTTGCCGCCGTTGCGGGGACCGCGCAGGCCGCGGCCGATCATCTGCTGGTAGACGTTCGGGCTGTAGGTGGGACGCGCGACCACCACGGCACGGGTGGCGGGAGCATCGAAGCCCTGCGTGAGGACGCCGTAGTTGGTCAGCACGCGAAGCCCGCCCTGACGGAAGGCCGCGATGCGGTTGCTGCGGTCCGAGGGGCTGGTGGCGGAATCGACGGCGCCGGCGGTGATGCCCCGGTCGTTGAGCTTGGCCGCGAGAAACTTGGCGTGGCTCACCGAGGTGGCGAAGACCAGCACCGGCCAGTCGCGGGGCATGGCAAGAATCTTGTCGATAATGCGTTGGTTGCGATCGTGGTCGTCGGCCAGACGCTGTTCCGCGGCCCTCGACAGGACGCTCATTTGGTCGGCTCGGGTCTTTTCGTCCTGAGTCAACTCAATCGTGCCGCCCAAGAGCTCGTCGTGCTCGACGCGGGCCAGCATGCCGAGATCCTGTAGCTCCATGTAGGGGTCACCCTGGAAGATGCCGTCGTCCAGACGCTTGCCACCGAAGCGCTGAACGAGTCGGCGGGTCTGCTCCTCATTGGTGTTGCGGAAGGGGGTGGCCGTAAGACCCAGCAGGTGTCGTTCGGTGCGTGAATGCGGAAGGCCCAGTTGGGCGAGTATGTCTGTGTACTGCGGAGAGATCGCCACGTGGGCCTCGTCGACGATGACGAGGGCGGCCTTCCGCAGCCAGGCGTAGCTGTCGGTTTCCAAGCAGTTGCGCAGCTTCGCGTCAGTGGCAACAACGAGTTGGGGGCGGCCCACGATCGGCCCGGCCTCGTTCGTCGACCACAGGCGACTGATGGACAGCTGCTTCTCCGCACCCACCTTGTCCCAGACGAACTTCCAACTTTGGACCGCCTGCTCGCACAACTCCTCGGTCTGCGCGATCCACAGGATCGGACCGCCGAGGTCGTCGTCCTGCTTGATCCACCGAATCACGGCCTCGGCGGTCACCCGGGTCTTGCCGGCACCCGTCGGAAGCGAGAGCATCCCACGCTGCGGCTGGGCGCGGTCCAACATGTGGAAGATGTTGGCGGCCAGGCGTTCCTGGTAGTCGTGCAGCCGGGGGAACTCCCGCGGGCCGTCCACATCGATGCGAGGTGCAAGCTTCGGGGTGCTGAAGCCGGCGAAGGCGTCGGGGAACTGCAGGTCGGACACGAACTTGACCGCTGACACCGAGCCGGTGAACGAGGAAGGGGCATGGTTCGGGAACCGCGCCTGGATGTCCTTGGCGTAGGCGTGGAGGACGCCGTCCCCGTGCGAGTTGTAAGCCATCTGCGCGATGCGCTCGGCAGAGGGCCTGCCCCCTCCGAGTTCAAGCCGTTCGCTCTCCAGCAGTCCCTCGGGGAGACGTTCTTGCAGCACCTTTGCGCCGAGCAGCAGCGCGAGTTTCTCGACCACTGTGTCGGCCTCGCGGACTGCATGCAGGGCTTGCTGGGTCTCCTTGTTCTGCTCGTGCTGGCGCTGCATCGCCAGCACGGCCCGGCAACCCGCGTCCCCCAGGTTCCAACGCAATTCCCTGTCGGCGGCGAGGAGAGCGTCAAGACGTGACTTCGGGTTGAGGACCAGCACCGTGGCGCCCAACAGCGCGCTCTTCAGTGGCTTCGGCTTCATACCGTTGGGTGTCTTGGTGATCTCGTCCAGCTCGGAGCAGTACTGCAGCTCGTAATTTTTGACAGCGTTGCCCAGCCGCTGTCGCAGCGTCGGGTAGGCGTCGACAAGCTTCATCGATTCACCGGAGGGGACGTGCCGGATCTCCTTTGTGACCACGTGGGCGAAAGGCAGCATGCCCCACTTGTCGATCAGCAACTCGGCGTCCTTGGGGCTCGCCGTGAGGAGAGCGGGCACAGCCTCGGCGCGGAGCGTCCGATACTCCTCGGTGGAAGCGGCCACCGCAATTTCGCCGTCCTCCTTGTTCCCCCAGCTCTCACCGATGCGGCACCGGGTGAGCCCGTCCGGGAAGGGCAGATCGAGGCGGGTCATCAATACATAGGTGTTGCCGACGAACGCGTCGTCCTCGCTGACGAGCAGTTGCTCCGTCAGCTTGATCCACAGTGCTTCGGGTACTTGCTCCACCTGCGTGGGCAGGCCGAGCTTCCGGGCCTTCTCCTCGCTGATCTTCGCGACTGGCAGCACATCGGCGTAACCCGTGAGCTGGGGCCCTACCGCATCGGCCGGACGGCGTAGTCCTTGAGAGGTCGGGAGCATGCCGTACTTGCGCACCATCCAGCGAAGAGGTGAGGGAACCGCAGAGCGCGCGCTCGCGGCGGCACCGATCTGCCGGGTCCATCGCTCGACGACCAAATGGTCCGGCAGAGCCTGGACGAACGCGGCCCGCCCTTCGTCGGACAGCAGGAGGAGCAGGTGGAGTGAGTCGGCGAAGGCCGAGCCGTCTGTCGTCATGCGGTTGATCGAGGGTCGGCTCTTGCTGCCGAGGGTGCGGCAGTAGTCCTCGTAAAGGGCCTTGCGGTACTCCTCGTACCAACTCTCCCCGGCGGCCTGGGTCGCCTGCCACGGCTGTGAGCGGAGACCGAACTCGCGGAAGACGGCCGTGTCGTCCGAGTGGAACGAGAGGTCGACGGCGACCGACCGGTCCCGGGAGCCGTCCTCGGGCACGATCGGTCCCGGCAGGAGGCAATTCCGCATCGGATGAAACGCGCCGTCGAGAGCGAGGACATGCAGCATCTTCAGGGGTTGTGGGAATCGGGAGTGGATTTCGCCCACCACGCTCGAACCACCGGCACGACGAAACAGCTCCCAGAACCGCCGCCAGTCGCGGGCGCTGTAATCGGCGAAGCCCTGGTCGAGCACTCCCACGAACCGGCCGCGACTGTCCGCCTCACGGATGCCGAGCGAGCTGAGGGCCATCTGGAGGGACGGGTCGTCCGAGAGTTTCGGGTGTACGTAGACGAGGTCGTCCCTGAGACCGTCCTGCACGCTGCGCCGCCACACCTGACCGGCGCCGGGTGCGACCAGATCTCCGGTCTCGGTCAGAACGATCCGGGCCCGTCGAGCCTCCTCCGCAAAGGGGTGACGCTCTGTGATCATGTCGGCCAGGATTCGGACGGCAACCGCTGAACCCTCCGGCCTGGCACGGCCGACAAGTGCCTCCAGCCACTCAATGACGGTGGCCCGCCGGTGACCGGCCGCATCAAGAATGTGCTCCACCTTGCCCGAGCGAAGCTCCGTGGCTTCGACGGACGGGTGCAACCAGTCCGTCGGCCGGCCGGGACATGCACTCCACATGCGGAGCCACTCCGGCTTCAGGACCTTGCCGGACCGGCGGCCCTCGTCCGGATGGATACGAAGGTCACCAGGCACCCGCAGACAACCATCCTGATCAGGGAGGGAGGGGAGAATCGCGGTGAGCTTCCAGATGCTCTTGGTGAGAAGCGCGTCCGCCCAACTGAGGGTCTCTGCAGTTTTGTCCCGGCCGGGGAGAAATACGAGGTAGGCGCCAGGATCCTCTGCGGGAGCCAGTTCAGGAAGGGACGTCACCACCAACTTGGCGGCCACTTGCAGCAGCTCCTGGTTGAATGGGCTCGAGTCCAGGAGATTCTGCCGGTCCTCGTTGGTCTTCCACGCACCGTTGAGGGCACCGCTCAACGTCATCTCGTATTTGGTGGGGAAGAAGGACCAGAACGTGCCACGACCCCTGGCAGGGTGGGCATACGGCAAAGCGCCACCGAACTCAGGAACTGCCCATGAGACGTCGATGGTGGCTCGGTCATGCAACTCGCCCGCAGTGCCGCGCGCCGCCGCGGTGGGCTGGTGGGCGGCTGTGAACACCTTCCAACTCACGCTGGAGGCGGTCCGACCGGTGCCCTTCTCGTGGATGATTCGACGTTCACCATCCTGTTCGACCGAAATCACTCGTCGAACCACGGGCATGCGCTGCCGGTCCTCCAGGACGACTTTGCCCACGTGGGAGGAGAAGAGCTGGAAGAGCTTCGGAAACTCCTCCTGGCCATTCTTGGCACCGGGGTTGTGGATGTCGTTGGCCAGTCGCTTCGCTGCTCCGGGAAGCAACGGCAGTCGCACAACAGTGGTGGCCCACGACCGCAGTTCGTCAAGAACTTTGTCGACCTTCCGTTCGGCGGCCTCGTCGAGCGGACGGGCCATCCGAAGTACCGGAGCCTCGAAGTCGGGCTCCAGAGCATGAGCGGCGATGCGGGCGATCTCAGCGCGCGACCAGGCACGGTCGAAGCCGAAACTGCCGGTCTCACTGAAGAACTGAGGCGCGTCCGTCACCACAAGATAGGACTTGACGCCGACACCGAAGCGTCCGATCTGCCCGCCGCGCTTGCGGGAGACTCCCATGCGAAGGATGGTCTCCGTGCCTTCGGGAGTCACGGGGGTTCCCTGGTTGGCGCAGTAGAGGTGCTCCTCGGTGAGAACGACGTGGACGGTGCCGCCGGGCTCGTTGGCGATCTCGTCGGCCGCGTTCTGCACGATCTCGAAGAGCTGACGGTCGCCATACCCACCCTGGGTGATACGGCGCTCTCCATTGGCATGTTCCTGGATCAGCCCGGAGTCCACGCGGTACGTCTCCAGCACGCGTGCGGACTGCTCGAGGATCTTGCTGATCACGGGCGAGGACGGCGAGGGATCGCCCGACGGCTGCTGCGGCACGAGAAATTCCGTTTTCTGTTGATACTTAAGATGTGTTGGTGCAACCGGGGGCCGGCCGTACTCGGGTTGACACGTGTACGGCCGGCCGATGTCGGTCGACGGCTCGGCGTGCTAGGGAAGTTCGATGATCACGACGACGACGGCATAGCGCTTGTACGGGGAACGCCTGCGCGACGAGGGTGAGGGGCGGCGGGTGTCATAGGTCCGAGACGGCGGTGCGAGCCGTGCTCGCTGTCGACGTGGTCGCGGCGCGGAACGGGACGTCGCATCGATGCCGGGTCCCGAACTGGGAACGCGGTCGTTACGGGCGAGGATCCGGCGGTAGTGGGCGATGGTCGGATACGTCAACCCATGCGTCGCGAGAAAATCGGATGCGAGGTCCGGGTCCTCGCACGATTCGTAGGCCGCAATCAACTTGCGCATTCGCTCAATCGATGACTCGCCACTGTCGGCAGAACCGTCCGAGGAATCATCGCGGTGTTCAGGCACAGTTGCCCCCCTGTGAAATTGAGTGCGGTGCTTCACTCACACTCGCTGGCATGACCGGCGTGCTTGCGGTGTTGTGGGGGGAAACGAACAACCGCGCACCTCTGTTGCGGATGTTTTCCGAGAGGGGTCTGGTGCCGTTGGTTCAACGCTAGAGAGTTTCCGGCCCCGAGTCAACCTTTTGATGACGCGAATCGCGGGCGGGCTGAATATGGAATTCCACTTCTGCACCGAAGCCGAGGGGTTTTTGTCCGGTTCTTTGCTGCATTGTCGCGTATGGCTGAAAAGTGCAATCGGTATCCGTGGAGTCGACCGTGCCGAGTGTGTCAAAGGAAATTGTCACGGCCGAAGACCGTCAAATGCCGGTGTTATGCTCGCCAGGACATGGCCATCCGACCAGGGGGCGGGAAGCAGTGGACGGCGGGGAGGACTTCGGTCCCTGGCTGCAACGGCAGTTGCAGCGCGCGAACATGAAGCAGGCCGAGCTGGCGAAGGAGGCCGGGGTCACCCGCGCCGCCGTCTCCGCCTGGATAACCGGGCGAGCGGTTCCCCGGGACGAGACCATGCGGGCCATAGCGGACGCCTTCGGCGCCGAGTACGCCAGCATGCACACCCGCACGACCGACGTCGCCGGCAACGGGCGGCCCGTGCGTTGGTACCACCGTCCCGCCTACACCGATGGTGGCCGGGACTTCGGCAACGCCGCGACGTTCGCGTTCGACGCCGACGTGGAGGTGTTGGCCCGGGAGGCCACGCAGAACAGTCTCGACGAGCGGCTCGACCGGAGCGCGCCCGTGCGCGTCCGGTACACCATCCACGAGTTGACCGGGGAGAACCTCGCCCGCTTCCGCGAGGCCATCCGGTGGGACGATCTCTTCCCGCACTACGAGGCGGCCGCTGCGCAGGAGCAGAAGGTCGGCCGGGTCATCGCCGAGGGACTGCGCGACATGTACGAGCGCGATCGCCTCGTCCTGCTGCGCGTCGACGACTACAACGCCTTCGGTCTCACCGGTGACGACTACGAGGACGGACGGTTCGCCGCCGTCGTACGCCGGCAGCTGGACAGCCGGAAGTCCGACACGAGCGCGGGTGGATCGTACGGTCTGGGCAAGGCCACTCTCTGGGCGACCAGCAGCCTCGGCATGGTGCTCATCAACTCCACGCTCTCCGTACCGCACGAGGGACGGACCGAGCGACGTCTCGTCGGCCGGCTGGATCTTCCGTGGCGGACGGTGGACGACGAGCCGTTCGCAGGGCCGGCCTGGTTCGGTGAGCCGGACACCGCACCCGGCAGCGAAGGCGTCGCCCGGTCGTGGTGGGCGGACGAGGAGACCGTCGAGCGGCTGCACCTCACCAGGGAGAGCTCCGCTCCGGGCACGTCCTTCCTCATCGTCGGAGCACACGACGTGGCGAGCATCGCGGCCGACTCCGGGAAGGGAGGGGACGAGGGAGACGACGAGGACACGGTGCAGGCCATGCACGCGCGTCTCGTCGACGCCCTGGGGCGCAACTTCTGGGCGGCCATGACGGCCGGCCGCAGCACCGCCCCCGTCCTCGAAGCCTCCGTGCGGACCCTGCGCAACGGTCACGTCGTGATCGACGAGGAGCGCGTCGATCCCTACCTCGTGCAGCCGTCCCGTACGCGGGCGCTCAAGGCGTACCTCGACGGGGAGACCGTCGACCGGCTGACGGAGACCGGGCAGGTCGCGCTCGCCCGGGTGCCGCTGACCGTACCGGCGCCGCGCGGGCAGCGAGGAACGGCCGAGCACGAGGCCGTGCTGCTCGTGACCGCGGCGGAGGACGGGGACGGCAAGCCCAACCAAATGGTCACGATGCGTGGCAACCGCATGGTGATCAGGGAGGCGAGGGTGCCGGATCTGCCGCTCGGCACCAATCCCTTCCAGGCCGTTCTACTCGCCGGCCATGCTGCGGGGGAGGATGCCGCCCAAGCCGAGCGGGCCGAGGCGTTCCTCCGGGCGTCCGAGCCTCCGGAGCACGACAAGTGGGGGCAGACCGACGAACTGCGCTCGGTCTACTCGGCCACTGCCCACCGCAGGATCCGGGAGTTCACGAGTGCCGCCTACCGGTCGGTGCGCGAACTCGTCGGACGTGCTCAGGCGAAGAGCAAGGAAGGCCCTCGGGCGTTGCGTGATCTGTTGCGACTGGACGGCGGTTCGAGTCCGACCGCTCGCGGCGGGGGAGCACCGACGATCCGGGGCCTGGACGCCGAACTCGACACGGCGGGTGCATGGCACGTGAGGGCGGAGGTGCGACTCCCCGCCGGTCAGGACCCCTGGTTGCTCAGCCCGGTCGCCAAGTTCGACGTCCGCTCCGGGACCCGGCCGGTGGTGGGTTGGTCGGAGGTCGTGGCAGGACAGAACTGCGAACTCGTCGAAGGCGGGCTGCTGTTCGCGGCCGGCGCGCGCAGTGCCTCCTTCACGGCGGTGACCGACGTGTCCACCCACCCCGTCCGCGCCGAGTTGGCGGGTTTGGTCGTCGAACTGCAGAAGACGAGGGGGGCGTCCGCGTGAAGGTCTATCCGTACAAGAGGATCACGGGGGAGGTCGGCCTCGAAGTCACGAGCGTCCGACAGGAACGCGAGGGCTTCTACCAGCACGATCTGGAGACCTGGGCGTTCTCGACCCAGGAACGCGTGGTCGCGCTCCACCAGGTGGAACGGGCGGACTGGGAGAGCGTGCGCCTGGGGGTATCGGTGACCCTCCCGAGCAAGGAGCTCGTCGAAGGCTCCTGGACGGACATCTCGGTGGTCGCGGTGCTGACCGAGAAGGCGACCAACTCACGGACCACGGCACGACTGGAGCGGTCCCTCGCCGATGACGGAGCCTGGAGCGGGCACCTGAGGTTCTGGCGATCGGCCTACCGCACGCGGGCCGAACTGTCCGTCGTGGTCGTCGCCACGGTCGACGGTGTCCGAGGGCGGATGATCGGCCGGGCCGAGAGCCCCTGGATCGTGGACCTGACCGCCCGTACGCCCGTGCGACAGCGGGAGATGACGATCAACGAGGTGGACTTCACCGCAGGCCCGGAGTGGCTGCGGCCGTTCCGGGACGCACCATGGCTTGTGGAGACTTCCGGCGATCTCCCCACCGTGCACCTCAACACCGGGTTCGAAGGCGTGTCGGAACTCCTCGACTCGTCCGGAGGACCGCTGGAACGAGCCGTGCGCGACATGCTCGCCGCTCAAATCGCGACCGACGTGTGGACGGCCGTGTTCCACTCCGCCGTGAGCGACCTGGAGGTGGACGAGCACGGCAATCCGCAGTGGCCGGGTGGGTGGAGGGACTCGGTGCTGCGCGGCATGCTCACGGACGTCCTTCCCGATCACTCCGAGGCGGACGCCCTGCGGGAGATCGATGCTCGGCGCAAGGAGGGCTCCGGTTGGAACGAACTGCAGCCCCGCATCAACTACGCGGCCGGGAGACGGGCCAAGGTCGCCAAGAATTTGGGTGCGGCGATCCGGACCCTCGACACGTCCCAGAGGGAGAGCCGCGCATGACCGACAAGCCGGAGCACCTGCCGGAGCGCCTGGCTCTGCTCGCCGACGTCAACGCGGCACGCTTTCTGAGTACGGGCGTGCTGTCCGGCCACGAGGCGCCTCCTTACATCGCGCTCAACAAGATCACCGATCCGGTGGAGGCAACGGGAGCGCGTACGGAGGTCGTCGCGATACGAGACCTCGTCGACGATGTCATGCACCTCTACCGAGAGGACGCGCGGACCAAGGCGGACGCGTGGCTGGCGCCCCGTCTGCATGCCGCACTCCGGCTGACCAGGCGAGAGGCGGCCGACAGCAGGTTGTGGAACTTCCTCGCCCTGGCCGTCGCACCGGACTACGTGGTGTGGCGGCACCGGCCGGCCAAGGGGCGCGACGGCCTGCCGCCCATGGTCACCGCGAGCCGTTTCTCCGGAGCGCACTACACACAGGCGTTCTCCCGCCTGTGGTGGGCGGCCGAGCTGTTCCGGGACGGCAGTGACTATCGACCGGTGCAGGTGGCGTGCGGCAATCAGGACGTCCTGAACACCGTCCTGCGGCTCGACATCGTCGACCACCGGCCGACTGCCCAGGCACTGATACGGCTGGTGGCCGAGCAGAAAGTCAGCACGGGGCGCGAGGCGAACGCTCTGGCTGTGGTGACCAATGCAGCAGCGAGCACCCTGATGTACGACGTGCTCGCGGAGGACGACGAGTGGGACGGCGGCGCATTCGACGCATGGGTCGAGGAGTCGGACTCCGCGCCCCCGGTGCCGCGCAAGGTTCTGCCGGCGGGACCGGACGACGGTCCGGTGCCGGCGTCCGCCGTGAACTTCCTCGCCGAGCGCTTCGAGGAACTCTTCACGGACGCCGTGGTGCGTGGCAGAGGCGAAGACATCGGCCTTTCCGACCACGGCTGACGAGCGACGTCAGAGATTGGACGGGGCCGGCGGCCAGGAGGCCGTCGGCCTCCGGCTCTCGTTCACTCCGTGGTGTCGGTGTCGTACGCAGGCGGCTTCCACGAGGCGAGTCGCTTGAAGGCCGCGTCGGTGGGGCGGCCCAGTCCGAGCGCCGCGCTGATGATGTGCATTCCCAGGCGCGGAGGCACTGCGTTGCCGATCTGCTGGGACACGTCCGTACCCGACCACGGGTAGGCCGCGGGGAAGGTCTGCAACAGCCCTGCCTCGGCGAACGTGAAGCGCGGCAGGTCCGTTCCGTCCGGCGCGACCACCCGGTTCCGGGACACCTTGCCGGTGACGGTCGCGGACGGCTGGTGGGAGTGACGCCTGCCGCGATTCCCGGGGATGCCCCCCGTGCCGTAGTTGGAGATCACGGTGAAGGGACCGGTGCGATGGGGAAGTGCCTGCTTCATAGTGACCCAGGGCTCCACCAGTGACTCGCCCAGAGTGAGATCGTCGTGCGACGACTGCTCCCCCCGGCGGTAGCGATGATGTGTCGCCTCCGGCAGCCGCACCCGGCGTGCGCCACGTCGGGCCACGAGTACAGCCCGTCGGCGGGTCTGCGGGACGCCGAATTCCTCGGTGTGCAGAACTCCGTGGTCGGTCTCGTAACCCTCGTTCCGCAGCGCCCGTGCGTACGCGTCCCACACGGGCAGAACGGCCGGCACCTGCTCCAGGACGATGGCCTCGTACGGCTCCAGCTCGTCGATGGCCTTCAGCGCCCAACGCAGCGGCTGGAGCACCAGCCGGGTACGCGGGTCCAACTCGGCGAGGTCGGTTTCGATGTTCGCCCACTTGTCCCGGTCCACAAGACGCTGGACGAACTGCAGAACCGTGTCCAGAGCCTTGCGCCCGGCGCCGTGACCGGCGACCGTGAACGTCTGGCAGGGCGGACCTCCGGCCAGGACGTTGGCCTCGGGAAACTGCTCGGGACCGCATTCGAGGACGTCCTTCGGGACGGTGCTCAACCCCGCCCGTGTCCGCGTGGCGATGGCTCCCGTGTCCCACTCGATGCCGGTCGATCGCACGCCCAGCGCGTGCGCCGCTATGTCGAGGCCCCCGGGGCCGGCGAAAAGATCCACAATGCGGAAATCCGCAGGTCGGGGCGTATTCGACTGTTCTGAGGTCATCGGGGTGCGGGGGTGTCCTGGCTCGTCCGGTGCGGGCGTGGTCTGCGCAGTCTAGCCGGCCGACCATGATCCATGACAGTGGGGTCCAAAGAAGTCCAAGTGCGTTGGGCTATCGGGTGACTTCATTCCGTGAATGCTTGTACCACCGCCTTGCCCAACGCCTCGCCGACGGGCGGCGGGGAGGCATGGCCGATCTGCCTATACCGCGCCGTCTTTTTGCCGGTGACGATCCAGTCGGTGGGGAACGACTGGAGGACGGCGGCCTGCTCGACGGTGATCTTCTTCAAGGGCGACCCGGACGTGTCCGACTCCTGCACGCCGTCGGGTCCAGGGACCTCGTCGCTCAGAGCGCCACCGTTGATCCCCATGCGGGCCCACGCCCGCTTGGTGCCGCTGAGACCAAGATCGGCACCTCCCCGCTGTTCGGAACCACCCACCAGGGTGGGAGCGACCTGATCCGCCTGGGCCGCCCACGCGTCGGCGCCGGCCCACCCTCGTGCCGACATCGAGGTCCGCAGGGCCTCGCCCGCGGTGATGTGCTTCTCGACGGTGGGGGCGGGAACCCGGAACCTCTCGGAGAAGGGCTCCTTCAATGCCACCAGTACGCCCTGCTTGCGGTCCTGCGGCACGCCGAAGTCGGCCGCGTTGAGCACGAACCAGTGGAGTCCGTAGTGCAGGTGCACGAGCTCGTTGCGGATGAACGCGCGCACCTCTTCGAGCGCCGGATCGTCGACCAGACCGGGGACGTTCTCGATGAGGACGGCTCGCGGCTGCATGGCGTGCACGAGGTAGATGGTGGCCTTGAGAAGCCCGAGTTCCAACCCTGTGTCCATGCGCCTGTTGGTCGCCGCGGATTGCACCCGAGGCAGACCTGCGGAGAGCAGATCGACGTCGTAACTCTCCTGGTGCTCAACGGGGTCGAAGTCCAGCAGGTCCATCTCCAGCACGTTCCACGACGGCCGGTTGTGCCGCAGGGTCTCGCAGGCCTGCGGCTTGCTGTCCAGGAGCAGTACGGGGTCGAAACCGGCACGCTCCAGTCCCAGGGCGAGTCCCCCCCGCTCCCGCGCACATGTCGACCGACACCAGCCGCCTCATGCAGTTCCCCCCTGTGATCAACGAGTGGGTCGACCTGTACCGACCCCGTCCGAGACGTCGTCCTCGGCCTGTCCGGCCGCCCCCTGCGACCTCATGCCTTCCCCGCCCGTGAGTCGGAGTACCGCAGCCCTGACGTCTCCGGCTACGGTCTCCGGGCTCTCGTGCTCCCAGTAACGCAGAACCGTCCAGCCCGCTGCCCGCAGGTGCTCGGTCGTCTCCCAGTCACGTGCCATGTTCTTGTCGAGCTTGGTCCGCCACCACTCAGCGTTGGCCTTGGGCTGTGTCGCGTGGATGGGGCAGCCGTGCCAGAAGCAACCGTCCATGAAGATCGCGATCTTGACCTTGCCGAAGACGATGTCGATGGTGCGGCGGGGCATGCCCGGCACCGGCACGTTGACCCGGTAGCGGAGCCCTGCGGCATGCAGCAGCTTCCGTACGGCGACCTCCGGGGCCGTGTCACGCGAGCTCTGACGACTCATGCGGGCGGACACGGCGGGCGAGGAGGGGACGGCGTCGGGCACGGGGCCATTGTGCCGGCGACCGCGAGGCGACGGCCCGCACGTTCCCGTCAGCGATCGGGCGGCCGCGACAAGCTTCGTGCGGAGAACGGTCGGACTCGGTGCCGCCGCCGGTCCAGCGGGCTCTCGGCAGTCGTCCCGATTTCAGTGGAACTCGTGGATGACCTGGATCTCGCCGACGATGTGGGCGTTGAAGTCGTCCAGCTCCTCGGCTGGGACCCAGAGCTCTAGGATCGTTTGCCCGCCTGCCTGCTGGACGGGATACCGGCTCAGGAACTCCGACTCGACGTCGAAGCGCGTGACGAAGCCGGCGCCGTCGTGCTTCACGTTCCAGTCCCGGGCGATCCTGATCGCGTAGTCCTCGTTGAGCACCGGGTAGAAGATCGGCTGCTCCGGGAGTCTGGGCGGCCACCCACGCCAGTCCAGTTCCCGCACCAGCTCCAGTTCCCTGGGGCCGGTGGGACGCCACAGGGTTGTGGTTGATGGTCGGCTGGTCATGCGTATCGCCTTCTGATGGTGACCTGACCGCTGGTGGGGTGGGTCGGGAGACGGGACGATACAGGCGCTGCGGGCCTGGCAGCCATGCGATTTACGTGTCCGAGCGAGATCTTGACCAGCGACTACGTATGCGCTGGTCATCGCCGCTCGTTGGTGGCCACGGCTGTACGAAGGCACCGGGGCCGCCCGGTGTTCGCAGGGTGGCGGTTGCGGGGTGAGTGTCAAGAGCGCCCTTCGGGCGTCGGCTGCGCCGATTTCGCTGTGCTGCACTCTTGACTCTCGCCCCTCCACCGCGGGGAGCCGTATGGCCGGGCGGCCCTCAAGCGGGGCGGCGGGGATGCGGTGCCTGTGGCGCTCGCCGTTGCCGGTGTCGGGTGCGTGGGCAGGCCACGTGAGTACGGAAAACGCAACTTCGACAGGGGCTTCGGGGGCGGCTACCTTCGCCTCGCCGTTGGCCGTTGGTCGTGCATGTGGTGGGTGTGGCGTGCGGGAACTCGTTCTTGTGCGCGCCGGACATGTTCTAGCCCGGGAGGGATCTATGCCCCAGCTTGCTCTGTACACATTCGGTGTTCTGAAGGTGCCGCTCGCCGATTCCGGGTCTCTTGTGCGTGAGTTCCGTGAGATGGGTGAGGTCGTTTACCGGGAGATCGGTCGGCAGCCCGGGTACGTCGCTCATGCCGAGGCGGTGGGCGGGGGCCGGGGGTCGCACTTCGACTTGGACTGGGGTGCGTGGGGGGAGTTCGTCGTGCCGGGGTGGTACGGGAAGGGGCGGGAGGTGGAGAGCGTCGCTCTGGCCGCGACGCTCTCGCTCTGGAGCGGGGTGCGTCCTGCCTTCGACGCCGTCTACTCCGGGCTGCACCGTGCGGCGCTGAACAGGCGTCGCGACTGGTTCGAGAGGTCGGCGGGGCGGCCGAGTCATGTGTGTTGGTGGGTGTCCGATGGCGCGATACCCACGTGGCAGGAAGGGGTGGCCAGGTTGGAGCGCCTTTGTGAGCGTGGTGCGGCGCCGCGCGCCTTCAGCTTTCACGACTCGTTCGGGCCGGACGGGACTCCGGTCGGAGCTCCGGCCGGGCGGATGCGCGGTGGGCTCAGGGGATGAGGACGAGTTTGCCCGGGCCGTGGCCCGCGAGGCCGGTGGTGTGGGCCTTCGCGGCCTCGGTGAGGGGGAAGACGGTGTCGACGACGACGCGCAGGGTGCCGGAGGCGGCGCGGGCGAGGAGGTCGGCGCGGGCCGCGTGCCGGACCTCGTGGCCCGGGTCCTGGCCCGGTCCGTAGCCGAGCAGCTTGATGCCGGCCTCGGTGCGCCGGTCGGGTCCGGTGATCGAGGCGATGCGGTCGCGGTCGGCGACGAGTTCCAGCGAGACGTCGAGTGCCTCGTCGGTACCGGCGAAGTCGACGGCCGCGTCGATGCCCTGGGGCGCGGCGGCGCGTACCCGGTCGGCGAGGCCGGGGCCGTGGGCGACGGGGGTGGCGCCGAGTTCCCTCAGCAGTGCGTGGTTGCGCGGGGAGGCGGTGGCGATCACCGTCGCTCCCCGGGCTGCGGCGAGTTGTACGCCCATCAGGCCGACGCCGCCGGAGCCGCCGTGGACGAGCAGCGTGTCCCCGGCGGCCACTGCGGCCGCGTGCAGGGCGTGTGCCGCGGTGATGCCGCACAGCATCAGCGATCCCGCCTCCGCCCACCCGAGTCCGGCGGGCTTGGGGAGGACCGAGTCCGCCGGAGCCGTGACGTAGTCGGCGTAGGCCGCCGTCACGGGGTACACGACGACCTCGTCGCCGACCCCAGGACCCCGCCTCGCGGTGGCTCCGCGCCCGCGTGCACGACGCCGTCCGGCCGCTCACCTCGCGGTGACGGGGCGGCGTGCGCGATCGTCCGAGTGCCGCAGGCCACCGCCGACGGTGACGCACGCGGGGCGACGCGGCGGTGTCCATGTGCGGACGATACGTGTGTTCGGGCGATACGCGCCGGACTAGAAGAGGCGGGCGCGGGTGTCCGGCGTGAGGTTGTCCAGGACCGCGCGCAGCCAGTGGGTGCGGGCTGCCGGTAGGCGGGTGACGGTGAGTGCGAAGACTCTCCAGTCGGGGCGGAACAGATGGCCGGGGTGTGGTGGGGGTGGGTCGTCGCGGAGGACTTCGGTGGGGAGGGTGCCTGAGGTGGGGGTGGGGAGGTGGGGTCGGGGGGAGGCCAGCCACCTCCAGATTCCGAACGGCAGTGGTACCAGGTGGGTCGAGGGGGCTGGGGTGGTCGGTGTCCAGGAGGTGCCTGTTTGGGGGTGGGTCGGTACCAGGAGGATGTCGGCGGTCCGGGTTCCGGAGGCGGGGTGGGCCGGTCCGGCCAGGGTGGCGTGCCGTGGCGGCGGGCCCGGGGGCAGCAGGGTGTCCAGGGCGCGTCGGAAGAGTTGCGCGGTGAGGCCGTCGGGGACGGTCACCGGGTGGCCTTCCGAGGCTGCCAGCAGGTGGGCGAGTGCCTGGCCGGCTGCCGCTTCCCACCGCGGGCTCCATGACCAGTAGTGGTTCAGCCCCGGCCCACCGCCCCACGTGGCGATCGGCTGGAGCGGGGGCGTGCTCTCTCCCTCCGCCGTCAGTTCCGTCCAGGAGAGCGGTACGGCGTCGGCGTCGTCGACGAGGCGGCGGCGTACGGCGTGCGGAGCGAGCCACACCGCCTGCCAGAGCGAGCAGTCGTCGGTTCTGGTCGCGACGAGCAGGCCGCACGTCTCGCAGGCCGTGTTGGGGCCGTCGGCTCCGGTGAGGCCGCAGCACTGGCTCCCGCTCCGCTCCGGGATCAGCACGGTGCCGCGGGTGTCCGCAGGGGCGACGACGGTCGCGCCGGGTGCGCCGTAGGACACGGAGTGGACCGGCGCGTGGACGCCGCGGGCCGCCGCCTCCTCCGGGCCGATCTCCTCCCACCGCCGCCACGGCGGCCCCCACGGCTCCGGGTCCACGGCGAACGTTCCCCGCTCCATGAGTACGGGGAGCTGCGTGGCGTTCCCGTGCCTCTGGTGGGCGTGGGGCGGCAGGGCGACCTGGGACAGCGGGGTGGTCAGATCGGCGCCGCAGCCCGCGCATACGAAAACGAACAAGCGTCCTCCGATGGGGAAACGGAGGCATCGTCGCAGGACGGGGGCGGGCGGCCAACCGGATTTCCACGTCCGACGGGGGCCGTTGGGCGTGGACCGTCAGTCGCGGGCCGCCAGGCCGGCGAGGAGGAGGGTGCAGACGGACTGGAGGGCGGCTTCGGTTCCGGGGGACTGCCAGTCGGGGGCGTGGGCGGGGTGGTGGTAGGCCATCGTGGCGTCGAACAGGGTTTTCGCCGTGGCGGTGGGGTTGGTGGGAGCGAAGTCGCCGGTGCGGATGCCGTCGGCGATGATGCCGCTCAGTTGTTCGAGGAGGTCGGCCACGTGGTCCGTGGCGGCGGCTCTGTGTTCGGCGACCAGGATGCGGTGGGTGGCGAAGAGTTCGGGGTCCTCGCACGTCATGTTCCGTTTGCACGTGAAGAGTGCGGTGAGCCAGGCGCGCACGCGGTCGGGGGGTGCCAGGCTGGTGTCCCGCGCCAGGGGACCCAGGCCCTCGTGGGTGCGGCTGATGAAGCGCCGGGTCACGGCCTCCCGCAGCGCAGCCTTGGACGGGAAGTGCCGGTAGACGGTGGCGTGGCTGACGCCTAGGGCCCGGGCCACGTCCCGCACCGTGGCCTTCTCGGGGCCGTGGCGGCGCAGGACGGCCTCGGTGGCGGTCAGGATGGCCTCGGCGTCCAGCGGGTGTGCGGTGGTCATCGGTGCTCGCCGCCGTCGTTCAGAGGGGTGTTCGACTTCCTCATGGGGTTCAGATTCTCATGGTGTCCGGTCCGGATGCCGGGGCCGGACGCCGGGGTCGGTGCCGACGGTGCGGTGCCGACGGTGCCGTGCCGCGCTCAGAAGACCGCGAGCGGGTTCACCGGGACGCCGGTCAGGCCGTGGACGCGTGGCGGGGCGACCGTGAGGAGGAAGGCGTAGCGGCCCAGTTCCGCGCAGGTGGCGGCGAGGTCGTCCACATGGGCGGCGTCGATCAGGGGCATGCCCAGCAGGGGCAGGCCGACTCCGTGCAGCGGGGCGGGGCAGGCGGGGTCGAGCGGGGGGTGTGCGTCGCCCATGTCGCCGGCGTAGAGGGAGGCCCCGCGGGCGTGCATCCATCGCACGGCGTCCAGGCTCATGCCCGGCATCGGGCGGGTGGGGTCGGGGGTCATGGGCCAGCCGCAGCGCACGACCAGGGCGTCGCCGGATTCCAGCGTGACGCCCTCGCGCTCCTCGGCCGCCTCCAGATCGCGGGGGGTTACCGCGTGGCCGCTGGGCAGCGGGCCGTCGGCGGCCAGGTCGAGCAGGACGCCGCGGGTGGCGAACCCGTCGGCGAACGCGGTCGTGGAGCCGTGCCGGGCGCCGGCCGGCGTCACGCTCTCGTCCAGCGGACGGCCCGGGTAGACCTGCCCCTCGCGCGGCATGTGCGCCAGGGCGTCGAGGTGCGTGGAGCGCGGGTGGTGGTTGGTGACGATCATGACTTCGGCCGTCGCCATCGCCGGTGAGCCGGTGTACACCAGCACCTGCTGGACCGGCGAGGCGTCCTGGGTGGTGGGCGCGAAGGGGCCGCTGAGGAGCGGCGTCGGCCGGATCGGCAGCGCGAGCGAGACCGTGCGGCCCGAGTGGACCTCGGCGGCGCCCCTGGCCCGGGCTTCGTCGGTGATCAGGTTGAGCGTGCCGCGCTCGTCGTCCTCACCCCAGCGGCCCCGGTTGCTGGGCAGTTCGTGCGCGTCGGCGGTCGGGATCGCTCCCGCGTCGTGTGTGTCCATGCCGATGACCGTACGAGGTGGGGGGTACGGATTTCATAAGGCGTACTCCGTACACCCCGATCACACCCCCGTCCGGCGAGCTCGGCCAGGGCCGCCAGGGCCGTTACAGGCTGCTCCAGAAATTCGACAGCACGCGGGCCGCCTTCGCCGGGTCCTGAAGCATCCACCAGTGACCGAGCCCGTCGAGGTCGACGGCGGACGCGCCGGCACGCCGGGCGGCGCGGTGGCGGAGGGCGACGCTGCCGGCCGTGTCGTCCTCGGTGGCGACGGGGACCAGACCCGGCCGGGCAGCGGCCGCGGGCAGACCGCGGCCGCGCTCGGTCAACACCGCCGGGGGTACGGACCGGTACAGAGCGAGAATGGCCTTGCCCATCTCCGGGCCCTGGCCGAGGGCCACCTCGCCGGCGGTCGGCTCGGGGATGCCCCACTCGACCATGCGTGCCGCCCGCTCCTCGGCGTCTCCCGAGAAGAGTTGCTCGACGTGACGCTCCCCGTCGCCCGGCGTCTGCCAGAGTTTCGCGATCTCGTGCCAGGTGAAGTCCGGCTCGTAACCGCCGATGGTGTCGCTGACCCAGCTGCGGAGCAGGTCGGGGCGGGCCATCGCCACCTCCAGGGCGAACCCTCCGCCGAAGTCGTGGCCGACGAGGTCGACGGGCGCCTCGAACCGTGACAGCTCGTCGATGAGCCAGTCCCGGTAGTCGACGAACGTGGCGCCGAAGTCGGGGGGAAGCGGTGCGCCGAAGCCCGGAGGGGAGAGCAGGACCGTCTCCTGCCGCTGGGACGGGGACTACTCGTTGATCAGCGGCGTCCACACCGCGGAGGTCACAGGAACGCCGTTGACGAAGACAATGGTCATACGTGCATGTCAGCAGCGGCCGGGGGCGGCCGTCCAAGACCCGTTTCGCACCTCGTCATGCGGCAACCGCATAACGGTGGGCTGCGGACGCGTGCGTCCCGATCTGGATCGGCGGCTCGAACCCCGGCCGGGCGCCGATGTCGAACGCCCATACGTCTGATTCCCGTTCCCGTCCCTGGCCCCGTCCCCGTCCCCGTTCCTGGCACTGTCCCCGTCCCTGGCCCCGTCGTGCGGTCCCCGCTCCCGTCCGGTCCCCTCCTGTCCGTCCGGTCCCCTTCGGCTGGTGCCCTCCCGTTATGCGATCCGCCTATGACGGGTTGCGAAAGAGGTCTTGGACGGCGTCGCCCGGCGGACGGTTGTGTGGGCCGCATGACCGTGGACTACCGTGCACAGACCGTCCTGCTCACCGGGGCCAGCTCCGGGATCGGAGCCTCCTTCGCGAAAGCGCTGGCCGCACGCGGTGCGAATCTCGTCGTCGTGGCCAGGCGCGCCGAGCGGCTGGAAGCGATGGCGGACGATCTGCGCCGCACCACCGATGCCCGTATCGAGGTGGTCCCGGCCGACCTCTCCCGCCCGACCGCCGCACACGAGCTGCAGCAGGCGGTCGCCGACCGGGGCATCCGCGTCACGAGCCTGATCAACAATGCCGGGCTCGGCTCGTTCGCGCTGTTCCCCGGTGGTGATCCTGGACGGCTCGCCACCGAAATCGCCGTCGATGCCATCGCGCCGGTGCGGCTCGCCGCGGAGTTCCTGCCGCAGATGGTGGACGCGGGCAACGGCTTCCTCGTCAACCTCACGAGCGTCTCGGCCTACTTCCCGTCTCCCCGGATGGCCGTCTACGGCGCCTCGAAGGCGTTCGTGCTCAGCTTCACCGAATCACTGTGGACGGAGCTGCGCGGTACCGGCCTCACCGTGTTCGCCGTCGCGCCCGGTGCCACCGACACCGAGTTCACCACCGGGATGGGGGCGGACGCCGGGGTACTGACCGCCGGGAAGCTGCGCAAGCCCGAGGACGTCGTCACCACCGCACTGCGCCACCTCGAGCGCCGCAACCCCGGCCCGACCGTCATCGACGGACGCTTCAACCAGGTCGGCGTCCTCATGAGCCGGCTCATGAGCCGACGCCGGAACGCCCTGATGATGGCACGTGTCTTCAACCCCGACCGCCGCTCCCCTTCACGGCCCGCCGGGTGACTCGGCGCGCGGGTGAGCTAACGCGTGGAGTCGCCGTCGCAGTGGGGGTCAGGGGGCGGCCGGGGTCGTGTGCAGGAGCGCGAGTGCTGCCAGCACCGGGCCGCAGGCCGTGAACGTCGCGCACCACAGCAGGTTCGCTGTGGGGGAGTACGCCTTCGCCGTGCGGATGATCACCGCGCGGCGGGGGTTTCGCGGGTCGTAGCGGAGGTGTACGGGGGTGCCGCGGTGCAGGGCGTGGGGAGAGGCGTGGTTGAGGGGGACCTCGCGGTAGGTGTGGGTGGCGGGGGCGTGTGGGTGGCCCAACGGTGGGGCCTGGTAGCGGACTTGGGGTGCGTGGTACGAGGGGCCCACGCGGCGGGCGTCGTTGGCCACCTCGCCCTCCGTGCGGATGCCCGGAACGCCGAGCAGCCGCAGGGAGCGGCGGGCGCGCAGGGCGGCTCGGGTGCCGTGGGCGCCGATCACTGTCCAGAGGGCGGCGAGGAGGAGGGCGAGGGGGAGCCAGGGGTGGTTCATCGGCGGTTGGGTCCCCCTCCGTCCGCTGTTCTTGCCGCGCCCCTCGTCAGCGCGCGGTGACAGTCGCTACGCCTGCGTTCCGTGGCACGTCTCGTACGGGGCGCCCGACGTGCACCAGCAGGCCGTGCCGCGCTGCGGGGGCCACGGGGTGGCGCGGCCGCGGGCCGCCAGGGTGGTGGCGTACTGGGGGAGCAGGGCCGGGTCCGACGGGGACGTCGCCTCGGAGGCGGCGAAGGCCTCGTAGGAGGGGACCGTGCCGGTGACGATGCCCAGGTTGGGGGTGCCGGAGGCGGACAGTTCGCGCAGCGAGCGCTCCGTCGTCGCCAGGTGCTCCTCGTGCGAGGGGTACTCCGTCTCCAGCGTCGGGTACGCCGCCAGCAGTTCCGTCAGCTCCCCCTTCGGCCAGTGCAGCACCGCCACCGGGAACGGGCGGGACAGCTCCTGGCGGTACGCGCCCAGCTCCGCGCGCAGACGGGAGATCTCCGCCTGAAGCTCCGCCGGGTTGTCCGAGCCGAGGGACCAGATCCGCTTGGGATCGTGCAGCTCGTCGAGGGAGACGGGGAGGTCGTGCAGGGTGTCGGCCAGCAGATCCCACTCGTCGTGCGCCGCGCCCAGCATGCGGCGCACCCGGTGGCGGCCGAAGAGAAGGGGGTGCGTGGACCGCGGCGGTTCCGTCTCCCCGGCGATCAGCAGCGTGGCGCCCTCGGTGAACGTCTCCTGCGCCGCCTGGAGTTCGTCGTGCTGCTCCAGGGACTCCGCGACGATCACCCATGCGGCCGGATCACGCGGGGCGGCCGCGCGGACGCCGTCGATGATCGCGCGTGCCTCGGCCTCGTGGCCGTACTCCCACAGGTTCGACGCCTTCAGGGCGCGGACGAGGTGGGGGTTCTCCAGGGGATGGGAGGAGGCGAGCAGGCGGTCGTAGAGCGCGGTGGCGGCGGGGCGGTCGCCGGACAGTTCCCGGTGGGCGGCGGCCTGCAACAGCAGGGCCTCGGCGTCCTCCGGGTACAGGCCGGCGGTCCGCTCCAGGCGGGCCGCCTCCGTGGGGTGGTCGACGTTTTCGGCAGGCGTGTCGGGGCGCATGGAGGACACGGTACGCCCGGGGGGTGACATTGCAGAGGGGGTCACTGCGCCCCCACTCCTTGTCTTACGTGGGGCTCCGCCCCCTGGTCCCCGGCGGGACGGCGCCTTTGAGCTCGGGGGGTTCGGCGGGTGCGGGTGCGGTGTGGCTTGTCGCGCAGTTCCCCGCGCCCCTTAAGGGACGCCCCTGCGGGGCGCCCCCCCCACGCGCGCCCTACTTCAATGTCGCCACCGTTGCCGCGCCCGCCCCCGCCAGCGCCACCGAGACCAGCATGGCCGCGTTCGCGCCGTGGGAGAGGGAGCCGGAGGACGTGACCAGGGCTATCGTCAGGGCGACGCCCGCGCAGGAACCGATGTAGCGGAAGGTCTGCTGGGCGCCGGAACCCATGGCCGCGCGGTCCGGGGGGACCGAGTCGACCGAGACCAGGGGGAGCGCGGCGTTGAGCAGGCCGCTGCCCACGCCGCTCACCACCAGGCCGGGCAGCAGCCGGGTCCAGGAACCCGCGCCGAACGCGCCCAGCATGGTCAGGACGCCCACCGCGTGCAGGACGAAGCCCAGGGCCAGCTGGTGGCGCGCGGCCACCCGGCCCGAAAGCCGCTTCGCCTGGAGCGCGACCGCGAACGACAGCCCGGACCACAGCAGGATCAGCCACGCCGAGTCCAGCACCGTCAGGCCCATGCCTCGCTGGAGCAGCGCGGGCAGATAGCTGAACATGCCGATCACCGCGAGGCCCGTGAACAGTCCGGCCGCCGACGAGCCGAGGAAGCGCGGCCGGCGCAGCAGGGAGAGGTCGATCATCGGCGTGCGGGAGTGGTGTTCGACCAGACCGAAGACGGCGAGCAGGACGACGGCCGCGGCCAGCAGCAGCCACACCGGGGTGCGCAGCCAGCCGTCGCGGCCCAGGGTGAGCGCGGCGACCAGGGAGACCAGCGCGAGGCTGAAGACGGCGGCGCCGGACAGGTCGGGTCGGCCGCCGCGCGGGGCGCGGGACTCCGTGAGCGTCCGGGTGCCGAGCACGGCGATCACCAGCGCGGCGGCGCCGAGGACGCCGTAGACGAGCCGCCAGCCCGGCAGGGCGCCGGCGAGCATCGGGCCCACCGCGGTGCCTCCGCTGACGAACGCGCCCCACACGCCGGTCGCGTGCAGCCGTTCGCGCGGGGTCGGGAAGGCGTGGACGAGGAGGCCGAGGCTGCTGGCGAGCAGGGCCGCGCTCGCCGCGCCCTGGGCCACGCGGGCCAGCGTGAACAGCCAGGTGGAGCCGGCGAGGGCGCCCAGCGCCGTGGTGATGCCGAGGGCGAGGATGCCGGCCAGGAAGACGCGGCGCCGGCCGTAGTCGTCGGCCAGGCTGCCCGCGACCAGCAGCAGTGCGGCGAGGCCGAGCGGGGTGCCGTTGAGCAGCCACGCCTGGGCCGACAGGGAGGTGTGCAGGGCGGCGGCGGTGTCGGGCAGCGTCACCAGCGGAACGGTGTAGGTCATCAGCGCGGTGGCCGTGGCGGCGCTGGTCAGGGCGAGGGTGGCGGCCGGGCGCGGGGTGGCGGGCGGGGCGGGGGAAGGGGGCGCGGCGGGGGTGGACGCGACGGGCCTGTCCTTCGGTTGCGTGGGCGGGCAGCGGGCAGCGGGCAGCGGGCGTCGGGCTCGAACCAGGTGAGTTCAATGAACGAACCTTCGATGGGCGCGACCCTAGCACGGTAGGTTCGGTCATCGAACCAAGGGTGGGGAAAGTGGTTACAGTAGAGGCATGGCACTGGGCAAGGACTACGCGACACAGGAGTGCTCGCTCGCCACGGCACTCGAAGTCATCGGCGAGCGGTGGACTCTGCTGATCGTGCGCGACGCGCTCTACGGCGTGCGGCGGTACAACGACTTCCTCACCCACCTCGGCGTCCCGCGCGCCGTCCTCGCCACGCGGCTCCAGACGCTGATCGCCCACGGTGTCCTCGAGAAGCGGCGGTACCAGCAGTCGCCGCCGCGCGACGAGTACGTGCTCACCGCGCGCGGCCTCGCGCTGTGGCCCACGGTGCGGGCGCTGGGCCTGTGGGGGCGGCAGCACCTCGCGGGGCCGCAGCTCCGCGTCTTCCGGCACGCCACCTGCGGCACGGACCAGGAGCTCGGCCCGTACGGCGAATGCCCCGCCTGCGGCACGGCCGTCCCCGTCGAGGACGTCGAAATGCTCCCGGGCCCCGGCCTCGACCCCCACCCCGCCGACCCCGTCGGCCGCGCCCTGCTCCACCCGAGACGCCTCCTGCAACCGTTCACGACGGAGCCCGAGACGGCCGACGATCGGGTATAACGAACAGACGTACGGCGGAACGGGAAGCGGGGAGGGGAGGGGGCCGATGTCGGTGTCACGTCGTAACCGGGCGCGCCTTCGGCCCGCCGTCGCGCCGCTGCTTCCGCTGCTCCTCGTGCTCCTCCAGGCCGCCGTGCTCGACGCCGGCGGGCTGCCCGCCGCCGTCGCCCTCGCCGCCACCACCGCCGCGGTCGGTGCCGCCCTCGTCGCCTGCGCGGTCCTCGCCGCGCGCTGCGCGCCCGCCGTGCCGCCGACGCGCGTGCGCACGACGATGCGCGACCGCGCGCACCGTACGGCGTTCCTGCCGCAGCGGGACCCCGACGCCTCCGGCCGCGCCCGGCCCCGGGCACCCGGACACGCCCTCCCGGCGACCGCGTAGGAAACCTCGGACCCCGGAACCCCGGATTCACGGATTAAGGGCACTCCGTGCCTGGATCCGCTGTGCCCGGATCCGTCGTGCCCCTGCGCGGATCGTCATGCCGACACGCAGTCACATCCGGCACGACGAGAGCCCCGGAGGGTTCCCCATGTCCGCCTTCATGTCGTTCTTCGCCGCACTGGTCGAGCACCTCGCCGACCTGCTCCAGCCGCTGTTCCACGGGTCGGCCGCGGCCGCCGCGATCGTCCTGTTCACCGCGCTCGTACGACTCCTCGTCCACCCCCTGTCCCGGGCCGCCGCGCGCGGACAGCGGGCCGGGGCCGCGCTGCGGCCGCGGATCGCCGCGCTGCGCGAGCGGCACCGCGACGATCCGAAGAAGCTCCAGCAGGCGGTACGGGAGCTGCACGCGAGCGAGCGCGTCTCACCGCTCGCCGGCTGCCTGCCCAGCCTGCTCCAGGCGCCCGCCTTCCTCCTCCTCTACCACCTGTTCTCCAGCTCCTCGATCGGCGACGACACGAACGGACTGCTGAGCCACCGGCTCCTCGGTGCGCCGCTCGGCGGCCGGTGGACCGACGCGCTCGCACACGGCGGACCGTTCGGGGCGCAGGGGCTCGTGTACTTCGGACTGTTCGCCGTCGTCGCGGTGGTCGCCGGGTTCACCTACCGGCGTACGAAGCGGGGAATGGCCGGAGCCGGAGCCGGAGCCGGAGCCGGAGCCGGGGGCGCGGACGCGGTGCCGGGTGCCGCGGTCGTCGGCGCGGTGACCAGGGCCACGCCGTTCCTCTCCTTCTTCACCCTCGTCACCGTGGCCGTCGTCCCCCTCGCCGCCGCGCTGTACGTCGTGACCAGTGCGGCATGGAGCGCGGTCGAGCGGGCGGTGCTGTACCGGGACGTGCCGACGGGCCGGTCCGGTGCGGCAGCCGGTGACCCGGCGTGACCGGGGTGCCGAGCCTAGCGTTGTACCGCGCGAGCCTGGCCCTCGACTTCGGTGATCCCGTCGATCTGACCCGGACGCCGGTCGGCCTCAAGCTCACGACGGACGAGTTCCCCCGCGAGGGCGGGGAAGCGGCGGCGGTTACAGCCGGACCGTGATTCCCTCGCGGGCCGAGCGGTGGGCGGCCTCGAGGACGTCCAGGGCGGCGGCGGCCTCCAGTGCGGTGACCGGGTTCTCGCCGGTGCCGCGGAGGGCGGCGGCGAGGGCGGTGTAGTACGCCGGGTAGTCGCCGGGGAGCGTCGGCTCGGGGCGGCCGCCGCCGGTCGCGGGGGACTCTCCGCTGCCGACGCGGCCCCACGCCTCCTCCGGTTCCGTGCCCCAGGGCTCGTCCGTCGCGCCGGGGCGGGCGCCCTCGCGCAGGGCCGCCTCCTGCGGGTCCAGGCCGTACTTGACGTAACCCGCCTTCGAGCCGAGGACCCGGAAGCGGGGGCCGAGCTGGGGGGTGGTCGCCGAGACGTACAGGTGGGAGCGGACGCCGTTGGTGTGCGTGAGCGCGATGAACGTGTCGTCGTCCGCCCGCGCGCCCTCGCGGCGGACGTCCGACTCCGCGTAGACGGTCGCGGCGGGGCCGAAGAGCCGCAGCGCCTGGTCGACGACGTGGCTGCCGAGGTCGTACAGCAGGCCGCCGATCTCCGCGGGGTCGCCGGACTCTCGCCAGCCGCCCTTGAGCCGGGGGCGCCAGCGTTCGAAGCGGGACTCGAAGCGGGTGATGTCGCCGAGGGTGCCGTCGGCGAGGAGCTTGGTGAGGGTGAGGAAGTCGTTGTCCCAGCGGCGGTTCTGGAAGACGGAGAGGAGGAGGCCGCGGGTCTCCGCGAGGGCGGCGAGCGTGCGGGCCTCCGCGGCCGTGGCCGCGAGTGGTTTGTCCACCACCACGGGGAGGCCGGCCTCCAGGGCGGCCGTGGCGAGGGGGACGTGGGTGCGGTTGGGGGAGGCGATGACGACGAGGTCGAGTTCGTGGGCGCGGGACCAGAGGTCGTCGGGGGCGGAGGTGAGGCGGAGGTGGGGGCCGTGTTCGGTGCGGGCCTGGGCCTGGCGGTCGGGGTTGCCGGTGACGACCGTGTCGAGGGTGAGGCCGTCTGTGGCGGTGATGAGGGGGGCGTGGAAGACGGAGCCGGCCAGGCCGTAGCCGATGAGGGCGGTGCGGAGGGGTTCGTGGGTGTTGCGGGTCATGGGGTCACCTTGGCAGATGGAGGTGGTGGGGTGCCTGTGGGGCTCGGGAGGGAATTCGCCCCCGCCGCCCTTACCCTTCCCGTCCCTTCAAGGGGCTCTGCCCCTTGGACCCCGGGGGTGTGTTGTCGGCTGACCGCCGGTGGGGGCTTGTCGCGCAGTTCCCCGCGCCCCTTCCCGGGGCACGGTGGTTGGTCGCGCCCGCCGCGGCGGAGCCGCGCAGAAGATGGAGTCCCGCGCTCCTTGCGGGGCACGGTGGTTGGTCGCGCCCGCTGCGGCGGAGCCGCGCAGGAGATACAGTCCCGCGCCCCTTCGGGGGCGCTGCCTTACCGGGGTGACATGTGTGATCGATACGCTGGGGGGACGTAACCGGGTGTGGCGGGAGTTGGGTGTCATGGCAGAGCGCAAGGCCATTGAGTCGTGGCTCACCGATATGGACGGGGTGCTCATTCACGAGGGGGTGCCGATTCCCGGGGCCGATGCCTTCGTGAAGAAGCTGCGGGAGTCCGGGCGGCCCTTC
The DNA here is from genome assembly GCF_000725625.1 of Streptomyces sp. NRRL F-6676. Classification (GTDB taxonomy): domain Bacteria; phylum Actinomycetota; class Actinomycetes; order Streptomycetales; family Streptomycetaceae; genus Streptomyces. Next base: position 59,761 of record NZ_JOHS01000010.1, read on the forward strand.
CTCGTGCTGACCAACAACTCCATCTACACCCCCCGCGACCTGCACGCCCGCCTGCGGCGCATGGGCCTGGACGTGCCGCTGGAGAACATCTGGACCTCTGCCCTGGCCACCGCCAAGTTCCTCGACGACCAGCGGCCCGGCGGCACCGCGTACGTCCTCGGCGAGGCGGGGCTGACCACCGCGCTGCACGACATCGGCTACGTCCTCACCGACCACGAGCCCGACTACGTCGTCCTCGGCGAGACCCGTACGTACTCCTTCGAGGCCATGACCAAGGCCGTCCGGCTGATCAACGACGGCGCCCGTTTCATCTGCACCAACCCCGACGAGACCGGCCCCTCCGCCGAGGGCCCGCTGCCCGCCACCGGCGCCGTGGCCGCGCTGATCACCAAGGCCACCGGGAAGAACCCGTACTTCGCGGGCAAGCCCAACCCGCTCATGATGCGCACCGGGCTCAACGCCATCGGCGCGCACTCCGAGACCAGCGCCATGATCGGCGACCGGATGGACACCGACGTCCTCGCCGGCATGGAGGCCGGGATGCAGACGTTCCTGGTGCTCACCGGGCTGACCCGGCCGCACCAGGTCGAGGACTATCCGTACCGGCCGTCGAAGATCGTGGACTCGATCGCGGACCTGGTGGACAGGATCTGACCGGGCGGCCGCCCGCACCCGGTGCCTGAACGTCGCGTCACGGCCGTCCGCTCCGGGGCCTAGACGTCGTGTCACGGCCGCCTGCTCCGGGTGCCTAAACGTCGCGTCACTCGTTCGGCGTAGACCTTGCGGGCTCCGGATGCGGGGCGGGGAGCGGCGGGGGAATCTCCAGGTGTCTGGAGGTTCACCATGGGTTCGGTATCGGTCGCTGTGCGTGCCGGGGTGCTTGTGGCCGGGGCGGTCGCCCTCGTGTCGGGGCCGGTGGTTCCGGCCGCGTACGGTGCGCCCGGTGGTGCGCCGAGTGCTGCGGGAAGCGGTGGCGGCCGGGTCGTCGCGACCGCCGGCCGCTCGCCGGACCGGGCTCCGGCCTCCCCCGTCGCGCCCGTCCCCGCCGGTGGCGGCTACGCGGCGCACGTCACCGGCTCCGGGGCCGCCCCGCGCGCCGGGGACGGGGAGACCGGGCCCAGCCCCCGTCAGCTCGTCGCCGGTCTGCTGCTCGCCGGGGTCGCCGTGGCCTCGGCGGTGCTCGCGGCGCGGGTCCGCCGGCCCGGCAGGGGCTGAGCGCCATGCACGTACGCCGTGGACGTTCCCCGGGCACCGGCCGGGTGGTCGCCGGGGTGACCTGGGCGCTGGTGCTGCTGGGACTGTGGCTGTGGGGGCAGGCCCTGACCGACCTCCGGCTCGGGGTGTCGGCGCCCACCACCGGTGACGTGGCCGCGGTCGGCCGGCCGGTCGACGTGGCCCTGCCGCCCGCCGCCCGCCCGCTCACCGCGGCGGCCCCGCGACGGCTCGACATCCCCGCGCTGGACATCCGCGCCCCCGTCGTACCGCGCGGCCTCGACGGGCAGGGCGCGATCGTGCCGCCCTCGTTCGACGAACCCGGCGTCGTCGGCTGGTACGAGGACGGGGTGCGGCCCGGCGCCGTCGGGACCGCGCTGATCGTGGGGCACGTCGACACCGAGACGCGGCCTGCCGTCTTCTACCGGCTGAGCACCCTGCGGCCCGGGCGGCGGATCCGGGTGGTACGGGAGGACGGCCGGGTCGCCGAGTTCACCGTCGAGGGCGTCCAGGTGCTGGCCCGCGACCACTTCGACGCCCGCGAGGCGTACGGGCCGCACAAGGCCGGCCGCGCCGAGCTGCGGCTGATCACGTGCGGCGGCACCTTCGACGAGGCGAGCCGGACGTACACGGCCAACGTGGTGGTGTCGGCGTACCTCACCGGGATCGTCACCTGAGACAGTGTGATATGTCAGGATTGCTGCCAACTGCACTACAGCCATGGGGGGTTGGATGTACCGGAGGGGGCGGGCGGCCGTGGCCGTCGCCGTGGCGGGGGCCGGGATGCTGCTGGCGGCCGGGTGTTCCTCGTCCGACGGAGGGGGTGGGAGCGGCGGCGGGGCCGGGTCGGTGAGCGCTCCGGTTGGGCAGCGGCCCGACGGCGGCGGCGATCCGTTCTGGGTGAACCCGGACGGCACCGCGGCCCGCCAGGTCGCCGCGTACGAGAAGGCCGGGAGGACCGCCGAGGCCGCCCAGCTCCGCAAGATCGCCGAGCAGCCGACGGCGGAGTGGATCGGCCCCGAGAACCCCGAGGCGGAGGCGCGCGGCTTCACCGAGGCGGCGCGGAAGGCGGACCGTACGGCGGTGCTCGTGCTGTACGACATCCCGCACCGCGACTGCGGACAGTTCTCGCGGGGCGGCGCGGCGGACGGCGACGCCTACCGGGCGTGGGTCGCGGCGGTGGCCCGGGGGATCGGGGACCGGCCGGCACTGGTGGTGCTGGAACCGGACGCGGTGCCGCACATGGTCGACGGCTGCACACCGCGGGAGCTCCACGAGGAGCGGTACGACCTGCTGAAGGGCGCGGTCGCGACGCTGGCGGGGCTGCGGAACACCTCTGTCTACCTCGACGCGGGGAACGCGGGCTGGGGCCGCCCCGACCGCGTCCCCGCCGCGCTGCGCCGGGCCGGGATCGGGCGGGCGGACGGCTTCGCGGTCAACGTTGCCAACTTCTACGGGACGCGGGAGTCGGTGGCGTACGGCAAGGAGCTGTCGGCGAAGGTCGACGGCAAACCGTTCGTCGTCGACACCAGCCGCAACGGCAACGGCCCGTACGAGTCCGGCACCCCCACCGAACGCTGGTGCAACCCCCCGGGCCGAGCCCTGGGCGCCACCCCCACGGTACGCACGGGCGACCCCTCGGTCACCGCCTACCTCTGGATCAAACACCCCGGCGAATCCGACGGCACCTGCAAGGGCGGCCCGGCAGCCGGCACATGGTGGCCCAGCTACGCCTTGTCCTTGGCGAAGGCGTCGAGCGCCCCGTAAGGGGCGCGGGATGTCTTTTGCGCGGCTCCGCCGCGGGGGCGCGAGCAGCCGCGCCTCATCAGGGGCGCGAAGAACCGCGCGACCGGCCCCCACCGTCCGCAAGCCGACAACGCGCCTACGGGGTCGAAAGGGCAGCGCCCCTTGAGGACGGGAGGGGCAGGGGCGGCGGGGGCGGTGGCGGGGGCGGGAGAACTCCCGCACGTCGACCTGGTCGGAGGGCTGCACCGGCGCCGCCCCTGTTCGACGCCGTCCGACTGGACGCCGAGGATCTCGCGACGCTGGAGAGGTGGCCCATGTGAGCGCGCCGGGCTTCTGGTCCGGTCCCGGCGAGCCGGCCGCCGCCCCACCCCCGCTTGCGAAACGGAACGTCGTTCCGTAAGGTAATTGGAACAAGGTTCCGCTTACTTTCGCCCGAAGGGGTACGCCATGATCCTCGTCACCGGAGGCCTCGGCTTCATCGGATCCCACACCGTGCGCGCACTGCTCGACCAGGGCGAGAAGTGCGTCGTCGTCCAGCGCAACGCCCGCCCGCTCCCCTCCTTCCTGGACGGGGAGGGGGTGGTCGTGGAGCAGGTGGACGTCGGCGACCGCGAGGCCGTGCTCCGGCTCGGGGACCGGCACGGGATCACGGGCCTCGTGCACCTGGCGGGGTCGTACCCCTGGCAGCCCGCGCCCGAGGCGGCGGTCGAGGCGACCCGGCGGTCGCTCGACGGGCTGCTGAACATCGTGCAGGCCGCGCAGGAGTGGGGCGTACGGCGGCTCGGCCTCGCCAGCACGATCGGGGTCTACGGCGGCACCCCGCTCGACCGCCCGCTGCGCGAGGACGCCCCGCTGACGCTGAGCGCGCCCGTCTCGATCCCCACCTTCAAGAAGGTCGGCGAGATGCTGGGCGGGTACCTCGCCGACGCCGCGGACCTCGACATCGTCAACTACCGGATCTCCGGCACCTGGGGCCCGCTCGGCCACTCCGACCCGTTCTTCGCCGCTCCCGCCCTCGTCCACGCCGCCGCCCGCGGCACCGCGCCGGACCTGTCCGGGCTCATGGGACCGGCCCACGCCGAGGACGGGCTCGACCTGAACTACGTCAAGGACACCGGCCGGGCGATCGCCCTCCTCCAGCTCGCGGACCGGCTCAACCACCGTACGTACAACGTGGGTTCGGGCCGGGCCACGACCAACGGCGAGATCGCCGCGGCGATCAGGAAGGTGGTCCCGGACGCCCGGGTCGACCTGCCGGCCGGGGGCACGGCGCCGCACATGGTCTTCGACATCGACCGGCTGCGGCAGGACACCGGCTACCGGCCCGAGTACGACACCGAGCGGGCCGCCGCCGACTACATCGCCTGGCTGCGGGCGGGCAACGCGCGCTGAGCCGGCGGGGGCACCCACCAGAGGGGTGCCCCGACCGCCACTGTCATGGCACCCGGACCCACCGTGCCCGCGACGGCGTGCCCCGGGCGTCCGTGACGAACAGCATGTACCAGCCGGACGGCACCACGTTCCGGCTCCCCGGCACCGTCACCGTCACCCGGTTCCCGGACACCTTCAGGTCCACCGCGACCGACCGCTGGTCCACGTCCGTGACATGCGTCGACGCGCTCGGGCGGATCAGCCGGGCGGCCCGGACCGCCGACGCGCCGGCGATGCGGAACGTCCCCGACCCGCCCCGCCGGATCGTCGTCGGCCCGCCGGACAGCTCCGGACGCGCGCCCTTGCCCCGCCGGTACAGATACGGCGGCGTGTAGATCTCGATCCGCTGCTCGAACCTGCCCGGCCTCGTGTTCGCCCGGTCCGCGTACAGCGAGTCCGAGCCGAAGAACATCACCCGCCCGTCCGGCAGCAGGATCGACCCCGAGTGGTAGTCGCGGCCCACCAGGGGGTCGGCCACCCGACGGAGGGAGTTGGTGTCCGGGTCGTAGATCCGGGCCTGGAGGATGTCGGAGCCGCCGCGCCCCCGGTAGTCCTCCGAGCCGCCGGAGATCAGCACCGTGTCGTCGGGCAGGATCGAGGACTGCGGATAGCGCGTCCCCTTCTCGAGGGACGGCCCGTCCACGAAGTGCGGATGCCTCGCGCGGAGGTCGACCAGCCGGGTCCGCCGGCTGGACCGCTTCGACTCGCCGACCCCGCCGCCCCCGACGACCAGGTACTTCTCCTCCTGCGCCGGTGGCAGCAGCACCGTCCCGGAGGTCTCCATCAGCTCCGGGTCGCTCAGCCCGGGCACCGGCGTGAAGGTGTTCGAGGCCACGTCCCACAGGCCGGGGTCCCGGCCCACGTCGTCCGGGCCGTACCCCGCGTTGGAACCGGAGTAGAAGATCTTGCCGGTGCGGGTCAGGAACAGCGCCGGGTAGGTCGGGAACTGCCGGGTCCGCCGGGTGTACGTCCACTTCTTCGTGCGCGGGTCGAAGATCTCGTTCTTGCCGGGGACGAGCTGCCCGATGTCGTCGAGCCCGGAGACGCCGAGCACCGTGCCGTCGCCGAGCGTGGTGAGCGTCGGATACCAGCGGGCCTCGTGCATCGGGTCGACCTTGATGTACTTCTCGGCGACCGGGTCGAACTCGTAGGCGTCCCTGATCCCCTGGAAGTCCTTCTTGTCGAGGGCGAGTTTCTGCGCGATCCCGTAGGTGTTGCGGGCGTCGGCGCCGGTCAGCCCCCGCACCCGGTAGTTGTCCTGCGTGCCGGTCTCGTACTTCGCGCCCTTGTGCGGCGCCTCGACATAGATACGGCCGAGCCCGGCGTCGTTGTGCAGGAACTTCCCGGTCCTCCGGTCGAACACCTTCTTCGCGCGCGGTACCAGCACCGGGTCCTTGGAGAGAAACGTCCTGTGGTGGGAGCGGCCGGTGAACACCGTCCCGGCGGGCAGGGTGATCGGCTTGTCCGGGTTCTCGTTATGGACGATCATCAGGCCGCCCGCCTTGGTGACGTCCCCCTTCAGCTTCTCGTACCGCTTGGTGCCGCCCGCGATCAGCAGCCTGCCGTCGGCGAGCTGGGTGTGACCGGTGCAGAACAGGTCGGTGGGGGTGGGGATCTTCTTCACGGTCCCCTTGACCGGGTCCCACAGCCGGGTGTCGAACCTCTTGGCGTCGAAGTTCTCCTGCTTGTTGCCGGACCCGGCGACGAGCAGCACCTTCCCGGTGTGCAGCAGGGCCGCGTGGATGGTGTCCTGCCGGTACTCCTCGGGGAACTCGACGATGTCCCAGTGCCCGTTCTCGGCCTTGTACGACGGCCGGTCGATCGCGTACTCGTGGTAGCGCGCCGTTCCGTACCGGTACAGCCAGGGGCCGTTCATCCCGGCGAGGGCGAGCACCACCACCGCGCCGAACCCGAGCCGGCGGGCGCGCCGGCGGAGGACCGCGTGACCGGTCACGCGCCTGCCCTCCTCTTCTCCCGGCGGAGTGACCAGCGCCAGGCGAGGATCGGCGAGGCGGTGATCAGCAGGGCGAGACAGGCCCAGGTCAGCATGGCCGGATGGGCATGGCCGCGGACGATCCCCGCGGCGATCGACCCGCCGAAGACGGCGACGAAGAAGAGGTGGATGCGGAAGGTGCCGAACAGCGTGTCCGGACTCGCGGAGTCGCCCTTCGGCGTCACCACGAACCGGCTGCGCCGGCGCAGCACCGCGTCCGCCAGCGAGCGCGCGTAGACGGGGGCCGACAGCGCCGACATCACCATGCCGGCCACCCCGCCCGACCCCTCCGGCTCGTGTGGCGAGACGTTGTGCCGGCGGTTCCAGACGTACAGCCCGATCTGGAGCGCGGAGGCGTTGCCGTACAGCATCAGCCACACCGTCGGATCGATGTTCACGCCGGAGGCGCCGAGCCCGAGGAACAGGGCGCAACTCAGCGCCGCCAGGATCCAGTTGAGCGCCGACAGCGGATAGAAGACGATCATCATGGTGTAGTTGAGGAGGCGGCCCGGCGGCAGCGAGTAGAAGCCCTTCCAGAACTGCTTGAGGATCGTCTCGTACGTACCTCGCGACCAGCGCAACTGCTGTGTGAAGAAGTCCGTCCAGGCGGCCGGGCCCTCGCCGACCGCGAGCACGTCGGGCGTGTAGACCGACTTCCATTTACGGCCGGTGGCCGGGTTGCGGTGGCGGTGCATCTCGAAACCGGTGGCCATGTCCTCGGTGATGGAGTCGTACAGCCCGCCGATCTGCTTCAGCGCCCGGATGCGTACGGCGTTCGACGTGCCGACGAACATCGGGGCGCCGTAGCGGTTCCCGGCGCGCTGGATCAGGGCGTGGAAGAGGAACTGCTGGGACTCGGCGGCCTTGGTGACGAACGTGTCGTAGTTGCCGTAGACCTGCGGGCCGATGACGAAGCCGACGTCCGGGTCGCGGAAGTAACCGAGCATCCGCTCCAGGTAGTTGGGCAGCGGGACGTGGTCGGTGTCGACGGAGGCGAAGAAGTCGTACTCGGCGCCGTGCGCGTCCAGCCAGGCGTTGTAGTTGCCGTGTTTCGTCCTGGCACGGTGGGCCCCGGTGGGACGGTTCCAGCGGGCGACGCCCTTGCGGGTGAAGTGGTGCACGCCCAGGCGCGCGCAGACCTCCTTCACGCCCGGATCGTCGCCCTCGTCGAGCAGCCAGACGTGCAGCAGTCCGCGGTGACGCAGCCGGACGGCCGCCTGGAGGGTCCTGGTCACCATCTCCAGCGGCTCCTTGCCGGGCACGAAGCTGGTGAGGAACGCGACGCGGGTACCGGTCTCGGGGACGACGGGGACGGGGTCGCGGGCGACCAGGGTGGCGTGCGCGTTGGACAGCACGTTCAGACAGCGGAAGAACTCGATCAGGCCGATCGCGACGAGCATGACGACGTCGAGGACCGGCAGGTAGTCGTGGGCGGGGTGGTCGCGCCGGGTCCAGTGGGCGGGCTGGAGCAGCCAGCCCAGGAGGACGAGGGAGAGCAGGGGCGCCGCGCCCAGCATCAGCGCGGCGCGCAGGCGGTGCGGCTCCTGGGAGAGGAGGGAGCGGTAGCGGACCCGGTAGGGCCGGTCGGGGTCCGGCTGGGTCAGGGGGCCGGCGAGTCTGCTGTGGTGTTCGTAGTCGTATGTCGGTAGGGGGGCCGGGGCCGGAACCGGTGCGGGTGTCCGGGGCCGGTCTCGGTCTCGGGTCCGGTCTTGGTCTCGGCTCCGGTCTCGGGTGTGACTGTGGGTGTGGGTGTGACTGTGGGTGTGGGCGTGGTGGTGGTGCTGCCGGGCGCCTGTCGGCGTCGACGTCATGAGTCATCCCCCTGCACGCACACGGGTGCGCGGTCTCGGTCGTGCACCGGCCGGCGCGCGGGACCCCTCTCCCGTGTGCGTCGACCGGTATGTCCCCCCAACTGCCTTGTCGCGGCAGCTGTTTGGGCCGCCTGCGGGTGGCGGCTGCGTGTCGGGTACAGGGTTCTACGGTGTCCGGCATGAACGCAATACGCGAAACGTAGGGGTTTCCGGTCGTATGTTCGTATTGAGACGTCTGTTCGTCTCGTCGCCTGGAAACATGTCCGGCGGGGCGGTGTCTCGCGGAAACGGGTCCTCGGGGGAACGGGTCGCGCGGAAACGGTCTCGTGGGAACGGTCTCGGGGGAACGCGGAAAGGCCCCCCGCTCCCACGGGGGGCCTTTCCGGTCGTGCGCCGCCAGGGACTCGAACCCCGGACCCGCTGATTAAGAGTCAGCTGCTCTAACCAACTGAGCTAGCGGCGCCTGCTGACACCCGAAATTTTACCGGACGCCGCGGGGTGCTCCCGACCACCGCGGGCGCGTACACCGTTCGCGCGGTGGGCGTGCGGTTCGTCCGGAACGCCGGGAAACTGACCGTCGTGCGGAGAGGGCACGCCCACGGCACCGGAACTCGACCTTCCGGCCGCCGGGCGGACCGCGGCGCGGAGGCTTGGAGGGCATCGATGAGTACGACGACTTCCCGGACGGAGGGGCCGCGGCACGGGCGGGTCATCCACGGCGAGTCCACGCTGGAGATCCCCGTTCATCTGCTGTTCCGGGACGAGACCGGGGGTGCGGGGGCCGGGGGAGTGGCGGAGGTGTCCCGGGCGGCCGGGGCGGCGTTCGGGGTGGCGGGGGTACGGGCTCCGGTGGTGCCGCCACCGCCACCGCCGGTGGGCGAGGGCGAGGGCGGGGGCGGGGGCGGTGGTGAGCGGTCCGCCCGGCTGCTGCCCGGGGCGCTCGGTGTGCTGGCGGGGGTGTGCGGGGCGGCGGGGTGTGTGCTCACGTCCTGGTGGGCGGGGGTGCTGCCGCCGCTCGCGGGGCCGGTGTGGCGGGCGGGGTCGGGGCTCGGGCCGGCGCAGTGGGTGGCGTACGGCGGGGCGGGAGTGTTGGGGCTCGTCGGGTGCGGGGGGCTTGCGCGCGGGCGCGTGCGCCGCGTCGGGCGTGCGGGGTGGGTGCGGGTGCGTTCGGTGGTGCCGCGGCGCCGGGCCGACGCGCGGTTGCGGCACTGGCGGAGTGGGCCGGTGCCGGTGTGCGACGCGAACGGGCTGGAGCTGGCGGTGACGGTCTGGGTGACCTGGCGGGTGCGGGACGCCGCGCGGGCGGCGCGGGGGGTCGAGGATCACCGGCGGTATCTGGAGGAGTGTGTCGAGAGTGCGCTGGCACGGGTGGTGCCGAGGGTGCCGGTGGGCGGGTCGGCCGTGCGGGGCGGGGTGACCCTGCGGGACGGGGGCGCGGTGGGGGACGCGGTGACCAGGGCGGTGGCGGGGGATGTGGAGGGGGTGGGGATGGAGGTGTGTGCGGTGCGGGTGGTGGGGGTCGCGTATGTGGACGGAGTCGCGGAGTGGTTGCGGGGGCGGAGGATGGCGGAGCTGGAGGGGTAGGGCGCCCTCCCCGCCGGCATACGAAAGAGGCCCCCCGCTGAGCGAGGGGCCTCTCTTCGGTGCGCCGCCAGGGACTCGAACCCCGGACCCGCTGATTAAGAGTCAGCTGCTCTAACCAACTGAGCTAGCGGCGCATGACTCCCGCCTTCGCGCTCTCGCGTTCCGGCGACGACGAAAATACTACCTGGTCCGTGGGGGTGCTGCCGACCACGGGACCGGCGGCCGGCTCAGAGCGTCAGGGAGAGCAGGACCGGCGCCGCGTTCCGGTTCAGGCGGTCCGCCGCCTGGCGCAGACGGTGGGCCTGGCGGGCCGGGAGGGACAGGGCCAGGCAGCCCACCGCGGAGCCCGCGGTGATCGGCACCGCCGCGCAGACCGTGCCGACGGCGTACTCCTGGAGGTCGAGGACCGGCACCGTCGGCGGCTGGGCGGCCAGCCGGGACAGCAGGGCGCGCTCGCTGGTGATCGTGCGCGAGGTGAGCCGGGCCATCCGGTGCCGGGAGAGGTGGTCGCGCCGGCCGCCCACGTCGAGCTGGCCGAGCAGGCTCTTGCCGATCGCGCTGGCGTGGGCGGCGGAGCGGAAGTCGACCCACTCGTGCACCGCGGGCGCGGCCGGGCTCTGCGCGCACTGGGTGATGCGCACCTCGCCGTCGATGTAGCGGCTGACGTAGACCGCCGCGCCGACCGAGTCGCGCAGCCGGTCCAGGGTGTGCTGGAGCCTCTCGCGCACCGCCCGGTCGCGGCCGTGCGCGGCGCCGAGCAGACCGAGGGCGGCGCCGGTGACGTAGGCGCCGTCGGCGGTGCGGGCGACGTAGGACTCGTCGCGGAGCATGCGCAGCAGCGCGGCCAGCCGGTCGCCGCCCAGGCCCGTGCGGCGGGCCAGTTCCGCGGCGGTGACCCCGGCGGGGCGCCGGGAGACGGACTCCAGGACGCGCAGGGCGTCCTGGGCCGAGCGGTACGGGGCGGTCGGTTCCTGGGTCGGCGCCACGGTCTCCCCCTGCGCTCCGGGCCATTCTCCGGACGGCTTGGCTGCCCCTCCACGATAGGGCCGGAGCGGGGCCGGGGGTGCGGCTGTTGCCGAGATTCGCGAGGGCGTACGGGCCGCTCAGCAGCGGCGCGCCACCCTGGCACATGCCACGGTCATGACCGGTCGGCCGTGACCTCGGACGACCGCCCTCCCCGCGCGGCCGTCCCCGTACCGTCCCCGCGTGCGGCCGTCACCGCACCGCGCTGAGGAATTCCCTGGTGCGCACGTGCTCCGGTTCGCCGAAGATCTTCTCCGGCGGGCCGGACTCGATGACGTGACCGGAGTCGAACATCAGTACCTGGTCGGAGATGTCCCGGGCGAAGCCCATCTCGTGGGTCACGCACAGCAGGGTGATGTCGGTGGTCCGGGCGATCTCCCGGAGCAGGTCGAGCACGCCCGCCACCAGCTCGGGGTCGAGGGCCGAGGTCACCTCGTCGAGGAGCATGATCTTCGGCCGCATGGCCAGCGCCCGGGCGATCGCCACCCGCTGCTGCTGGCCGCCGGAGAGCTGCGAGGGATGCGCGTCGATCTTGTCCGCGAGCCCGACGAGCTCCAGCAGGCCACGCGCCCGTTCCTCGGCCTCCTCGCGGCCGAGGCCGAGGACGCTGACGGGCGCCTCGGTGATGTTCCGCAGCACGTTCATGTTCGGGAACAGGTTGAACTGCTGGAAGACCATGCCGATCTGCGCGCGCATCCGGCGCAGGTGCTTCTCGTTGGCGGGCTTCAGGGTGCCGTCCGGCGCCCGCATGTGCGACAGCGGCTCGCCGTCCACCCAGATCACGCCGTCGCTGACGCGCTCCAGGGTCATCAGCAGCCGCAGGATCGTCGTCTTGCCCGAACCGCTCGGCCCGATCAGCGTGACGTGCTCGCCCTGCTGGACGGCGAAGTCGAGGCGGTCCAGCACGGTGTGGTCCCCGAAGCGCTTGACCACGTGGTCGAAGCGCACCAGGTCGCCGGGGGCGTCCGCCGCGCCGGTCGAGGGCTCGGAGGCCGGGATCTTCTGCAAAGGGTCAGTGGCCAAGGCGCTTCTCCAGTTTTCTCATCAGAAGCGAGGTCGGATAGCTAGCCGCCAGGAAGATCAGCCCGGCCAGGGTGAACGTCTCGGCGTAGGTGAAGTGGGTCGCGCCGTACTCGCGTGCTCCGGCGACCATCTCCTGGACCGTGATGACGGCCAGGAACGGGGTCTCCTTGAACATGGCGATGGCGTAGTTGCCGAGCGCGGGCAGCACGTTGCGCACGGCCTGCGGCAGGATGACGGCCTGCCAGGTGCGGCGCGGCGACAGGGACAGTGCCCGGCACGCCTCCCACTGCCCCTTCGGCACGGCGTCGATGCCCGCCCGGTACACCTCCGACATGTACGAGGCGTAGTGGATGCCGAGCACCACGATGCCGATGGTCAGCGGATCGACCGTGTTGAAGACCGCGTAGGCGCCGACCAGCTGCACCAGCAGCGGCGTGGAGCGGACGAACTCGGTGAGCACCCGCACGGGAACGCTCACCAGACGGGTCGGCGCCCGCCCGGCCATGGCGACCAGCAGCCCCAGCACGGTGGCGACCACGGTGCCGAGCACCGTGGCCAGCAGGGTCGTCTTGAAGCCGTCCCACAGCAGTGGCCAGGAGTCCCCGACGGCACCCCAGTCCCAGTCGTAGTTCACAGGGAGCCTCCCGCCATCTCGGACGTGCGCGCCGACTCGGCGCTGCGGGTGCGCAGCAGGCCGCGGGTGTCCGGGCGCTGTCCGAGCCGGACCTTGGCGCGCCGCTCCAGGACGTTCATCAACAGGGTCAGCAGATAGGCGAGGACGAAGTACATCACCAGCAGCGTCAGATACGCCCACGTCGTCGCGCCGGTGCGGTCACGCATCTGCTGGACGACCATCGTCAGATCGGCCGCGGTGATCAGCCACAGCAGCGGCGTCGCCTTCAGCAGCTGGATCAGCAGATTGGTGAACGGCGGGATCATCTGCACCCACGCCTGCGGCAGGATGACCCGGCGCATCCGCTGGACCGGCGTCAGATTGAGTGCCACGGCGGCCTCGAACTGCGCCTTCGGCACGGCCTTCAGCGCGCCGCGCACCACCTCGGCCCCGTAGGCGCCGTAGTTCATGCCGAACGCCACGACACCGCAGAACAGCGGTGCGAGCTCGTAGCCGAAGAGCAGCGGAAGCGCGTAGTAGAGCCAGAACAGCTGGACGTACAGCGAGGTGCCGCGGAAGAACTCCACGATCACCCGTGCCACCCCCCGCACCAGCACGAGCCGGCTGTCCGCCATGAAACCGAAGACGAAGGACAGCACCAGGGCGACGGCCGCCCCGAGGACGGTGGCCTCGACCGTCACCGCCAGTCCCGACCACACGTTCGACAGATGGCCGAAGAAATAAGAGTAGAAGTCACCCATGGGCAGCGGTTCCCGTCAGGCCTTGCAGAGCTGGGCGGTCTTCAGATTGGCCGGCGGAATCGTTTCCTTGCCGAAGCCGTACTCCCCGATGAGGTCGACGTAGCGGTCCGCGTCGGACGTGATCTTCTTCAGCTGCTCGTTGAACGCGTCCCGCAGCTCCTCGGCGCCCTTGCGGAAGACGGCGCCGCCCGGGCTGTACTGCTTGGTGCCGTCGACCTCCGGGACGAACGCCTCGGTGACCTCCAGGCCGCTGTTGTTCTTGGCCAGCCAGTTCAGCGAGATGCTGGTGAGCAGGAACGCGTCGATCCGGCCGCCCTTGACCGCGTCCGCGCCGTCCTGCGGCTTCTGCAACGTCTTGATGTCGCCGTCGGAGATCCCGGCGGAGGTGGCGTAGCCCTTCTCCACCGCGCCCGACATCACACCGATGGTGACCCCGGCCTTCTTCGCCGACGCCAGGTCGGTCAGGTTCTTCGGGTTGCCCTTCTTCACCATCATCGCGGTGGGGGAGATGAACTCCGGCTCCGAGAACAGCGCCTTCTCGCAGCGCTCGGGGATGATCGCCATACCGGCGCTGATCACGTCGTACTTGCCGGCCTGGAGACCGGGGATCAGGCCGTCCCACTCCGAGAACGTCGGGCGCAGCTCGTCCACGCCGAGGGCCTTGAAGATCTCACGGTGCAGGGTGGGCGCCTCGCCCTTCAGCTTCCCGTCCTCCTTGTAGCCGTAGGGCGCCTCGTTGGCATAGGCCACCTTCACGTAGCCCTGCTTCTTGAGCTGCTCCAGCTTCGAGCCCTCGCCGTCGCTGCCGGTGTCCGTCTTGCTGCACGCGGTCAGCAGTCCGGGGACGGCGATCAGGCCACCGACGGCCGCGGTTCTGGTGAGAAAACCCCGGCGGGACAGGTTGGGGAACTCCGATGTGGACACTCGGCCTCCTGGGAACGGCTACTACTGGCCTGCCGGACGCAGGCCAGTAGTGGCCCCTGCCCGATCTGCGCGAGGCATGCGGGCCGACGGGAGATGTGATCCAACGTTGTCCGAAAGGAGACCGTTCCGTTTCGCGCCGAACGGGCAGGGGGCAGGGACGGGCCAGGGACGGGCAGCAGCAGAAAGGTTGGGCATGACCGCACTCGGACTTCTCTATCCGGGCCACTCCGCCGAGGACGACTACCCCCGCATCGAGCAGCTTCTGGGCAGCGACGTCCGGGTCGACCTCGTGCACACGGAGATCGGCGAGGACGCCCACCACGTCGGCGCCCTCCGCGAACTCGGCTCCCCCGAGCACCTCGCCGCCGGTATCGAGCGCCTGCGTCTCTCCGGTGCGGAAGCCGTCGTCCTCGCCTCCACCAGCGGCAGTTTCGTGCACGGCTGGGACGGTGCGCGTGACCAGATCCGCAACCTCGCCCGCGCCGCGGGGATGCCGGCCTCCGCGACGTCCTTCGGGTTCGTGCGTGCCGTCCAGGAGGTCGGCGCACAGCGTGTCGCCGTCGCGGCGACGTATCCCGAGGACGTCGCCGGGCTGTTCGCGGACTTCCTGGGGGCGGCGGGCATCGAGGTCGTCGCCGTACGGAGCGCGGGCGTCGGGACGGCGGCGGAGGCCGCCCGGTGGGGCCCGGAGGACGTCCTGCGGCTGGCCCGCGAGAGCGACCACGCCCAGGCGCAGGCGGTACTCCTGCCGAACACGGCGCTGCACACGGCGGCGTGCGTCGCGGAACTGGAGGAGGCCCTCGGCAAGCCGGTCCTCACGGCGAACCAGGTGACGGTGTGGGAGGCGCTGCGGCTGGCCGACCGGCGGGTGAACGCGCCGAGGCTGGGGGCGCTGTTCACACGGGAGCCGATCGTGCAGGTGTGAGAGGGCGCGGGCTGCGTCGATCCGCGGCTCCGCCGCCGGGGCGCGAGCAGTGGCGCCCGGTAAGGGGCGCGGGGCCGTGTCGATCCGCGGCTGCCGCCGCGCGGGCGCGAGAAACCCACCGCCCGGAATAACCGGGGACCCCCTCCTGTTACGCACACGGTCACGACGTGACGCGGACGCGTACGAGCAGCAGGAGGTACCCGGTGGCAGACGGCACGGCGGCGGACGGGATCCGCGGCACCGCACACGGCACGGCCCCCGTGCCCCTCTCCGTACTCGACCTGGTCACCGTCGGCGCCGGACGCACCGCCTCCGACGCGCTGCGCACCGGCGTCGAGCTCTCCCGGCTGGCGGAGTCACGCGGGTTCCACCGCTACTGGGTCGCCGAGCACCACTCCATGCCCGGGGTGGCGTCGTCCTCGCCCGCCGTGATCCTCGCCCACCTCGCCGCCCACACCGAGCGCATCCGCCTCGGCTCCGGCGGCGTCATGCTGCCCAACCACGCCCCGCTGGTCATCGCGGAGCAGTTCGGCACGCTGGAGGCGCTCGCCCCCGGCCGCGTCGACCTCGGCCTCGGCCGCGCCCCGGGCACCGACGGCGCCACCGCCGCCGCGCTGCGCCGCACCGACCGGCTGCACGAGGGCGCCGACGACTTCCCGCAGCAGCTCATGGAGCTGACCCGGTTCCTCGACGACGACTTCCCCGACGGCCACCCCTACAGCCGCATCCACGCCGTGCCCGGCCCCGTGCAGGCGACCTCGCCCGGCGGCGTGCAGTCCCCGCACCGGCCGCCGGTCTGGCTGCTCGGCTCCTCCGGCTTCAGCGCCCGGCTCGCCGGCACGCTCGGACTGCCGTTCGCCTTCGCCCACCACTTCTCCGCGCAGAACACCGTCCCCGCGCTGGACCTCTACCGCGAGACGTTCCGGCCGAGCGAGGTCCTGGCCGAGCCGTACGCGCTGATCGGCGTCTCCGCGCTCGCCACGGACGACGAGAAGGAGGCCCGCCGCCAGGTGCTGGCCGCCGCGCTCAACATGGTCCGGCTGCGCACCGGCCGCCCCGGCCTCGTGCCCACACCGGAGGAGGCGGAGGCGTACGACTTCAGCCCGATGGAGCGGGACTTCGTCGACTCCTGGAACGCCAACGTCGTGCACGGCACCGCCGACGAGGTCGTCTCCGGCCTCAACGACCTCCAGAAGCGCACCGGCGCCGACGAGCTGATGCTCACGGCCAACGCGCACGGCGGCGACGTACGGGTGCGCTCCTACGAGCTGATCGCCGACGCGTACGGGCTCCCGGCGGCCGGCTGATCAACCGGTGGGCGGCGCCTACGCGTTGCCCACCGCCGCCGTCGCCAGCAGGTCGGAGATGCGGTCCGGCGGGACCGGGCGGGAGTACAGCCAGCCCTGCCCGGTGTCGCAGCCGATGGCGCGCAGACGGGCGGCCTGCGCCGAGGTCTCCACGCACTCGGCGATCACCGTCAGCCCGAGCCGGTGCGCGAGCTGCACCATCGCCTCGACGATCACCTCGTCGGCGGGGCTGGCCGGCGTGCCGTCGGGCCCGGGGTCGGGCGTGCCGGTGCCCGGGCCGGGGGCCTCGTACTGGAACCCGCGGACGAAGGAGCCGTCCAGCTTCAGGACGTTCACCGGGAGCCGGCTGAGGTAGGCGAGGTTGGAGTAGCCGGTGCCGAAGTCGTCGATGGCGATGCGTACGCCCATGTCGCTGAGGGCTTCGAGGGCCTGGAGCGGCCGGCCGGCCGAGCCCGTCAGCGCGGACTCGGTCAGTTCGAGCTGGAGCAGATGCGGGGGGAGGCCGGTCTCGGCGAGCGTCCGTGCCACGTCGGCCACCAGATCGGAGTCCCAGATCTGGCGCACCGCCACGTTGACGCTGACGAAGAGCGGGGGCGCGTCCGGGTGGTCCAGCTGCCAGCGGCGCGCCTGCCGGCAGGCGGTGGTCAGCACCCAGCGGCCGAGCTGGACGATCGAGCCGTCCTCCTCCGCGAGTGAGATGAACCGATTCGGCGCCAGCGCGCCGAACTGCGGGTGGTGCCACCGCACCAGCGCCTCGACGCCGTGCACACGGCCGTCCGTCATGCCGACGAGCGGCTGGTACTCCAGCGCGAACTCGCCCTGTTCGATGCCGGGGCGGAGGGTGGAGGCGAGGGCCTGACGGGTCATCCGGTGCGCGTTGCGCTCCGGATCGAACAGCGTCCAGCGCGCCCGGCCGTCGGCCTTCGCCCAGTACAGCGTCGTGTCGGCGTCCTGCATCAGCTCGGTCGCGGTGGTCCCGGCGGCCCGCCGCTCGACGACACCGATCGAGGCGGACACGGACACCCGGTGCTCCGCGAGCTCGAACGGCGCGCGGAGCGCCTCCAGCGCCGACTCGGCGAGCTCGGCGAGCTGATCGGTCCCGGTGGACCCCTCCACGAGCAACGCGAACTCGTCCCCACCGAGCCGGGCGACGAGCGGCGCCCCGCCGACCCCCGCCGTCCCGGCCCCGCCCGCGGCCGCGGGGCCCCCGCCGGCCTTCGCGGGTGCGGCTCCCGCGTTCGCCGGGGGGCCTCCCGCGGTCGCGGCGTCGCCCTGGCGTCCCCGGACCGTCTCTGCCGCGCAGCGGGTGAGGCGGTCGGCGACGGCGGTGAGCAGGCGGTCGCCGAGGCGGTGGCCCAGGGTGTCGTTGACCGCTTTGAAGCCGTCCAGGTCCAGGTAGCACAGGCCGATCCGGCCGGTGCCCTCGTCGTACGACTCCGCTTCCAGCGCGGCCGTCAGGCGTTCGAAGAACAGGGTGCGGTTGGGCAGCCGGGTCACCGGATCATGCAGTTGCAGATGCCGCAGCCGGGCCTGGAGTTCGCGGCGGGCGCTGATGTCCGTGACCGACAGCAGGGCCGCCCGCCGGGCCGGCGGCAGCGGAGTGACGGTCACCTGCACCCAGAGCGAGTGGCCGTCGGGGTGCTTGAGCCGGCGAGTGCAGCGCAGCCGGGACTGCCGGCCGCGCAGCACCTCTTGGTAGGTGTGCCAGGTGCGGGCGTCGGAGGCGAGGTCGACGAGGTCGGCGGCGGCCCGGCCGGTGAGGCCGTCGTCGGCGTCGTCGCCGGGCCAGTGCTCGCCGGCGCTCCCGCCGTCGGCCCCTGCGCCGGTGAGGCCGTCGTCGGCGTCGTCGCCGGGCCAGTGCTCGCCGGCGCTCCCGCCGTCGGCCCCTGCGCCCGCTTCGGGCGCGGCCCTGCCCAGCAGGGCGGCCAGCGCCCTGTTGGCGGTGACCACCCGCCCCTCGCGGTCGACGACCGCCATCGCCAGCGGCGCCTCGGCGAACGCGGCGACGGATCCGTCGTCGTCACACTCCGTGACGCCGGTTCGGCCGGGCTCTGCCGCGGGTGCCGGTCCTTCGGACGTTCCGCTCACCGCTCGCTCCCGCAGTGCACTCGTTCATCGTACGGATCTCGCAGGAAAGTGTGCCGATCATAGAGGTTGTCCCCCCTCCCTTCCAGCCGCCGTCCGGGGCCTTCCGGGGCCCGCCGAACCTGCGGGATCGTTTCTGCTCACCGTTGGCCCGGTTCGTTCACATGCCGACCGCATGTGACGTTCCGTGAGCCTTCGATGTATCGGGGCGCGGGTCGGGCGTAGGTGCGAAGGGGCGCCCGAGCGTTCACTCCGCGCGCCGGGAGGGCGAGCGGGGCGCACGCCGTCGCCCCGGTCGTACGGCGAGGCCCCGGTCGTACGCCGTCTCCTCCGTCGTGCGCCGCCACCTCCACCCTCGCCTCACTCGTCCGGTGCAGGCAAACAGGCAGAAATACGACTAATCATCCCAGGCTGGGTGCGACTCCCCCCTCGCACCCGGAGGTCGCCTTGCCGCGCCTGCTCCCCCTCGTGGGGCCCCTGAAGGGATTCGTCCGTGACGGGGCGCCCCGTCTGCGCAGCACCGCGGCCGTGTTCACCTCGATGACCGCGCTCGCCGCGACCTCCCTGGTCACCGGCCCCGCGCTCGCCGAGGCAGGAGCCACCCCCTGCGCGTTGCAGCGCACCGAGGCGCACCACTCCGAGGGGCTCGACTCCTGGAACGCCGCCTATCCGCGGCCCACCCGCCCGCTCGACGCCGTCATGGTGTTCCTCTCCTTCCCCGACGCCGGCCCCGAGACCACCCCGAAGGAGCTGACCGACGACTACTTCCCGGCCACCAACCGCTTCTTCGAACGCGCCTCCTACGGCCGGTTCTCCCTGCGCACGCACCCGCTGCGGCACTGGATCCAGATGCCGCACCCCTCCACCGCGTACGCCATACGGCGGGACTGGAGCCCCGGCCGCCGGGCCGCCTACCTCCGCGACGCGCTCGCCGCGGCCGACCGGCACGTGGACTTCTCGCGCTACGACGTCGTCTACTTCGTCGCCGATCCCGATGCACCGGGCGTCGACTCCGACGCCACCAAGGTGGTCAACCTGGACCGGCCGCTGCGCGCCGACGGCAAGGACATCCGCCGGGTCGTCACCGTCTTCGAACGGCACCCGCCGGACCGGCTGGTCCTCGCCCACGAGACCGGGCACGTGTTCGATCTGCCCGACCTCTACCACCGGCCGGTCGACGGCAAGGGCGACTGGGACACGTACGTCGGCGACTGGGACCTCATGGGCAGCCAGTTCGGACTCGCCCCGGACCTCTTCGCCTGGCACAAGTGGAAGCTGGGCTGGCTCGACCCCCGTCAGGTGGTCTGCGTGAAGGGCCAGGGCAGCACCCGGCTGACCCTGGAGCCGGTGGACGCGGGACCGTCGACGGGAACCGCCGGGGCGGCGGACGCCTCCGCGCCGGCGGGCGCCTTCACATCGGCGGACCCCTTCACGCCGGCCGGGACCCCGGTGGCCTCCGGCGCGACCGGCGTCGCCGGTGCGCCCGCGGCGGCGCCCGGGATCGGGGTGCGCCCCCTGGCCGCGGCGGGGCGCGGGACGAAGCTTGCGGTGGTGCGCACCGGCCCCGGCCGCGTGCTCGCCATCGAGGCACGCGACCCGGTCGGCAACGACGCCGCCGCCTGCACGCGCGGCATCCTCGTCTACCGGGTGCGCAACGAGGCCGAGTCCGGCGACGGTCCCGTCCAGGTCGTCGACGCCCACCCGCGCACCGGCGCCTGCTGGGACGAGTCGGTCTACCCGCCGCTCGCCGACGCCCCGGTGTCCCTGGGGGAGACCTTCACCGTGCCGGGGGAGGGCGTACGGGTGGCGGTGGAGGGGCGCACGGCGTCCGGGGAGTGGACGGTGTCCGTCACGGCGGCGCCGGAGTGAGCCGGACGGTAATCCCGGGCATGCGAAAGAGGCCCCTCGCTGAGCGAGGAGCCTCTTTCCGTCGTGTGCGCCGCCAGGGACTCGAACCCCGGACCCGCTGATTAAGAGTCAGCTGCTCTAACCAACTGAGCTAGCGGCGCCTGCTGACGTCGTAGACCTTAGCACCCTGGTCGACGGGAGGAAAAATCGAAATCCGCACCGCCACCGAGGCCGCCGCACGGGCCGCCCGCACCGCCGCCCAGCACACCGCCTCGGCCCCCGGCAGCCACGGATCGCGGGTGTCCGGGGCGACCAGCCAGCGCGAGGCCGGCCGCCCCGCACCCGGCGCGGGGCGCAGCGCGGGCACGGTGACGGCGTCGCCCGTGCCGTGGCAGAGCAGCGGCGGCACGGCACCGCCGCCGTCCCACTCCTCGGCGTCGAGCAGCGGCGGGAGGCGGCGGGCGGTGCCGGGGGCGGTGAACAGGAGGGTGCGCCCGCGGTGGACGGCCACCGGGCCGGAGCCGGGCCCCTCGTCCCACAGTCGGTCGAGCAGGCTCCGGCCGAAGACGGCGGGCACGTTGACGACGTCGAACACGGTGCCGCAGGGCAGGACGAGCGGCGCGTCAGGACGCTCCTCCCAGAGGGCGAGCGTGCTGCGGGGGTACCGGTCGGCCGAGGCCAGCCAGGCGGCGCCCGCCGCGGTGACCCCCGCGACGTCGGACGGGTCCGGGAACGGGTTGAGGCTCATGGCGTCCATCTGTACCCCGCGTGACTCACCCGATCCGGTGAGTTGCGGGAATCGGGTACGAGGGGAGTGGGAGCGGGGTACCGTGCGCCCGGCAATTGCCCTACGAGGGCCGACGGGGCCCGCGCGGCGCCCGTACGACGGCTCCCCGCGGCCGGTCCGGCCCGGCTCGGCCTCTCAGCCCAGGGCTCGGCCTCTCAGCCCAGGTCCGCCGGGCCGTGGGCCTCGACGCCGCGCAGCAGGTCCTGGCCGAACTCCACCATCTTCTTGGCGTAGTCCTCCGTCCACTGCGCCCGCTCGGCGATCGCCGCCGGCGTCAGCCGGTCGAAGCGGCGCGGGTCCGCCAGCTGTGCCGCCGCGATCGCCTGGTACTCGACCGCCCGGTCGGCGGCGGCGCGGAACGCCTGGCTCAGCTCGGTGGCCCGGGAGAGCAGCGCGCGGGGGTCGTCCATCGACTCCAGGTCGAAGAAGTGCTCCGGGTCGGCCGTGACCTCCGCTGGCTCGAAGAGCAGGGGCGCGGGGCGTAGCCGCGATTCGTTCCGGCGCGGCGTGGGCTCCGCCATGACGTCTCCTCCTCGTACGTACGTCCGATCCCCGCCCGGTAGGGAGAGGGCCACCGTCCATTGTCTCGTGGGCGCGCAAGAGGGCGGGGACCGTCAGGGAGGGCCCCCGCCCACCCCACGTTCAATGCACGGGCGGGGCCGGGTGTTCCCGCGCATCAGGGCTCCCAGGTCACCCGGTGTTCGTTCAGGTGGGACAGGACCGCGTGGTTCGCCTCCCAGCCGTCCGGGAACTTCACCGTGACGCCGAGCTGGACCGGTTCCGTGGACGGGTGGGCGTCCAGGAGGTCGGGGACGCCGGCGCGGCAGACCACGATGCAGGCGTGCCGGTGGCGGGAGGCGAGGACGCACAGGCGGCCCGTCTCCAGGTGGAACGCCGTCGCGTCGGGGCGGCCCGAGAGCGGGTGCAGTACGACCGTCACGTCGAACTCCCGGCCCTGGAGCCGGTTCGCCGTGTCCACGGTGACGTCCGTGACCCCCAGCTCCGCCAGGGCCGCGCGTACGGCCGCCGCCTGGTCGCGGTGGGCGGTGCCGACCGCGATCCGGTCGGCGGTCAGCGGCACCGGCTCCTCCGCCCGCTCCGAGACCGAGGCGCCCTCCCGGTCCAGCAGCCGGCGCACGACCAGCGCGAGCGCCCGTACCGCCTCCGGGTCCGTGCGCGGGGTGTGCCGGGGCGGCAGTTCGAGCAGGCCCCACCCGGAGCGCGCCGCCTCGTCGAGCACCGCGTCCGGGCCCGAACCGTCGGCCGGCACGCCGAACGCGAGCCGCCGGTCACCGGGCCCGGTGCCGCTGCGGAACGGCGTGTACGGGTAGAACGCGTCCGACACCAGCGGCGCCGCCGACGCCGGCAGCCGCCAGGACACCGGGAGCCGGTGCTGCGGCAGCTCCGGGTTGTGCGCGAGCAGCGTGCTCACCGCCGACGCCGACGGGTCGTACGACAGTCCCGCCCACTGCTCCGCCCCGACGATCGCGAACGGGTCCAGCTGCCCCGGATCGCCCACGAACAGCGCCCGTTCGAACAGCCCGGCCACCGCCAGCAGCGCGTCGGAACGCATCTGGTACGCCTCGTCGACGATCGCGTGCCGCCACGGCTCGACGTTCTTCACGTGCGCCCACTTCGCGGCCGTCGACAGCACGATGTCCAGGCCCGCGAGGTCGCCCGCCTTCGCGGACTTGCGGACGCCGGGCAGCGCGTCGAGCGCCTTGTCGTACGGGTCGGCGTCGCTGCTGTGCAGCCGGCCCACCGCCGCGTCGGGGTTCTTCTCGGCGAGCCGGACGACGAGGTCGTCGACCTGGGCGTTGGTCTGCGCGATCACCATGAGCGGGCGCCCGGCGGCGGCCAGTTCGAGCGCGGCGCGGACGACGAGCGTCGACTTGCCCGCACCGGGCGGCGAGTCGACGACGACGCCGCGGTGGGTGCCGTGCAGTGTGTCGCGCAGGATCGCGTCGGTGGCCCGCGCGGCCTCGGCGCCGGGGTCGGAACCGGCGACCGCTTCGTGCACCGTCGTCACAGGACGTCCTCCTCGGTCACCGCGTCCGGCCGCTCCGCCGTCGTGGCCGCGGCCTCGCCGGGCGGGCCGCCGTGCGTCCACGGCGTGTCCTCCGGGTCCGGCAGCTTCGCGCCGCCGCGCTGCTCGTGTTCGAACAGGGTGAAGCAGAGCCGGTCGCCCTTCTCGGGGACGGAACCCTCCTCGGGCTCCCGCCCGCGCCCCATCTTGTCGAGGATGCGCAGGGTCACCAGAGCGCTCTCCTCCTCCCCCTCCTCCATGAGCCCCACGAACTCGGCGCTCTGCGGCTTGCCGCCCAGCGAGCGGTACACCTTGGCGCGCTCCCCGAGGTGCGGCCGGTCGTCCGTGCGGACGGTCACCAGCGGGCGGGGGCTCGGCCGCTTGCTCTCGCTGTACGCCATCACCACCTCGACGACCTCCCCGGCGAACGCCTCCCCGGCCAGCCGCCGCCCGGCCATGACCAGCGGATCGTCCAGCGCCTCCTGCGCCTCCAGACGGGCCTGCTCGCGCTCGCGCGTGGCGAGCTTGCCCGCGGCGGTGACCGCGTCGTCCAGGCGCGGCTGCGGGGGCTCGCCGGCCAGGACGCGGTCGCGGTGGCCGGTGAACGACCAGCGGTCCCGGGTCCAGCGGTCGGCGACGTGCGCGCCCTCCGGGAGGGCGCGCAGCAGGTCGATGCCGTGCCACACCGCCTCCCAGGTGGGGCGCGTCCGGCTCTCCACCAGGGCGCGGATCTCGCGCTCGGCGGCGGTCAGCTCGCCGAGCCGGTCGTCCGCCTCCAGGCCGTCCTCGGCGGCGGCCAGCCGGGTGCGGGCGCGGTCGTAGCGCTCGATGGCGGGGGCGAGCAGCCTGTTGTCGAAGGCAGGGTCGGTGGCGGGGCCGGCGGGCGGGTGCAGAAGCTGTCCGGCGTCGTCCCTGGCCAGCTCCGCGCGCAGGGCGGCCTCGGCGCCGGTCGTGCCGTCCGGCGGGTCGATCCAGGCGAGGAGCGCGCCCAGGTGCTGGTCCTCCAGGTCGCTCTGGCCGGTCGCCCAGTGCCGGGTCAGCAGCTCGGTGAGGGCGGGCAGCAGGCAGGAGCCGGGGACGCGGGCCCGCTCCGCGAAGTGCGTGAGCCAGCGGCCGAGCAGTGGCACGCGGGGCGGGGCGGGGTGCGGGGTCTCGGGGTCCTGCTCGGCGGTGCGGCGGAACCGCATGGAGCGGCCGAGCAGCCGTACGAAGTCGACGCCCGCGCGGCTCGGGACGATCAGCTGGGGCGCGTCCGCGCACAGCTCGACCTCGACCTTGACCCGCTTGCCGGTCTCCGGGTCGGCCTCGGTGCGCTCGGCGGGCTCCACGGCGTCCGCGAAGCCGTCGATGTACGGCAGGACGACGTCGGCCAGCTCGGCGAGGAAGGCGAAGCGCAGGTCACGGTCGCGGGGCTGCGGCACGACGAGCAGCCGCGGCGCGTCCCGCTCCGTCCCGACGAGCGCCCCGAGCGGGGCCCCCGCCTCACCGGCGGTCGTCAACGGCACGAGCACCAACGGCCGAGCGGACACATGCCGATGCCGCACGGTGGCCAGCGCCTGCGCCCGCCCGTCCCGCACGGCCTCCAGCCGGGCGAGCGTGGAGATCAGGGACATGGGACACCTCGACGGGGTACGAGCCGACCGGCTCCGGGGGCGGGGCGGGACGCCCGCCTTCCCCGGGGGTTCAAGGGGCGGGGCCTTATCGGGGGTGGGGGCGCAGTCCCTGGGCCGCCCCGGGGGCGGAGCCCCGCACGGCCTGGGCGCGTGGCCCCGGGGTGGGCCGGGTGTCGTCGGGGCGCACCGGGGTGGGCCGGGTGCCGCCGGGGCGCACCGGGGGCGTCGGGGAGTGCCGTCAGCATGCCGCGCCCCCCGTCGCCGCGCCCGCCGCCTGGCGCAACGCCTCCGCTCGCAGGTCCGCCGCGCGGCGCAGCGCCGCGACGGCGGGGTCGGCGGGGTCGCCCGCCTCGCCGTGGGCCGCGGCGAGGACCTCGTCGACCGTCGTGAGCCCGCCCAGCTCCGCCCGCGCCGCCCGGCCGAGCGCGGTCACCGCACCCGCCGCGCGCGAGCGCTCCCGGCAGTGGAACGCCAGCTCGCACGTGGACAGGCACTCCGGCGCGTACGCCGCCGGAACCGACTCCACGGCGGCGGAAAGCCGCTCCGGCGGCAGGTCGAGGCCGAAGCACGTGCCCTCGGGCAGCGCCCCGGCGATCTCCTCGATGCGGGTGAGCCGGGCGAGCTGCCGCCGCGTGACCGACCGCTGCTTGCGGACGTCGACCGCGGCAGCCGTGGCCAGGTTGGAGAAGTCCTTCGGACAGACCAGCAGGATGCGGTGGCGCACCGCGGGCACCGGCTCCAGCCGCGCCGCGACCTCTTCGAGCGCCAGCACGTACACCGCGGACTGCCGCGCCGCCGCCCCCACCTTGGCCGCGTCGGCCGAGCCGTCCAGCATCGGGAAGGACTTGATCTCCACGACCGTCCACGACCCGTCCGGATGGACGACCACCGCGTCCGGTTCCAGGAACGCGGGGGAGCCGGCCACGTCGAGCGCGAGCATGGGGTGGTCGAGCAGCGTCCAGCCGCCCGCCTCGACGGCCTCCCGCAGCGCCAGCGCCGTACGGGCCGTGCGCCCGGCCGGGCCGACCGCCGTCAGGTCGGGCACGGACGAGGTCTCCGGCGGCGGGGCACCCGGGTCCAGCCGCTCGTGCACCAGCCGGAGTAGTTCCGCGCCGCCGTCCGCCTTGACCCGCTTCTCGAACGCGTTGCCCCGCGTGAGGGCGAACTGCGACTGCCCGAAGGACGACGGCGCGCCCAGCGCGTCCGCGAGCGCCGCCTTGTCCACCCCCGCGCCGTCGAGCAGCGCGCGCCGGTCGCAGCCCGGGTTGGCGGCCAGCGCGGCGAGCGCCCGGGCGTCGAGCGCCTTGGGCGGCGGCGGGGGCTCACCCGCCACCGGGCCGGCCGGGCCCCTCAGCTCAGCGAGCCGGTGCTGGAGCGCCGTCCCCGGCATCCGCGGGGGCGGCACCCGGTTCGGCTCCCGGCCCGTGGCGGGTTTCGCGCTGTCGGGGAATTCGCTCACCCGCCGAAGTCTGGCATCCACCACTGACAATCGGGGAACCGCCACCGCGCGCGGCCGCCAGGACCGGCGCCAGCCGCGCCGCCAGCGCCGTCCGCAGCACCGCCGCGACCCGCATCACCGGCCCGGCCAGCAGCAGCCCGACGCCCATCACGGCGACCCCGGCGAGCGCGTCCAGCAGATAGTGGTTGGCGGTGCCCATGACCACGATCGTGGTGAGCAGCGGATAGGCGACGCCCGCCACCTTCAGCGTGCGCGTGCGGCCGTAGCGCCACAGCATCACTCCGCACCACAGCGCCCACCCCACGTGCAGGCTCGGCATCGCCGCGTACTGGTTCGTCATGCCGCCCATGCCGCGCGGCGCGCTCGCCTCGCCGCCCCACCAGCCGTACGAGCTGTACTGCGCCATCGTGTCCACGAACCCGTGGGCGGGGTGCAGCAGCCGGGGCGGGCAGGTCGGCAGCAGCGTGAAGCCGATCAGACCGAGGAACGTGGACGTCATCAGCCAGGTGCGGACCACGCGGTACTGCTCCGCGTGCGCGCGGAACATCCATACGAGGATCGCGGGGGTGATGACGTAGTGCAGCGACGCGTACCAGAAGTCGGCCGGCACGCCGAGCCAGGCGTGGTCCGTGAACAGCTGGTTGAGCGGGTGCTCGGCGTTGATGTGGAGGAACTTCTCGATGCGCAGGATCGCCAGGCCGTGGTCGACGGCGCCGGGCACGTCCCCGCGCACGATGAGCCGGCCCGCCGAGTACGCGGCGTAGACCACGATGATCAGGGGCAGTTCCGTCCACCAGCGGGCACGGGGCGCGGAGGCTTCCGCCTGGCGCGGCCGGGGCCGCGGGCGCGCCTCGCGCTCCGGCCCGGGCTGCGGACCCGCCTCGATGCCCGGAGACTCGGTCTGCGGCATCCGATCGCCCTCCCCCTTCTCGTCGCTACGGGTGCCCGGTGGCATGACGGTCCACCTTACGGTGCCTGCGCACGTCCCCGTGGGTCCCCCCGGCACTCCAAGACGCAGAGATCGCTTTCCGGGTTGCCCGACCGGTTCCCCGAGGAGGCGCCCGGGGTGCCTCCGACAGGGTGAGCGATGATGGAGGGAACCGCCTCTTCTTTTGTCATCGAATACTGCGTCGATCCCGCGTGGACGCATCCTTGTCATCGAAAGGTCCCTCATGGCACCGCGCATCCTGCTGGCCCGGCACGGACAGACGGAATGGTCCCTGCTCGGGAAGCACACGGGCCGGACGGACGTGCCGCTCCTGGAGGAGGGCCGGCAGGGCGCCAAACTGCTGGGCGAACGACTGCACCGGGCGCCGCTGGACGGCCTCTCCGGGGCCGTGGTGCGCACGAGCCCGCTGCTGCGCGCCCGGGAGACGTGCGAACTGGCCGGCTTCGGTGAGCGTGCCGAGCCCTGGGACGCGCTCCTGGAGTGGCACTACGGGGCCTACGAGGGCATGACGCCGGACGAGATCCAGGGGGTGCGGCCGGGGTGGCTGATCTGGCGCGACGGCGTCCCCGAGGGCGAGACCGCGGCTCAGGTGTCCGCGCGCGCGGACGACGTCGTCTCCTGGGTGCGCGGCCAGGAGCGGGACGTCCTGCTGTTCGCCCACGGGCACATACTGCGGGCGATCGGGGCGCGGTGGCTGGGGCTGCCGCTGTCGTTCGGGGCCCGGGTGCGGCTCAGCCCCGCGTCGCTGTCCGTACTGGGATGGGCGTACGGGGAGGCGGCGATCGAGTCGTGGAACGACGTGGGGCACCTGGCGGTGTGACGGTCCCGCCCCGAGGGGTGCGGTACGCCAGGGCTCAGCGCGCCGGCCGCGGGACGTCGGCGTACCGGTCGAGGAACGCCGCGACCTCCGCCGTCCCGCGGTGCGGCAGCAGCAGTCCCGTCGTGGCGGACAGCATGGTGCGCACGCGGGAGGAGCGGACCTCGTCCAGCAGGTCCAGGGCGCGGTGGCCCGCCGCGGCGGCCTCGTCGGGGCGGCCGTCCCGGGCCAGGTCGTCCGCCAGTTCCGCCGTGTAGAGGACGATGTTGCGCGTGAAGTGCGGGTCCTGGAGGCGCGCCGCCCGCCGCGCGTGCCGGGCCGCCCGCGAGAAGTCGCCCAGCGCCGACCAGCACTGCGCCTCCAGGCCCTCCAGCTCGGCCTCGCCGTAGAAGGACATCCACTCCGGGTCCGCCGCCGCCGGACCCCGGGTGAACAGCGCCTTGGCCCGGTCCAGCGCCCGCTCGCACTCCGCACGGTCGCCGAGCCCCGCCCGGCCGCCCGCCTCGCGTAGCGCCAGCAGCGACAGCAGCCGGTGCGAGCCCAGCGGCCGGGCCGCCCGCCGGCCCGCCTGCGCCGCCCGTACCGCCTCCCGGGGCCGGCCCGCGTCCCGGGCCAGGAACGAGGTGTTGCAGAACGCGTGCGCCTCCAGGGCCGGGTCCCCGGCCATCCGGGCGGTCGCCAGCGCCTCCGCGTAGTGCGAGCGCGCGTCGTCGAAGCGGCCCGAGTCGTGTGCCAGCCAGCCCACCGAGAGGGCCAGTTCGCCCGCCCCCGCGTACAGCCGGTCCGCCGTCGACCGGCGTGCCGTACCGGCGTCCAGCAGGGCGTACGCGGTGCGCAGCGGGGCGGCCGCGTGCCGGTAGAGGCCGTCGGCGCCGTGCCGGTCGTCGAGCAGCCGGATCCGCCGTACGGCCTCCTCCAGGAGGTCCGCCTCGGCGGTCCCCGCCCGGCGGGCCGGGCGTCCGGCGGCCGCGGCCTCGGGGACGAGCCCGAAGGACCCCAGGGAGACGGCCGCCGCGGTCGCGGTGCCGCCTGTCATGAATGCGCGACGCCGCACGTCGCTCTCCTCGTGGTTCGGCCGCTGCGGGCCGTCGTACGCGCGCGTGCCGTACGACGCCGTGTGCGTGGGTGTACTGATGTCCGGTTCAGGGGGCGGTGGCGTCTCGTCGGCCGGGCGCGGGGGCCGGCCGCGTACGGACGCGCGGGGGGCGAACCCCAGATCGGTCAGCGTCCGGCCGGGGAACATGTGCAGGAACACCCGTTCGTAGGCGTAGTTGGGGCAGCGGATCTCCCCCGCCTCCACCCGTCCGATGTACCGGGCGTCGCAGCCCACCCGCTCGCCGATCTCCCGGGCGGCCCGCCGCACCGCCGCCGCGAACTCGCCCGGCGAGCGCTGCCCGCGCAGCCGCCGGAAGGCGAGGTTCGGCCTCGGTGGCCTGGGGGACTGGGACGAGGTCACCGCTGACGACGCCATGGCCGGGCCCTCTCTCGCACTCCGTCGAACCGTCCGACGGAGCAGGACCGTACCCGTCCGCCGGATCCCGTCATGCGAGGTTTGGCTACAAACCGGATATCTCATCCCGGATCTGCCATGAAGTGCCATCCTTTGTGCGGTGTCTGTGCCGTAGCCGTTGACGGACTCGCGCGTTGAACCCCGTGGACCGGGAGCCGCCCGTACTCCCGACCGCTCAGCCGTCAGGAGGGGTACGCCGTGTGGGAGGCCGGGATGAAGAGGATCGATCCCCGTAGGTCGCTGTCGTCCGGTGCGCTGTCGTCCGGTTCGTCGCCGGCCGGTTCGCTGACGTCGGGGTCACGGCCGGCCCGGCCGCTGTCGTCGCCGTGCGGTCCCGACGTGGTGACCGTTCCCGCGCGGCAGGGGCTGGAGGCCGTCGACATCCTGCGCCGCGGCACCGGCGACCGCGTCGGACCCGTCCTGCACGACGACGACTGCGACACCCTCGGCTTCCTGGTACCGCCCGGGACGGCGGACGCCTGGGACGTGCCGGGCAGCACCTGTACGCAGACGGACGGCCGGGGAGCGGCCCTGGCCACCCCCGAACCGGCCGGCGAGGGCGGCGGCTGGCTGCTGCCGCCGGGCGGCACCGAGCCCGCCACGGACCCGGCGGTGCTGCGGGACGCGCTCGGCGAGGCCGCCCGGCTGCTCCGGGCGGCGGACAGCTGCCGGTGACCTGCGCGGACGATCGCCGCGGGTGAGGGCCCGCCGCGTCGGGGCGGCGCGCGCCCCGTCGATAATGGACGGATGGCGAGGAGCGCGAAGGCGGCAAGAACTCCGCGGGCCGACAAGGCCGCGAAGGCCGTGGAACCCGGGCGCGGCGGACGCGACGGGGTCCGGGACGGCGGCCGGCGGGCGGGCGCCGAGGTCGAGGAGACCGTCGACGGCGGGCTCGCCCGGCTGACGCCCGACCGTGACCGCCCCCGCGCCTGGAGCCTGTTCCTCGACGGCGCCCCGCAGTCGCACGTCGACCTCGACGACCCCACCCGCCTCACCTTCGACTACCAGCGCCGCCTCGGACATGTGATCGACCTCGCCGCCCCGCCCGGCCGGCCGCTGCACGTCGCCCATCTCGGCGGCGGCGCCTTCACCCTCGCCCGCTACACCGCCGCCACCCGCCCCCGCTCCACCCAGCAGGTCGTCGAACGCGACGGCGCCCTGGTGCGGCTCGTGCGCGAGGCGCTGCCGCTGGACCCCCGGGCGCGGATCCGCGTCCGCACCCTCGACGCCCGCGAGGGGCTCGGCAAACTGCCGGACGACTGGGCCGACGTCGTCCTCGCCGATGTGTTCGACGGGGCGCGGACACCGGCCCACCTCACCTCGACGGAGTTCCTCACCGACGTGCGCCGGGTGGTGCGCGCCGGCGGACTGTACGCGGCCAATCTGACGGACGGTCCGCCGCTGGCCCATCTGCGCGGCCAGATCGCCACGGCCGCCGCCGTCTTCCCGGAACTCGCGCTGGTCGCCGAACCGGCCGTGCTGCGCGGCCGGCGCTTCGGCAACGCGATCCTCGTCGCCTCCGCCGCGCCCCTGCCCGTCGCCGAACTCACCCGCCGCGCCGCCTCCGACCCGCACTCCGCGCGGGTCGAACACGGCAGGGCGCTGGCCGACTTCACCGGCGGCGCGCGCCCGGTGACCGACGCGGACGCGGTGGCGTCACCGGCCCCGCCGCCCTCGGTGTTCGATTGAAGGGTCCCGGGGGGAGGGTCAGTAGGTGCCGATGTCCACGTGCGGCGGCCCGTCGTGCCAGGTGCAGAAGACCGAGACCTTGTCCGCGCCCGAGGTGAACTCCACGCGGATCCACGACTCCGTCTTCCACACCTGCATCGACCAGCCGGCCCCCGGCGTCGCCGACACCAGCGTCGCCGAGGTCTCGCCGATGTCGAACACGACCCGGCCGCCGTCGGTGTCGTAGCCCTTGACCTGCCCGGACGCGTCCGGCGGCGGCGAACTCTTCGGCGCACGCGCGGGCGCGTGCGAGGAGGACGGGGCGGTGGAGGGGGCCGAAGTACCGGACGGTGCGGGCGACTTCGGCTCGTGGGTCGGCGACGGGCTCTTCGCCGGTTTCGGCGCGCGGCTGGTGGCGCTGGCCAGCGCCCGGGCCTCCTGCGTCGCACCGGCCGCCGTGATCGGCAGGGCGCGCGGCGGATCGTAGGCGGTCCCCGCCATGACCGTGTGGACACCCCACCACGACAGCGTGACCGCCGCGCCGGTGGCGAGCGACCACGCCAGAACGTGAACGAGTCCTCTGAACATCGCTGTCATACTGCCTCACCCGCCCCACGGGTGTCTCACCAGTCGCACACAGTCTCGAATGTCCGTTGTGCGTCGTGGAGTTGTCCACAGGCCCCGGACGGCCTCGCACGCATGGCGTACGGTGCGGCGCATGGCAAGTGTGCTCGTGGTCGAGGACGACCAGTTCGTACGCTCCGCGCTCATCCGGCATCTGACCGATGCCGCGCACACCGTGCGCAGTGTCGGCACCGCGCTCGCCGCGCTGCGCGAGGTCGCCCACTTCTCGTTCGACGTCGTGATAC
This sequence comes from Streptomyces sp. NRRL F-6676, assembly GCF_000725625.1. Lineage (GTDB taxonomy): Bacteria > Actinomycetota > Actinomycetes > Streptomycetales > Streptomycetaceae > Streptomyces. The sequence goes on from NZ_JOHS01000010.1 coordinate 91,745, forward strand.
TCGACCTCGGACTGCCCGATCTGGACGGCTCCGAGGCGCTGAAGATGCTGCGCGGCATCACCGACGTACCGGTGATCGTGGCCACCGCCCGGGACGACGAGACGGAGGTCGTCCGGCTGCTCAACGCGGGCGCCGACGACTATCTGACCAAGCCGTTCTCCGTCGAGCACCTCTCCGCCCGGATGGCCGCCGTGCTGCGCCGGGCCCGGTCGGGCGCGGGCGAGGCGCCGGTGTCCACGGTGATCCGGGTCGGCGGGCTCGCCATCGACCCGCTGCGCCGCCAGGCCGAACTCGACGGCATACGACTGGACCTGACCCGGCGCGAGTTCGACCTGCTCGCCTTCCTCGCCGGCCGCCCCGGCGTGGTCGTCCCCCGCAAGGAACTGCTCGCCGAGGTGTGGCAGCAGTCCTACGGCGACGACCAGACCATCGACGTCCACCTCTCCTGGCTGCGCCGGAAGCTGGGGGAGACGGCGGCCAGGCCCCGCTATCTGCACACGCTGCGCGGCGTGGGCGTGAAGCTGGAGCCGCCGAGAGCGGAGCCGCTGTCATGAGGTGGGCACTGGTCAAGGTCTGCGTGGCGGTGACCACCATGGTCGTGGTCGCCTTCGCGGTACCGCTCGGCCTGGTCATCAAGGAGATGGCACGCGACCGCGCCTTCTCCAACGCCGAGCGGGAGGCGGCGGCGGTGGCGCCCGCGCTGTCCATCACCACCCAGCGGGACCAGCTGGAGCGCGTCGTCGCCTCGGCCGGCTCCGACGACCAGGGCATCGCGGTGCACATACCGGCGGCCTCACCGACCGACGACACCGGTGCCGCCGTCAGCGGTGAGGGCGAGGGCGCCGCGAAGGCCCTCGACCTCGGCCGGCAGCGCGCCGCCGACAACGACATCGAGGCCACCCGGAAGCTGGGCCGGGCCTCCACCAGCGAGGTGGCGGGCGGCTTCACCCTGCTGCAACCCGTCGCGATCGGCTCCGGGGCCATCGCCGTGGTCGAGGTGTACGTGCCCGAGGCCGAGGTCAGCAACGGCGTCGGCACGGCCTGGGCGGTGCTCGCCGCCGTCGGCGCCGCGCTCGTCGTCGGCTCGGTCGCCGTGGCCGACCGGCTCGGTGTGCGCATGGTGCAGCCCGCGCAGCGCCTGGTCGAGGGCGCGCACGAACTGGGGGAGGGGAAGCTGGGCGCCCGGGTGCCCGAGGAGGGGCCGACCGAACTGCGGCTCGCGGCGGTCGCGTTCAACTCCATGGCCGACCAGGTCGTCCAACTGCTCGCCAACGAACGGGAACTGGCCGCCGACCTGTCGCACCGGCTGCGCACCCCATTGACGGTGCTGCGGCTCAACGCGGCCTCGCTCGGCGAGGGGCCCGCCGCCGACCAGACCAGGGCCGCCGTCGCCCAGCTCGAACGCGAGGTCGACACCATCATCCGCACGGCCCGCGAGGCCAAGCCGCAGACGGCCGCGCCCGGCCCCGGGGCGGGGTGCGACGCGGCGGAAGTGGTGCGCGAGCGCATGGAGTTCTGGTCCGCGCTCGCCGAGGACGAGGGACGCAAGGTGCGCACGGCCGGCATCGACCGGCCGGTACGCATACCCGTGGCCCGCGCCGACCTGGCCGCCGCGCTCGACGCCCTGCTCGGCAACGTCTTCCGGCACACCCCGGAGGGCACCGCCTTCGCGGTCGACGTGCACAACGCGGAGGACGCGGTGATCGTGCTGGTCTCCGACGCCGGCCCCGGCATCGCGGACCCCGACGCCGCGATGGCCCGCGGCCGCGGTTCGGGCAACGACGGCTCGACGGGGCTGGGCCTCGACATCGTGCGCCGCCTGGCCGAGTCGACGGGCGGCGACGTCCGCATCGGCTCGTCGGTACTCGGCGGCACGGAGGTCCGCATCTGGATACAGCTCGACGGCCGCGGCACGACAACGGGCAGCCGCCGCGGCCATCGGGGACGGGAGCGCAAGCGCAAGCGGGTCGCGGTGGCGAGGTAACGGCACGCAGGGCGGCGCCCCCGGGGGGCGCGGGGCTGATTCGATGTGTGGCTTCGCCGCGTGGGCGCGGCCGGCCCTCCGCACGCCCGTACCCGCCGAACAACCGCGCCCACCGAGCTGTAGGCATTGGTCTCTACCTTTAACCCCCTCCGATCCCTTCCTTAAGCGCACCCTAAGATCCCCGCCCCCCGCCCGGATTCGGGCGATCCGCCCGAATCCTGGCCGCTAGCTTTCTGCCGCACCCCCACTTCCGTGAGCAGTCGAAAGCAGGCACCTGATGAGCAGTACGCACCGGCGCAAGGTCAGCGGCAGGAACAAGGTGATCGGCGGCGTCGTCGCCGCGGCCGTGGCGGGCGGCGGCGCCTTCGCGCTCACCGGTACCGCGCACGCGGCCGGCGTCGGTGCCGTCTACACCAAGTCCAGCACGTGGGAGACCGGCTACACCGCCCAGTACGTCGTCACCAACGAGAGCGGCTCCAAGGAGTCCGACTGGACGCTGGAGTTCGACCTGCCCTCCGGCGCGCGGATCAGCTCGCTGTGGAACGCCACGTCGAAGGTGAGCGGGCAGCACGTCACCGTGACGGCCCCGTCCTGGGACAAGGACGGACTCGCGGCGAACGAGTCCGTCACCGTCGGCTTCGTCGTCAACGGCAAGGGCGACCCCACCGGCTGCCGCATCGACGGCGCGAGCTGCTCCGCCGACGGCGGCGCCACCCCCGAGCCGAGCGGGCGCCCCTCTCAGACGGCCACCTCCGAGCCGACCGCGGAGCCCACCAAGAGCGCCACGCCGTCGCAGAGCTCCTACCCGAAGCCGAGCTCCAGCCCGTCGACCCCGGACACCGGCAACGGCAGCGCGGGCGGCGCCGGCTTCGCCCCGTACGTCGACACCTCCCTCTACCCCGCCTTCGACCTGCTCGCCGCGGCCGACGCCACCGGGGTGAAGGACTACAACCTCGCCTTCGTCACCGACGGCGGCGGCTGCACCCCCAAGTGGGGCGGCGTCAGCGACCTGGGCAGCGACGCCGTCGCCGCGCAGATAGGCAAGCTGCGGGACAAGGGCGGCGACGTCCGCGTCTCCTTCGGCGGCGCGTCCGGCTCCGAGCTCGGCACGACCTGCTCCTCCGCGGACGCGCTGGCGGCGGCGTACGGCAAGGTCGTGGACACGTACAAGCTGACCAAGGTCGACTTCGACATCGAGGGCGGTGCGCTGCCCAACACCGCGGCCAACACCCGGCGTGCCCAGGCCATCGCCAAGCTCCAGCAGTCGCACTCCGGGCTCGACGTCTCCTTCACCCTGCCCGTCATGCCGGAGGGGCTGACCCAGGACGGCGTCAACCTGCTGTCCAACGCCAAGTCCAACGGCGTGAAGATCTCCGCCGTCAACATCATGGCGATGGACTACGGGGCCTCGTACAACGGGGACATGGGCGGTTACGCGACCCAGGCGGCCACGGCCACGCAGGCCCAGATCAAGAGCGTGCTCGGGCTGTCGGACAGCGCGGCCTGGAAGGCGGTCGCGGTCACGCCGATGATCGGCGTCAACGACGTGTCGACGGAGGTGTTCAAGGTCGACGACGCCACGCAGCTGGTGGACTTCGCGAAGTCGAAGGGGCTGGGGTGGCTGTCGATGTGGTCGGCGACACGGGACAAGCAGTGCGCGGGTGGGGCGAAGAACACGGCGGACGCGACGTGCAGCTCGATCACCCAGGGGGCGTTCGACTTCTCCAAGGCCTTCGGGGCCTACAAGTAGGGGGCGGCCGGCCGTGACGTACGGGGATTCTCCCTAGGGAGAGGAGCTGCCCGGCGCCCTCCGCCGGGCAGCTCCCGTTCAGCGCGGGGCGCGGTCCGCTTCCCCACGAAACCCCCCACCGGGACCGCGCCCCGTCCCCCGTGACCGGCCCGGCCGGCGTCCGCTTACGCCGGCCGGGCCGGGGCCTTGCGCGCGCCCCCGCGGCGGAGCCGCGCAGAAAACACAGCCCCGCGCCCCTTACGGGGCGCCCCCTGCGGGGCGCTGTGACCGTGCCCGCGCCGGGCGGGGCGGGTTGTGGCGCGGGCACGGTGGTCTAGGGGTGGGGCGGGAGTGCGCCGGTGCGGGCGGCCTGGCCGTACCAGTGGGCGCTCGACTTCGGGGTGCGGGCCAGGGTGCCGTAGTCCACGTACACCGCGCCGAAGCGCTTCTCGTAGCCGTACGCCCACTCGAAGTTGTCCATCAGGGACCACAGGTAGTAGCCCCGCACGGGGGCGCCCTCGTCGATCGCGCGGCGCACCGCCGAGAGGTGGCCGTGCAGGTAGGCGATGCGCTCCGGGTCGTGCACCCTGCCCTCGGCGTCCGGGACGTCGTCGTACGCGGCACCGTTCTCGGTGATGTACAGCGGCAGTCCGGGTGCCTCGCGGGCGTAGCGCATGACCAGGTCGTGCAGCCCGGTCGGGTCGACCGTCCAGCCCATCGCCGTCCGGTCGCCCGGGGTCTGGTGGAAGGCCACGTCGTCGGCGCCCGGCCAGGGGGCGTGCTCGCTCGCGCCGTGCCCGTCCGCGCGCGGACCGGACGGCGCGTTCTCCGCCGCGCTCACCAGGGCCGGCGTGTAGTAGTTCAGGCCGAGCGCGTCCAGCGGCTGGTGGGCGAGGATCAGGTCGCCCTGCTGGACGAACCCCCAGTCGGTGACCGCCCGGGTCGCCTTGATCAGCGTCTCCGGGTACGCCCCGTGCAGCATCGGGCCGTGGAAGACGCCGTTGGCCAGGTCGTCGATCCGCTGCGCCGCGTCCAGGTCCGCCGGGTCCTGCGACAGCGGGCGTATCACCTGGGAGTTGAGGCTGACGGCGACGGTGTTGCGGGCCGGCATCGTGGCCCGCAGGGCGGTCGTGGCCAGGCCGTGCGCCAGGTTGAGGTGGTGCGCGGCGCGCAGCGACGCCTCCGGCTCGGTGCGCCCCGGGGCGTGCACGCCGGAGCAGTAGCCGAGGAAGGCGCTGCACCAGGGTTCGTTCAGGGTGATCCACTGCTCGACGCGGTCGCCGAGCGCCTGTCCGAGGAGCGCCGCGTACTCGGCGAACCGGTAGGCGGTGTCCCGCTCGGGCCAGCCGCCCGCGTCCTCCAGCTCCTGGGGGAGGTCCCAGTGGTAGAGCGTGAGGGCCGGCTTGATGCCGTGGGAGAGCAGTTCGTCGACCAGGCGGCGGTAGAAGTCCAGGCCGCGCTGGACCGCGGGGCCGCGGCCGGTGGGCTGCACGCGGGACCAGGAGACGGAGAAGCGGTACGACGACAGGCCGAGCTCCGCCATCAGCGCGACGTCGTCGCGGTAGCGGTGGTAGTGGTCGACGGCGGTGTCGCCGTGGTCGCCGCCGGCCGTCTTCCCCGGGGTGTGGCTGAAGGTGTCCCAGATGGACGGCGTACGGCCGTCCTCCGCCACCGCTCCCTCGATCTGGTACGCGGAAGTGGCCGCTCCCCAGACGAAGGCGGGAGGGAAGGACACGGACATCGGCTCGGTCATGGAATCGCTCCCACGGGTTGGCTGCGCGGCCCATTATGCATGGGAGCGCTCCCACGAGGAAACCCCCTCGCACGCGGATACGGTTTTTGCGCCCCCGTCGGGGGCGTCCCGCAAGGGGCGCGAGCCCCCCACGCACCGGCACGCGCCGACGAAGAAGTACCCCCCGCCCCGGTGGGTGCCCGGGGTTTTCTCGCCCCCGCCGCCCCTACCCTTCCCGTCCCTTCAAGGGGCTCCGCCCCTTGGACCCCGGAGAGCTCGGGTGGGGAGCGCGGGTGGGTGGGGCCTTCTCGCGCAGTTCCCCGCGCCCCCAAGGGGCGCGGTTGCTCGCGCCCGCGCGGCGGCAGCCGCAGGCGCAGGGCCGCGCCCCACCAGGGGCGCGGGGAACTGCGCGGGCGACCACGACGCACCTCGCACCCGCCGAAGCACAGAACCCCCACCCCAGTAGGCGCCTCCGCCCACCAAAGCCTTCCCCGCGGCCCCGTTACTCCCCCCGCCGGAGGCGTAGGCCCCCCGCCAAAGGCGCGCGCATCCCCCGCCGGAGGCACACGCATCCCCCGCCAGAAGCACGCCCCCCCCGCAGGAGGCGTACGCCCCTCGCCAAAGGCGCACACATCCCCCCGCCGAAGGCGCACCTACGCCTAAGTCGGTGAGGGGAACCCCCTCACGCCGACTCCCGTACCACCAGTTCCGTCGGCAGGACGACCGCCCGGTGCCCCGACCCCCGCTGCGCGATCTCGTCGAGCAGCAGGTCCGCCATCGTCCGCCCCATCTCCTCCAGCGGCTGCCGCACACTCGTCAGCGGCGGGTCGATGTGCCGCGCCACGATGGAGTCGTCGAAGCCGATCACCGCGACGTCGTCCGGCACCCGCCGCCCCGACGCCCGCAGCTCCAGCACCGCCCCCGACGCCGTCACGTCCGACGCGGCGAACACCGCGTCCACCTCCGGCCGCTGCCGCAGCAGCTCCCGCATCGCCCAGCGGCCGCCGTCCTCCGTGAAGTCGCCCTGGACGATGAGGCCCTCGTCGACCGTGAGTCCCGCCCGCTCGAGCGCCCCCCGGTACCCCTCGAGCCGGGACTGCGCCACGTCCATGTCCAGCGGCCCGGTGATCGTGCCGATGGTCCGGCGGCCGCCCGCCAGCAGGTGCTCGACCGCGCTGCGCGCCCCGCCCCCGTTGTCCGCGCGGACGTGCCCCAGCGGCTCGCCGTCGCCGCGCCGGCCCGCCAGGACCGTCGGCACGGACAGCTCTTCGAGCCGGTCGGGCAGCGTGTCGTCGCTGTGCACGGCCATCATCAGCACGCCGTCCACCCGCTGGGCGGACAGATACGTGGCGAGCCGCGCGTACTCCTTCTCGTCGCGCACCAGCACCAGCAGCAACTGCATGCCCGCGCCGGCCAGTCCGGCGGAGACCCCGCGGATGATCCCGGAGAAGTACGGCTCGGAGAAGAGCCGGTTCTCCGCCTCGGGGACGACCAGTGCCACGGAGTCCGTGCGCTGGGTGACCAGGGAGCGGGCGGCGCGGTTCGGGATGTAGCCGAGTTCGTCGATGGCCCGCTCCACCGCGGCCCGGGAGCGGTCGCTCACCTTGGGGGAGCCGTTGATCACCCGGGAGACGGTGCCGCGCCCGACGCCGGCGAGGGCGGCCACGGCGTTCAGGGTGGGGCGCCGGACGTCCGCGCTCTTCGCCGGCTGTTCGGCAGGGCTCATCGTTCACCTCTCGGCGATCAGTGGTGGGCGGGCCTCATTCTGACCCAGAAATTTCCCGAACCGGCTCCGCGGACCGTCCGGGGCCCCGGGGTGGGACCCCCAAGGCGCCGGTGACCTGCGGGAATCCGGCGTGTGTCGGCCGTATGTCGCGCTGGTTACACGTGCTGTGACGACACATAAACGTGACGCCTACAACACGCTTGCGCAACGACGCCGTTTTCAAGTCTTGACACTGGGCCCGGCAGGAACCAGTCTTCCGGCATGCCGCGTGGGAGCGGTCCCACGGGTCCTCGGGGGGTTACTCCCGTGTGGACCAGAACACCGAAGGCCCTTCCCTCTACCTCGCAACACCCACTGTTGACCAGCATCTTTTCACCGCACGCCCAGTGTTGTGAACTGGCCGCTGCTCGAACCGAGAGGGCAGGTCCGGTCTGCCGGTTCCCCGGCAGTCCGATTCCTGAGGTCCCGTTCCCCACTGGAACAAGGAGTAGTGGAATGCGCATCACCCGTACCGGCGGCGGTCGAGGCCGCAGAGCAGCGGCCGTGACCACGACGGTCCTGACGGCCTCCGCGCTGTTGCTGACCGGCTGCAGCAGCGACGACTCGGACAGCTCGGACTCCAACGGGAACATCACCCTCAAGCTGGCGGACTTCGGGCAGTTCGGCTACAAGGAAGCCAAGCTGTTCGACGAGTACCACAAGCTGCACCCGAACATCACGGTCAAGGAAGAGACCACGGCGAAGGAGGAGGACTACTACCCGAAGCTGCTTCAGCAGCTGAACTCGAGCAGTGGTCTGGGGGACGTCGTCGGTCTCGAGGTGGGCCGCACCAAGGAGGTCACCACCACTCAGGCGGACAAGTTCGTCGACCTGAGCAAGGTCATCAACGTCGGTGACTGGGTGGACTGGAAGGAAAAGCAGGTCACCACCGACAGTGGCCAGGTGATCGGGGCCGGCACCGACATCGGCCCGATGTCGCTCTGCTACCGCCGTGACCTGTTCGAGAAGGCGGGTCTGCCGACCGACCGCAAGGACGTCACGAAGGCCGTCGCCGGCGGCTGGGAGGACTACATCAAGCTCGGTGAGAAGTACCAGAAGAACGCTCCCGACAAGACGTACTTCATGGACTCCGCGAGCGCGATGTACAACGCGGTCGTCTCCTCCTCGCCGGAGCAGTACTACAGCTCCGACGGCAAGGCGATCTACAAGGACAGCGCTTCGGTCAAGGACGGCTGGAACCTCGCGGTCGAGGCCACGAACAAGAAGCTGACCCAGGGCCTGGCCCAGTTCGACGACCCGTGGGTGGCCGCGCTGCGCAAGGGCTCGATCGCCACGATCGCGTGCCCCGCGTGGATGGCCGCGCAGATCTCCGTCAACTCCGGTGACGACTACAAGGGCAAGTGGGACATCGCCCGCGCGCCCGGCGACACCGCCGCCAACTGGGGCGGTTCCTTCCTCGCGGTGCCGAAGGCCGGCAAGCACGTGAAGGAGGCGCAGGAGCTGGTCAAGTGGCTGACGGCGCCCGAGCAGCAGGCCAAGGTGTTCAAGACCATCGGTGTCTTCCCGTCGAACACGAAGTCCTACGACCTCGACGACGTGAAGAACGCGAAGCTCCCGTACTTCAACAACGCCCCGATCGGTGAGATCTACGCCGAGGAGGCCAAGGCCATCCCCGCGGCGGTGCTCGGCCCGAAGGACGGCGTGATCAAGGACACGATCTCCCGCCAGATCAACAACATGGCGCAGCGTGGCACCAAGCCGGACAAGGCGTGGAGCGACGCGGTCGACACCATCGACAAGGCGATCGGCTGAACCACGGCGGTGCGGGTGGCCCCCAGGGGCTGCCCGCGCCGCACCGGCGGCTTCGGCCGCCGACGGCATCCGCACCACCGGGCCGGCGCTCACCCGCCGGCCGGGTGTGCGCCCCGGTGACGGGGGCCGTCCGTACCCGGGCGGCACGGGAGCCCCTGCCTGAGCGGCAGGGGGCTCGTGCCGGGGGTACGGGGCCCCGGCCGCCGGGGCGGCGCGGCGGTCGCACCGGGCGGTGCGGATTTCCGTACCCGGGCGGTGCGGGGCCCCGTGCCCGAGCGGTAGGGATGACGTACCTGAGCGGTACGGGGTGAAGTACCCGAGCGGTACGGGGTGATGTACCCGAGCGGTACGAGTCCCCCTTACCCGGGCGGTGCGCATCCCCGCACGCGGGCGGTGCGGGTCCCCGTACCGCAGTGGTACGGGGACGGGGTGACGTGCCGGTCCCGGGCGGGTTTCCGCACCGGGCCGGCGCCCCCTCCCGCACCGGGCGCCGGCTCGTCGTCCCGTACCGGCGCGGGCTCGTCGTACCGGACCGGCACGGGGGAACGGTGCCGGTACGACGGGAAGACCCGGCAACGTTGTCCGCCGATTCGCCGCCGTGGGCGGCGAGCCGGTCGAGGTGCCGCCCCAGTGGCGGCCTCCTCGTGGCGGACCGGTTGTGGTTCGCCCACGGGTGGCCGGCCGGGGCCGGCCCCGGCACCGGTGTCCGCCCCGGATTCGTCACCCTTCGACCTCGCCCCCGACCCCGACTCCGTCCACCCACCGACCCCGCACCCCGATCGTCCGTCGACCCGTTACCCCGAGCCCTGGCCGGCGCGGGGCGGATCCGGTTCCGTCCGCCGGATCCGGTCCCGTCGGCGGAAGTCAGGGGCAGGCCGCTGCGCGGGCGGCCCGATACCGTACCGAACAGCGCAGGGAGCGGCGGGACGGTCGTCCGTGCACGCGCCTCCCGCCCCCTACCCGGCCGCAACCTCCCAGGGAAGGACTCCCTCCGTGGCAACGACAACCCCCACAAAGGCCTACAGCCCGCCGCCCGGCGGCTCCGGTGCGTCGAAGCAACGCAGCGCGTGGCGCTCCCGCCTGTGGCGCTTCGACGACAAGGCGTCCCCGTACGCCTACATCGCGCCCTTCTTCCTGATCTTCGGCGCCTTCGGCCTCTACCCCCTCATCTACACCGGCTGGATAGCCCTGCACCGTGTGGAGATGACGGGCCTCAACCAGTCCGAGTGGGTCGGCTTCGACAACTTCTCCAAGATCCTCCAGGACTCGGAGTTCTGGACGGCCGTCTCCAACACGTTCGTCATCGGCGTCATCTCGACCGTCCCGCAGCTGCTCGTCGCGCTGGGCCTCGCCCACCTGCTCAACTACAAGCTGCGCGCCAGCACCTTCTGGCGGACGCTCATCCTCACCCCGTACGCCACCTCCGTGGCGACCGCCGCCCTCGTCTTCGCCCTGGTCTTCCGGGCCGACGGCGGCATGCTCAACTGGGTGCTGCACTTCTTCGGTGCCCCGAGCGACACCAACTGGGGAGACGGGCACTGGACGTCCAAGATCGCCATCTCGGTCATCATCATCTGGCGCTGGACCGGCTACAACGCCCTCATCTACCTGGCGGCCATGCAGGCGGTACCGACCGACCTCTACGAGGCCGCCTCGATCGACGGCGCCTCGCGCTGGCAGCAGTTCCGCAAGGTGACCATCCCCTCGCTGCGGCCGACGATCCTGTTCACCATCGTCATCTCGACGATCGGCTCCATGCAGTTGTTCGGTGAGCCGCTGCTGTTGCAGGGCGGCACCCTCGGCTCCGTCGGCGGCAGTGACCACCAGTACGAGACGCTGAGCATCTACCTCTACAACTACGGCTGGAAGCTCGGGCACCTGGGCCCGGCGGCGGCCGTGGCCTGGGCCATGCTCGTCCTGCTGCTGCTCATCGCCCTGATCAACTGGATCATCAGCCGGTTCGTGCGCAAGAGCGCGGTCTGACGGGAGTGACATCGATGACCACGACAAGTCCCACCAGGGCCGCCGCGCCGGGGCCCGCCCCGGCCGCGCCGCACGCCACCTCAGGCAAGGGCCGCAACCGGTTCAAGATCGGGGCCGGCCAGCAGCTCAAGGGCGGCCCGCTCACCTACGTCTTCCTGATCATCGTCGGCCTGGGCTCCGTCTTCCCGCTGTACTGGACGCTGGTGGCCGCCTCGCACGACCAGCAGCGGGTCCTCGACACACCGCCGCCGTTCATTCCGGGCGGCAAGCTGTTCGACAATCTGCAAGCGGCCTGGGAGCAGGCCAACCTCGGCAAGGCCATCGTCAACACGGCGATCGTGGCCGGCTGCATCACCGCCGCCACGCTGTTCTTCTGCACCCTGGCCGGCTACGCCTTCGCCAAGATGCGCTTCCGCGGCCGGAACGTGCTGATGACCGCGGTCATCGCCACCCTGACCATCCCGCCGCAGCTCAGCGTCGTGCCGCTGTTCATGATGATGTCGGACATCGGCTGGAACGGGCAGCTGGAGTCGGTGATCTTCCCGACCCTGGTCGGCGCGTTCGGCGTGTTCTTCATGCGCCAGTACCTCGTCGAGGCGCTGCCGTACGAGCTCATCGAGGCGGCCAAGGTGGACGGGGCGAGCAACATCCGCATCGTCTGGAACATCGTTCTGCCCGTGGCCCGGCCCGCGATGATGGTGCTCGGCATGCTGACCTTCGTGCAGGCGTGGAACGACTTCTTCTGGCCGTTCCTCGCGCTGAACCAGGAGAACCCCACCATCCAGGTGGCGCTCGGCCTGCTCAGCGCCTCGTACACGCCCGACCAGAGCATCGTCATGGCGGGCGCGCTGATCAGCACGCTGCCGCTGCTGCTGGTGTTCGTGGTCTTCGGCAAGCAGATCGTCGGAGGCATCATGTCGGGCGCGGTCAAGGGCTGACGCCCGGCGCGACCCACCGTCCGGCACACCCGTCCGGCCCGCCCACCGTCCGGCACCTGCCGGACGGCCGGCCCCGCACGGTACGTCCCGGCCGTACGGCCCGTCCCGCACACGGGCCGTACGGGGCGGGGGCAACGCCGCCTGCCCCCGCCCCCTCCGCCTTCCCCCCCCACCGCCGGACCACCGTCCGGCTCTCCTCACGCGACTTTGGGAGCGTTCTCACGATGACCGCCGTACGACCCGAGACCACTGCCCGGCCGGCCGCCGCCACCTCTCTCTCCTTCCCGACCGGTTTCGTCTGGGGTGCCGCCACCGCCGCCTACCAGGTGGAGGGCGCCGCCGCCGAGGACGGTCGCACCCCTTCCATCTGGGACACCTTCAGCCACACCCCCGGCAAGGTGCGCAACGGCGACACCGGTGACATCGCCGCCGACCACTACCACCGGTACCGCGACGACGTGGCGCTGATGAAGGACCTCGGCCTGAAGGCGTACCGCTTCTCCGTCTCCTGGTCCCGGGTCCAGCCCACCGGCCGCGGCCCGGCCGTCGAGCGCGGCCTGGACTTCTACCGCCGCCTCACCGACGAGCTCCTCGAGGCGGGCATCACCCCCGTCGCCACCCTCTACCACTGGGACCTGCCCCAGGAGCTGGAGGACGCGGGCGGCTGGCCGCAGCGCGACACCGCCTACCGCTTCGCCGACTACGCCGAGATCATGGCCCGCGCCCTCGGCGACCGCGTCGGCGTGTGGACCACCCTCAACGAGCCCTGGTGCTCGGCCTTCCTCGGCTACGGCTCCGGCGTGCACGCTCCCGGCCGCACCGACCCGGCCGCCACCCTGCGCGCCGCCCACCACCTCAACCTCGCCCACGGCAAGGCGGTCGGCGTACTGCGCGACAACCTGCCGGCGACCGCGCAGACCTCGATCACCCTCAACCTGCACCAGGTCCGCCCGCTCACCGACAGCCCCGAGGACGCCGACGCCGCCCGCCGCATCGACGCCGTCGGCAACCGCGTCTTCACCGGCCCGATCCTGGACGGCGCCTACCCCGAGGACCTGATCGCCGACACCTCGCACCTGGTGGACTGGAGCGAGCTGGTGCGGGACGGCGACCTCGCGGAGATCTCCCGCCCGATCGACGTCCTCGGCGTCAACTACTACTCGCCGACCGTGGTCTCGCACCCCGTCGACGGCGCCGGCACCACCAAGAACGACGGACACGGCGCCAGCGAGCACTCCCCGTGGACCGGCTCCGACCACATCGCCTTCCACCTCGCCAACGACAACGTCACCGCGATGAACTGGGCCATCGACGCCGACGGTCTGCACACCCTGCTGACCGGCCTGGCCAAGTCCCACCCGTCGCTGCCGCTGATGGTCACCGAGAACGGCGCCGCCTTCGACGACTACGTCTCGCCCGAGGGCAAGGTCAACGACCCGCAGCGGATCGCCTACCTCCACGCCCACCTGGACGCCGTCCGCCGGGCCGTCGCCGACGGGGCCGACGTACGGGGCTACTTCCTGTGGTCCCTGCTGGACAACTTCGAGTGGTCCTACGGCTACTCCAAGCGGTTCGGCGCCGTCTACGTCGACTACTCGACCCAGCGCCGCATCCCCAAGGACAGCGCCCACTGGTACGCGGGCGTGATCCGCGACAACGCGCTGCCCGGCGCCGAGGGCTGACACCCGCCACCCGAGGGAGGGGGCGCGGCCGGACACCGGCCGCGCCCCCTCCCGGCTTTTTCCGCCGTCCGGAGGGGGACGTATCCGGTCCGACAAGGGACGATGAGCCGTGACGGGTGACGACGGGCCCGTACGAGGCGCCGCCCCAGGCTGTTACATTCCTGGCCTGATGGCGACAGAACAGGAGGCGTCGACTATGGCGGTCAACGGTGGGCGGAGCCGGGGCGGTCGACGGCCCACCCTGGAGGAGGTCGCCGCCCGGGCCGGCGTCGGCCGCGGCACGGTCTCCCGGGTGATCAACGGCTCGCCCCGGGTCAGCGCCGCCACCCGCGCGGCCGTGGAAGCGGCCGTCGCCGAGCTGGGCTTCGTACCCAACACCGCCGCGCGCGCCCTGGCCGCCAACCGCACCGACGCCATCGCGCTGGTCGTCCCCGAGCCCGAGACCCGGTTCTTCGCCGAACCGTACTTCTCCGACATGCTGCGCGGCGTGGGCGCCGAACTGGCCGACACAGAGATGCAGTTGCTGCTCATCTTCGCGGGCGGCGACCGCGAGCGCCGCCGGCTCGCCCAGTACCTGGCCGCCCACCGGGTGGACGGGGTGCTGCTGGTCTCCGTGCACGCCGACGACCCGCTGCCCGATCTGGTCTCGCAGCTGGAGATCCCGGCCGTGATCAGCGGCCCGCGCTCGGTGGCGGAGACGCTGGCCTCGGTCGACTCGGACAACTACGCCGGCGCCCGCTCGGCCGTCGAACACCTCCTGGCGGGCGAGCGTCGTACGATCGCCCACATCACCGGCCTGCTCGCCGTGTACGGCGCCCAGCGGCGCCTGGACGGCTACCGGGAGGCATTGGAGGACGCGGGCATCCCGGCCCACGAGCACCTCGTGGAACCGGGCGACTTCACCGAGGAGGGCGGCCGCCGCGCGATGACGCGGCTCCTCGAACGCAACCCCCGTCTCGACGCGGTCTTCGCCGGCTCCGACGTCATGGCCGCCGGCGCCCGCCAGGCACTGCGCGAGGCGGGCCGCCGCATACCCGAGGACGTCGCCCTGGTCGGCTACGACGACTCCGCGATCGCCCGCCACATGGACCCCCCGCTGACCAGCGTCCGCCAGCCGATCGAGGAGATGGGCCGCGCGATGATCGACCTCCTCCTCCACGAGATCGCCGAACACCGCCCCCCGCCCACGACCCCCGCCGAACGCCGCCACGAGGTCCTGCCGACGGAACTGGTGGTCCGGGCGTCGTCCTAGGCGGCCACCGGCGGTGCCCGGTGTCCCCCGAGCGAGCTACCGGCAAGTGTCCACCGAGCGGTGATGTGCCGCACCGGTGCTCTCGCGTTGACTCGTCCCGACAACACAGCGGTCGGACCGAGCGGTTCGGCCCTGCCGAGCAGTGGAGGGGCGACGTCATGGAGCGAGTGCGCGGTTCGGGAGGGTACCGTCTCGCCGGAGGCCTCCGGTCCGCCGCGGCCCTGGCCGTGTGCGTACTGACCGGAACCGGAGTGACCGAGGGTGCCACCGGGGGTCAGGACACCGCGCAGGCGGCGGAGGCCATGGTGGCCGGGAAGGCCGCGCACGGGACCGCGATCACCTGGGGCGCATGTCCACAGCCGGACGAGGGGGCGAACCGGGACCCCCGGCTGACCTGCGGAACGCTGAAGGTCCCGCTGAACTACCGGAAGCCGGGCGGCAAGAAGATCGACGTGGCGGTCTCCCGGCTGTCCACCGCCGAACCCGGCAAGCGGCGCGGCGTCCTGCTGCTGAACCCCGGAGGCCCGGCCCTGGGCGGCCTCGGCATGCCCGCGACGATGGCACCGACACTGCCGAAGTCCGTGCGGGACCGCTACGACCTGATCGGCTTCGACCCGCGCGGCGTCGAGCACAGCACCCCGCAGAGCTGCGGTCTGAAGGACCCCACGGTGACCGGGCTCTTCCCCTTCCCCGCGGCGGACGGCTCGATCACCAGGAACGTGGCCCTCGCCAAGGCCGACGCCAAGCAGTGCGCCACGGCGGCGGGCGACGACCTGAAGTACTACACCACCGCCAACACCGCCCGGGACATGGACCGCATCCGCCAGGCACTCGGCGAGCGGAGGATTTCCTACTGGGGCCAGTCCTACGGCACCTACCTCGGCGCCGTCTACAGGTCGCTGTTCCCGCAGCGCACCGACCGGATGATCCTGGAGGGCAACGTCAACCCGGCGAAGGTCTGGGCCGACGAGGTGGCGGACACCTGGGGCAAGGGCATGGCCGACCGGTTCCCCGACGCGGCACGCGTCGCCGCGGCGCAGGACGCCACCCTCGGTCTGGGCGGCACCGTCGAGGAGGTGACCCGGAGCTACCTCGCGCTCGCCGACCGGCTCGACCGCGCGCCCGCACCCGTCCCCGGCACCTCACTGTCGCTGGACGGGGCGACCCTGCGGAACGTCACCTACGGCCTGCTTCTGCACAACGACACCCTGCCGGTGCTCACCCAGGTCTGGAAGGCCGCCGACGATCTGGCCAAGGGGAGCGTCACGGACACCGACCGCGCGGTGCTCGACCAGGTGTTCGCCGGCAGCCCGTCGGCCCCGGGCGTCCCCGCGGACAACCAGGCCACCATGTTCCTGGCCCTCGTCTGCGGCGACGTCGAATGGCCGCACGACGTCGACGGCTACGCCGCCCGCACCGCCGCCGACCGGAAGAAGTGGCCGCTCACCGCGGGCATGCCGGCCAACATCTGGGCCTGCGCCTTCTGGGGGAAGCCGGCGGAGGCGCCCGTCACCGTGACCGGCACCGGCGCGCGCAACACCCTGATCCTCCAGAACCGCCGCGACAACGCCACCCCGTGGGAAGGGGCCCTCGGACTGCACAAGGCCCTCGGCCGCAAGTCCGTCCTGGTCGGCGTCGACAACGGCGGTCACTACGTCTACAACGAAGGCTCCGCCTGCGCGGACAGGGCCACCGTCGACTTCCTGACCACGGGCCGCCTGCCGGGCAAGGACGTCTACTGCACCGACGTCAAGCAGAAGTGACCCTGGCGCCCGGTGACGTATCGCCCCCGCAGGGGAAAAGAAAAAGATCAAGGGGTTGTCCCGCGGACGCGGGGCAACCCCTTGATCGAAAAGGGTGAGTGACGGGACTCGAACCCGCGACATCCTGGACCACAACCAGGTGCTCTACCATCTGAGCTACACCCACCATGACCGACGGTTTCCCTGGTGTTCCACCGACCGGCCGAGAAAAAGTGTACAGGGTCCCGGGGGATGCTCGCGCACGCCTTTTCGCGGGGGGTGCCCGGACCCGCCGCGGGGGCCGGAGAAGCAGGTCAGGGGCTGGGGAGGACGTGCTTCGCGGCGATCGTGCGGGCCGTGTCGGAGTCCGGCCCCGGCTGGGGGACGAAGACCGCCTCGCGGTAGTAGCGCAGCTCCGCGATCGACTCCTGGATGTCGGCCAGCGCCCGGTGGTTGCCCTTCTTCTTCGGGCTGTTGAAGTACGCCCGCGGGTACCAGCGCCGGGACAGCTCCTTCACGGAGCTGACGTCCACGATGCGGTAGTGCAGGTATCCCTCCAGCGCCGGCATGTCCCGGGCCAGGAAGTTCCGGTCGGTGCCCACGGAGTTGCCGCACAGGGGCGCCTTGCCGGGCTCCTTGACGTGCTCCCGCACATAGGCGAGCACCCGTTCCTCCGCGTCGGCCATCGTCGTACCGGACGCCAGTTCGGACAGCAGGCCCGAGGAGGTGTGCATCTCGCGCACCACCTCCGGCATCGTCTCCAGGGCCGCGTCCGGCGGCCGGATCACGATGTCCACCCCCTCGCCCAGTACGTTCAGCTCGGAGTCGGTGACCAGCGCGGCCACCTCGATGAGCGCGTCGGAGGACAGCGAGAGTCCGGTCATCTCGCAGTCGATCCACACCATGCGATCGTTCATGCGCCTTACCTTATGGCCCGCGGCGGCGCGGCGGACCCGCCGTACACCGGCCACTCGCGCGGGCGGGACGGGGCCGCCGTGCCGGACCGGGTCCGTACGGCGTGCCCCGCCCCGCCCTTCCGGCGCGTGCGGGTGCCCGCGCGGCGGCTACGGCGCCCCGCGCGAGCCCGGGACGCCCGCGCGGCCGCTGGCCGCGTAGTACATCTCCTGCGCGTGCCTGCCGTGCCCGTGCTCCGGCGCGGGCGCCGGGGCCGAGACGGAGGCCGCGGCGCCCAGCGCGCTCGCCGCCGCGGTGCGCCGCGACTGCATCGGCACCTGCGCCGGCGGCTCCTGCGGCGCCGGCTGCGGGCCGCCGGGGCCCGCGAGCGCCGCCGGGGCGCCCTCGGCGTCCGCCGGACGGTCGCCCTGCGGACGGCGGGCCCGGTAGGCCGCCCGGTAGGCGGCGGGGGACGAGCCCAGCTGCCGCCGGAAGTGCCCGCGCAGCGCCACCGGCGAGCGGAACCCGCAGCGGCCCGCGACCTCGTCGACCGAGTAGTCGGAGGTCTCCAGCAGCCGCTGCGCTTGCAGCACCCGCTGGGTGATCAGCCATTGCAGGGGCGCGCTGCCCGTGAGCGAACGGAACCGGCGGTCGAACGTGCGCCGGCTCATGTACGCGCGGGCGGCCAGCGTCTCCACGTCGAACTGCTCGTGGAGGTGCTCCAGGGCCCAGGCGACGACCTCGGCGAGCGGGTCGGCGCCGATCTCCTCCGGTAAAGAACGGTCCAGATAGCGCTCCTGGCCGCCGCTGCGGCGCGGGGGCACCACCAGGCGGCGGGCCAGCGCGCCGGCCGCCTCGTTGCCGTGGTCCGACCGCACGATGTGCAGGCAGAGGTCGATGCCCGCGGCCGTCCCGGCGCTGGTCAGCACGTCGCCGTCGTCCACGAAGAGTTCACGGGGATCGACGTGCACCGACGGGTAGCGCTTGGCCAGCGTCGGCGCGTACATCCAGTGGGTGGTGGCCGGGCGGCCGTCCAGCAGTCCGGCGGCGGCCAGCACGAAGGCGCCGGTGCACAGCCCGACGATCCGCGCGCCCTCCTCGTGCGCCCGGCGCAGTGCGTCGAGCGCCTCCTCCGGCGGCGGTGATGTGATCGAACGCCAGGCCGGTACGACGACCGTGCCGGCGCGGGATATCGCCTCCAGCCCATGCGGTGCGGTCAGTTCGAGGCCCCCCGTGGTCCGCAGCGGGCCCTCCTCGCCGCCGCACACCAGCAGGCGGTAGCGCGGCACTCCGGCGTCCTGGCGGTCGATCCCGAACACCGACAGCGGTATGGAACTCTCGAAGATGGGGCCACCGCTGAACAGCAGCACCGCGACGATCTCCTTGCGGCGGCGCCCGGAGAGTTTCCGGGCCGCGGCTTCCGGCGCGGCAGTGGAGTCGTGGCTCATACTGCTAAGCCCCCCTCGGTGGTCGCGGCGCCCTCCATGCTTCGGGTCTGTCGCTCCAACACGTTTCCCCTCGGTCCAGCACGAGTCCCCCGCCGTAAGACAGTCATGATCGAATCTACTGTGTCGCGTGGCGCCGGCGTGGCCGGTTCACCATCCGGCAGATTGTCGACATGGCAACTTGGCGTAAAGCATTCGATCACGAAGCGTTGCACTCACGGGCCGTGCAGGGAAGTGCGCCTTGTCCCGGTGGCCGGTCCCCATAGGGTGCGTGCGTCCCGCCAGACCCTTTCGGTGCAGGTCGAACGGGCTGTGGAGGGGTCTTCGGGGGGTGCATGCACATGGCTGGGAAGTTGGCCGAAAACATGCGGGCGCGTGCGCGGAAACCGGTCAGTCGACCGGCGTATTCCGGCGAGGTCGGCGACCACCCCTGTGCGCTCCCTGGGACGCCCCGGCGTGAGCGGGCTGGCGGGTGCGTGCATGGGCGGCCTGGCGCCCCCCTGAGCTGCTGCGCGACTCCTGATGCCCCCGTGGCCCGGGGGATGCGTGGGCGGGGCGGGGCCGCTGTGACTCCAGGGCTTCAAGGGCCGCCCGGGCGGCGTGCCGTTCGGAGCGGCGCAGCAGGGTGCGGCAGACGGCGGTGACGGCCGCGAGGCCCAGGGCGGCGCCGGTGGCGCCGGCCAGCGAGGTGCCGTACCAGACGAGGACGACGGGCACGAGGACGCAGGCGAACGCGGCCCAGCGGACGAGATCGCCGACGGTGTCCTGTGCGGGGGTGTGGGGACGGGTGCGGCCGCGCGGGCGGCGGCCGTGGGACGGACGGGGTACGGGCAACAAGGGCTCCCTGGGGCGATGGCTCACGGGGTTCAACGCGGGGTGCCGCCGGCGGTCACTGCGATGATCGGGTTGCGTTCGCGGGGAGGGCGGCCGTGTGTTCGCGGGGCGGATGCCCGGAAAGCGCCGGATGTCCGGGAAGATGCTGTGAAGTCGCCGTGAAGCCGCCGTGGTGACACCTGTAGGGCACAGGAACCGTTGCGCCGGGGGCGGTGGCTCGTGCATGCTCCGGGGAACCCCGCGCGGCCAGCGCGGGATCCGGGCCCGCTCCCTGGGCCGGGAAGGCGTGCCGCCGTACCCTTTGGGGTATGGGCCGGGAAAGACGTTTCCCGGACACGAGTTCAGCCGCGCACCGCCGTCTTCCCGCACACCGCCGTCCCCGACGAGGATCACAACGCCGAGACACCCATGGCCGGTCACGAATTCTTCGAACCCGCGGACCGCAAACGGTCGGTCGCCGAGCCCGCCTCGGCCGACCCGCTGGCGTCGGACGAGAGCCGCGCGTCCTGCGATCCCGCGTTCCAGCACGGTGTGGTCGTCGGCTTCGACGGTTCCACCTCCAGCGAGCGCGCCCTCTCCTACGCGATCGGCATGGCCCAGCGCTTCCGCTCCGGCCTGATCATCGTGCACGTCGCCAACCGGCTGCCCACCACGGTGTGGGCCGGCTGCGAGCCACCGGTCTTCGTCGACGTCCCGGACCACCGCACCGAGGTGCTCGGGCTCGAACTGGCCTGCGCGGACTACCTCTGCGAAGTGCCCTGGATCCTGGTCGAGCGCGGTGGCGACATCTGCCACGAGCTCGAGGAGGTCGGGCAGGAGTACGAGGCCGACGCGATCGTCGTCGGCTCCACGCACGGGCTCGTGGGCCGCCTGTTCGGCTCGGTCGCCGGCCGCCTGGCCAAGCGCGCCCGCCGCCCGGTGGTCGTCATCCCCTGAGCGTTCCCCGGCGGGAACGTACCGGAGCCCCATCCTGACGCGCTGTGAAGTTACCCGCGCGTAGAGAGTGTTTGCGCGCATGTGAAGGGCATATACCGGGCACCGCACAACTTCACAAGCACGCATGAAGGGAGCCCGTCGTGGACAATGACGTCTCCGCGGGAAGCAGCACGACCACCGTCGCCGGCCGACTCGCCCTGGGCATCACCCTGTTGGCCTTCGGCCTCGGACACACCGGCGTGATCGACGGCGTGACGGCGGCCAACGCCGTGTCACTCGCCCACTACGTCGGGGGAGTCGCCCTCTTCCTCGTCGGCCTGCTGGCCTTCCGCGACCATGACACCGGCAGCGGCACCGCGTTCGCGGCGCTCGGCGCCCTGTGGTTCACCTGGGCCGTCTCGGCCGGCGACCAGGTGTCCGACAACGCGGCCGGACTGTTCCTGCTGCTCTTCGCCCTCGTGGCGCTGACCCTGACCCTCGGCGCGGCCGGCGACGGCGTACTCGACCAGGGCACCTACGGCCTGTTCTTCGTCTCCCTGGTCCTCCTCGCCATAGCCGTCCTCGCGGACAGCGACGCCCTCGGCAAGGTCGGCGGCTGGTTCGCCGTGGCGGCGGGCGCGGTCGCCTGGTACGCGGCGACGGCGGCCCTGGCCCACTGGCCGACGGCCGTGCGGCGCGGGGCGGCCGGCCGTCGTGTGACGGCGACGGGCTGACTGCCGCCCGGCCCCGGGGAGGGGCGGTCCCCGGGACCGTCAGGACGGTTCCCGCGCGGCGCCGTGCGCGCACGGGGGAACCGTCCTGAACGGGGTCAGGCCCCGGCGGGCAGCGGCTCGTGCAGGAAGAGGATCGTGCAGCCGGTCCTGCTGAAGGTCTGGTGCTCGATCGGGAAGGGGTAGTCGACGAAGTCGCCCGCGGCCCGGCGCGCGGTGTGCCGGCTTCCGTCGGGGAGGACCCACTCGTCGTCGGCCTCGCCGTCCAGGAACAGGAACCGGTGTGCCGTGCGGTGCGGATGCCTGGGCGCGAAGGAACCCGGCTCGAAATGGGCCAGCCCCACGACCCGCTCGTCGAAGCTCTCGTCGAGCACCACGTCGAGGAGGAGCCGGGACCACTGCCCCGGCCCCGTCCGCTGCCACCCCTGCGGACCGAAGACGTCCTCGGCGGGGGGTCCCAGCCGGCGGCCGGAGAGCACCAGGGCCAGGGCGCCCTCGGCGCTGGTCACGGCCGTTCCGCCGGTGGCCGGCAGGGCGGCGTACGCGCCCCTGCGCAGCGGCCGGCCCTGTCCGTCGCCGTCCGGGAACGACAGCGCGCCGTCCAGTACGAGTATCCGGTCGTCCACGGAGCCGGCCGGCCGCGAGGTGCCCCCCGCGGCCAGCCGCAGCAGCGAGAAGGCGTCACCCGCCCCGGAGGTCAGCAACTCCTTCGTCCAGGCCCGCTCCGGGCCGTCCCCCGTCCCGGGGGCCGCCACCCAGTTGCCGGGCCCGAAGACCGACGTGTGACTCGCCATCGTTCTGTTCCGTTCGCTCGCCTACTCCACCGTCACCGACTTCGCCAGGTTACGCGGCTTGTCGATGTCCCGGCCGAGCGCCAACGCCGTGTGGTAGGCGAGGAGTTGGAGCGGGATGCCCATGAGGATCGGGTCCAGCTCGTCCTCGTTCTTCGGGACGACGATCGTCTGGTCGGCCTTCACCTGCTCCTGGTGCGCCACCGCCAGGATCTGCCCGCTGCGCGCCTTGATCTCCTCCAGCGCCGCCCGGTTCTTCTCCAGCAGATCGTCGTCCGGAACGATGGCGACCGTCGGCAGCGCCGGCTCGATCAGCGCCAGCGGCCCGTGCTTCAGCTCGGAGGCCGGGTACGCCTCCGCGTGGATGTACGAGACCTCCTTCAGCTTCAACGAGGCCTCCCGGGCCACCGGGTACCCCCGCACCCGGCCGATGAAGAGCATCGAGCGGGCCTGCGCGTACTGCTCGGCCAGCCGCTTGATCTCCTCCTCCTGCTTCATCACCTCGTTGATCTGTCCCGGCAGCCGCCGCAGCCCCTCGATGATCCGCTTCCCGTCCCGCACCGACAGATCCCGCGTACGTCCCAGGTGCAGCGCGAGCAGCGCGAACGCGACGGTGGTGTTGGTGAAGCACTTGGTGGACACCACGCACACCTCGGGCCCGGCGTGCACATAGATGCCGCCGTCGGCCTCGCGCGCGATCGCCGAACCCACCACGTTGACCACGCCGAGCACCCGCGCGCCCTTGCGCTTCAACTCCTGCACGGCGGCCAGCACGTCGTAGGTCTCGCCGGACTGCGAGACGGCGACGTACAGCGTGTCCGGGTCCACGACCGCGTTGCGGTAGCGGAACTCGGAGGCCGGCTCGGCGTCGGCGGGGATGCGGGCCAGCTCCTCGATCATCTGCGCGCCGATCATGCCGGCGTGGTACGACGTGCCGCAGCCCAGGATCTTCACCCGCCGCACCGCACGCGCCTCGCGGGCGCCGAGGTTGAGGCCGCCCAGGTGCACGGTGGAGAACCGGTCGTCGATCCGGCCGCGCAGCACGCGGTCGACGGCCTCGGCCTGCTCGTGGATCTCCTTGTGCATGTAGGTGTCGTGGCCGCCCATGTCGTACGACTCGGCCTCCCACTCCACCGTGGTGGGCTCCGCCGTGGTGCGGGTGCCCTCGGTGGTGTAGGTGCGGAAGTCGTCGGCCTTGAGGGTGGCCATCTCGCCGTCGTCCAGCGTGACTATCTGCCGGGTGTGGGTG
Source organism: Streptomyces sp. NRRL F-6676 (assembly GCF_000725625.1). Lineage (GTDB taxonomy): Bacteria > Actinomycetota > Actinomycetes > Streptomycetales > Streptomycetaceae > Streptomyces. The sequence continues at coordinate 115,184 of NZ_JOHS01000010.1, forward strand.
ACGAGCGCGGCCACGTCGGAGGCGACAAACATCTCCTTCTCGCCGATGCCGAGCACGACGGGGGAGCCGTTGCGGGCCACCACGATGCGGTCGGGGAAGTCGGCGTGCATGACGGCGATGCCGTACGTGCCCTCGACGACGCGCAGCGCCTCGCGCACCTTGTCCTCGAGCTTCGTCGCCTCGGAGCGGGCGACGAGGTGGGTGAGGACCTCGGTGTCGGTCTCGGAGAGGAACTCGACGCCGTCCGCCTCCAGCTTCTTCCGCAGGTCGGCGGCGTTGTCGATGATGCCGTTGTGGACGACGGCGACCTTGCTGTCGGCCGACATGTGCGGGTGCGCGTTGGCGTCGGACGGGGCGCCGTGGGTGGCCCAGCGGGTGTGGGCGATGCCGACGGTGCCCTTGAAGCGCGCGGGGACCTTGGCCTCCAGATCGCGCACCCGGCCCTTGGCCTTGACCATCTTCAGACCGGTCGCCTTGGGGCTGGTGACGACGATGCCGGCCGAGTCGTAGCCGCGGTACTCCAGCCGCTGAAGACCCTCAAGGAGCAGGGGCGCCACATCGCGCCTACCGATGTATCCGACGATTCCGCACATATGTAACCTTTTGTCCCTTGGTTTTCGGTGCTCAGCCGTAGACGATGCGGCGCAGCTGGCGGAGCGTGAGATCCGGCGGCGAGACCGCGCGGTACTTCAGGTCCGCCTCTATCCGTTCGAAGATGGACGCGTTCACCAGGCCCTGGGCCTGGAGTTCGCGGTGCCGGCGGCGGACGTACGCCTCGGTGCTCTCGTCGAAGTAGGCGAGCACGTCCTGGACCACGCGCAGCGCCTCGCCCCGGCTGAGGGGCGTGGAGCGCGTCAGATGGTCAACAAGTTCGTCGTGCACCCGCTAGATCCTGGAGTAAGCCCAACGGATTCGCAAGATTCCTGCCCGATTTCGGGCAAGGTGCTATGGGTCGGCCCGGGGCATCCCGCCCCGGGCCGGTCAACGTGCGCGGTCGCTCGTACCGTTGGCGCGCTCAGCTCACCTTCTTGGCGCTCTCGATCGCCTTGGCGAGGTCCTCGAGGAGCGGTGCGCACTTGTCGTACGACAGGATCGGCTCGGGGTTGCGCGGGATGACCTGGCCCGCCTTGACCGCGGGCAGCTTCTTCCACGTGGCCTCGGTGATGTCGGCCGGCTGGATGGCGGAGGTGCGGTTGTCCATCATGATGATGTCGGCCGGGTGCTTGTCGACGTTCTCCCAGCTGAGGTTCTCGAACCAGCCGCCGCTCTCCTTCTTGGCGGCCTCGGACGGCTCGACGAAGCGGACGCCGAGGGCCTTGAAGTACTCCAGGTCGATGGAGAGGTCGGTGCCGGAGACGTAGAAGATGTCCTGGCTCGCGGAACCCACCAGGACCTTGATGTCGGGGTGGGCCTTGGCTGCGGCGCGCAGCCGGGTGGCGGCGTCCTCGAACCGCTTCTTGGCGGCGGCGATCTCCTTCGAGGAGGTGTCCGCGCCGAGCGTCTTGGCGAGCGCCAGCATCCGCTGGAGCGGCTCGGGCAGCTGGCGGTCGTAGACGGAGATGCCGACGCTCGGCGCGCCGACGGCCTCGATCTTCTTCTTGGACTCCTCGGGGACGTACCAGAGCGTGCCGGCGTCGTCGAACATCGTGGAGACGAGGAGGTCCGGGGCGAGGGCCGCGTACTTCTCGATGTTGAACTGACCCCACTCGTTGCCCAGGATCGTCACCTTGCTGACGTCCATGTCACCGGCCTGGACGTCCGCCTTGCCGTCCTTGGTCTTCGTGGGGCCGAAGACGCCCTTCACGCTCACGCCGTAGTCGTGCAGCGCGGCGGCCACGCCGACGAACGCGACGATGTTCGACGGGACCTTGCCGGCCTTCGCGGCCTGGCCGCGGTCGTCCTTGAAGGTCCAGGAACCCGACGTGCCCGCCCCGGACCCGTCGCCCGAGCCGCCGCCTTTCGCGTCCTCGTCGCCGCAGGCCGCGAGCACGGCACCGAGGCCGAGGGCGCCGCCGGCGGCGAGGACGCCGCGGCGGGTGGGACGGGAGACACGGGCGTTGAACATGCGGTGGCTGCCTTCGAACGGGGCGGGGGTGGCCCGCCGGACGAGTTCGAAAGTAGGTTAGCCTAACCTCACACTGCGTCCGGGGGTGGGGTCCTCCTCACCTGTGCGTCGGCGTCAGCTCGTCAGGCCCAGCTCCCTCGCGATCAGCATGCGCTGTACCTCGCTCGTGCCCTCGCCGATCTCCAGGATCTTGGCGTCCCGCCACATCCGCGCCACCGGGTACTCGTTCATGAAGCCGTAGCCGCCGTGGATCTGCGTGGCCTCGCGGGCGTTGTCGACCGCGATCGTGGACGAGTACAGCTTCGCCAGGGCCGCCTCCTTCTTGAAGGGGTCGCCGGAGACCAGGCGGGAGGCCGCGTCGCGCCAGGCGAGGCGGGAGGTGTGGGCCTTGGTCTCCATGTCGGCGATCTTGAACTGGATGGCCTGGTACGCGCCGATGTGCCGGCCGAACGCCTTGCGCTCCTTCGCGTACTTCACCGACTCGTCCACACAGCCCTGCGCGAGACCGGTGGCCAGCGCGGCGATCGCGATGCGGCCCTCGTCCAGGATGCGCAGGAACTGTGCGTAGCCCCGGCCCACCTCCCCCAGCAGATTGGCCGCCGGGACCCGGACGTCGGCGAAGGACAGCTCCCGGGTGTCCGACGCGTTCCAGCCGACCTTCGAGTACGGGGCCGCGACCGTGAAGCCCGGGGTGCCGGACGGGACGATGATCGAGGAGATGACCGGCCGGCCGTCCGGCTTGCGGTCCGTCACCGCCGTCACCGTGACCAGGCCCGTGATGTCCGTGCCGGAGTTGGTGATGAAGCACTTGGTGCCGTTGATCACCCACTCGTCCGTCTTCTCGTCCAGACGGGCCGTGGTGCGCGTCGCGCCCGCGTCGGAGCCGCCCTCGGGCTCGGTGAGGCCGAAGGCGCCCAGGATCTCGCCCGCGCAGAGCCGGGGGAGCCACTCGCGCTTCTGCTCCTCCGTACCGAACAGATGCAGGGGCATGGCGCCGAGCGAGACCCCGGCCTCCAGGGTGATGGCGACGGAGGAGTCGACCCGGGCCAGCTCCTCCAGGGCGATGCCGAGCGCGAAGTAGTCGCCGCCCATGCCGCCGTACTCCTCCGGGAACGGCAGCCCGAACAGGCCCATCCGGCCCATCTCGCGGACGATCTCGTACGGGAACTCGTGCCGCTCGTAGAAGTCGCCGATCTTGGGGGCGACGACGTCGTGGGCGAACTCCTCGACCGTGCGGCGGAGTTCCTCCAGCTCGGGGGAGAGCTTGTGGTCCATGGGTCACTGCTCCTTGTGGGAGGCGGCCTGAGAGGCCCGGGGGGACAGGGCGCGGACGGTGCGGGACGGGCTGGGGCGGCCCAGGTGCCCGGCCATCCACTCGCTCGTGGCGACAAGACGGTCCAGGTCGACTCCGGTCTCGATGCCGAGGCCCCGGAGCATCCACACCAGGTCCTCGGTGGCGAGGTTGCCGGTGGCGGACTTGGCGAACGGGCAGCCGCCGAGGCCGCCCGCGGAGGCGTCCACGGTGGTGACGCCGTGCTGGAGGGCGGCCAGGGTGTTGGCGAGGGCCTGGCCGTAGGTGTCGTGGAAGTGGACGCCGAGGGCGCCGGTGGGCACCCCGGCCTCGTTCAGCGCGGACAGCAGTGCCGTGACATGGCCGGGGGTGGCCACGCCGATCGTGTCGCCCAGGCTCAGTTCGTCGCACCCCAGGTCCATGAGGGCCCGGCAGACCCGGACCACCTGCGCCACCGGGACCGGGCCCTCCCAGGGGTCGCCGAAGCACATGGAGAGATAGCCCCGGACATGCCCGCCCTCCGTCTTCGCCCGGGACACCACCGGGGCGAACATCGCCAGCGCCTCGTCCACCGTGCGGTTGAGGTTGGCCCTGGCGAAGGACTCCGTGGCGCTGGCGAAGACGGCGACCCGGCGGGCGCCCAGCGCGAGCGCCCGCTCCAGGCCCCGTTCGTTCGGCACGAGGACCGGCAGCGCCACCGGCAACTCGCTCACCAGAGGGAACAACTGCTCCGCGTCGGCCAGTTGGGGCACCCACTTGGGGTGCACGAAGCTCGTCGCCTCGATCGTCGTCAGGCCCGCCTCGGCCAGCCGGTGGACGAACTCGGCCTTCACCGCCGTCGGCACCGTCGCCGACTCGTTCTGCAAGCCGTCGCGTGCGCCGACCTCGTGGATGCGGACCCTGGCCGGCAGCCCCGGCGCGGGTACGGCCATGGGGAGTTCCTGAGCCGTCATTCCTCGCCCTCCTCGAGCGGTGCCAGTACGGCGAGCACCTGGTCCATGGCGACCGCCGTGCCCGGGGTGACGTCCAGCTCGGCGACCGTGCCGGCGTGCGGGGCGGAGATGACGTGCTCCATCTTCATCGCCTCCACCACCAGCAGGCTCTGCCCGGCCGCCACCTCGTCGCCGACGGCCACCTTCACCACCGTCACCGTGCCGGGCATGGGCGCGGTCAGGGCGTCCGCCCCGGCGTGCGCGGCGCGGGTGAGGGAGGCGGCGACCGGGTCGTGGTCCCGCACCTGCCAGGCGTCGCCGTCCCGGCCGAGCCAGTCGCCGGAGTGGTGGAAGGTGTGCGTGACGCCGTCCAGCGTCACGGTGACGCGGTCGGCCGTGACGTGGTGCGTGCCGCGCGGGGTGTGCGTCACGGGTTCGAGTCCCGTGACGCGCAGGTCGAAGGAGACGGGCGCCGGCTGCCCGCCCATGCGCCAGCCGCTGGGCACCGAGAACGGGTCGGTCCAGCCCTCCGTGCGGGGCGCGAGCGCGTCCAGGCGTACGGCGGCGGCGGCCTCGTACACCTCCTCGGGCACCTCGGTCGGCACGAGGCCGTCGGCCTCCCGTTCCACCAGGCCCGTGTCCAGCTCGCCCGCCACCACCGCCGGGTGGGCCAGCAGCCGGCGCAGGAACCCCGCGTTGGTCGGCACGCCCAGCGTCACCGTGTCCGCCAGGGCCGCCCGCAGCCTGCGCAGCGCCGTCGCGCGGTCGGGGCCGTAGGCGATCACCTTGGACAGCATCGGGTCGTAGAGGCTGCCGACCTCCGTGCCCTCGCTGAGCCCGGAGTCGCTGCGCACCCCGTCGCCCTGCGGCTCGCGCAGCGCCAGCACCCGGCCGCCGGAGGGGAGGAATCCGCGGGAAGGGTCCTCCGCGCACAGCCGGGCCTCCACCGCGTGGCCGGTGAGGCGGATGTCCTCCTGGCGGTACCCCAGCGGCTCCCCGGCCGCCACCCGCAGCTGCCACTCGACCAGGTCGAGACCCGTGACGAACTCCGTCACCGGATGCTCCACCTGGAGGCGGGTGTTCATCTCCATGAAGTAGTACGACGACGGGTCGCCGCCGGGGACGATGAACTCCACCGTGCCCGCGCCCCGGTAGCCGCAGGAGCGGGCGGCCTGGACCGCGGCCTCGCCCATCGCCGCGCGTGTGGCCTCGTCGAGCAGGACGCTGGGCGCCTCCTCGACGATCTTCTGGTGGCGGCGCTGGAGGGAGCACTCGCGCTCGCCCAGGTGCACCACGTTCCCGTGCGCGTCGGCCATCACCTGGATCTCGATGTGTCGGGGGCGGTCGATCCAGCGTTCGACCAGGAGGGTGTCGTCGCCGAAGGAGGCGCGGGCCTCGCGGCGGGCGGCGGCGATCTCCTCCGCCAGCGCCCCGGTGTCCCGCACCAGCCGCATGCCCTTGCCGCCGCCGCCCGCGCTGGGCTTGAGCAGCACGGGAGCGCCGATCTCCCGGGCGGCGGCCGCCAGCTCCTCGTCGGTGAGCCCGGAGCCGCTGGAGCCGGGCACCACCGGGACCCCGGCCGCCCGCACCGTCTCCTTGGCGCGGATCTTGTCGCCCATCAGGGCGATCGCGTCGGCGGGCGGGCCGATGAAGACCAGCCCCGCCTCGGCGCAGGCGCGCGCGAAGCCGGCGTTCTCCGCGAGGAAGCCGTACCCCGGGTGCACCGCCCGGGCGCCGCTGCGGGCGGCGGCCTCCAGCAGCCGCTCCACCGACAGATAGCTCTCGGCTGCCGGGGCCGGGCCCAGCCGTACCGCCGTGTCGGCCTCGCGGACGTGCCGGGCGTCCGCGTCCGCGTCGGAGAAGACGGCCACCGAGCGCACGCCCAGCGCCCGCAGGGTGCGGATCACGCGGACGGCGATCTCGCCCCGGTTGGCCACCAGCACCGTGTCGAACATCGTCATGGGCGTGGTTTCGGTCGTGGTCATGGTCCCCCTCACATCCGGAAGACGCCGAAGCCGTCCGCCTTCGGCGGCAGCGGGGCGTGGGCGCACGCGGTCAGGGCCAGGCCCAGCACCTGGCGGGTCTCCAGCGGGTCGATCACGCCGTCGTCCCACAGCCGGGCCGTGGCGTAGTAGGCGTTGCCCTGCTGTTCGTACCGGTCGCGGATCGGGGCCTTGAAGGACTCCTCCGCCTCGGCCGGCCACTCCTCGCCGCGCCCCTCCAGCTGGTCCCGCTTGACCGTGGCGAGGACGGAGGCGGCCTGCTCGCCGCCCATCACCGAGATCTTGGCGTTCGGCCACATCCACAGGAAGCGGGGCGAGTACGCCCGCCCGCACATCGAATAGTTCCCCGCGCCGTACGAACCGCCGACGACGACCGTGAGTTTCGGGACGCGGGTGCAGGCGACGGCCGTGACCATCTTGGCGCCGTGCTTGGCGATGCCGCCGGCCTCGTAGTCCTTGCCGACCATGAAGCCGGAGATGTTCTGGAGGAAGAGCAGCGGGATGCCGCGCTGGTCGCACAGTTCGATGAAGTGCGCGCCCTTCTGGGCCGACTCGGAGAACAGGATGCCGTTGTTGGCGACGATGCCGACCGGGTGGCCGTGGATCCGGGCGAAGCCGGTGACCAGGGTCTGGCCGAACTCCGCCTTGAACTCCGCGAACCGCGAGCCGTCCACCACGCGGGCGATGACCTCCCGTACGTCGTACGGCGTGCGGGAGTCGACCGGCACCGCGCCGTACAGGCCGTAGGGGTCCACCTTCGGCTCGACGGCCGCGGTGACCTCCCAGGGCGGCTCGCCGCGCGCGGGGAGCGTGGAGACGATGTTCCGGACGATCCGCAGCGCGTGCGCGTCGTCCTCCGCGAGGTGGTCCGTGACGCCGGAGGTGCGGGAGTGGACCTCGCCGCCGCCCAGCTCCTCGGCGGTGACGACCTCGCCGGTGGCCGCCTTCACCAGCGGGGGGCCGCCCAGGAAGATCGTGCCCTGGCCGCGGACGATCACCGCCTCGTCGCTCATCGCCGGGACGTACGCCCCGCCGGCCGTGCAGGAGCCGAGGACCGCCGCGATCTGGGGGATGCCGGCGCCGGACATGCGGGCCTGGTTGTAGAAGATCCGTCCGAAGTGCTCGCGGTCGGGGAAGACCTCGTCCTGCATCGGCAGGAAGGCCCCGCCGGAGTCGACCAGGTAGACGCACGGCAGGCGGTTCTCCAGCGCGACCTCCTGGGCGCGCAGGTGCTTCTTGACCGTCATCGGGTAGTACGTGCCGCCCTTGACCGTGGCGTCGTTGGCGACGACCACGCACGCGCGCCCGCTGATCCGGCCGATCCCGGCGATCACCCCGGCCGCCGGGGCCTGCCCGTCGTACATCCCCTCGGCGGCCAGCGGGGCCAGCTCCAGGAAGGGGGAGCCGGGGTCGAGCAGGGTGTCCACCCTGTCCCGCGGCAGCAGCTTGCCACGCGCGGTGTGCCGGGCGCGGGCCCGCTCGCCGCCGCCCGCGCGGGCCGCGGCGAGCCGGCCGCGCAGCTCCTCGACGAGCGCGCGGTGCGCCGACTCGTTGGCCCGCCAGGCCGCCGACGCGGGGTCCGCCGCGCTGGTCAGCTCCGGTGCCTGTTGCATCCTGCGGTCCCCTCACGTGTTAATGAGCGTTAACGCACTCCGTCCAGGTTAACGACCGCTAACGTGGATGTCTAGAATTGTTTTCATGGCCACGAGAACCGACGCCCCGACCCGCCGCGAGCAGATCCTCAAGGAGGCCGCGCGCCTCTTCGCCGAACGCGGGTTCCACGGCGTGGGCGTCGACGAGATAGGTGCGGCGGTCGGCATCAGCGGACCCGGGCTCTACCGGCACTTCGCGGGCAAGGACGCGATGCTGGCGGAGCTGCTGGTCGGGATCAGCGGACAGCTGCTGACCGGCGGCCGGCGGCGGGCGGCCGAGGCGGCCGGCGATCCCGGGGCGGTGCTGGACTCGCTCATCGAGGGCCACATCGACTTCGCGCTCGACGACCGTCCGCTCATCACTCTGCACGACCGCGAGCTGGACCGCTTGCGCGACAGTGACCGCAAGCTGGTGCGGCAGCTTCAGCGGCAGTACGTGGAGCTGTGGGTGGAGGTGCTGCGGGAGGTGTACCCCGGGCTCCTGGAGCCGGTCGCGCGGGCGGCGGTCCACGCGGTGTTCGGCCTGCTGAACAGCACGCCGCATCTGGGTCGTCGTGGCGCCCTGCCGGGGCGCGCCGCGACGGCGTCGCTGCTGCGGGACATGGCCCGCGGCGCGTTCGCCTCGGCGGCGGGCTGAGCGGGGGGGCGCCTTATAGCTCGGGGGCTTCTGCGGTTCGGCGGGTGCGGGTGCGTCGTGGTTGATCGCGCCCACGCGGCGGAGCCGCACATTGACACAGCCCCGCGCCCCTTAAAAGCAGGGGGCGCCCCCTGGCTTTGAGGGGCGCGGGGAACTGCGCGAGAAGCCCCACCGGCCCGCGGCCGACGACGTACCCGGGGGTGCAGGGGGCGGAGCCCCCGCTGGGGTCGAAGGGGCGGAGCCCCTGGGGATGGGAAGGGTAAGGGCGGCGGGGGCGAGGCACCGTACACAATGGGGGCATGCCGATACCCGGGACGCCCCCCAGCCGCGCCGACCTCGTCGATCACCTCGTCCGCACCCGCATCGCGGGCGACGTCGCCACCCCCCGCGAGAACAACCTCTCCCACTACCGCAAGCTGGCCAACGGCGACCGCAACTTCTGGCTCGGCCTGGAGCTCGGCGACCGCTGGACCGACGAGCAGGACGTCCTCGCGGTCATGGCGGAACGCGTCGGCGTCAACGACGACCCCGAGTACCGCTACGGCCAGGACACCATCGACCCCGACCTCACCGTCGACGCCCTCGACCGCATGGCCGCCCGCCTCCGCAAGGCCGCCGACGGCCGTCAGCGCGTCCTGTTCGCCACCGGCCACCCCGGCGGCCTCCTGGACGTCCACCGCGCCACCGCCGCCGCCCTGCGCGCCGCCGGCTGCGACATCGTCGTGATCCCGGAGGGCCTCCAGACCGACGAGGGCTACGTCTGGCAGCTCGCCGACGTCGCCGTCCTGGAACACGGCGCCAGCCTCTGGCACACCCACTCGGGTGAACCCATGCGGGCGATCCTCCAGGGCCTGGAGCGCGACGGCGACCCGGCACCCGACCTCGTCGTCGCCGACCACGGCTGGGCCGGCCGCGCCGCCCAGGACGGCGTCGACGCGATCGGCTACGCCGACTGCAACGACCCCGCCCTCTTCCTCGCCGAGTCCGAGGGCACGCTCCAGGTGGCCGTCCCCCTCGACGACCACGTCACGAGCCCCCGCCACTACGACCCGATGACGGCCTACCTCCTGGACCAGGCGGGACTGCTCGGCTGACGGTGGCGGGAGGGGCTGAACCCCGTCCTCACGGCCACGGGTTCAGCCCCTCCGCCCGCCGCTGGGCGAACCCCGGCGTCGGGTCCAGGTACACCCGGCTCACGGAGGGGACCGCCGCCCGCAGCCGCTGCTCCGCCTGCTCGCACGCCCATTCGATCTGGGCCGCCGTCGACACGTCCCGGAAGTCGACCTTCGCCGCCACCAGCGCCTCCTTCGGCCCCTGCACCAGCGTCGTCAGCTCCAGTACGGCCTCGATGTGCTCCACCGCCACCAGCTCCGCCCGGATCCGCTCCCGCACGGACCGCGGCAGCGGACGCCCGATCAGCAGTTCGGCGTTGGACCGGCCGAGCACCCAGGCGACGTACAGCAGCAGCGCGCCGATGCACAGCGAGGCGACGCCGTCCCACACCCCGGAGCCGGTGAGCTGCCCGCCCAGCAGGCCGCCCGCCGCGAGCAGCAGGCCGATCAGGGCCGCCGAGTCCTCCATGACCACCGCCTTGACCGCGGTGTCGCTGGTGCGCCGCAGATAGCGCCCGAAGGGGACCCTCAGCCTGGCCGCCTCCCCGCGCGCCTGGCGCACCGCCGTGCGCAGCGAGAAGCCCTCCAGGACGAAGGCGACGGCGAGCACGATGTACGAGGCCAGCGGGTCGCCCAGTTCCTCGCCCGACGTCAGGGTGTGGATGCCGTCGTACAGGGAGAAGACCGCGCCGCCGACGAACGTGGCGACGGCGGCGAGCAGGGCCCAGATGTAGCGCTCGGGGCCGTAGCCGAGCGGATGTTCCTCGTCGGCGGGTTTCGCGCTGCGTTTGAGCGCGGTGAGCAGCAGTACCTCGGTGACGGTGTCGGCGACCGAGTGCGCGGCCTCCGACAGCATCGCGCTGGAGCCGCTGATCAGCCCCGCGACGGCCTTGGCCACCGCGATGCCGAGATTGGCGAGGGCGGCGACGACCACCGTGAAGGTGCTCTCGCCGCCGCCGTCCTGTTGGCCGGTGTCCTCAGCCGGTTCCGGTTCCGTGTCCGTGTGCGCCATGCATGTCAGTGTTCCCGCGGAACGCGGACCACGCCTTCCTGGATCACCGATATCGCCAGACTGCCGTCCTGGGTGTGGATGCGGGCCTGGCCGAGACCGCGGCCCCCGGAGGCCGACGGCGACTCCTGGTCGTACAGCAGCCACTCGTCGGCGCGGAACGGCCGGTGGAACCACATCGCGTGGTCGAGCGAGGCGCCGACGACGTCCCCGACGGCCCAGCCGCCCCGGCCGTGCGCGAGCAGCACGGAGTCGAGGAGGGTCATGTCGGAGACGTAGGTGGCGAGGACGACGTGCAGCAGGGGCGTGTCGATCGCGCCCTCCAGCTTGCCGTTGGTGCGGAACCACACCTGGGAGTGCGGCTCGCGCGGCTCGCCGAAGCGGCCGTACGGCGGCTCGTCGACGTAGCGCAGGTCGACCGCCTCGCGGACCTCCAGGAACCGCTCCACCACCGCCGGGTGCAGATGCTCGTACGAACGCAGCCGCTCCGCGGAGGTGGGCAGGGTCGCCGGGTCCGGGGCGGACGGCATCGGGGCCTGGTGGTCCAGCCCCTCCTCGTACACCTGGAAGGAGGCGGAGAGATGGAAGATCGGCTGTCCGTGCTGGACGGCGACCACACGGCGGGTGGTGAAGGAGCGGCCGTCGCGGATGCGGTCGACGGAGTAGACGATCGGCGCGCCCGGGTCGCCCGGCCGCAGGAAGTACGCGTGCAGGGAGTGCGCGTGCCGGTCCTCGGGGACCGTGCGGCCGGCCGCGACGAGCGCCTGCGCGGCCACCTGCCCGCCGAAGACCCGGGGGACGACGGCGGGCCGGGAGTGGCCGCGGAAGATGTCCCGCTCGATCTGCTCCAGGTCGAGCAGATCGAGCAGTGACTGAAGTGCCTGACTCATATGTCAGTTCTATCCTGCGTGTTCTCCGTGCGCGGTGCCGGGCCGGGGCCGTGGCCGGGACGGCGGTCGGGACCGGTGCCGGGGCCGGTCACAGCCCCATGTTCTTCGCGATGATCGACTTCATGATCTCGCTGGTGCCGCCGTAGATGCGGTTGACCCGGTTGTCGGCGTACAGACGGGCGATGGGGTACTCGTTCATGTAGCCGTAGCCGCCGTGGAGCTGGAGGCAGCGGTCGATGACGCGGTGGGCGACCTCGGTGCAGAACAGCTTGGCGGAGGCGGCCTCGGCGGCCGTCAGCTCTCCGGCGTCCAGGGCCTCCAGGGCGCGGTCGGCGACCGCCTCGGCGGCGTCCACCTCGGCCTGGCAGGCGGCCAGCTCGAACTTGGTGTTCTGGAAGCTGGCGACCGTCTTGCCGAAGACCGTGCGGTCCTGCACGTAACTCTTGGCGAATCGGACGGCGGCCTTGGCCTGCGCGTACGCGCCGAAGGCGATGCCCCAGCGCTCGGAGGGCAGGTTGGCGCCGAGGTAGTGGAAGCCCTTGTTCTCCTCGCCGAGCAGGTCCTCGGCCGGGACCTTGACGTCGACGAACGCGAGTTCGGCGGTGTCGGAGGTCTTCAGGCCCAGCTTGTCCAGCTTGCGGCCGACCGAGTAGCCCTCGGACGTGGTGTCCACGGCGAAGAGGGAGATGCCGAAGCGGCGGTCCTCGGCGGTGGGCGGGGCGGTGCGGGCGCAGACGATGACGCGGTCGGCGTGGACGCCGCCGGTGATGAAGGTCTTGGCGCCGTTGAGGACGTAGTGCGTGCCGTCCTCGCTGAGCTTGGCCGTGGTCTTCATGCCGGCGAGGTCGGAGCCGGTGCCCGGCTCGGTCATCGCGATCGCCCACATCTCCTCGGCGGAGACGAACTTCGGCAGGTAGCGCTTCTTCTGCTCGTCGGTGGCGAGCATCTTGATGTAGGGGAGCGCGAGCAGGACGTGCACGCCGGAGCCGCCGAAGGTCACGCCCGCGCGGGCGGTCTCCTCGTACTGGATCGCCTCGAACTTGTGGCTCTCCAGGCCGGCGCCGCCGAACTCCTCGGGCACGTTGATGCCGAAGAGGCCCAGCTCGGCGAGCTTGTAGTAGAACTCGCGGGGCACGATGCCCTGCGTGAACCACTCGTCGTACGCCGGTACGACCTCGGCCTCGATGAAGGCGCGGAGGGTCTCCCGGAACGCCTCGTGATCCTCGTTGAACACCGTACGGCGCACTGCCGCCTCCCTCGAACGTCATCTGCGCGAGCTTGTCTAAGCGCTTGCTCAGACACCAAGGTACCGACGGGTAGGGACCGGCGTCCAGGGCGGGCGGGAAGTGCGGCCGTAACGCTCGTCACGCGGGGGCCGCGCGTCCGGGGCTCCGGTTAGGGTCGTGTCCGCGCACGCCACCGTGTGCGCCCCCCGGCCGGCGGCCGTCCCGGTACCCCGGACACCGCCCGTCCGGGCAGCTCACCGCACGCAGAAAGAGGCAGCACCCCATGAGCAGCGAGACGCCCCGCGGCCCCGTCGACTCCTCCCGCGTCCCCCGGTACGCGGGCCCGGCGACCTTCGCCCGGCTGCCCCGGCTCGACGAGGTCGGCGGACGTGCCGACGTCGCCGTTGTGGGCGTGCCGTTCGACTCCGGCGTCTCCTACCGGCCCGGCGCCCGCTTCGGCGGCAACGCGATCCGCGAGGCGTCCCGGCTGCTGCGCCCCTACAACCCGGCGCAGGACGCCTCCCCGTTCGCCCTCGCGCAGGTCGCGGACGCCGGCGACATCGCGGTGAACCCGTTCCACATCGAGGAGGCCGTCGAGACGATCGAGGCGGCCGCCGACGAGCTGCTCGGCACCGGCGCCCGCCTGATGACCCTCGGCGGCGACCACACCATCGCGCTCCCGCTGCTGCGCTCGGTGGCGAAGAGGCACGGGCCGGTCGCGCTGCTCCACTTCGACGCCCACCTGGACACGTGGGACACGTACTTCGGCGCCGCGTACACCCACGGCACCCCGTTCCGGCGGGCCGTCGAGGAGGGCATCCTCGACACCTCCGCCCTCTCCCATGTCGGCACGCGCGGCCCGCTCTACGGCAAGCAGGACCTCACCGACGACGAGAAGATGGGCTTCGGCATCGTCACCTCGGCGGACGTCTACCGGCGCGGCGCGGACGAGGTCGCCGACCAGCTCAGGCAGCGCATCGGCGACCGTCCCCTCTACGTCTCCATCGACATCGACTGCCTCGACCCCGCCCACGCCCCGGGCACCGGCACCCCGGAGGCGGGCGGCATGACCTCCCGCGAACTCCTGGAGATCCTGCGCGGCCTGGCCCCCTGCAACCTGGTCTCCGCGGACGTCGTCGAGGTCGCCCCCGCGTACGACCACGCCGAGATCACGTCGGTCGCCGCGTCCCACACGGCGTACGAGCTGACGACGCTGATGACGCGGGGGATCGCGGGGGAGCGGGGCGACTCCGACGGGCGGTGACGCCTCGGCCCCGGTCACTCGGAGGAGTCGGGGCAGGGCGTGCGGCCGCCGTGCCGGCGCCTACCAGATCGACTCGACCCACTCCGGGTGGTCGATGAACGGGTTGCGGTTGTGCTGGTAGGTGTCGTAGATGACGTCGTTGCGCTTCTCCTCGAAGGCGCTGGGCGGGTCCTGCTCGTTCCACGCCTTGAGGACCGAGAGCTTGCCGATGTACGGGGCGCTGCCGTTGTCGATCTTCTCGTCGGGCTCCAGGTCGGCGAAGCCGTCGTCGCCCTCGTAGCGCACGGCCATGTAGAGGATCATGCGGGCGACGTCGCCCTTGTCCGTGTCGCGCGGCTCGAAGGAGTCGGAGTCCACGCGGCTGCCGCCGCCGTTGGTGACCGTGCTGCCGCCGTTGTCGAAGTCCAGGTTGCCGCGGACGCCGTTGACCTGGACGTCGGCGGGGCGCAGGTGGTGAAGGTCGGTGCCGGGGCCGGTCGCGGTGCCGAAGTCGCCGTGGGACTTGGCCCAGGTGTGCTCGCGGTTCCAGTCGCCGACGTCCCCGCCGTTGAGGGACTTGCTGCGCGAGACACCGCTGTACAGCAGGATCACGTTGTTGCTGTTGTTCGGGTCCTGGTCGGTGACCTTCAGCGCGTTCCAGACCGCGGAGTACGAGATCTTGGTCTGGCTGCTGATGATCGTGTGGAGGGCCGACTTCAGGCTGCTGCCGGTCTTGCCGACGGCGTTCTTGTAGTACGTCGAGTCGTACGGGCTCGTGGTGGCTGCCGTGGCCGTCGCGGTCGTCGTCGCGGTGACCGCGGTGGGGGAGGCCGGTGTCGCGGAGGCCGGGGCCGCGGTCAGGGCGGGGGCGGTGAGGCCGGCCAGAACGGTGGCCGTGGCCCAGGCCACCGCCTTGCGGTGGATGCGTGCTGCCGTCATGTGGGGGGTCCCCTTCTACGCGGGTTGAACGGGGGCGGCAGACGGGAGCGTGACATGAACATGTGAACGTGTAAAGGGTGCGCGGGAGCCGGCGGGCGAAGCGTCGGCATCGGCGCGGTGGCGCGGCTGACGGCGCCTCAGGCGCGGTCCCGCGAGCTACTGGTGGCCGCCCCGGCGTCGTACGTCCAGAACGGCCGTACGAGCAGGGCGCCGCCCAGGACGAGCACCATGCACACCACGGCCGCGCCGGACCAGGCGACCGTGAGGGAGGCCGCGGCGGCCGTCGTACCGGCGCGCAGGTCGCCCAGCCGGGGGCCGCCCGCCACCACCACGGTGAACACGCCCTGGAGCCGGCCCCGCAGCCGGTCGGGCGCGTACGTTTGCAGCATCGTCTGCCGGTAGACGGCGCTGACCAGGTCCGCGGCCCCGGCCAGCGCGAGCAGCGCGACCGCCGTCCACAGGCTGCGCGTGAACCCGGCGGCGGCGACGGCCGCCGCCCAGACGACGACCGCGAGGGTGAGCGCCACGCCCTGGCGCCGCACCCGGCCGATCCACCCGCTGAACAGCCCTGCCGCGAGCGAGCCGAGGGCGATCGCCGCGTACAGCGGGCCCACGCCGCCGTGGAACCGCTCGGCGGCGGCCTGCGGGAACAGGGCCTCCGGGGTGGCCAGGACCATCGCCGCGATGTCCACGGCGAACGACATCAGCAGCACGGGGTTCCCGCCGAGGAACCGCAGCCCGTCGAGGACCGAACGCAGCCCGGGGCGCCCGGCGCCCGGCTCCGCGGGCGGGAGCGGGGGCAGGCGGAGGGCCGCGTACAGCGCCGCCGTGAACAGCACGCCGTCGGCCCCGTAGGCGAGGGTGAAGCCGCCGGGCAGGGCGATCAGGAGGCCGGCCAGCAGCGGCCCGAGGACCTGCCCCAGGTTGCCGGCGGTGTAGAGCAGCGCGTTGGCGGCCGGGATCTGCCCGGCCGGCACCAGCAGCGGCACGATCGCCCCGCGCACCGACGACGACACCGCGAAGCCGCCGGACTGGACGGCGACCAGGGCGAGGATCAGCGCCGGGGAACGCACGTCCAGCACGCTCTGGAGCACCAGCGCGAGCGTCACGGCCCAGGTCAGGAAGCAGGAGCCCACGTAGAGCCGGCGCCGGTCGACCGCGTCGGCGACGGCGCCGCCGTACAGCCCGAACACGACGAGGGGCGCCAGCCCCACCAGTCCGCTCAGGCCGACGACCAGCGAGGACCCGGTCAGCGCGTAGAGCTGCACCGGGACGGCGACGGAGCTGAGCATGACGCCGACGAGGGCGGCGCCCTGCCCGAGGAAGGTGCGCCGGAAGGCCGGCACGGCGAGCGGCCGGGTGTCGGCGACGGCCCGCCGCAGCAGCCCGCCGGGACCGGTGCGGCCGGTGCGCGGGCTCGCCCCGGCGGGCCCCGGCTCGGGCTCGGGCGTCTGGGGCGTGGTCGTCGACGGGGTGCGGCTCATGGCCACCACCCTCGTGGACGCGCCCCCGTACCGGCTTTCGATAAACTGTCCACTTGTGTCGCAGACCCGCCATGACCACCACCCGGGCGAGCACATCGCCCGGCACCGGCACGAGGACCACCAACTCGTCTACGTCAGCCGGGGAGTTCTGGCGGTGCGCACCGACCACGGAGCCTGGGTGGCCGGCGCCCGGCGCGCCGTCTGGGTCCCGGCCGGCACCTGGCACGAGCACCGCGTGCACGGCCACACGGAGGTGCACACCCTTCAGTTCCCCCTCGGCCGATCGCCCCTGCCCCCGGACACCCCGACCGTCATCGCCGTGCCCGCGCTGCTGCGCGAACTGCTCGTCGCGAGCACCGAGCCGGATCTGACGCCGGGGGAGCGGGACCGGCTGCGCGCGGTGATCGTCGACCGGCTGTGCCGCGCCGACGTCACCCCGCTCCAGCTCCCTCGGGCCCGCGACCCCCGCCTCGCCGACGCCTGCCGGACCGTGCTCGCCGACCTCGCCGAGCCGCGCACCCTCGCCGGGCTCGCCCGCGAGGTCGGCCTCAGCGAACGGCACCTGAGCCGGCTGTTCCGCACGGAGTTCGGCACGACGTACCCGCAGTGGCGGACCACGGCCCGGCTCTTCCACGCGATGATCGAACTCACCGACGGCGCCACGGTCACCGAGACGGCCCACCGCTGCGGCTGGTCCACCCCCAGCGCCTTCGTCCACACCTTCACCCGCACGCTGGGCCAGACCCCGGGGACGTACCGGGCGGCGGGCGCCCGCCCGCCGGAGACGGCACGATGAGTTCCGGGGCGCCGGACGGTCTCACGGTCGACCCGGAATCCGAGGAGGACCTCCGATGCGCAAGGTGACCTGCTCCATGAGCGTCTCGCTCGACGGCTACATCGTCGGGCCGGACGGGCGGTTCGACTGGTCGGTGCCCGACGAGGAGGTCTTCCGCCTCGCCACCGAGGAGGTGCGCGGGCTCGACGTCCATCTGCTGGGGCGGCGGCTGTACGAGACGATGGTGTTCTGGGAGGACGCCGACCAGAAGCCCGAACTCGACGATCTGGAACGCGAGTTCGCCGCGATCTGGAACGCACTCCCCAAGGTGGTGTTCTCCACCACGCTGGCGGAGGTCCGGGGCAACGCCCGCCTGGCCGGCGGCGGTCTGGCGGAGGAGATCGAGCGGCTGCGCGCCGAGCCGGGGGAGGGCGACCTCGCGATCGGCGGTGCGACGCTGGCCGCCGGGGCGGCGGCGCTGGGGCTGATCGACGAGTACCGGATCAGGGTCTACCCGGTACTGGTCGGTGGCGGCACACCGCTCTTCCCGAGGGACGAACGCCGGGTGGATCTCGACCTCGTCGAGACGCGTACGTTCAGCTGCGGGGTGGTGTACCTCCGCTACCGCGCGACGCGGTGACGGAACCGACGGCCGCTCCGCACGAGGCCCGGCGGGGCCGCGAGAGAAGCAGCGCGGGACCGTCCACGCGCCGGGAGTCGCGGACGGGGAGGCCGGCGGGACGCCCGTCGAGTACCTCCGGGTACGCCAGGGGCGGTTGGTCCTCGAAGTCCATCAGTGTGAGGATCCGGCTGCTGCCGTGGGCCGGGGAGGACGGCAGGCCCCGCTCCCTCGGCGACGTGCACCGCGTCGCCGGGAGCCGAGGGGACGGGAGCCGGGGCGACGGGCTCGGGTCGCTCGGTGCGGTCGCCCCTCACCCCGAACGGGGCGGCGCTCCGGCGACGACCGCGAGGGCCTGAGCCGCTTGTGCGCGGCGGATGTCCGCGACGGAGCGTCCCGTGTCGAGCAGCTCCTCGACGAGGTCGATGTGCAGCAGCGCGAGCAGCGCGTGCGCGGCGTACCCGGCGTCGGTCTCGGTGCGTGCGGGCGCGGCCTCCTGGAGCAGCCCCCGCAGGAGCGCGTGCATCCAGCGGTAGCGCTCCGACCGCAGGTTCCCGGGCGCGGCCACTTCGCGGGCGCGCATGAGGTTGCGGTTCTCCAGCTTGAAGGTGAGCACCGCGTCCAGGAACGCGACGATCCGGTCGGGCGCCGGAGTGCCCGGTCCGAGAGGCCCGGGGCCGGACTCCACGGCCGTGCGGAGCGGCTGGAACTTCGCGGCGGCCAGCGCGTCGAGAAGTCCGTCGCGGTCGCCGAACGCCCGGAACAACGTTCCCTTGCCGACGCCGGCCGCCGCCGCGATGGCGTCCATCGACACCGGCTGAGCCGTCGCGGCCTGCGCGAACAGCGCGTCCGCGGCGGCGAGCACGCCGTCGCGGGACGCCGGCGGCCGTCCCAGACGTCCACCGGCAGTTTTGGACTGACGGTCCGAAACGGTGTTACGTTGTTCTGGACTCATAGTCCGAAAGTCTAGCGGGGGTCCCACATGCGGAAGACACCCTTCACGATCTCCATCGACGACGACCGGCTGGAGGACCTGGACCGCCGACTGCGCCACACCCGCTGGCCCGACTCCCTGCCGGACATGGACTGGGCCGACGGGACCGACCTCGCCTTCCTCCGGCGCCTGACGGAGTACTGGCGGACCGACTTCGACTGGCGGGCGCGGGAGGCCGAGTTGAACGCCTTTCCGCAGTTCGTGGCGGAACTGGACGGGGTCGGCATCCACTTCATCCACCAACGCGGAGAGGGCCCCGACCCCCACCCGCTGGTGCTCACGCACGGCTGGCCCGGCACCGGGTTCGACATGGCACGGCTCATCCCCCTGCTCACCGATCCCGGCAGCCACGGCGGAGACCCGGCCGACGCCTTCGACGTCGTCGTGCCCTCGCTGCCGGGCTACGGGTTCTCGGAGCGGCCGACCCGGCCGGGGTTCGGCCCCGAGCGCGTGTCCGGGATGTGGACGCGGCTGATGACGGGGCTCGGCTACCGGCGCTTCGGCACCCAGTCCTCCGACTGGGGCGCGGCCGTCTCCATGTGGCTCGCGGCCCGCTTCCCCGAACGGGTGTCCGGGCTGCACGTGACCTTCGTCCCCGGCTTCTACCGGCCCCCGCTGGGCGCGGGGCAGCCGCCCCTGTCGGCGGAGGAGAAGGCGTTCCAGGAGACCGCCGCGGCATGGTTCGAGGCGGAGGGCGGCTACCACCGCCTCCAGTCGACGAAGCCGCAGACACCCGCGTACGCGCTGACCGACTCGCCGGCGGGGCTGGCGGCGTGGATCGTCGAGAAGGCGCGCGGCTGGAGCGACTGCGACGGCGACGTGGAGCGCGCCTTCACCATGGACGCCCTCCTCACCAACATCTCGATCTACTGGTTCACCGGCACCATCGGTTCCTCCATGCGGTTCTACCGCGAGAACGCCCTGCGCCCGAACCACTTCGAGCCCGGGGTCCGCGTCCGGCCTCCCATGGGGGTGGCGTCGTTCCCCAAGGACGTGATGCCGCCCCGCAGTTGGGTCGAGCGGGTCTTCGACGTGACGCGGTGGGAGACCATGCCCCGGGGCGGGCACCTCGGTGTCATGGAGGCACCGGAACCTCTCGCCGAGGAGATCCGCGCGTTCTTCCGCCCGCTGCGGGGGCGGCGGGCGTCCTGACCGGCGGGAAGCCGACGGGAAGCCGGCAGGGGGTCGGCAGGGGGCGGCAGGGGGCCGAGGGGATCGGTCCGGGCCGTTCGAGGGAGCCCGGGCCGTTTGAGGGAGGGGGCGGGGTGGATAAGTAGGCTGCGTGGGGCGGGAGTTGCCCAACGTGGTCGGGGGGTTACGGGTTGAGGCCGTTGATCGCTGTGGTGGGGAGCGCGGATCCGGTGCGGGTGTACGAGCCGCCGCTGGTGTCCGGGGACCGGGTCGAGGGGGCGTGCGCGGAGATCGGCGGGGCGCTCGCCGAGGCCGGGTGCGATCTCGTCGTCTACTCCAGCGAGGCGCAGTTCGTGGAGGACTGGGTCATCACCGGCTACCTCGCGCAGGGCGAGCCCGCGCCCGGGTCCATCCACGTACGGCCGCCGTACGGGAACGTCGACACGGACTTCCCGCTCCTCGACGAGCGGCCCGAACTGTACGACGTACGGCACGAGTCGGAGGAGGAGTGGGAGAGCGGCTACTACCGCTCGCTCGCCGAGGTGCACGGCGTCGTGCTGATCGGCGGCGGCCGCTCGACGCTGATCACCGGCATGGTCTGCCTCGCCTTCGGCATTCCCGTCTACGCGGCGGCGTGCTTCGGCGGGGCCGGCCGCAAGGTGTGGGACGTGATGAACAGGGTCGACCGGCACCCCACCCCCGAGGAGGTGTCGGCGATGGGCGCGGAGTGGGGGCGGGACACGGCGGCCCGACTGGTGCGGATACTGGCCGCGCAGCGGGAACGCAAGGACGAACGGCGCCGCCAGGACGCCCGCGCCGTGCGCCGCGCGGCCTGGCGCAGCGCGTTCGGCATCACGGCGGGGCTGCTGCTGCTCTGCCTGGGGCTGGGCATGATCCCGCTGACCTACGCGCTGGACGCGAGCGCCGCCGTCAACCTCACCGGGCTGATCGTCGGCGCGCTGGCCACCGGCACCTCCGGCGCCATCACCCGCAACGCCTTCGACCGCGGGGAGCACTGGGCGCGCACGGCGGCGCTCGGCATGTCGGCGGGCGCCGTCGCGTTCCTGCTCTTCGTCTCGGCCCAACTGGCCGCCTCCCCCGACATCCTGACCGGCGAGGGCGCCCGCCGCCTCCTCTTCTTCGTCCTGACGGTCGGCTTCGTCTCCGGCTTCACCTTCGACGCGGTCTACGGCCGCCTGAAACAGACCGAGCCGGGCCTGCCTCCGCCCCCGGGCCCGCCGCCCGGCCCGACGGACGGGCCGAACGGCATGTGAGCGGCGTGCGGTCCCGCCGACTCACCCGCTCAGTTCCCCTCTCGCGCGCGCAGCTTCTCGGTGAGAGCCCGGCAGATGGCGGCCGCACTGCTCGGCGAATTCATCTCGTCGTGTTCGACGACAATGTCGCGGTTGTCGATGGATCCGCCGATGTGCTGCTGCCAGTTCTCGGCGGAGAGCCTTCCGTCCGTTTTGCCGAGAGTCGCCGTGAAGAACAGGAGGTCTCCGTCGAACTTGCCGGGGGAGAATTTCTCCATGAGGCTCATGTTGTTCTTGAACACCCTCAGGACGGCCTCCGCTTCACGCTCGCCGAGACTGTCCAGGACGGACGCCGTCGCCGTCCCGGAGGACCGCGCGTGGCGGCGTAGACCGGCATCGAGATACTCGCGCAGAGCCGCTTCGTCGGATATGCGCGACTCGGCCGACTCGGGACTTCCCTCGGCGACGGGGTAGGAGTCCATGAGGGCGAGGACCGAGATCTCTTCACCCGCTTCCTGCAACTGGACCGCCATCTCGTGAGCCACCAGGCCCCCGAACGACCAGCCCAGCAGGCAGTAGGGCCCCTCCCTCTGCACGCTTCGCAACTGCTCGATGTAGTCCGCCGCCATCTCCGCGATCTGCGTCGGCAGCGGGCCCCCGCCGTCGAGCCCTCGCGCCTGGAGGCCGTACACCGGGTATTCGTGGTGCAGATGACGCGCGAATCCGAGAAATCCCCAGCTGAAGCCCGTGCCGGGGTGAACGCAGAAAATCGGTGCACGCGATCCTTCGCCGCGGATCGGGAAAAGGATGTCGTTCCGGTCCTGCTGCTGCGAGGAGAGCATGCGCGCCGCGATCCCGGCCACGGTGGGGTTCTCGAAGAGTGTGCGGATGCCTATTTCGGCGCCGAGTTCGGTGCGGATGCGTGAGACGAGGCGGGTGGCGAGGAGGGAGTGTCCGCCGAGGTGGAAGAAGCTGTCGTCGGCGCCGATGTGTTCGAGGCCGAGTATGTCGGTGAACAGGCGGGCGAGGGTCTTCTCCTGTGCGGTGGCCGGTTGGCGGCCGGCGGTGGTGGTCGTGTAGTGGGGTCGGGGCAGGGCGCGGCGGTCCAGTTTGCCGTTGCGGGTCAGGGGCAGCTCGTCCAGGATCACGACGGCGGAGGGCACCATGTGGTCGGGCAGCACGGTGCGCAGGTGTGCGCGCAGGGAGTCCGGGTCGGGGACGGTGCCCTGCTCGGGGACGACGTAGGCGGTGAGGAGTTTGTCGCCGGGGCGGTCCTCGCGGACGATCACAGCCGTCCGGGAGACCGCCGGGTGCGTACCGAGGACGGTTTCGATCTCGCCGGGCTCGATGCGGAAACCGCGGACCTTCACCTGGTCGTCCGTGCGCCCGAGATATTCGAGCCGGCCGTCGTGGTTCCAGCGGACCAGGTCCCCGGTCCGGTACATCCGTTCGCCCGCGGTCCCGAACGGGCAGGCGACGAAGCGCTCCCGCCGGCGACGCCGACGGGGACGGGGTTCAGGTGGCCGTCGAGGACGTAGGCGCGGGTGTTGTGGACGGGACGGCCGATGGGCGGGGCGGCCGTCTGCCCGGTGGCGGAGGCGTCGGACCGGGCAGGGGTGTCGTACCAGGCGGTGGCGTAGACGGTGGCCTCGGTGGGGCCGTAGATGTTGGCCACCCGGCTGCGCGGCATGGCGGTGCGGACGGCGTCGACGGTGCGGGCGGCAAGGCCCTCACCGGCCAGCACCACCAGGTCCGCGTCCAGCGGCGCGCCCTCGCGCTGGGCGAGGATGTTGCCCAGGGCTGAGGGCACCGCGCTGATCAGGCTGCCGCGCCAGCCGCCCCGGTCGAGCAGGACGAGCGCGTCCGCGACCAGGTCCACGCTGCCGCCGCTGGTCAGCGGGGCGAACAGTTCGAAGACCGAGACGTCGAAGCTGAGCGAGGTCGAGCCCAGGACCCGTGACAGACGCTGCGGGCCGATCTCGGCATGGGCCCAGGCCAGCAGGTCGCACACGCTGCGGTGCTCGATCACCACGCCCTTGGGGCGCCCGGTGGAACCGGAGGTGTAGATGACATACGCCGGGTGCCGCGGCAGCAGTGGCGCCGGCCGCTCGGCATCCGTGAGGTCGTGCTCCGCGTACTCCTGGAGGCCGGACAGCTCGTTCACGACGACCACACGCTCGGCCGGGACGGCCCCGGGCAGGCGATCGGAGACGGCACGCGCCGTCAGCACCAGCGCGGGACGAGCGTCAGCGAGCATGAAGGCGATCCGGTCGGCCGGATACGCCGGATCCACCGGCACATACGCCCCGCCCGCCTTCAGCACCGCCAGCACGGCCACCATCAGCTCGGCCGAACGCTCCATCAGCAGCGCCACGACCGACTCCGGCCCCACGCCCCGCCCGGCCAGCAGCCGCGCCAGCCGGTTCGCCCGCTGGTTCAGCTCCCGATAGGTCAGCCCGGTGCCGCCGCACATCACCGCGACCGCGTCGGGGGTCCGCGCCACCTGCGCCTCGAACAGCGCGGGCAGCGTGGTCCCCGGACGAGCGACAGCCGTGTCGTTCCACTCCACCAGCAGTCGCTCGCGCTCGGCCCCGCCGAGGACATCGACACGGCTGAGCGGCCGGTCCGGGTCGGTGCCGATCACATCGAGGACGCGGACGAGGCGCTCGGCCATCGTCTCGACCGTCTCCCGGTCGAAGAGGTCGGTGGCGTAGGTGACACGGCCGAGGAGGCCGGTGGGGCCGCCGGTGGCATCGGTCCGTTCCTCGAAGTGGATGTCGAGGTCGAACTTGGCACGGGTGTCGGCCAGGCCGAGCAGACCGGCCCGGACGCCGGGCAGGTCGAGCGCGGCCCCGGTGTTGTTCTGGAGGGCGACCATCACCTGGAACAGGGGGTGGCGGGCCAGGGACCGGGCCGGGGCGAGGTCTTCGACGAGCCGCTCGAAGGGCAGGTCCTGATGCGCGTAGGCGGCAAGGCTCCGTTCCCGCGTCCGGCGCAGCAGCTCGCTGAACGACGGGTCCCCGGACACATCGGCGCGGATCACCAGCGTGTTGACGAAGAAGCCGACCAGCTCGTCGAGGGCGTCGTCGGTGCGGCCGGCGACCGGTGTGCCGATCGGGATGTCCTGCCCCGCACCGAGTTTCGACAGCAGCAGGGCGACCGCGGAGTGCAACACCATGAACAGGGTCGCGCCCTGCCCGCGCGCGAGGTCCAGCAGCCGCTGGTGGATCTCGGCGGGAACCCGCAGCGGGACCTCGCCGCCCCCGTGGCCGGCCACCGCCGGACGCGGCCGGTCGGTGGGCAGTTCCAGTTCCTCCGGCGCACCGGCCAGGGCGGTCCGCCAGTAGCCCAGCTGCCGGGAGACCACACTGTCCGGGTCGTCCTCGGCGCCCAGGAGTTCGCGCTGCCAGAGGGTGAAGTCGGCGTACTGCACCGCCGGTGCCCGCCACCCCGGCTCACGCCCCTCGAGCCGGGCGGCGTAGGCGGTGGACAGGTCCCGGCTCAAGGGCGCCATCGACCACCCGTCCGCCGCGATGTGGTGCAGCACCAGCAACAGCACATGTTCCTCGGCGGCGACCCGGAACAGCGTGGCCCGCAGGGGCGGTTCACCGCTCAGGTCGAAGGCGTGGGCCGCCTCCTCGCGCAGCATCCCGGCCAGCTCCGCCTCCGCGGCCACCCTCACCGGCACGTCGAGCGGGAAGGAGCCGGGGTCCAGGATGCGCTGGCGGGGCCGGCCGTCCGCGGAGGGGAACACCGTCCGCAGCACCTCGTGGCGCACCACCACATCGCGCACCGCCCGCTCCAGCGCCACCGGGTCCACACCACCCGTCAGCCGGAGCGCCACGGGGATGTTGTAGGTCGCGTTCGGGCCCTCCAGCTCGCCCAGGAACCACAGACGACGCTGCGCGAACGACAGCGGCACCACCTGCGGCCGCACACCCGCGGTCAGAGCGGGCCGCGCCGCACCCGCACCGCCCAGCACACCGGCGATCCCGGCCACGGTGGGGTTCTCGAAGAGTGTGCGGATGCCTATTTCGACGTCCAGTTCGGTGCGGATGCGTGAGACGAGGCGGGTGGCGAGGAGGGAGTGTCCGCCGAGGTGGAAGAAGTTGTCGTCGGCGCCGATGTGTTCGAGGCCGAGTATGTCGGTGAACAGGCGGGCGAGGGCCTTCTCCTGTGCGGTGGCCGGTTGGCGGCTCGCGGTGGTGGTCGTGTAGCGGGGCTGGGGCAGGGCGCGGCGGTCCAGTTTGCCGTTGCCGGTCAGGGGCAGCTCGTCCAGGATCACGACGGCGGAGGGCACCATGTGGTCGGGCAGCACGGTGCGCAGATGCGCGCGCAGGGAGTCCGGGTCGGGGACGGCGCCCCGGCCGGGAACGGCGTAGGCGACCAGACGTTTGTCGCCGGGGCGGTCCTCGCGCACGACGACGGCCGACTGACCGACCGTCGGGTGCGTACCGAGGGCCGCTTCGATCTCGCCCGGCTCGATGCGGAAACCGCGGACCTTCACCTGGTCGTCCGTGCGTCCAAGATATTCGAGCCGGCCGTCGTGGTTCCAGCGGACCAGGTCCCCGGTCCGGTACATCCGTTCGCCCGCGGTCCCGAACGGGCAGGCGACGAAGCGCTCCGCGAGGCCGTCACCGGCGATGTAGAGCTGGCCGGGCACGCCGGTGGGGACGGGCCGCAAGGCGTCGTCGAGGACGTAGAGCCGGGTGTTCGTCAGGGGGCGGCCGATGGGCACGACCGTGTCCGGGACCTCGTCGGTGTCGTGCAGCGGGTGGACGGCGGCGAAGACGGTGGTCTCGGTGGGGCCGTACCCGTTGGACACGATGATGCCGGGGCAGGACCGCAGGACGCTGCGGGCCGCGGCCGGCGAGACGATGTCACCGCCTGCCATCACCTCGCGCACGCCCCGGAAGCAGGCCGGGTCCTCCTCGGCCAGCACCCGGAACAGGCCGGCGGTGACGAACAGGCCGGTCACGTCCTGCGCGGCGATGACCGCGGCCAGACCGGCGGCGTCCAGCCGGCCGGGCGGGGCCACCACGATCCGGCCGCCGTTCAGCAACGGCGTCCAGATCTCGAAGGTGGAGGCGTCGAAGGCGTACGGGGCGTGCATCAGCACCCGCTCGTGCCGGCCCGCACGCCAGTACGGGTCGGACGCCAGACGCACCACGTCGCGGTGCGTCACGGCCACGCCCTTCGGGGTGCCCGTCGAGCCGGAGGTGTACATCACGTACACCAACTGCCGCGCGTCCACCGCCACTCCGGTGCCGGCGCCGGTCTCCGCGTCGGCGTCGGCACCGCCGATGTCACCGTCACCGACCGGGAGCACCGGCACGTCGACGGTGAAGCCGATGTCCTGCCGCTCCCGGTCGGTCAGCAACGCCGTCGCCTCGGTGTCGCGCACGATGAACTCGGAACGCACCGCGGGCTGGTTCGGATCGATCGGCACGTACACACCGCCGGCCTTCGACACCGCCAGCGTCGACACCACCAAGCCCACGGAACGCGTCTGGAGGACCGCGACACGGCTCTCCGGCCCCACCCCCAGCCGGACGAGCCGGCGCGCCAGCCGGTTCGCCCGTTCGTCCAGCTCCCGATAGGTGATCCGGGTGCTGTCGCACACCACTGCGACGGCGTCGGGGGTGCGGGCGGCCTGTGCCTCGAACAGGGTGTGGACGGCCTGTCCGGAGGGGTAGTCGGCAGTCGTGTCGTTCCACTCCACCAGCAGCCGCTCACGCTCGGCCTCACCCAGCAGCTCGGCAGAACCCACCGATCGCGTCGGGTCTTCCGTCATGGCCCACAGGAGGCGGAGGAACCGCTCCCCGTGCACCCGCAGGTCCCGCGCGTCGTAGAGTGCCGGGTTCGCGACGACGTCCAGTCGCATGCCCTGTCCGGCCTGCCGCTCGTACATGATGAACGACAGGTCCTCGATGGGGCCGTTGCTGAGGTTGTGGGTGGTCGACGGCGCTCCGGCGAACCGCAGATCGTAGTCGAAGGCCATGATGTTGGCCTGCGGCTCGGCCAGTCCCCGAGTCTCACCGACAGCGCCGATGAGCCGGCGCATGTCCTCCTGGCGAAAACGCTGATGGCGCAGCGCCTCGCGGGCCGTCCCGCCCGTCTGCCGGATCAGTGCGTCCAGACCCAGGCCGGGGTGTACGGAGAGCCTGAGCGGCAGCACGTTCGCGAGCATCCCGGGCGTGGCACGGGCCGTCCGGCCCACGCGGCCCGTGACGGGCATGCCGATGACGAGGTCGTCCGCCCCGGTGAGACGGTGGGTGAGGGCCGCCGTGGCGGCCAGGACCATGACCGACCAACTGACCTTCAGGCCGCGGGCCGTGGCGCGCAGGGCCGCCACCCGCTCGGGCGGGAGATCGATGGAATGGCGCAGGTCACCAGGGGAGGCGGGGGCGAACCGGCCGGCCAGGCTCACGGGGTCGGGGCGGTCGGCCAGCTTCCCGGCCCAGTAGGCGCGGTCGTCGGCGTACTGGCCGGAGGCGCGGTATTCCGCCTCTTCCGCGACGAGGCTCCGCAGCGGAGGAAAGGCACCGTCGGCGTCCGGCTCCCGGCCCTCGGCCAGGGCGGTGTAGACGTCGGCCACCCGGGAGGCGACGAGATGGGCGGTGTAACCGTCCACCAGGCTGTGATGGGACTGCTGGTACCAGTAATAGCGGTCCGGGGCGATGCGGAAGAGCGCCTGTGTGAAGCTGGGCCCCTGCTCCAGGTCGTAGACGCGGGCCATGTCGGAGCGCATCCAGCGCCGCGCCGCCGCGGCCGGGTCGGCCTCCGCGCCGACGTCGGGGAGGTGCAACGGCCAGTCCCCGAACGGCTCGACGGTCTGGCGCATGCCGTCCTCGTCCACCGCCAGGCGCAGCCGGTAGGCGTCGCACTCGGCGATCACGCGGCGTAACGCGGCCTCGAACAGCGCCTCGTCGACGGGACCGTGTATCTCGATGTATTCGGCTATCTGGTAGGCGGGGCTCGCCGGGTCCAGTTGCTGGGCGAGCCATACGCCCGACTGTCCGGCGAGCAGGGAGAGGTTTTCAGCCCGGGAATCCAACACGACGCAGTTCTCCGATTCGACGTACATCCGCCAGGAACACGTGCTGAGGCTTTCCTGGGCGGTCGCCTGTCCGGCGGCCGCAGTGCCAACAGCCCGCTACTTCTTGTGAAATGCGCATGCCTGCGGACCGAGGTGTACCGAGGCATGGCGGTGCGGACGCACCAACGGTCGGTTTCGTCCGCGCGTTGTCCGGAGGCGGTCAGGCGCCGGCGGGTCCTTCTTCCCCCATGGCGGCGACAAGGCTCTTGGGACGCATGTCCGTCCAGGACGCCTCGATGTGATCCGAGCACTCCTGGCGCCTGGCGGGCCCGAAGACGGTTCGCCAGCCGGCCGGCACCTCGGCCGGGGCCGGCCAGAGCGAGTGCTGGCCCTCGTCGTTCACCAGGACCGTGTAATCGGCATTCTGGTCTTCGAACGGGTTCGTCATCACTTCAACCTTTACCGAGCATGGGCACGGCAGTACCGTCCCGATTTCTGAGATGTCCGGTGTATGGAACTCGAACGGCCTTGACGGACCGTTGGATTCGAGGACAGCGGCGGTCGTCGCGCCGCGTCGCTTCAGGAAGGGAGACTCGCTGAGCCTCCGGCACATGGTGGCCGAACAATCCTGACCCGTGGGTCAGAGCACTTGTTCAGGAATCGAAACCAGTGAATGGCAGAGTCAATACCCGTGCCGTGCATACCAGTTCTCTCTGCATCATCGGGCGACTGATAGGCCCTGGCGTGACGCGAACTGATGATCAGACTAGCAGAGGCCTGTGGGCACGTAATGCGCGCTGGCCCATGCGCACAGCGCCGCACGAAAGTCACTGAGCCGGCCGCTCTCCGTGACGGGCCCGCGAGTTGCGGCACGCCCCCGGCCCGGGCGCGCACGCCGGGCCCTTCTCGCAAGGAACAATGCACGCGTCGGTCTCCCGTGCGTCACCCGCGCGCCCTACCGTGACGCGCATGCGCCTGAGAAACGTCCTCGCCGTCCTCGCCGCGGGTCTCTCGGCGGCCGCCTGCCTCACCGCCGCCGGGCCCGCCTCCGCCGACGTCGCCCACAGCCATGAAGGAAACGCCTGTGCGCCGAGCGTCTCCCTCGCCGGGTTCTCCGATGTCCTCGACAAGACGTCGTACGACGGGACCTACGTCGGGAACTTCTCCGCCCTCGCGCGGGACCGGGACGGGGCGCTCGTCGCGCTGTCCGACCGGTCCTCGCTGTTCCGGCTGGACCCGAGGACCTACCGGCCCGAGGGTGTCGTCGCGCTCGCCGACGAGAGCGGGGCCGCGCTCGACTCCGAGGGGGTCGTCGTCGACCGGGACGGCACCCGGCTGGTGACCTCCGAGGTCGAGCCCTCCGTGCGGCGCTACTCCCGGGACGGGCGGCTGCTCGGGCGGCTGCCCGTGCCCGGCTCCCTCCAGGTCGCCCCGGCCGGGCGGGCCACCGCCAACGGCACGTTCGAAGGGCTCACCCTGCTCCCCGACGGCCGTACCCTCGTCGCCTCCATGGAGTACGCGCTCGACGGCGACAGCGCCGGCATCGTCCGCCTCCAGACCTGGCGGCGGCACGGCACGCAGTGGCGGCTCGGCCCGCAGTACGGCTACCGCGCCGACGACGGGCTCGGCGTCCCGGAGATCACCGCCACCCCCGACGGCCGCCTCCTCGTCCTGGAGCGCGGCTTCACCTCCGGCGTCGGCAACACCGTTCGCCTCCAGCTCGCCGATCTGCGGCAGGCCACGGACACCAGTGCGATCGAGAACCTGACCGGGCAGCGCGGCGTACGCCTGGCCAAGAAGACCCCGCTCGCCGATCTCGTCGACTGCCCCTCCCTCGGCGCCACCGCCAAGCAGCCCCAGCCCAACCCCCTCCTCGACAACATCGAGGGCATGGCCGTCACCGGCCACGACCACCGCACCGGCCGCCTGGACGTCCTCCTCGTCAGCGACGACAACCAGAACGCCGCGCAGACCACCCGCTTCTACCGGCTGGCCGTGCGCACCCCGAAGCGGTAGCGGGTCCTACGTCCACGGTCCCGTCCCCCTCCGCCCTTGGGCCCGTGATTGTTGCGGTGGGATGAAATGCCACGTCACCGATGTTGGTGTCTTCCGGACGAGCAGGAGCGGCCGGACCGGCGGAGATCGCCGGGCCGGCCGGGTCGGCAGGAACGACGGAAGGCAGCCGCGTGGCAGCGCAGCAGGGGCAGCAGCAGGGAGGGCCGGGACGCGGCTGGGCGCGGCGGCTCGCCGGGTACGCGTGGCGGTATCCGAAGGACGTCGTCCTCGCGCTCGGGTCCTCCCTCGCCGGCATGGGGCTGCTCGCGCTCGTCCCGCTGATCACCAAGGTGATCATCGACGACGTGATCGGTGACCACAGCCGCTCCATGGGCCCCTGGGCGGGCGCCCTGGTCGGCGCCGCCGTCCTCGTCTACGGGCTCACCTACGTCCGCCGCTACTACGGCGGCCGGCTCGCCCTCGACGTGCAGCACGACCTGCGCACCGGGATGTACGACACGATCACCCGGCTCGACGGCCGCCGGCAGGACGAGCTGTCCACCGGGCAGGTCGTCGGCCGCGCCACCAGCGACCTCCAGCTCATCCAGGGGCTGCTCTTCATGCTCCCGATGACCATCGGGAACGTCCTGCTCTTCGTCATCTCCCTGGTGATCATGGCGTGGCTGTCCCTGCCGCTCACCCTCGTCGCGCTCGCCGTCGCCCCCGCCGTCTGGTTCATCGCCAAGCGCAGCCGCTCCCGGCTGCACCCCGCCACCTGGTACGCGCAGGCGCAGGCCGCCGCCGTCGCCGGGGTCGTGGACGGCGCCGTCAGCGGCGTCCGCGTGGTGAAGGGGTTCGGGCAGGAGGACCAGGAGACCGGCAAGCTGCGCGAGGTCGGCCGGCGGCTGTTCGCGGGCCGGCTGCGCACCATCCGCATGAACGCCCGGTACACCCCCGCCCTCCAGGCCGTGCCCGCGCTCGGTCAGGTCGCGATGCTCGCGCTCGGCGGCTGGCTGGCCGTGCGCGGACACATCACGCTCGGCACGTTCGTCGCGTTCTCCGCCTACCTCGCCCAGCTCGTCGGCCCGGTGCGGATGCTCGCCGTGGTGCTCACCGTCGGCCAGCAGGCCCGCGCCGGCGCCGAACGCGTCCTGGAACTCATCGACACCGAGCCGTCGATCCAGGAGGGCACCAAGGAACTCCCCGCCGACGCCCCCGCCACCGTCGAGTTCGACGACGTCTCCTTCGGCTACGAGGACGGCCGCCCCGTCCTGCAAGGGCTCAGCTTCGAGATCCGCCCCGGTGAGACCCTCGCCGTCGTCGGCTCCTCCGGCTCCGGCAAATCCACCGTCTCCCTCCTCCTGCCGCGTTTCTACGACGTCAGCCACGGCGCCGTCCTCGTCGGCGGCCACGACGTGCGCGAACTGACCTTCGAGTCGCTGCGCGCCGCCATCGGCCTGGTCCCCGAGGACTCGTTCCTCTTCTCCGACACCGTCCGCGCCAACATCGCCTACGGCCGCCCCGACGCCACCCAGGAGCAGATCGAGACCGCCGCCCGTGCCGCCCAGGCCGACCGGTTCATCGCGGAGCTGCCGGGCGGCTACGACACCAAGGTCGGCGAACACGGACTGACCCTCTCCGGCGGCCAGCGCCAGCGCGTCGCCCTGGCCCGCGCGATCCTCGCCGACCCCCGCCTGCTCGTCCTGGACGACGCCACCTCCGCCGTCGACGCCCGCGTCGAACACGAGATCCACGAGGCGCTCAGGGAGGTCATGCGCGGCCGTACGACGCTGCTCATCGCGCACCGCCGCTCCACCCTGGGCCTCGCCGACCGTATCGCCGTCCTCGACGGCGGCCGCCTCACCGACCTCGGCACCCACGAGGAACTCCAGGCCCGCAGCCCCCTCTACCGCAGGCTGCTCACCGACCCCGACGAACTCGGCGGCGTCTCCCCGGGCCACACCCCGCCTCCCGTGCCCCAGGACGAGGACACGTCCGTAAGGGCCGAACTGGACGCCGAGTTCGACGCCGAGCGCGGCCTCACCCCCCGGCTGTGGACCGGCGACCGCGAGCCGAAGGACACCGCGCTGTCCGGCATGCCCGCCACCCCCGAACTCCTCGCCCAGGTCGACGCCCTGCCCCCGGCCACCGACACCCCGCACGTCGACGAGGCGGCCGCCGTACGGCCCGAGGAGTCCTACGGGCTGCGCCGGCTGCTGCGCGGCTTCGGCAAGCCGCTGCTGATCAGCCTCGCGCTGGTCGCCGTCGACGCCGGGATGGGCCTGCTGCTGCCCATCCTGATCCGGCACGGCATCGACCAGGGCGTCAACAAGCTCGCCCTCGGCGCCGTCTGGGCCGCCGCCACGCTCGCGCTGCTCGCCGTCGCCGCGCAGTGGTCGGCGCAGGTCGCCGAGACCCGGATGACCGGCCGCACCGGCGAACGCGTCCTCTACGCACTCCGTCTGAAGATCTTCGCCCAGCTCCAGCGGCTCGGCCTCGACTACTACGAGCGCGAACTGACCGGCCGCATCATGACGAGGATGACGACGGACGTCGACGCCCTGTCGTCCTTCCTCCAGACCGGCCTGGTCACGGCGTTCGTCTCGGTCGTCACCTTCTTCGGCATCATGGTCGCGCTGCTCGTCCTCGACCTCCAGCTCGCCCTGGTCGTCTTCGCGACCCTGCCGCCGCTGATCATCGGCACGGTCTTCTTCCGCCGGGCCAGCGTGAAGGCGTACGAACTGGCGCGCGAGCGCATCTCGGCCGTCAACGCCGACCTCCAGGAGTCGGTGTCCGGGCTGCGGATCGTGCAGGCGTTCGGCCGCGAGCGGGACGGCCGCGAACACTTCGCCGCCGGCAGCCTCAGCTACCGCCAGGCCCGCATCCGCGGCCAGTGGCTGATCTCCGTCTACTTCCCCTTCGTACAGCTGCTGTCCTCCGTGGCCGCCGCGGCGGTACTGATCGTCGGCGCCCACCGGATCGGCGCGGGCACCCTCACCACCGGCGCGCTGGTGGCGTACCTGCTCTACATCGACCTCTTCTTCGCCCCCGTGCAGCAGCTCTCCCAGGTCTTCGACGGCTACCAGCAGGCCACGGTCTCGCTCGGCCGCATCCAGGAACTGCTCCGCGAGCCGACCTCCACGCAGAGCGCCGGGTCCCCGGCCGAGGTGGGGCGGCTGCGCGGCGAGATCGTCTTCAAGGACGTCCACTTCTCCTACGGCGACGAGGAGGAGGCCCTCGCGGGCATCTCCCTCACCATCCCCGCCGGCCAGACCGTCGCCTTCGTCGGCGAGACCGGCGCCGGCAAGTCGACGCTGGTCAAGCTGGTCGCCCGGTTCTACGACCCGACCCGGGGCCGGGTCCTGGCCGACGGCACCGACGTGCGCGAGCTGGACCTCACCTCCTACCGGCACCGGCTCGGCGTCGTCCCGCAGGAGGCGTACCTCTTCCCCGGCACGGTCCGGGACGCCATCGCCTACGGCCGCCCCGACGCCACCGACGCGGAGGTGGAGGCAGCGGCACGGGCGGTCGGCGCGCACGAGATGATCGCGACGCTGGAGGGCGGCTATCTGCACACGGTCGCGGAACGCGGCCGCAACCTGTCCGCGGGTCAGCGCCAGCTGATCGCGCTGGCGCGCGCGGAGCTGGTCGACCCCGACGTCCTCCTCCTCGACGAGGCCACCGCCGCGCTCGACCTGGCCACGGAGGCCCAGGTCAACCAGGCCACCGACCGCCTCGCCGGCCGCCGCACCACCCTGGTCGTCGCCCACCGCCTCACCACGGCGGCCCGCGCGGACCGGGTCGTGGTCATGGACCACGGCAGAGTGGTGGAAGACGGCACCCACGAGACCCTGCTGGCGGCGGAAGGCCGCTACGCCCAGCTCTGGCGCACGTTCGTGGGCGAACCGGTGGGGGCGCCCCGATAAGGCCGGTGGGGGCGCCCCCACCCGGGTGTCCCCCCCCGCGCCCCCACCCGTCCGCAACCACCCCGCCCACCCCGCGCGTCCGTACACCCGTACGAACACAACTCACCCCGCGAAAGGACCCCCCGTGGACCGCGGCGCCCTACGCCGAACCGCCGCACTCACCCTGGCCAGCACCCTCACCACCGCCGGCCTCGTCGCCCTCGCGACCCCCGCGACCGCCGCCACCCCCCTCTGCCCCGGCCACCGGGTCCGCACCCTCACCTTCCACACCGGCTCCGTGCAGATCTTCCGCAGCGGCGACTACCTCTGCGCCCTGACCTACCCGAAGAAGAAGCGCGGCAAGAAGACGATGTCGGTGAGCATCCAGGCCCGCGGCAGCCGCCCGGTCGTCGACAAGGGCCGCTTCACCTACCACGCGGGCCCGCTCTCCGTCCACGTGGGCCACCGCTGCGTATGGATCCGGGGCAGGGTGGACTCGTCCTCGGTCAGCTCGGGCTGGATTCTCTGCTGAGCCCGTCCGCACCGACCCCGTCGGCGAGCCGATTGTTGCGACCGATCTCCGCCATGTGCGTCTCCGCCCACCCCCGCAACGCGGCGAGCGGCCCCTCCAGGGACAGCCCGAGCCCCGTGAGTCGGTAGTGCACGGCCGGCGGCACGGTCGGCTCCACACGGCGCGCGACGAGTCCGTCGCGGACCAGACTCCGCAGCGTGGTGGACAGCATCTTCTGCGAGATGCCCGGGATCCGGCGCCGCAGCTCCGCGAAGCGCAGCTCGCCGGGGGCCTCCTCGGCCAGCACCTTGACCGCCATCGACGTCCACTTGGTACCGATGCGGTCGAGCAACTGCCGCGTCGGACACCGCGGATCGAGCAGATCACCCCGCTCCCCGCGCTCACGCTGCTCACCCGCCACGAACCGCTGCTCACCGCGCTCCGACGTGGTCACCCCGGACTCACCACCTGAAGGAAAAGTGCCGTCTTGGGCGGACCAGGCTAGTTCCCTACCGTGAGGTAGTCACCATTCCTCACCACGTACCGGGAGCACACCCATGCTCGAACTCCGCCGCGTCCCCGTCAACGGAGTGGAACTGAACGTCGCCCTGGCGGGATCGGGCCCGGCCGTCCTCCTCCTGCACGGCTTCCCGCACACCTGGGAGCTGTGGACGGACGTCATGGACGACCTGTCCGCCCGCCACCGCGTCATCGCCCCGGACCTCCGCGGCTTCGGCGCGAGCGCACCGGCCGCCGACGGGTACGACGCGGGCACCCTGGCCGAGGACGCCGCCGCGCTCCTCACCGCGCTCGGCGTCTCCTCGGCGGCCGTGGTCGGCATCGACGCGGGCACCCCGCCGGCCTTCCTCCTCGCGCTGCGCCGCCCCGGTCTCGTCCGGCGCCTGGTCGTCATGGAGTCCCTGCTGGGCGGACTGCCCGGCGCCGAGGACTTCCTCGCCGACGGCCCGCCGTGGTGGTTCGGCTTCCACGCCGCCGCACCCGGCCTCGCCGAGACCGTGCTGGAGGGCCACGAGGACGCCTACATCGACTGGTTCCTGCGTGCCGGCACGCTCGGCGACGGGGTGCGCCCCGCGCTCCGGGACGCCTTCGTCCGCGCGTACACCGGCCGCGAGGCGCTGAGCCGCGCGTTCTCGTACTACCGGGCCCTGCCCGAGAGCGCGGCGCAGCTCGAACAGGCGGTCGCCACCGCACGGCTGACGGTGCCGACGCTGGCGGTGGGCGCCCGGCCCGTCGGCGACGCACTGGAACGCCAGCTCCGCCCGGTCGCCGACGACCTCACCGGCCACGTCCTCGAGGACTGCGGCCACATCATCCCGCTGCACCGACCGCACACCCTGCTCACCCTGCTGCGCCCGTTCCTGGCCGGGCCACAGGACGTCACGCCCGTCGAACGACCTCTGGCGGACCCGGAGTTGCTCCGCTAGGTTCCGGCGGACATCTGGACTCCCAGGAGGATGCATGCGCAAGGCGCTCAGATGGCTGCTGGCGCTCACCGTGCTGATCGGCACGCTGGGCACGGCGGGCACGGCCACCGCCGCCCAACCGGCCGCCGGCAGCACCAGTGACCGGGCCGGGACCACCGGCCGGGCGGACAGCACCGACATCAAGGACCGGCTGCTCGCCATTCCCGGCATGAGCCTGATCGAGGAGAAGCCGTACACCGGTTACCGCTTCTTCGTCCTCAACTACACCCAGCCGGTCGACCACCGGAACCCGTCCAGGGGCACGTTCCAGCAGCGGATCACCGTGCTGCACAAGGACGTCTCCCGCCCGACGGTCTTCTACACCGGCGGCTACAACGTCTCCACCACCCCCAGCCGCCGCGAGCCGACCCAGATCGTGGACGGCAACCAGGTCTCCATGGAGTACCGCTACTTCACCCCGTCGCGGCCCGCGCCCGCGGACTGGTCCAAGCTGGACATCTGGCAGGCCGCGAGCGACCAGCACCGCATCTTCACGGCGCTGAAGCGGATCTACACCGAGCGGTGGATATCCACGGGCGGTTCGAAGGGCGGCATGACCGCCACGTACTACGAGCGGTTCTACCCGCGCGACATGGACGGCGTCGTCGCGTACGTCGCCCCCAACGACGTCGTCAACGACGAGGACTCCGCCTACGACCGCTTCTTCACCTCCGTCGGCACCGCCGACTGCCGCGCCCGGCTGGAGGGCGTGCAGCGCGAGGCACTGGTGCGCCGCACCGCCCTGGAGAAGAAGTACGCGGACTACGCCGCCGGCAACGGCTACACCTTCACCACGATCGGCAGCCTCGACCGCGCGTACGAGGCGGTCGTCCTCGACTACGTCTGGGGCTTCTGGCAGTACAGCCTGGTGTCGGACTGCGCCACGATCCCGGCCGACGCGAAGTCCGCGACCGACGACGAGATCTGGACCTCCGTCGACACGATCTCCGGCTTCTCCGCCTACACCGACCAGGGCCTGGAGCAGTACACGCCGTACTACTACCAGGCGGGCACGCAGCTCGGGGCGCCGACGATCCACTTCCCGTACATCGAGAAGGGCCTGATCCGGTACGGCTACCAGCCGCCGCGGAACTTCGTCCCGCGCTCGATCCCGATGCGGTTCGAGCGGGGCGCGATGCGGGACGTGGACGGATGGGTCCGCCACCACGCGCGGCACATGCTCTTCGTCTACGGGCAGAACGACCCGTGGGGCGCGGAGCGGTTCCGGGTCGGCGCGGGGGCGAAGGACGCGTACGTGTTCACGGCGCCGGGGATGAACCACGGCGCGAACGTCGCCGGGCTGCCGGCCGCGCAGAAGGAACTGGCGACGGCCCGCATCCTGGACTGGGCGGGGGTCGCTCCGGCGGGGGTGCGGAGCGGGGACGTGCCGGCGAAGCCGTTGGCGTCGTTCGACGCGAAGTTGGATCGACGGGGGGTGGAGCGGGGGCTGCGGCCGTAGGCCGGCACCCCCGGGTGTGACGCGGGAGGGCTCGGGGGCGCGGGGAACCGTGCGTGCGCGGCCGCGTCGCGGCTGGTCGCGCGGTTCCCCGCGCCCCTGGAGGGGCCCCGCCCCTCAGTAGCCCAAGCCGTACCCGATCGGGTACAGGACCTTCTCCGGGTCGTCCGCCCGCTGGACCGCCACCGGCAGGTGGCCCCGCGGGCGGACGTGGCCCGCCAGGACGCGGGCCGCCGCGCGGATCTCGACGTCCGTCCAGGCGTACGCGGCCAGGACGGCGTCGGCGTCCGGGAGGTGGGCGACGTCGTACGGGTTGCGGACGGCGACGGCGATCACCGGGACCCCGGTGGCGG
Organism: Streptomyces sp. NRRL F-6676; assembly: GCF_000725625.1. GTDB lineage: Bacteria > Actinomycetota > Actinomycetes > Streptomycetales > Streptomycetaceae > Streptomyces. Next base: position 153,182 of record NZ_JOHS01000010.1, read on the forward strand.
CGAGCTGCCGTACCAGGGCCGCCTGGGCGCTGTCCGCCGTCACGTTGTACGTCGTGACGACGACCGCGTCCATGCCGTCGGCCGCCGCGACGGCCTTGGCGATCGTCGTGGCGGAGGGCGCCGTGCCCGTGGACAGCGCGGCGGCGGAGAAGCCGAGTTCGGCCAGGGCGCCGGCGAGGACGGCGGTGGGCGGACCGTCGGTGCCGGACGGCGAGGCCGGGTCCGCGCCCACCACGAGGATCCGGCGGTGGGTGCGGCGGGACAGCGGGAGCAGCCCGCGCTCGTTGACCAGCAGCGTGGTCGTCCGCTCCGCGACGCGGTCGGCGGTGCGCAGATGGGACTCCGTCCCCACCGCCCGGTCCACGCCCCGCCGGGTGACGTACGGCTCGGCGAGCAGGCCCAGCTTCGCCTTGAGCCGGAGGATGCGCAGGATCGATTCCTCAAGCCGTTCCTCGGTCAGCTCGCCCTTGTGCACGGCGTCGAGGACGGCGTGGAAGGCGACGTCGAGGGAGGGCGGGTTGAGGAGCTGATCGACCCCGGCCCTGAGCGCGAGGACGGGGACGCGGTCGTCGCCGTACTTGGTCCGTACGCCCTCCATGCCGAGGGAGTCGGTCACCACCACGCCGTCGTAGCCGAGCTCTCCGCGCAGGATGCCGGTGAGGATGGGACGGGAGAGGGTGGCAGGGTCGCCGGAGTCGTCGAGGGCCGGAACCATCAGATGGGCGGTCATGATCGCGTCGATCCCGGCCCGGATCGCCGCGCGGAACGGCACGGCGTCCAGCGCCTCCCACTCCTCGCGGCTGTGGGTGATGACGGGGAAGCCGGTGTGGCTGTCGACGGCGGTGTCGCCGTGCCCCGGGAAGTGCTTGGCGGTGGCCGCGACCCCGGCCTGCTGGTACCCCTTCACCTCGGCGGCGACCATACCGGCCACCGCGTCCGGGTCGGCGCCGAAGGACCGTACGCCGATCACCGGGTTGGCCGGGTTGACGTTCACGTCGGCGACGGGGGAGTAGTCCTGGCGGATGCCGAGCGCGTGCAGTTCGGTGCCGGAGATCCGGCCGAGCGTACGGGCGTCCGCGCGGGAGCCGCCGGCGCCGAGGGCCATGGCACCGGGGAAGAGGGTGGCGGGCTTGCCCACGCGGGCGACGATGCCGTGCTCCTGGTCGGTGGCGATGAGCACCGGCAGGCCGTTCGGCCGGGCGAGGGACGCCTTCTGGATGCCGTTGGAGAGGGCGGCGATCTGGTGCGGGTCGCGGGTGTTGTGCGCCCAGGTGAAGTAGATGACGCCGCCGACGTGGTACTTCTCCACCAGCTCGGCGGCGGTGCGGACGCCCAGTTCCTCGAGGTTGGCGTCGATGTCGGCCTGGTCGGGTGCGGTGGCCGAGTGGCCGTAGACCCGCGAGACGAAGAGCTGGCCGACCTTCTCCTCCAGGCTCATCCGGGCGATCAGGGCCCGCAGCCGGTCGTCGTGCGGAACGTCGGCGTGGGCCCGCCCACTGCCGAGCGCCCCGAGCCCGAGCGTGGCGGTCAGCCCCGCGGTGGCGGCGAGCACGGTCCGCCGCGCGGGAGCCTCGCCGGGCTCACCGCCCTCACTCTCGATGTCACGCACACGCGCCCCTTCCGACGACCCGCTGAAGGAAACTTCCGTGCAGCCACGAATAACCGGAAACTAACTTCCAGTCAAGAGAACGCACAGCGACGGAGGGCGCGCCCCGTCAGGGGCGCGGGGAACTGCGCGAGCAACCCAATCAAGCCCGCACCCGCAAACAAACAGAACCCCCCGAGCTGGAAGGCGCCGAGGGGGTCAAAGGGGCCCAGCCCCTTGAAGGGACGGGACGGGCAGGGGCGGCGGGGGCGAAGAAACCCCGCCCGCACAACCGAACGTTGACGCCAAGTTCACCGCATGCCCCTGACAACCATCCCACCCCACGAGCACAGTGAACGGCGGGGCAGGCCCCGGCCCGCCCCGCACCGCCCCGACGACAAGAAAGGGCACCGCATGACGACCCCGCCGCTCACCCGCCGCAGACTCCTCGGCTCCGCCGCCGCCACCCTGGGCGGTGCCGCCGCCCTCACCCTCCTCCCCCCGAGCGTCCAGAAGGCCGTCGCCGCCGGCCCCCCGAAGCACGGCTCCCTCCGCGACATCGAGCACGTCGTCATGCTCATGCAGGAGAACCGGTCCTTCGACCACTACTTCGGCACCCTCAACGGCGTCCGCGGCTTCCACGACCCGCACGCCCTCGAACTGGACACCGGCCGCTCCGTCTTCTTCCAGCCCGACGCCCAGAACCCGCGCGGCTATCTGCTCCCGTTCCACCTCGACACCCACTCCTCCAGCGCCCAGGCCATCCCCTCCACCAGCCACGCCTGGTCCGTGCAGCACGACGCCTGGAACGGCGGCGAGATGGACCGGTGGCTCCCGGCCCACCGCAAGGCCGACGGCGTCAACGGCCCGTACGTCATGGGCTACTACACCCGCGAGGACATCCCCTTCCAGTTCGCCCTCGCCGAGGCGTTCACCGTCTGCGACAACTACTTCTGCTCGGTCTTCGGCCCGACCTGGCCCAACCGCCTGTACTGGATGACCGGCACCATCGACCCCGGCGGCACGCGGGGCGGCCCGATCCTCACCAACAAGGCGCCGACGCCGTACCGCTGGACGACATACGCCGAGCGGCTCCAGGCGGCCGGGGTGAGTTGGAAGGTGTACCAGGAGGACGACGACTACGGCTGCAACATGCTGGAGCAGTTCGCCACGTTCCGGAACGCCGCACCCGGCTCCGACCTCTACGAGCGCGGCATGCGGCCGCAGCCCGCGGGCACCTTCGAGGACGACGCCCGGGGCGACCGCCTGCCGGCCGTCTCCTGGATCATCCCGACCAGCTACCAGTCCGAGCACCCGGACTATCTGCCCGCCGCCGGTGCCGACTTCGTCGCCTCCAAGATCGAGGCGATCGCGTCCAACCCGAAGGTGTGGCGCAAGACCGCGTTCATCCTCAACTACGACGAGAACGACGGCCTGTTCGACCATGTGCCGCCGCCCGTCCCGCCCGAGGGCACGCAGGACGAGTTCGTGCAGGGGCTGCCCATCGGCGGCGGCTTCCGGGTGCCCGCGATCGTCGTCTCGCCGTGGACGGTGGGCGGCTGGGTCTCCTCCGAGGCGTTCGACCACACCTCCGCGCTCCAGTTCCTGGAGCGGTTCACCGGGGTGGAGGAGCCGAACATCAGCGACTGGCGCCGGGACACCTTCGGCGACCTCACCTCCGCGTTCCGCTTCCACTCCGCCCACCGGCACGTGCCCCGGCTGCCCGACGACACCGCCGAGCAACTGGAGAAGGCGAAGGAGGAGGTGGCGACCCTGCCGGAGCCGACGCTTCCGGGCGCCGACCAGTCCTACCCGCCCCAGGAGCCGGGCCGCCGCCCGCACGTGTGAGCGACACCGGGGCCGTACGATTCCGGTCGTACGGCCCCGGTGCCGCGGCGGGCGGCCGTGGCTCGGAACGCGTGCGCCACGAACCGCGCCGCCGGGCGGTCCCGGTTCACAGCACGTGTGCCACGAACCGCGCCGCCGTCTCGGCGAGGACCTCGCGGCCGTCCCGCGCCCACAGGTCCTCGTTGAACAGCTCGACCTCGATCGGCCCGGTGTACCCGGTCGCCTCCACGTACCCCTTCCATTCCCGCATGTCGACCACCCCGTCGCCGAGCTGCCCGCGCCCGTTGAGGACGCCCTCGGGCAGCGGCACGGTCCAGTCGGCGAGCTGGAAGGTGTGGATGCGGCCCGCCGCGCCCGCACGGGCGATCCCCGCCGGGGCCGTGTCGTCCCACCACAGGTGGTACGTGTCCACGGTGACGCCCACCCGGTCCGCCGGGAAGCGTTCCGCCAGGTCCAGGGCCTGCGCCAGCGTGGACACCACGCACCGGTCGGAGGCGAACATCGGGTGCAGCGGCTCGATCGCGAGCCGTACGCCCCGCTCGGCGGCGTACGGGGCCAGCTCGCCGAGCGCGTCGGCGATCCGCTCCCGCGCCCCGCGCAGATCCTTCGAACCGGCGGGGAGGCCGCCGGACACCAGCACCAGCGTGTCGGTGCCCAGCGCGGTGGCCTCGTCGACCGCGCGCCGGTTGTCCTCCAGCGCGGCCGTCCGCGCGGCCGGTTCGACCGCGGTGAGGAAGCCGCCCCGGCACAGCGTCGTCACCGACAGCCCGGCCCCCCGCACCAGCTCGGCCGCTGCTTCGACGCCGTAGGCCTGCACCGGCTCCCGCCACAGGCCGACCCCCGGCACGCCCAACTCGACACAGGCGTCGACGAGTTCCGGCAGCGAGAGCTGCTTGACGGTCATCTGGTTGATGCTGAGACGCGTCAGGCGCGTGGGATCGGTGGGCGTGGGGTCGGTGGGCGTGGAGTCGGGCGTGGGAACGGTCGTGGGATCGGAATCCGTCACTGGTTCACTCCGTACAGCGCGAGCAGGGTCCGCATCCGCTCCTCCGCGAGCGTCGGGTCCGGGAACAGGCCCAGGCCGTCGGCCAGTTCGTAGGCGCGGGCGAGATGCGGCAGGGAACGGGCCGACTGGAGGCCGCCGACCATCGCGAAGTGGCTCTGGTGCCCGGCCAGCCAGGCCAGGAACACCACGCCCGTCTTGTAGAAGCGGGTGGGCGCCCGGAACAGGTGGCGGGAGAGGGCGACGGTCGGGTCCAGCAGGGCGCGGAAACCCGCCGCGTCCCCCGTGTCCAGCACCCGTACCGCCTCCGCCGCCAGCGGGCCCAGCGGGTCGAAGACGCCGAGCAGGGCGTGGCTGAAGCCCTGCGCGTCGCCCGCGATCAGCTCCGGGTAGTGGAAGTCGTCGCCGGTGTAGCAGCGCACCCCGTCCGGGAGGCGCCGGCGCAGGTCGACCTCGCGCCGGGCGTCGAGGAGCGAGACCTTGACGCCGTCGACCTTGTCCGGGTGGGCGGCGACGACCTCCAGGAAGGTGCCGGTGGCCGCGTCCAGGCCGGCGGAGCCCCAGTAGCCCTCCAGGGCCGGGTCGAACATGGGGCCGAGCCAGTGCAGGATCACGGGTTCGGCGGCCTGGCGCAGCAGATGGCCGTAGACCTCCAGGTAGTCCTCGGGTCCCTTCGCGGTGGCGGCGAGCGCGCGCGAGGCCATCAGGATCGCCTGCGCGCCCGACTCCTCGACGAGCGCGAGCTGCTCCTCGTACGCCGCCCGGATCGCGGGCAGGGAACCGGCGGCGGTGAGCTGGTCGGTGCCGACCCCGCAGGCGATGCGGCCGCCCACCGCCCGTGCCTCGGCGGCGCTGCGGCGGATCAGCTCGGCGGCGCCGGCCCAGTCCAGGCCCATGCCGCGCTGCGCGGTGTCCATCGCCTCGGCGACCCCGAGGCCGTGCGCCCACAGATGGCGGCGGAAGGCGAGGGTGGCGTCCCAGTCGACGGCGGCGGGGGAGTCGGGGGTCACGTCGGCGTACGGGTCGGCGACGACGTGCGCCGCCGAGAAGACCGTACGGGAGGTGAAGGGCGGGCCGGCGGTGACGGCGAGCGGCTCGCGGCGGGGCTCGTAGGTGCGCGACGTGCCGTCGGCGGCGGGGAGTCGGATGCTCACAGGGCGATCTCCGGGACCTCGATGCGGCGGCCCTCGGCGGAGGACTTGAGCCCCAGTTCGGCGAGCTGGACGCCACGTGCGCCGGCCAGCAGGTCCCAGTGGTAGGGCGCGTCGGCATAGACGTGCTTGAGGAACAGCTCCCACTGGGCCTTGAAGCCGTTGTCGAACTCGCCGTTGTCCGGGACCTCCTGCCACTGGTCGCGGAAGACCTCGGTGGCCGGGAGGTCCGGGTTCCACACCGGCTTGGGGGTCGCGGAGCGGTGCTGCGCACGGCAGTCGCGCAGGCCCGCGACGGCCGAGCCCTCCGTACCGTCGACCTGGAACTCCACCAGCTCGTCGCGGTGGACGCGGACCGCCCAGGAGGAGTTGATCTGCGCGATCGCGCCGCCGTCCAGCTCGAAGATCCCGTACGCGGCGTCGTCGGCGGTGGCGTCGTAGGGCTTGCCGTCCTCGTCCCAGCGCCGCGGGACGTGCGTGGCGGTCAGCGCCTGGACGGAGGTCACGCGGCCGAACAGTTCGTGCAGCACGTACTCCCAGTGCGGGAACATGTCGACGACGATGCCGCCGCCGTCCTGCGCGCGGTAGTTCCACGAGGGGCGCTGGGCCTCCTGCCAGTCGCCCTCGAACACCCAGTAGCCGAACTCGCCGCGCACGGACAGGATCCGGCCGAAGAAGCCGCCGTCGATCAGCCGCTTCAGCTTCCGCAGCCCGGGCAGGAACAGCTTGTCCTGCACGACGCCGTGCCTGATGCCGGCCGCGTGCGCGAGGCGGGCCAGCTCCAGGGCGCCGGCCAGGCCGGTGGCGGTGGGCTTCTCGGTGTAGAGGTGTTTACCGGCGGCGATCGCCTTCTTCAGCGCCTCCTCGCGGGCGGAGGTGACCTGGGCGTCGAAGTAGATGTCGACCGAGTCGTCGGCGAGGACCGCGTCGAGGTCGGTCGAGTAGTGCTCCAGGCCGTGCCGCTCGGCCAGCGCGCGCAGCGCGTGCTCCCGGCGCCCGACGAGCACGGGCTCCGGCCACAGCACGGTGCCGTCGCCGAGATCGAGGCCGCCCTGCTCGCGCAGCGCCAGCAGGGAGCGGACGAGGTGCTGTCGGTGGCCCATGCGTCCGGTGACGCCGTTCATGGCGATCCGCACCGTCTTGCGTGTCACGTCATTCCCTCCGTACGCGTCCGGCGCCGCGTACGCCCACAGGTGAGCGTGACAGCAAGCGCTTTCTATCACGGGAGACGCTAGCCTCGGAGCGGCGGATCGGACAAGACCGCGAGGGCGCTCGGGCGGAACCGGGCAGGCGGACCCCATCACGGCGGAAGCGGACCGGATCGGACCGGACGGATCGGATTGGAACGGCCCAGATCGGACCGGACCGGACCGGACCACGGGAGACGATCCGGCGACGACGACGGCGGCGACGACGGCACCTCGGCACGACGGCACGACCGCAATGACGACGACGGCGAAGAACAGACGCGCGACCGGAGGACGACGACGATGACGGTAACCCTGGCGGACGTGGCGGCGCGCGCGCAGGTCTCGCCCGCGACCGTGTCGCGTGTGCTGAACGGCAACTACCCGGTGGCCGCCTCCACCCGGGAGCGCGTGCTGCGGGCGGTGGACGAGCTCGACTACGTCCTCAACGGCCCCGCCAGTTCCCTCGCGGCGGCCACCTCCGACCTGGTCGGCATCCTGGTCAACGACATCGCCGACCCCTTCTTCGGCATCATGGCCGGCGCCGTCCAGTCGGAGATCGGCGGCCCCGGCGGCCGGGCCGGCGGCGAACGGCTCGCGGTGGTCTGCAACACCGGCGGCTCCCCGGAGCGCGAGCTGACGTACCTCACGCTGCTCCAGCGGCAGCGGGCGGCGGCGGTGGTGCTCACCGGCGGGGCGGTGGAGACGGCCCGCCACTGGGAAGCGGTTTCCGCGAAGCTGCGGAAGCTGGCGGCGGCCGGCACCAGAGTGGTGCTGTGCGGCAGACCCCCGGTACCGGAGGCGATCGCGCTCACCTTCGACAACCGGGGCGGCGGACGCCGGCTCACCGAACACCTGATCGGCCTCGGCCACCGGCGCATCGGGTACATCGCGGGCCCCGAGGAGCGCACCACCACCCGGCACCGTCTGGAGGGCCACCGCGAGGCGCTCGCCGCCGCCGGGCTCGCGGACGACCCCCGGCTGACCGTGCACGGCCGCTACGACCGGCGGTCCGGCTACGAGGCCACGCTCGAACTGCTGCGCAGGGAGCCGGGGCTGACCGCGGTCGTCGCCGCCAACGACACGGTCGCCCTCGGCGCGTGCGCCGCGCTGCGCGACTCGGGGCTGCGCATCCCGGACGACGTGTCCGTCGCCGGCTTCGACGACCTGCCGTTCTCCATCGACGCGGTCCCGGCCCTGACGACGGTACGGCTGCCGCTGGCCGAGGCGGGCGCCCGCGCGGGCCGCGTCGCGATGGGCAGGGAGGAACCGCCGCCGGGGGACATCGCGGTGGTGCGCGGGGAACTGATGGTGCGGGGGTCGACGGCGGCGCCGAAGAGCTGATCCGGCACCCGTCCCGGGACCCCGTCCGACACCCCGCTCGGCCCCCGTCCCGGCACCCCGTCCGGCACCCGTCCCGGCACCCCGTCCGGCACCCCGCTCGGCCCCGTCCCGGCACCCCGCTCGGCACCCCCTCCGGCCCCCGGCCCCGCCCCGCCGGAAAAATCTTGTGCGCCCGTGCAACCGTCGGCCCCCATGGACGGTCGTACTTGGCATCAGGACCACTGGGGGGAGGATCTGGGGGGATCCGCGGGGGTTCTGACATGGGGAGGCGCGAGGGGCCCGGTCGGTGACCGGGCCCCTCTGAGCGTGTCCCGAAGCGGGTACGACAGGGCCTAGAAGAACACCCCGCACCGCAGCAGCACGTTCGCGTACGGGCGGGCCTCGCCGGTGCGCACCACGAGGCGGGCGTCCGCCGACAGCTCCTTCAGGCGTTCGTGCGGGACCAGTTCGAGCCCGCCGAAACGGTCCCGCAGTACGTCCGCCGCCGCCGGGTTGGCCGCGCGGACCTCCACCGCCGCGACCGCGCCCTCGACCACCAGTTCCTCCAGCAGCCCGTCGAGCACCTCGGTGAACGCCGGGACGCCCGCCCGGAAGGCCAGGTCCACCACGCGGGGGCCGGGCGGGATCGGCATGCCGACGTCGCACACCAGTACGCCGTCCCCGTGGCCCAGTTCGGCCAGGGCTCCGGCGAGATGGCGGTTGAGTATCCCGGTCCGCTTCACAGCGCCGCGACCTCCTCCGCCGTCGGGAACGACGCCTGTGCGCCCGCCCGCGTCACCGCCGCCGCGCCCACCCGGGCCGCGTACGCCGCCGCTTCCGCCAGGGAGGCGCCCGCCCCCAGCCGCCAGGCCAGCGCGGCGGTGAACGCGTCGCCCGCGCCCGTCGTGTCGACCGCGTCGACCCGCACCGACGGCACCCGCACCGGGGCGCCCGTGCCGTCGGCGACCACCGCGCCCGCCGCGCCGAGCGTCACCACGACCGAGCGCGGCCCCCGCGCCAGCAGTGCCGCCGCCCACTCCTCGGGCGTGCCGCCCAGCGCGTCGCCCGCGACGACCCGCGCCTCGTGCTCGTTGACGATCAGCGGGTCGCACGCCGCGAGCACCTCCCGGGGCAGCGCCTGCGGCGGCGAGGGGTTCAGCACGAAGCGGGTGCCGTCCGGCAGGTTCCGTACGACCTCCACGACCGTCTCCAGCGGGATCTCCAGCTGCGTCGAGACGGCCCGCGAGGCGTGCAGCAGACTGCCGGCGGCGCGGACGTCGGCCGGGGTCAGCCGGGCGTTGGCGCCGGGGGAGACCACGATGCTGTTGTCCCCGGAGGGGTCCACCGTGATCAGCGCGACCCCGGTGGGCGCCCCGCCGACCAGTACGCCCACCGTGTCCACCCCGGACGCCCGCTGCGAGTCCAGCAGCAGCCGCCCGTGCCCGTCGTCGCCGACCCGCGCCAGCAGGGCCGTACGGGCGCCGAGCCGGGCGGCGGCGACGGCCTGGTTGGCGCCCTTGCCGCCCGGGTGGACGGCGAGGTCCGAGCCGAGGACGGTCTCCCCGGCGGCGGGCCGCCGCTCGACCCCGATCACCAGATCGGCGTTGGCCGACCCCACGACCAGCAGGTCGTAGTCGTACATGAATCGTCTCCCTGTAGGGGGCTCTGCCGGAGGCCTGCCACTTCGGCGTCGGCCGGCCGGCCTGGCGGGCTCGGCTCGCGTCAGCCGGTGAAACCGGCGACGTTCTCCTTGGTGACCACCTTCACCGGCACCTTCACCGTCGCGTCGACCTTCTTGCCGTCGATCGCCCGCAGCGCGTTGTCCACCGCGATCTTCCCGAGCTGGGACGGCTGCTGCGCCACGGACGCGTACAGCGTGCCGTCCTTCACCGCCTTCAGCCCGTCCGGCGTGCCGTCGAAGCCCACCACGGCCACCGACTTGCCCGCCTTCGAGCCCAGCGCCTTGATCGCGCCGAGCGCCATCTCGTCGTTGGCCGCGATCACGCCCTGCACGTCCGGGTGGGCCTGGAGCAGGTTGGACATCACGTCGAGCCCCTTGGTGCGGTCGAAGTCCGCGGGCTGCTCGGCGAGGACCTTGATGCCGGGGTAGGCCTTGAGGCCCTGGGCGAAGCCCTCGGCGCGCTCCCGGGCGGCGGAGGTGCCCGCCTGGCCCTGGAGGATCACGATCTTGCCGGTTCCGCCGAGCTTCTCGGCGACCGTCTTCGCGGCGAGCCTGCCACCGGCGACGTTGTCCGAGGCGACGAGCGTCTTCGTCTTCGCCTTGTTGACGCCGCGGTCGACGGCGACGACGGGGATGTCGGCCTTGTCGGCGGCGCGCACGGACGGTCCCGCCGCATCCGAGTCGACCGGATTGACGATGATCGCCCCGTAACTCGAACTGGTGAAGTTCTGGAGCTGGTTGGCCTGCTGGGAGGCGTCGTTCTGGGCGTCCGTGACGGTCAGGTCCACGCCCCGCTTCTTCGCCTCCGCCTGCGCGCCCGACCGGATCTGCACGAAGAACGGGTTGTTCAGGGTGGACAGCGACAGTCCCATCTTCGGGTTGGCGGAGGAGGAACCGCCGTGCAGGAAGGAGGTCGCGCCCACGACCGCCACCGTGACCACGGCTGCGAGGACGTACGTCGCCGCCTGCTTCCCCTTCCCGCCCGGCGCCCCGGCGCCCGCGGCCGGCGTGCTCGCCCCCGCCTTGCGCCGGGCGGTGTCCAGCAGCACGGCAAGGGCGATGACGACACCGATGACGACCTGCTGCCAGAACGCGGACACCGACAGCAGATTGAGGCCGTTGCGCAGCACCGCCAGGATCAGCGCGCCGATCAGCGTGCCCGACGCCTTGCCGGTGCCGCCCGCCAGCGAGGCGCCGCCGATGACGACCGCGGCGATCGCGTCCAGCTCGTACCCGTCGGCGGCCTGCGGCTGCGCCGAGGAGAGCCGGGCGGCCAGCACGATGCCCGCGGCGGCGGCGAACAGCCCGGAGAGCGCGTAGATCGCGAGCTTCTGCTTCTTCACCCGCAGCCCGGACAGCCGGGCCGCCTCCTCGTTGCCGCCGATCGCGTACATGGAGCGGCCGATGTACGTACGGCCCAGGATCAGCGCGGCGACGAGGCCGAGCACCACCATGACCAGCACCGGCACCGGCAGCCAGCCGCCCAGGGTGTCGCCGAGGTGCGAGACGGAGGCGGGGAAGGCGATCGGGGAGCCGCCGGAGACGACCAGCGACAGACCGCGGCCCACCGACAGCATCGCGAGCGTCGCGATGAACGGCGGCAGCTTCCCGTAGGCGATGAGGAAACCGTTCACCAGCCCGGCCGCCACACCGGTCGCCACCGCCAGGACGACGGCGAGCACCACCGGCACCCCGTGGGAGGTCGCGGACCAGGCGAGCACGGTCGCCGAAAGCGCGGCCACCGAGCCGACCGACAGGTCGATGCCCGCCGAGACGATGACGAAGGTGACGCCGAAGGCGAGGATCGCGGTCACGGCGGCCTGGACGCCGACGTTGAGCAGGTTGTCCGTGGTCAGGAAGTCGCCGGACAGCGCCGACATGGCGATGACCAGGACGATCAGCGCCGTCAGGGCGCCGTTGTCGAGGAGCAGCCGGCGCAGGCCGGCCGTGGTGCCGCCGCTGCGCGCGCCCGGCTCGCTCAGATGCGTGTCAGTGGCCACGGGAGGCCTCCGTTCCGTCCGTTCCATTGGTGTGCGTGCTGACGGCGAGGGCCATCACGGCGTCCTGGGTTGCCTGTTCGGCGGTGAGTTCACCGGCGACGCGCCCCTGCGCCATCACCACCACCCGGTCGCTCATGCCGAGCACCTCCGGCAGATCGCTGGAGATCATCAGCACGGCGGCACCGGCGGCCGTCAGTTCGTTGATGAGCTGGTAGATCTCGACCTTGGCGCCGACGTCGATACCGCGCGTCGGCTCGTCGAGGATCAGTACCTTGGTGTCCGCCAGCAGCCACTTGCCGATGACGACCTTCTGCTGGTTGCCGCCGGACAGCGTGCGCACCTGCTGGCCGAGCCCGGCCATCCGCACGCCGAGCTGACCGGCGACCTTCTCGGCGGCGGCCCGCTGCCCCTTGCGGTCGACCAGCCCGGCGTGGGTCGCCGCCCGCATGGTGACCAGGCCGAGGTTCTCCTCCACCGAGGCGTCCAGCACGAGGCCCTGGCCCTTGCGGTCCTCGGGCACGAGCCCGATCCCGGCCGCCATGGCGGCGTTCACGTCGTGGCGGCGCAGCGGCGCGCCCGCGACGCGCACGGCACCGGCGTCGTACGGATCGGCCCCGAACACCGCCCGGACCACCTCGGTCCGCCCGGCCCCGACGAGCCCCGCGATGCCGACGACCTCACCGGCCCGCACCTCGAAGCCCACGTCGTGGAAGACACCGTCGCGGGTCAGCCCTTCCACCGTGAGCAACGCCTCGCCGGTGTCAGTGCGTTCACGCGGGTACTGCTGTTCGATCGACCGTCCGACCATCAGCCGGACCAGCTCGTCCTCGGGCGTGCTCGCGGGCACCTGGCCGACGCTCCGGCCGTCCCGGATGACGGTGACCCGGTCGCCGAGGGCGGCGATCTCCTCCAGGTGGTGCGTGATGAACACGATCCCGACGCCGTCCTCGCGCAGCCGCCGCACGATGGCGAACAGCCTCTCGACCTCCCCGGAGGTCAGCACGGCGGTCGGCTCGTCCATGACGAGGACGCGCGCGTCCAGGCTGAGCGCCTTGGCGATCTCCACCATCTGGAGCCGGGCGATGCCGAGTTCGCGCACCCGGGCGCCGGGCGGGACGTCCACCCCGACCCGCTTCAGCAGCACCTCGGCGTCCGCGTCCATCCGTTTGCGGTCGATCATCCCGAACCGGCGCGGCTGCCGCCCCAGGAAGATGTTCTCGGCGACCGTCAGATCGGGGACGAGGTTGAACTCCTGGTAGATGGTGGCGATCCCGAGCCGCTCGGAGTCCTGCGCACCCTGGATGCGCACCTCCTCGCCGCCGACCACGATCCGCCCGGCGTCGGGCGTGTAGGCACCGGAGAGCATCTTGATCAGCGTGCTCTTGCCGGCGCCGTTCTCGCCGAGGAGCACGTGCACCTCGCCCCGGCGCAGGTCGAAGTCGACGCTGTCGAGCGCGACCACGCCGGGGAAGGTCTTGCGGATGCCCTCGATGCGCAGCAACTCGTCCGGACTGCGGCTGCTCACGGCGTACTCCTTCGTACGGGGGACGGGGACGGGTGCGAGGCGGGGGAAGGCGCGGGCTCACCGCACGAGCGGCGTACGACGAGCCGGGCCGGAAGCGTGACGGACTTACCGGCCTGCCCCGCGATCCGCTCGACCAGGGCGCGTACGGCGGCCCGTCCGAGGGCCCGGGTGGGCTGGGCGAGCGCGGTGACCGGCGGATCGGTGTGCACGAACCAGGGGATGTCGTCGAACGCGGCGAGCCCGATGTCCTCCGGGACCCGCAGCCCGCGGGCGCGTACGGCGTCCAGCGCGCCGAGCGCCATCAGGTTGTCGGCGGCGAAGACGACCTCGGGCGGCTCGGGCAGGTCGAGGAAGCCCTCGGTGACCCGGCGTCCGCTGCCGGCCTGGAAGTCGCCCTGGCCGATGTAGGCGTCGGGCAGGGGGAGCCCGTACGCGGCCAGCGCCTCGCGGAAGGCGTCGACGCGCTCGCGTCCGGTGGTCGTGGCGGCGGGCCCGGCGATGATCGCGAGCCTGCGGTGCCCGAGCCCGTGCAGATGGGCGACGAGGTCCCGCACCGCGCCCCGCCCGTCCGACCGGACGACGGGCACGTCCACGCCGGGGATCCACCGGTCGACGAAGACCATCGGCGTCCCGGCCCGCGCGGCCTCCAGCATGCGCGGGGAGCCGCCGTCGGTCGGGGAGACGAGCAGCCCGTCGATCCGCCGGTCGAGCAGCGTGGTGACGTGGTGGTCCTGGAGGTCGGGCCGCTCGTCGGCGTTGCCGATGATCACGCTGTAGCCGAGCGCCCGGGCCTCCTCCTCGACGGAGCGGGCCAGCTCGGTGAAGTACGGGTTCATCACGTCGCTGATGACCAGGCCCAGGGTGCGCGTCTGGTCGGTGCGCAGCGACCGGGCCACGGCGTTGGGCCGGTAGCCGAGCGTGTCGACGGCGGCCAGCACGCGGGCGCGGGCGGCGGGGCTGACCGACGGGTGGCCGTTGAGCGCGCGCGAGACCGTCGCGACGGACACGCCCGCCTCGGCGGCAACGTCCTTGATGCTCGCCATCGCCGTTCCACCTCCTCGTGGAATCGATTACATGGAGGATTGGAATCGATTACACGGGCGGTTGGCAAGGGGGTGCGGGGTGGCCGAGACGCAATCGTGACCGGACGCCGGTGCGCTGTCACACCCCGCCGGTACCGTCGGATCATGCCCAACCAGTCCGCAGGCGCTCCCGGCGAACGGCGGCTCGCCGTGCTCGAAGGCGTGCTGGAGCGCGTCACGTACGCCAACGAGGAGAACGGCTACACGGTCGCCCGGGTCGACACCGGCAGAGGCGCCGGTGACCTGCTCACGGTGGTCGGCGCGCTGCTCGGCGCGCAGGTGGGGGAGTCGCTGCGGATGGAGGGCCGCTGGGGCTCGCACCCGCAGTACGGCAAGCAGTTCCTCGTCGAGAACTACACGACGGTCCTGCCCGCCACCGTCCAGGGCATCCGGCGCTACCTCGGCTCAGGGCTGGTCAAGGGCATCGGACCCGTCTTCGCCGACCGCATCACCCAGCACTTCGGCGTGGACACCCTCACCATCATCGAGGAGGAGCCCAAGCGGCTCATCGAGGTTCCCGGGCTCGGCCCCAAGCGGACGAAGAAGATCGCCGACGCCTGGGAGGAGCAGAAGGCGATCAAGGAGGTCATGCTCTTCCTCCAGACCGTCGAGGTCTCGACGTCGATCGCGGTCCGCATCTACAAGAAGTACGGCGACGCCTCGATCTCCGTGGTGAAGAACCAGCCCTACCGGCTCGCCGCCGACGTCTGGGGCATCGGCTTCCTCACCGCCGACAAGATCGCCCAGTCCGTCGGCATCCCGCACGACAGCCCGGAACGGGTGAAGGCCGGCCTGCAATACGCGCTCTCCCAGGCCACCGACCAGGGGCACTGCTACCTCCCCGAGGAGAAGCTGATCGCCGACGCGGTCAAGCTGCTCCAGGTGGACACCGGGCTCGTCATCGAGTGCCTGGCCGCGCTCGCCGCCGAACCGGAGAACCCGGAGGACGACCCCGGCGTCGTCCGGGAGAAGGTCCCCGACCCGGAGGGCGGCGACCCCGTCACCGCCGTCTACCTGGTGCCGTTCCACCGCGCCGAACTCTCCCTGGCGGGCCAGACGCTGCGGCTGCTGCGCGCCGACGAGGACCGGATGCCCGCCTTCGCGGACGTCGCCTGGGACAAGGCGCTCGGCTGGCTGAAGGAGCGCACGGGGGTCGAACTCGCGCCCGAACAAGAGGCCGCCGTCAAGCTGGCATTGACGCAGAAGGTCGCCGTGCTGACCGGCGGGCCCGGCTGCGGCAAGTCGTTCACCGTCCGCTCGATCGTGGAGCTGGCGCGGGCCAAGAAGGCGAAGGTGGTGCTCGCCGCGCCCACCGGGCGGGCCGCCAAGCGGCTCGCGGAACTGACCGGCGCCGAGGCGTCCACCGTGCACCGGCTGCTCGAACTCAAGCCCGGCGGCGACGCGGCCTACGACCGGGAGCGGCCGCTCGACGCCGACCTGGTCGTCGTCGACGAGGCCTCCATGCTGGACCTGCTGCTCGCCAACAAACTGGTCAAGGCCGTGCCGCCGGGCGCGCACCTGCTCTTCGTCGGGGACGTCGACCAGTTGCCGAGCGTGGGCGCCGGGGAGGTGCTCCGGGACCTGCTGGCGCCCGGGAGTCCCGTGCCCGCCGTGCGGCTCACCCGGGTCTTCCGGCAGGCCCAGCAGTCCGGCGTGGTGACCAACGCGCACCGGATCAACGCCGGGCAGCACCCCGTCACCGAGGGCATGAAGGACTTCTTCCTCTTCGTCGAGGACGACACCGAGGAGGCCGGGCGGCTCACGGTCGACGTCGCCGCCCGCCGCATCCCGGCGAAGTTCGGGCTCGACTCCCGGCGGGACGTGCAGGTGCTCGCGCCCATGCACCGGGGCCCGGCCGGCGCGGGCGCGCTCAACGCACTGCTCCAGCAGGCCGTCACCCCCGGCCGCCCCGACGTGCCCGAGAAGCGGTTCGGCGGGCGGGTCTTCCGCGTCGGCGACAAGGTCACCCAGATCCGCAACAACTACGACAAGGGCGAGAACGGCGTCTTCAACGGCACCGTCGGCGTCGTCACCTCCCTCGACCCGGTCGAACAGCGGCTGACGGTACTGACCGACGAGGACGAGGAGGTGTCGTACGACTTCGACGAACTGGACGAACTGGCGCACGCCTACGCCGTCACCATCCACCGCTCCCAGGGCAGCGAGTACCCGGCGGTCGTGATCCCGGTGACCACCGGGGCCTGGATGATGCTCCAGCGCAACCTGCTCTACACGGCGGTCACCCGGGCCAAGCGGCTGGTCGTCCTCGTCGGCTCCCGCAAGGCGATCGGCCAGGCGGTGCGCACGGTCTCGGCGGGCCGCCGCTGCACGGCGCTGGACTTCCGGCTCGCGGGATCCCGCCTTCCGGACAGAAATGATCGATCAAATGAGTCGCGAAGGTCACAGAGCACTTCCGGAACCGGGGTGAAGGCGGCAGGATGAGCAGGTTGGCGGCACTCAGTGCCGCCAATGAGCCCAACGGCCGACCCCGAGTGCACGCTTCTGCGCCGAATGGGGGATGGTAGAGACAGTCAGGGCACCTCGAAGATGAGGCACTACGTCGGGTGAGGGAAGACGTGAGCGACAACTCTGTAGTACTGCGGTTCGGCGACGGCGAATACACTTACCCGGTGGTCGACAGCACCGTCGGCGACAAGGGCTTCGACATCGGCAAGCTCCGCGCCCAGACGGGTCTGGTGACCCTGGACAGCGGCTACGGCAACACCGCCGCCTACAAATCCGCCGTCACCTATCTCGACGGCGAGCAGGGCATCCTCCGCTACCGCGGCTACCCGATCGAGCAGCTGGCCGAGCGGTCGACCTTCCTGGAGGTCGCCTACCTGCTCATCAACGGTGAGCTGCCGACCGTCGACCAGCTCTCCTCGTTCAAGACCGAGATCACCCAGCACACGCTGCTGCACGAGGACGTCAAGAACTTCTACAAGGGCTTCCCGCGCGACGCCCACCCGATGGCCATGCTGTCCTCGGTGGTCTCCGCGCTGTCCACGTTCTACCAGGACAGCCACAACCCGTTCGACGAGCAGCAGCGCGACCTCTCCACGATCCGGCTGCTCGCCAAGCTGCCGACGATCGCGGCGTACGCGTACAAGAAGTCGATCGGTCACCCGTTCGTCTACCCGCGCAACGACCTCGGCTACGTCGAGAACTTCCTGCGCATGACCTTCTCCGTGCCGGCCCAGGAGTACGACCTCGACCCGGTCGTCGTCTCCGCGCTGGACAAGCTGCTCATCCTGCACGCGGACCACGAGCAGAACTGCTCGACGTCCACCGTGCGCCTGGTCGGCTCCTCGCAGGCGAACATGTTCGCCTCGATCTCCGCCGGCATCTCCGCGCTGTGGGGCCCCCTGCACGGCGGCGCCAACCAGTCCGTCCTGGAGATGCTCACGGGCATCCAGGCCTCCGGCGGCGACGTCGACACCTTCATCCGCAAGGTGAAGAACAAGGAGGACGGCGTCCGCCTGATGGGCTTCGGCCACCGGGTCTACAAGAACTTCGACCCGCGCGCCAAGATCATCAAGGCCGCCGCGCACGACGTGCTCTCCGCCCTCGGCAAGTCCGACGAGCTGCTCGACATCGCGCTCAAGCTGGAGGAGCACGCGCTCTCCGACGACTACTTCACCGAGCGCAAGCTCTACCCGAACGTCGACTTCTACACCGGCCTGATCTACCGCGCCATGGGCTTCCCGACCGAGATGTTCACGGTCCTCTTCGCCCTCGGCCGCCTCCCCGGCTGGATCGCCCAGTGGACCGAGATGATCAAGGAGCCGGGCTCCCGCATCGGCCGCCCGCGCCAGATCTACACGGGCGTGGTGGAGCGGGACTTCATCCCGGTGGAGGAGCGCTGACTCCGTAAGGGGCGCGGGGAACTGCGCACAACGGAGCGAAGCTCCGTAGGGGGGGGGCCGGGTCCGGGGGCGCAACCCCCGGGGACGATGGGGGTCCCCCTTGCTCGAACGAAGTTGAGAGCTTGAGGGAGGGTAGGGGCGGAGGGGGCGAAAAAACACCCCAGCCGCCACCTACCCCCCCGCACACGGCAGGTACGCGCACCCGCGCAGGCACGCGCACCCGCACACAAACGGCAGAAGGCGCCCTGGTACACCGGTCCCCCCACGGGCCGGCGACCAGGGCGCCTTCCCGTGTCCCGGTTCGGATTCCCCCCACGGGATCCGGCCGGGCGCCTAAGGACAGCGCCTGAATCGCTGTACGCACGGCCGGGCGAACCCCGCCGTGCCAAGGTGCCGCGGCTGACGCCGCGACGGTACTGCTGCCTGCCGGGACGCGCACGCGCGGGAGGGCCGCTCAAAGCTCCCCGGTGTACGTGCCCCGGCAACGCTTCCTCCGGCTCTCGACCGGCCACGGGCCTGCCTCGAGCAGAAGGCACCTCTCTCCGGGAACGTCCCCCAAGACATCCCCAGATGTCAGTCGCGCCCCCCAAGACGCTTCTGACATCGCCAACTTAGACCCACGAACCCCTTCGATGGTTACATTCACATCACTGTGATCTGCGTCTCTTGCATATGTCCCGAAGGTGCGCAAGTGCCTCGATATGGCGATCGAGACCCCAGCGTAAGGAAGATGCGCGAGCCTTGTGAAGAGCTTATGTGAGGCACGCTCCGGACTCTAGGGGGTCTCTTACCTCGTCATCAGAAGAATGCTCATCGTAATAATCTGAGGCCGTACGGCTTCGGCTCAGGAGAACGACCGCAACCGCAGGCTGTTGGTGACCACGAACACCGACGAGAACGCCATCGCCGCCCCCGCGATCATCGGGTTCAGCAGCCCCGCCGCGGCGAGCGGCAGCGCGGCCACGTTGTAGCCGAACGCCCAGACCAGGTTCCCCTTGATGGTGGCGAGCGTCCGCCGGGAGAGCCGGATCGCGTCCGCCGCCACCCGCAGATCACCCCGTACGAGCGTGAGGTCGCCGGCCTCGATCGCGGCGTCCGTGCCGGTGCCCATGGCAAGGCCGAGATCGGCGGTGGCCAGCGCCGCCGCGTCGTTGACGCCGTCGCCGACCATGGCGACCGTACGGCCCTCGCCCTGGAGCCGCCGTACCTCGGCGACCTTGTCCTCGGGCAGCACCTCCGCGATCACCTCGTCGATGCCGACGCTCCGCGCCACCGCTTCGGCGACCGCCCGGTTGTCCCCGGTCAGCAGTACCGGCGTCAGTCCCAGCGCGCGCAGCCGCCGTACGGCCTCGGCGCTGGTCTCCTTGACCGCGTCGGCCACCGTCAGCACACCGGCCGCCGTGCCGTCGAGGGCGACCACGACGGCCGTGCGCCCCTCGGCCTCCGCCGCCGTACGCGCCCGTATCAGCTCCTCCGGGAGCGCGGCCGTGGCCTCGGCGAGCCGGCCCACCGCCACCTCGCGCCCCGCCACGCGCCCGCGCACGCCGCGCCCGGGCACGTTCTCGAAGTGCTCGACGGAGGGGAGGGCGAACTGCTCGACGACAGGCAGGGCGCCCGCTTCCTCCCGCGCGCCGGTGGCGTGCGCCGTGCGGAGGCGTTCCCGGGCGCCCGCCGCGATCGCGCGCGCCACCGGATGCTCCGATGCGTCCTCCAGCGCGCCCGCGAGCCGCAGCAGTTCCCGTTCGTCCGTCCCGCCCGCCGCGTACACGTCCTGGAGCGTCATGTGGCCGGTGGTCACCGTGCCGGTCTTGTCCAGCACGACCGTGTCCACCCGGCGGGTCGACTCCAGCACCTCGGGGCCCTTGATCAGGATGCCGAGCTGGGCGCCCCGGCCGGTGCCGACCATCAGCGCGGTCGGCGTGGCCAGCCCCAGCGCGCACGGGCAGGCGATGATCAGCACGGCGACGGCCGCGGTGAACGCGGCCACGGTGTCGCCGGTGACGCCGAGCCAGACCCCGAACGTGCCCGCCGCGAGCAGCAGCACCACGGGTACGAAGATCCCGGAGATCCGGTCGGCCAGCCGCTGCACCTCCGCCTTGCCGTTCTGCGCGTCCTCCACCAGCCGCGCCATCCGTGCGAGCTGGGTGTCCGCGCCGACCCGGGTGGCCTCGACGACGAGTCGGCCCCCGGCGTTGACGGTGGCGCCGGTGACCGTGTCGCCCACGGCCACGTCCACCGGCACGGACTCGCCGGTCAGCATGGCGGCGTCGACGGCGGAGGCGCCCTCCACCACGGTTCCGTCGGTGGCGATCTTCTCGCCGGGCCGGACGACGAACCTGTCGCCGACGGCCAGTCCGCTCACCGGGACCCGCACCTCGCGGCCGTCCCGCAGCACGGCGACGTCCTTCGCGCCCAGCTCCAGCAGTGCCCGCAGCGCGGCGCCGGCCCGGCGCTTGGAGCGGGCCTCGAGATAGCGGCCGAGGAGGATCAGGGCGATCACCCCGGCGGCCACTTCCAGATAGATCGTCGACGCCCCGTCCGTCCGGGACACCGTCAGCTCGAAGCCGTGCCGCATGCCGGGCATGCCGGCGTCGCCCCAGAACAGGGCCCACAGCGACCAGCCGAAGGCGGCGAGCGTGCCGAGGGAGACGAGGGTGTCCATGGTGGCCGCGCCGTGCCGGGCGCCTGTGTACGCGGCCCGGTGGAACGGCAGCCCGCCCCAGACGACGACGGGCGCGGCGAGCGTCAGCGAGAGCCACTGCCAATTGTCGAATTGCAGGGCGGGAACCATGGCGAGCAGCACGACGGGGACGGCCAGCAGCACGGAGGTGAGGAGCCGCTGCCGCAGGGCGGCGAGCTCGGTGTCGGGGCCCGCGGATCCGGGTCCCTCCGCGCCGCCGGGTTCCGTCGCCGGCGCCGACGGCTCGGGTGGCGGCGGAACCTTCTCCTCCGCCGTGTACCCGGTCTTCACCACCGTCGCGATCAGGTCGCCGACGGCGACCCCCGGGGGGTAGGCCACCTTCGCCTTCTCGGTCGCGTAGTTGACCGTGGCGGTGACGCCCTCCATGCGGTTGAGCTTCTTCTCGACGCGGGCCGCGCAGGAGGCGCAGGTCATCCCGCCGATGAGCAGCTCGACCTCGGCACGGGACGGGTCGTCGTCCGGTGCCGGGGTGCCGAGGGCGGGCCCGGAGGTCGTGGTGCTGCTGGTCATGGCGTACCCGGTTCCGTTGCTCAGAGGGTGCCGACGAGCTCGAAGCCGGCCTCGTCCACGGCGGCGCGGACGGCGGCCTCGTCGAGCGGGGCGGCGGAGACGACGGTGACCTCGCCGGAGGAGGCGACGGCCTTGACCGAGCTGACCCCGGCCAGCTCCGAGAGCTCACTGCCGACGGCGCCCTCGCAGTGCCCGCAGCTCATGCCGCTCACCTTGTAGACGGTGGTGACGCCGTTCTGGGTGTCGCTGGTGGAAGTCATGCGGGTACTCCTCGGTGCTGTGCGTCGGTACTTATGGGGCCTACGGTACGCAGACTATACCCCTAGGGGGTATCAGGCAAAGGTCCCGCCGCACCGGCGCGGGCCGACGGGTACCCCGGGCGGCACGCGAAGTGCTTCGACGTCACCGAAATGCTTCGGCACCCGAAGCGCCGGTTGCCACCCGGAGTACTGGTCGGCCCGCGCCCCCTGCCGGTTCCGCCGGTCCGCCGGCCGCTACCCGGTCCGCCGGCCGCGGTTGCCGGGGCGGGCGGCGACCCAGGCGCGGACGGTGTCCGCATACCAGTAGGGTTTCCCGCCCTCCACGTGGTCGGGCGGGGGCAGCAGTCCGTGCTTGCGGTAGGAGCGCACGGTGTCCGGCTGCACCTTGATGTGCGCGGCGATCTCCTTGTACGACCAGAGCCGGCTTTCGGTCATCGGTTCACCTCCCCGCGAGTGCGCGGCGGCGGCCCGGGACGGGCCGGCGGGGGAGCCGCGCGCTGCGCTTGGCGATCACAAAGCCTGTGCGGGGTGAACGACGCAGGGTGACGACGGGCAAGGCGCTGTCGCGGTGCTGGGACGAACGGCTCGCGCTCTCGTGACGCCCGTAACGGAACCGATGCGTTCGTGGCCGTACGGACACGATGACGTCGACACGTCGTCCGAATGTCCGGACAAAGGATTGACATGACTCGCGCGCCCCGGCTAGACCTGTGTCCAGCCGGGGGCGAGGGGGCCGCCGGGGCGAACCGCTGTGAGGACCTTCATGAGCCGCACGACGACCGGAACCGGCAGCGCCGACGGGCTGCACCTCCCGCACGGCAGCACCGCCCGCGGCCCGTACGCCCTCGACATCGACCCCGGACGGGCCGGCTGGACCCACAGCAGCCTGCGCGTCGTCGCCCTGGAACCGGGAGGCACACACACGTTCGACTCCGGCGACAGCGAGTGGCTCGTGGTGCCGCTGAACGGCGCCTGTACGGTCACCGCCGAGGACGACGTCCTCCCACTCGCCGGACGGCCCGACGTGTTCGCCTCCGTCACCGACTTCGCGTACGTACCCCGCGACACCCACACCCAGATCGCCTCCGGCGCGGGAGGCCGCTTCGCCCTGGCAGGAGCGAAGTGCGAGCGCCGACTCCCCGCCCGCTACGGCCCCGCGCCGGAGGTACCCGTCGAGGACCGGGGCAGCGGCGACTGCGCCCGCCGCGTACGCAACTTCGCCGCCGCGGACACCTTCGACTGCGACCGGCTCATCGCCGTGGAGGTCATCACCCCCGGCGGCAACTGGTCCTCGTACCCGCCGCACAAGCACGACGAGAACCGTCCGGGCGAGGAGACGGAGCTCGAGGAGATCTACTACTTCGAGATCGAGGGCGCCGGCGGCTTCGGCTACCAGCGGGTGTCGCCGTCACGGGAGGGCGGCGCCGACGTGCTGGCCGAGGTCCGCACGGGCGACACGGTCCTGGTGCCCGACGGCTGGCACGGCCCGTCCATCGCCCAGCCCGGCCACGACATGTACTACCTCAACGTCATGGCGGGCCCGGGCGAACGCGAGTGGCGCATCCGGTTCCACCCGGACCACGTGAACGGATACCGATGACCCCGAAGGCGTCGTCGGCGCGTCCCGCCGGCGCCCCGGACGGCGCATTTCGCCGGGGCGCGGGTCGACGTCGCTCCCGCCTTCCGGCGACCCGCCCGCCCGTCCGCCGGCCCGCCGGCCCGTCAGTTCGCGTTCTTCACCGCGTCCGTGAGGTCGCCGACCTGAGCCGCGGGCGGGGCCGCTATGTCCTTGGTGGCGCCGAACTTGTCGAAGTTCATGGTGACCTTCATGGCGCCGAACCGCTGCGACATGCGCACCGGGAGGTCCTTGGCGCCCACCCAGACGTCCATGGTGATGCTGGAGGCGCCACCGGTCATCGAGCCGAAGAGGTTGTCCTCGTTGGCGTAGGCGTCCTTGAGCCTGCCCATGCCCTTCTGGTCGATCACGGCCCGGTAGTGGGTCGTGGACGTGCCGTTGACCTTCTCATCGCCCAGGTTCTTGACGTCGTCGGCGTACTTCAGGCTCTTCATGGACGCCGACGGGCTGGCTCCGCTGCCGGCCGAGTTGAGCGCGTCGGCGCCCGACTCGCCGAACACGGCCGAGCTGTCGACCTTCATCCACTCCTTCCCCGCCAGGGGGCCGGAGGGCTGCGGGTCGACGTCGTAGTAGTAGGCACCATCCACGAACAGCGTGCGTACCGTCGGAGAGTCCGTGAGCGGCTCCATGTGGACCGCCTTGGTGTCCATCTCGACGTCGAACGCGTATCCGTCGCCCCAGGAGTACGTGCCGTCCGCGGCGATCGGCTTGCCCGAGCCCAGGGTGGTGGTCATCCGCACCTCGGCGGAGCCCGACTGCTCGGTGCGGTCGGTGGCGCGGGACAGCGCCGCCATGATCATGTCCGTTTTGTGCGCGGCCTTGTCGACGGCGTCGGACGCCGACTTCGCGCCCGTCGAGCCGCACGCGGACGTGACGACCATGGCAGCCGCCGTCGTCCCCACCCAGGCCGCCGTGTACCTCAGCTTCATGAGTCCCCACCCGTAGCTGTGTTTCTGTGATTCATCTGTGCGCGGCAGCCTACCGGGCCCCACTGACAGCGCCCCGGTGAGCCCCGCGCCGACCTGGCCCGACGTCACCGCCACCGGCGGCGTGCGCCCTTCGGGCCCCCTCGCATACCGCGTCCGTGGTAGGCGGCCGGGGCCGTGTACCTCCACGGGAGGTCGGCGGGTCCACCCTCGGGACTGCTCCGGTTGTCGGTGACGGCCCGTACCGTTGAGCCATGGATCTTCGACTGCCCCGCGTCCGAGGGCTGCTACGGGGGCCGCGGCGGCTGCTGACCGCTGTGGCCGCCGTCGTCGTGCTCGCCGGTGCGGGGACGTGGACGGCCGTCGCGTCCGACGACGCACCGGCCGTGCACGTGAGCGACAGGACGCTGCCCATGGGCGGCGGAGTCCGCCTCGACACCTCCTACTTCACCGCGGGCCCCGCCGGCCGCCGCCCCGCCGTCCTGCTGGCGCACGGCTTCGGCGGCAGCAAGGAGGACGTACGCGGCCAGGCCGAGGACCTCGCCCGCGAGGGCTACGCCGTGCTCACCTGGTCCGCCCGCGGCTTCGGCCACTCCACCGGGAAGATCGGTCTGAACGACCCCGAGGGCGAGGTCGCCGACGCCTCCCGCCTCATCGACTGGCTCGCCAAGCGGCCCGAGGTACGGCTGGACAAGGCGGGCGACCCCCGCGTCGGCATGGCCGGCGGCTCCTACGGCGGCGCGATCTCGCTGCTCACCGCCGGGTACGACGACCGGGTCGACGCCATCGCCCCGGCGATCACGTACTGGAACCTGTCGGACGCCCTCTTCCCGAACGGCGTCTTCAAGAAGCTGTGGACGAGCCTGTTCCTCAACTCCGGCGGCGGCTGCGACCGGTTCGAGCCCGCGCTGTGCCGGATGTACCAGCGGGTCGCCGAGTCCGGGAAGCCCGACGCCGAGGCGCGCGCCCTGTTGGACGCCCGCTCCCCGGAGGCCGTCGGCGACCGCATCAAGGTGCCCACCCTGCTGACGCAGGGCCAGACCGACTCCCTCTTCCCGCTCGGCCAGGCCGACGCCGCCGCGAAGGCGATCAAGGCCAACGGCGCCTCCGTCGACGTCGACTGGATCAGCGGCGGCCATGACGGCGGCAACATGGAGACCGACCGCGTCGAGGGCCGCGTGAAGTCCTGGTTCGACCGCTATCTCAAGGGCGACAAGAGCGCCGACACGGGCCCGGCGTTCCGCGTCACCCGCACCGGCGGCGTCGACTCCACCGACGGCGAGACGCGGTTGCGCGGGGCGACCGACGACCACTACCCCGGCCTGGCGAGCGGCCCGCGCACCATCCGCCTCGCGGGAAGCGAACAGCGCTTCGTCAACCCGGCGGGTGCCAGCCCGCCCGCGATCTCCGCCCTGCCCGGCCTCGGCGACTCCGGCGGACTGTCCCAGCTGTCCTCCCTCGGCGTCGGCATCTCCCTCGACTTCCCCGGCCAGTACGCGGCGTTCGAGTCCGCGCCGCTCACCCGGGACCTCGGCATCACCGGCTCGCCCACCGCGACCGTGCACGTGAAGTCCACCAGCGAGGACGCCGTCCTGTTCGCCAAGGTGTACGACGTCGCCCCGGGCGACGCCCGGCCGGGACTGCCCGCACAGCTGGTCACCCCGGTGCGGGTCGAGAACGCCCGGCAGGGCAAGGACGTCACGCTCACCCTGCCCGCGATCGACCACGAGGTGCGCAAGGGCCACCGGCTCCGGCTGGTGCTGGCCTCCACCGACCTCGCCTACGCCTCCCCGGTCCGGCCCGCCACGTACACCGCGGAGCTGAAGGGCGGACTGACGGTCCCGACCGCCCCCGGCGTGGCGACCGCCGACAGCCCGCTGCCGTCCTGGGCGTGGTGGCTGCCGCTCGCCGGTGCCGTACTCGCGGCGGCGCTGCTGCTCACCGCCCGCCGCCGCACCACCGCCCCGGCCCCCGACCCCGAACTGGCCGACGTGCCCCTGGTGATCGCCGGCCTGAGCAAGCGGTACGCCAAGTCCGCCGACCGGTATGCCGTCAAGGACGTCTCCTTCCGGGTGGAGAAGGGGCAGGTCCTCGGCCTGCTCGGGCCCAACGGCGCGGGGAAGACCACCACCCTGCGCATGCTGATGGGCCTGATCACCCCGGACGACGGTGAGATCCGCGTCTTCGGCCACGCCGTCCGCCCCGGCGCCTCCGTGCTGTCCCGGGTGGGCGCCTTCGTCGAGGGCGCCGGCTTCCTGCCGCACTTGTCCGGCCGGGACAACCTCCGGCTGTACTGGCAGGCCACCGGCCGCCCGCCCGAGGACGCGCACCTGGAGGAGGCGCTGGAGATCGCGGGGCTGACCGACGAGGCGCTGGCCCGCGCCGTGCGCACGTACTCGCAGGGCATGCGGCAGCGGCTCGCCATCGCCCAGGCCATGCTCGGCCTGCCGGATCTGCTGATCCTCGACGAACCCACCAACGGCCTGGACCCGCCGCAGATCCGCGAGATGCGCGAGGTGATGATCCGCTACGCGGCCGCCGGCCGCACGGTGATCGTCTCCAGCCATCTGCTGGCCGAGGTCGAGCAGTCCTGCACGCATCTGGTCGTCATGGACCGCGGCCGGCTGGTCCAGGCGGGCCCGGTCGGCGAGATCACCGGCGCCGGGGACACCCTGCTCGTCGGCACGGAGACACCCGTCGGCGAGCCGCTGGCCGAGAAGGTCGCCGCGCTGTCCGGGATCGCCTCGGCCGAAACCGTCGAGGGCGGGCTGCTGATCCGGCTCGACACGGACGGCAGCGCCCCGCGGCTGGTCGCCGAACTCGTCCGCCTGGAGATCCCCGTCGCGTCGGTGGGCCCCCACCGCCGCCTGGAGGACGCCTTCCTCACCCTGATCGGAGGCTCGGCATGAGCAGCCTCGCCGGCCCCACGTCCACCGGCCGCCCGCCGGCGCCGCCCCCCGAGGTCGCCGACGGGTACCGGGCCGGGCGCACCCTGCCGCTGCGGGTCGAGCTGGTGCGCCAGCTCAAGCGGCGCCGCACGCTCGTCATGGGCGCGGTCCTCGCGCTGCTGCCGTTCGTCCTGGTGATCGCCTTCGCCGTGGGCGACCCCGGCCAAGGCGACCGGATCACCCTGATGGACACGGCGACGGCCTCCGGCGCCAACTTCGCCGCCGTCAACCTGTTCGTCTCGGCCGGGTTCCTGCTGGTGGTGCCGGTCGCCCTGTTCTGCGGGGACACGGTGGCCTCCGAGGCGAGCTGGTCCTCGCTGCGGTATCTGCTGGCGGCGCCCGTGCCGCGGGCCCGGCTGCTGTGGTCCAAGCTCGCCGTCGCGCTGGCGCTGAGCCTGGCCGCGATGGTGCTGCTGCCGCTGGTCGCCCTGGCGGTCGGCTCCGTCGCCTACGGCTGGGGGCCGCTGCACATCCCCACCGGGGGCACGCTGCCCACCGGTACGGCGGCCGAGCGGCTGGTGGTCGTGGTGGCGTACATCTTCGCGTCCCAACTGGTCACCGCCGGGCTCGCGTTCTGGCTGTCCACGAAGACGGACGCACCCCTGGGCGCGGTCGGCGGCGCCGTGGGCCTGACGATCGTGGGCAATGTGCTGGACGCGGTCACGGCGCTCGGCCACTGGCGCGACTTCCTGCCCGCGCACTGGCAGTTCGCCTGGATCGACGCCGTCCAGCCGGAGCCGGAGTGGTCCGGGATGGCACAGGGCACCGCCGTGTCGGTCGCCTACGCGCTCGTCCTGTTCGCGGCGGCGTTCCGGGGCTTCACGCGGAAGGACATCGTGTCGTAGCGCGCGGGCCGGGGGCGTAGACGAAGACGGGGTGCGCATACGGAGGCGGGGCGCCGGATCGTCCGGCGCCCCGCCTCCGCGGCCGTGACCGCGCTCGGTGGCCGTGCTGAGTGGCCGTGTCGAGGCCGTCCTCAGTGGCCGTGCTCCTCCGAGGCGGTCGACAGGATCGACACGTCCTCCAGCAGGTGCGCGAGCGCGCCGTCCCGCTTGATCTGCGTGGAGTTCTCGGTGCACTGCTGGCTCAGGTCGTCGCCCAGCAGGTTGAGGTCGGTGACCGGGACGGCGTTGACGACGGGCACGTTGATGTCCTGCAAGCCGATGCACGGCTTGTTGAACGAGCCCTGGATCAGCGCCATCTGCGGGCTCATGTTCCCGTACGTGGCCGAGTTGCCGTACATCTGCATGGCGTTGTTGCCGTTGACAGAGGCCGGACCGCCGTCGTCACCGATGGCCATCGCCTGCGGGGCCGTGGCGGCGCCGACGCCCACGACGGAGGCGGCGATCGCCGCAGCGGCAAGAGCCTTCTTGATCATTGGTCAGTCCTTTCAGCGGAAAACCCCGTTCACCGGGGCGTCCTGGTCAACTGCGCGGCAGCAGGGTGGTTTCTCCCGTTCACCCCGTCGGCCTATACCGAAGAAATGACCGCCGCCCGCCGGAACCTCGTTCTCCAGGCATTTCTTCCGAGCGCGCACCTCCAACCGGGTGAACCCCCGCAACCAATCATCCGGCACCGGGTTGATGAGGCCGTAGGACATGCGTCGCTACGAAGAAAGGAACGCGAAGTGCTCAAGAAGGCAATGGTCGCCGCGGCGGCCGCCGTTTCCGTCATCGGTATGTCGGCGGCAGCCGCTCCCCAGGCGCTTGCCATCGGTGACGACTCCGGGCCGAACTCGGCCAACGGCAACGGTGCCGTGTCGTCGTTCGGCAACTCGGCGACCAAGGGCGACATGAGCCCGCAGCTGTCCCTCATCGAGGGCACGCTGAACAAGCCGTGTGTGGGCCTGGACGACCTGAACGTCCCGGTCGTCAACCTGGTTCCGGTCCAGGACATCAACGTGCTGGGCGACGAGCTCGACCAGCAGTGCACCGACAACTCCACCCAGGCCAAGCGCGACGGCGCGCTGTCGCACGTCCTGGAGGACCTGTCGGTCCTGTCCGCGAACGGCGAGACCGAGGGTGTGGCGCACGACGCCGCCGGCGACGGGAAGAACGGCGGCCACGAGGACCGCTGAACCGTCCGCGCCGGGCCCTCTCGTGGCCCGCGCGTCCGGACGGGAAGGAGCCGCGACGCCGCCACTGCCGACGTCGTACGGAAGGCTTTTCCGATGAATTGCTTTCCGGCGTCGGCGAAGGCGTCGCTGCTCCTTCCGGGGTACCGTGCCGACCAGGTGTGGGGCATTCGGGCGTAATACCGGCCGACTCACGTTCCGCGGTTTCCTCCGGGGTCTATTCCTCGTTTACAGCTTGCAGGTCGTGCTGCGAGTCGTTCATGTCGTGCTCGCTCGGTTCCGACCGGCACAGAGGGCATGACCGCGAAGAAGGGAAAGTACGTGAAGCACAAGAAGAGCGCTGCTGCCGTTGCGGGCATCCTCATGGCCCTCGGCATGGCCGCCCCGGCGGTCGCCGACGCCGGCGCCTCGGGTGTCGCGGCGAACTCCCCGGGTGTTCTCTCCGGCAATGTCATCCAGGTTCCGGTGCACGTTCCGATCAACGTGTGCGGCAACAGCATCGATGTCATCGGCCTGGCGAACCCCGCGGCCGGCAACGCCTGCGTCAACGACTGAGTCGACGGCGCAGCAGCCGTACGGCTGATTGCGGCCGGTCCTGGACTGTCTCGTACAGCTCCAGGGCCGGCTTTTCCCATCTCTACCAGCAGGAAGACAAGCTGAAATTGCGACAGACCCTGAGCAGGGGAATGGTCGCGGCGGCGGCCGCGACGGGCATTCTGTCCCTGTGCGCCGCTCCCGCCCTCGCCGACTCGACCGCTGACGGCGTGTCCGCGAACTCGCCCGGCGTCGCCTCGGGCAACGCCGTGCAGGCGCCGGTGGACATCCCGGTCAACGTGTGCGGCAACTCCGTCGACGTGGTGGCCGCGCTGAACCCGGCGTTCGGCAACCAGTGCGCCAACGACGGGCACGCGGAGGCGGACGAGCCGTCCGCGCCGCCGGAGAAGCACGTCCCGGCCACGCCACCGGCCCACGAGGAGGAACCCCCCGGCTACGGCGAGACATCTCCGGAGCCGGCCCCGGAGCACAGCACCCCGGCCACGCCTCCCGTGGCGTCCCACACCGAGCGCCCGCACGTCCAGCCGCCCATGCTGGCCGAAACGGGTGGCGGCGGCCTGCTGGTCGCCTCCCTGGTGAGCGCGGGCATGCTCACCGGCGGCATGCTCCTCTACCGCCGGGGCCGGACGACACCGGACCACTGACGGCACGGGCGGCGCGTTTCGCCTGCGTGCGGGCACGTCGGCTGCGGATACGGCGCCTGCGGGGCGAGCGGTGCTCGCGGAACGCTGCGACTGAGGGCCGGACGCAGTCCGCCCTGCGGCCGCCGACGCCCGGTCGCCGACATACGACCGCCGGCGCACGGTCCCCGACATACGGCCGCCGGTGCACGGTCGTCGGCGCACGGCCGCTCGCATCCACCGGACGCGGGCGGTCGTGGCGCTTGCCGTGCCCGCCGGGCGCGGGCGCCGTGGCGCCTCCGCGTCCACCGCCGCCGAGCCGCAGGCACCGGCTGCCGCGTCCGCCGGACGCGTGGCCCGGCCGACGCGCCGCCGTCCCTCCGCCCCGGACAGGGGCGCAGGCCCGGTGGCCCTGCGGTGGAGCCCGGGCGGGCTACTCGCCCGTGCCCGTGGCTTCGGGGACCGGGCGTGCGGGGGCGGCCGGGGCCGGCACCGTCGCCGTACGCCGGCCGTGCGGGACCGCTGTCCGGACGGCCGGGCCGCGCAGACGGCGCAGTACGCCGCGCACCAGCGTGCGCGCGGTGTAGTCCGCGCCCTGGACGAACCGCATCGCGGGGCCGAACGCGGGCGCCGTCATCAGACCCGCCAGGAACAGCCCCGGCACCGCCGACTCGAACAGTGGTCCGACGGCCGGCGCCTCCTGCGCAGCGGGCGCCAGCCGGGACCGTACTTCCTCCTCCAACAGCTCCAGACGCCCCGCCGCCGCGGTGAACCCCGTGGCGGCGATGACGTGCTCGGTACGCAGCACGCCCGGCACGCCGGACCGGGTCACCGTGTCCAGATGGACGGCCCCGGCCACCTCCTTCGCCTTGACGATCTCCTGGCCGAGCCGCAGCTCCACCGCCCGCTCCACCCGTTCCCGCACCCACCACGCCCCGGCCGGACCCAGCGCGGTCGCCGCCACCCGGGCGCGCACGCCCCCGGGCAGCCGCCGGTACAGCCCCGGCCGCTCCGCGTAGAACCAGTTGCGCCAGCCGGGGCCGAGGCCGCTGTGCGGCGAGCGCGCCGACCGCCACCACGACCGCTCCAGCGGCGGCGGCACGTCGTTCCAGCACAGCCGGTCCGCGCGGGCCAGCACCCGCACCCGGGTGCCCTGCTCGGCCAGCAGCGCCGCCGTCTCCAGCGCCGCCTGCCCGCCGCCCACCACCGTGACGTCCCGGTCCAGGAACCGGCTCAGCTCGGCGTGGTGGCTGCTGTGCGTGACGTACGCGGGGTCGAAACCGTGCAGCGCCTCCGGGAACCGTACGAACGGCAGTACGCCCACGGCCAGGGCGACCGTACGCGCGTACACCACCTCTCCGTCCGCCAGCGCCGCCTCGAAGCCGCCGGGGCGGGCGCGCAGCCGGGTCACCGCACGCTCGTCGACCTCGCAGGGCAGCGCGTTGCGGGCGAACCACAGCCCGTACGAGGCGAACGTCCCGACCGGGATCGGCTCCCCGTGCCGCGCCTCGACGCCCTGCCCCGCGCAGTACCGGTCCAGCCGCCAGCGCCCCTCCGGGTCGGAGAGGTTGGAGGCCCACGGTTCCGACTTCAGGAACATCCCGGTCGGCATGTGGTCCCGCCATGAGGCCATCGGGCGGCCCTGCACACGCAGGGAGAGTCCGGCGGCCGCGGCATGGGCCGCGATGGACAGGCCGTAGGGGCCGGAGCCCACCACCAGCAGGTCGTACATCAGCAACTGCTCGCTTTCTCGTCGTCGGTCGGGGAGGCGGGGGAGGGCAGACAGGGCCGCGGCCGCGCGGCACCGAGGGGGCGAGTGCGCGCGCCGTCCGTGGTCGAGGACGCGGCCGGCGCCCGCAGGAGACCGGC
The DNA here is from genome assembly GCF_000725625.1 of Streptomyces sp. NRRL F-6676. GTDB lineage: Bacteria > Actinomycetota > Actinomycetes > Streptomycetales > Streptomycetaceae > Streptomyces. The sequence goes on from NZ_JOHS01000010.1 coordinate 185,532, forward strand.
GGACCCGGCCCCGGGAGCCACCGCGCCGGGATCCGCCGGGGTGACGTGCGTGGCACTGGGGCCGGTGGGCGCCGGGTCCGTGGGATCCGTCGGGTCGCCGGGGTGGCGTACGGCGGTGGGGGCAGCGGGGCCGCGGGAGCCGCGGCGAGCCGTCCGCCAGGGCCGCGCGGCGGCGCGGGCGGCATCCAGTGCGCGGGGCGTGAGGCGCTGTGCGACCCGGCCCGCCACATGGCGGGACCACAGTGCCCACATCGCGAGACCCGGACCGGGATCGTCCGGTGCGTACCAGGCCAGTTCGCGGCCCTGGGGCGGGCGCCGCAGGGCGGTCAGCGGAGCGTAGTTCTCCACCACGAAAGACCGCCCGGGGCGGGGCGCCGGCGCCGGGAGCGTACGGCCCGTCAGGTCCAGGTGCTGCGCGCGGACGACGTCCAGCCCCGTGGCGTCCGTGAACAGCCGGAACTGGGCCCCGGGGCGGGGGTTGAAGTCGAGCAGGTGGTAGCCGCCCGTGCCGGCGTCGCGGCGGAAGTCCAGGTCCAGGATGCCGCGGTAACCCAGCTCCGCGACCAGCCGCTCCGCCAGCTCCGTCACCCGCGGGTTGACCGCCCACTCCCCGGCCGCGGTCAGCCCCGCACCGCGCGGCCAGGAACGGTGCTTGCGGCCGGACCCGCCCGCGCGCAGCGCCCCGTTGCGGTCGGCGTAGCCGTGGAAGAACCAGTCGCGGTCGGGCCCCGGCGGCAAGAACGCCTGGAGCAGCAGCCGGCTGCCCGCCTCGGCCGAGCGCGCGTACAGCTCCCGCGCCTCCCGCGCAGAGCGCAGCACCACCGTGCTGCGCAGCCCGCGGCCGCTCGGCAGCAGCCAGGGCCGGCTCCACTTCGCCACCACCGGCAGCCCCAGCCGCCGTACCCCGGCGACCGCCTCCGCCGCGCTCCCCGGGACGAGCGTCACCGGGTGCGGCACGCCCACCCGGGCGCACACGGCGGCCAACTCCGCCTTGTCCGCGACCTGTTCGGCGAGCGCGCCGGACCCGGCGGGCAGCAGGAAGCCGGGCGCGAGCCGCTCCCGCAGCCGGCTCACCGCCACCGCGCCCGCGTCGTCCATCGCGACCAGTACGGCGGGCCGGCCGACCCGCGCCGCGACCCGCCGCAGTACGGCGGCGATGTCATCGGGACGGGCGCCCGGCGCCGGCGGCGGATGCAGCCGCCGGACGAACCGTGAGCCGCGTACGGGGCTGGCGGCGCAGTCGGCGACCAGGTGCACCTCCACCCCCGCCCGGCCCAGCGAGCGCACCGCGCCCAGCGTCCCGTGGTGGAAGGGGTTCCGGTCGATCCGCAGCAGAACGGCGGGGACCCGGGTGTCGAGCAGCGGCACGGTGACTTTCCTTCGGGTTCGGGAGGGGGAGAGGGCGGCGGCGGAATTCCTCGGTGGTTCTCTCAACGCGTTGTGCGGGCTTCTTTCGAGCCGGTTTCACCCGTGCGAGCGACAACGCCACCCGAAGGCCGGAACCGATGTTGGTGCGACGGGTATTCATATGACTGAGTGTCAGTAGGCGAAATCCGCCGAACGGGCAACGGCGGAGCCCGGGAAACACCCGGACGGAACCAGAATCGGCACCAGAACCGGCACCGGAAGCAGGACCCGATCCGGCACCGGAAGCAGGACCGGAACCAGAGCCGTAAGCGCAACCAGAACCAGAACCAGAGCCACAACCAGAGTCAGAACCAGAATCAGAAACGACGACGCGGAAACAGGAGCGTGCATGGGTGCACAGCGGCAAGGACGGGCGTGCACGGGGGTGCAGCGGAAACGGTCCCGGTTCCGGCCCGGGTCCCGACGGCCGGTGGTGGTGCTCGCCGCGGCGGTGGTCGCGTCGGTCACCCTCGCCGCGGTGCCGTGCCACGCCGCCGACCCGCCACCCCCGGCGGCGACCCCGCCGCCCGCGTCCGCCACGCCACCCGCCGCCGTGCCCGCACCCGCCGCCGCCCCGGCACCGCGACCGCCCGCGGCCACCCCCTCGCCGGGCGCCCCGACCCCCGGCGCCACCGACGGCTCCGCCGCCGAAGAGGCCGCCCGGTGGCCCGCCTTCGGCGCCTACCTCGACTACGGCCCCCGCGGCGTGGCCCGCATGGCCGAGCTCAGCAAATGGCTCGGCGGCACCGAACTCCGCGTCGGTCACACGTACCTGCCCGGCGACCGCTGGAGCAACATCGAGGGCCCGCCCGGCTTCCTCGACGTGTGGGCGCACTGGCGGCGGCAGCAGGCCGACCGGATGCTCGTCCTCAACGTGCCGATGATGGAGCGCAACGAGGACCACGTCTCCGACGACGAGGTGCGCGCGCTGCTGCGCCGGGGCGCGGCCGGCGAGTTCGACCGGCACTTCACGGCGCTCGCCGAACGCCTGGTCGAGTTGAAGGTGCCGGACACCGTGATCGTGCTCGGCTGGGAAATGAACGGCACTACGTACACCCATCGCTGCGGGCCCGACCCGGAGAACTGGAAGAAGTACTGGAACAGAATCGTGACGGCCATGCGCGCGGTGCCGGGACAGAAATTCCGGTTCGACTTCGCGCCGAGCAGGGGCCGCGACGCCGTCCCCTGGACGGAGTGCTATCCCGGGGACGACACGGTCGACATCCTCGGCATGGACGCGTACGACCAGCCGCGCGGCCTGTCGTTCGAGGAACAGGTGAAGGAGCCGTACGGACTACAGGCGCAGGTCGATTTCGCGAAGGCGCACCACAAACCGGTGTCGTATCCGGAATGGGGGCTGTTCCGCAACGGCGACAATCCGGAATACATGCGGGGCATGCTGGACTGGATGGCCCAGCACAATCCGGCGTACAACACGCTCACCGACTACTGCCCGCACGGCGTGTGGCAATGCGACGACAACCCGAAGGCGTCCGAGGTCTACCGCTCGCTGCTCTCGCACCTGCCGCACGTCACCCCGACGCCGGCAACCCCCTCTCCCGTGCCGACCCCGGCCCCGACGCCGACCCCGGCCCCGGGTCATCCGGCGGGCTGTTCGCCGGTCAACCTCGGGGACTGGGTGGAGTACTGGCTCGGCGGCAAGCTCTGCGTGAAGTTCGACTGGTGGTCGCGCAGCCGCTGAGCGACCGGAGTGCGCGGGCGCGCGGGCGGAGGCGTACGCGGGCGTGTGGGCGGAGGCGTGCGCGGGCGGGCGGGCCGTGGTGTGGTCAGCCACCGTCGCCCCCGTCCTTGCCCCCGCGCTCGCGCCGGCGCCGCAGCAGCTCCTTGCCACGCCGGCGTGCGGCGACGTCGCAGAGGACCGCGCCGATCAGCGGCGCGGTGCGCCGGCGGGCCAGCAGCAGCCGCTGGTTGGCGACCGGGACGGGGCGCCAGTGGTGCTTGTACGGCTCGTCGCCGCGCAGCAGGCTCAGCGTCGTACGGCCGTCCTCCGGTCCCGTATGACGGCTGCACGCGTCGAGGAGCATCACCGCGACGTCCGCCTTGCGCTCGCGCAGCCGGGGGTGGGCGCCGTAGAGGTAGCCGCCGGCCAGGCGCCGGGACAGCAGCGTGAGGTCGACGGCGGCCACGTCGCCGTCGAGGCGGAACTCGGTCACCACCGCGTCCCCGTCACGCACCATCGGCACGACCGCCCGCACCAGGTGCGCGGCGAACCGGTCCGTGAGGTGCTCCGCCGTCACCTTCCGGCCGCGCCACTGCAACCGGTGCAGCTCCAGCAGCCGGTGCAGCGCCGCGTCGACCCCGTCCGGCGGCACGACCGTACGCTCCACGCCGAGCGCGTCCAGCTTGCGGAGCTTGGCGCGCACGCGCTGCGCCTTGCCGGAGGGGAGGCGGGCGACCAGCCCTGCCATGGGGGCGGCGGGCAGCTCCAGGCAGAGCGAGTCCTCCAGGCGCCGGCGGGGGCCGCGCCAGAGGTCGTAGACCTGTTCGACGGCACCGCCGGGCCGCACCTCGCGGAAGTCGATCACCGCGGTGCGGGCGGCGGCGGCCAGGCCCTCGGCGAGCGCGGCGGCGGCGGGGTCGGCGTACTCGTCGTCGAGCAGGACGTCGGCGTAGTCCGAGAGGGCGCCGCCGAGCGGCACGAGGGCGGGCACGGGCCCGCGCACCCGCGTCAACGGGGCGACGGCACGCAACTCGCCCCCGTCCCGCACGACGACGAGCCGCAGCCGGCCGCGGCGCCCGTACGACAGCCACCAGGAGTACGCCCAGGCGTGACTCTGGAACGGCGTCGCACTCTCGCACCGCCGGTGCAACCGCCCCCACGCGGGCGCGAGCGAGGCGAACGCCTGGGTGTCCCGCACGACGTCGACGACGAGCCGGCGCCCGCCGGTTCGCGCGGGCGGCCGAGGGGCCGGGGGCCCGGCCGACGGACCGGCTCCGACGGCGGCCGTGGCGGTCCACGGCCCGACTTCCGCGGTGGCCTCGGCGGCCGACGAGCCCGCCGCCAGGGCCGACGAGTCCGCCGCCATGGCCGACGTGGTGGCCTGCGGGCCGGTCTCAGTGGCGGTTTCGGTGTCCGACGGGTTGGTTGCGGCTTCGGACGCGGGCCTGGCTCCGGAGTCCGCCTCGGCCTCGGAACCGGGCTCCGGTCCGGCCCCGGCGTCGGCCTCGGCCCCCGCCCCGGGCTTCCGCCCTGACCCGGCCTCGGGCGTGGACCCGGTTCCGGGCTCCGGCCCGCCCCCGCGCACCGTCACCGGCGGGCGCTCCGAATGCCGGGCTAGCCCCGTGCGCACCGTGGAGCTCACAGCTGGCCGTGGACGTCGGCGGCCGGGGCCGGGCTGGGGACCGAGGCGGGGCGGGGTGGGTCCTCGGGGGTGCGGCGGGGGCGGACCAGGAGGGCCAGGCCGCCGAGGAGGCCGCCCGCGCCCACCCCGACCAGCCCGGTGAGCGGCGCGGACGGCGAGGACGGCGCCGTCGGCTCGACCGCGCGGGAGAAGTTCACCAGCTTCACGTGCGTACTGGACTGCGTGTCGTTCGCGTGCCGGGTCAGCGAGCGCGCCACCGCGTTGGCGATGTCGGCGGCCAGGTCGGGCCGCGCGGACGTGGCCGTGACCGAGATCATCGGCGCGTCCGGCGAGGTCGCCGCCCGCACGCTGCTCCGCAGCGTCGACACCGGCACCCCCGCCCACACCTGCGCGTCCCCCAGCACCGCGAGCTGCGTGGCGACCCGCCCGTACGCCTGCGCGAACCCGGTCGCCGAGGCCGGGTCGGACTTCTCGGTCGGCACGGCGACGACATAGCTGGAGGCGCTGTACTCCGGGGCCCGCAGCTCCCCGTACGCCCCGCCGGCGAGCCCGCCGCACAGGACGCCGGCCGCGACCAGCGTCCACGGCGGCAGCGCCTTGACGCGCGTCGGCAGCGCGCCTGCGAAGCGGCGCTTTCGGGTGGGATTCTCGGTCATCGGGAACTCGCTCCTGCTGGTGTGGGACGGGCGACGGCGGCCGCGTACACGCCCATCAGGCGGGCGGCGCTGCGCGTGACGCAGTAGTGGTGGGCGGCGTCCGCCGGTTCGCGCGGGAGCGCACCCCGGGCGCGGACGTCGTTGACAGCGCGTGCGAAGGACTCGGGGGCGCATTCGACGCGCTCCGCGCCTCCCGCCGCGCCCGGCGGCAGATCCTCGATCGCCGGGCAGGACACGTACCGCACGGGCAGTCCCGCCGCGAGCGCCTCGACGGGCGCGAGCCCGAACGCCTCCTCGGGCGACGGCGAGGCGAACAGGTCCATCGCGGCGAGCAACGACGGCAGGTCGGGGCCGGGCGTACCGTCGGGCACGACGGGCCGCTCCCCGGCGAACAGCACCCGCTCCCCGACCCCGGCCCGCCGCGCCGCATCCCGCAGCGCGCCCTCCTCGGGTCCGGCGCCGACCAGCAGCAGCCGTACGTCACCGGGCAGCAGCGCGAGCGCGTCGACGAGGACGTCGAACCGCTTGCCCGGCGCGAGCCGCCCGACGCCGCCGACGACGTACGCGTCCGGCGGCAGCCCCAGCTCCCGCCGGGTGTGCGCCCGGCGCTCCGCGTCGAAGCGGAAGAGAGCGGCGTCGATGCCGTTCGGCACGACCTCGATGCGCGGCGCCGGCACGCCCCACCGCTCGAGCCGGTCGGCGACGGTGGGGGAGACGGCGACCGTGGTCCGGCCCAGCCGCTCGCCCGCCAGGTACAGCGCGCGCACCCCGGCGCCCAGCGCACGGCCCTCCAACTGCGAGTCGCCGAGCGAGTGTTCGGTGGCGACGACGGCCCGGACGCCGGCCAGCCGCGCGGCGATCCGCCCGTAGAGGCAGGCCCGGTAGAGGTGCGTGTGGACGAGGTCGTAGCCGCCGCGCCGGACGAGCCGGACCAGGCGCGGCAGCGCGGACAGGTCGCGGTTGCCGGCCATCCCGAGGTGATGCACGCGCACCCCGTCGGCGGCGAGCCCGGCGGCGACCGGGCCCGGGTTGGTGAGCGTGACGACCTCGCAGGTCACGGGCAGATGGCGGAGCAGCAGCCGCAGCTGCTGTTCGGCGCCGCCGACGCCGAGCCCGGTGATGACGTGCAGGACCCGCATCGCGGTCACACCCCCTCGGCGGGGCGGCGGCGCCACCGGTGCAGCCGGCGCTTGAGCGCCAGCCGCAGCGGCGTGTCGCGCTCGCCGACGTGCAGCCTCGGCAGCGCGAACGGCCCGGTCAGCGGGCCGGGGTCGATGGCGCACCCGTACACGTACCCCGCGTCCCGTACGGCGTCGGCGACCCGGCGGTCGACCGTCCCGTACGGGTAGCAGAAGCCCGGCACGTGCGCCCCGACCAGTTCCGAGAGCGCCGCCCGGCTGTCCGCGATCTCGGCGCGCAGGGTGTCGTCGTCGACGCGGGTGAGGTCGAGGTGGGTGAGCCCGTGCGAGCCGATCTCGATGCCGTCGGCCGCGGCGGCCTCCCGGATGCCGGCCGCGTCCAGCAGCGGCTTGCGCGGGCCCAGCGGATCCCAGGCGTTGTCGCCGCCGAGCCGCCCGGGCAGGACGTAGAGGGTGGCGCCGAAGCCGTGCCGGCGCAGCAGCGGCAGCGCGGCGGAGACGAAGTCGGCGTACCCGTCGTCGAAAGTGAGCCCCACGAGCCCCGCGCCCGCGCCGCGCGCGCGGGCGGTCAGCAGCTCGGCCACGCCCACCCCGCGCAGACCCCGGCGGCGCAGCGCGCCGAGCTGCTGGTCGAGCCGCCCGGGGGAGACGGTGACGCGGTACGGGTCGTCGGAGCAGTCGCCCACCGAGTGGTACATGGCGATCCACGGCACGGCGGGGGCGCCCGCGCGGAAGGCGGGGACCGGACGGGAGGCGGGAACGGCGCGGGTGGTCGAGGGAGCGGGCGCGGCGGTGCGCGTGGCGTCAGCGGGCACGGACATGGGCGAGCCTCCGGGTGACGGAGCGGGTGACGGAGCGGACGGCGGGGGCGACCGCCTGGGCGCCGAGCGCCCAGGCGACCAGGACGAACACGACGGCCACGACCGCCGAGCCGACGGCCAGGCCCAGCAGGGGCGAGTCCACGCGGCTCGCGCAGAACGTGCCCAGCGCGGCGGCCACCAGCGCGGCCCGCACCGGCCGGCCGATCTCGGTGAGCACCGCGCGGATCCGGATCGGCACGCTCCGCGCGCCCATCCCGTACAGCAGGACACCGGCGCTGAGCGTGACCCCGGCCGCGTTGGCGGCGGCGATCCCGCACACCCCCCAGGAGCCGACCGTCAGCACGCCGAGCCAGGAGGTGACGGCGACGCCCGCGGCCATCGCGAACATCGGGTACCAGGTGGGCCGGCCGCCCGAGAAGTACGAGCGGGCCAGTGCGCCCACCAGGGTGTGCCCGAGCAGCCCGAGCGCGTAGACCCGCATCACGGCGGCGGTCGCCTCGGTGTCCCGCGCGGTGAACGCGCCGCGCTGGAAGAGGAGTTCGGTGATCTGCGGGGCGCACGCGACCACGGCGGCGGCGCCCACCAGGACCGTGCACGACACCAGCGCGAGGTCCCGCTCCACGCGCCCCCGCGCGCGCTCGGTGTCGCCCTCGGCCAGCGCCTGCGCCACCACCGGGAAGGTGACGGTGCACAGCATCAGCGCGATCACCATGGGCATCTGGGCGACCTTCTGCGCGTAGTTGAGGTGCGAGATGGCCCCGGCGGGCAGCGAGGACCCCAGGAACCGCTCGACGAGCACCTGTGACTGCCGGGCCAGGGCGAACATCAGCACGGTGGAGATGGCGGCGAGGTCGACGGAGGAGCGGAGGGGGCTGGCCGGTTCGGTGCGGGCCCGGTCGGCCGCGTCGGGCGCGTCGGCCGTCCTGTCCGCGTCGGACCCGTCGGTCGCCTTAACTGCATTGGTCGCATTGGTCGCATTGGTCGCATGGGTCGCGGCGGGCGGGGCGGGCGGGGCGGCCGCCGTTCCCGCGTCTCCCGCCCGCAGCCGGTGCCACAGCGACGGCACCTGTACGGCCGCCATGAGCAGACCGCCGACCGCGACCCCGGCCGCCGCCGACCGCACACCCCAGTCGGCCCCGAGCAGGAACATCGCCGCGATGATGGCGGCGTTGTAGGCGACGTAGATCGCGGCCGGTGCCACGAACCGCCGGTGGGCGCGGAGCGCCGCGCTGCAATACCCGGCCAGCCCGAAGCTCAGGACACAGGTCGCCGTCAGCCGCGTGCAGTCCACCGCGAGCGCGGGGTCGGGCAGTCCGGGCGCGAGCGCCGCGACGAGGTACGGCGCCCCCACGATCAGCAGCGCGGACACGGCGAGGAACGCCGGTACCAGGCGCGGCAGGGTCGTGCGGACCAGAGCGCGCACCGGATCGTCCACGCCCCCTTGCGCCCTGCGCGCCAGCGCGCGGCTGAACGCCGGTACGAGGACGAACGCGAGCCCGTCCTCGATCAGCAGCGTCGCCGCGAACTCCGGCACCGTCCAGGCCACCAGGAACGCGTCCGTCTCCGGTCCGGCGCCGAACAACCGGGCGAGCGCCTGGTCGCGACCGAGCCCGAACACCGCCCCCGCGATCGACAGGCCGATGGTGACGAGGGCGGCCTTGGCGAGGAACCGTCCGGTGGCGGGGCCGAGCCCGGAGGGCTTCGCGTCGGTCGCCGCACGGGCGGTGGGGACGGGCGCGACTCCGGTGGCGGCACCGGTGGCGTCTTCGCCGCTGTCGGCGCCGGTGGCTGTGTGGGGCGGGGTCACCGTCATCGTGCCGCGGCCTCCTTCGGGGACGACGGGGCGTGCGTACGGGGCCGGACGGGCGGGGCGGCGGCGCAGGCCGGGTCGGCCAGCGCCCAGCGGGCCACCAGACCGAGGCAGACGGCGGTCAGCGCGGTCGAGGGCCCACCGATGTCGCCGTACGCGAAGTCGATGAGCTGCCAGATCAGCAGCCCGCAGGCGACGAGCGCGCAGTCGAGCCCACGCGGGACGCCCGCGCCGGCTCCGCGGGAGGCGCCCGCGCGCGCCCCGATCCGGGGGCGCGCGCCGCCGTGCGCGCCGGGCGTGCGGGACGGGGCGTACGAGCCCGGCGTGCCGCACGGGCCGCCCGTGCCGCACGGGCCGCCCGTGCCGCACGCGCCCGGTGCGCCGTATGCGCCCGGCGTCCCCCGCCGCACCCGCACCAGCCCGCGCACCCCGCACACCAGCAGCGCGAGCCAGCCGCCGACGAGGGTCGTCACGCCGAGCAGTCCCTGCTCACTGAGCACGAGCAGGTACATGTTGTGCGGCGACAGCAGCGGCTGCTTGCGGAACGCGGCGCCCGCCCCCTCCGTGTCGCTGCCCGAGGAGAGCGCCAACGAGGCGTAACCGTCCCGGTGTTCGGGGAAGCCCTTGAGGCCGACGCCGGTCAGCGGGTGGTCGCTCCACATGTCGACCGCCGCCGCCCACATCGTGTACCGGTCGGTGACGGACTGGTCCGGGGCGTCCGTGACCTGGCCGATGCTGCTCAGCCGTTCCTGGAGCATCGACGAGCCGACGCCGAACCCGCCCACCAGCACCAGGCCCGCCGCCACCACGACCGCGAGCACCCGCAGCGCCCGCCGTACCCCGGCGAGCAGCAGCTGGGCGCCGCAGGCCACGGCGGTCGCGATCCACGCGCCCCGGCTGAACGACAGCGCGAGCGGCGCCAACAGCGCCAGCGCGCACACCAGGGCGCCCACGCGCTGCCGCACGCCCCCGGCGCCCAGCGCGAGCCCGACCGCGCACACCACTCCGAACGACACCACCGCCGCCATCCCCATGACGTCCGTCGCCCCGAAGGTCCCCACCGCCCGGATGTCCTCGCCCCGGTACGAGGCGCCGGTCCCGGTGGCGTACTGGTGCACGCCGAGCGCCCCCTGCCACAACGCGAGCCCCACCAGCGACCAGGCGAGCAGTCGCAGATCGGCACGGTGCCGCAGCAGCAGGACGACGGCGGCCGGAACGAGCACGAAGACCTGCAAATAACGGCCGAACCCGGCGAGCCCTTCGCCCGGCGAAGGCGCCCCGAGGGCTGCCGCGGCGAACCCGACGACGGGCAGCCCCAGCACCGCCGCCGCGGTGACCGACAGCGGACGCTGCCGCCGGCGCACGAGCCGGAGCGCGCAGTACACCACCAGCGCCCCCGAGGCGACGTCCGCCGCCGTCGCGCCACCTCCGCCGCCCGGGTCGACGGGCAGCGCGAGCAGCGCGACGACCGCGACCGCGGGCAGTACCGGCGCCACGGCCGCGACCCGGCGGCCGAACGGCGTGCCCGTGAACGGCGGCTGTGCGGCGGAGGGACGGGAGCCCGGGGAGCCCGCGGGCTGGGGGAACGGCGGGACGACGTGGCTCACCGGTCAGCTCCCCGTCGGACGGACCAGCGCGACCGCCGTGCGCAGCAGGATGCAGACGTCCTGCCACAGCGACCAGTCGTCGATGTAGGCGTTGTCGAAGCGGGCCCGGTCCTCGATGGAGGTGTCCCCGCGCAATCCGCTGATCTGCGCGAGCCCGGTGATGCCGACCGGCATCCGGTGCCGGGCCGCGTAACCGGGGTACGCCTGGCTGAACGTACGCACGAAGTACGGACGTTCGGGGCGCGGGCCGACCAGGCTCATGTCGCCCCGGAAGACGTTCCACAGCTGGAGCAGCTCGTCCAGCGAGGAGCGGCGCAGGAACCGGCAGAACCGGCTCATCTCCGCCTCGCCCGCCACGCTCCAGCGCGTCGCGGCCTCGTGCGCGTCGGCCGGCCGGTGCGTGCGCAGCTTGAGCAGGGTGAACGGCCGGCCGTCCTTGCCGATCCGCTCCTGCCGGAACACCACGCCGGGCCCGTCGGACAGCCGCAGCGCGAGGGCGCAGCCCAACAGCAGCGGGGAGAGCAACAGCAGCAGGACGCCGGAGACCAGCACGTCCAGCACCCGCTTCCCCGCGGTGCCGAGGCCGCGGTCGCCGCGGCCGGCACCGTCGAGCCGCCGGCAGACGAAGCCGGCGAGCCGCTCGGTGCGGTCGCGCGCACTGCGGGCGTAGGGGGCGCGTGCGGCGTACGGGGCGGGGTGCGCCGGGTGGACGTCGTACGCCGGAGGCGCCGCGTCGACCTCCCACAGGGCGCAGCCGGCCGCGGCCAGCTCACGGACCGGCGCCAGGTGCTCGGTGCCGAGCGGGGTGTCGGCGGGACCGGTGTCGGCGCCGGCGTGCGCGCCCGCGCCCGTGCGCTCACCCGCGCCCCTGACGAAGAGAACCGCGCGCACGCCGTTCTGGATGAACGCCCGCCGCACCTCCTCGCCCGTGGTCAGCACGGGGAGCCCGTCGTCGCCGCCCGCGGACTGCGCCGGGGAGACCACGCCGACGGGGCGCAGCCCGCAGCCCGGGTGGCGCAGGAAGGCCGCGGCCACGCGCTGGGCGGTGGCGGCGTCGCCCGCCACCAGCGCGGCGCCCGGGCGGCGGACCAGTGTCCGGCGGCGCAGCCAGTGCACGGTGCCGCGGCCCGCGCCGCTCGCCCCGGACTGAAGGGCGCAGCCCAGGACGAGGGCGTGCGCGGAGAACGCGTGCGCCGGAGCGAACGCCGCGGTGAGCGCCGCCAGCGCGCACCAGCTCACCGCGATCCGCCCGCACACCGCGGGCAGTTCGTCGAGCAGGACCGGCACGGCGGGCGGCCGGTGCAGTCCGGCGCGCACGTTCAGCGTCAGGACGCCGAGCAGCAGCGCGCCCGGGAACAGCGGGTGACCGCGGGTCCCGTCCACCACGAGGGCGGCGAGCAGTGCGGCACCGGCGTCCACGGCGAGCAGCAGCGGCGCCGGCAGCCGCCGTACCGCAGGTGGGCGGCCGGCGGGCAGCCGGTAACCGTCGGCGGCCTCGCGGGGAGGGATGACCGAGACGGGCGAGTGTCCGTACTCCCGCGGCTGTCCGCCGGGGGAGGGAACGGTGCTTTCCGCAGTCACGTGTGGCTGGACTCCCTGCACTCGGTGGCTTCCGCGCCGGTGGTGTGCGCGGCGCGCACGGCGCAAGAGGCGCACGGGGCGGACCCGCCGCCCGGGGCGTGATCGGTGCGTCTGGGACGGCGCGCGGCCTCCGGGAGGTGCGCGGCGCAAACAGCGGCGCACGCCCCGGCAACGGACGCGCCGCGTACGCCTGCCGCGCCGCGTACGCCTGCCGCGCCCCGCAGGGCGCGTAGTCCGGCCACATCCCACATGGCCCGTACGCCCCTGGCGGCCCGTGCGCCCCAGGCACCCGCTGCCTTCCGCGCGGCCGGCAGACCCGCCGGGCCCGGAACACCCCATAGGGCTCGTGCGCCTGTCGTGGCCCACATGGCCCATGTGCCTGTCGTCTTGTGTGCGTTCGGCAGCCCGGCCGGGCCTGGGGCGCCCCACAGGGTCCGTGCGCTCGTCACGGCCCGCGCGGCCCATGTGCCTGTCGTCCTGCGCGCAGTCGGCAGGCCCGCCGGGCCTCGCGCGTCTCGCACGCTGCGCGCGCCCCGCGCGCCCCGTACGTTCTCCGCGCCCCGGGTGTCCCGTACATCCCCCGCGCGCCGCCGCGCCCCGGCCGGTCCCGCGTCCCGGGGCGCGGCCCCGGCCGGCGGGCCCGCGGCGAGGAGTTCGCGGTAGACCCCCATGACCGCCTCCGTCGTCCGCCGCACGTCGTGCGTGGCCACGACGTGCTCGCGGGCCTCGTCGCCGAGCCGGGCGCGCAGCGGGGGGTCGAGCAGCAGGGCGGCGATCCGGTCGGCCAGCGGGCCCGGCTGTTCGACGGGCACCGGTTCCTGACCCGGCGGCAGACACTCCCGGGCGCCCGCGACCTCCGTCAGCACGACCGGCCGTCCGCACGCCATCGCCTCCAGCGGCGCCAGCGCCATGCCCTCCCAACGGGACGGCAGGACGACCACGTCGGCCGCGCGGTACCAGGGCACGACGTCGTCCACCGCACCGGCGAACAGCACCGACGCGGGCGCCGAAGCCCGCAGCCGGGCCTCATCCGGACCGTCCCCGACCAGCACGAGCCGGGCCCGCGGCACCCGCCGGACCACCGCGGGCCAGGCGCGCAACAGCACGTCCTGCCCCTTCTGCCGGCACAACCGCCCGACACAGACGACGAGCGGGCCGTCCGGCTCGGTGTCCGCGAGGAGGCCGAGCCCGGCGCGCGCGTCCGCGTGGGGCGCGGGGCGGTGGTGTTCGGTGTCCACCCCGTTCGGTACGACACTCCACGAGGCGCGCACCCCGGCGCGTACGCCCGTCGCGCGCTCCGCCTCGCTGACGCACACCACGCGCGCGGCCCAGCGGGCGCCCCAGCGTTCCCAGCGCACCGACAGCGCCGCCAGCGCCCCGTCCACCGCCTCGAACGACCAGGCGTGCGGCTGGAACACGGTCGGCACCCGCCCCCGCACCGCGAGCCGGGCCGCGAGCCCCGCCTTGGCGCTGTGCGCGTGCACCAGGTCCGGCCGCGTCCCGGCGAGCACGCGCCGGAGCCGCCGCACCTCTCCGGGCAGCGCACGCCCCGGCGCGCGAGTCGCCGGCCAGTCGTGCACCTCCGCGCCGAGCGCCCGGAGCGCGTCGGCGAGCCCGGAGCCGCCCGGACAGGCCACGGCGACACGGAGCCCGGCGGCCCGCTGGGCGCGCACCAGGTCGCGCACCACCCGGGCCACCCCGCCGTCGACCGGCTGGGTGAGGTGCAGGACCAGTGGCCCATGGCCGGTTGCTGGCAGGTGCATGCGCGATTCCTCGGTCACGGACGGCGTCAGGGGGCGCGCGTCACTGCTGGGCATCGACGGCGACGAAGAGTGCCCCGGTCCAGGCCGCGTCGCGCTGTGAAACGATCTGAAAGTCCAACCGGTCACCCCCGTTTCGGGTCGTGCCGGCGAGATCGAGCAGGTCCGAGTCGTAGCCGAGGGTGTTCACGGGCCCCGACCGGCGCCGGTCCGGGCTTCTCGGGGCTCCGGCCGACCGATGCGGCCCGACAAGTCCGGGCGATCCGGTCATTTTTTCCGTCGATCCGTCTGGACCCGCGATGGTCGAGTTCAGTACGTCGGTACGCGGGTTGGCGGAATCACTCAGCACCGTGCGCGCCCCCCGGCGTGCGGATGCGCTCAGTGAGTCACCCGTGCGCCCCCGGTCGCCGTTGTAGGCGACCAGTCCCACGACGCCGTGCGCACCCGGCGGGAAGGACAGCCGGCGCATTCGCACCAGGGTCCGCGCGCCCGGCGCGAGCGCCTCGAAGCCGTCCCACAGCACCAGGTGCCGCAACGGCTCCGACGCCTTCTCGTACGCCACCACCAGCGTCCAGCCGCCCCAGGAACCGGCTGCCGAACGGCCCTTGGCCACATTGATCTGCGCCACCGTGTATGCGCCCGAGCCGCTCGACCGGACCAGCCCGGTGACGTCCGCCGAGGCCTGGTAGGCGTCCGCGCCGTGGGCCGTCCGGTGGCCGACGACGGTGTCCGCGAGCAGCGCCTTGTAGCTGCCGCCCGGCTCGGCGACCAGCACCCGCCCGTTGTCCGCGGGCGGCTTCTGCTCACCGACACGGAGGTTGCCGCCCCAGTACAGGCGTGCGTACGTGACGTACGCGCCCGGCGGCAGACGGAGTTCGGCGCGGCTGGAGTTGTAGGTGTTCGGGTCGTCGTCGACATCGACGTACCCCATGTCGAAGTCGCCGTTGGTGCCCGCGCCGCCCGCGCGCGCGGCCCGGCAGGCACGGTCGCCGCCCGGGGTGCGGGCGGGCCGGGTGCGGCAGGTCACGGCGGTGCCGGCCGCCCGGACGAGGCCGCCGTGGCGCAGGGCGCGGTACCGCTCGGCGAACGGGACGCGCTGCCGTTCGGGCGCGGGGGCCCGGGCCGCAACGGGCGAAGCGGCTGAAGCGGCCGGAGCGGCCGAGGCCGCCGGGGCAGGGGGTGGGCCGGGGGCCGCGGTGGCTGCGGGGGCCCAGAGGGCGGTGAGGGCGCAGACACACGCGATCGCGCGGCCCAGGGGATGACCGGAGGAAAAACGCATGACCGGCGTCGCACCCTTCGCGGCTCGTGGGCGGTCTCGGACGGCTCGCCACTGTAGCCACAAGGGGGATGTACCGGATAAAAGCGGCAACTGTGTCGGCCGGGTCAATCTCCGTACCGTCGGAGTTCACCCCATCGGCGGCACAACCCGGGCCGCGGCCACGCGTTGATTCAGCGTCGGGCATCCCGCCCGGCTGTTGTGACAACCCAAGGAGCACTTCTCCATGTCGCGTATCGCGAAGGGCCTGGCCCTCACCACCGTTGCCGCCGCGGCCGTGGCGGGCACCGCCGGCATCGCCGCTGCCGACGCCGACGCCGGGGCCGTCGCCGCCCACTCGCCGGGTGTCGTGTCGGGCAACGCCATTCAGGTTCCGATCCACGTTCCGGTCAACGTCTGCGGCAACACCATCAACGTCATCGGTCTGCTGAACCCGGCGTTCGGCAACACCTGCGTCAACGACTGACGTCTCGACGGACCGACGGACCGGCCGTCCCCCTGGCGGGGGCGGCCGTTCCGTGCTGTCCGGCCCCGAATGGCGGTGTGCCGCCGGGAGCCGCCGCAGGCGCTCCCACCAGGGAAGACGCCGCGTTCCGGGCACCCGGGACGTCACTTGCCGCGGTCGACCGGTTGCAGCAGGTCACCGCCCCTTTCACGGTGAGCAGAGGATTCGATGCCCCGCTGAAAGGAACATCCATGCGTGCTCTGCCCGCACGGCACCTCGCGTCCCCGGCACTCTGCGCCGCGCTCCTGCTCGGGATCGCCGGACCCGCCGCCGTCGCGGCCGACGGCCAGTCGGCCACGGATCAGGCGGCCACGGGCCAGTCGGTCGCGGATCAGGCGGCCGCCGGCCGGTCCGAGTCCGGCTCGTCCGCCTCCGGCCAGTCGCAGGTGCCCGTCCCCGGCGCGGACGCGCTGCTCGGCCAGGTCCGGTCGCTCTCCACCGCCGGCGGTGTGCTGACCCCCGTCACCGACCTGCTCGACACCACCCTCAAGGCGGACAACGGCCAGCTCTCCGCCAAGCGGGCGGCCGAGCTCGGCCGGGCGGCCAAGGACGCCATCAAGAAGGCCGCGGCGGCTCCGTCGACGGTCGCGCTGCCCGCGAAGCCCGCCGCGACGCCCACGTCACCGGCCGGTTCGCCCGCCGGTTCCGCGAGCCCGGCGAAGCCGGCCGAGCCCGCGAAGCTAGCGGAATCGGCGAAGCCCGCCGAGCCCGCGCGACCGGCCGAATCCGCGAAGCCGGTGACGCCCGCGGCCCCGCCGCTGTCGAAGACCGCCGCCCTCGGGCAGACCCGGGCGCACGGCGACAGGGCGACGCGGAAGGACACCACCCAGGACGCGCTGACGGCCCTCCAGAAGGCGGTCGACGCGCTGGTCAAGGCGTCCACCTCCGGTGACGTCGGCCAGGTGGTGCCGGCCGTCTCCGAGGTGGTGAACAACCTCGTCGACGTACTGATCGCCACGCTCACCGACAGCAGTCTGAGCGACCCGGACCTGACCGATCCCGACCTGGCCGGTCTCATCCCGTCGGCGAGCGACGTCTCGGCCGTCACGCTTCCGTCGGCCCCGGCGCTGCCGCCGCTGCCGAGCGACCTCATCCTCCCGACGAGTTGAGCGACGGGCGGGCGGGACCGCCCCGCACGCCGCCGCCTCGTCGTCGCGCCGACCCTGCCGCAGGGTCGGCGCGACGCGTTTGTGCGCGGGGCGTTCGTCGCCCGCGCCCCCGAAGGGCCGCACCGCGAAAGGCCGACAAGGGCCGCACCCCGGAGGCCCGCCCTTGAAAGGCGCACCTCCGAAGGGGCGCCACCTTCCGAAGGGCCGCACCCCCCGAAGGGCCGCGCCCCCCGAAGGGGCGCGGCCCCGTTTCCGTGATCCGCGGGGCTCGTTAGGCCGTGCGCACACGCCGTCCGGCGACGTACGCGCGTCGCCGCAGCAGGAAGGAACACGATGAAGTCGTCGAAGTCCCTCAAGGCCGTCGCCGTCGTTGCCGGGTCCCTCGCCGTGGCGGGAGCGGCCACCCCCGCCCTCGCCGCCACACAGCCCGCCGACTTCGAGACGCCCACCAGCCTCAACGGCGGTGTGGAGAAAGCCCTCAGCACGCGAACCCTGGATCTGCGCCCGTTGCAGCACCAGTCGGACACCCTCGACACCGAGAACGAGGACTCCGTGCTCAACACGGTGAACGGCGTGGCCGACACCCTCAACCGCAACGGCGGCGCCGCCCGGCTCCTGGGCGGCCTCCCGCTGGGTGGCTGACCGCCTGTCGTACTACTGCGTCACCCGGGGGAATCCCGTACTGGCGCCGTCCCCCCGGTCGTTACCCGATACGAAGGCAGCCCCACGCCCATCCGAAAGGGACCGCACCCGACATGAAGCCGATCACCCGAGGAACGCTCGCCGCCGCCCTCACCTGTATGGCCGCCGCCGCGGGCGCCGCCACGCCCGCTGCCGCGGCGACCACGGTCCCCGTGCCGCTGCCGCTGGACGGCGTCGAGAAGTCGCTCCACATGGAGATGCCCCAGGTCACCGGCGAGCTGCCGGTGCCCGTCGCGGGCGCGCCCGAGGGCACCCGGTTCGCCGAAGGGCGCCTGCTGCCGGAGCGCGCCCTGCCCCGGCTGCCCCTCAGCGGCGGACTGCCCGGCGGCGACCTGCGCGCCCCGCTGCCGCACGTCCTGGGCGACGGCTTCGACCACCTGGGCGTCAGCGCCCCCGCCGCCGACCTGCGTACGGCGACCCCCGGGCTGTCCGTCGACACCCCCCTTGGCCGGCCGGACGCCGCCAACGGGGGCCTGCCCTCGCTGCACGAGCCGCACGCGGGACTCGGCACGCCGCTGCTGCGGACGGTGCCGGGCGCGGAGATCGTCACGGGCCCGGGCGCGTAACCGCCCCCCGGGCGCGCGCCCCTCTGCACATCCCGCGCCCCTCGCACATCCCGTGCGCTCCCGCGCCCCCGGAATCGCCGTACCACCGAATCGTCCGTACGACCGTACCGCCGTACCGCCGCACAAGAACGAGGCCGAGGAGAGAGCGTTGGCCGAGAGAACCCGCAGGGAGGCCCTGCGCGCCCTGGCCGTGACGGCCGGTGCCCTGGCCCTGGTCCCCGCCGTCACCGCGTCCCGCTGCCGGCGCACGGAGGACCTCGCCGCCGGCCCGGGCACCACCGGAGGCGACGGGAGTGAGGGGGCCGGCCAGGGCGCCTCGGCCGACGATCCCACCGCTCCCCGGTCCTCCACCGGTCGGCCCGGCGGCCCGGGGGAAGCGGCCGGGCAACGGCGCAGGTTCACGCAGACATACCGGGGCCGCCGTATCGAGGGCACCTGGGCAGCGCCGAGCCGGGCCGCCCGGGACGGCGCGGGCCACGGCACCAGCAGTTCGAGCGGCGGGGACGGTGCCGGGCGGTGGCACATCACCGTCGACGGCCGTCCGCTGCACCTGATGCGCCGGGCGGACGGCACCTGGATCAGCATGGTCGACCACTACGCGTCGTACCCCACCCCGCTCGCCGCGGCCCGCGGTGCCGTCGACGTGCTCGGCCCCGGCGACCACCTGCGCGAGTCCGGTACGGCACACGTCATGTGACGGACCCGCGCACCGCACCACGCAACACGACACAGCACGTCACAGCACCGCCGCCCGGCGCCGGAGGGCGCCGTGGCGTGCCGGGGGAGGGGGAGGACCGGATGGCGGTCCACACACGGAAGAACGTCACCGCGCTGTCCCGCACGGAGCGGCGCCGCCTCGTCGACGCGCTGCTCGCGCTCAAACGGCGCGGCGAGTACGACGAGTTCGTCCGCACGCACATCGACCACTACGTCTCCGACGGCGAGGACGGGCTGCGCACGGCCCATATGACGCCGTCCTTCCTGCCCTGGCACCGCCAGTTCGTACTGGAGCTGGAGCGGGCGCTGCAACGCGTCGACGCGTCGGTGACGGTGCCGTACTGGGACTGGACCCGCACGCGCGACGCGTCCGCCGTGCCCTGGACCGACGATCTGCTCGGCGGGGACGGGCGCCGCTCCGACGGCCGGGTGACCACCGGCCCGTTCGCCTATGCCGGGGGCGAGTGGACGATCCGGGAGAGCGTGACGGACGCCGAGTATCTGATGCGGGACCTCGGCCGCCACCGCGACCCGATCGGCCTGCCCACGCGTACGGAGCTGGACCGGGCCCTGGCCGAACCCCTGTACGACGTCGCCCCCTGGGACTCGACGTCGGGGAAGGGTTTCCGCAACAAGCTGGAGGGCTGGGGCCGGGGGAGCGGCAGTGCGGCCTGGCACACCCACAACCGCGTCCACCGCTGGGTCGGCGGTCACATGCTCGGCGGCGCCTCGGTCAACGATCCCGTCTTCTGGATGCACCACGCCTTCGTCGACCTTCAGTGGACGCGCTGGCAGCAGCGGCACCGGGGGGCGCGTTATCTGCCCGCGCGGCAGCCGGGACGCGGGGACGCGCAGCACGGGCGGATCGTGGCCCGGAACGAGCGGATGCCACCGTGGGACGTGACCCCGGCGGACATGGAGGACGTGAGCCGCCTCTACCGCTACGTGTAGCGGGCCCGCCCGGAAGCGATGCGGCGGTCCCTTCTGGAACCGGTGCGGTGGGCCTTTCCGGAACCGGTGCGGTGGGCCTTTCCCGAACCGGTGCGGCGGGCGTCTTCGGACTCGGCCCGGCGCAAGGCGAAGCCCCCGGCGGTGGGACCGCTGGGGGCTCGCTCAGGTGTCCGACCGGCGCGTGGCCGGGGGCGGGATCAGCCGCCGTAGCCACCGTCGTCGTGGTGCTCGTGGCCCGACTTGCCGTCGTCCTTGGAGTCGTCGGACTTCTTGCCGTCCTCGTCGCCGCCGTTGACGCAGGCGTTGCCGAAGGCCGGGTTGAGGACGCCGATCACGTCGATGGTGTTCCCGCACACGTTGACGGGGATGTTGACGGGAACCTGGATGACGTTGCCGGAGAGGACACCGGGCGACCCGACGGCCGCGCCCTGGGCACCCGCGTCCGCCATGGACAGACCGGCGCCGCTGAGTACCACGGCACCCGTGCCGAGGGCGACCGCGGCCGCCTTCGCGATGCGAGACATCACATACTCCTTCGGTGAAAGGGTGAGCACGGTGATCGCCACCGTGCTCACCCTTCAACGCGCCCGCACACCCCCGGTCACGGCGTTCATCGGGGGATCACCCTTTCCGAACGGAGCCTTGGTCCGGAGGGGCCACTGCGGATGCGCGCACGCCCGTACGGAGGTATAGGGGCCCGCCGGGCGCCGTGCCCTTGCCGGTGCTGCGCGGCTACGCGGGTCCCAGGACGCGTATCGGCTCCCCGGCCAGGTAGGCCCGGATGTCCTCCACGGCCTGCCCGTAGTAGCGCTCGTAGTTGGCCCGGCTGACGTAGCCGAGGTGTGGGGTGGCCAGCAGGCGCGGGGCGGAGCGCAGGGGATCGTCGGCGGGCAGCGGCTCGTTGTCGAACACGTCGACGCCGGCCCCCGCGATACGGCCGTCGCGCAGGGCGGCGAGCAGCGCCTCCTGGTCGACGAGGCCGGCGCGCGAGGTGTTGACCAGGTACGCCGTCGGCTTGAGGAGGGCGAGTTCGGCGGCGCCGAGCAGCCCCCGGGTGCGCTCGCTCAGCACGAGGTGCAGCGAGACGAAGTCGCTGGTGCGGAGCAACTCCTCCTTCGACGCCGCGCGTTCGACACCGACCTCGTCGGCACGTTCCTGGGTGAGGTGTTGGCTCCAGGCGCTCACCCGCATCCCGAACGCGAGCCCGACCCGGGCGACCCGTTCGCCGATCTTCCCGAGCCCGAGCAGTCCGAGCCGCTGCCCGTGCAGATCGGCCCCGAGGGTGCTCTGCCAGGGGCCGCCCGCGCGCAGGGCGGCGTTCTCGGTGACGAGGCCGCGGGCCAGCCCCAGGAGCAGCGCCCAGGTCAGTTCGACGGGCGGGGTGGGCGAACTGGCCGTCCCGCACACGGTCACCCCGTGCGCCTCGGCGGCGGCGTAGTCGATGACGCTGTTGCGCATCCCCGAGGCGACGAGCAGTCTCAGCCGTGGCAGCCGGCCGATCACCGACCCGGGAAACGCGACGCGCTCCCGCAGCGTGACGACGATGTCGAAGCCGGCCAGCGCCGCCACGAGCGCGTCCTCGTCGGCGAAGTGCTCCCCGAAGGACACGACGTCGACGTCACCGGCGAGCCCCGACCAGTCGACGACGGAGGTCGCCACTTGCTGGTAGTCGTCCACCACCGCACACCTGAGCCCCACCAGGCCCCCTTCCCGATCCCTTGCACCACACCATAAGGGCCCGTATCCCGGCGTCGTCAGACAGGTGTAGCGAAACGGTCCACCGATTCTGTCGGTGGACCGTCATGCAAGATCGAGGTCAGACAATTCCACCACGCGCGACGACCGGCAGATCGTCCGTCGTGCGGTGAGTGGGCCGGGGGAAATCCTCTTACAGGATTTCGATCCGGTCGACGAGCGGCGGCTTGTTGGGGAACGTGATGATGAAGTTCTTGGAGTAGGTGACGACGTCGCCATTGTTGTCGTAATATTTGACCTTGTTGTTTCCGGTGGAGATCTTGTCGACCCACACGGACGTTTGCATCGGCCACGAATGTGTGAAGTCGTGGACGCCCCTGTTCGCGAAGCAGTAGGCAGTGTGGACTTGGCCGCTCGGACCCTCGTAGTGGAAGTCGACCTTCAGGTAGTCGGACGGGCCGCAGCTCACTTGGTCGATGGCGTGTGCCGTTCCGGCTGGTATCACGGCGGTCATGACGGCCGCCGCAGCAATCGGAAGGGCGATCCGAAGTTTCTTGGAGAGCATTTTTTTCGCTCCTGTTTTTGTGAGGGGGCAGGTCGTTCAGCGTGAGCACTTGGCGGGTGCAATGTGAGCGAGGAGTTCTCTTGCTTGCTGTCAACTTGCAGTGATCATGCTAGAAGTGTGATCGTCGCGCTGTCAACGGCGATTTCCCGCTCAAACATTGCGGCCGTGCGCAGTCGTCGGTGAACTGCTGGGAGGCGACTTATGCGCGCCCACGCCTATGCGGCCGACCGGTGCACGTCGCGTCGAAACGATGCCCCTTGAAGGCCGATTCTTGGCTTGTTCCTTTCGCTTTTAAGTGAAGCCGGAGCCGGATGAACGGTTGTCGGACCGGACGGGACCGGACGGGACCGATCGGACCGGAGCGGACACCGGCAGACGGCGCACCCGTCGCGGTCGCCGCTGACGTGGGACGGTCCACGGCGTGGGACCGTCCGCGAACGCCGCACCCCCGAAGGCCTTCGTCAGCGCAAGTGGTCAGGGCCTCCGAGGGGCTTGCCCGTGGGTGGGTGAGTGCGTCACGGCCCGTCGGGGTGGGCCAGGATCGCTTCCAGCCCGCCGATGACCATGACCACGGAGAACTCGGTCGCGGTGGCCAGGTCGTAGCGGGAGTGGTCCACTGACGCGGTGTAGGCCGGAAGGGTTTCGCGGATGTGGTCGGACATGGCCGGAGCCGGTAGTCCCTGGGCGAGACCGAACGCCTGGAACTCGACCATGGCGACGACCAGGCGCAGCTGGTCCCGTCGGAAGCCGCCTTCGAGCAGTGCGGCGAACATCGGTTCGTAAACCGCGAGGGAACGGTCGCAGGTCATGGGGGTGGTGGACAGGAGCGGCAGGATGCGCCGGTGCCTGGCGTACAGGGTGGTGAGCCGGCGCAGGAGGCCGGCCACGGCTTCGCGCCAGTCGTGTGCGGGGCTGAGGGGTTCCATCCGTTCCAGCATCCGCAGCCGGGCGAGGTCGATGACCTTCGCCCGGCCGGTGACGTGGGAGTACAGGGAGGACGGGGCGACGCCGAGGTGCCGGGCCAGCTGAATCATCTGGATGTCACCGGTGCGGTCGGCGAGTTCGATCGCGGCGTCCGCGATCCGTGCCGGGGACAACAGCGGCGTCTTCGGTCTGGCCACGTCCAGCGCCCCCGCTTCCCGTCGGATGCCTCTCAGCGCAGCAGGTAGCCGCGCTCCTCCAGCGTACGGCGCAGGTCCTCACGCCCGTCCATGTAGTCCAGGCTTGTGCCCACCACGACGGAGTGGCTCCACGTCTTGTCCCGCAGTCCGTACTCGGCGCGGAAGTCCTTGAACGCCAGCTCGTAGTCCTCGAGCCATTCCTCGGCCGGCCGTGTGCGGTAGCGCTCGCGGTGCAGCACGACGTCCTGCGCCGGACGGGGATGCATCGCGCTGGGGCGGTGCGGGTCCGGGGTGCCGATGGCCATGCCGAAGACGACGTAGGCGTACGCGGGAAGTCCGATCAGGTCGGCGAGTTCCTTGGCGTGGTTGCGCAGCGAGCCCAGGTACACGCCTCCCAGTCCGATCGCCTCCGCCGCGACGAGACCGTTCTGGGCGGCCAGGGCCGCGTCGACCGACGCCATCAGGAAGGCGTCGACGTAGTCGGTGACCACGGGCTTGCCGCCCTGCTCGACGCTGATCGCGTGGCTGCGTGACATGTCCGCCACCCACAGCAGAACGCTGGGGGCCTGGGCGACGAAATCGAACCCGGTGAACTCCGCGCCGTGTGTCAGCCTCGCGAGTTCGGCCTTCGTCTCCGGGTCCGAGACGGCCACGAGGCTCCACTGGTGGAGGTTCGACGACGTGGACGCCGACTGGGCGGCCGCCACCACCGTCTCCAGAGCGCCTTCGGGCAGCGGTTCGTCGGTGAAGGCGCGCACCGAGCGGTGCGCGAGCAGCGTTTCGATCTGCTCGTTCCAGATGATGTTCACCGGCTTCGCCTGCTGCCCGTAGCGGGCTTCCAGGAGTGCGTGCCGCCGCGAGGAGTCGGTCATGGCTGTCCTTCCGTTATCCGAATCAGATTCGGTTACGGCAACCACGCCCCCGCCGGGTTCATTCCCCACTGCCCTGACCTGCCGTCAAGCGCCCGCGTGACGTGGCTGACGCGTGCGCCTCTCGATCCTGACCGCGACCTGGTCCCGCTCACCCGACCGGCGTCCAGGGGCCGGGGGGCAAGGCCCCGTGACAGCCACAGAGCCTGTCGGAGGGAGCTCCGGCGAACGTCAGGCCGACGGTTCTTCCCGCACAGCACCGATGCCCGGCCCGGGCGTGAGATCCGCCCCGGCGCGGATCAGGAGCGACCGCATCCACCGGTGCGCCGGATCGCCCGTCAGCCGCGGATGCCACAGCATCGGGTAGTCGAAGGAGGGGAACTGTTCCGGCGCCTCGGCCACGCGCAGCCCGGGTTCGCGCAGGAGGCCGACGAGGCGCCGGGGAACGATCGCGATCAACCGGGTACCGCGCACGGCGGCGGCAGCCGCGGCGAAATAGGGAACGGTCAACCCGGCGGGCGGGCGGACGCCGAGCCGATCCAGGTGCGCCTCCACCAGCATGTGGCCGCTCTCCAGAGCCGCCACACCGGCATGCGGATACGCCCCCAGGTCGGCCGACGTCAACCGGTCCCGGGTCAGCGGGTGGTCCTCGGCGAGCACGCACACGTGGTCCTCGGTGAACAGTACGTGTCTGGACAGCTGGGGCGGTGCCGACGCCGGGACGAACGCCATGTCGACACGGCCTCGTTCGAGATCGTCGAACGTGGTGGGACTCACCGGTTCCACGACCAATGAGATTCCCTTTGCCTGCTCGAAGAAGG
Source organism: Streptomyces sp. NRRL F-6676 (assembly GCF_000725625.1). Taxonomy (GTDB): domain Bacteria; phylum Actinomycetota; class Actinomycetes; order Streptomycetales; family Streptomycetaceae; genus Streptomyces. The sequence continues at coordinate 210,533 of NZ_JOHS01000010.1, forward strand.
CCGAGAAAACTTTGTTTCCGACAACAGCCAGGAAGTAGTCGGACGCCGCTATGCGTATCAGTCCGTTCGCCGTCGAGGGATCGAAATTCTCCTCGGTCACCAGATTCCGCAGCCTGGGCAGGATGTCCGACAGTTCGGCCTGGATGTGACGGGCGCGCGGCGTAAGGGCGTAACCGGTGGAGGTCCGTACGAGCAACTCGTCGGCGAATGCCTCCCGCAGCCTGCTCAGGGTGCGGCTCATCGCCGACTGGCTGAGGTGGAAGCGGGCCGCCGCCCGCGAGACATGCCGCTCGTCCAGCAGCACGTCAAGTGCCTTGAGCAGATTCAGATCGACACTCTCGATATGCATGGCGTGCATATTAACAGTGCTCGACATGCATTTGACGGCATGTCGGGTTGCGGTGGAAGGTCGATGTGGAGGCCCGCCGCGGGCATTCTTGAGCGTCCCTGGAGGACAGCGATGAATCACCGGAAGATTCCCTCGCCGGCAGAAACTCGGGCGGGACTGCCCGGAAACCACCCCGCCGAATACGGGTATTTCAGCGACGGCCAGTGGCTCACGGCCGAGGCCGGTACGTTCGAGGACCTCGACCCGTGGACCGGCCAGGTTTTCGCCACGGCGGCCCGTTGCGGGCGGGCGGAGACGGCGGCGGCGATCGCCGCCGCGGACCGCGCCTTCCCGGCCTGGGCCCGGACCTCGCCGGCCGAGAAGGCCCGCATCCTGCGCAAGGCGGCGTCCATCGTGGAGCGGCGTCGTGACGAACTGGCCACCACCATGGCCAGGGAGACCGGAACCACACTGCTCAACGGCCGCTTCCAGCTCGACCTGGTCGTCCAGCTCATCGAACAGGCGGCGGGCTGGGCCTACCTGCCCGCCGGTGAACTGCTGCGCTCCGACTTCCCGGACACCACACAGACCGTGGTGCGCCGCCCGCTCGGGGTGGTCGCGAGTTTCACCCCGTGGAACGGGGCGCAGATACTGGCCTGGCGGGCGATCCTCTCGCCGCTCGTCGCCGGAAACACGGTGGTGGTCAAACCCACCGAACTGGCGCCCGTCTCGGCGGGCATCCAGGTCGCCGAGATCCTGCACGAGGCAGGTCTGCCGGCCGGGGTGGTCAACGTGGTGACGCACGGTCCCGGTGAAGCGGGCCCGATCGCCGACGAGATCTTCGAGAATCCCTCGGTGCGCTGCGTCAATTTCATCGGCAGCGTTCCTACCGGGCGCATGCTCGCCGAGCGCGCCGGCGCGGCGCTGAAGCGGTCGGTCATGGAGCTCGGCGGGTACAACCCGCTGATCGTCCTGCACGACGCCGATCTCGACTACGCGGTGCGCGTGGCCGCGTTCAGCGCCTTCTTCCACCAGGGGCAGATCTGCCTCAACGCCCGCACGATCCTCGTCCACCACGACCTGTACGACGTGTTCGTCGAACGGCTGGTGGCCAGGACCAGTACCCTGCGGGCCGGCTCACCGCTGGAGGAGGAGACCTTCATCGGGCCGCTGATCACGCGCGACGCCCTGCGCCGTGTCGACGAACGTGTGCGGGACGCCGTGGCGAAGGGGGCCCGGCTGCTGACGGGCGGCACCCACGACGGCCCGGTCTATGCCCCCACCATCCTGGCGGACGTACCGGACGACGCGACCGTCTCCACGGAGGAGACCTTCGGACCGGTGGTCGTCGTACGGTCGGTGCAGAGCGCCGACGAGGCCGTCGACCTCGCCAACCGCCTCGACTACGGGCTCACTTCGGCCATCATCTCCGGGGACACCCATCGCGCCGTCCGGCTGTCGGAGCGTATTCGGGCCGGCTCGGTACGTATCAACCTGCCCACCATCGACGACGAGATACAGGCGCCGATCGGTGGTGTGCGCGACAGCGGGTGGGGCCGCAGCGGGCCCCACTCCCTGCACGACTTCACCGACCAGATCGCCATCACCGTGCAGAGCGGTGAGCGCCGGCTCCCCTCCTTCTGAGAGACACGGCTCCCCTCCTTCTGAGGCTCCCCTCCTTCTGAGAGACAGGTGAACACCATGTCCGCTGCACCGAATCTCCCATCCGGTCCAGGCAGGCGGAGTGCCACGGTGGGCGCGCGGCGTCGCGTCGCCGCCGCCGTGGTCGACGCCATCGGCGAACCCTTCACCCTTGCCGAGCTGGAGATCGACGCGCCGAGGGCCGACGAGGCCTTGGTACGCATCGATGCCGTCGGCGTGTGCCACGCCGACATCCAGGCGCGGACCGGAGCGCTGCCGGTCCCGGCGCCGCTGGTGGCCGGTCACGAGGGCACGGGAACGGTCGAGGAAGTGGGCGGTTCGGTGACCGCGATGCGGCCCGGCGACCGGGTCGTGCTGACCTTCGACTCGTGCGGGCGCTGCGGCCGGTGCCGGGCCGGCGTCCCCAGCCAGTGCGACCACTTCGTGTCCCGCAACTTCACCGCCGGCACCCGCGAGGACGGCACCGCACGCCTGCGGCGCGGCAGCGACCCGGTGAACGGAAACTTCTTCGGCCAGTCGGCGTTCGCCTCCTACGCTCTGGTGAACGAGCGCAACGCGGTCGTCGTCGACAGCGACCTGCCTCCGCATCTGCTCGCCCCCTTCGGCTGCGCGGTACAGACCGGGGCGGGCAGCGTACTGAACGTCCTCGCCCCCGCGGCCACGGCTCCGGTGGTGGTGATCGGCGCCGGTGCCGTGGGCCTCTCGGCGGTGATGACGGCCGCACTGGAGGACCGCACGGTGATCGCCGTGGACACCCGCGACAGCCGCCTGGACCTGGCCTTGAAGGTCGGCGCCACGCATGTGGTCAACGCGTCCCGCGACGCCGCCGACGAAGCGGTCCGGTCCATACTCGGCGGCGGGGCCCCCTACATGCTGGAGAGCAGCGGATCTCCGGCGGCGCTGCGGGACGGAGTCCGGGCCCTCGCCACCGGCGGCACCATCGCCGTCGTGGGCACCGCCCAGGTGGGCGCCACGATTCCACTGGACGTCATGGACCTGGTCAATGGCAGCAAACGACTCGTCGGCGTCGTGGAGGGAGCCTCACGCCCCCAAGAACTCATCCCCCGCCTGGTGGCGAGGGCGGAACGCGGGGATCTGCCGGTCGAGCGGTTCGTGACCACCTTCCCGTTGAACGACGTCGCCGCCTGGAGCAAGGCGGCCGAGAGCGGGGAGGTCGTCAAGCCGGTCCTGCTGCCGGCCGCCGAACCAGCCTGAACCGGTGCGGAGGAAAGGGTTCCCGCGAGGGCGGTGAACCCTGGCTGAACGCCCTCCCAGAGGGAGGGCTCTGCTGGGCGCCCCCGGCAGGACTCGAACCTGCGGCCAAGCGCTTAGAAGGCGCCTGCTCTATCCACTGAGCTACGGGGGCCGATGTGGTGGCCTGTGTCGTGGCGCCCGGGTGTGGGGCGATCCGTGACCTCGCCGGGGACAAGGATAGGGCTCCCGAGCCCTTGTCCCTGTTGCTTCGCCTCCGTGGCTCGATGTGGAGGTTCGGTGAAGCGGGTCCGATAATCGCAGGCAGGTACGAATCCTGCATCGCTTTTGGCCGCTCGCGCATCGGGTGTTGTGCACTCGTTATGCCTGGACTGTGCCTGTGTCCCGGTCGTCCTTTCCGTCCCGTGTGTCCAATCGGCGCGCAGAACCAGTTATATGCTTCAGAAAGACTGCAAAATTGGGCATTCTTCACATGTGGTGACCTTGGACGTACGGCCCCAGCTGCTCGACGCACTCTCCGCCCTGCGCGACCGTGTGGCCGCCGCACGCTTTCCGCTCCCCCTCGCGGGAGCGCCACGCGCGCGTGCGAACCGGGACGAACTCCTCGCGCAACTCGACGACTATCTGGTGCCCCGATTGCGTCAACCAGAGGCGCCGTTGCTTGCCGTGGTGGGCGGTTCCACCGGCGCCGGAAAGTCGACGCTCGTCAACTCCCTGGTGGGCCGCAAGGTCAGTGAGGCCGGCGTCCTGCGGCCCACCACTCGGACCCCCGTGCTGGTGTGTCACCCCGAGGACCACCACTGGTTCAGCGGCATGCGCGTCCTGCCCGAACTCGGCCGCGAATGGCTGCCCCGCACGGAGACCGGCGACGACGACCTGCCCTCCCTCGCCGACCAGGACCAGCGCGTGCTGCGCATCGAGACCGCCGAGACACTGCCGCCCGGGCTCGCCCTCCTCGACGCCCCCGACATCGACTCGCTCATCGCCGGCAACCGCACGCTCGCCGCCGAACTGATCTGTGCCGCCGACATCTGGATCATGGTCACCACCGCCGCGCGGTACGCCGACGCCGTCCCCTGGCATCTGCTGCGCACCGCCAAGGAGCAGCAGGCCACGCTCGTCACCGTCCTGGACCGCGTCCCGCACCAGGTCGTCTCCGAGGTGTCGCGGCAGTACGCCGCCCTGCTCACAAAGGCCGGACTCGGCGACGTGCCCCGCTTCACCGTGCCCGAACTGCCCGAGTCCGCCTGGGGCGGCGGCCTGCTGCCCGCCACCGCCGTCGCGCCGCTGCGCTCCTGGCTCACCCATCTCGTGCAGGATCCGGCCACCCGGACCGCCGCCATGGCCCGTACCGCCCACGGAGCGCTGGGCTCCCTCGACTCCCGGCTGCCCGAGCTGGCCGGCGCCGCCGCCGCGCAGTACGCCGCCGCGCTCCGGCTCACCGCCGCCGTCGACGGGGCGTACGACAGCGAGTACGCGCGCGTGCGGGGCCGTTTGCAGGCCGGTGCCGTGCTCGCCGGTGACGCGTTGAAGCGGTGGCGCAGCTTCCCCCTGGACTGCACCGCCCGGGAACTGCTCGACGCCCTGGTGGAGAGCCTCGGCGCGCTCCTCCTGTGCGCCGTCACCGCCGCCGACGAACGCATCGACGAGGCCTGGCGCCTCGAACCGGCCGCCGACGCCCCCGAGCTCTGCGGGCACGACCCCGCCGCCGACCACACCGAGCACCGGATCGGCCTGGCGGTACGGCGCTGGCGGCGCGTCCTGGAGGAGTACGCCGAGGAGGAGGCGCGCGACCTCGACCGGAGCGTGGCGCCGGACGCCGAGGTGGTGGCCGCCCTGGTCGCCACCGCGCTGCTCGGCGGCCGCCGGGCGCGCTCCGCGGGCGAGCGGCTGGCCGAGCGGATCGGCGCCCACGGGGCCCTGCGGCTGCGCGACCGGGCCGCACGGCTGCTCTCCGACTACGTCGACAGGGTGCTGCACACCGAGCGGGAGCGCCGGCTCGCCCCGCTCGACGCCCTGGAGGTCCATGCCGAGCCCCAGGCGGAGCTCATCGCCGCGTTGTCCCTATTGCAGAAGGAGAGGTGACCGGGGTGACCGCCGTCACTGACCGCACGGACCACGCCCCAGAACGGCCCGGAGGACCCGGCGACCCGGGGGGCCCGGACGGCGAACCCTCGGAGAACCGGGCGGGGCGGGAGACCGCGCCGGACGCCGTACGGACGAAACCGGAGGAACCGGAGGAACCGGAGAAACCGGAGGAACCGGAGAGGGAGGCGCGGGGGCAGGAGGAGCGGGAGCACGGCGTGCTGAAGGACCGGAGCGGCGACAGGGACAGGGGCGGGGACGGACACGGGGACAACGGTGGCGCCGGGGAGGGAGGCAACGGCGCCGACAAGGGCGCGCACGACGGCAAAGGCGTGAACGACAGCGGCACGGAAGCCTCCGGAGACCCCCGCGCGCACATGGCTCTCCAGCGTGCCCAGCCCGACCTCCGCAGGCCGCCGGAAAGCTCCCGGCCGGGCGGTCGGACGACACATGGGGGACGTCGTCCCGCGCTTGAGGACCGCCATTCCGCGCCCGAGGATCGTCATGCCGCCCCCGAGGGACGTCCTTCCGTGCCCGAGGGACGTCCTTCCGCCCCCGAGGGCCGTCATTCCGCGCCCGAGGGACGTCATTCCGCGCCCGAGGGACGTCCTCCCGTGCCGGCCCCCGAGGACGGCGACGGCGGTGACGCCTGGGACGACGGGCTGATCGCGCGGCGGGTGACCGAGAAGACCGCCCCCCAGGAGACGCCGTCCGTCGTGGAGACCAGGAGCAGCGCCGTACGGCGGCCCGCCCCGCTCGCCTACGACGGCCGCCTGCGGTCGCGTCTCGACGCGCTGCGGGAACTCGTCGGGCTGTCGCGCACCCGGCTGGACAGCCGGACGCTCTCCGAGGCGAGCCGTGTCCTGGAGGAGGCGGCGGCACGCCGCAGGCTCTCCGGGCAGCACACCGTCGTCGCCCTGGCCGGCGCGACCGGCAGCGGCAAGTCGGCGCTGTTCAACGCGCTCGCCGGGGTCGCGATCTCGGAGACCGGGGTGCGCAGGCCCACCACCGCCGCGCCCATCGCGTGCAGTTGGAGCGACGGCGCCGCGGCGCTCATCGACCGGCTCGGCATCCCCGGGCGGCTGCGCAGACGCCCCGTCCAGGGCCCCGACGGCGATCCGCAACTGCGCGGCCTCGTCCTGGTGGACCTCCCCGACCACGACTCGGCGGCCGTGGAACACCGCGAGCAGGTCGACCGCGTCCTGGCGCTCGTCGACGCCGTCATCTGGGTGGTCGATCCGGAGAAGTACGCCGACGCCGTCCTGCACGAGCGCTATCTGCGGCCCATGGCGGGCCACGCGGAGGTCATGTTCCTCGTCCTCAACCAGGTGGACCGGCTCCCCGGGGAGGCCGCCGAACAGGTGCTCGACGATCTGCGGCGGCTGCTCGACGAGGACGGCGTCGCCCTCGGGGAGTACGGCGAGCCGGGCGCGACCGTGCTCCCGGTCTCCGCGCTCACCGGTGACGGCATCGGTGAACTGCGCGAGGCGCTCGGGCAGTTCGTGGCCGAACGCGGGGCCCCGGGCCGCCGGGTCTCGGCCGACGTGGACGCGGCCGCCGCGCGGCTGCGGCCGGTGTACACCACGGGGCTGCGCGCCGGGCTCAGCGAGAACGCGCGCGACGAGTTCGCCGCGCGGCTCGCGGACGCCGTGGGCGCCACCGCGGCGGGTGAGGCGGCCGAGCGGGCCTGGCTGCGCAATGCCAACCGGGCGTGCGGAACGCCCTGGCTGCGGCTGTGGCGCTGGTACCAGGACCGGCGCGAACCCCCGACCGGACGGCTCCCGCTGCGTGCCCCAGCGGACGAGGAGGCGACCGCGCGGCAGCGCGTCGAGCAGGCGGTACGGACGGTGGCGGACCGGGCCGCGGCCGGGCTGCCCTCGGCCTGGGCGCAGGCGGTGCGCGAGGCCGCGGTGCGCGGGGCGCACGGGCTTCCGGAGGCGCTGGACGCGCTGGCCCTGCGCGCCGGTGCGCCGCCCGGGCGTCCGCCGCGGCCGGGCTGGTGGCCGGCGGCGGTGCTGGCGCAGGCCGCGATGACCCTGCTGCAAGTGGTCGGTGGGCTGTGGCTGCTCGGTCAGATCATCGGATTCATGTCGCCCAACCTCGGTGTGCCGGTGCTGCTGATGGCGCTGGGGATCGTCGGCGGTCCGGTGGTGGAGTGGAGCTGCCGGATGGCGGCACGGGGGCCGGCACGGCGGTACGGACTGGAGGCGGAACGCAGGCTGCGGGAGGCGGCCGCCGGGTGCGGACGGGCCCGGGTGCTGGACCCGGTGGCCTCCGAACTGCTGCGTTACCGGGAGGTGCGCGAGCAGTACGCCAGGGTCACGGGACCGGCCGGGGTCGCGGGCGGGGTGGGCACGGTGAGTGCGACGGGAGCCGGGACGGGGGACCGGGCGAGGTGAACGGGTGCCGCGCGAGGTGACCGGGTGCCGCGCGAGGTGAACGGACGCCCCGCGAAAGGGGGGGGCGAAGGCAACCGCGGGGAGGCGGGCTCACTCGTCCGGGTGACGGAGATATCCACAGCCGGGCGGTCGTCCACAGCCCTCAGCGGGATGCGGCCGGCGGAGGCAGTCTGAATTCCGCGGCGCTCGCGACGGAGGCGGGCAGCCGCGGCAGACACCACCGTGCGGGAGGGACCCGTGCGTGGATCCGCCGTCCCGCCGGCCCTCGCCGGGCGGGGCGGTGAGGGAGGGGTACGGCATGAACGAGACGACTGTGTGCGTGGTCGGCAACGTCGCCACGCAACCGGTGTTCCGCGAATCCGCTTCCGGCGCGTCGGCGCGCTTCCGGCTGGCGGTGACGGCGCGGTACTGGGACCGCGAGAAGAGCGCGTGGGCGGACGGTCACACCAACTTCTTCACGGTGTGGGCCCGCCGGGCACTGGCCGCCAACGTCGGCGCGTCCCTGTCGGTGGGCGATCCGGTGCTCGTCCAGGGCCGGCTGAGGGTGCGCACGGAGCAACGCGACGGACAGAACTGGGCCTCCGCGGACCTGGACGCGAGCGCGATCGGCCACGACCTGGCACGGGGTACCTCGGCCTTCCGGCGGGCGTCGAGGCCCGAGACATCCCAGGGAACGGCGGCACAGGCGACGGGGGACCAGGGGACCGGAACGCAGGCGGCGGAGGCCCGGGCGGAGCCCGTCTGGGAGACGGAACCGGCCGGTGACCCGGCGGCGGATCCGGGGCTCAGGGCCCAACAGCGGCCGGTGGCCGCAGGGGTGACGTGAGGTCGGCACGGGCCGGCCGGGGCGGCGGCGTCCGCCCGGCAAGACCTCGATAAGTCCTCGATAAGCGCAGCTCACGCACAACCTGTGGGCGGGATAACGATTCCGAGTCGGATCAGCCGCGCGAGGAGGTGACCGGGAAGAGTGGCGTCCCCGCGTCCCTAGGATGCCGGGCATGGCTCACGGGGCTCGTGAGAACGCCGGCGGGACCGCTCCCTGCCCACGTCAAGGAAGCCTCGTACTAAGGGGGATTGGTTGTGAAGTCAGCGTTGTCCGTGGTGCCGGGGTTGGCGGGGCTGTCCGCATGGACGGGAACGCTGTCCGCGCGCGGCCGGCGGGCCGTGCGGGCGGTACTGCCGCGGCTGTCCGCGCGCCTGGCCGCCGTCACCCTGGTGTCCGGGCTGGTGACCGCCGGAGCGCTGGCCGGTGCGGGCTCCGCCGTCGCCGAGGAGGGCACCCGCGGCGAGGGCGGCGCCACGGCGACGATCGGCGGCCTCAAGACCTACGGGGACGCGGTCATCCACGGCGCGGACGGCGACCGGCAGGTCTCTGCGGGGCTCTTCGAGATGTCCGTCGAGGGCGGCGGCATGTTGCAGACGTACTGCGTCGACATCGACAACCCCACGCAGAAGGACGCCAGATACCAGGAGACACCCTGGAGCGGCACCTCACTGGGCGCCAACAAGGCCGCCGGCCGGATCCGCTGGATACTGCGGAACTCCTACCCCCAGGTCAACGACCTCGCCGCACTCGCCGCCAAGGCCGGCGTCAAGGGCCTCACCGAACAGGACGCGGCGGCCGGCACCCAGGTGGCCATCTGGCGGTACTCCGACGGCGCCGACGTGGAGGCCCTCGACCCGCAGGCGGAGCGGCTCGCGGACTACCTGGAGAGCAACGCCCGCGACGTGGCCGAGCCGGAGGCCTCGCTGCGCCTGGACCCGCCCGCCGTCTCCGGGCACCCGGGCGAGCGGCTCGGACCGGTCACCGTGCACACCACCGCCGACAGCGTCACCGTGACACCGCCGGCCGCCGCCACCGCGAACGGGGTGACGGTGGTCGACAAGGCGGGGAAGCCGGTCACCTCGGCCGCCGACGGCAGCCGGATCTACTTCGACGTGCCCGAGGACACGGCGGCCGGCTCCGCCTCGCTGACCGTCCAGGCCTCCACCAGCGTGCCGGTCGGCCGGGCCTTCGTCTCCGACAGCCGCAGCCAGACCCAGATCCTGGCCGGCTCCAGCGAGTCGACGGTGTCCGCGACGGCGACGGCCAACTGGGCGGAACAGGGCGCGATACCCGCGCTGTCGGCCCGCAAGAACTGCGCCGAGGGCGGGCTCGACATCACCGCCGCCAACCAGGGTGACAAACCCTTCATGTTCACCCTGATGGGCACCGAGCACGGCATCGAGGCCGGCGGCAGCGAGACGGTGACGGTCCCGTTGCAGGAGGACCAGGCGTACGACTTCACCATCAAGGGGCCGCACGGGGTCGACAGCCGCTTCGAGGGCGTCCTCGACTGCGCGACCGAGACCGCCGAGAGCAGCGCCGCAGGCGGTGAGCCGGTGCAGACGCTGAGCGAACCGAGCCCGGCGACGGTCGGCGGCACCACGGACGTCACCAACCTCGCCGAGACCGGCGGCTCGGACACGACCCCGCTGATCGCGGGCGTGGCGATCGCCCTCGTTGTGGTCGGCGGCGCGGTCCTGGTGCTCCTCGGCCGCAGGAAGAACCCCACCACCCGGCACTGACCGGCAGCACCTTGGCAACTCCACAGTGATCCAGAGGCCCGCCCCGGACCGCCACCCGGGGCCCCGGCGCCCCCCTGGGCCGGCCGGCACCGAAGGGCCAGGTCAGCGCCCGCGGACCGTACTCGTTTTCTTCCAGGGGCGGCGGTGCGGCAAGATGGGTGTGTCTGCCCACTGCCAGATTTCAAGCTGCCGGACGGTTTCTCTTGGCTGAGTTCATTTACACCATGCGCAAGGCGCGCAAAGCGCACGGCGACAAGGTGATCCTCGACGACGTCACCCTGAACTTCCTGCCGGGGGCGAAGATCGGCGTCGTCGGTCCGAACGGTGCCGGTAAGTCCACCGTCCTCAAGATCATGGCGGGCCTCGAGCAGCCGTCGAACGGTGACGCCTATCTCTCGCCCGGGTACACCGTGGGCATCCTGCTCCAGGAGCCCCCGCTGAACGAGGAGAAGACGGTCCTGGAGAACGTCCAGGAGGGCGTCGCCGAGATCAAGGGCAAGCTCGACCGGTTCAACGAGATCGCCGAGCAGATGGCGACCGAGTACACCGACGAGCTCATGGACGAGATGGGCAAGCTCCAGGAGCAGCTCGACCATGCCAACGCCTGGGACCTCGACGCCCAGCTCGAGCAGGCCATGGACGCGCTGGGCTGCCCGCCCGGCGACTGGCCGGTGGTCAACCTCTCCGGTGGCGAGAAGCGCCGCGTGGCGCTGTGCAAGCTGCTCCTGGAGGCCCCCGACCTGCTGCTCCTCGACGAGCCCACCAACCACCTCGACGCCGAGTCGGTGAACTGGCTGGAGCAGCACCTCGCCAAGTACGAGGGCACCGTCGTGGCCGTCACCCACGACCGGTACTTCCTCGACAACGTCGCCGGGTGGATCTGCGAGGTCGACCGCGGCCGGCTGCACGGCTACGAGGGCAACTACTCCAAGTACCTGGAGACCAAGGCCGCCCGCCTCAAGGTCGAGGGCCAGAAGGACGCCAAGCGGCAGAAGCGCCTCAAGGACGAGCTGGAGTGGGTCCGCTCCAACGCCAAGGGACGCCAGGCCAAGTCCAAGGCCCGCCTCGCCCGCTACGAGGAGATGGCCGCCGAGGCCGACAAGATGCGGAAGCTGGACTTCGAGGAGATCCAGATCCCGCCGGGGCCGCGGCTGGGCAGCGTGGTCGTCGAGGTCGACAAGCTCAACAAGGCCTTCGGCGAGAAGGTCCTCATCGAGGACCTCAGCTTCACCCTCCCGCGCAACGGCATCGTCGGCGTCATCGGCCCGAACGGCGCCGGCAAGACCACGCTGTTCAAGATGATCCAGGGCCTGGAGGAGCCGGACTCCGGTTCCATCAAGGTCGGCGAGACCGTCAAGATCTCCTACGTCGACCAGAGCCGCGAGAACATCGACCCGAAGAAGACGCTGTGGGCCGTCGTCTCCGACGAGCTGGACTACATCAACGTCGGACAGGTGGAGATGCCCTCCCGGGCGTACGTCTCCGCCTTCGGGTTCAAGGGACCGGACCAGCAGAAGCCGGCCGGCGTGCTCTCCGGCGGTGAGCGCAACCGCCTCAACCTCGCGCTCACCCTCAAGCAGGGCGGCAACCTGCTGCTCCTCGACGAGCCGACCAACGACCTCGACGTCGAGACGCTCTCCAGCCTGGAGAACGCGCTGCTGGAGTTCCCCGGGTGCGCCGTGGTCGTCTCCCACGACCGGTGGTTCCTCGACCGCGTGGCCACGCACATCCTCGCCTACGAGGGCGAGTCCAAGTGGTTCTGGTTCGAGGGCAACTTCGAGTCCTACGAGAAGAACAAGATCGAGCGCCTGGGTGCCGACGCCGCGCGCCCGCACCGGGCCACCTACAAGAAGCTGACCCGGGGCTGATCGATCTTGCGGCATCTCTACCGCTGCCCGCTGCGCTGGGCGGACATGGACGCGTACGGCCACGTCAACAACGTGGTCTTCCTCCGCTACCTGGAGGAAGCCCGTATCGACTTCCTGTTCCGCCCGGACAAGGACTTCCGGCAGGGGTCGGTGGTGGCACGCCATGAGATCGACTACAAGCGGCAGCTCGTCCACCGGCACGCACCCGTGGACATCGAGCTGTGGGTCACCGAGATCAGGGCGGCGTCCTTCACTCTCGCCTACGAGGTGAAGGACCCCGGCCAGGTCTACGTCAGAGCGTCGACGGTGATCGTGCCGTTCGACTTCGAGGCGCAGCGGCCGCGCCGGATCACCGCCGAGGAACGCGAGTTCCTCGACGGCTACCGCGACGACGACGCGGCGGACGGCGACACGGGCGCGGCGGACGACGCGGGCGAGGCCGTGGCCGCATGAGCGTGCTGCACCTCGCCGACGACGGGGAGGCGGCCGACCTGGCCGGCTTCCTCTCCCGGCTGCTGCACTACGACCGCGCGGCGGCGGTGCGGCTCCAGGCGGCCGGGACGGCGCTCGCCGTGTTCGGCCGGCCGCCCTCCTTCGAGGTGCTGGCCGTGCGCGCGGTGCGGCTCGGCAAACCGTACGAGCACGGCCTGGACGTCACCCTCGACGTGACCGTGTCCGCCGGTGAGCTGCTGGAGTCCGTGGACGAGGCGGCGGGCACGGCCACCGTTCCGGCCGCGGTCACCGGCCCGCCGTGGGCCGGCGTGCTGCCGCCGCGCGGCGGCTGGCGGCCCGAGCCGGGGCTGCCCGCGCCGGACGCGCTGCGGGCGACGGTGGCCGGGGCGGTCGCCGAGTTCCGCTCCCGCACGGACGCACTGCCCGAGGAGCGGCGGACCCGGGCCGAACTGGACCGGATCGGGCGGGAGATATGGTCCCGCACCGTCGCCGGCACGGCGCTGCCCGTGCGGGCGGTGCACGCGGCGCAGACGCTCGGTTTCCTGCGGGCGGCCGGGGCCGCGCCGGCCGGGGCCGACCGGCCGGGACTGTTCTCCTCGGGTTCCTGGCTCCGGCTGCGCACCCCCTACGGCTCGGTCGCGGTGCGCCGCACGGGGCTCGGCGTGGGGGGACTGGACGTCAGCGTGCGCTGACGGGACGGACCGGACATCGGCGTGCGCCGACCGACCGGACATCGGCGTGCGCCGACCGACCGGCCGGCGGGCCGGGCAGAGACGCGGCCGGTCAGCCCTGGTCCGGGCCCGAGTCCCGGGCCGTGTCGTCCGGGCGGACGGTGATGTGGTCGGGTTCCAGTTCCAGGGCGACCCGGTCCCGCATGCCGAGGGCCTGGGTGTAGTCGGCGGGCAGCTGGAGCCGGCCGGCGCGGTCCAGCATCGCGTACTCGCGGGCCACCACCGCCTCCCGCCCGGTGGCCGCGTCCACCTCGGTGCGGCGCAGCACCTCCGTGGACGTACGGCCGTCGCGGATGGCGACCGTGCGGCGGACCTCGCTCGCCACCGCCTGGTCGTGGGTGACGATCACGACGGTGGTGCCCAGGGACTCGTTGGCGGTACGGAACGCGGCGAAGATCTGCTCGGCGGTGCCCGAGTCGAGTTCGCCGGTGGGCTCGTCGGCGAGGAGCACGGCGGGGGCGTTGACCAGGGCGACCGCGATGGCGACCCGCTGCTGCTGACCGCCGGACATCTGATGCGGGCGGCGGTCCCGGCAGTCGGCGACGCCGAGCAGGTCCAGCAGTTCCAGGGCCCGTTCCGTGCGGGCGCGGCGGCGGGCCCGGGGGCCGCGCACACCGGCCGGGCGGCCGGTCAGCCGCAGCGGGAGCGCCACGTTCTGCGCGGCCGTCAGATAGGGGAGCAGATTGCGGGAGGTCTGCTGCCACACGAAGCCGACGGTGTCCCGGCGGTAGCGCAGCCGGTCCCCGGCGGTCATGGTCAGCAGGTCCTGCCCGGCGACGCGGGCCGCGCCGGCGGTCGGGGTGTCGAGCCCGGCCAGGATGTTCATCAGGGTGGACTTGCCGCTGCCGGAGGCGCCGACCAGCGCCATCAGCTCGCCCTCGCGCACGAGGAGGTCGAGCCCTTGCAGGGCCTGCACCTCGACGCCGTCGGCGGAGAAGACGCGCACCAGACGGTCGCAGGTGATCAGCGCGTCGTGGCCGTAGGCGGGCCGGGCGCGGTCCGCGCGGACGCGGTCCGCAAGGTCGGCGAGCGTGGGGTCGCCGGCCTGTGAACCGGGTGCCGGGAGTCTGCTGTCGGTGGTCTCGGGGTCGGTGGTCATCGTGGCCTCCCGCCGGTGGTGTTCATGTGCGCTCTCCCGCCCGCAGTTCCCGCACCGAGCCGCGCCGCCCCGTCGCCCAGGCCTGGAGGGCCGCGACGGCGACCGTCAGGAGCAGTACGGCGAGGGCCGGCAGCAGCAGGGACGCCGGGTCGGTGCGCAGGTGCGCGGTGTCGGTCGTGCCCCGGGCGGCCAGGGCGAGGGTCGTCAGATCGATGCCGGGGGAGAGGAGCCGGACGGCCGCCCAGCCCGTCAGCGTGCCGCCCGCCGCGGCGAGGACGGCCTGGGGCAGCGACTCCAGGATCAGCAGGCGGCGGCCCTGGGCGCGGGTGAGGCCCATGGTGCGCAGCCGGGCCAGCAGCGCGGTGCGCTCGGGGGCGGCGCGGACCAGGGCGAGCAGCAGGGCGAGGACGGCGTAGCCGGCGCCGGCCGCGACCGCCGCCGTGTAGAGGTGCTCGGCGCCCGTTTGCAGGGGCGAGTGGGCGTAGGCGGCGCGTACCCGCGCGCGGACCTGGACGCCCGGGGAGCCGCCCGCCGCCCGGCGCAGCGCGGCCGGGTCGAGGTGGGAGCCGGTGACGAGGAGGGTGGTCGGGCGGACGGCGGCCGGGGGGAGTCCGGAGCGGTCGACGACGAGGAACTCCGTGCCGGTCACGGCCGGGGTCGCCGCGCGCACCAGCGTGATGCGCACGGTGACGTGGCTGCTGTCCTCCAGGCGGACCGGGAACGGGGTCCTGCCGTAGCGGTGGGCTACGGCGGGCGAGGCCAGCGCGGGGAGCGGCCCCGAGCGCCGGGCTTCACGGGATGCCGTCAGCGCGTCGGCCGGGAAGGCGCCCAGCCGCACGCGGCCGGCCAGCCGGGCGTAGGCCGGCGGGGACACCGCGGCCAGGGGCACGGTCTCCGGGCCGTCGTGCGGCTTCGCCTCCTGGGCGACGGCCGCCGTGGTGACCTCCTCGACGCCCGGCACCCCCCGCACCCGCCGCGCCGCACCGGCCCGCAGCGTGTCCGCCGACTCCACGCGGGCGTCCGCGCCGGTGGCCAGGAGGGCGGCGTGGTCCCGGGCGGCGTCGATCCCGGCGGTCACCGAACCGCCGAAGGCGGCCGTGGTCAGCGCGGTCAGCAGGGCGAGCAGCGGCAGGACGGCGGAGACGGAGGTGCGGCTCGCCCGGGCCAGCGCGAGCGGGCCGACCGCGCCCCGCAGCCGGCCCGCCGCCCGGGTCAGCAGGCGCAGGGGCAGCGGGTGCAGCCGTACCAGCACCAGGGCGGCGATCACCCCGACGAGGACGGGCGCCAGGGAGACCAGCTCGTCCCCCCGGGTGCCGGGGGCGCCGGAGGTGCCCCGCCGGCGCAGCGCCTCCACCGCCCCGGCGGCCAGGACCAGCAGGGTGAGTTCGGCGACCGTGCGGCGCCGGGAGGGGCGTACGGAGACCACGTCCTCGCGGGCCGTGCGCAGGTGGGCCGTGCGGTGCCGGGCGGCCGCGCGCAGCGGGAGCGCGGCGCAGGCGAGCAGTGTGACGGCACCGGCCGCCGCCACCGTGTACGCCGGCCGGCCGTGCGGAACGGCCCACAGCGCCGCCGCCAGGCCCAGCGCGCCGGCGGGCAGCGCCACCACCGCCGTCTCGGCCAGCAGCCGTCCGGTGAGGCCGGGCAGGGAGGCGCCGCGGGCGCGCAGCAGGGACAGTTCGGCGCGGCGGCGGTCCGCGGCGAGACCGCCGGCCATCAGCAGGACGACGACGGCGACCGTGCCGGTGCCCAGGGCGGCGACGGAGACGAGCGGGGCGATGCGGGAGCGGAGGCCGTCGTAGTCGTCGAGGACGTCGTCGAGCTCCGTCTCGGACTCGATGGTGGGGGCGACGGCGTCCCGGATCCGGCCGAGGCCCGGTCCGCTCTCCAGGGTGGCGACGGCGGAGCGCAGGGCGGGCAGCTCGTGCGCGGGCGCGGAGGTGAGGTCGGGCGCCACCTGCCAGTAGCGCACGGGGTTGCCGGCCGTGCCGAGCATCACGGGCGCGGCCTCGGGCGGCAGCAGCAGCGCGCCGAGCCAGTAGGTGGGGGCGTCGGGCGAAACGCCGTCCCGTGCCAGGGAGGGGGAGTGCAGCAGGGGCTGGATCGCCCAGTAGGCGCCGTCGGACCGGCGGGGCGCGACGATGCCGGTGACGCGGACGGTCAGCGGGGCGCGGTCCGCGCCGGGGACATGGAGCACCGAGCCCGCTTCGATCCGCAGGTGGGCGGCGGTCTCGGTGGTGACGGCGGCCTCGACGGCGGAGGTCGTCGCGGTCACCGTGCCGGTGGTGCGGGGCAGCCGTCCCGAACGCAGCCGGGCGTGGCCGGCGAGGTCGTTCTGCGCGGCGAGCACCACGCGCGGGGGGAGCCGGTCGGGCCGGGGCAGCCAGGCGTCGGGCACCGCCAGGGGCGTCGCGGTGCGCACTCCGTACGAGGACTGCGCGCGGTCGGCCGCGAGGGGCCGGCGGACCTCGCCGAGGACGGTGGCGTACTGCCGGCGCAGGGCATCGGGCCGCAATGCCGCCTCGCGGTGCTCGCGCGCGACGCCGACGCCGGGCTGCGGCGCCCCCAGTTGCACGGTGGTGCGCCGGGCCCCGGCCTCGGCGACGGCCCGGCGCAGCCCGGCGTCCTCGGCCCGGTCCACGACGCGCGGGCACACGGCGGCGAGGAACGCGGTGACGGCCACCAGGACGGCGAGCCCGGCCGCGGCCCCGGGCGCCACCCGCAGCCGGGTCCGCACCCAGGGGGCGACGACCGGGTTCCCGCGACGGTACGGGCGCATGTCACTCGCCCCCTTGGCGACGCAGGGAGGCCGCCGGGTGCGGGCGGCGGCGCAGGGACAGCTGGACCGTGAGGGCGACCGGCGCGGCGGCCACCACGGCGAGCAGGAGGACCGCCCGGGAGACGGGGAGCCGCACCAGGACGTCCGGCAGGGGGCGGGCGGCGCCCGAGGTCAGGACGATCAGCGGGACCACGGCGCGGGTGAGGACCGTGCCCAGGGCGGTGCCCACCGCCAGTCCCAGCGCGACCAGCAGTCCCTGTTCGGCGGCGACGAGCCGGGCCAGCTGCCGGCGCGGGGCGCCCAGCGCGCGCAGGACGGCGAACTCCGTGCCGCGCTCCCGCAGCGCCCCCGCCGTGCTCACCGCGAAGCCCACCGCGGCCAGCGCCGCCGCCACCACGGCGGCCGCGGCGAACGCCGCCTGCGGGCCCACGCCGAAGGGGTCGTCGCGCAGCCGCGCCGCGATCTCGTCGCGGACGACGACCTGCGAGGGCGTCAGCTCGGGGCGCTCCCGCAGCGCGGCGGCCACCCGGGCGGCGGCGCCCGGAGCGGGCCGCAGCCACCACTCGGTGGGCTGCGCGCTCTGCCCGTAGCGATCCTGGAGGATGTCGTTCACGGCGCGCAGGTCGACGAGGAGGGCGCCGCCGTCGGCCTTGTCGCCCCGCCCGGGGGCGGCGGACGTGCCGGGGGCGGCCACCCCGGTCGTCGGGAGGGCCTTCGTCGTGCCCACGATCCGCACCGGGACGGTCGCGCCGGCGAACTGCACGTCGACGCGTTCGCCGCGTCGGGCGCCCGCCGCCTCCAGGAAGCGGTCCGTGGCGACGCCGGTCACCTCCGGCACCTCAGGCCGCGCCGCCCGCAGCCGGACGGTCAGCGAGCCGGCCGCCCAGGTGAGCCGGTGCGGCACGAACCCGGTGCCGTACCGCACCGCCACCGAGCCGTCCGACGGGCGGCGCACGTGCGGGGGAGCGGGGCGGTCGCGGGCGTCGGCGGTTTCGGTGGTGCCGTCCGTGCGGGAGCCGGCCGTCCAGGAGGCGGCGAGCGGCGGGCGGCTCGTGGTGCCGTCGGCGGCGACGGCGGTCAGCCGCTCGACGGTGAACGTCTGCTCCTGGGCGGTGTCGACCGGCTGCGGCACGGTCAGCTCCAGCTCGTCCAGGGTGAGCGGACCGGCCGCCCCGGACACGTCGAGGAAGACCTCGTGCGGGCGTCCGTCGGCGGGGAGCACGCCGGCCGGCAGCGGGTACGGGGTGCCGTAGCCGTCGGTCACGGTGGCGCGGACGTCGGCGGTGGTGCCGGCGTCGGCGGGCGGGGCGCCGCGCAGCCGCAGCACCAGGCGCAGTCCGGCGGTGCCCTTCGGCAGCCGGGTGCCGGCGACGGCGGACGTCTTCGGGGCGAGGCCGGTCAGGGGGGTGCCGGACGGGCGGGGGGACAGGTCGGGGCGGAGCAGGACCGTGTCGGCGGCGTGCGCGGTGTCCAGGGCCAGCACGGTCGCGGTGCGGTCGCCCGACAGAGGCACGGTGGTGCGTACGGCGGGGGCGGCGTCGCGCACGCCGGGGAGTGCGGCGAAGTCCCCGGACTCCCCCAGCGAGCCCTCCCCGGTGAGGGCCACGCGCACCGGGGCGCCCGCGCGGAAGTCGGCCTGGTCGTCCTGCGAACGGCTCCAGGAGGCGGCCTGGCCGATGCCGAGCAGGCCGAGCGCCACGGCGAGCACCAGCAGCAGGACGGGCCCCGCGCCGCGCCCCGGGCGACGGCTGAACTGCCAGCCCGCCAGCGCCGTGGGCAGCCCCCGCCCGCCGGCCGCGCGGCGCTCCGCGAGCCGGGCCACCGGCGGCAGCAGCCGCAGCGTCAGCACGGTCCCGGCGAGCAGCGCCAGCGCGGGCGCCGCGACCAGCAGCGGATCGATGCCGAGGGTCCCCGTGCCGTCGTCGCTCACGGCACCGCCGGCGCGGCGGTCCAGCTGCCAGTACGCCACCCCGGCGACCGCCAGCAGCCCGAGGTCCGCACCGGCGCGCACGGGGGCGGGCAGCGCACGCGCGCGCCCCGCGGACGTGCCGGACGCGGTGGTGAGCGCCGGCCCGGTCACCGCGAGCGCACACCCCAGCGCGACCGCGCCCGCCACCAGCCACACCCCGGGATCGCCCACCGAGGCCTCCGGACGCAGCCCGATCCGGGACAGGGGCCCCTGACCCGACAGCAGCCCGGTCAGCGGTCCCGCGAGCAGCGGGGCGCAGACGGCGGCGGGCAGCGCGAGCAGCAGCGCCTCCAGGGCCGCGAGCCCCGCCACCCGGCCGCGCGAGGCACCGCGCGCACGCAGCAGCCGCGTCTCGTCGGCGCGCTCGGCGCTCAGCAGCCCGGCGACGAGCAGCAGCGCGTACCCGGCCAGGAGCACCAGTTGCAGGGCGACGATCAGTAGCGTCGAACGGGCCACGAGCAGCGCGCGCTCCACCCGGTCGAGGACGTCCGGCAGCGAGGTGCTCACGGCGGTCGTGCCGTTCAGGGCGGGTGCCTTGCGCAGCGCGCGCGGGCCCGCGTCGGCCGCGTCGCGCAGCCGGCCGATGTCGCCGGTGCGCACGGCGGAGTAGTCGGCCCTCGCCAGCCAGGCGGTGGTGCCGGAGCTGACCGCGCCCGAGGTGAGCACGCCGGGCGCGGTGAGGAGGGGGCCGTAGGTGGTGAAGGAGACCGTGCTCACCCCCCGGCCGCCCAGGTCGTCGAGGCGCCAGTAGGGGGCGTCCGGGCTGGTCGGGCGGTACAGGCCGGTGATCCGGACGCGGACGGGCGGGCCGTCCAGGCGGTCGGTGACGGTGAGCCGGTCGCCGGGTCCGAGCCCCAGGCGGTCGGCGGCGGAGTGCGGGAGGGCGGCCTCGACGGTGCCGGACGGGGCCCGGGGGGAGGGGGCTCGGCCGGTGGTGAAGCGGATCTGGGTGCGGTCCAGGGCCGCGAAGAAGGTGAGGTCGGGTTCGTCCTCACCGTCCGCCTTGGCCTCGTTCTTGTCCTCGTTCTTGTTCTTGTTCTTGTCCTTGCCCTTCGCCTCGGTGGCGGCGGTCTTGTCCCCGCCGGAGGAAGCGGGGGCGCGGAGGGTGCGCGGGAGCGCGTACGGGCCCGAGCGCACCAGGGTGTGGACGGCCACCGGGAGCCCGTCGAACGTGCGCCGGGCGCCCGCGCGGACCGCGTCGTCCGCCGCCGCGCGCCGGTCCGCCGGAACCTCGGCCTTGACGGTCAGCGCGGCCTCGCCGGCGGTCGCGGGGTCGGCGAGGGCATGGCGCAGGGACGCGTCGCCGAGGGCGCCGGAGTAGGCGGTGAGGGTGGCCAGTACGGCCGTGGTCAGCGCGACGGTGAGCAGGGCTGCCGTGAGCAGGAGACGGTGCGCGCGTGCGCGCAGTAGCACCAGCGCTGCCACCCGGCCCCCCGCCCTGTGATCGTCCCTCGTTCCTGGTGATGTTCGCAGAGGGGAGTGGGCGGGGGTAAGGCGGTGTCGTGCGGGATTGATCGGATTGTGACCGGAATTCGGGGAGGGGTGACCGGAATGCGCGCGTCAGCGGGTCTCAGCCGGGAGAGTTGATCATGGAGGCCGCGGCGTAGGTCAGGTACTTCCACATCGTGCGGTCGTGTTCCTCAGGGAGGGCGAGGTCGTCCAGGGCGTCGCGCATGTGCTTCAGCCAGGCGTCGTGGGCGGCGCGGTCGACGGTGAAGGGGACGTGGCGCATGCGGAGGCGGGGGTGGCCGCGGCGTTGGCTGTACGTGGTGGGGCCGCCCCAGTACTGGATGAGGAAGAGGGTGAGGCGTTCCTCGGCGGGGCCGAGGTCTTCCTCGGGGTACATGGGGCGGAGCAGGGGGTCTGCGGCTACGCCCTCGTAGAAGCGGTGGACGAGGCGGCGGAAGGTGTCTTCCCCGCCGACCTGCTCGTAGAAGGTCTGCTCCTGAAGCGTGTCGCGCGGGTTGTCATTCACGACTCCATGGTCTCAGACGGTTCTCGGACGGGGCGGGGGGTCGGTTGTTCGTCGGCGGGTGCGGGTGCGGGTGGGTTGTGGCTTGTGGCTTGTCGCGCGGTTCCCCGCGCCTCCTTGCGGGGCGCGGAGTGGAACAGTGGAGGTATGGGTGAATTCGGCGAGCTTGCGCGGGAGGCGCGGGAGGCGCGGGGGGAGTTGGTGCGGGAGATCGGGGTGAGGGGGGTGTGGGAGGGGGAGCCGGAGTGGCGGGAGGCGTTCGCCGAGGTGCCTCGGCACTTGTTCGTGCCCTACTACTACGTCGGTGTCAGGGGTGGGTATGAGCGGCGCTGGGGCGAGCACGCCGACTCCCGGCAGCGGGAGCGGTGGTTGCGCGGGGTCTACGAGGACGTGCCGCTCGCGACCCGGCTGCGGGACGGGGAGCTGGTGTCCTCCAGCAGTCAGCCCTCGCTGATGGCGACCATGCTCGTCGCGCTGGGGGTGCGGGACGGCGACACCGTTCTCGAGATCGGCGCCGGCACCGGGTACAACGCCGCCCTCCTGTCCCACCGGCTCGGGGACGAGCACGTCACCACCGTCGATCTCGACCCGGAGATCACCGAGTCGGCCCGTCGGCATCTCGACGCCGCCGGGTACCACCCCACCGTCGTCACCGGCGACGGGGCGCGCGGGGTGCCCGAGCGCGCCCCCTTCGACCGGATCATCGCGACCTGCGCGCTGCCGTCGGTGCCGCGCGCCTGGCTCGCCCAGTGCGCCCCCGGCGGTCGCATCCTCACCCCGCTCGCCACCGGGCTCGTCCTCCTCCGGGTCGCCGACGCCGCGCACGCCGAGGGACGCTTCCTCGACACGCCCGCCTACTTCGTGCCGCTGCGCGGTGACACACCGCCCGAGCCGCCCCTCCCGCGGCTGGAGGGGCTGCCGCGGCGGGCCCGCGGCGACGACCTCTTCCGGTTCCTGCTCACGCTGACGGGAGGCAGTCTCGGCCCGCACGAGGCGTACGCCCTGTGGGAGCGCGAGGGCGAGCCGCCGCGCGAGCGGTACGGGATCACGGTCGACGGCGACCGCGCCTGGAGCTGGCTGGACGATCCCGAGGGCCCGTACGGCTGGCCGCTGCCCTGAGGGGGCGGGCATGCGAACGGCCGCACGCCCCCTGGGGGTACGTGCGGCCGTAGGGGTTCTGTCGCTCAGCCCCGGTGGACGGTGATGGTCGTCCAGGCGCCGACGTGGACCCGGTCGCCGTCCCGCAGCGGGACCGGTACGAACGGCTGGATCGGTTCCTCGCCGCCGTTGACCGTGGTGCCGTTGGTCGAGTTCTGGTCGACGACCGCCCAGGTGCCGTCCGGCTGCTGCACCAGCATGGCGTGCTGGTGCGAGACGCCCGGGTCCTCCGGCGGCACGGCCAGATCGATGTCGGGGGTGTCGCCGGTGGAGTGCCGGCGGCGGCCGATCGTGATCTGGTTGCCGGTCAGCGTGCGCTGCTGCTCGGGCGAGTAGGCGGGCAGGTTGAGCCCCGCCGCCTCCGGGCCGGAGCGCTGCATCATCGCCAGGAAGTACTCGCGGTCCGGGCCGATGGTGGCGGTCCAGGTCGACGGTCCCTGGTCGTACGAGGGCGGGGCGCCCTGGCCGGAGCCGGGCTGCGGGAAGCCGTAGCCACCGCCGGGGCCCTGTCCGCCGCCGGGGCCGGGGCCGCCGGGTGCGGAGGAGGACGGCGGGGTGAGGACCCAGTCGTCCTCGCCGCCGCCGGCACCGCCGCCGAAGGGCGCCTGCTGCGGGCGGCCGGTCTCCTGCGGGTAACCGGGCGGGGCGGCGGGGCCGCCGGGGCGCTGGAAGGCGGACGGTGCGCCGGTGCCGGGGAAGGCGATGGGACCGCCGTCCGCGGCGGCGCCGCGCTCACCGGGGCCCGACGGGTCGCCCCCGTAGCCGCCGCCAGGCCCGCCTTGGCGCGAGGGGTCGCCGCCGAAGCCGCCGGGACCACCCGGCCGGGCCGGGTCGCCACCGAAGCCGCCAGGACCTCCCGGCCCGCCGGAGCGGGAGGGGTCGTTGCCGAAGCCGCCGGGGCCGTCCGGACCGCCCCGTCGGGAGTGGTCGCCGCCGAAGCCTTCGGGACCTCTCGGTTCGCCGGGGCGTGACGGGTTGTTGTCGAAGCCGCCGGGGCCTCCCTGGCCGCCGGGTCCCCCTTGGCGGGAGGGGGCATTGCCGAAGCCGCCAGGAGCGTCCGGACCGCCGGGGCCGCCCCGTCGGGACGGGTCGCTGCCGAAGCCTTCGGGACCTCTCGGTTCGCCCGGGCGTGACGGGTCGCTGCCGAAGCCACCGGGGCCTCCCGGGCGGGAGGGGTCGTTGCCGAAGGCCCCCGGTCCGCCGGGGCGCGACGGATCGCTCCCGAAGCCGCCGGGGCCGCCAGCGCCGCCGGAACGTGCCGAGTCGCCGCCGAAGCCGCCGGGGCCGTCCGGCCCGCCCCGTCGGGAGGGGTCGCCGCCGAAGCCACCGGGGCCTCCCGGGCCGCCCGGTCCGCCGGAGCGGGAGGGATCGTTGCCGAAGGCACCCGGACCGCCCGGACCGCCCGGACCACCGGAACGCGAAGGATCACCCCCGAAGCCCCCAGGACCCCCGGGCCCACCCGGGCCTCCCGGCCCGCCGGTCCCGCCCGGACGCGAACCGTCCCCGTACCCCGAAGGGCCGCCGGGGCGCGACGGGTCGCCGCCGAAGGCAGGCCGCTGCGGGTCACCGCCGTAACCCGACGGGCCGCCGGCCCCAGCAGGGCCACCCGGCCCCCCGGGCCTGCCCGGAGCCCCGGGGCCGCCGGGGCCGCCCGCCGGTTCGCCGCCGTACGGCGGGCCCGGCGGGATCGGTTCCGCCGGCCGGTTCATCTGCGACGGGCGCGAGCCCTGGTAGTCGTACGAGTCGGGGCCCGGCCCCGGCTGCGTCCGGGGTCCCTGTCCGGCCCCGGGGCCCTGCCCCGGGAACCGCGGCGGCGGACCGCCGGACGCCGACGGGCGCGGTGCCGCCGGGGTGTACGTCGTCGCCGTGTTCGTCAGGAAGTTCCACCGGCACTCCTCGCAGAACGGCGCGCCCCCCTCCCGGGGCGTGCGGCACTGCGGGCAGAGCTCCGGCTCGGAGTCGCGGCCGCCGCCGAAGGGGCCCCGCCCGCCCGCGGCGCCCGGGGGCGGCGGGGGCGAACCCGGCGGCGGATAGCCGTAACCCGCCGCAGGCGGTGGTGGCGGTGGCGGCGGAGGCACGGCACCGGCCATGCGGTGACCGCAGACCTCGCACCAGTCGTCGGAACCCGACTGATGTCCGTTCGGGCAGGTCGGCATGTCGGCGCTTCCCCCTCTCCTTCTCCGGCCCCGTGACCGCCCCGTACGACCGGAAATGACCGGACGGCGGGCCGCGGTGGCCGTTTCTCCCACCCCTGGGGGTCGGGCTCGGTGCTGACTGTGACCGCTTTCAGGTCACTTCTTTACACGAACAGTCTTTGTGGACCTGGTCTCGAGGGTCATTTCGTCCGCCTCCTCGACCTTCGCCTTGAGTCGCACAGTACCTGCCGCCGCGTCGACCACGTCCACCACCTTCGCAAGCAGTTTCGCAGTATCCGCGTTCCCCGAGACCCCCGCGAGTTGCACCGCGCGTCCCAGTTTCGCGGTCGCTCCGTCCAGATCGCCCGCTTTGCGAAGGTCCAGCCCCTGCTGGATGACATCGGCCAGTTCGGCCTGGCCCGTGTAGTGGGCGACCTGGGGGTTGATCCGGGTGGACGCCGCCACGTCGTCCGTCCACACCGCCCGTACGAGCCCCTGGGCGCCCAGGTTCTCCGCCGTGCCTCCCCCGTTCTCGGCCTCGCTCGAGCGGGAGGTGCCCCCGGTCCTCGGTACGACGAGCGAGACCCGGGCGGCGAGCATCTCCTGGCCGAGTCCGGCCGGCGGAACCGCCACACCCACGTGGTAGTCGCGGGACTCGTCGCCCCAGGAGCCGGTGGGGTAGTCGCCGGTGCGCGGGCCGGCCTCCGTGCGGCGGTCGGTGAGATCTTCCACATTCGGCGCGACCTGCTTGACGAAACGCACGGTCGTGCCCACGGGTGTCCACAGCCGCAGCGCCACGCCGGCGACCTCCTTGCCCATCGCCGTCTCCATCATCGCCGTGAAGTCGGCGGCGAGGTCGGCCGGATCGGCGACGATGTCGGCGGTACCGAGCAGCGCGGAGGCGATCGCGGTGACCTCCTTGACCTCCCAGTCGGTGCCCACGCCCCGCGCGTCACAGGTGAAGCGCCCGGCGCAGTCGTCCAGGGCGGCCCGCAGGTCCTCGGGCGACTCGTGCTCGTTGCGGCCGTCGGTGAGCAGGATGCCGTGCCGGATGGTGACGTCCGCCGCGGACAGCAGCCGGTCGGCCAGCCGCAGCCAGGTGCCGATCGCCGTGCCGCCGCCCGCGCTCAGCCGGCGCAGCGCCTGCTTGGCCTGCGCGCGGGTGGTGTCGCTCGCGACCGCGAGCCGGCCGCCGCCCGGATAGACCTCCGCGGCGGCGTGCGTGCCGCCGATCACCGCGAAGTGGACGCCGTCGCGCAGGGTGTCGACCGCCGCGGCCGTCGCCTCGCGCGCGTGGCGCAGTTTCGTCGGCGGGTAGTTCATCGAACCCGAGCAGTCGACCATGACCGCCACCGCGGCGGCGGGCCCCCGGCCCGGGGAGTACAGGTGCGGCGCGCCCACCGCGCCGCCGATCGTGCCGCCGCCGGTCGCGCTGACCGTCACGACGGCGTCGACCTCGCGGCCGCCCTCGGGCAGGTACTCGTTCTGGTAGACGTCCACCGAGAACCGGGGCACCGTCGGTTTCGAGAAATTCGCCATGCCGTCTCACGTCCCCCTCGTGCGCCCCACCGGGGTGGGGCGGTGGCCGAGTGCGGACCGGTCCCCTCCGGCCCGCGACCCTTCAGGCGGATCCTGCCCCCTGCGACGGGGCCGGGAACGGCACGACGGCCACTGTTACGTTGTCGTGGCCCCCGCCGTCCAGCGCGTGACCGACCAGCACCTGCGCGGCGTGCAGCGGGCGGACGGCGGCGTCGGACGGCAGCAGCGCGGCCATCTCCTCGGCGGATTCGGCGTAGTTCCACAGGCCGTCGGTGCACACCACGACCACACCCGCCCGGTCCGGCTTGAACGAGGCGGTGTGCGGCTCCAGTTCGTACGCGTCGGCGCCGAGCCAGCCGGTGATGGCGTGGGCGCGCTCGTCGGCGTACGCCTCCGCCTCGCTCATCAGGCCCGCGGCGACCATCTGCGCCGCCCACGAGTCGTCCTCGGTCAGCCGGGCGGGGGGCGCGGAGCGGTCGGCCGGGATCCAGTAGGCGCGGCTGTCGCCGACCCAGCCGATCACCAGCAGACCGGTGGTGACGACCGCGCCGACGAAGGTGCACGCCGGCGCGTTCTGGTGCGGGGCGTGCTCCTGCGCCGTCTCCGGCTCCTCGGCCAGCGCGGTGACCGCCCGCGCGGCGGTGACGATCGCGTCGTGCATCGCCGCCTGCGGGTGCGTGCCGCGGGGGAGCGCCTCGCACAGCGACGCGCCCGCGGTCCCGGCGGCGGCGAGGGAGGCGTCGTCGGGGCGGGTCGCGGACGACACGCCGTCACAGACCAGCGCGAGCACGGCCGGCGGGGCGCCGTCGGGGAGCGGGGCGGTCAGGACGGCGAAGGCGTCCTCGTTGCGGTGGTGGCGCAGCCCGCGGTCGCTGACGGCGGCGACCGGGCCGAGGTCCCGCTCCATGTGGTCGCGCTCGCGGGGCTGGGCGTGGCCGCAGTTCTCGCAGTAGCCGTCACGGTCGACGGTCCCGGCGCGGCAGGCCACGCAGACCCCGGTCCCGGCGGGCGCGTCCTGGGCACGGGGGTCGCCCCCGGCCGGCGCGGGCCGCGGCTCCGGCGGGGCGAGCGGGTACTCGTCGGGCTCCTCGGCGCCCGCGTGGTCCGGGCGGTCGGCGGAACGCGGGCGGTCGAGCCGTACGCCGGCGCTCCCGCCCTCCGTACGCGCCCCTTCGCGCGCCTCCGCGCGCGCCGGGTGCGGCACCACCGGTGAGCCGCCGGCGCCCGGTTCCGCGCCGTGCGCGCCGACCGCCAGGTGGACGGTGTCCCCGGCACCCGGGCCACCGGGACCGACAGCGCCGCCGGGACCGACAGCGCCGGACGGCTCCGGCCGGTCCGCGCCCGCCGGGGCGTCCGGGCTGGGGACGGCGGCCGGAGCCGCGCCCGCCGGGGCATCCGGACCCGGGCCCGCGGCCGCGTCCGCCGCGCCGTCCATCGTGAGCGTCGGGGTGTCCCCCGACGGACCCGTCGGCACCGCCGACAGGTCGTATCCGCACGCACCGCAGAAGCGGTCACCGGACTCCAGCGGCTCGTCGCAACTGGGGCACCTGGTCGGCGCCGTCTGCTGGGGCATCTGCGACATCACTTCACACCCAAGTCCGGGGGCGGTAACGGTTGGCACGTTCCACCAGGTCGATCCTCTCCTCGCCGCCCCGCGCCAGCCGGGCCAGCGTGCGGTACGAGCGTTCCAGGCCGAACCGGAGGCCCCGCTCGTCCAGTTGGCTGCCGAGCAGCGCGGGTCCGGCCGGCGGCGGAGCGGAGGTCCGGCTACCGGAGAGTACCCAGTCCAGGGCGGACCCGAGGACCTCCGTGGCCAGCCGCTCGCGCCGGACGGCGTCCAGACCGTATCCGTCCAGGGCCTCCACCTGCCGTGCGGCGGCGGTGAGTTCGTCCAGGAACGGGGTGTCCGGCGATTCGTTCGTACGGTGCCGCAGCCGTGCCCGTACGGCGGCCACCCGGGCCGCGGTGTAGTGGATCGACGACTCCGGCACGGACTCCAGGGTACGGACCGCTCCGCCCCCGTCGCCGGTGGCCAGCTGGACGCGGGCCAGGCCGAAGGCGGAGCCGACGTGGCTCGGGTCGGTCGTCCAGACGATGCGGTAGTACTCGGCGGCGTTGTCGAGCTGCCCGAGGAGCTCCGCGCACAGGCCGAGGGCCAGCTTGGGCGCGGGCTCGCCCGGGAAGGCGTCGTAGACCGCGTCGAAGGCCAGGGCGGCGCCCTCGTGGTCGCCGGTGACGAGCGCGGCCAGGCCGCGGTACCAGACGACGCGCCAGTCGTCCGGCTGTTCGTCCGCGAGCCGCAGCAGGGCATCCAGGGCGGTGTCCGAGTCCCCGTTCTCCAGCCAGGCGCGGATCTGGCGCAGCCGGGTCTCCAGGGAGGGGGCGGGGGCGTTGCCGAGCGCGGCGAGCAGCTCCAGCGGGCCGGAGGTCAGCAGCCCCGCCAGGAACCCGGCGTTGGGGTCGCCGGGGTCCACCCTCGGCACGGGCAGCGCGAGGGCGGCGGCCCGGGCGTCGAGCGGCTTCGTGACCGACCCCGGGGCGACGGGGTCCGGAACGGGGGCCGGCAGGGCGGCCCGCGGGGGCGTGCGACGCGCGAACCGGCGCCTTCCCGCCGCACCGTTCGCCGGCACCGCCCTGGACCCCAGCCGCGACACCTCCTCCGTCGGCCCGGCGAACAGCTCCGTGTCCGTGACCTTGAGCTCGGGGCCGAACAGCGTCGACAGCGCCGGGTGCGGCCGGCCCGTCCGCAGGGCCACCACCTCCCGCAGCACGCCCGTCAGCTGCTCGGCCATCTCCTGCGCGGAGGCGAACCGCCGGGCCGGGTCCGGGTCGGTGGCCCGCACCAGCAGCCGGTAGAACGACTCGTACTCCCGGAAGACGCCGACGGTGTCCGGGTCCGGCAGACAGTCCGCGTAGACGGTGGTGTAGCCCTGGAAGTCGAACGTGAGGACGGCGAGGGTGCGGGCCACCGTGTACAGGTCCGAGGCGACGGACGGGCCCGCCTCGGCGACCTCCGGGGCCTGGTAGCCGACGGTGCCGTAGATGGCCGACTCGTCGTCGTCCATGCGGCGGACCGCGCCCATGTCGATCAGCTTGAGCTGGTCCTCGGTCTGTATCGCGTTGTCGACCTTGAAGTCGCAGTACAGCAGGTTGCGGCTGTGCAGATGGCCGAGCGCCTCCAGCGCCTCGACGCCGTACGCGCAGGCCTGTTCGACGGGGAGCGGGTCCCGCCTGCCCTCCGCCGTGCGGCGGCCGTTGGCGATCTCCTTGAGGGACCGGCCGCCGACGTACTCCATGACGATGTAGCCGTCGAGCGAACCGGAGCGCGGATCGAGGTGCTCGACGAAGTTGTAGATCCGGACGATGTTGGCGTGCTCGATCTCGGCGAGGAAGCGCCGCTCGGAGATCGCGGCGGCCATCGCGTCCTGGTCGCCGGTGTCCAGCAGGCCCTTGAGGACGACCCAGCGGTCGGAGACGGCGCGGTCGACGGCGAGGTAGATCCAGCCGAGGCCGCCGTGCGCGAGGCAGCCGACGACCTCGTACTGGCCGTGCACGACGTCGCCCCCGCGCAGCTTGGGCACGAACGAGTAGGGGTGGCCGCACTTGGTACAGAACCCCTCGGTACGGCCCGGGCGCTCACCGCGCGCCCGGCCGACGGGGGCGCCGCAGTCCGAGCGCGAGCAGAACCGCTTCCGCTCGGGCACCTCGGGGTTGTCGAGGACCATCGCGCGCGGGTCGGGGCGCGGGACGCCGGGCACCTCCACCAGGCCCATGCCGAGCCGGCTGCGGCCGGAGGAGCCGGACGTCGAGCCGGCGCTGCGCACGGAGACGGAGCCGCGGCCCCCCGACCCCGAGGCCGCGCGCGACAACCGCCCGGACACGGACCGCCGCGAGGACGCGGACCGCGCCGACGTCCGGGCGGAGGTGCGCGCGGAGGTGCGCGCACTGGGCACGGACCCGCCGCGCCCGGCGCCCCGGCCGACGTCGGGTGCGCCCGGGCCGGCGTCGGGTGCGCCCGGGCCGGTGGACCCGGCGCCACGCGGGGTCCCCGGTTCACCGCCGGGTGCGCCCTGGCCCGGGGCGCTTTCGCCGGTCGCGGTTCCCCGTGCGGCGCCGGGCGCGGTCGGGCCCGCCGCCCCGGCGCGGTACGGGGCTCCCGGCGCGCCGCCGGATGCGCCCTGGGCTGTTGGCCCGGTGCCGTCCGCGGTTCCCCGCCCGCCGCGGGACGCCGGCGCGGCGGGTGCCAGGCCGCAGGTGTCGCAGTACAGTTCGCCGCCGCCCACGTCCTCGTAGACCCCGCCGCACCCGTCCCGCCGACAGGCCGCACCGGCTGCCGTGCCGCTCGTGCCCGTCGCACCGGCTGTCGTGCCGCTCGTGCCCGTCGCACC
This sequence comes from Streptomyces sp. NRRL F-6676, assembly GCF_000725625.1. Lineage (GTDB taxonomy): Bacteria > Actinomycetota > Actinomycetes > Streptomycetales > Streptomycetaceae > Streptomyces. The sequence continues at coordinate 240,875 of NZ_JOHS01000010.1, forward strand.
GGTTGCCGTGCCGCTCGTGCCCGTCGCGCCGGCTGTCGTGCCGGCCGTGCCCGTCGCGCCGGCTGTCGTGCCAGCCGTGCCCGTCGCACCGGCTGTCGTGCCGGCCGGGCCCGGCGTGCCCGCGGAGTCCGGTTCCGGCGGGTTCTCCGGCCCCGCCGGCCCCGTGGCACCCTCCGGGTCGGCCGCTGCCCCGGCCGTCCTCGGTCGTGCGGCCACGTGCGTGGCCGTCTCGGGCTCCGGCGGGGGCTCCGGGGCCAGGCCGCACGTGTCGCAGTACACCTGGGCCCCGCCCATGTCCTCGTACGTGCCGTCGCAGCCGGGGCGCCGGCACGGGGCCGGCGGTGCCGTCATGGTGTTCCCCCTCGGTCCTCGTCGGGAACGCGGGGGTTCAGCAGGTCCGCCGCCGTGTGCTGGTAGCGCAGGACCGCCTGTTCGGCGACGCGGAGGTCGCAGGGGGCGCTCCACAGCATGCGGCGGGCCGCGTCGTACCGCTCCACCAGCAGCGGGTCCTCCGCGAGGCCGTGCCGGGAGACCTTCGCCCGGTACGCGTCCAGCCGGCCGCGCAGCTCCGCGCGGACCGCGAGCGGCGCGGTGACCGCCGTCAACGACTCACGTGCCCGCAGCAGTTCCTCCTCCGCCTTCTGCTCGAGCGACTCCAGCAGCGGCGACAGCCGGTGCCACTGCGCGTGCCGCCGGTACTCCGCCGCCGTCGCCAGCTGCTCCTGCAACGCCGTCGGCGGACCGCTCACCGCCGGCACCTCCGACGCCGCGATCTTCGCCAGCACCTCCCCGCGCGCACTGCGCGCCTCCGCCAGCGTGCGGTCCGCGCGGGAGAGCAGGTCCCGGAGCCGCACCAGCCGCTGTTCCGCGTCCTGCCGTACCGTCAGCACCGCGTCGATCTCGCGGCGCACGTCCTCCAGCGCCCGTGCCTGACGGTCGTACGTCGTCGTGTCCGGACGCCCGCCGCCCGGTGCCGAACTGCCCGGCGTCGGCACCCAGTGGGCCAGCGGGTCGGAGATCACCTCGGCGCGCAGCGCGGTCAGGGAGCGCGTGATCCGCTCCAGGTCGTCCCCGGCCGGGTGCTCGCCCGGCCGTACCCCCACCGAGTGCGCCAGACGCCGGGTGCGCTGCAACTCGGCGGCGAGTAGATCGATCCGGGCGGGCAGCGCCGACCACACCGCGTCGGCGGCGACCACCATGTCCAGGGAGGACGCGTACAGCTCGTTCATCCGGTCCACGAGGTCGGCCAGCGTGAACCGTTCGCTCAGCTTGCCCGGACCGGCCATCAGCGTGGGCGCGTTGGCGGTGGCCGTCGCACTGCCCGCGACCGTGACCCCCGCACCGCGCAGCAGTTCGGTCAGCTCCACCAGGTCCTCCCGGCTGGACCAGCGCCGGCGGGAGCGCACCCGGCGGGCGCTGTGCAGGGCGTCGGTGTACGCGTCGAAGTACGCCCACAGCAGCGTGATCGACGCCTCGGTGGCCGTCCAGCGCTCCGCGGTGAGGCCGGTGAGTTCGGCGCCCTCGAGGAGTCTGCGGCCCGCGTGGTCCTGGAGGGCCAGCAACGAGGTCTCGATGGCCTCGTGCTCGGCGCCGAGTCGCGCCAGCGCACGGTCCACCTCGTCCCGGTCCATCACCGGCCCGGCGGGTCCAGCGACGCCCATCGATCACCTCTCGCTCTCACGTCGTGCCCTGCGCGCGTATCGGGTGCGCCCGGGCAACTGTCCAGTCCTATCAGGTCGGTTGCGCCGCTGACTCCGTCCGCTTCCGTCGTCCGTGTCCGTCGTCCGTGTCCGCTGTCCGTGTCCGCTGTCTGTATCTGTGGTCCGTATCCGGTGGCGGTATTCGTATCCCGTGCCGGTAATCGTGATCAATGGGATTCCGGTCGCCGCATGCCGGGGCCGCCGGCCCTCCCGGGGCCGCCCGCCTCAGCGGTACGCCGGTGACGGCGGCCTGGACGAGGCCGAGTCCTTGCCCAGCGTGCCGGAGAGCCATGTGTCGTACGAGCCCTGCCAGCCGTCGTCCCGGTAGTCCTCCAGGACCCGGTTGACCCGGCGGACCAGGTCGTCGGCACCCTTCTTCATCGCCACCCCGTAGTACTCGGTCGTGAACGGCGCGCCCTTGAGCTCCACCGTCGGGTCCTGCGCGGCCTGGCTCGCCGCGAGCGCGCCGTCGGTGACGACGGCGTCCACCTGCCCCAACTGGAGCCGCACCAGGCAGTCCAGCTGGTTGGGCACGGTGACGGAGATGTCGGCGGAGGCCGGTATCCGCCCGCTGCGCCGGTCCGCGGTCAGCTGCGCCAGCGCGGTCGAACCGGTCGCCGAGCACACCCTCTTGCCGGCGAGCGTGCCGTCGTACCCCGTGATCCCCGACGTCCTCGGGGCCAGCACCTGCTGCCCGGTCCGGAAGTAGGGCGCGGAGAACGCGACCTGCTTCAGCCGGTCGCAGGTGATCGTCATCGTGCGCACCACCATGTCGACGCGGCCCGAACGGATCGCGTCGATCCGCTCGTTGGTGGGGATCGCGCGGAACACCACGGCGTCCGGGTCGCCGAGGATCTCCCGGGCGATGCGCCGGGCCAGGTCGATGTCGAAGCCCTCCAGCTCACTGCCGCCGCCGCTGTTGGGGTCGCGGTAGCCCCAGTGGTAGCTGTTCTGGTCGACGCCGACGACCAGCTTGGGGTTGGCGCGCTTCTTGATGGCGTCGATGGTGCGCCCGTCGGCGCCCGACGGCGCGAGGCTCCGCTTCTCCGGGTCCTCGCACGACCGCGCGCTCGCCCGGGTGCCCTCGGCGAGGCCGCCGGGCGCCCCGGCGGCCTCGCCGGTCCCGCCCGCGCGGGCGAGCGGCAGCAGCACGAAGACGGCGGTCAGCAGGAGCACGACAGCCATCGCCCCGACACCGCCCCAGCCCTTCAGACCCGCCCGCAGACGTCGTACCCGCATTCCCGTTCCTCCCCTCACCACCGCACCCGCTCCTCCCTCGCCGGGATGTCTCCCGCCCGGATGTTCGCCCGCCCGGGTCTCCCTCGCCCGGATGTCTCCCGCCCGGATGTCCCTCACCGGTACTCCGACAGCCGTCGGCCTATGCCCAGTACCGCGCCCGCCGCGCCCAGCACCGCGAGCACCGCCGCACCCGCGGGCAGACCGGCCAGCGCCGCGCGCCCGTCGGAGGCCGCCCGGTGGAACTCGCTCTCCTCGTGGTCGACGGCCCGGCCCAGGTTCTTGTCGACGCTGTCGAAGCACTCGCCCGTCGACTCCTCCCCCTTGCCGCCGATCACCTTGTCCAGCGCGCCCCGGTAGTCCCCGCCGTCGTCCGCCTCGCGGGCCACCGCGTGCCGCTGCCGCCACACCTTCATGTTCCCGGTGGCCGCCTCGACCGGTCCCCGGCCCGCGCTGTCGTCGGCCAGCGTCCCGGCGTGCGCGAGGCCCGCCGCGAGCGTCTTCATCTCCTGGCCGAAGTCGTAGTCGTACAGGTCGACGACGTCGCCGTCGGCCAGCGTCCTGGTCTCCGCGCCCCGGCTGACCAGCGTCAGGTTCTCGTTGCCGCGCGCGTTCAGCGAGGCGATCCGCGCGTCGTGCAGCACGTTCAGCGAGCGGATGCCGTGCTCGTAGGACGAGTCCAGGCCCGCGCGGGCCAGACCGTGGCCCACGGCCAGCCACAGCAGTACCGCCGCCGAGGCCGCCGTCGCCGCGACCAGGCCCCGGTTGAGGACGCGGTTGGTACGCCGGTAGTGGCGCCGCTGCGCCCACGCCAGCGCGGCCAGCGCGACGACGCCGAGGGCCAGCGCGAGCCACGGGTACGGGGTGGCGTCGCCGTAGTCCTCGCGCAGCCGCTGGTTCTCCTTGGTGTACAGGTCCTGCGCGGCCGGGAGCATGCGGTCCTGCATCATCGCGTCGGCCGTGCGCAGATAGGCGCCGCCCACCGGGTAGCCGAGCCGGTTGTTGGCACGGGCCCGCTCGATCAGACCCTCGTATCGCGGCAGCAGCCGGTTGAGCTTGGCGATCGTCTCGGCGGCGGGTGAGCCGGGGTCGGCGGCGGCCGCGGCGGTGACCAGTTTGGTGGCGGCGGTCTCCAGGTCCTTCTCGTACCGCGCGCGGACGTCGGCCGGTTCCTGACCGCCCGCCAGGAAGCCGCCCGCGGCGGCCGTGTTGGCGTCCGCGAGCGAGCGGTAGACCTCGGCGGCGCCCGCGCTCAGCGGCTGGCTGCGGTGGAGGACGTCGTCGGCGGCGGCCGCGCGGTCCGTCATCTGCCAGGCGGTGACGGCGCCGAACGCGACGACCAGCAGGGCGAGGAGGGCGCCGATGAGGCGCAGCCGGCCGGGTTCGGTGCGGACGGCGCGCCGCAGGTCGTCGAAGCCCTCGGCGAAGGCGGTGCGGCGCTGCTCCACACTCGTCGTCACGCGACCTCCCCCATGGCCGTACGGTTTCCCGGGCGCAAGTATCGCGGTCGGGCGCTGCCGCGGGACAGGGGTCGGCTCGGGCCCACTGCCCCTCGGTGAGAGATACGCGTGGGGAGCCGGTGCGGTTCCCTTGGGGGCTCCGCCCGACCGACTGCTCAGCCCCCGTTCCCCCGTGGACCGCTCAGCCCCCGCCCCCGCCCCCGAAGTACGCCCGCACCCTCTCCTTCGCCTCCCGCGTCGCCCCCAGGCGGTCCAGGCCCAGCAAGGCCGCGCCCAGGACCGGTGGGGCGGTGACCACCTCCGCGTGGGCCCGGGGGGCGCGCGTGGCGAGCGAGGTGCGGATCGTGTCGTCGAGCCGGCGGTGGCGTGCGGCCAGGACGCTGCCGCCGAGGAGGACCGGAACCTCCGCCTCCAGCAGGTCGAGGCGGGCCAGGGCCACCGTGGCCATCGTCACGACCTCCTCGGCCAGCCGGTCCACCAGTGCCCGGGCGACCCGGTCGCCCGACTCGGCGGTGGCGAACAGGACCGGGGACAGTTCGTGGCGGCGGCGGCCGGGGATCTCCCCGAGGTGCAGGGCCTGGAGGAGGTCGTACATCGTGGCCAGCCCGAAGTGCGCGGGGAGCGCGCGGGCCAGCGCCGTGTCCTCCCCGCGCCCGTCCTCGGCGCGCGAGGCGTACCAGAGCGCCTCCTCCGCGAGCCCCCAGCCGCCGCCCCAGTCGCCCGAGAGCCGGCCGAGCGCCGGGAACCGGGCGGTCCGTCCGTCCGGCCGCATGCCGACGCAGTTGATGCCGGCGCCGCAGACGACGGCGACCCCGTACGGCTCGGTGACCCCCGCCCGCAGGATCGCGAACGTGTCGTTGCGGACCTCCGTGCCGGCGCCCCAGCCGCGCGCGTGCAGGGCGGCGCCCAGCCGCTCCTCCTCCACGGGGAAGTCCGCGTTGGCCAGGCACGCCGAGACATGCGTGACGGCCGGGAGCCCGGCGGCGGACAGCGCCTCCTTCACGGGCGTGGCGAGGGCGTCCATCGCCGGTTCCACGCCCACGGCGGGCGGCCGGAACCCCTCGCCCCGGGCCGTGCCGAGTACCTGTCCGCCGGCGGTCACCACGGCCACGTCCGTCTTGCTGTTCCCGGCGTCGACGGCGAGCACGGCGGCGGAGTCCGCGGGAGGTGTCGTCACGCCCACGGCAGATGCTCCCGGTTGTGCGCGAGCAGGCGGTCGGTGAGGGCGTCGGCCTGGGCGTACTGGCCGATCAGGGGGTGGGCGAGCAGCGCGCGGAAGACCCGGTTCCGGCCGCCGTGCAGCGCGGCCTCCAGCGCCAGGTCCTCGTACGCGGTCACGTTCGCCATCAGCCCCGCGTACAGCGGGTCGACGGGCGCGACCGGGAGCGGACGCGCGCCCTGCGCGCCGACCGCGGCCTGCGTCTCGATCACCGCGTCGTCGGGGAGGAAGGGCAGCGTGCCCCGGTTGAACGTGTTCACCACCTGGTACGGCGTCCCCGCGCCGGCCAGCAGCGCGGCCGCGAGGTCGACGGCCGCCTCCGAGTAGTAGGCGCCGCCGCGCCGGGCGAGCAGCTCCGGCTTCTCGTCCAGCGCCGGGTCGCCGTACATGCGCAGCAGCTCGCGCTCCATCCCGGCGACCTCGGCGGCCCGGGAGGGCTTGGTGCCGAGCTCCTGTACGACCTCGTCGTGCGCGTAGTAGTAGCGCAGGTAGTACGACGGGACCGTGCCGAGGCGGTCCAGGAGGGGGCGGGGCAGCCGCAGGTCGGCGGCGACGGTGTCGCCGTGCTCGGTGAGCAGCTTGGCGAGGACGTCCTCGCCGTCGGGGCCGCCCAGGCGGACGCCCGTCTCCCAGGTGAGGTGGTTGAGGCCGACGTGGTCCAGGTGGACGCCGGCCGGCTCGACGCCGAGCAGCGCGGCGAACTTGCGCTGGAGTCCGATCGCCACGTTGCACAGGCCGACCGCGCGGTGGCCCTCCTTGAGCAGGGCGCGGGTGACGATGCCCACGGGGTTGGTGAAGTCGATGATCCAGGCCCGCGGGTTGCGGCGGCGGACCCGGTCGGCGATGTCCAGGACCACCGGGACCGTGCGCAGGGCCTTGGCCAGGCCGCCCGCGCCGGTGGTCTCCTGGCCGACGCAGCCGCACTCCAGCGGCCAGGTCTCGTCCTGCTGCCGGGCCGCCTGCCCGCCGACGCGCAGCTGGAGCAGGACCGCGTCGGCGCCGTCGACGGCCGCGTCCAGGTCGCAGGTGGTGACGATCCGGCCGCCGTGCCCCTGTTTGGCGAAGATCCGGCGGGCCAGCCCGCCGACCAGCTCCAGCCGGTCGGCGGCCGGATCGACGAGGAACAGCTCCTCCACGGGCAGCGTGTCCCGCAGCCGGGCGAACCCGTCGATCAGTTCCGGGGTGTAGGTCGATCCGCCGCCGACCACGGTGAGTTTCATGCAGTGCGCAGCCCTTCGCTCCGGTGCACTCCGGATCACTCCGGTGACGGGGGCCACGGTGCCATGAGGGGCGTGGTCCGGACCACAGTGCGGCCCCTCGTACGCCCCGCTACTTCGACGGCGGGGCCGTGCGCGCCTGCGGTATCGGCTCCGTGGCGCGGGCCTGGGGCGAGGTCGCGTCGGCGAACGTGGAGGGCGCGGCGACCGACGCCGAGGGGTCGGCGGGCTCCTCCTCCGGCGTGGCGGTCGCGCCGCCGACGATGCGGATGTCCGCCGCGTCGAACGCCCGCTTGATCCGCCAGCGCAGCTCGCGCTCGACCGCCGTCGACTTGCCCGGCATCGTCTTCGCCGTGACGCGCACCACCATGGAGTCGATCAGGACGCTGTCCAGGCCGAGCACCTCGATCGGCCCCCACAGGAGCTCGTTCCAGGGCTCCTCCTTGCTCATCTTCTCGGCGACCGCGTCGAGCGTGGCCTTGAGGTGGTCCAGGTCCTCGTCCGCCCTGACGGTGACGTCGACGCCGGCGGTGGCCCAGCCCTGGGAGAGGTTGCCGATGCGCTTGATCTCGCCGTTGCGGACGTACCAGATCTCGCCGTTGTCACCGCGCAGCTTGGTCACCCGCAGCCCGACCTCGATGACCTCGCCGGAGGCGACGCCCGCGTCGATGGTGTCGCCGACGCCGTACTGGTCCTCAATGATCATGAAGACGCCGGAGAGGAAGTCGGTGACCAGGTTGCGCGCGCCGAAACCGATCGCGACACCGGCCACACCGGCCGAGGCGAGCAGCGGGGCGAGGTTGATCTGGAAGGCGCCGAGCACCATCAGGGCGGCCGTGCCGAGGATCAGGAAGGACGCCACCGAGCGCAGCACCGAGGCGATGGCCGCCGAGCGCTGCCGGCGGCGCTCGGCGTTGACCAGCAGACCGCCGAACCCGTTGCCCTCCACGGCCTGGCCCGTGCGGTTCATCCGCTCGATCAGCCGGGTGACGGCCCGCCGCACCATCGCCCGCAGCACGACCGCTATCACCAGGATCAGCAGCACCCGCAGCCCGATCGCGAGCCACGTGGACCAGTTCTCCTCGACCCAGCCCGCCGCGTTGTTCGCGTGCTCCTGGGCGTCCTGGAGAGTTGCCGTGGCCGCGTTCCCCGTACGGGACGGGGAGGGGGACGGCGACGGCGCGGCGGCGGACGCGCGGGGGGCGGACGCCCGGGGGACGGACGCCCAGAGGACGGACGGGGACACGGCGGAAACCTCCTGGTACGGCCTGCCGCCGGCGCCGGACGGCCGCGGGGTTGTCGGCCGGCCGGTGTCGATCGGATCACGGGAAGGTCACCGGACGGGCAGGGAAGACCACACTAACGGGGCATGTTGTGGGGATTCCCTGTGATGTAGGGAGGAGAGACGGCGCTCACCTGCGTATGCGGGGAGCGCGGCGTGGGGCGCGCTTCCGGTGTGGTCGAAAACACTCCCAGCCCGTTACCGGGACATGGTGGCGCTTCCACCAGGCATGAGGAGAGACTGACTATCTGTCCGTCCCGGCGCGAGCCACGCGCCGCCGGCGTACCAAGGAGGCCATCCGTGCCGCATGTCCTGGTCCTCAACGCGTCGTACGAGCCCCTCGGCGTCGTACCGCTCCGCCGCGCGCTCGTCCTCGTCCTGGAGAACAAGGCCGTCAGCCTGGAGGAATCCGGCGCCTTCCTGCACAGTGCGACCGTCACAGTCCCCGCACCCAGCGTGGTCCGGCTGAAGAGGTTCGTCCGGGTTCCCTACCGGGGGCCCGTGCCGCTGACCCGGCGGGCGCTGTTCGCCCGCGACGGCGGGCGGTGCATGTACTGCGGGGGCGTCGCCACCAGCGTCGACCACGTCGTTCCGCGCAGCCGCGGGGGGCAGCACGCGTGGGACAACGTGGTCGCATCGTGCCGCCGCTGCAACCACGTCAAGGCCGACCGCCACCTCGTCGAACTCGGCTGGCGCCTCCGCCACAAGCCCGCCCCGCCGACGGGCCTGGCCTGGCGCATCATCGGCACCGGCCACCGCGACCCGCGCTGGCTGCCGTACCTGCAACCGTACGGCGCCGACGACGCGCTGGCCCGGATCGACGGCATCTCGGCGTAGAGCGCCCAGTAGCGCGGCTGATCGCGCAGTTCCCCGCGCCCCTTCGAGGGCGCGGGGAACTACGAATCCTTCGGGGCCGGTCCCGGGGGCTTGCCCCGGGAGTCGGGACGGGAAGGGGCGGCGGGGGCGAGGAGAATCCCCCCGTCACCCGTACCGCAGCTCCCCGACCCGCCCCGCTCGCCTCAACGCCGGAGCAGTCGCCGCCGCGGCCAGCACACACAGCGCCCACACGGCCACCGGCACCAGCACCGCCCCCCACGGCACCCCACCACCCCCCGCCAACCGTGCGTACCACGCACCCACCACCACGCCCCCGCCCCCGGCGACAACAACCCCCGGCCCCAACGGCAACGCCGTCTCCAGCAGCAACGCCCGCACCAGCACCCCCCGTGGCACCCCCATCGCCACCTGCGCCGCCAGCGCCCGCCGCCGCACGGCAAGCGACTCGGCGGTGCCCACCACGAGCGCGGCCAGCGCGATGCAGAGGGCGATCAGCAGCGCGATCGCCGTCAGGTTCAGCCCCGCCCGGTAGAACGACGGATCCCCGGCCGGCGAGCCGGCGGTCTCCCCACCGCCCAGCCGGTCCAGCAGTACCCGTCGCACCCCGACGAACCCGGCCCCCACCACCGTCACCAGCAGCACCGCCCCGTGCGTACGGGCGGCGGCCCAGGGATCGTCCCGCAGCCGCTCCGCCGCGATCAGCACCGCCGGGCTGCCGGTACGCCCCGCCGCCCACCGGCCCACCAGCCGGGCCGCGACCCCGGACAGGACCACCGCACCCGCCCCGGCGAGCACCACCACCCCGAACATCAGCAGCACGCCCCACACCGCACCGCCCCGCGCCCCCGCCGTCCCCAGGGCGAACCCGGCGGCCAGCAGCACCACCGCCGCCCCCGCGCAGACCAGGGCGGGCCCCCGTCCGGTCCGCGGCCGGGACCGCCGTACGACGCCCAGCGGCGAGGCGATCACGCGCCGCAGCGCCACCACGGCCACCAGCGCGCCCAGCACCGGCACGACCGCCACGACCAGCGCGGCCCCCGCCCACACCAGGGCAGGCGTGTGCTCCCCTACGCGCAGCAGGAGCAGTACGGAGAACACGGCGGTGACCGTCGAGCCCGCCGCGCACGCGAGCCCCGTCTCCAGCCCCGCGATCCGCCGCACCTGCGCGGGCGAGGCGCCCGACAGCTGCAACGCGGCCAGCCGGCGGTCCCGGTGGACCGCGCCGACCCGGGCGCACTGCCCGAGGAACCCGAGCACCGGGACCAGCAGGAGCAGCAGTGCGGCGATCACCCCGCGACGCTCCCCGGGCCGGTCCAGCAGCCCGTGCCCGAACGACACGCTCACCTGCCCGCGCAGCGCCGCGACGGCGACCGCGGCCAGTGCGCACCCGGCGACCAGGGCCGCGCCCGCCCCGGTCAGCAGCAGCCGCCACCACTCCCGCCGGTCCGACCCGCGCACCAGCGCCCACGCCAGCCGCAGATCCGCCCGCGGCGCCGCTCCCGAAGCGCTCATCGGCCCGCCTCCGCCGTGCCGTCGACTCCACCGACGGACGCCCACGCGGGTTCGCCCGTCACGACCCCGTCCCGCAGCACCACCTCCCGGTCCGCGTACGCCGCGACCTGCGCGTCGTGCGTGACCAGCAGCACCGCCGCGCCCGACTCGCGGGCCGTGTGCACCAGGGCCGTCATCACCTGCTCGGTGGCGAGCGAGTCCAGCGCGCCCGTCGGCTCGTCCGCGCACACCACCCGCGCCCCGGTGACCAGCGCCCGCGCCAGCGCCACCCGCTGTGCCTGGCCGCCGCTCAGCTCGCCCGGCCGCAGTGCCCCCTGCCCGCGTACGCCGAACCGCTCCAGCCACTCGCTCGCCCGCTCCCGCGCCGCCGCGCGGGAGGCGCCCGCGAGCAGCAGGGGCAGGGCCACGTTGTCCGCCGCCGTCAGCTCGGGGATCAGCTGGCCGAACTGGAACACCACCCCGAACTCCGTGCGCCGCAACTCGCTCAGCCGGTCCTCCGGGAGCCGGTCGACGCGCTCGGCGCCGTAGTGGACCGCGCCCGAGTCGGGGCGCGTGATGCCCGCCAGACAGTGCAGCAGCGTGGACTTGCCGCTGCCGCTGGGGCCCGTGACGGCGAGGATCTCGCCGGCGTGCACCTCGACCGAGGCGCCGCGCAGGGCCGGGGTCGCGCCGTGCGCCTTCACCAGGTCCCGGCCCGCCAGGAGCGGACCGCTCGCGTCGGCCGGACCGCGCACGTTGACTGGACTGCTCATGCTGAGTTGACCTCCGCGGTCAAAGTGGTGAGCCGGGCCGCCGTGGTCGTCATCCAGCGGAGGTCGGCGTCGAGGTGGTGGAGGGCGTAGTCGGCCGAGAGCACGGTCGCCAGGGCGGCGCCGGGTGCCGTCTTCACCGCGGTGAGCTCCCGCATCCGGGCCATGTGCGCGGCCCGCTGGGCCCGCAGATAGCCGGCCGGATCGCCCGGGGCCAGGATCGCGACGACGACCTTGGCGAAGATCTCGTTCGTCACGAACGGCGCCGGGGGAGTGACCTCCCCCGCCCACTGGGCCAGCTCCCGGGCCCCGTCCTCGGTGGCGCGGTACAGGGTGCGCTCGGGGCCGCCGTCGGAGTCGGTGCCCTCGACCTCGGCGAGGCCGTCCCGGACCAGCCGTTGCAACGTCGTGTAGACCTGCCCGTACGCCAGGGGGCGCGCCTGGGGGAAGCGCTCGTCGTGCCGCCGCTTGAGGTCGTAGCCATGGCTCGGCCCCGCGGCGAGCAGCCCGAGCAGGATGTGGCGGGTGCTCATGGAGATCAGTATGCACTCACAACATGTACTGAGTGAATAGTCTCCGCGCGAAAAGTGCCGCACACCCGGACGTGTGACGCGGAGCACGTTGCGGGGTGAGTTACGTCTGCGGGTGCGGGCTTGGGGTAGGGCTACTAACCCTCACCCGCGACGGACCGACCACCCGTACCGGACCGTCCGACGACAAGGAGGCCCTTGTGGCCGCAGCGGTACCTCTTCTCTTTCCCGCCCAGTCCAAACGCCCGGCGGAGCCGTCCGCCGAAACCGCCGTGCTCGACCTGTGCATGCTCAGCGCGGAGGGCAGCTGCGCCGAGGCGCCCCTGACCAGCGAGCCCCCGCTGCCCGACCTCGAGCCGCTCACCAGCGAACCCCCGCTGGCCGACGCGGCCCCCCTGACCAGTGAGCCCTCCGTCGCCGGCGCCGGCCTCACCGGGGCGTGCGCGGACCCCTCGGGACTGTAGATGCCGCCGGGCGAGCGGGAAGAGGCCCCTCGGGCGGGGGACGCGACGGGGGAGACGCCGGCCGACGACCGCCCGGGGGAGGTGTCCGCCGGGGGCCGACCGGGGGAGACGTCCGCCGGGGGCCGCCCGGGGGAGACGTCCGCCGGGGGCGAGCACGAGACGCCCCTGGCCCGGCTCGCCGCCCTGCACGGTGTCGCCACCTCCTACCGGCCCGCACCGGACCGTGCGGTCGCCGCCTCCGACGGAGCCGTGGTCGCCGCGCTGGCCGCGCTCGGCGTCGACGCGGGCGGCCCGGACGCCGTACGCCGTGCGCTCGACGCACGCGAGGCGGAGCTGCGGGAGCGGCTGCTGCCGCCGACGGTCGTGCGGTGGCTGCCCGGGGCGGGAGAGGAGCCGGCGGTGCCGGACGCCCTCGCCGCGCTCCCGGCGGGTGCGCGACTGCGCGTCGAGACCGAGCAGGGCGAGGTCCGCGACGACGGGGCCGACGGCCTTCCGCCCGGTGTGCACACCCTGCACGCCATCGCCCCCGACGGCCGCACCGCCACCGCGCACCTCGTCGTCGCCCCGGCTCGGCTGCCCGCCCCGCCCGGCCGCACCCACGGGCTCCTCGTCCAGCTCTACTCCCTGCTCTCCCACCGCTCCTGGGGCATGGGCGACCTCGGTGACCTCGCCGAGCTCACCGCCTGGGCCGGCCGCACCCTCGGCGCCGGATTCGTGCAGGTCAACCCGTTGCACGCGGCCGTACCCGGCGCCCCCACCGACCCCTCCCCGTACCGGCCCTCCTCCCGCCGCTACCCCGACCCGGTCCACCTGCGGGTGGAGGACGTCCCCGAGTACCCCTACGCCGACGACCCCGCCCGCCTCGCCGAGCTCCGCGCGGAGGGCGCCCGGCTGCGCGCCGCCGTCCTGCACGAGGACGCGCTCATCGACCGCGACGCCGTGTGGGACGTCAAACGCCCGGCCCTCGAACAGGTGCGCGCCGTTCCGCTCGGGCCCGGCCGCAGGGCCGCCTACGCCGACTTCCTCGCCCGCGAGGGGCAGGCCCTGGAGGACCACGCCACCTGGTGCGCGCTGGCCGAGGTGCACGGCTCCGACTGGCACCGGTGGCCCGAACCGCTGCGCGACCCCCGTTCGGCCGAGACCGCCCGGGCGCGCGGCGAACTCCTCGACCGCGTCGACTTCCACAGCCGGCTCGCCTGGCTCACCGACGCCCAGCTCGCCGCCGCCCAGCGCTCCGCGCGCGACGCCGGCATGGCGATCGGGCTCGTGCACGACCTCGCCGTCGGCGTCCACCCCGGCGGCGCCGACGCCTGGGCGCAGGCCGACCACTTCGCCGCCGGCATGTCGGTCGGCGCCCCGCCCGACGCCTTCAACGCCCGCGGCCAGGACTGGGGGCTGCCGCCCTGGCGCCCCGACCGGCTCGCCGCCTCCGGCTACGCCCCCTACCGCAGCCTGCTGCGCGCCCTGCTCCGGCACGCGGGCGCGCTGCGCATCGACCACGTCATGGGCCTGTTCCGCCTCTGGTGGGTCCCCCAGGGGCAGCCGCCCACCGAGGGCACCTACGTCCGCTACGACGCCGACGCCATGCTCGCGATCCTCGTCCTGGAGGCCTCCCGCGCCGGCGCCCTGGTGATCGGCGAGGACCTCGGCACCGTCGAGCCCGGTGTGCGCGAGGCGCTCCACAAGCGCGGGGTGCTCGGCACCTCCGTGCTGTGGTTCGAGCGCGACTGGACCGGCGACGGCCGGCCGCTGCCCCCCGAACGCTGGCGCGCCGACTGCCTGGCCACCGCCACCACCCACGACCTGCCCTCCACCGCCGCCCGCCTCACCGGCGAACACGTCGACCTGCGCGACCGCCTCGGCCTGCTCACCCGCCCGGTGGAGGAGGAACGCGCCGAGGCCGCGGCGGACGTCGGCGAGTGGCTGGCCGTCCTGGACCGGCTCGGCCTGCTCGAAGGCGCCGGCGGCGGACCGGCCGGACCCCGCGAGGAGGCCGAGATCCAGGCCCTGCACCGGTTTCTGCTGCGCACCCCCGCCCGCATGGTCGGCGTCTGGCTCCCCGACGGCGTCGGCGACCGCCGCCCGCAGAACCTGCCCGGCACCTGGGACCAGTACCCCAACTGGCGCCTGCCCATCGCCGACGCCGAGGGCCGCCCGGTCACCCTGGAGGACCTGGCCGCCTCCCCCCGCGTCCGCGCCCTGACGGACGTCCTGCGCGAGCCGGGGGAGCGGTGAGGCCGGGCCGCGCCCACGGGGCCGGTCGGGCGGCCGTACGGCACCCCGGGCGCGCGGGGCTTCCGGCCGTTCGCTACGTTTGCACCGTGGACAAGAAGAACGCCCTGCGCGCCGGCGCCCTGGCTGCCGGTACGACGCTGATGATGCTGCTCATGTCGTCCCCCGCGCTCGCGCTGGCCCGCGACGACGGCGACGACCCCGGCCAGGGCCTCAGCGTCGCCGAGACGCTGGGACTCTACGTCGCCGCGCCGATCGTCCTGTTCCTGGTCATCGCCGGCCTGGTGATGGCCCTGGACAAGTCCCGCAAGCAACAGCAGGGCTGAGACACCTTCTCCGCGCGAGGGAGCCCGCCCACCACACGGTGAGCGGACTCCCTCGACGTGTTCCCGGAGCGCCCCGCGACGGGCGCGGGGCCGTGCCGGACGGAACTACCGCCCGGCCGCGTCCACCTCCTGCGCCCGCAACGCCCGCTCGACCCCCGCCCGCGCCTCGGAGATCAACCTCCGCAACGCCGCGTTCGGCTCCGCCGACGACAGCCACTCGTCCGTCTTCGACAACGTAGCGGCGGCCACCTGCACGGACGGGTACAACCCGACCACCACCTGCTGCGCCATCTCGTACGACCGCGACTCCCACACACCCTTGACCGCGTCGAAGTACCGGTCCACGTACGGCGCCAGCAACTCCCGCTGATCCGTCTGCACGAACCCCGCGATCACCGCCTCCTGCACCGCGTTCGGCAACGAGTCGGACTCCACGACCGAGGCCCACGCCTCCGCCTTGGCCTCCTGGGTCGGCCGCGCCGCTCGCGCACTCGCCGCGTGCCGCTCGCCCGCCGCCGTCCGGTCGCGCTCGTACTCCCCGGCGATCTCGTTCTCGTCGAACCGCCCGACCGCCGCCAGCCGCTGCACGAACGCCCAGCGCAGCTCGGTGTCGACGACCAGCCCCTCCACGGTGTGCGAACCGTCGAGCAGCGACTCCAGCAGGTCCAGCTGCTCCGGCGTACGGGCGGTCGCGGCGAACGCGCGCGCCCAGGCCAGCTGGTGGTCGCTGCCCGCCTCGGCCGACCGCAGATGGGCCAGCGTGGCGTCGGTCCACCGGGTGAGCAGCGCCTCCCGGGCGCCCGGGTCGGCATACAGGTCGACGGCGAGCTTGACCTGGCGGTGCAGCGACTGCATCACACCGATGTCGGACTCCTTGCCGATGCCGGACAGCACCAGGGACAGGTAGTCGCGCGCGGGGAGCTCGCCGTCGCGGGTCATGTCCCACGCCGAGGCCCAGCACAGGGCCCGCGGCAGCGACCACTCGAAGTCGCCCAGATGCTCGGTGACGAACGCCAGCGACTGCTCGTCGAGGCGGACCTTGGCGTACGACAGGTCGTCGTCGTTGAGCAGGACGACCGCCGGACGGCGCCGCCCGGCCAGCTGCGGCACGGCGGTCAGCTCGCCGTCGACGTCCAGCTCGATCCGGCCGTCCTCGGCGCGCACCAGCTTGCCGCTCGCCTCGTCGAGGTCGTACAGGCCGATCGCGATCCGGTGCGGCCGCAGCACCGCCTCGCCCTTGGCACCGGCGGGCAGCGCCGGGGCCTCCTGACGGACGCCGAAGGAGGTGATGACCCCCTCGGCGTCCGTCTCGATCTCCGGGCGCAGGATGTTGATGCCGGCCGTCTCCAGCCACTTGTTCGACCAGGTCTTCAGATCGCGCCCGGAGGTCTCCTCCAGCGCGCCCAGCAGGTCGGACAGGCGCGTGTTGCCGTACGCGTGGCGCTTGAAGTACGCCTGCACGCCCTGGAAGAACTCGTCCATGCCCACGTACGCCACGAGCTGCTTGAGCACGCTGGCGCCCTTGGCGTAGGTGATGCCGTCGAAGTTGACGAGCACGTCCTCGAGATCGTTGATCTCGGCCATGATCGGGTGCGTGGAGGGCAGCTGGTCCTGCCGGTAGGCCCAGGTCTTCATCTGGTTGGCGAAGGTGGTCCAGGACTGCGGCCACCTCGTGCCCGGCGCGTGCGCGAGGCAGGCGGCCTCGGCGTAGGTGGCGAACGACTCGTTCAGCCACAGGTCGTTCCACCACTCCATGGTGACCAGGTCGCCGAACCACATGTGGGCCAGCTCGTGCAGGATCGTCGCGGCCCGGCCCTCGTACGCCGCGTCCGTCACCTTGGACCGGAAGACGTACTGGTCGCGGAAGGTGACCGCGCCCGCGTTCTCCATCGCGCCCGCGTTGAACTCCGGCACGAACAGCTGGTCGTACTTCTTGAACGGGTAGGCGTAGTCGAACTTCTCCTGGAACCAGTCGAAGCCCTGCCGGGTGACGTCGAAGATCGCGTCCGCGTCGAGGAACTCGGCGAGCGAGGGCCGGCAGTAGATGCCGAGCGGGACGGACTGCCCGTCCTTCTCGTAGACGCTGTGCACGCTGTGGTACGGGCCGACGATCAGCGCGGTGATGTACGTCGAGATCCGCGGCGTCGGCTCGAACACCCATACGTTCTCGGCGGGCTCGGGCGTCGGCGAGTTGGAGATGACCGTCCAGCCCTCCGGCGCCTTCACGGTGAACTGGAAGGTCGCCTTCAGGTCCGGCTGCTCGAAGCTCGCGAACACCCGGCGGGCGTCGGGGACCTCGAACTGGGTGTAGAGGTAGGCCTGGTCGTCGACCGGGTCGACGAAGCGGTGCAGGCCCTCGCCCGTGTTGGTGTACGCGCAGTCGGCGACGACCCGCAGGATGTTGCGGCCCTCCAGGAGCCCGCGCAGCGCGATCCGGGAGTCCGCGAAGACCTCGGCGGCGTCCAGCGTGTCACCGTTGAGGGTCACCTCGTGCACGGCCGGGGCGATCAGATCGATGAACGAGTCCGCGCCGGACTCGGCCACGTCGAAGCGCACCGTGGTCACGGACCGGTAGGTGCCTCCGTCTTGAGCGCCCGAGAGATCGAGGTCGATCTCGTACGAGTCGACGGTGAGCAGCTTCGCCCGCGTCCGTGCCTCTTCGCGGGTCAGATTTGTGCCAGGCACGCGGTCATCTCCTCCATATGTGTCGGTTCGGTCATCCTTCCACGACCGGCACGGCGAAGGCTGCCGAGATTTCGTGGAACGACCGACGGACCGGACACGTCGAGGGAAAGCCCTGCCCCGGGGGCGGACCGGCGTGGGGAAACCCCTGCTGGTGCGGCGGCGGGCCGGGGCCCGTCAGCCGCACCGGCGGAGCGTGCGGACGGGCCGGGTTCCCGTCCGCCGCACCCGTGGAGCGTGCGGCGGGCCGGGTTCCCGTCCGCCCACCCGCGAACCGGTTACTTCTTCTCGTTCAGCTCCGCCGCCACCAGTTCCGCGATCTGTACGGCGTTCAGCGCGGCGCCCTTGCGGAGGTTGTCGTTGGAGATGAACAGGGCCAGGCCGTTGTCCACCGTCTCGTCGGCGCGGATGCGGCCCACGTACGACGGGTCCTGGCCGGCCGCCTGAAGCGGGGTCGGGATGTCGGAGAGGGCCACGCCGGGGGCGCCGCCCAGCAGCTCGGTGGCGCGCTCGGGGCTGAGCGGGCGGGCGAAGCGGGCGTTGACCTGGAGGGAGTGGCCGGAGAAGACCGGCACGCGCACACAGGTGCCGGAGACCTTCAGCTCCGGGATCTCCAGGATCTTGCGGGACTCGTTGCGGAGCTTCTGCTCCTCGTCGGTCTCGTTCAGGCCGTCGTCGACCAGGTTGCCGGCGAAGGGCAGCACGTTGAAGGCGATGGGGCGCTTGTAGACGGCCGGCTCGGGGAAGTCCACGGCCGCGCCGTCGTGCGTCAGCCGGTCGGCCTCCGCGACCACCTTCTGCGCCTGCCCGTGCAGCTCGGCGACGCCGGCGAGTCCGGAGCCGGACACCGCCTGGTACGTGGCGACGACCAGCGCCTGGAGCCCCGCCTCCTCGTGCAGCGGCTTGAGGACGGGCATCGCGGCCATCGTGGTGCAGTTCGGGTTGGCGATGATCCCCTTGGGGCGGTTCAGGGCCGCGTGCGGGTTCACCTCGGAGACCACCAGGGGGACGTCCGGGTCGCGGCGCCAGGCGGAGGAGTTGTCGATCACGACGGCGCCCTGGGAGGCGACCTTCTCGGCCAGTGCCTTGGAGGTGGCGCCGCCCGCGGAGAACAGGACGATGTCGAGACCGGTGTAGTCGGCCTCGGAGGCGTCCTCCACCGTGACGCCGTCGACGACCGTGCCGGCGGAGCGGGCCGAGGCGAACAGGCGCAGCTCGGTGACCGGGAAGTCGCGCTCCTTGAGGATCCTGCGCATGACCGTGCCGACCTGTCCGGTGGCTCCGACGATTCCGACCCTCACGGTGTCTCCCTGGTTCTCGGCGCGACTCGGCCGCGTTTCGGCCGCTTCTCCATGATGCGGTGGTGCCCGGGCCGCCTGTCCAATCCTTTGCCGTCCTGCTCGGGGAATGGGACGGGGCGCCCTCCGGGCGGGGCCCGGGGGCGTGCCTACCCGGGGGGTGGTGGGGCACGCGGGGGTGTGACGTATGCCTCTGCCCGGTGGGGGGCGCCTCCAGTTTTTCTCGCCCCCGCCGCCCCTACCCTTCCCGTCCCTCGGGGGCTCCGCCCCCGGACCCCGAAAAGATCGCGCAGTTCCCCGCGCCCCTCCACAAGCTCCGTTGACTTCGTCGGCTAACCCTATTAGCTTATGGCTAATGGAATTAGCCAAAGGGGTCGGAGGAGCTGTCATGACCGAGTACCTTGCCGTGGACGGTGGGCGTCTCGCCTACGACGTCGTGGGGGACGGGCCGCTCGTCGTGCTGGCGCACGGGGTGGGGGACAGCCGGTACGCCTACCGGGCCGTCGTTCCCCGGCTCGTGGCCGCCGGGTACCGCGTCGCCGCCGCGGACCTGCGCGGCTGCGGTGAGTCCGACGCCGAGTGGGCGTCCTTCAGCCGTACCGACGTCGCCGGTGACCTGCTCGCCCTCGTGCGGCACCTCGGCGGGCCCGCCGTGCTCGTCGGGCACTCCTTCTCCGGCGGCGCCGCCACCATCGCCGCCGCGCGGGAGCCGGAGCTGATCACCGCCGTCGTCGAGCTGGCGCCGTTCACGCGCAAGCAGTCGATGAAGCTCGGCGACCTCAAGGTCAAGCGGTTCCGCAAGGGCATGGTGCGGCTGCTCGGCGCCAGTCTGTTCGGCAGCCCGCGGCTGTGGCGCGCGTACCTGGAAGTGGCCTACCCCGGCGTCCGGCCGGCCGACTGGGAGCAGCGGACGGCGCGCTTCGACGCGCTCATGAGCGAGCCCGGCCGGATGAAGGCACTGCAAGGCATGGGGCGCAGCGCCCCGGGCGACGCGGGGGCTCAGCTCGGCAACGTCCGCTGCCCCGTGCTGGTCGTCATGGGCACGCTCGACCCGGACTGGGCCGATCCGCGGGCCGAGGGCGAGGCGATCGTCGCCGGACTCCCGGACGGCCTCGGCCGTCTCGAGCTGATCGAGGGGGCCGGGCACTACGCCCACGACCAGTACCCCGACCAGGTGGTCTCGCTCCTGCTCCCCTTCCTCGCGGAGGCCGCCCGTGCCTAGGGCGGGTCTCGATCGGGCGGCCGTCGTCGCGGCCGGCGCCGCGCTCGCCGACGAGGTCGGCGCGGGCCGCCTCACGATGGGGCTGCTGGCCGAACGGCTGGGGGTGCGCACACCCTCCCTGTACAAGCACGTGGCCGGGCAGGAGGACCTCAACCGGCGCATCGCCGGCCTGGCGCTGAGCGAGGCCGCGGACGCGGTCGGCGGCGCCGTCCAGGGGCACGCCGGGCGCGACGCCCTGGCCGCCGCCGCCCGCGCCTTCCGCCTCTTCGTGCTCCAGCACCCGGGCCGTTACGCCGCGACGATCGGCATGGAACCCACCGGACCGGACGACCCGCTGGCCACCGGCGGCCGACGGCTGCTGGACGCGTTCCTCGCGGTGCTGCGCGGCTACGACCTCCCGGAGCGGGACGTGGACCACGCGCTGCGGATGCTGCGCAGTCTCTTCCACGGCTTCGCCACCCTCCAGTCCGCGGGCGGCTTCCAGTGGAGCGCCGACGTGGACGAGAGCTTCGAGTGGCTCGTCGCCTTCGCCGACCGGGGCCTGCGCGCCCCGTGAGCGGCGGGGGAGGAGGAACGCGCCCCCCGCCCCCGCCGCGCGGTTACGGCACCACCTTCCCGATGCTCACACTGCCCGTGCCCGCGACCGTGCCCCGGGCGTCGACCAGCTGCACCCGGCCGAAGAACTCCCGGCCCTCGGGTGCCGCGGCAGCCGCCGTGACCTGCGCGTCCACCGTCGCCGACGCGCCCGTGCCGAGCTTCACCGGCGCCGAGGAGTCCACCGTCACCGTGCCGAGCGAGGACGAGAAGAACACGTCCCGGTAGTCGTACTCGGTGGTCCCGGCGGGCACCGAGTAGCCGACGACCTCGACCGTGTACGTTCCGGCGGCCGGCTTCGCCACCGACACCGACTCCTCCGAGTCGCCGTCCGCCGACTGCGCGACCTGCGCGCCCGACGCGTCGTACACCGTCAGGTCCAGGTCGGCCCCGGTGTCCGAGGTCCCGCCGATCGCCACGTCGAGGGAGGCGGCACCCTCGGGCACGACCACGGTGGTGGTCCGGGTCTCGCCCTGCGCGAGCGAGGGCCGGTCCGTCTTCGACGAGCCGAGCGGGCCGCCCTTCAGGGTGCCCTCCAGCGCCGCGAACCTGTTCGTGACCTTCCAGGAGGCGGTGGCCGGGGTGCCGACCTTCGCCTCGGGCACGCTCACGGTCGCCGGGTCGAACTCCGCGCCGAGCACGGTGACGTCCAGCTTGTAGGGGTTGTCCAGGAGCGGCGAGGTACGCCGTGCCTCGACCTCGATCTCCCACACCCCGGCCTGCGGCTCGGCGTACGAACGCGCGTCCGGGCGGCAGCCGTTGCCGTCGAGGTAGTTGTTGTAGCAGTACGGCGTGGACGTCTCGTCCACCGGGACGCCGTACGGGTGGATGCCGATGAACCGGGTCTGGCTCTTGTCCCGCAGCCCGCCGATGGCGACCTCCAGCGAGGTGGCGCCCTCGGGGACGGTCACGAAGTACGAGCGGGTGCTGTTGCGCTGCACCGAACCCGACGCCGTGTAGGTGTACTTCGCCGGCGTGGAGACCACGACCGTGGTGAGGATCTGCTGGTCGGTGCCAACCGTGCGCGGGTCGTCGACCTCGAGGATCGCGCTCTTGAGCCCCGCCGACCGCGGCGTCGCCCGCACCTTGACGGTCACCGGCTCGTTCAGCGGCAGCCGCACCAGCGGGGAGCCGACGATCTCGAACGTGTGCGTGGCGTCGTTGGCGAGCCGCAGCCGGTGCCACACCCCGCCCGAGGGGCCGGAGGTGCGGGTCACAGTGACGTCGTACGTCCTGTGCTGCCCGGCCTTGAGGCCGCCCTCGCGGTCGTACAGGCCGGTGCCGAAGCCGGGGGTCGTGAGCGCGTAGTCGATCGCGGTGTCGACCGGCGCCTTCACCGTGTACGTGTGGGCGCTCGCGCCGTGCCGGATGGACCGCCAGGCGGCGACGATGTCGATGAGACCCGCGCCCTCCTCGTACGCCTGCACACCGTGGATGTGGTCGGCGGTCGAGGTCAGGGCCGTGCGCAGCTTCGCGGGCGTCAGGTCGACGCCCTTCTGCTTCGCGGCGCTCAGCAGCAGCGCGGAGGCGCCGGCGGCCTGCGGGGAGGCCATCGAGGTGCCCTGGAGCATCGAGTAGCCGGCCGGGAGCGAGTAGCCCGCCTCGGGGACCGGGGCGCCCGGCAGCCAGGTCTGGGTGGTGTTGATCGCGGCGCCCGGCGCGGTCAGCGTCGGCGTGAAGCCGCCGTCCTCACGCGGGCCGCGCGAGGAGAACGGCATCATCGCGTACTTGGTGCGCACCGCGGAGCCGTAGTCGGCCGCCCAGGTCTCGCGCGAGATGGACGCGCCGACGGAGATCACCTTGTCGGCCAGGCCCGGGTCGCCGATCGTGTTGGCGCCGGGGCCCGAGTTGCCCGCGGAGATCACCAGCTGGACGCCGTAGGTGTCGATGAGCCGCGTGTACATCGTGGCGCGCGCGTTGGCGCCGTCGTTGAGCGCGGGCAGCCCGCCGATGGACATGTTGACGATGTCGACGCCCCGGTTGGCGACGAGGTCGATCATGCCCTCGGTGAGCGCCACGTTGGTGCAGCCGCCGCTCCAGGTGCAGGCGCGCGAGGAGACGATCTGCGCGCCGGGGGCGGCGCCGTCCATCCGCCCGCCGAACAGCCCGTTGGCGGCGGTGATGCCGGCGACGTGCGTGCCGTGCTCGGACTCGATGAGGCCGATGTTGACGAAGTCGGCCTTCTTGCCGACCCAGGACCCGCCGTAGGGGTCCATCGGCACGTCCTTGCGGATCTGCACGACGAACGGCTGCCGCTCGGCCACGTCCGTCTTCGGGTCGTCGGTGCCGAAGTACCCGATCTGGTAGCCGTCCTTGTACGGCTTCATCGGGGTGTCGTCGGAGAAGTCCCCGTTGTCGTTCAGGTCGACGCGGACCGTGCCGGCCGCCGCGTCGTACAGCACGCCCCAGGAGTCGGTGGTGTCGCCGTCGCGGTTCGCGTCGCCCGCGGCGTCGCCGCCCGTGGTGTACGACTCCTTGAAGGTGCTCACCTGGTACGAGCCCGCCGGCGCGGTGTACGTGCGCCCGCCGTAGGTGAAGGTGGGCCCGGAGACGGAGCTGACCATGGGGCGCCAGGTCTGGTCGTCGTCCACGATCGGGTCGGTCGCGGTCACCCAGTCGACGATCTTCCGCTGACCGGTGCTCGTCCTCTGGAGCGCCGGGTGGCCGAGGTCCACGCCGGAGTCGAGGATGCCGATGGTGACGCCGCGCCCGTCGGCCTTCGGGTTCTGCCGGACGAAGTCGACGGCGCCGGTCTCGAAGGAGGGGTTGTACGGGTTGACGGCGGGGGTGTTCTTGTCGGGCGCGGAGTAACCGCGGCCGGCACTCCCGTTGCCGGCCCCCTTCGCGTCCTTCGCCGTGTCGGCGCTCGGCGTCGGGTCGTCGAGGGCGATCTCCTGGCGGAGGTCGATCGCGTGCACGGAGGACAGCCTGGTGGCGGCGGCGATGGCCGCGTCCGCCTTCGCGGTGGGGACGGTGGCGCGGACGTAACCGAGCGTGTCGTAGGTCCGGCCGACGGAGCCGCCCTTGACGGCGTCCAGTTCCCCGGCGACCTGCTCGGTCTTCCCGGGGGCGGTGGCGACCATCATGGTGACGGTCTTGTCGCCGTCCGCCTTGGCCTGCGCCAGCAGGTCGGCGTCGTCCGAACCGAGCTTGGCGGGGCCGGACTTGACGGGGGCGGCGGCCGGGTCGGCCGGGTCGGAGGCGGCCGTGCTGGTGTGGCCCGCCGCGACGGCCAGGGGTATCGGCCCGGCCGCGGAGAGCGCGGCCACCAGGCCGGCGGCCACGGCGACGCGGGCCACGCGTCTTCTCGCGCCCGATATGGGGGCGCGCTGAGGGTCGGAGGTCATCAAGCCTCTCCTTCGTGGATACGCCCGGTTTCAGCCGGGGGTGGAAACGAAGCCTCTGCGGAGCGGGGCAGGGAAAGCCGGTTTGCCGCCAGGGCGGACCGGCGACTGCCACCCACTACGTGTACTTCGTCGCAAATTGGTGGAATACCATGCGAGCCGTGAAGACCCTCCATGTGAAGCGGGCGTTCAGGTACCGCTTCTGTCCGACCGATGCGCAGGCGGCGGAGCTGTCGCGCACGTTCGGCTGTGTGCGGAAGGTCTACAACCTGGCCCTGGCGGCGCGCACGGAAGCCTGGACGCGGCAGGAGCGGGTGAACTACAACCAGACGTCGGCGATGCTGACGGCCTGGAAGAAGACCGAGGAACTGGCCTACCTCAACGAGGTCTCCTCCGTCCCGCTCCAGCAGGCGCTCCGCCACCTCCAGACGGCGTTCACCCACTTCTTCGGCAAACGCGCGAAGTACCCGCGTTTCAAGTCGCGGAAGAGGTCGCGGAAGTCCGCGGAGTACACCACCAGCGCCTTCCGCTTCCAGGACGGCAGGCTGACGCTGGCGAAGATGAGCGAACCGCTCGACATCGTGTGGTCCCGTCCGCTTCCGGAGGGTGCCTCGCCGTCCACGGTGACCGTGTCGCAGGACGCGGCCGGGCGCTGGCACGTGTCCCTGCTGTGCGAAGACCCCTCCGTCCAGCCACTGCCCGCCACCGGTGCGGCCGTCGGGATCGATGTCGGGCTCGTTCACCTGCTGACCCTCTCCACCGGGGAGAAGGTCTCCAACCCCCGGCACGAACGGCGCGACCGCGCCCATCTCGCCAGGGCCCAGCGGCAGCTCGCCCGCAAGGCCAAGGGGGACGGAGCCAACCGGGCCAAGGCGCGCCGGAAGGTCGCCGGGATCTGTGCCCGTATCGCCGACCGCAGGCGTGACCATCTGCACAAGCTCACCACTCGGCTCGTTCGTGAGAACCAAACGATCGTGATCGAGGACCTCACCGTTCGCAACATGCTGAAGAACGGCCGGCTGGCCCGCGCCATCAGCGACGCGGCCTGGTCGGAGTTCCGGAGCATGCTGGAGTACAAGGCGCAGTGGTACGGCCGCGAAGTAGTCGCGGTCGACCGCTGGTTCCCCTCCTCCAAACTGTGCTCCGTTTGCGGCACCTTGCGGGACAAGCTGCCGCTGAACGTCCGCGAGTGGACGTGCGTCTGCGGGACGACCCATGACCGGGACGTGAACGCGGCGAAGAACATCCTGGCCGTCGGGCTGACGGCGTCTGTCTGTGGAGCTGGTGTAAGACCTCAACGGAGTACTCCGGGCGGGCAGTCGGCGATGAAGCAGAAACCCCCACGGCGCGAGCCGTAGGACTCCCCCTCCTTCAGGGGGAAAGAAGTCAACGGCATCCCTTGTAGGTCGGATGAACCGAAGTGGGCCGCTCAGCTTTACCCGAGCGGGGGTTGTTTGGGGAGTGTTGACCGTCTGATGACGCGTGCATGGCGTACTTCCGCCATACGTCATCGGGGAGTTAGCGGGCAAAGCGGGCGGTTCCGTCCGGGTGACGCGGGGCTTCCGGCCGTGGCCCCGTACCGTCGCCGCATGCGGCAGAACGTGAGGGTGGCGGCCTACGCCGTGTGCGTCCGGGACGGACGGATCCTGCTGGCGCGGTGGACCGGGGCGGGCGGGCCGCGGCGGTGGACGTTGCCGGGCGGGGGGATGGAACACGGGGAGGATCCGTACGGGACGGTGGTGCGGGAGGTGGAGGAGGAGACGGGGTACCAAGTGGAGCCGGTGGCGCTGCTGGGGGTGGAGTCGGCACGGCGGGTGATCCCGCGCCGGGGCTGGCGGCGGGGTCCGGTCGACCACCAGGCGGTGCGGGTGATGTACGAGGTGCGGGTGGTGGGGGGTGAGCTGCGCTCGGAGATCGACGGCTCGACGGATCTGGCGGCGTGGCACGCGCTGTCGGAGGTGGGCGCGCTGGAGCGTGTCCCGTACGTGGACACGGCGCTACGCCTGTGGCACGACCGCCCCCCGACGGGCCGGGTGGCGGGTTCGCCGTAAGGCTTCCTCGCCCCCCGCCCTTGCCTGACTCAACCCCAACCAGGCAAAGCAATACGCCCCAACTGCGCATTTCAATGGCACAGTTGGGGCGGTGCTCCGTCCCGCGCAGGGGCGCCGGGAGAGGGAACGTACGTGTTGCTGCCCTCGCGCCTCGCAGCGCCCAGGAAGCGGCAGCCGTCCGGTTTGGTGCTCAGTTCGGCCGTCGGGTTGTGTTGCTGTACGGATGGCAGGAGCAGGTGCAGCGAGGCACGAGCACGATGCCGATGGCGCCCGGAAGCGGGACGTCGACCGTCCGTCGGCAGTCGCGGTGCAGGTCCGTGTATTCCGGACGCTGGGCGACCCCGCATTCCGCGGACATGGTCGACGTGTCAGCCACGTGGGAGCCGGTCACGGTTCCCCCCGACTGCGCCTGTTCACCTCGGTCAGCCTGGCGCGTAGCCGGACGATGTTGCCGACGCAGCGCAGGCAGGAACAGGGCGGGAGTTTCGAGCTTGTCTCGATCACGGCCAGGGGCTTCACCGTGCGCTTCTCACGGACTTGGGTCCGCTCGCCCGTTTCGGGGTTGACCCGGTAGACGGCAATGGTCATGCCCATCGGTCAGGCACCCCCGCCCGTGATCGTGGTCGTTTCGCTGTTCACGAGGCGGTACGCGCCCCACAACTCCCGGCCCGCTGCACAGCCGTCCGCAGCCCAGGGCACACTCCTGCATCCATCGCACTTCCGGGCATGCCCGATCCATGCGGCGTAGGGGCGTAGGTGAGGCGTTCACCGCTCACCTTCCGGGGCCGGCTCCTGCGCACCGTCCGGCGGGCAGGTACAGACAGGACCGTGCGGGCCGTCCGGAGCAGCCGTGCGGGGCCTCATGGTGCGGTAGGCCGTCCAGTTGGCGGGTGGCAGCGCCCAGCCAGAGCCGGGCAGCGGTCGGACGGTTAGGGGCGCTGTGATGCTTTGGGCGCGCAGCCCTCTGGGTGCGTCGACCAACTCCGCCCCCCACAGGCGTGGGGCAGGGCCGTGGGGGCGTCCAGGGAACACCACCGGCGGCACATCGGGGGCCTCTCGCCCGAACAACACCACCCTCAACCATTCGAGAACCGTTCGGATAAGGTTTTTCACGTCATCGCTCCTTGAAAGCGTTGGCCACGCCCCGGGGCCGTTCGCGCGGTCGCCGGGGCCCTTCCGTCGGTCTACTCAACCGATTCGGCGAGTGCCTACGGGAGATGACCAGCGTTGACTAGACTGGGCAGTCAACGGTCAACACCTTCCGGAGCAGGCATGGGCGAGTTCAGAGCGCGTGTCCGGGCGGCCCTGACGGAACAGCGCATGAGCATGCGCAGCGCTGCCCGCACCCTCAATTACGATGTTGCCTATCTAAGCCGTGTCCTCAACGGAAAGCAGTCACCATCCCTGCAACTGGCCGAAGGACTGGACCGGTTGCTGGGTATGAACGGTGAATTGGGCGCCCTTGTGGCTCACCCTGTCCAGGCAGGCAATATTTCCTCTTCTGAGCGTCGGCCTGCCCTGGACGGAGACCGCGGAGAGGGTTTCGCGAGCGCCATCCGTGACATGTCACAGCGCCTTGTCGTCCTCGACAACGCAATGAACGGGTTACCTGTTGCGGACGTAGCCGCACGCGCCTTCAAGTCGGTATACCGGCAGATTGGCGATGGTGAATACGACCGCAAGGCGGAGCATGATATCCAGGCGGCTGCGGCGGAGTTGGCGGAAGTCGCCGGATGGGCGCTGTTCGACGCCGAGAAACACGATTCTGCCCGTAGGTTCAACCAGGAAGCGCTGTTCTTGGCGAAGCTCTCGGGCGACCACTCGATCGAGCTGTTGGTCATGCAGAATATGGCCATGCAGGCTGGATGGGTGGGGCGTCCGCGCGAAGAGTTGGCAATCGCACGGTCCATCATCGAGCAGGGCCGCCTGTCCCCACATACGGAAGCGATCTTCAGAGTCCGCGAGGCGAAGGGGCTGGCCGCATCGGGCCAGGAATCGGAAGCTGCCCGACTTTTCGATCTCGCACGCTCACTGATCCAAGAAAGTAAGCGTTGCGGTGACCCGTATTGGGCGTGGTGGGTGACGGCTGCGGAAATTGACGGGCATCAAGGGTTCGCCTTGCAAGAGGCGGGGCAGTGGAAAAAAGGGATTCCCTACCTTCAAAGGGCTCTGCATGATGATGGTGGAGTCAAAGTAGGATACAGGAACATCTCTGCCGTCCGGCTACTCGACTGCCTTTTGAGGGCTGCGGCTTGGCCGCAAGCTGAAGAGCTGGCGCAGTCAATCGTCCCGACCATCGGTGAGACTGCATCTGTCCGTACTCTCAGGCTATTGAGCAAAACTGCTCAGGGCGGAATGGAACTGGCCGGAGCCCCTATGGGAGTCCGTGATTTGCTTCACACCATCTCTGATGCGTTGAATGGGGATCCTTATGCGTTCTAACCTTGATCATTCGTGACGGTGCACAGAGGGAGTTAGCGGCATCTGCGCTGCGCCGCGGGGGGCGGCAGCGCGGAGGCGGCGTACGGTGGACCGTCACGAAAGATCGAGGCTAGAACAAACGGTCTCAGTCCAGATCGCCTGGAGGTCACGGCAGACAATGGTGAGTGTGCCGCCCCAGCAGGCGATCTCGTGACTGCAGCCGCCCCGGTACGGCAGGATCTCATCGAGCATCACAGCCCCGAGGTCCGTCCCTTGGTCCTCTTCGACGGGATCGATGATGAAGCTGGACACCCCTGCGTAGCGGATCAGCAGGTCGTGGCTGTGCTTCCAACAGTTGTGCTGGAACTCGACCTCCATCTCCTCACCGTCGGCACCCCGGACGGCCCGAAGTGTCAGGTCCTTCACACATCGACTGCTGCGGAAGTCGTAGTGATCCGTATCAGTGGCGAAGGCCCGGGCACCCGGCGGCAGATCACCACAGATCGAGGGCAGCTGCTCTAGGTAACGAGAGGGGTCCAACACCCCTGACAGGTCGCCGACCTGCGCATCGAGATTGACGTACTCCATCAGCCTGGCCCCCCACATGGCTTCCTACTGAACGGCGAATCGTCGCACAGGCTCACCAAATGAGATGGCGTCCATGGGTGGGCCTGCGCTCTTGCTCCTCACATGCGGTGATCTTCGCAGTGAGGTCTCGTTCATGCGCGCGAACGGGGGCCTTCTGCGGCGCTCTCAGGTTCCGCCTTGCTCCGCTCGCCCCGCAGCCGAAAAAACTCCTGAGGGCGCCACAACGTTGCCGTGCCGTTCACGCCGTCGCCACTCCCGGTGCCAAACATCCTGGTGAGCGGAACGTTCGCGCAGGCGAACGCCGCGCCACCGTCGATGCGTTCGCCCCCGGGGAGACCCCGCCATGCCGCGCCAACGCTCAGCCACCACACCCCCCACCTCGCAACCCCCCACCCCCTTCGCCCCCACCCGCGCCGGGGCCGCCACCGAGCCGTGGCCCGCCGCCCACGGCCGTCCCGCCGCCGCACCGCCCCTCGCCCCCTACACCCGCGGCACCACCCTGGCCACCGTCGCCACCCCCGCCGGCAAGAACACCGGTTACCGCCGCCTCGGTGACGGCCCCGCCTGGCCCCGCGTCGTCCGCACCGACCTCGCCGCCGCCGCGGACGGCCGGGCGGCTCGCCGCACAACCCTCGCCTCCTTCGTCCAGTTCACCGACCTGCACCTGGTCGATGTCCAGCACCCCCTGCGCTACGAGTACCTGCGCGCCCAGACCTCCAGTGCCTGGCGCCCCCAGGAGGCCCTGTCCGTGGCCGGTGCCGCCTCCCTCGTCGAACGCGTCAACGCCCTGCGCGGCGCCCCCGCCACCGGCGCCCCGCTGCACTTCGTGATGACCACCGGCGACAACTGCGACAACAACTCCCGCACGGAACTGGACTGGTTCCTGAAGGTGATGAGCGGTGGCCGCGTCACCCCCAACTCCGGCGACCCGCGCCACTACGAGGGCGTCCAGAACAGCGGTCTGAAGCTGTACTGGCAGCCGGATGCCGCCCTGCGCGACGCCGACAAGCAGAACGGCTTCCCCCGCCTCGACGGCTTCCTCGCCGCCGCGATCGCCGAGGTCAACAGCCCCGGCCTCAACCTCCCCTGGTACTCCACGGTCGGCAACCACGACGCCCTGCCCGGCGGCTGCTACGCCCCCGGCGACTCCTGGTTCGCCGAGTTCGCCGTCGGCGGCCGCAAACTGATGAGCCTGGACGAGCACGCCGGCAAGGCCATCTGGGACAACGTCCGGCACGGCGGCGACCCCACCGGCGCCGACTTCCGCGCCCTGCTCAAGTCCCAGGCCCGCCACATGCGTTCCGTCACCCCCGACGAGGCCCGCGCCCCGTTCACCCCGGCCGAGTACCTCAAGGCCCACCTCGACCCCGCGCACACCGGCCCCGGCCCCGTCGGCCACGGCTACACCCAGGCCAACCTCGACGCCGGCACCCAGTACTACGCCTTCCGCATCTCCGACGACGTCCTCGGCGTCAGCCTCGACACCACCGACCCCGGCGGCCACTACGAGGGCTCGATCGGCGACGCCCAACTGCGCTGGCTGGAGAAGGCGCTGAGCGACAACCGGGACGCCCACGTCCTCGTCTTCAGCCACCACACCAGCAAGACCATGCGCAACCTGCGCACCGACCCCGGCCGCCCCGGCGAGAAGCGGCACGGCGGCGACGAGCTGGTCACCGTCCTCGGCCGCCACCCCAACGTGCTGGCCTGGGTCAACGGCCACAGCCACAAGAACAACATCACCCCCCACCACTTCTCCGGCGGCGGCTCCTTCTGGGAGGTCTCCACCGCGTCGCACGTCGACTTCCCGCAGCTCGCCCGGGTGATCGAGGTGGCCGACAACAAGGACGGCACGCTCTCCCTGTTCACCACGCTCGTGGAGTCCGCCGCCCCGCACCGCACCGACTTCGCCGACCTCACCCAGACCGGGCTCGCCGCCCTCTACCGCGAACTCGCCTTCAACGCCCCCGGCTCCCGCGCGACCCTCTCGGGCGAGGCCGGGGACCGCAACACCGAACTCGTCCTGAAGAAGGCGTGAAGCAGCACGACAACCGCGCTCACCTGGGCAGGACCACGATGTACGCCGGCGGCTTGCGGTCCGCCGCGGCCATCAGCGCCGTGCGGACCACCGTCGCCTGCTGCTCCGTCGCGTCCCGCAGCTTCTTCGGGGTGACGTGGACGACGGTGACGCCCAGCCGCTCCAGGTGCTCGCGCTTGCGCGCGTGCTCCGCCCACAGGGCGTCGTCGTCCGGGCGCCCCGCGCCCTGCGGGCCGCCGTGGCGCGGGGCCCGGGTGTCCAGCTCGACGGCGACCGCCGCCTGCGGCCAGTAGGCGTCCACGCCGCCCAGGTGCGGGCCGCCCGGCAGCCGCAGGTCGACGTTCCACACCGGGTCGGGCAGCCCGTACTCCTCGACCATCCGGTACAGCCGCTCCTCCGCGAGGGTGCGGCCCTCGGCGAGCAGCGCCTCCACGGCGTCCACCACGTGCGGCCGGTTCAGCAGCCGTGCCTGCGCCAATTCCCGTACCACGGCGGCCGGTTCGCAGTGGCCGCCGCGGACCGCCTCGGTCAGCAGCCGGCGCACGGTGGTGGCGTCCGACAGCTGCGCCACCGCGTCGGCCAGGGCGCGGGGCACCGGGGCGACGGGCACGCCGGTGACCCGCTCGGGGGCGGGCAGCACGGAGGTGCGCACGATACGGACGCAGCCGACGCCGCGCAGCCGCCGGGTGCGGGGGACGAGGACGTCGACGCGGTCCAGGGACGGCAGCGGCGGGGAGGCGGTGAAGCCGTGCAGGGTGAGCGCGGCGAGCCCGGTGACCATCGCCCCGACGGCGGGCACCGGGCGCGGGGCGGGGCCGGACTCGTGGGCCTGGGCGGCGCCCGGCTGCGGCGGGATGCCGGGGACGGCCGTGCCCGAGCCGCTCCGCGTGCGGTCGGCGTAGAGCAGTACCGCGTGCAGCCGCTCCTCCGAGGTGGGCGGGCCGGGGTGCAGCAGCACGACCCCCGGCAGTAGTTGCTGCCAGGGGCCGCCGGGCCGGCACCGCTCGTCGGCCTCGGCGGCGCCGACGCCGTGGGCGCGCAACTGCGCGGTGGTCAGCACGCGGGGGCGGGCGTCGGAGAGGTGCTGGAGCGGGCGGGGGGAGAGGGGGGTGTTGTGCGTCATGCGGGGGAGTTTCCCGGCCCCGGGCCGCCCGATAACCGCTGTTACGCGCCCGTCGACGAACCAGGACAAGGCGGCACTAAAGGACAACTGTTCGAGTGCCGAAGGGGCTGGTCCGGCCGGGCGCCACCCCGGGTTACGGCCCCGACGTCAGAGTTGCGTAACACCCCGTGGGGAACGGGAAGTTGACGCCGGGACCTCACCCTCCGTCCGGCGTCAGCCGGCGGCGGCCGCGTCGCACTCCTGGCCGCGCAGCCCGCGCGCCAGGTCGTCCCGGGCCTCCAGGACCAGGCGGCGCAGCGCCGGGGCCGCGTCCTCGTGGGCCGTCAGCCATGCGTCCGTCGCCGCCAGCGTGGCCTGCGACGCCTGGAGCGACGGGTACAGACCCCGCACCACGTCCATGCCGATCTGGATGGACCGCTCGGCCCACACCCGCTCGATCACCGCGAAGTACTTCTCCGTGTACGGCGCGAGCAGCTCCCGCTGGGAGGGCTGCGCGAACCCCGCGATCGTCGCCTCCACCAGCGCGTTGGACAGCGCGTCGGACTCGACCACCTGCTCCCACGCCCGCGCCTTGACCTCCGCCGAGGGCCGCGCGGCCAGGCAGCGCACCTCGTGCCGCTTGCCGGACGCGGTGTCGTCCCGGGCGAGTTCCGCCGCGAGCGCCGCCTCGTCCACGGCGCCGTGCGCGGTCAGCGGCTCCAGGAACGTCCAGCGCAGCTCCTGGTCCACCTCCAGGCCGTCGATCTTCTCGGTGTCCTCCAGCAGTCCGCGCAGCACGGCGAGGTCCGCCTCCCCGGCGGCCACCGCAGCGAAGAACCGGGCCCAGGTCAGCTGGTGCTGGCTGCCCGGCTCGGCGGCCCGCAGCTCGCGCAGCGCGCCCTCGGACAGCAGCCGGGCGCCCGTCCCGCGCCACTCGGGGGCGGCGTAGTGCGTCAGCGCGGACTCGGCCCACGCGTGCAGCATCTGGAGCACGCCGATGTCGGACTCCCGGCCCGCGAACCGCAGCACCAGGTCGACGAAGTCCCGCGCGGGCAGCAGCGCGTCCCGCGTCAGGTTCCACAGCGCCGACCAGCACAGCGCCCGCGCCAGCGGATCGGTGAGGTCGCCGAGCCGGCCGCGCAGCGTGGCCAGCGAGGTCTCGTCGAAGCGGATCTTGCAGTACGTCAGGTCGTCGTCGTTGACCAACACCAGGTCCGGCGCCTGTTCGCCCGCCAGTTCGGCGACGACCGTACGCGGCCCGGCGACGTCCGCCTCGGCGCGCGCGTACCGCACGAGCGCCCCGTCCTCGCTGCGGTAGAGGCCCACCGCCACCCGGTGCGGGCGGACGGTGGGGTGCGACTCCGCCGCCTCCTGGACGACGGCCAGCTCCTCCACCCGGCCGTCGGTGCTCAGCAGCACCTGCGGGGTCAGGGAGTTGACGCCTGCCGTCTCCAGCCAGGCGCGCGACCACGCGGCCATGTCCCGTCCGCTGGTCTCCTCCAGGACCGCCAGCAGGTCACCGAGGCGGGTGTTGCCGTACGCGTGCCGCTTGAAGTAGCGCCGGGCGCCCTCAAGGAAGGCGTCCTGGCCCACGTAGGCGACGAGCTGCTTGAGCACGGAGGCGCCCTTGGCGTACGTGATCCCGTCGAAGTTGAGCTTGGCGTCCTCCAGGTCGCGGATGTCCGCCGTGATGGGGTGCGTGGAGGGGAGTTGGTCGGCGCGGTACGCCCAGGCCTTGCGGCGGTTGGCGAAGGTGATCCAGGCGTCCTTGAACCGGGTCGCGCCGACGTTGGCGAACGCGCCCATGAAGTCGGCGAAGGACTCCTTCAGCCACAGGTCGTCCCACCACTCCATGGTGACGAGGTCGCCGAACCACATGTGCGCCATCTCGTGCAGGATCGTGTTGGCGCGGGCCTCGTACGACGCCCGGGTCACCTTCCCGCGGAAGATGTACTCCTCGCGGAAGGTCACGAGCCCCGGGTTCTCCATCGCCCCCAGGTTGTACTCGGGCACGAACGCCTGGTCGTACTTGCCGAACGGGTACGGGTGGTCGAAGCGGTCGTGGAAGAAGTCCAGGCCCTGCTTGGTGATCAGGAAGACGTCGTCCGCGTCGAAGTGCTTGGCGAGCCCCTTGCGGCACAGCGCGCCGAGCGGGATCTCCAGCCGTGTGCCGTCCTCGAACGTCCGCTCGTAGTGGTCCGTCACGTAGTGGTACGGGCCCGCGACGACGCACGTGATGTACGTCGAGACCGGCTTCGTCTCGGCGAAGCGCCACACGCCGTCGCGCTGCTCGCCGACGCCGTTGCTCCACACCGTCCAGCCCTCCGGGGCCCGCACCTCGAACCGGAACGGGGCCTTCAGGTCGGGCTGTTCGAAGTTGGTGAAGACACGGCGGGAGTCGGCCGGTTCGTACTGCGTGTAGAGGTAGACCTCGCCGTCCTCCGGGTCGACGAAGCGGTGCATGCCCTCGCCCGTGCGGGAGTAGGCGCACTGCGCGTCCACCACCAGTTCGTTCTCCGCGGCCAGGTCCTCCAGGCGGATCCGGGCGCCGTCGAAGACCTCGCCGGGGTCCAGGTCGCGGCCGTTGAGCGAGAGCGCGGTGACGCTCGGGGCGACGAGGTCCGCGAAGCTCGCGGCGCCCGGCTCGGCGCAGCGGAAGCGGATCGTGGTGACCGAACGGAATGTGCGCGGCCCGTCGGCCGGGGCGTCGCCCACCGCCGAGCGCAGGTCGAGCGACACGTCGTACCCGTCGACGGACAGCAGTGCGGCCCGCTCCCGGGCCTCGTCGCGGGACAGGTTCTCACCGGGCACGGGCGGCACTCCCTCGGTATGTCGGAAAAGGGTCCGGCGCTCCGTCTCGGATGCCGGACACACACGTACAGGACCGATCCTGCCATGTGCCCCTGACATCGGGCACAGGGGAATGTCCGGCACCTCCCGCCATGTTGCGCCAAAGCAGACCGCCGACTCCCCACCGGACCGCCCCCCGCGGTCCGCTCGGCACCCCGTGTACGGCATCCGGCCGTACGACCGCTCCCGAGGAGACGCATGTCCGAGACGCACGAGACGCACGCGACCGCTGACACGAGTCGGGCCGCCGAGGCGAGAGTGACCACGGCGGCCGGTGCGGCCGCCGGGACCGGTGATTCCTCCGGGAAGGTCCCGGTCGACTTCTGGTTCGATCCGCTGTGCCCTTGGGCGTGGATGACCTCCCGCTGGGTCCTGGAGGTCGAGAAGATCCGCGACATCGAGGTCCGCTGGCACGTCATGAGCCTCGCGGTGCTCAACGAGAACAAGCTCGACACGCTGGACGCCGGCTACCGCGAGACGATGACCACCCGCGCCTGGCTGCCGGTGCGGGTCGTCACCGCGGCCTGGCAGAAGCACGGCGCCGAGGTGCTCGGCCCGCTCTACACCGCACTCGGCACCCGCATCCACAACCGCGGCGAGGGCACCACCCGCGAGGCGATCGCCGGCGCGCTCTCCGACGCCGGGCTGCCGGCCGGGCTGATCGACTACGCCGACCAGGAGGACTTCGAGTTCGAGGCGCAGCTGCGCGCCTCGCACAAGGAGGGCATCGACAAGGTCGGCCAGGAGGTGGGCACCCCGGTGATCGCGGTCCCCGGCCCGGACGGCGAGGAGATCGCCTTCTTCGGCCCCGTGGTCACCCCCGCGCCCAAGGGCGAGGAGGCCGCGCGTCTCTGGGACGGCACCCTCGCGGTCGCCTCGGTCCCCGGCTTCTACGAGATCAAGCGCACGCGGACGAAGGGCCCGGACTTCAGCAATCTGTGACGGGACGGCGGCCCCGCGGGGCCGCGGGGCACCTCAGAGCCCCTCCGGCAGGGTCGCCCCGGTCTTCCACCGGTCCTTGCGCTGCACGCGCCGGCAGCTGCCGTGTGTGCAGCGGTAGTAGGCGGAGGGGCGGAACGGGGCCTCCTCGGGGAAGAGCGCGAGCACGGCTGTCGCGGCGGGGCCGTGCTCGTTCTCCTCGAGTTCCCTGAACCACTTCATGTCGTCCCCGGGACACGTCGGACAGTGCTTCCATGCCATGGCGTCTCTCCTGGCTCCGGGCGGCGTCGACGCGCCGCCTGTCCGGAAGCGTACGGTCGGAGGGCGCCGCGTCAGGAGCCCGGAACCGGTCCCGCCGGGGGTGCGATCCGGCATCGGCAGCCGGAAACCCCCCGGGAGTCACGTCCTCCCGGGGGGTTTCCTCTCCGCGCCTGCCCGGTGAGCGGTGAGAAGACGATCACGAGCAGGCCGCTTCAGTGTGCCGTCAGGGCGCCGGCAGCAGAACATCCGTGCGCGACTTCGCCGCCGCGTGACGCCGGGCGACGTCCTGCCAGTTCACCACCCGCCACATCGCCTCGACGAAGTCGACCTTCTGGTTGCGGTACTGCAAATAGAACGCGTGCTCCCAGGCGTCGAAGACCAGGAGCGGCGTGGCGCCCTGGCCCACGTTTCCCTGGTGGTCGTAGACCTGCTCGACGATCAGCCGCCCGCTCAGCGGCTCGTACGCGAGGACGCCCCAGCCGGAGCCCTGCGTCGTGGCCGCCGCCTTCGACAGCTGCGCCCTGAACGACGCGAACGTCCCGAACGACTCGGCGATCGCGTCCGCCAGCTCGCCCACGCCGTCCGCGGCCAGCGGCTCCCCGCCGCCGTCGCCGGTCATGTTCTGCCAGTAGATCGAGTGCAGGATGTGGCCGGAGAGGTGAAAGGCCAGGTTCTTCTCCAGGCCGTTGACCGACCCCCACTGGTCCTTCTCCCGCGCCTCGGCCAACTGCTCCAGCGTGTCGTTGGCCCCCTTCACATAGCCCGCGTGGTGCTTGTCGTGGTGCAGTTCGATGATCTCGGGGCTGATCACGGGTGCGAGGGCCGCGTAGTCGTACGGCAGTTCCGGCAGCGTGTAGACGGGCATGGCGGATCGATCCCCTCCGGCCTTTATTGCACATTACTTGCAACTGCACGCTAACAACAAGAAGCGTCGTGCGTCAGCGAGGCGAAGGGGGCGCGGCGGGTCCGGCGGCCGGACGCGGCCGGGCGGGGGCCGTTCCCGTTGGCGGCGCCGGCCTCGTTGGCGGGTCCCTACAGTCCGCCCGCGTACGCCCGGCGCGCCCGCGACGCCGTCGTCCAGGGTGAGCAGCGTCACGCCGCGGGAGGTGTGAGGCACCGCCTTTGTACGGACCCCATCAACGCCCCGTTCCCCGCTTTGTCGGACGGTGACGGTGTAGGACCGGGCATCCACCGGATAGCGTCACGGTGTCCCGAACCGTCCTCACCTCACCCGCGGAGTCCCCCATGAGCACCGC
Organism: Streptomyces sp. NRRL F-6676; assembly: GCF_000725625.1. Taxonomy (GTDB): domain Bacteria; phylum Actinomycetota; class Actinomycetes; order Streptomycetales; family Streptomycetaceae; genus Streptomyces. The sequence goes on from NZ_JOHS01000010.1 coordinate 278,285, forward strand.
CGCTCTCACACGCCCTGGCCAGGTACTCGCCGACCTGCTCCCCTCCACCCGCGTCCGGGACGCCGCCCTCGTGGCCGGCGGCGCCGTGCTCACCGGGCTCGCCGCCCAGCTCTCCGTGCCCGTCCCCGGCTCCCCGGTGCCGGTGACCGGCCAGACCTTCGCCGCGCTCCTGGTCGGCACCTCGCTCGGCGCCGGCCGCGGCTTCCTCTCCCTCGCGCTGTACGCGCTGGCCGGCACCGTCGGCGTGCCGTGGTTCGCGGGCGGGGTCTCCGGCGCGGGCGCGCCCTCCTTCGGCTACGTCCTCGGCATGCTGCTCGCCGCCCTCGCCGTCGGCGCCCTGGCCCGCCGCGGCGGCGACCGCTCGGCGCTGCGCACCGCCGGCACGATGCTGGTGGGCGAGGCGATCATCTACGCCGTCGGCGTGCCCTACCTGGCCCTCGCGACCGGCATGTCCGCCTCCGCCGCGCTCGCGGCCGGCCTGACCCCGTTCCTGATCGGCGACGCGCTCAAGGCCGCCCTGGCGATGGGCGCGCTCCCGGCGGCCTGGCGGCTCGCCAAGCGCTGAGGCGCGGGCCGGCGCGGGCCGGCACGGGAGAGGGGCGGGAGCCGCATCCGGCGCCCGCCCCTCCCTTATGTCCTCGGCGATGCCCTCAGCGCACCCCCGCCCGGCGCCGCGCGCCCAGCCGCTCCTTCACCACCGCCACGACCAGCACCGCCGCCGCCACGAGCAGCGACAGCAGCACCGTCTCGCGCCCATCGTGCTCGGTGTCGGTCAGCATGTAGCCGAGGACGAAGACGATCAGCGCGGCCGTCGCCCAGGTCAGATACGGGTACAGCCACATCCGTACGACCAGCCGCTCCGGCGCCTCGCGCTGGATGATCCGCCGCATCCGCAACTGCGAGAAGCAGATCACCAGCCACACGAACAGCGCGACCGCGCCGGAGGAGTTGACGAGGAAGAGGAAGACCGAGTCCGGGAACTCGTAGTTGAAGAACACCGCGACGAACCCGAAGACAACCGAGGCGACGATCGCCGTCAGCGGCACGCCCCGGCGCGTGGTCCGCGCGAACGCCTTCGGCGCGTCGCCCCGCTGCCCCAGCGAGAACGCCATGCGGGAGGCGGTGTACAGGCCGGAGTTGAGGCAGGACAGCACCGAGGTCAGCACGACGACGTTCATCAGCTGCCCGGCGTGCGCGATGCCGAGCGAGTCGAGCGCGGCGACGTAACTGCCGTCGTCGGTGATCGCCTTGTCGTTCCACGGCAGCAGACAGACGACGACGAAGATCGAGCCCAGATAGAACACGGCGATCCGCCAGATGATGCTGTTGGTCGCCTTGGTCACCGCCCGCTGCGGGTCCTCGGACTCACCGGCGGCGAGCGTCGGGATCTCGCTGCCCATGAAGGAGAAGACGACCAGCAGCACCCCGGTGAGGATCGCGCCGGGCCCGTGCGGCAGGAAGCCGCCGTGATCGGTGAGGTTGCCGAGCCCCGCACGGTCGCTCTCGACCCCGGGCAGCACCCCGAAGACGGCCAGCCCGCCGACGATGATGAACACCGTGATCGCGACGACCTTGATCCCGGCGAACCAGAACTCGAACTCGCCGTAGGAGCCGACCGAGGCCAGGTTGGTCGCGGTGAGGATCACCATGACGATCAGGGCCCAGCCCCACTGCGGCACCGCGGGCATCCAGCCCGCCAGGATCGTCGCCCCCGCGGTCGCCTCGACCGCCAGGACGACCACCCAGAAGAACCAGTACAGCCAGCCGATGGAGAACCCGGCCCAGCGGCCGAGAGCCCGGTCGGCGTGGGCCGAGAACGAGCCCGAGGTCGGGTTGGCGGCGGACATCTCGCCGAGCATCCGCATCACCAGCACCACGAGCAGGCCGACGAGCCCGTACGACAGCAGGATGCCGGGGCCGGTCGCGGCGATGCCGGAGCCGGAGCCGACGAAGAGGCCGGCGCCGATGACGCCGCCGATGGCGATCATCGTGAGGTGGCGGTTCTTGAGTCCCGCCTGGAGCCCGGTGCCGGGTCCGGCGTCGGGTTTCCCGGGTTCGGGGCCGCTTCCGGGGGTCGCCAGGGTCGGCTGCGAGGTCATGCGCGTCTTCCTTTGCGCCGGGGCCGAGGGCCGGGGTGGGGGATCGGGGCCGTGGAGTGGGGCTGGGGCCGAGGAACAGGGCTGTCGTCTTCCCTCCTGGCGCGCGGATCATCCGGTGTTTCACGAGGGGTGCACGAACGCCGCACGGGCGGAACACGTGCGAGGGGTGGGACGGGTCGCCCGCCCGTGCGAGCGGCGCACGGGCCGGACCAGTGAATCCCAGGGTGATGCCATGCGGAACCTAAGTTTCGGATATTTTACATGCGTCTTACCTGGGGTTCCGTGGCGCGTCTCACAGTTTGGGTGCGCGGCACCCGGCAGGCCGGGGCGGGAGGGGCCGTGCCACACTCGGAACCATGCGCGTCTACCTCGGCTCCGATCACGCCGGTTACGAACTCAAGAACCACCTCGTCGAATGGCTCAAGGCGGCGGGGCACGAGCCCGTGGACTGCGGGCCGCACATCTACGACGCCCAGGACGACTACCCGCCGTTCTGCCTCCGCGCGGCGGAGCGCACGGCGGGCGACCCCGGCTCGCTCGGCGTGGTGATCGGCGGCTCAGGCAACGGGGAGCAGATCGCGGCGAACAAGGTGAAGGGCGTACGGGCGGCGCTGGCGTGGAGCGAGGAGACGGCGTCGTTGGGGCGGGAGCACAATGACGCGAACGTGGTGGCGGTGGGGGCGCGGATGCACACGCGCGAGGAGGCGGTGAAGTTCGTCGAGGTGTTCCTCGCGACGCCGTTCTCCGGCGACGCGCGGCACGTCCGACGCATCGAGATGCTGTCGGGCTACGAGACGACGGGGGAGCTCCCCCCGATCCCCCCGCACCACCCGCAGGCCTGACGGAGGGGGTGCCGGGGGAGTTTCTCGCCCCCGCCGCCCTTACCCTTCCCATCCCTTCAAGGGGCTCCGCCCCTTGGACCCCGTACGGGGCTTCGCCCCGTTGCGCAGTTCCCCGCGCCCCTAAAAAAGCCGGGGGGCGTCCCCTGCCTTTTAAGGGGCGCGGGGAACTGCGCGATCAACCACGACCCACCCGCACCTCGCCCACGAACCGCAACCCCCCGAGCTGTTCGCAGAACACCCCGCACCCGCCGGAGGCGCCCCGTGCCGGAAGGGCACACCATTCACCGCCTGGCGCAGGACTACGCCCGCTTCACCGGCGGAGCCGCCCGCGGAGCCCTCCGCGTCAGCAGCCCGCAGGGCAAGTTCGCCGACGCCGCCGCCCTCCTCGACCGCACCGCGCTCACCGCCACCGAGGCCCACGGCAAACACCTCTTCCTCGGCTTCGCCGCGACCGGCTGGGTCCACATCCACCTCGGCCTCTTCGGCAAGGTCGCCTTCGGCGACGCCCCCGCGCCCCCGCCCACCGACACCGTCCGCCTCCGCCTCGCCGACGACACCGGCTACGTCGACCTCCGCGGCCCCACCACCTGCGCCCTGATCACCGACCCCGAGAAGCAGGCGATACACGCACGCCTCGGCCCCGACCCGCTGCGCGCCGACGCCGACCCCGACGCCGCGTACCGCCGTATCTCCCGCAGCCGCACCACGATCGCCGCGCTGCTCATGGACCAGAAGATCGTCGCGGGCGTCGGCAACGTCTACCGCGCCGAGGTCCTCTTCCGGCACGGCATCGACCCCTACCGCCCCGGCCGCGACCTCACCCCCGCCGAGTGGGACGCGATCTGGGCCGACCTCGTCGAGCTGATGCACGAGGGCGTCCGCCTCAACCGCATCGACACCGTGCGCCCCGCCCACACCCCCGAGGCGATGGGCCGCCCGCCGCGCGTCGACGACCACGGCGGCGAGGTGTACGTCTACCGCCGGGCCAACCTGCCCTGCCACCTCTGCGGCACCCCCGTCCGCACCGCGGGCCTCGCGGGCCGCAACCTCTTCTGGTGCCCCACCTGCCAGACCGCCCGGTAAAACCGTCCGGCCGGAGATGTCGGCACGGCCCGGTCCGCGCACGCCGCCCCAACTCCCGTGCGTACAGCACATGATCGACCGTCCCCGCCCCGCCTATCGGGGCAATCCGGTACGCATGCGGCCGTATCACTCACCGTACGGGCCCCCATACCCTGTGAAGTTGAGCGCTCGCACGGGGGACAAGTGGTACCTCCCGTGCCAAGCACCTGGTCCGATGGATAGGGTCCCGAGCAATGGCATCAGGACGAGAGCGGCGAGCGGAAGCCGAGACGTTCCCGGCCCGGGTGAGGAAACAGTGGCACCGGGCCCGCGTCGGGCTGCGCCGATCCGCCGTGGACTACTTCCGCGGCGACGGCTCCGACTGGATCGCCCTCGTCGGTCTGATGCTCACCGTGCCCGTCATCGCGGCGACGACGATGGCCAACTCCGTCTGGTGCTCACCGGCCGTCCTCGTCCTGCCGATCGTCGCCGGCGGCCTGCTGCTGCGGCCCTCCAGCCTGCTCGCGCTGTACGCGGCCGCCGCCACCGCGCTGATCGTCGAGTCCGTCCAGCTCGGCCCGTACACCCAGGGCCCCTCCCGGGTCACCCCCGGCGTGGTCCTCGTGGTCGCCGCCTGCGGCTTCTTCGGGCTGCTGATCGCGCAGTTCCGCAGCCGGGTCGGCGTGCCCTGGCGGCGCGGCGGCACCATGCTGTTCGACCTGCGCGAGCGCATCCGGGTGCAGAGCAAGCTGCCGAAGCTGCCGATGGGCTGGCACCGCGAGATGGCGCTGCGCCCGGCCGGCGGGCAGTCCTTCTCCGGTGACTTCGTGGTCGCGGCCCGCACCAACGGGGGCCGCACCCTGGAGGTCGTCCTCACCGACGTCTCCGGCAAGGGCATGGACGCCGGCTCGCGCGCGCTGCTGCTGTCCGGCGCGTTCGGCGGCCTCCTCGGCTCCCTGCCGCCGCACGCCTTCCTGCCCGCCGCCAACGGCTATCTCCTGCGCCAGGACTGGGAGGAGGGGTTCGCGACCTCCATCCACCTCGTGCTCGACCTCGACTCCGGGGACTACGAGCTGTACTCCGCCGGGCATCCGCCGGGCCTCCAGCTCAGCGCGGGCAGCGGCCGCTGGGAGCAGAAGTCCGCGGAGGGCCCGCTGCTCGGTGTGTACGACGGGGCGCAGTTCGACTCCGTGAAGGGCTCGCTGCGCCCCGGGGACGTGCTGATGCTGTTCACCGACGGCCTGGTGGAGACGGCGGAACGGGACATCGTCGAGGGCATGGACCGCCTCACCGGCGAGGCCGACCGCTATGTCGCGGGCGGTTTCCGCGGGGCGGCCTGGCATCTGATCGAGGCCGTCGCCAAGGACGTCAACGACGACCGGGCACTGCTGCTGATCTGCCGCGAGGGCCCGACGGCCCCGTCCCACTGACCGTTCTTCCCACCGGCTGCCTCACCAACCCGGATTGCACCAGCAATCGCGGAGTTGATAGAGATGACTGCGCGCACGGCACGCACAGCACGCCAGGCAACGGGCCGGGACGGGGGTCGAGGTCGCGGTGATCAACCCAGCACAGATTCCGCAGTTCACGGGTGATCTGACGCAGCTGGAGAAGGACTACGGGGATCTGAAGACGGACGCGTCGCACGTCCGCTCGACGGGTGCCGGCGTCCACTCCCAGTTTCAGGGGCTGTCGGCGTACTACACGGCTCCGGAGGCGGAGCAGCTCTTCGCGACGACGAAGCCGGTGAAGGACCGCGCTGACGACTTCGCGACGGACCTGGAGACGGTGTCGTCCGCGCTGTCCTCGTATGCCACGGAGATCCGCCCGCTGGCCTCGAAGCTGGCGGAGCTGAAGACCAAGGCGACGACCTTCGTCAACTCCGTGAAGGACGACGACGACTGGCAGTACGACGAGGACAAGGTCGACGAGCACAACGGCATCCGGGACGACATCACGGCGACGGTCGCGGCGTTCTGGGCGGCGGAGCGGACCTGCCACAACAAGATCACGGCGATCTTCGGCGGCACGCAGATGGTCGCAGGGGACGGTTCGGACCGCAAGGACCAGTACGGGTTCAACGCGGACGACATGAAGAACGCGAAGCTGCCGTGGGGCGACCCGGTGGAGGAGAAGCACCACGTCTGGGAAGTGGGCCACTGGATCAAGTCCTTCGTGTGGGACGGGCTGATCGTCGACGGCGTCTGGGGCACGATCAAGGGCCTGGGCACGTTGGTCGGCTTCGGCGGCTGGGACGCGATGGGCCAGGCGTGGAAGGGCCTGGCGCAACTGGCCACGGGGCTGGCGATCGCCTCGATCCCCGGTGTGGGCACGGCGTTCTGGGCCCTGCCCGACGACAAGCTGCCCGCCTGGATCCGCGACTCCCGCACGGCGGTGAAGGAGACGGGCAAGGCGCTGGTGGCGTGGGACGAGTGGGGCAAGAACCCCGCGCGGGCGGCGGGCGCGGTCACGTTCAACGTCGTGACGACGGTCTTCACGGGCGGCGCGGGTGCGGCGGCGTCGGGCGCGGGCAAGGCGGGCGCGATCGCCAAGGCGCTGTCGGTGGCCGGCAAGGCGGGCAAGGTCATCGACCCGATGACGTACGTCATGAAGGGCGCGGGGGCCGGCCTGTCGAAGATCGGTGATGTCACCAAGGCGCTGAAGGGCGTCGGCAAGATCGACATCCCGACCCTCCCCGACGGCTCCTTCCACCTCCCCGACGGCTCTTTCCCTCTCCCCGACGGCTCGGTCCACCTTCCCGACGGCCGCATCCTGGACCCCCAGGGCCACCTCACGACCCCCGAGGGCGTCGTGGACCCCACCCCCATCCCCCACGAGCCCGCCCCGGGCCTCCCGGCAAGCTGGACGCTCCCCGGCGGCCAACACCCGGTCTACGCGGCGGCCCACAGCCCCGGCGACACCCTGACCCATACGGCCGACACCCTGCACCAGTCGGCGCACGGCCACGGGCCGGGTCCGACACCGCACGGCCACGGCCCGGGTCCGACGTCGTACGAGCACACAACGACGCACGCACCGCCGCACGAGACACCGGGCGCCACCACGCACCCCGCCCACGAGACACCGGGCGCCCCACACGACGGCGCGCACGGCGGCGACCACCCGCACGACGGGGCGCACGGCGGCGACCACGACGGGGCGGGCCACCCGGACGACGCGGCGCACACGGGCGACCACGCGACCCCGGCCCACGCGGTCGCGGACGCCACGACCCACCACGTCCCGGACGGCCCGGGGCCGACGGGCCACGCGGACCCGAACGCGCCGGGGGGACACGGCGGGCCGGGAGAACCGTTCGAGTACAAGCCGTCCATGTCACCGGCCGATTTCAACCGGCTGACCGATGACGAGAAACACGCTGTCGCCGCCGCCGAACTCTCGGACGGCACGGTCCCGTTCCGTGACGACGTCGCGGCTATTGCTTACGGCCGGGACTACTGGAACGACTACGTCGACCAGTTGGATCCGTCCGCGAAGCAGGCCCTGACGGACTACACCGGTGAGGGTTTCCCCTCGTACCACGACATGAACGGTTACCTCAGAGGGACCGGAGGATACGGACCCCATCCGGACACTTTGAACGCCATCAACGAGGTCGACAGGGTGTTGTCGACCCGGCCTGTGCCCGAGGACCTCATGGTGGTCCGCGGCAGCGGGCTCGATCACCTCGGCGTCGATTCGCCTGGTGACATGATCGGCAACACTTACGGGGACAAGGGTTACACGTCGACCTCGCTCGGCAACCATCCGGTGGGTGCGTTCAAAACCAAACCGGCGATTCTGCACCTGCGTGTTCCGAAGGGAACACCGGCACTCTGGCTCGAGAGAGTCAGCGAATTCGACGTGTCCGAGCGAGAACTACTCCTCGCGCGCGGCAGTGAGTACAAGGTGACCCGCGCCTTCATGGACTCGGCGGGCAAGTGGCAGGTCTACGGGGAATTGCTGCCGAGGACCTGAAGAAGAAAGGATCACGCCTCCCATGAACAGCGAACGACCGGAGCCACGCGTCAATCCGCGTCTGGACGAGGACCTGCGCTTCGAGAAAAAGCCGGGCGGGCCGCCGCGCTACAAATCAACGACCGACAAGCCGGTTCAGTACCTCACGGTCGTCGACGACAAGGGCGCGGTGATCGGCTATGCATGGGCCGGTGACGCCGACGACGCGGCGGGCTGGGTGACAAGGAAGGCCGGTGGCCCTCCGGCTCACAACGAAGGGGTTCTGTGGAGCACCTGCTTCCACGACGCCAAGGAGCGCGGTCTCCGGCCCATGGAGGCGCTGAACGAACTCATTCGCGGCGCGGGAGCCGGTGGTATCGGCAAGATCCTCCCCGGCTCCCTCAGTGACGCTCCGAACGCCGCTGCCGTCAAGGCATTGGCCGATCGGTAATGAACCGCCCCGTCAACCCCCGTTTCGACGACGACGTGTGGTTCGTCGAGAGCCCGGGTGGCCCGCCGCGCTACCGATACCGGACCGAGGAGCCGGTGCGGTACTTCACGGTCGTGGACAAGGAGGGCGGCGCGGTCCTCGGCTACGTGTGGGCGGGAGACGAGGACGACGCCGCCGCCTACGAGCCGAGGCGGGCCGCCGGGCCGCGCGGAGTGAACGCGGGGGGCCACTGGGTCCGCCGGCTGCGCGCGGCCAGGGAGCGGGCGCTGCGGCCGTCCGAGGCGCTCGCCGAGCTGTACGCCGACCCGGAACCGGGCGGCAAGGGGCGTCCCCTGCCGGGCTCCCTCGCGGACGCGCCGCACGCCGCGGCCGTCAAGGCATTGGCGGGGCAGCGGTGAAACACCCCGTCAACCCGCGCTTCGACGAGGACGTGCATTTCAACCTCGTGTCGCCCGGGCCGCCCCGGTACCGGACGCACAGTGACAAGCCGGTGCGGTACTTCGCGGTGGTCGACAAGCAGGGCGGGGCGGTGCTCGGTTACGTGTGGGGCGCCGTTGAGGACGACGCCGCCGCATGGGAACCGCGGCAGGCTGCTGGGCCTCGCGCCTTGTCCGAGGGCGGCTTCTGGCACGCCCGGCTCACCGAGGCCAAGGGGCGAGGCGTTCCGCCGTCGCAGGCGCTCGCGGAGATGCTGGCCGCGCCGGAGGGCAGGAAGGGGCGGGCTGTGCCGGAGTCCCTGACCGATGCCCCCGACGCCGACGCCGTCAAGGCGCTCGCCGCTCAGGACTGACCCCGGGCTGTACTGCCCGGTGACCCATGGCTTATGTTGCGGGGGCAAAGTGAGGGGGAGCCATGCCGTACGCGGGGGACCGGCGCAGGCGCACGGAGCCGGGGAGGTACGCGCTGCGCGCCGGCGCGCCACCCGGCGTCCGGACGGCCGGGGCCACGGCCTGCGCCGGCCCCACCCGGCACGCCGCCCTCCCCGAGCCCGCCGCCCACCGGCTCACCGCCCCGCACCGACACCCCCGCCCCACCGCGGGTGACTGACGAGACGACACGGGACGACGACTGATGGCACGGGACTACGACAGCCAGTTGCTGGAGTCGGTGGCGGTGCGCCGGCGCCGGATGCGGGACGCGCTGCTGTTCGGCGCGCAGCGCGGCCGGCGCACGGTGGACGAGCGGCTCGGCAAGGTCTTCGCGGGCATCGCCATCGCCGCCGTGCTGTGCGCCGGGTGCGTCGGCTGGTCCTTCCTCCAGGCGACCCTGGACAAGCAGAAGGCCGAGAAGAAGAAGCAGGAACAGCAGCAGGAGCAGCTCTACAACCCGTCCGGGCAGAGCGGCTCGCCGAGCCCCGCGAAGAGCGCGGCGAAGGACGGCGAAGACGGGAAGGACGGGGGCGGACAGCAGTGAACCGGACGGGAGACGGGAAGGACACACGGGGGAATGATGGGCATGCGCACGTCACCAGCTAGCGACATGTTCACGCCATCGGCGCCCCGTGGCCGAAACGACACGATGATAGGTTCCCGCACGTGGTGAGCACAGCAACGACGTCCCGGGCCCAGCTCAGCCGGGTCACCCTGGTCGGCGAGCGACGGCGAGCCGACATCGTTCTGCCGTCGGACACCCCGATCGGCCAACTGCTGCCCGACATCCTCCAGTTGCTCGACGACCGGGCCGCCTCCCGGCCCATGACCCGGCAGCTGATCACGTCCGACGGCTCGGTCCTGCCGCACGACGCCACGCTCTCCTCCGAGGGCGTCCCCGACGGCGCCGTACTGCAACTCGTGCGCGCGCACGCCGCACCGCCCGCGCCCGTCGTGCACGACGTCACCGACCAGGTCGCCGACGACCTCGACCTGCGCGGCTGGCGCTGGCGCCCCGCCGCCCGGCGGGCCACCGCCGGCACCGCGACGGTCGCCTTCGCGGTCGTCACCGCCGTCCTCGCGCGCCGCGAGTTCGCGCTGGACTCGCTGGCCGGCGTCCTGCTCGGCGCCACCGTCGTCTTCCTGCTCGCCGGCGCCGCCGTCGCGAAGATCGGCGAGGGCAACCAGGGCCTGGCCACCGCGCTGCTGCTCACCTCCGGCGGGCTCGGCCTGCTCGCCGCCTGGACCTTCGCCGACGCCCACGACTGGGCGGCGACCGCACGGCTCGCCGCCGTCGCGGCGGCCCTGGTGCTGGTGCTCCTGCTGCTCGCCTTCTTCTCACCGCTCGGCCGCGGCGGACTCATCGGCGCGGGCGCCGTCGCCGTCATGGCAGCCGTCTGGGAAGCCGTCGCCGCGCTCCAGGACCGCTCCGACCGGCTCGGCGCGGTGATGGCGGTCTTCTCCGTCATCCTGCTCGGCCTGCTGCCCCGGTTCGCCCTGATGGCCTCCGGGCTCACCGGGCTCGACGACAAGCGCTCCGGCGGTGTCTCCATCAGCCGCCACCAGGTGGCCAACGCGCTCGCCGCCACCCACCGCGGTCTCGCCCTCGCCACCGTCGTCACCGCCGCCTCCGCCGCGGCCGGCGGCTGGCTGCTGACCACCGCGGACAGCCCGACCCCGTGGAGCGTGGCGCTCGCCTCGCTCACCGCCGTGGTCCTGCTGTCGCGGGCCCGGGCCTTCCCGCTGGTCGCGGAGGTGGTCGCACTGTTCGCCGCCGCCGCGCTGCTCGTCGTACGGCTCACCGTGGTGTGGACGGACCACGCGGGCGGCGCCGGACCGCTCGCCGTGCTGTGCGCGGCCGCCGTGCTGCCGCTGCTCGTCCTCGCGGTGCAGCCGCCGGAGCACGTACGGGTGCGGCTGCGCCGCACGGCCGACCTGATCGAGTCCATCGGCGTCATCGGGCTGTTCCCGCTCGCCGTGGGCGTGTTCGGCATCTACGGGCAACTGCTCGACAAGTTCTGACGCGCACCGGCGCGCACGCCCGGGACAGGACGCGGGGCGCGCGGGCCAAAGGCACGGACAGAGGCAGAGGTACAGGGGAGAAGGGCGTTATGCCGAACGGCGACAACTGGCAGAGCGACGTGCTGCGCGACCTGAAGGGCGGCGCCGCGTCCGCCGGGGGCGGCGCGCAGTCCGGCGCGGGCGCGCAGCCGACGCCCGGCGCACAGCCCCCGCACGGCACCGGCGCACCCGCTCCCGGCGCGCCCGTCCCCGGCGCGCCCGGACCGGCGCCGCAGCCCCCGCAGGCCCAGCCCCCGCAGCCGTACCTCCCCCCGCAGCACCCCCAGGCGCCCTCGCACCAGCAGTCCCCGCAGGCCCAGCGGCCCCAACCCCCGCGCCCGGCACAGCGGTCCCAGCAGCCCCCGCCCCGCCCCCGCACCCCCGACTCCCGCCCCGTCGTGGAGAAGGACCTCGTCGCCGCCGGCCTCAAGCCCCGGCACGGCGAGCCCCTCACCGCCCGCGCCCTGCGCGCCGTACGCCGTACCGTGTCGTCCTCCGCCGCCCGCGAGGTGGCCCGTACCACCGCCACCGCCGAGGTGCTCCAGCAGGCGGTGACCACCGGACGGCAGATCGCGGTCACCTCCATCCGCGGCGGCGCCGGCAAGACCACGATCGCCGCGCTGCTCGGCACCACCTACGCGCACTACCGGCACGACCCCACCCTGATCATCGAGGCCGACCCCGCGCTCGGCTCGCTCCCGCTGCGGCTCGGCGCGCAGACGCTGCGCTGGACCACGGGCGACGTCGCCGGCATCGTCGAACCGCAGATGTCGCTGCTCGACGTCACCGGCTACCTCGTCCAGCTCCCGGACAACGCCTGGCTGCTGCCCGGCAGTCAGGGCCAGATCGGGGCCATGCTCGACCTGCGCTCCTACGAGAAGGTCATGGTCTCGCTGCGCCGCTACTTCGGCGTCACGGTCGTCGACTGCGAGACCCTGCCCGCCGAGGTGGCCCGCGTGGCGCTGTCCGCCGCCCAGGCGCGCATCCTCGTCACACCCGCCACCCTCGAAGGCGTCGCCAGTACGTACGCCGTCCTGGAGTGGCTGCGCGGACTGCCCCGGCACGTCATCGCCGGCACGATCGTCACCCTCACCGAGACCGTCCCGCACACCGGCCTCGACCTCGACGCGGCCACCGCCAAGCTGACCGCCACCGGCGCCGGCGTGCACGTCCTGCCCTACGACCGGCACCTCGCGGCCGGCGGCACCATCCGCACCGAGCTCCTCGCGCACGCCACCCGGCAGTCCGTCACGCAGCTGGCCGCCGACATCTTCCAGCTCTCCCAGAAGCGCCGCTGACCGAAGAAGGGGGAGGCCACGGCACATGAGCACCCGACTGATCCACCGTCCCGCCCGGACCACCCGACCCGCCCCCGCGCCCGACCCGCGCTCCATAGAGGCGCCGCCCAACCTGCCCGAGGGCAAGGCGGGTTCGATCGCGACCTCGCTGCTGCCGGTGGCCGGCGTGATGTCGTCCGTGGTGATGATGACCGTCGTCCGCAACAGCCAGTTCGCGGGCCTCGGCGCCATCATCCTCGTCGTCACCCTCACCGGCTCGATGGCCCTGGTCTTCTCCCAGCGCGGCAAGGCCCAGCGCACCCGCCGCACCCAGCGCGAGGCCTACCTCGCCTACCTGGAGGACCTGCGCGAGGAGCTGTCCACGGAGGAGCGGGAGCGGCGCGAGCGGGCCCAGGTGCTCAACCCGCCGCCGGACGCCCTCTACGACATCGTGCGCGACCCCGCCCGGCTCTGGGAGCGCCGCCGGACCGACCCCGACTTCCTGCGCGTGCGCGTCGGCACCGGCGAGATGCCCGTACGGGACCTCAAGGTCGCCCAGCAGGGCTCCTCCGTGCTCACCCCGCCCGACGAGTTCATGCTCAACGAGGCGTCCGCGCTGATGGCCCGCTTCAGCACCGGCACCGAACTCCCGCTCACCGTCCCGCTCGACCGGGTCGGCGACATCAGCGTCATCGGAGCCCGCGAGGACACCCTGCGGGTGGCCCGCGCCCTGCTCGTGCAGGCCGCCGCCACCCACGCACCCGACGACGTGGCCATGGCGCTCGCCGTGCCCGGGGACCGGCTGGAGGAGTGGGAGTGGGCCAAGTGGCTCCCGCACCTGCTGGACTCCGAACAGTTCGACGGCCCCGTCGCCGCCCGCCGCATCGCCCCCTCGCTGCCCCAGCTCGCCCGGCAGATCCGCCCCGAGCTGGCCCGCCGCGCCTCCTACGCCGCCGAGGTCCGCCGCGGCCTGTCCGGCAAGGACGCGCTCGCCCTGTCCTCCCGGCTGCTCGTCGTCGCCGACGGACACGGCGAGGACGCCGTCGACCTGCCCCGCCCGGACGACGCCGTCGGCCTGCGCGACATGGGCGTCACCGTGCTGCACCTGCTCGACCGGCGGGTCCAGGAGCCCGGCCACGTCGGCGTGCGGATCACCGTCGAGGGCGAGCGCGTCGTCATCGAGGACCTGCGCGAGGCCGAACCGGTCGGCGCGCACGGCACCGTCGACGAGGTCGGCGTCCCCTTCGCCGAGGGCCTCGCCCGGATGCTCGCCCCGATGCGGCTGTCCGCCGACTCCATGGGCGCCGACGCCCCGCTCTCCGGACCCGTCGACTTCGCCGACCTGCTCGGCATCGACGACGTCGCCCGTCTCGACCTGGACCGGCTGTGGGCGCCGCGCGGCGAACGCGCCTTCCTGCGCGTGCCGATCGGCGTCAACGACTCCCGCGAACCGGTCCTGCTCGACCTGAAGGAGTCCTCCGAACTCGGCATGGGCCCGCACGGCCTGTGCGTCGGCGCCACCGGCTCCGGCAAGTCCGAACTGCTGCGCACGCTCGTCCTCGCCCTGGTCGCCACCCACCCGCCGGAGGACCTCGCCCTCGTCCTCGTCGACTACAAGGGCGGCGCGACCTTCGCCCCCTTCGCCGAAGTCCCGCACGTGGCCGGCGTCATCACCAACCTGGAGAACCAGGCGGGCCTCGTGGAGCGCGTCCACGCCTCCCTGGCCGGCGAGGTCAAGCGCCGCCAGCAGGTCCTCAAGGACGCCGGGAACGTCGCCGACATCGGCCACTACGCCGCCCTGCGCGCCGAGAAGCGCCCCGACCTCGACCCGCTGCCCCACCTGTTCGTCGTCATCGACGAGTTCGGCGAACTCCTCACCGCCAAGCCTGACTTCATCGACCTGTTCCTCTCCATCGGCCGCATCGGCCGCTCCATCGGCGTCCACCTGCTGCTCTCCAGCCAGCGCATCGAGGGCGGCAAGCTCAAGGGCCTGGACACCTATCTGTCCTACCGGCTCGGCCTGCGCACCTTCTCCGCCGACGAGTCGCGCACGGTCCTGGACACCACCGACGCCTTCCACAACCTGCCCCCGCTGCCCGGCTTCGGCTACCTCAAGGTCGACACCAGCCACTACGAGCGGTTCAAGGCCAGCTATGTCTCCGGCGCCTACCGGGGGCCCGTGCAGCGCGAGGCCGAGGAGGACACCGGGCTGCTCGCCCTCGCCTACGAGGCGTACAACACGCTCGGCCGGGACGAGGCCGGCGGACCCGAGGAACCGCAGATGCGGCGCCGGGAGACCGGGCCCACCGAGATGGGCGTCCTCGTCGGACAGATCGAGGACTCCGGCAGCGCCCCCGTCCGCCAGATCTGGCTGCCCCCGCTGCCCGACGCCATCGCCCTGGACAAGGTCGCCGGCCCCGTCGAGGTCGGCGCGCGCGGCATGCAGCTCGCGAAGCGGCGCGGCCCGCTCCAGGCGCCCATGGGCCTCCTGGACGACCCCACCAAGCAGTGGCAGGGCCAGTGGTACTTCGACCTCACCGTCGCCGGCGGCCACGCCGCCGTCATCGGCGGGCCCCAGTCCGGCAAGACCACCCTGCTGCGCACCCTCGCCCTGTCCCTCGCGCTCACCCACACCCCGCAGGAGGTCGGCATCTACGGCCTCGACCTCGTCGGCGGCGGCCTCCAGGCTCTGGCCGGGCTGCCGCACGTCGGCGGCGTCGCCGGCCGCGCCGACCGGGAGCGCGCCGCCCGCACCATCGACTCGGTGCGCGCCATGCTCGACCAGCGCGAGGAACTCTTCCGCGTCCACAGCATCGACTCCCTCGAACAGCTGCGCGACCTGCGCGCCGCGGGCCGGCTGCCCGAACTCGCCTCCACCGAGATCGTCCTGCTCATCGACGGCTTCGGCGCCCTGCGCGACGACTTCGAACAGCTCGACGACGCCGTCGTCGACATCCTCAAGCGCGGCGGTGGCTACGGCATCCACGTCGTCGCCGGCATGCTCCGCTGGAACGACGTCCGCATCGCCACCCAGTCCCAGTTCGGCACCCGCATCGAACTGCGCCTGAACGACCCCAGCGAGTCCAGCGTCGACCGCAAGCTCGCCGAGACCCTCGCCCCCGGCGAGAAGGGCCGCGTCCTCACCGACGGCAAGCTGTTCGCCCAGGTCGCGCTGCCCCGCACGGACGGCCTCGCCGACACCGGCGACCTCGGCGCCGTCCTGGAGCGCACCGCCCGCGGCATCCGCGCCACCTGGACCGGCGACGTCGCCCAGCCCGTCCGGGTCCTCCCGCACGTCCTCGAACCCCGGCAACTGCCCGGCCCCGCCGCCGAACCGCGCCGGGTCCCGATCGGCCTGGACCAGAACCGGCTCGCCCCGGTCCTGCTCGACCTGTTCGACCGCGACCAGCACCTGATCGTCATGGGCGACAGCGAGTGCGGCAAGACCAACCTGCTCAAGGTGATCGCCCAGGGCCTCATCGAGCGCTACAGCGACGAGGAACTCGTCTTCGGCGTCTTCGACCCCCGGCGCGGACTGCGCGGCGCGATCCCCGAGGAATACCGGGGCGGCTACGCCTACAACGCCAAGCTCGCCGGGGGCCTCGCCACCGGCATCGCGGGCGAACTGGAGAAGCGGCTGCCCGACGAGAGCGCCGACACCGAGGACCTGGAACCCGGGAGCTGGGGCGCGGGCCCCCGCATCGTCATCCTCGTCGACGACTACGACGTCCTCACCACCGCCGGGCAGCAACCGCTCGCCCCGTTCCTGCCGTACATCCCCTCCGCCGTCGACATCGGCCTGCACTTCGTGCTCACCCGCCGCGTCGCCGGCGCCTCGCGCGGACTGTACGAGCCGCTGCTCCAGGGGCTGCGCGAATCCGGCGCCAGCGCGCTGGTGATGACCGGCGACCGGGGCGAGGGTCAGCTCTTCTCCGGGGTCTACGCCACCCAGCAGCCCTCCGGCCGCGGCACCCTGATCCGCCGCGGACAGCCCAACCGCCTCATCCAGACGGTCTACACCGGTACGGACTGACCGGTGCCCACGACGGGACGACAACACAGCCGCACGGCACCCGCAGCCCGGGTGCCCACCGCCGACGCGACGAAGGGCCTGCCCACCTCATGACCAAGGACGTCATCGCCCTCACCCGCAAGATGCCCGATCCGCTGAGCGTGCTCGCCGGGCTGCTCTCCGGCGGCCCCGACAAACTGGTCGGCGCGGAGGGCGACGGCGCGGTCGTGCAGCTCTGCGACGAGGAGGGCCGCCCGCTGGTCTCCGTCGAGGCCCCGCTCCTGGTCCAGGTCCGCGGCGAGGCCCAGCGGCTGCTCGACGCCACCGAGCCGGAGGTCCCGTACTGGTGGACGGAGGCCCGCGCCACCACCGGCGTGCGCGAGGCGGAACAGCTCGCGGGCACGTTCGCGGCGCGCGTGGCCAGTCTGGTCGGCGGCACGGCGTGGCCGCGCGAGGCGGCGACCTCGCTCGCCGTGGTGAAGACCGACGGGGTCAGCGCCGTGCCCACCCCGGCCGCCGCCCAGCCGGCCGTCGACGTGCTCACCGACAAGGTCGCCGTCGTCATCCAGGACCGCCCCGTGGTCGCCATGACGGCCTGGCTCTCCGACGCCCTGCGCGCGGCGGCCGCCGCCGAACTCGGCCTCCAGATCGTCACCCCGGCCGGCACCCGGCTCTCGCCCGCCGTCCGGGGCAGCCTCCCCGGCTGGCCCTCGCGCTGGGTGGTGCAGGACGAGCAGGACGGCTACTACGACGGCCTCTCCGGCGCCGTACTGGAGTGGAAGAACGGCCTGTTCGTCACCGTCGAGTCCCCGGAGGCCACCCCGCGCGACCCGCGCACCCCGGTCGCCGCCACGTTCGCGGCGGACACCGCCGACACGGGCGAACGCCAACTCGCGCTCTCCTTCCGGGCGATCCACCCGGCCGACGACCGCCTCGTGCTCGGCGGCGCGGTGGAGGCCGTCTGGCAGGCGGTCACCGGCGAGTCCCCGGCCGGCTGGGGCACCGAGGAACCGGCCAACCTGCCGTGGAACCTGCGCCAGTTGACCGACGTGGCGTACGAGCGCTCGCCCGCCCCGACCTGGCTGGTCGTCGTCGGCACCCCCGAGCGGCCGGGCCTGGCCACGGTGCGGATCAGCCGTACGACGGGCGGCGTGGAGGAGGACGTCACGCTGGCGTTCGGCTACGGACCGGGGGAGGAGGTCCCGGTGGACGCCGTACCGAAGGCGGCGGAGGTACTGGCTACCCGGCACGACCTGCAATCCATGCTGGCGCAGATCCGCCGCGCCCGCCGCGACCTCTCCGTCCCGCCCCGCTTCGAGGGCCCCGGCGTACCCCTGGCCTTCGCCCTGGGCGCGGAAGAGGTCCGCGCCATGCCGGGCGACCGCGCCCGCAACACCCCCCTGCGCGAGAAGCCGAGGGAACTGGGCCCGCGGACCCGCCCGTCCCTCTACTACCCCCTCCCGGGCGACCCGTCGGACCTCTCGGCCTGGCAGGACTTCGAACGCCTGATGAGGCACTTGAAGGGGGCGTAGGGGAGGCGGCCGTGCACCCCTCTAGGCGTCCTTCTCCCGGGCCCCCGCGCCCAGCGTGCGGAAGGCCCACGACAGCTCCGGTTCCATCACGAACCGAAAAGCCCTCCGCACCGGCGGTGTGCACAGCACCGTGACGACCGCCGCCGCCACCACCGTGGCGGCGGCCTCACCCCACACCTGCTGCGCCCACGCGTGGTCGTACCAGCCCCAGAACCGCGAGCCCTTCGCGAGGAACCCGTGCAGCAGGTACCCGTACAGGGTGCCTGCGCCCAGCACGGTGAACCACATCTTCCGGCGCGGCACCCACGCCAGGAAGCACCCGGTCAGCACCATCGAGCAGCCGAACAGCGCGAGCGTCATGACCACGCCCACCCACCACGGCGCACCCAGCTCCTGCGCACTGTCCCGGTGGTAGAACCAGGCCGAGTTCATGCGCGGCCCGGCCCAGTACGCGAAGGCGACCGCGGCGGCCGTCACGGGCACGGACAGCATCCGCACCGCCCGGCCGCGCAGCCGCCGGAAGTGCTCGGGCTTCATGAAGAGACCGACGACGAAGAACGGCAGGAATTGCAGCACGCGCTGGAGATCGAGGTCGTCGCCGATGTCGGGCGAGACGGAGGCCAGGCAGGCGATGACGAGCGCCAGCGGCACCGGATGGCGGACGACCTTCCACAGCGGGGTGGTCAGCCGCCACACGAACAGCGCGATGAGGAACCAGGTGAGGTACCAGGGGTCGAGCAGACTGATCGGATGCCCGGGGTCGTCGTCGGCCCACCGCTTGAACAGCGAGTACGCCACCTCGAAGACGGCGTAGGGCACGGCGACGCCGGTGATCAGGCGCCGGAGCCGGTCGGGCCGCATGTCGAAGCTGCGGGAGAAGTAGCCGGAAATGAGGATGAACGCCGGCATGTGGAAGGTGTAGACGACCATGTAGAGCGCCTCGGCGGCGCGGCTGTGGTCGGTCAGCGGCTCCCAGGCGTGGCCCATGGCGACGAGGACGATCGCCAGATACTTCGCGTTGTCGAAGAACGCGTCACGCTGTGTGGCGGGCCGGGCGGCGGGGGAGCCGTCCGTGGCGGTGGAGCCGGGCGGGCGGTGCGGATCGCGGGGTGTGGGCACCCCGTCCGCCACCGGACGGGCCGGGGGGAGCGGTGCGCGGGGATCGGAGCCGTGCGGTCGCAGCGAGTTGGTCACCGGGCCTCCCACCGAGTGTTCGGCGGGAGTGACCGGGACCTCGCTGCACATACGGGGGACGAGGCAGCGGAGAACATTTGAGGCACCCTAGCGCTGTCCGTGGGGCTTCGTAAAACCCCTGTGGCTAATCCTGGTTATGGCCTGCGCATACCCCCGATTCACAGAAGTCGGCAGAAGGAATCGCGTGTTCTGGGCCACATCCGGGGTACCGAGTCGTACGTCGGGCGGTCATCAATTGCCATGCCGTACGCGGCCGTTGTGTCCTGCTTCATCATGATGAAGCAGGACCAAAGGGGCATGGACCGCCTGTCCGCTTCCCGAGGTATGCCGGTTGTGCGCGTGCGGGGGCCGCGCACACGGCGGCCCCTCGCGATCCCCCGTTCCCGCAATGGGAATTATCCGCGAACGAGATGTGTGGACATGGAAACGATCCTCGGGAATTACCCCCTGGGCGGTGGCTCGAATTCACGTGCGAAATATGCGCGTTGAGCGGCGCGCACGCGGGCGCGCGCCCGTCCCGCACGCGTCTCGACGGACGGAAGTGCACGACGATGCCTCACGCGCCGCATACGGAGGGCCTGTTGGTGGCACGATGGTTCTGGCGGGGGCGCGCCGGGTTGGCGTCCCGGGCCGGTAGTGCGGGACCGACCGAGGGTGTGATCTGTTGTGGCCATTTCGCTGTCAGTGGTGCTGCTGTTGGCGATCATCCTGGTGGTGATGGTGCGAGGGGGCTCCATCAAGGCGGGCCCGGCCATCGTCGCCGTCCTCTTCGGCTTCTTCCTCGCCTCGACCGGCATGGCCCCGTCGATCAACCGCTTCATGAACTCGATAGCGGACATGATCAACTCGATCAGCTTCTGACCGCCGGGACCGGCCGCGGACGGGCGCCGCACACGACGACGGCCCCCGTCCCGCCCCGCCCCTCGCAAGGGGCGGAACCGGGCCGGAGGCCGTACCGGAGCGGGCGACGGGAATCGAACCCGCGTAGCTAGTTTGGAAGACTAGGGCTCTACCATTGAGCTACGCCCGCAGCGCGGACCGCAGGTCAGTGACCGCGGCACCGCACGCATCGTAGCGGGTCGCCCACCGACAAGGCCAACGCGCATCCCGCCGCACGCGGCGCGGAACCACGGCGCACACGCCCGCGCAAGGATGCCGCGCGCGCCGGTGGCGGGATCCCGCGCACTCCGTGTGAGGACGGCGCGCGCCCCGCCGGATCAATGCGGTCGGCGCACCCCTGCCGGGCATGTACCCTACGTGTCGCACCAGACGGGGTGTGGCGCAGCTTGGTAGCGCGTCCGCTTTGGGAGCGGAAGGCCGTGGGTTCAAATCCCGCCACCCCGACCACCGGGCCGGCCCGCCCGTCACCTCTCCGGCAAGATCGCCTTTGGGCGCGTGAACAGCCTGCGGTTACTATGCAGAATGCGCGCCCGTGTGTCCGCACAGTCACGTCTTACCGGACGGACGGCTCGGCTGTCTCAAGGGCGCGAATCCGCTGAGGCCCTGCCCCGGTCGTCACCGATCTCCGGCAGGCGCGTACAGCAGAACCCGAAGAAGTCAGCCACAAGGAGACCGAACCGTGAAGAGCGCCGTGGAGACCCTGAACCCGACCCGGGTTCGGCTCACTGTTGAGGTGCCCTTCGAGGAGCTCAAGGACAGCCTCGACGCGGCGTACAAGAAGATCAACCAGCAGGTCACGGTGAAGGGCTTCCGCAAGGGCAAGATCCCCGCCCGGGTCATCGACCAGCGGTTCGGCCGCGGTGCGGTCCTGGAGGAGGCCGTCAACGACGCGCTTCCGAAGTTCTACACCGACGCGGTCAACGAGGCCGAGCTGAACCCCCTGGGCCAGCCCGAGGTCGACATCAAGGAGCTGAAGGACAACGAACTGCTGTCCTTCACCGCCGAGGTCGACGTCCGCCCGGCCCTCGAGATCCCGGACTACTCCGGCATCGAGGTCGAGGTCGACGCCATCGAGGTCACCGACGAGGACGTCGACAAGGCCGTGGAGGAGCTGCGCGAGCGCTTCGCCTCCACCTCCCCGGTCGAGCGCGCCGCCGAGGACGGTGACGTCGTCACCCTGGACCTCGAGGCCAAGGTCGACGGCGAGATCCTCGAGGACGGCGTCGCCAAGGACGTCTCCTACACCATCGGCTCCGGCGAGCTGCTCGACGGCATCGACGACGCCGTCAAGGGCAAGTCGGCCGGCGAGGAGGCCACCTTCACCTCCGAGCTCAAGGGCGGCTCGGCGGCGGGCAAGGAGGCCGAGGTCACCGTCAAGGTGTCCCAGGTCGCCGCGCGCGAGCTGCCGGAGCTGGACGACGAGTTCGCCCAGCTCGCCTCCGAGTTCGACACGCTGGCGGAGCTGCGGGACGACAGCCGCAAGCGCCTGGCGAACATGAAGGAGTACGACCAGGCCACACAGGCCCAGGAGCGCGTGCTCGACAAGCTCCTGGAGCTCGTCGAGGTGCCCGTCCCCGAGAAGCTGCTCGAGGACGAGATCAACACCCGCAAGCACAACCTGGAGCACCACCAGCTCGGCCAGATGGGCCTCACCCTCGACAAGTACCTGGAGCTCCAGGAGAAGACCGCCGAGGAGTTCGAGACCGAGACCCGCGAGGCCGCGGTCAAGGGCATCAAGACCCAGTTCGTCCTCGACGAGCTGGTCAACAAGGAGAAGCTCAACGTCAACCAGGAGGAGCTCACCGAGCACCTGGTGCGGCGCGCGGCCGGCTCCGGCATGTCCCCCGACCAGTTCGCCCAGGCGGTCGTCGAGGGCGGCCAGGTCCCGATGCTGGTCGGCGAGGTCGCCCGCGGCAAGGCGCTGGCGGTCGTCGTCGAGGCGGCGACGGTGAAGGACACGAACGGTGAGGTCGTCGACCTCAGCGACGACGAGGAAGAGGGCGAGGAGGCCGCCGCCGGCTCCGCGGACGAGACGGTGGCCGAGGCCGCCGCCGACGCCGAGGAGAAGGCCGAGGACTCCAAGGAGTCCTGACCTCCCCCGTACGTCCGGAACGGGCCCCGAGCGAGAGTTCGGGGCCCGTTTCCCGTTCTCGGGGAGCGCCGCGGGGTGTCCGGTGCGTGTCCGGCCGCGGGCCGGTGAGGGCTGGTCGCACAGTTCCCCGCGCCTCTGATGGGCGCGGCCCTGGGCCGGTGGTTGCAGGGAACCGCCGGTGCCTGGCAACGCCGTGCGCCGCGCCGCCGTCCCTCAAGGGGCGCGGGGAACTGCGCGACCAGCCCCCACCGGCCCGCAGCCCACCACCCCCCGATGGACCCACGGCGAAAAGGAACCCGGGGTCCGGGGCGGAGCCCCGTGGCGGGGTCCGCACCGCCGGGTGCCATTCGTACCGTGGGCCCACCAGAAAATCCGCGCCGTCAGCGGAGCGCATGCGCTCACAGCGAACACCCCCTTACGCGGGATTCCCCGGAGGGACCCGCGCGTTAGGGTCCATGAGTACGAGGGCAGGGGAGTCCCCGAACAGCGCCGGACGGCCCCACGCCCCGGCAGAACACGTGAGACGGCCCGGCGCCGTCGTAAGACGAGCAGGTGGATACGTGACGAATCTGATGCCCTCCGCCGCCGGCGAGCCCTCCATCGGTGGTGGCCTCGGCGACCAGGTCTACAACCGGCTGCTCGGCGAGCGGATCATCTTCCTCGGCCAGCCGGTCGACGACGACATTGCCAACAAGATCACCGCACAGTTGCTGCTCCTCGCCGCCGACCCGGAGAAGGACATCAACCTGTACATCAACAGCCCCGGCGGCTCGATCACGGCGGGCATGGCCATTTACGACACCATGCAGTTCATCAAGAACGACGTGGTCACCATCGCCATGGGCCTCGCCGCCTCGATGGGCCAGTTCCTGCTCAGCGCGGGCACGCCGGGCAAGCGCTTCGCCCTGCCGAACGCGGAGATCCTGATCCACCAGCCCTCCGCCGGACTGGCGGGCTCGGCCTCGGACATCAAGATCCACGCCGAGCGGCTGCTGCACACCAAGAAGCGCATGGCCGAGCTCACCTCGCACCACACCGGCCAGACGGTGGAGCAGATCACCCGCGACTCGGACCGCGACCGCTGGTTCGACGCGTACGAGGCCAAGGAGTACGGCCTCATCGACGACGTCATCACCCACGCCGCCAGCTTGCCGGGCGGCGGAGGCACCGGAGCGGCGTGAGCGCTCCCGTCCGCGCGCACGCCCCGCGTGCGTGACCGCGACAGCGCCCACGCGTACCGCCCCTGCCGACCGCCACAGCCCCTCTCAGGCCCCAGGAGACAACCCGTGAACGACTTCCCCGGCCGTGGCCTCTACGGCCGCGTGCAGGCCGCCCAGGCCGAGTACGACGGCCCCCGTGCCGAGTCCCGTTACGTCATCCCGCGCTTCGTCGAGCGCACCTCGCAGGGCGTGCGCGAGTACGACCCGTACGCGAAGCTGTTCGAGGAGCGCGTGATCTTCCTCGGCGTGCAGATCGACGACGCCTCGGCCAACGACGTCATGGCGCAGCTGCTGTGCCTGGAGTCGATGGACCCCGACCGTGACATCTCGGTCTACATCAACAGCCCCGGCGGCTCCTTCACCGCCCTCACGGCCATCTACGACACGATGCAGTTCGTGAAGCCGGACATCCAGACGGTCTGCATGGGTCAGGCCGCCTCGGCCGCCGCCATCCTGCTGGCCGCCGGAACGCCCGGCAAGCGGATGGCGCTGCCCAACGCGCGCGTGCTGATCCACCAGCCCTACAGCGAGACCGGCCGCGGGCAGGTCTCGGACCTGGAGATCGCCGCCAACGAGATCCTCCGGATGCGTGCCCAGCTCGAAGACCTGCTGGCCAAGCACTCCACCACGCCGATCGAGAAGATCCGCGAGGACATCGAGCGCGACAAGATCCTCACGGCCGAGGAGGCCCTCTCCTACGGCCTGATCGACCAGATCATCTCGACCCGGAAGATGAACAACAACTCGGTCCGCTGAACCAGGACCTCCATCGGAGCTGTATCGTCTGCCGCCCCTTGGTTCGGTTCGACACGCCGCACGTCGGACGCGCGTCGAAGTGAACCCTGCCAAGGGGGGCCCGAACGGGGGCCGCGGCAAGGTACCGTCGGACATAAGGCAGCACCAGGAGTCGCTGGACGTTGACGTCCAGGCGGTTCCCAGGCGAAGGGGAAGCACACCGTGGCACGCATCGGTGACGGCGGCGATCTGCTCAAGTGCTCGTTCTGCGGCAAGAGCCAGAAGCAGGTCAAGAAGCTCATCGCAGGCCCCGGTGTGTACATCTGCGACGAGTGCATCGATCTCTGCAACGAGATCATCGAGGAGGAACTCGCCGAGTCCAGCGAGGTGCGCTGGGAGGAACTCCCCAAGCCCCGCGAGATCTACGAGTTCCTCGAGGGATACGTCGTCGGCCAGGAGCCGGCGAAGAAGGCCCTCTCGGTCGCGGTGTACAACCACTACAAGCGCGTCCAGGCCGGGGAGAACGGCGGCGCGCAAGGCCGGGACGACGCGATCGAGCTGGCGAAGTCCAACATCCTGCTCCTCGGCCCCACCGGCTCCGGCAAGACCCTGCTGGCGCAGACGCTGGCCCGCATGCTCAACGTCCCCTTCGCCATCGCCGACGCCACGGCGCTGACGGAGGCCGGCTATGTCGGCGAGGACGTCGAGAACATCCTGCTCAAGCTGATCCAGGCGGCCGACTACGACGTCAAGAAGGCCGAGACCGGGATCATCTACATCGACGAGATCGACAAGGTCGCCCGCAAGAGCGAGAACCCGTCGATCACCCGGGACGTCTCCGGCGAGGGCGTGCAGCAGGCCCTGCTGAAGATCCTGGAGGGCACCACCGCCTCCGTCCCGCCGCAGGGCGGCCGCAAGCACCCGCACCAGGAGTTCATCCAGATCGACACGACGAACGTGCTGTTCATCGTGGGCGGCGCCTTCGCCGGTCTGGAGAAGATCATCGAGTCCCGCGCGGGCGCCAAGGGCATCGGCTTCGGCGCCACCATCCGCTCCAAGCGGGAGCTGGAGTCCAAGGACCAGTTTCAGGACGTCATGCCCGAGGACCTGGTCAAGTTCGGCATGATCCCGGAGTTCATCGGCCGGCTCCCGGTCATCACCTCCGTGCACAACCTCGACCGCGAGGCCCTGCTGCAAATCCTCGTCGAGCCGCGCAACGCGCTGGTCAAGCAGTACCAGCGGCTGTTCGAACTCGACGGCGTGGAGCTGGACTTCGAGCGTGAGGCGCTGGAGGCCATCGCCGACCAGGCGATCCTGCGGCAGACCGGCGCGCGCGGCCTGCGCGCCATCATGGAGGAGGTCCTCCAGGGCGTGATGTACGAGATCCCGTCCCGCAAGGACGTGGCCCGCGTCGTCATCACCGCCGACGTCGTCCACTCCAACGTCAACCCGACGCTCATCCCGCGTGACGCCCGCGGACGCGGCCCGGGCGAGCAGAAGTCGGCCTGACCGCACACACATGAAGGGGGCGCCCGGCGAATCCGCCGGGCGCCCCCTTCATGTGTGCCGTGCCGCCGTCAGGCCTTGACGCGCGCCTTGCCGCGCAGTTCGGTGCCGAACGAGGACACCTGGTCCTGCGGGATGCCGGCCCCCGTCTTCGAGGCGGTCAGGTCGAAGCCGTTGACGACGCCGTAGGTGCTGTGGTCCGCCCAGACGCAGATCGGCATGTCCAGGCTCTGCGTGCCCTCCGTGATGTGCGCCGTCTGGCACTTCATCAGGGCCCCGTCCAGACCGCTCGGCTTCACCGTGGCCGGGCTGCCCTTCCAGGAGATCTTCTCCTTGTCGTCGCCCGTGGACGACGTCTTGTGGGCGTTGTCGAAGCCCGCGTCGATCGTCGCCTCCGGGTCCTTGATGTCCCCGTAGGCGCCGTTGAACGACATGATCTTGCCGCTGGTGCCGGGACCGGCGGTGTACGTCGCCTTGACGACGTGGCCGTTCTCGATGCCGATCGTCTTCAGCTTCTCCGGGCTGCTGGTCCCTGTGGGACCGCCGTCGTCGTCGGTCGTCAGACCGTCCGCCTTGGCGTAGTCGCCGACCGCGGCCGGCGCCACCAGCTTGTGCGGGCCGTCGTCGGCGACCGAGGCGCTGCCGCCGTCGTCCCCGCCGCTGACCACGAAGTACGCGCCGACCGCGATCGCCGCGACCACGGCCACCGCGCCGATGATCAGCCCCGTCTTCTTCTTGCCGCCGCCCGGCGCCGCCGGCTGCGGCGGGTAGGGCTGCTGCCCGTAGCCGGGCTGCTGGCCGTACGGGGGCTGGCCGCCGTAACCCTGCGGCTGGCCGTACGGGTTGGGCTGCTGCGGCGCGCCCTGCGGCTGCTGCGGGTAGCCGTAACCGGGCTGGGGCGAAGTCTGGGGTGCCTGCGGCGGCTGCCCGTAGCCGGGCTGCGGGGCCTGCGGCGGCTGACCGTAGGGTCCCGGCTGACCGTACGGTCCGGGCTGCTGAGGCTGCCCGCCGTACGGGCCCGGCTGGTTGTGGCTCATCTCTGGGTTCCCCCTCGATTTCCTGTGTGGCCCTGACATCCTGGCGGAAGGGCCGTGCCGGAGGGACGGCGGGGGCCGCACCGTTACAGAACAAACGCGTTTCAGAACCCGGCCGTGACACCTCTAAACTGAGCGGGTGACCGAGAACGCTCAGCAGCAGCCCACAGCGCCCCGCACCGAACTGCCGACCCAGTACGCGCCGGCCGAGGTAGAGGGGCAGCTGTACGAGCGCTGGGTCGAGCGGGGTTATTTCGAGGCCGACGCCAAGAGCGAGAAGCCGCCGTACACCATCGTCATCCCGCCGCCGAACGTCACGGGCAGCCTGCACCTCGGGCACGCCTTCGAGCACACGCTCATCGACGCCCTGACCCGCCGCAAGCGCATGCAGGGCTTCGAGACGCTGTGGCAGCCCGGCATGGACCACGCCGGCATCGCCACGCAGAACGTCGTCGAGCGCGAGCTGGGCAAGGAGGGCAAGTCCCGGCACGATCTGGGCCGGGAGGCCTTCGTCGAGCGGGTCTGGCAGTGGAAGGCCGAGTCCGGCGGGCAGATCAGCGGCCAGATGCGCCGCCTCGGTGACGGCGTCGCCTGGTCCCGTGAGCGCTTCACGATGGACGAGGGCCTGTCCCAGGCCGTCCAGACCATCTTCAAGCGGCTCTACGACGACGAGCTGATCTACCGCGCCGAGCGCATCATCAACTGGTGCCCGCGCTGTCTGACCGCGATCTCCGACATCGAGGTCAACTACCAGGACGACGACGGCGAGCTCGTCTCCATGACGTACGGCGAGGGCGAGGACACCATCGTCGTCGCCACCACCCGCGCGGAGACGATGCTCGGCGACACCGCCGTCGCCGTCCACCCCGAGGACGAGCGCTACAAGCACCTCGTCGGCAAGCTCATCAAGCTGCCGCTGACCGACCGCTCCATCCCCGTCGTCGCCGACGAGCACGTCGACCCCGAGTTCGGCACCGGCGCCGTCAAGGTGACCCCGGCCCACGACCCGAACGACTTCGAGATCGGCCGGCGCCACGACCTGCCGTCCCTCACCGTGATGGACGAGCACGCCGTCATCACCGTCCACGGCCCCTTCCAGGGCCTGGATCGCCTCGAGGCCCGCTCCGCCATCGTCGCCGCGCTGCGCGCCGAGGGCCGGATCGTCGCCGAGAAGCGCCCCTACGTCCACTCCGTCGGCCACTGCTCGCGCTGCCGGACCACCGTCGAGCCGCGGCTGTCCATGCAGTGGTGGGTCAAGGTCGGCCCGCTCGCCAAGGCCGCCGGCGACGCGGTCCGCGAGGGCAAGGTCAGGATCCACCCGCAGGAGATGGAGAAGCGCTACTTCGACTGGGTCGACAACCTCAACGACTGGTGCATCTCGCGTCAGCTGTGGTGGGGCCACCGCATCCCCGTCTGGCACGGCCCGAACGGCGAAGTCGTCTGCGTCGGACCGGCCGAGGAGCCGCCGAGCGGTGAGGGCTGGCACCAGGACTCCGACGTCCTGGACACCTGGTTCTCCTCCGGCCTGTGGCCCTTCTCCACCCTCGGCTGGCCCGAGCGGACCGAGTCGCTCGCGAAGTTCTACCCGAACTCCGTCCTGCTCACCGGCTACGACATCCTCTTCTTCTGGGTCGCCCGGATGATGATGTTCGGCCTCTACGCGATGGACGGCACCCCGCCGTTCCACACCATCGCCCTGCACGGCATGGTCCGTGACCAGAACGGCAAGAAGATGTCCAAGTCCTTCGGGAACGTGGTCAATCCGCTGGACTGGATGGACAAGTACGGCTCCGACGCGCTCCGCTTCACCCTCGCGCGCGGCGCCAACCCGGGCGTCGACGTCCCGATCGGCGAGGACTGGGTCCAGGGCTCCCGGAACTTCGCCAACAAGATTTGGAACGCCACGCGGTTCGCGCTGATGAACGGCGCGACGGTCGAGGGCCCGCTGCCGGACGCCTCGAAGATGTCCTCGACCGACCGGTGGATCCTCTCCCGCCTCAACTCGGTCGTCGCCGAGGTCGACGCGTACTACGAGGACTACCAGTTCGCGAAGCTCTCCGACGCCCTGTTCCACTTCGCCTGGGACGAGGTCTTCGACTGGTACGTCGAGCTGTCCAAGACGACGTATCTGGGCGGCGGCGAGGCCGCGAAGGTCTCCGGACGGGTCCTCGGCGAGGTCCTCGACGTCACCCTGCGGCTGCTGCACCCGATCGTCCCGTTCGTCACCGAGACCCTGTGGACCACGCTCACGGGCGGCGAGTCGGTCGTCATCGCGGAGTGGCCGTCTGACAGCGGCTTCCGTGACGCCGGCGCCGAGCGGGAGATCGAGACGCTCCAGCAGGTCATCACCGAGGTCCGCCGCTTCCGCGCCGACCAGGGCCTGCAACCGGGCCAGCGGGTTCCCGCCCGGCTGACCCTCGACGGTACGGCCCTCGCCCCGCACGAGGCCGCCATCCGACAGCTGCTGCGCCTCACCCCGGAGGGCGACGCCTTCACCGCGACGGCGACGCTCCCGGTCGCCGGCGCGACGGTCGCCCTCGACCTCTCCGGCACGATCGACGTGGCCGCGGAACGCAAGCGGCTCGCGAAGGACCTGGCGGCGGCGGAGAAGGAGAAGGCCCAGGCCACGGCCAAGCTGGGCAACGAGGCGTTCCTGGCCAAGGCCCCCGAACAGGTCGTCGACAAGATCCGCGGCCGCCTGTCGAAGGCGGAGGAGGACATCACCCGCCTCCAGACCCAGCTGAACCGCCTGCCGCAGGCGTGAGGTCCTGAAGAACGTCAAGCGCAGCCCCCGGAGCCCTCAAAGCACCGGGGGCTGCGCTTCGTAAGGGGCGCGGGGCTGTTCTCGATCTGCGGCTCCGCCGCGCGGGCGCGATCAACCACGACGTACCCGCACCCGCCATTGCAACCCGCACCCCCCGAGCTGGAAGGCGCCCGAGCAAGGGGGACCGAGGGGCGCAGCCCCCACCGGGCGAGCCCTCCGTAGACTGGTCGACGTGAGTACGCTCCCGCCCGACAACGGCAACGCCCCCGACGACTTCGACGCCGACAGCGACTTCGACGACATCGTCGCCGCCGAGACCGACCGCGACCCCGACCTCGCCGTCATCGAGGCCGGCAGCCGCACCCTCCGTACCCAGGGCGGCCCCCCGGAGTCCGACGTCCCCGCCCGCCCCGCCGACCCCGAGACGGACAAGGCGCTGCGCGACGTCGAGGCGGAGCTCGCCACCCGCTGGGGCGAGACCAAGCTGGAGCCCTCCGTCACCCGGATCGCCGCGCTGATGGACGTCCTGGGCGAACCCCAGCGCTCGTACCCCTCGATCCACATCACCGGCACCAACGGCAAGACCACCACCGCCCGCATGATCGAGGCCCTCCTCGGCGCCTTCGAACTGCGCACCGGCCGCTACACCAGCCCCCACGTGCAGTCGATCACCGAGCGGATCAGCCTGGACGGGGCGCCGATCTCCGCCGAGCGCTTCGTCGAGACGTACCGGGACATCAAGCCGTACGTCGAGATGGTCGACACCGCGCAGGAGTTCCGGCTGTCGTTCTTCGAGGTGCTCACCGGCATGGCGTACGCGGCCTTCGCCGACGCCCCCGTCGACGTCGCCGTCGTCGAGGTCGGCATGGGCGGCACCTGGGACGCCACCAACGTCATCGACGGTGACGTCGCCGTCGTCACCCCCATCGACCTGGACCACACCGACCGCCTCGGCTCCACGCCCGGCGAGATCGCGGGGGAGAAGTCCGGGATCATCAAGCAGGGCGCCTCGGTCATCATGGCCCAGCAGCCGGTCGACGCGGCCCAGGTGCTGCTGCGGAAGTCGGTCGAGGCGGACGCCACCGTGGCCCGCGAGGGGCTGGAGTTCGGCGTCGTCGCCCGGCAGGTCGCCGTCGGCGGGCAGCTGATCACCCTGCGCGGGCTGGGCGGCGAGTACGGCGAGGTCTATCTCCCGCTGCACGGCGCCCACCAGGCGCACAACGCCTCCGTGGCGCTCGCCGCCGTCGAGGCGTTCTTCGGCGTCGGCGCCCAGCGCCCGCAGACGCTGGACCTGGACACCGTCCGCAAGGCGTTCGCCGCGGTCTCCTCGCCGGGCCGCATGGAGGTCGTCCGCCGCTCCCCGACGGTCGTGCTCGACGCCGCCCACAACCCGGCCGGCGCCCGGGTGACCGCCGAGGCGGTGGGCGAGGCGTTCGACTTCAGCCGGCTCATCGGCGTGGTCGGCACCAGCGGCGACAAGGACGTACGCGGGGTGCTCGAGGCGTTCGAGCCGATCTTCGCGGAGGTCGTGGTCACGCAGAACTCCACCCACCGCGCCATGGACGTCGACGCGCTCGCCGCCCTCGCGGTCGAGGTCTTCGGCGAGGACCGGGTCCAGGTGGAACCGAGCCTGCCGGACGCCCTGGAGGCGGCGATCACGCTCGCCGAGGAGGAGGGCGAGTTCGCCGGCGGCGGCGTCCTCGTCACCGGGTCCGTGTTCACCGTCGGCGAGGCCCGACTGCTGCTGAAGAGGGGCTGACCGCCGTGCGCATGCTGTGTTCCTCGACCCTGCTGGGCGAGTTCTTCGTGATCGGCTTCGCCGGACTCGTCGCGATGAAGGACCCCGGCCTGTCCGTGGGGACGGTCTGGACGGTCAGCGGCATCGCCATGGTGCTGTGCCTGCTGCTGTGCGGGGTGCTCACCCGCCCCGGCGGCGTCCAGCTCGGCTGGGCGCTACAGCTCGCGCTGATCGCCTCCGGCTTCTTCGTCCCGACGATGTTCTTCATGGGCGCGGTGTTCACCGCCCTGTGGTGGGCCTCGGTGCACTACGGCCGCAAGATCGACGAGGCGAAGGCCCGCTTCGCGGCCCTGCACGCACAGCAGGCCCAGCAGGGCCAGGGCACCGGCCCGGGCGACCTCGGTACTGCGTGATCCTTTCCTTCGGGGGCCCTGTACCCTCTGACCACTCACTCACCAGTTCCCAAGGAGTACCCCCGTGAGCCAGCGCACCCTCGTCCTCCTGAAGCCGGACGCCGTCCGCCGCTCTCTGGTCGGCGAGATCATCAGCCGTATCGAGCGCAAGGCCGGCTGGCGTATCACGGCGCTGGAACAGCGGACTCTTGACCGTGCCATCCTGGAGCAGCACTACGCCGAGCACGTCGGCCGTCCGTTCTACGAGCCCCTCGTCGAGTTCATGGCCTCCGGCCCCGTCGTCGCCCTGGTGGTCGAGGGCGAGCGGGTCATCGAGGGGGTCCGGGCGCTGGCCGGCCCCACCGACCCGATCGCCGCCGCCCCCGGCTCCATCCGCGGCGACTACGGCGTCATCGTCCGCGAGAACCTGATCCACGCCTCGGATTCGGAGGACTCCGCCGAGCGCGAGCTGAAGATCTTCTTCCCCGGCCGCTTCTGACCCACCGGCCCGCGGCCCGACTCGCCGTACGACACCGCGCCTGACGCCACGTCAGCCGAACGGCCCACAGGACGCGGGGCGGCCGCCCCGGAAGCGGCCGTCCGTCCGCATATGCGTGCCGATCGGGGGAACGCGCACCCCCGAACGCCCCTCTCCACAAGCGGGGCGGCGCGTGTTCTGCTGACAATGGCGAAGACCCTCGCACGGTGTTCGTGCAGGCGAGACTACGATGTAAGCCTTCACGTCACCGCACGCACTTCGCCGCCCCAACACGAGCCCTCACACGCTTCACTTGGGAAGGCCAGACGAATCCTGATGGGGAACTCAATGTCGTTCATCGGCCGTGACATGGCTGTCGACCTCGGGACCGCCAACACGCTGGTGTACGTCAGGGGTCGCGGAATCGTACTCAACGAACCGTCCGTCGTCGCGATCAACACCAACACCGGTGGCATCCTCGCGGTCGGTGCCGAAGCCAAGAAGATGATCGGGCGCACGCCGGGCAACATCGTCGCCGTGCGTCCGCTGAAGGACGGCGTGATCGCCGACTTCGAGATCACCGAGCGCATGCTCCGCTACTTCATCCTGAAGATCCACAAGCGGCGCTACCTCGCCCGTCCGCGCGTCGTCGTCTGCGTGCCCTCCGGGATCACCGGCGTCGAGCGCCGCGCGGTCATCGAGGCCTCCTCGCAGGCCGGCGCCCGTCAGGTGCACATCATCGAGGAGCCCATGGCGGCCGCCATCGGCTCCGGGCTGCCGGTCCACGAGGCCACGGGCAACATGGTGGTGGACATCGGCGGCGGCACCACGGAGGTCGCGGTCATCTCGCTCGGCGGCATCGTCACCGCCCAGTCCATCCGCGTCGCGGGTGACGAACTGGACAACGCGATCATCCAGCACGTCAAGAAGGAGTACTCGCTCCTCCTCGGCGAGCGGACGGCGGAACAGATCAAGATCACGATCGGTTCGGCGTACGACCTCGACTCCGACGAGCACACCGAGATCCGTGGCCGCGACCTGGTCTCCGGGCTGCCCAAGACCGTGGTCATCTCCGCGGCCGAGGTGCGCAAGGCCATCGAGGAACCGGTCAACGCGATCGTCGACGCGGTCAAGACGACCCTCGACAAGTGCCCGCCGGAACTCTCCGGCGACATCATGGACCGCGGGATCGTCCTCACCGGCGGCGGCGCCCTGCTGCGCGGCCTCGACGAACGGCTGCGCCGCGAGACGGGCATGCCGATCCACATCGCCGAGGACCCGCTGGACAGCGTCGCCCTCGGTTCCGGCAAGTGCGTCGAGGAGTTCGAGGCCCTCCAGCAGGTCCTCGACGCCCAGCCGCGCAGATGACGTAACGCTTCGATTCCGCCGTACGAGAAGCACCCCTCTCGTACGGCGGATCGCTGATAACGAGGCTTAAGCTCCCCACAACACCCGCAACGCACGCATTGCCTGTGGGTGACCCCCCGCCTCCACCCCACTTCCGCTCCACCCCACCTCCCATTACGACGAGGAAGGCACGGCCGCCGCACGTGAGGGACACAAAGGAGAGCCGGCTGCTCCTGGTGCTGCTGATCGCCATCGCGTTCGCACTGATCACGGTGGACATCCGGGGCGGTGAGGACTCCCCGGTCGACGGCGCCCGGCAGGCCGCCGCCACGGTGTTCGGGCCGATCGAGAACGGGGTGTCGACCGCTGTCGACCCCGTCGGCAACGCGATCGCCGCGGTCCGTGACTCCGGCGACCGGCACGACCGCATCGCCCGACTCGAGCGCGACAACGCCGCGTTGAAGGCGAAGCTCGGCGGCGACGCCCGCAACCGCAGCCGGCTCGCCCAGCTCGACAAGATGCTGCGCATCGCCGGCGAGGGCCAGTACGGCATCAAGGGCGCCCAGGTCATCGCCATAGGAGCGGCCCAGGGCTTCTCCTGGACCGTCACCATCGACATCGGCGCCGACGACGGCGTCAAGCGCGACATGACCGTCCTCAACGGCTCCGGACTCGTCGGCCGCGTCACCACCGTCGGCCCCCACTCCGCCACCGTGCTGCTCGCCAACGACCCCGACTTCACCGTGGGCACCCGCATGGAGGGCAGCGACGAGCTCGGTTTCGCCTCCGGCCAGGGCGACCGCCCCTTCCGGGTCCAGCTCCTCAACGCCAAGGCGGACGTGAAGAAGGGCGACCGGCTCATCACCTTCGGCTCCCAGGCCGACAAGCCCTTCGTGCCCGGCGTCCCC
Source organism: Streptomyces sp. NRRL F-6676 (assembly GCF_000725625.1). GTDB lineage: Bacteria > Actinomycetota > Actinomycetes > Streptomycetales > Streptomycetaceae > Streptomyces. The sequence continues at coordinate 312,755 of NZ_JOHS01000010.1, forward strand.
GTCGGCAAGGTCCTGCGCGTCGACCCCTCCGGCGGTGACCTGACCCGCACCATCTACGTCGAGCCGTTCGTCTCCTTCACCAAGCTCGACATCGTCGGTGTCGTCGTCGAGGCACCCAAGAAGGACCCGCGCGACACCGTGCTGCCGCCGAAGTCCAAGCCCAGGCCCACGCCGACCGTCACCGTCACCGTGTCGCCCTCGGGCAACGCGCCCGCGGGCGACAACACCGACGACAACACCAACGACAACGCAGACGACAACACCGGCGCCAATGCCACCGCCGGTGCGCAGCCCACCCCGTAGGAGCCGAACCCGATGCGCCTCAACCGGACGCTGCTCTCCGTCGCCCTCGTGGTCGTCGCCCTGGTGATCCAGGTGAGCGTCCTCGCCCGCCTCCACCTGCCCGGCGCCGTCCCCGACCTCGTCCTGCTCACCGTCCTCGCCCTCGCCCTGGTCTACGGCCACGTCGGCGGCGCCCTCGTCGGCTTCGGCGCCGGGCTGCTCTCCGACCTCGCGCCCCCGGCCGACCACGCGGCCGGGCGGTACGCGCTCGTGCTGTGCGTCGTCGGCTACCTCGCCGGGCTCGCCAGACCCGACAACGGCCGTCTGAAGTCCGCCACCGGGCCCATGGCCGTGGTGGTCGTCGCCGCGGTCGGCTCCACGCTGCTCTACGCGGGCGTCGGCGCCCTCGTCGGGGACACCGCCGCCCGCCATGTGGGCCTGCCGAGCCTGCTGCTCAGTGCCGCCGTCTACGACCTGCTGCTCGCGCCCTTCGTGGTCCCCGGCCTGATGGCCCTGGCCCGCCGGGCCGACAACGACCCGCTCGCCGAGACCGGTTCGAACACCAAGGCCGCCGACGTCTCCTCCGGTTGGCTCTCCTCCGGCACGGGCCTGCGCATCGGCAGCCAGCGCGGCGGTCTCAAGGCCCGCGCGGCCAAGGCACGGGTGGCCCGCGCGGGACGCATCAAGGGGGTCAAGCGGCTGTGAACCCACGTCACTCGGCCGTCGCCGGGCCGCACAGGTCCGCACGGTATGACTCGTACACGCACGGCCCGTACACGCACGGCCCGTACACGCACTGCTCGCACACGCACTGCCCGTACGCGCACGGCTCGCACACGCACTGCTCGCACATGCACTGAGAGGGGGCGGCAGCACCAGTGACCAACATCCCCGAGACCGGACGGACTCCACGCGTCCAGATCCGCCTCGTCGTCATCCAGATCCTCGTCCTCTCCCTGCTCGGCACCCTCGGCGGCCGGCTGTGGTACCTCCAGATCCGCGAGGGCGCCGCCTACGCCAAGGAGGCGTCCGGCAACCACGTCCAGCAGGTCGTCCAGCCGGCCGTGCGCGGCTCCATCCTGGACGCCCGCGGTGTGGCCCTCGCCGACAACGAGACCCGCCTGGTGGTCTCCGCCTCCCGTACCGACCTGATGAAGATGAAGGACGACGGCAAGGCGGTCCTCACCAAGCTCGCCGGCGTCCTCGGCATGAAGCCGCAGGAGGTCATGGAGAAGGTGCGGCTGTGCGACGCCAAGACGCCGCAGCCCTGCTGGAACGGTTCGCCGTACCAGCCCATCCCCATCACCGACGAGGCCACCGCCAAGCAGGCCCTGCAAATCCGCGAGCGCGCCGAGGACTTCCCCGGCATCACCGCCGAGCCCGAGGCCGTACGCCGCTACGCCGCCCCCGGCGAGGCCAACACCGCGCAGGTCCTCGGCTACCTCTCCCCGGTCACCGACGACGAGATCACCAAGGCGCAGGACACCGACTCGCCGTACCTCCGCTCCGACCAGGTCGGCCGCTCCGGTCTCGAGCGCCAGTACGACAAGCAGCTGCGCGGCAAGGCCGGCGTCACCCGCTACGAGGTGGACAACCTCGGCCGCGTCATCGGCAAGGCCCAGTCCGACAAGGCCCAGCCCGGCTCCAACCTGGTCACCAGCATCGACGCCCGGGTGCAGCGGGTCGCCGAGTACGAACTGAACGACGCCATGAAGGTGGCCCGCAAACAGTTCGACAAGATCACCGGCGAGAACTACAAGGCGGACTCCGGCGCCGTCGTCGTCATGGAGGCCAAGACCGGCCGCGTCGTCGCCATGGCCTCCGCACCGACCTACGACCCCAACGTCTGGGTCGGCGGCATCTCCGCCAAGGACTACCAGGCCCTCACCGGCAAGGACTCCGACTACCCGCTGCTCAACAGGGCGACACAGGGCCAGTCGGCACCCGGCTCCACCTTCAAGGTCGTCTCCACCGCCGCCGCCGTCGAGGCCGGCTACGACTTCGACGGCGGCTACCCCTGCACCAGCTCCTACTCCGTCGGCAACCAGGTCTTCAAGAACTTCGAGGGCGAGAACTTCGGCGACATCACGCTCGGCCGCGCCCTGGAGGTCTCCTGCGACACGGTCTTCTACGGCCTCGCCGACCGGGAGTGGAAGAAGGACGGCGGCATCAACCCGAAGAAGGGTCAGCCCAAGGACTACTTCTACAAGGCCGCCCACCAGTTCGGTCTCGGCAAGAAGACCGGCATCGACCTGCCCAACGAGGTCACCGGCCGGGTCCCCGACCGCGAGTGGAAGCAGAAGTACTGGGAGGCCAACAAGGACGCCTGGTGCAAGAGCGGCAAGAAGGACGGCACCTACGTCCAGAAGATCGCGTACGAGAACTGCCTCGAGGGCAACAAGATGCGCGAGGGCGACTCGATCAACTACTCCATCGGACAGGGCGACACCCTGCTCACCCCGATCCAGGAGGCCGTGATCTACGGGGCGCTCGCCAACGGCGGCACCATGTACACCCCCACCATCGGCAAGGCGATCGTCAGCGCCGACGGCAAGAAGGTCACCGAGATCAAGCCGCAGTCCTCGGGCAAGCTGCCCGTCAACAAGGCCACCATCGCCAAGATGGACGAGGCACTCGCCGGCGTGGCCACCCGCGGTACCGCCGCCTGGAAGTTCCAGGGCTGGCCCCAGGACAAGATCCCGCTGCACGCCAAGACCGGCACCGCCGAGGTCTACGGCAAGCAGACCACCTCCTGGCTGGCCACGTACAGCAAGGACTACACGGTTATCATGACGATCTCGCAGGCCGGTACGGGCTCCGGCGCCTCCGGTGAGGCCGTGCGCAAGATCTACAACTCCCTGTACGGCGTCTCCGACGACGGCAAGATCGACAAGAGCAAGGCACTCCTGCCCACCCCGCAGCAGAGCCTGCCCAAGATCCAGCCCGACGGCACGATCAAGGCGCCCAAGGTGAAGAAGTACGACCCCAAGGCGGACCAGGCCAACGAGGAGACCCCCCAGGGCGGCGCCTCCGAGACGCCGGTGGCGACCACCCCGTCACCCACCACCGGCAACCGACAGACACGGCGGCGCTCCGGCCGGGGCCGCCGCGGCGGACGCGGGAGGACGGCATGACCGGGGCCAACAGCTTCTCCGTCTCCGGGTACGGACCCGAGCGGGCCGGCTGGACGCGGGTCTTCGCCCGCGACTCCCTCGCCCGCCGCCTGGACTGGCCGATACTGCTGTCGGCCGTCGCGCTCTCGCTGATCGGCTCGCTGCTCGTCTACTCCGCGACCCGCAACCGCACCGAGATCAACCAGGGCGACCCGTACTACTTCCTTCTGCGCCACCTGCTCAACACCGGCATCGGCATCGCCCTGATGATCGGCACGGTCTGGCTCGGCCACCGCACCCTGCGCACCGCCGTGCCGATCCTCTACGGCATCTCGGTCTTCCTCATCCTGCTGGTGCTCACCCCGCTCGGCGCCACCGTCAACGGCGCCCACGCGTGGATCGTGTTCGGCGGCGGCTTCTCGCTCCAGCCCTCCGAGTTCACCAAGATCACGATCATCCTCGGCATGGCCATGCTGCTCGCCGCGCGTGTCGACGCCGGCGACAAGCCGTACCCCGACCACCGCACGGTCCTCCAGGCCCTCGGCCTGGCCGCCGTCCCGATCGCGATCGTGCTGCTCATGCCCGACCTTGGCTCGGTCATGGTCATGGTCATCATCGTGCTGGCCGTGCTGCTCGCCTCCGGCGCCTCCAACCGCTGGATCTTCGGTCTGATGGGCGTCGGCGCGCTCGGTGCCCTCGCGGTGTGGCAGCTGCACATCCTCGACGAGTACCAGATCAACCGCTTCGCGGCCTTCGCCAACCCCGACCTCGACCCGGCCGGCGTCGGCTACAACACCAACCAGGCCCGCATCGCCATCGGCTCCGGCGGTCTGACCGGCGCGGGCCTGTTCCACGGCTCGCAGACGACCGGCCAGTTCGTGCCCGAACAGCAGACCGACTTCGTCTTCACGGTCGCCGGCGAGGAACTCGGCTTCGTCGGCGCCGGCGCGATACTGCTCCTGCTCGGCGTCGTCCTCTGGCGCGCCTGCCGCATCGCCCGCGAGACGACGGAGCTCTACGGCACGATCGTCGCCGCCGGCATCATCGCCTGGTTCGCCTTCCAGGCCTTCGAGAACGTCGGCATGACCCTGGGCATCATGCCGGTCGCGGGCCTCCCGCTCCCGTTCGTGTCCTACGGCGGCTCATCGATGTTCGCGGTATGGATCGCGGTGGGGCTGTTGCAGTCGATCAGGGTGCAGCGACCGCTGTCGGCGTAGGGGAGGAGGGGCGCCCCGACGGGGCGCCCCGTCAGGGGCGCGGGGAACTGCGCGATCAGCCACATCCCACCCGCACTCGCCGACGAACCCGCCCACCCGAGCTCTCAAGCGCCTCCCCGCCCGGAGGGCACCGGGGTCGAAGGGGCGGAGCCCCTGATGGACGGGAAGGGTAGGGGCGGCGGGGGCGGAAAACCCCCGCACCCCCACCCCCGCGTTACGCTAGATGGCCCACCCCGGCGAAGCCGGAGTCGACCACACCCCTCTCTCTCCGAAGGTAACCCCGCGATGCCAGTCGAGTCGGTCTTCCCACAGCTCGAGGCCCTGCTCCCGCATGTGCAGAAACCGATCCAGTACGTCGGCGGCGAACTCAACTCCACCGTCAAGGACTGGGACGACTGCGACGTCCACTGGGCCCTGATGTACCCCGACGCCTACGAGGTCGGCCTCCCCAACCAGGGCGTCATGATCCTCTACGAGGTACTCAACGAACAGGACCGCGTCCTGGCCGAACGCACGTACAGCGTCTGGCCGGACCTGGAGGCCCTGATGCGGGAGCACGGGGTCCCCCAGTTCACCGTCGACAGCCACCGCCCGGTGAAGGCCTTCGACGTCTTCGGCCTCTCCTTCTCCACGGAGCTCGGCTACACCAACATGCTCACGGCCCTGGACCTGGCCGGCATCCCCCTGGAGTCGAAGGACCGCACGGTCGACGACCCGATCGTCCTGGCCGGCGGCCACGCCGCGTTCAACCCCGAGCCGATCGCCGACTTCATCGACGCGGCCATCATCGGCGACGGCGAGCAGGCCGTGCTCGACATGACCGCCGTCATCCGCGAGTGGAAGGCGGAGGGCCGCCCCGGCGGCCGCGAGGAGGTCCTGCTCCGCCTGGCGAAGACCGGCGGCGTCTACATCCCCGCCTTCTACGACGTCGAGTACCTCCCCGACGGCCGCATCGCCCGCGTCGTCCCCAACCGCTCGGGCGTCCCGTGGCGGGTGTCCAAGCACACGGTGATGGACCTCGACGAGTGGCCGTACCCCAAGCAGCCGCTGGTGCCGCTGGCGGAGACGGTGCACGAGCGGATGTCGGTGGAGATCTTCCGCGGCTGCACGCGCGGCTGCCGCTTCTGCCAGGCCGGCATGATCACCCGCCCGGTGCGCGAGCGCTCGATCACCGGCATCGGCGAGATGGTCGACAAGGGCCTCAAGGCGACGGGCTTCGAGGAGGTCGGCCTCCTCTCCCTCTCCTCCGCGGACCACACGGAGATCGGCGACATCGCCAAGGGCCTGGCCGACCGCTACGAGGAGGACAAGGTCGGCCTGTCCCTGCCCTCCACCCGCGTGGACGCGTTCAACATCGACCTGGCCAACGAGCTGACCCGCAACGGCCGCCGCTCGGGCCTGACGTTCGCCCCGGAGGGCGGCTCCGAGCGCATCCGCAAGGTCATCAACAAGATGGTCTCGGAGGACGACCTCATCCGGACCGTCGCCACGGCCTACGGCAACGGCTGGCGCCAGGTGAAGCTGTACTTCATGTGCGGCCTGCCCACCGAGACCGACGACGACGTCCTCCAGATCGCCGACATGGCGACCCGCGTGATCGCCAAGGGCCGCGAGGTCTCCGGCTCCAACGACATCCGCTGCACGGTCTCGATCGGCGGCTTCGTCCCCAAGCCGCACACCCCCTTCCAGTGGGCCCCGCAGCTGAGCGCCGAGGAGACCGACGCGCGCCTGGCGAAGCTGCGCGACAAGATCCGCGGCGACAAGAAGTACGGCCGCTCCATCGGCTTCCGCTACCACGACGGCAAGCCCGGCATCGTCGAGGGCCTCCTCTCCCGCGGCGACCGCCGCCTGGGCGCGGTGATCCGCGCGGTCTACGACGACGGCGGCCGCTTCGACGGCTGGCGCGAGCACTTCTCCTACGACCGCTGGATGGCCTGCGCCGACAAGACGCTCCCCGCCCAGGGCGTGGACGTCGACTGGTACACCACCCGCGAACGTACCTACGAGGAAGTCCTCCCCTGGGACCACCTCGACTCCGGCCTCGACAAGGACTGGCTCTGGGAGGACTGGCAGGACGCCCTCGACGAAACAGAGGTCGACGACTGCCGCTGGACGCCGTGCTTCGACTGTGGCGTCTGTCCTCAGTTCGATACATGGCCGCAACTGAGCGACAGCGGCAAGAAGTTGCTGCCGCTGACGGTCAAGAAGTCGGCTCCGACCAGCTGAAACGGTCGCTGACGTGAGTGACGACCCGCTGCGGCGTCTCGCCGACGCCGCTGCGGAGGTTGTGGAGGACGGGGTGTCCGCAGCGCTCGGTTCCCCTGCGTGGCGGTTCCGGGACCCGCGCAGTCTCGCTGCTTCGTACCCAACTTGATCTCTCATCTGTCCGGCGAAGCCGTGGGTTGAGCGTCTTCTTGTTCCGGGCCATGGGGCTGCCCGTTGTGCGGGGTGTGTGGACGCCGTGTCGCGGGGCGGGCCGGGTGTTCCTGCGCCCGGGAGGCCGGCCCGGGGCGGGTGGGTTTCGGCGCCTCGGCCGGGCAGACGGCCTCGGGGCGGATGTGCCGGAAGCCGCGGCGGACACGTGCCGGGTCAGCCCGTCCGGGGAGACGGACCTTTCCCAGGGACGGCGCCGGTCGGCTGCCAGCGGCCGGGCCAGTCGCAGTTGGGTACAGGCAGCGAGGATCAGCCACGTCCAGCGGTCTGCCAGTAGTCGTCCTTGTCGAACGTCGGCGGCCGCCCGCCGAGCGATCCGCGCTTCTCCCGGTCGCGGACGCGGTCCGCCGGGGTGGGGGCATGGCCTTGATTCCACGCCCGCGCGGGTAGGAGCGGTTGTCGCGGGAGTCGTACGCCTTGCAGGCCCGTACCCCGGCCGGCCGCTTGCGTGGCCCGCCGGGCCCGAGCCGGTGAAACTGAGCCGAAAATCATTATCGGTCTGGGCAACTGACACCCCCTGTGATCGACTTGCCCTCAACGCGGGAGCGATCTCGGTGAGGGGTCGCTCTGTCTCGTCCAGAGAGAGATGAAAGATCACTGTGATACGTACCAAACTGACAAAGGCCGGACTGGCCGCCCTCCTGGTGCTCGGGAGTTTGACCGCGGCCGGCGCCCTGCCCGCTTCGGCGAGTGAATCCCCCGGCTCCGCCGCCGCCTCCCCGGGTCCCGCATCCGCCTCTCCCGGCATGCTCAAGGCGATGCAGCGTGACTTAGGACTCTCACGCACCGAGGCGGAGCAGCTACTCGACGTGGAGCGCCGGGCCACCGCCGCGGAGCCCAAGGCACGCAAGGCCGCCGGATCCACCTACGGCGGCTCGTGGCTCGACGAGGACAGCGGCAAACTGACCGTGGCGCTCACCCCGGAGGCGGACGCCTCCACGGTACGGAAGGTGCGGTCCGCCGGCGCCACCGTCCGCACGGTCGAGCACAGCGCCCGCCAGCTCGACGCGACCATGTCCCGCATCAACCGCCTCGACGCCCCGCAGGGCGTCAGCGACTGGTTCGTGGACCCGGCCGCCAACACGGTGACTGTGAACGTGGTCCGGGACAAGCAGACCGACAACGATGTCCGGCGCTTCATACGCCAGGCCCGCAAAACCGGCCCGGTCACCGTGCACACCGTCTCCGAGCAGATGCGGACCACGGCCGCCGGCATTGTGGGCGGCGACATGTATACGAGCGGCAGCGCCTACTGCTCCATCGGCTTTGCGGTACACGGCGGCTTCGTCACCGCCGGGCACTGCGGCGGCGTCGGTGTGACCGCCACAGGCTGGGACGGCTCCTACATCGGTACGGTGCAGGGCTCCTCGACCGCGGGCGACGACTACGCCTGGGTCTCGGCGGGCAACGGCTGGTGGACGACGCCGGTCGTACTCGGCTGGGGCACGGTCTCGGACCAGCTCGTACGCGGCTCGGCCGAAGCCCCGGTAGGCGCGTCTGTCTGCCGCTCGGGCAGGACGACCCACTGGCAGTGCGGCTACGTGCTGGCCAAGAACCAGACGGTCAGGTACGTCGACGGAACCGTCGTGTACGGGCTGACCGAAACCAGCGCCTGCGCCGGGCCGGGCGACTCCGGTGGCCCGCTCCTCAGCGGTGACCAGGCACAGGGTGTCCTCTCCGGCGCAGGGGGGAACTGCGGTACAAGCAACACGGTGACCTCCTTCCAGCCGGTCAACGAGATCCTCAACCGCTACGGACTGACCCTGGAAACCGCCTGATTCCCCGGTACCGCACATGGGTCCCCGAGCAGCCGTCAGCCCCGGGCTTTCGCGAGGTGGGGCCCGGTGCTCGCCCTGACCGGCAAGGCCAGGTTCCGGGAGCCCCGCCGACCGACGTACCGCCTGTTCACCGCGGCCGGGCAGCTCGTATCCACCGGCCGTAGGCGCATCCTGCGCCTGGCCCGGCACTGACGGTTCGTCGGCGGCGCCGGTGGACCGACCGCCGCAGACCAGCGGGCGGGTACGGGAACCCTTCCCATACCCGCCCGCTGGTGTCGCGTACTACGCGACCTCACTCGTCCGGAGAAGTCGGGCAGCGGATCACGGCCGAGGTGACGGCCGTGGATCTCGACGCGACTCAGGTGCGGCTTTCGCCGGCGGCCACCGAGAACCCGGACCTCTGGCGTTCCTCGATCGACTTGGTCGGCCGGCGTGTGTCGTCCTGCATGTTCCCGCAGTTCGACACACCGGGGGCCGGGGCCTGAAGACGCCGTACAGGCCGGCGACGATCCAACGGTCATCGCCGCTGACTTCGACTGGGAGCAACGACGGCTCTCCTGTCTCGGTGACCGACTGGTGTAGTGGGGCGGTCGGCGCTATGAGGTGCCGGCCGCCGCCTTCAGGGCCCTGGCCTGGGCGTGGAGCAGGTCCTCGGGGATCTCGGGGGAGGCGGCGGTGCCGTCCACCGTCATGGCGAGGAACGCGGCGACGGTGGAGCCGCAGCGGAACGCGGTGAGGCGGGAGGGGATCTTCATGTCCTTGCCGTCGGAGCCGGTGAGGACCTTGGTGTAGCGGAACGAGACCGTGTCGTCGCAGGTGGGTGCGGTGTCGGCGGGGCGTATGTCCGTGAAGCGGGTGTCCTTCACGCCCTTCTCGTGGAACGCGGTGCAGTGCTCCAGGGCGGTGCGGAGGTCGTCCAGGGTGCGGGTGGCGTCGCCGTGCCGGTAGGAGACCAGGGCGAAGGTGGCCGCGCCCGCACCCGCCTTCGCCGTGCGCCGGACGCTGCCCACCGGGGTGTGCCGGCCGACGCCGTACGACGCGCCGTCGACGGGGGCGCAGGCCGCCGGGTCGGTGAGGTCGGCCGCGACCGGCCGGGCCGGCCCGTTGCCGGCGCCCTCCGTGCCGTCCGCGCCGCTGCCGACCCCCTCGATCCACAGCCCCGGCAGGTCGCCCTTGTCGATGACGGCGGCCTCCAGTTGGTGCTGGGTCAGTACGCGGCCGGTCTCCGGGCTCGGTTTCGGCTCCGCCGCCGCGTGCCGTGCGGTGGCCGTGGCGTGCGGCGGGCCCGCCGAGCCGTCCTCGGCGCCGCACGCGGCCGTCGCGAGGGCGAGCGTCAGCGCCGCCGTGGCCGTCGCTCGTCTTCGAACCGTCGTTCCGTGCATGTGCCCCACCCCTTGACCGTCGTGACCCTCGTGATCGTCGTACGAGGAGGGCAGCGTATGCGGCTGGTCGGGGCGGGGTGACGGGGTGGGTCGGTTGTCAGTGGGGAGGGATAGAGTCGTCCCATTGGTGCTGGTTGTGGGGACGGGGTCGTGGGGTGTGCCGGGCCCTGGGGGAGGGGCCTGTAGGGGATGAGTCGTCGCTCCAACGGAATGGCCGGGATGTGGGCCGAGGCGCAGCGTCAGCAGCAGCGGGGGCTGGAGGCGCGGGCCAGGCAGCAGCGGGAGTACGAACGGCGGCAGCGGGCGTACGAGCGTGAGGTGAACCGCAGCCGGCGTGAGCAGCAGGCGGCGTACCGGCAGCAGCGCGAGGCGGAGGCGCGGCGCCGTACGGAGGAGCTGGACGCGCAGGTAGAGGCGTTGCGGGGGCTGCTGGCCACCGGCTGCCGGGCACCGGCGTTCCGGGCGGGGGCGCTGGGGCGGGCGGAGGAGCTGGAGCCGTTCGCGCCGGGGCCGTTGGCCCAGCCGATCGCGATGCCCGATCCGAACCAGTACCAGGCGGGGGCCGGTTGGGGCGCGGGCCGCCGGGCGCAGGCGGAGGCGCGGGCCCGGTTCGAACACGACTGGCACGCCGCGCAGGCGGCCGAGGCGCAGCGGCAGCGCCAACTGGCGGAGTACCGGCGGCAGTACGACGCGTGGGCGGCGGCCAGGCTCGCGGAGATCCGCGCGCACAACGCGGGTATCGCGCAGATGGGCGAGGCCCTGCGGGCGGCGGACCCCGAGGCGGCCGTCGAGTACTTCTCGGCCGCCCTCTACGCCTCCTCCGCCTGGCCGGAGGGGTTCCCGCGCCAGGTCGCGGCGGCCTACGACCCGGCGGCCCGGCAGCTCGTCCTCAACTGGGAGCTGCCGCGGTACGACATCGTGCCGGAGACGAAGCTGGTGCGGTATCTGCCCGGCTCCGACCAGGACAAGGAGTCGCCCCGCCCGGTCACCCAGCGCCGGGCGCTGTACCGCGAGGTGCTCGCGCAGAGCACGCTCCTCGTGCTGCACGAGCTGTTCGCGGCCGACGAGTTCGGCGCGCTGGAGTCGGTGGCGTTCAACGGCTTCGTGGACGACCACGATCCGGCGACGGGCCGGCGCACGGAGTTCTTCCTGGTCACGGTCATGGCCCCGAAGTCCCTGTTCGCCGGTCTGCATCTGGAGCAGGTCAGTGCGGTGGACTGTCTGACGGACGCGTTGCACGGCCAGCTCTCGCCCCGCCCGGACCAGTACGCCGCCGTACGGCCGGGCCGGCGCCCGGAGGAGGTCGGCGGCGGGGTCGTCACGCACGGCGGGGAGGAGGATCCCGACCTCTTCGCGATGGATCCGCTCGCCTTCGAGGCCCTGGTCGCGGAGCTGTTCCGGGCGATGGGCATGCAGGCGGTGACGACGCAGCGGTCGAACGACGGCGGGGTGGACGTCGACGCGCTGGACCCCACGCCGATCCGCGGCGGCTCGCTCGTGGTGCAGGTCAAGCGGTACAAGAACACCGTCCCGCCGACGGCCGTCCGCGATCTGTACGGCACGGTGCAGTCCCTCGGCGCCAACAAGGGCGTCCTGGTCACGACGTCCGGCTTCGGCCCCGGCTCCCACACCTTCGCCCACGGCAAGCCGCTGGAGCTGATCTCCGGCCCCGAGCTGGTGGACCTGCTGCACCGGCACGGGCTGCGCGGCCGGCTGGGCGACGGCGGCGGGGGAGCGCCCACCGGTACGCCGGGCGGCGCCGGCCGGGTGCCCGCGCAGCGCGGCGAGCCCCCCGAGCCCGCCGGCACCGCCGCCACCGACGACTACAACGTGCTCGGCATGTCCTGGACCGGCGGCGTCGCCCTGGACGTGTGCGCGCTCGTCTGCCACGGCAACCGGGTGCTGAGCGACGACCACTTCGTCTTCTTCAACAACCCGCGCACCCCGGACGGCACGGTCCGCGCCCTGCCCGCCACCACGCCGGACCGGGCCGCGCTGCGGGTCGCCTTCGACGCCCTGCCGCAGCCGGCCGACCGGCTCGTGCTGGTCGCCGCGGTCGACCCGGCCGTCGACCCCGGCGCGGACCTGTCCGGCTTCACGGACGCCGGCATCCGTCTGCTGGACCCGGACCGCACGGAACTGGCCCGCCTGGAGGTCTCCGACGGCCGCCCCGGCGAAACGGCCCTCACCCTCGGCTCGTTCCGCCGCCGCCCGGGCGGCGACTGGGACTTCGTCCTGGGCGGCAAGGGCTACCGCGGCGGCCTGGAGGATTTGTTGCGGGACTACGGGATCGACGTGGAGTAGAGGGGGAGCGGACGTTGGACGGGGGAGAGACGAAGGAGTCGGTGGTGCACGAGCCGGTGGAACGGGGACCCGTGGTGCGGGAACCGGCGCCGCGGGAGCCCATGGCGGCGGGCGGTGAGGGGTGTCTCGTCGTGGCCGTGCGGATGCCGGTGCGGATCGTGGTGTTCGTGCTGGTCGTGCCGGTGCGGATGGTGTGGGACGCGCTCGTCGCCGGTGGACGGCTGCTGCGTCGCGCGGTGCTGCGGCCGCTGGGGCGGGGGCTGGCGTGGGCCGGGCGGGCGGTGTTCGTGTGGCCGTGGGTCGCGCTGTGGCGGTACGTGCTGGCACCGGTCGGTGCGGGACTGGCGTGGCTGGGGCGGGTGCTGCTGGTCGTACCGGCGGTGTGGCTGTACGACCGCGTCCTCGCGCCGGCCGGGCGCGGGCTCGCCCTGGTGGTGTACGGCGTCGGCGCCGGGGTCGGTTGGGCACTGCGACGCGTCGGTGCGGGGTTCGCATGGGTGCTGCGGGGTGTCGGCGCGGGGCTGTGGTGGGTGCTGCGGGGTGTCGGTGCCGCGCTCATGTGGGTGTTGCGCGGGGGCGCGGCCGGGCTTGTGTGGGCGTACGCGTGGGTTCTCACGCCGTGCGGGCACGCGGTGGCGTGGCTCGTGCGCCGGCTGGTGGTCGTCCCGGCGCGGTGGCTGTACCGGCATGTGCTGATACCCGTCGGGCACGGCACCGTCCAGGTCGGGCGCGGGCTGCTGTGGCTGGTGCGGACGAGTGCCGCCGGGGTCGGGTTTGTCCTGTACTGGACCGTGCGCCTGCTGCTGGTACTTCCGGCGCTCGCCCTGTGGCGGTGGGTGCTCGGGCCGGTGGGGCGGGTCCTCGCGGTCGTCGGGCGGGAGGCCGTCGCCGCGCTGGGGCACGCCTGGCGGGTCGCGGGGCGCGTGTCGCTCGCCGTGGGGCGGCTCCTGCGCGCCCTCCTGCGGTGGACGGTCGCCGAACCGGCGCGCTGGGCCTACCGGCGCGTCCTCACCCCCGTCGGGCACCTGGTGCGCGACGCGGTGCTGCGGCCCGCCGCCGAGGCCGCGCGCGGGGTCGGCCGGGTCGCCAGGCAGGCGCTCGCCACGGCGCGCGACACCGCCCGGCAGGCCCGCGCCGATCTGCGCCGGGCACTGTTCGGAGAGCCCGGAAAGCGGCGCGAGGCACTCCGCCGGGAACCCGGGGCCGACGCGGCACGTACTCTGGAGAGAAGGACGACCGCTCTCACGAAGGACTAGGACACTGGGCAAGCGACAGCCCGAAGGCCCGCCGCCCGCACCCGCGGTGCAGCGCATCCGACTGCGCTACACCAAGCGCGGCCGCCTCCGGTTCACCAGCCACCGTGACTTCCAGCGCGCCTTCGAGCGTGCGCTGCGCCGCGCCGAGGTACCCATGGCGTACTCGGCGGGGTTCACGCCGCATCCGAAGGTGTCGTACGCCAATGCCGCACCCACCGGCACGGGCAGTGAGGCGGAGTACCTGGAGATCGCGCTCACCGAGCCGCGCGATCCGGACACCCTGCGCGCGCTCCTCGACGCGTCCCTGCCCACCGGGCTCGACGTGCTAGAGGCGGTCGAGGCCCGCACCCCGGGCCTCGCCGACCGGCTGACGGCCTCCGTGTGGGAGCTGCGCCTGGACGGCGTGGCGCCCGCGGACGCCGAGCGCGCGGTCGCGGCCTTCGCCGCGGCCGGGACCGTCGAGGTCCAGCGCCGTACGAAGAACGGCCTGCGCACCTTCGACGCACGTCCGGCCGTGCTGCGGCTCGAAACGCACCCTCCGCAGGCCGATAGGCCGAACGACCGGCCCTGTGCGATACTGCGGCTGGTTGTTCGGCACGTGACGCCTGCCGTACGACCCGACGACGTCCTGTCCGGTCTCCGCGCCGTGGCCGACCTGGCGCCGCCGGTCCCCGCAGCGGTGACCAGGCTGGCGCAGGGGCTGCTCGATGAAGAGACCGGCACGGTGACCGACCCGCTCGCGCCCGACCGCGAGGCGATCACGGCCGCCCCGGCCACTTCAGCGGGGGCCGCCGAAGCCGCCGCGCCGGCGCCGGTGCCGGAAGGTTCCGCGTAGGGACGGACGTCGTAGCGCCGCCCTCGTACTCGGGAGCCACCTGGGTCGGGCAGCGCACCGACTACAAGACTTTCGCCAGGCCGTGCACAACAAGGCGTACGGAACCGGCGAGACAGGACACAGACAGCTTCCGAGCGGCGCCCGCGCCCCGGACGGCGGCAGGCGCGCACCGCGCGAGCCGCGGACGTCACCGGCACTGCCGGACCAGGCGGGGCGCCCGGAAGCCTGACGGGAGATACGCCCGCATGCTCGAACCGATCGAACCCGCCGAGGGTTCCGCAACCAGCGACTCCAACGCTTCCAGCACCCCCAGCGACACGCTGCCGCCGCGCCGCAGGCGCCGCGCCGCGTCCCGCCCGGCGGGCCCGCCGGGCGCGGCGTCGGAGACGACGCCGGAGATCACGGACACCGCCGCGCCGGCCGGCGCGGAGGACGACGCCGAAGAGGCGGCCCTCGCCGGCACGGAGACGGCGGCGGTGAGCGACGCCGCGGCACAGGAGACGGCCGCCGTCGCGGACGCCGCCTCCGCCGCGTCCGGTGACGCCGCGCCGCCGCGTGCGCGGCGCCGCGCGACCCGCAAGGTCTCCGCGCCCGCCGGTGCCCCCGAGGGGGCCGGGGCCGCCGAGACGGTGGTGACTCCGGCGGCCGACGATGCCGGTGCGGCCGGGGAGACCCCGGCCGTGACCGACGTGCCTGATGACGCCGCCGAGGCCGCTCCGCCGCGTGCGCGTCGGCGGGCGGCGCGCCGGGCGTCCGCGCCCGCGGGTGCGCCGCAGACGGCGGCCGAGGGCTCGGCCGTCGGCGAGACGCCGACGTCCGCGTCCGCCGGGTCGGCGCCCGCGGTGCCGGTCGACGGCGACGAGGCCGCGTCCGGCGCGGCTGCCGCCGACGGTGACGCCGAGGCGCCCACCGAGGCCGCTCCGCCGCGTACGCGGCGACGGGCCACCCGTCGGGCGTCCGCGCCCGCCGGTGCGCCGCAGGCGGCCGCCGCCGACGAAGCCGCGACTGCCGCTTCCGCTGGCGCGCCGCGGGCGGCCGCCGAGGAGCCCGCGTCCGCCGGCACCGAGTCGGGCGCTGCCGCCGACGGTGGCGCCGAAGCCCCCGCCGAAGCCACTCCGCCGCGTACGCGGCGCCGCGCCACCCGCCGGGCGTCCGCGCCCGCCGGTGCGCCGCAGGCGCCCGCCGCCGACCAGCAGGTGTCCGCGGAGACCGCCGAAACCCCCGTCACCGCCGGGACCCCGGTCACCCCCGAGACCCCCGTCGCCGCCGAGATCTCCGTCGAGTCCGTCCCCGGCGCCCAGATCGCCGAGGCCGAGGCCGAGGACGCCGGTTCCCGGCGCAGTCGCCGCCGCGCCACCCGCCGGGTCTCCGCGCCCGCCGGTGCCCCCGAGGAGCGCGTGGAGGCGCCCGTGACCGCCGACGACGCCGACACCGCCCCGGAGCCCGGCACCCTCGCCGCGCCGCCCGAGGTCGGTGACGCCCTCGCCGCCGAGGAGACCGGCCCCCGTCGCCGGCGCCGTGCCGTCCGCAAGGCCGCCACCGGCTTCGCCGCCCCCGCCCAGCCCGCCGGACGGCAGGGCACGGGCGAGGAGACGGACGAGGGCTCGCGGCGTCCCAAGCGGCCCGCCGTCGCCGTCTTCCAGGCGCCCGTGTTCACCGAACCGATGTTCCAGACCCCGGAGCGCGCTGCCGCCGCCGCGGCCGCCGAGGCCCGGCAGGAGCAGCAGGAACAGCCCGAGCGGACCGAGCAGCCCGAGCGGACCGAGCAGCCCCAGCGGCCCGAGCGGCCCGCCGAGCCCGTCGCCGAGGAGGAGACCGGCGGTTCGCGCCGCCGCCGTCGCCGCCGTGGCGGTGCGGACGGCGACGAGGCGCCGGCCGCCGCGCAGCCCGCCGAGACGGCGGAGGAGCCCGAGGAGGAGCCGGAGGCGGCCGAGGACGACATCGCCACCGACACCGACGACGACAGCGAGGAGACCGGCTCCCGCCGGCGCCGCCGCCGCGGTGGCCGCCGTCGCCGCCGGGGCGAGGCCGCCGACGGAGAAGCGGGCGACTCGGACGACGCCGAGGACGTCGCCGCGGCGCAGGCCACGCAGGACGCCGAGGACACCGTCGAGCAGACCACCGAGGATGCCGAGGACGCCGAGGACGACTTCCGCGGCGACCAGGGGGGCAGCTCCAGCGGCACCCGCCGGCGCCGCCGTCGCCGCCGCCGCGCGGGCGACGGCTCCGGCGAGGGCGAGCCGTCCGCCGACGACCCCGAGCGCACGGTCGTCAAGGTCCGCGAGCCCCGCAAGGCGAGCGAGCCGGTCGACGAGGTGCAGTCCATCAAGGGCTCCACGCGGCTGGAGGCCAAGAAGCAGCGCCGCCGCGAGGGCCGTGAGCAGGGCCGCCGGCGCGTCCCGATCATCACCGAGGCCGAGTTCCTGGCCCGCCGCGAGGCCGTCGAGCGCGTGATGGTGGTCCGGCAGAGCGGCGAGCGCACGCAGATCGGCGTCCTCGAGGACAACGTGCTCGTCGAGCACTACGTCAACAAGGAACAGGCCGTCTCGTACGTCGGCAACGTCTACCTCGGCAAGGTGCAGAACGTACTGCCGTCGATGGAGGCCGCCTTCATCGACATCGGCAAGGGCCGCAACGCCGTGCTCTACGCCGGTGAGGTCAACTTCGAGGCGCTCGGCATGTCGGGCGGCCCGCGCCGCATCGAGTCCGCGCTGAAGTCCGGGCAGTCCGTCCTGGTCCAGGTCACCAAGGACCCGATCGGCCACAAGGGCGCCCGCCTCACCAGCCAGGTCTCGCTGCCCGGCCGCTACCTGGTCTACGTGCCCGAGGGCTCGATGACCGGCATCAGCCGCAAACTGCCCGACACCGAGCGGGCCCGGCTGAAGAGCATCCTCAAGAAGGTCGTCCCCGAGGACGCGGGCGTCATCGTGCGCACCGCCGCCGAGGGCGCCAGCGAGGACGAGCTGCGCCGCGACGTCGAGCGGCTCCAGGCGCAGTGGGAGGAGATCAAGAGGAAGTCCAGGAACGGCGGCAGCGCCCCGACGCTGCTGTACGGCGAGCCGGACATGACCGTCCGGGTCGTGCGGGACATCTTCAACGAGGACTTCTCCAAGGTCGTCGTCAGCGGCGACGAGGCCTGGGAGACGATCCACGGCTACGTCTCCCACGTCGCCCCCGACCTCGCGCCGCGCCTGTCGCGCTGGACGAGCGAGACCGACGTCTTCGCCACGTACCGGATCGACGAGCAGCTCGCCAAGGCGCTGGACCGCAAGGTCTGGCTGCCCAGCGGCGGTTCGCTGGTGATCGACCGGACCGAGGCGATGGTCGTCATCGACGTCAACACCGGCAAGTTCACCGGTCAGGGCGGCAACCTCGAGGAGACCGTCACCAGGAACAACCTGGAGGCGGCCGAGGAGATCGTGCGTCAGCTGCGGCTGCGCGACCTCGGCGGCATCATCGTCATCGACTTCATCGACATGGTGCTGGAGTCCAACCGGGACCTGGTGCTGCGGCGCCTCCTCGAGTGCCTGGGCCGGGACCGGACGAAGCACCAGGTGGCCGAGGTCACCTCGCTGGGCCTCGTGCAGATGACCCGCAAGCGGGTCGGCCAGGGCCTGCTGGAGTCCTTCTCCGAGACCTGCGTGCACTGCAACGGGCGCGGTGTCATCGTGCACCTGGACCAGCCGAGCTCGTCCGGCGGCGGCGGTGGCGGCGGCAAGCGCCGCAAGCGCGGCCGGGGCGGGGCCGACCAGGGCCACGAGCACGAGACGCACGAGCACGGCACGCAGGCGGCCGAGGAGACCGCGGCCGAGGAGACCGCGCCCGAGCCGGTCACCGAGCAGCGGCCGGCCGCCGCGGCCGAGGTGCCCGAGTTCACGCCCGACGAGGAGCTGTACAGCAGCGTCGCCGAGGCGGAGGCCGCGGCCACCCGGGGCCGTTCGCGGCGCCGGGCGACCCGGCGGGCGTCCGCCCCGGCGGGCGCGCCGAAGCCGGCCGTCGCCGAGCCCGAGGCGCCGACAGCGCAGGGCGTGAGCGTCGAGGAGGAGACCGCGCGTCCGGTGCGCCCGGAGCCGGCCGAGGCCGCGCACGCCGAACCGGCCGCCGCGGAGGACCCGGTGGTCGAGGCCGCCGAGGCCCCCGAGGCCGTCGAGCCGGCGGCGCCCAAGGGCCGTACGCGCCGCCGGGCCACCCGCAGGGTGTCGGCACCGGCGACCGCGCCGGAGGAGGCCGTGGTGACGGTCACCGAGCCGGCGCCCGCCCCCGCGCCGGCCGAGACGCCCGAGCCGGAGCAGCAGGCGGCGGAGCGGGCCGGGCAGCCGGAGCCGGCCGCCGAGAGCGCCGCGCCGGCCCGTCCGCGCCGCCGCGCCGTCCGCAAGGCCACCGCGCCGACCTCCTCGGAGGACGCGGCCGTCGTGGTCGTGCCGTCCGCGGAGACCCCGGCGGAGGAGGCCGGACCGGAGGAGGCCGAGCAGGAGGCGGCCACGGCCAAGAAGGCGGCCCGCAAGACCGCCAAGAAGGCCACGGCGAAGAAGGCCGCGACGAAGAAGACGACGGCCAAGAAGACCGCCGCGAAGAAGACCGCCGCCAAGAAGACGACGACGAAGAAGGCCGCGGCCAAGAAGTCGACGGCGAAGAAGACGGCGGCGGCGACGGAGCCGGGACAGCCGACGGTGTCCGCGTCCACGGACGACTGACGCGCAGCGCCGGTACGCACGACGGTGGCCCACCCGCACCTCGCGGGTGGGCCACCGCGCGTTGACGCCCGCGGGGCTCGGTTTGACCCTGTCGGGACTGCCCCGTAACCTTGACCGTCGGCGTGTCGAGTGACGCGCCACATCCCCGTAAACCTCTTCCTCCGGGGCACCGCGTGTGCCGGAGAGGCGGCCCGTGTTGTCGGGTGGCTGGACTGCGGGGGTGCCGTTCCCGAGCGTAGAGAGTGAGATCCGCGTGTACGCCATCGTGCGCAGCGGTGGTCGCCAGCACAAGGTTGCTGTCGGCGACATCGTCGAGGTTGACAAGATTTCCACCGCCAAGGTGGGCGACACGGTCGAGCTCTCGACCCTGCTCGTCGTCGACGGCGACTCCGTGACCAGCGACCCGTGGGTGCTGGCCGGCATCAAGGTCCAGGCCGAGGTCGTGGACCACCACAAGGGCCAGAAGATCGACATTCTGCGCTACAAGAACAAGACCGGCTACCGCCGTCGTCAGGGCCACCGCCAGCAGTACACGGCGATCAAGGTCACTGAGATCCCCGCGGCTGCGAAGTAAGGGACTGAGAAGAGATGGCACACAAGAAGGGCGCATCGTCCACCCGGAACGGTCGCGACTCCAACGCCCAGCGGCTCGGCGTGAAGCGCTTCGGCGGTCAGGTCGTGAACGCCGGTGAGATCATCGTCCGCCAGCGCGGCACCCACTTCCACCCGGGCAGCGGCGTCGGCCGCGGCGGCGACGACACGCTGTTCGCGTTGCAGGCCGGTGCGGTGGAGTTCGGCACCAGCCGTGGCCGCAAGGTCGTGAACATCGTCCCGGTCGGCTGACCCGGACACTTTCGCGAGGCGGGCCTCACTTCCCCGAGGGGAAGCGGGTCCGCCTTTCGCGTGTTACGCAAGAGACATTCGCGCAGTAAGCAGTAACTGGAGGCACATCCCATGACCACCTTCGTGGACCGCGTCGAGCTGCACGTCGCCGCGGGTAACGGAGGCCACGGCTGTGCCTCCGTCCACCGTGAGAAGTTCAAGCCGCTCGGCGGCCCGGACGGCGGCAACGGCGGCCGGGGCGGCGATGTGATCCTCACCGTCGACCAGTCCGTGACCACGCTGCTCGACTACCACCACTCGCCGCACCGCAAGGCCACCAACGGCAAGCCCGGCGAGGGCGGCAACCGCTCCGGCAAGGACGGCCAGGACCTCGTCCTGCCGGTCCCCGACGGCACGGTGGTGCTCGACAGGGCCGGCAACGTCCTCGCCGACCTCGTCGGCCACGGCACGTCCTACGTCGCCGCCCAGGGCGGCCGCGGCGGCCTCGGCAACGCGGCGCTCGCCTCCGCGCGGCGCAAGGCCCCCGGCTTCGCGCTGCTCGGCGTGCCGGGCGACCTCCAGGACATCGTGCTGGAGCTCAAGACCGTCGCCGACGTGGCGCTGGTCGGCTACCCCAGCGCCGGCAAGTCCTCGCTGATCTCCGTGCTGAGCGCGGCGAAGCCGAAGATCGCCGACTACCCGTTCACGACCCTCGTCCCCAACCTGGGCGTGGTGACGGCGGGCTCCACCGTCTACACCGTCGCGGACGTCCCCGGGCTCATCCCGGGCGCCAGCCAGGGCAAGGGGCTGGGCCTGGAGTTCCTGCGCCACGTGGAGCGGTGCAGCGTGCTCGTGCACGTCCTGGACACCGCGACGCTGGAGTCCGAGCGCGACCCGCTCTCCGACCTCGACGTCATCGAGGCGGAGCTGCGGCAGTACGGCGGTCTGGACGACCGGCCGCGGATCGTCGTCCTCAACAAGATCGACGTGCCCGACGGCAAGGACCTCGCCGAGATGGTGCGGCCGGAGCTGGAGGAGCGGGGTTACCGCGTCTTCGAAGTGTCCGCGGTCGCCCACATGGGGCTGCGGGAGTTGTCGTTCGCGCTGGCGGAGCTGGTCGCGCAGGCGCGGGCGGCGCGGCCGAAGGAGGAGGCGACCCGTATCGTCATCCGGCCCAAGGCGGTCGACGACTCCGGCTTCACGGTCACCCAGGAGGAGTCCGAGGGCGAGCCGCTGTTCCGGGTGCGGGGCGAGAAGCCCGAGCGGTGGGTGCGGCAGACCGACTTCAGCAACGACGAGGCGGTCGGCTACCTCGCCGACCGGCTGAACCGGCTCGGGGTGGAAGAGGCCCTGATGAAGGCCGGTGCCCGCACGGGCGACGCCGTCGCGATCGGTCCGGAGGACAACGCGGTCGTCTTCGACTGGGAGCCGACGGTGATGGCGGGGGCGGAGATGCTCGGCCGGCGTGGCGAGGACCACCGTTTCGAGGCGCCGCGGCCGGCGGCGCAGCGGCGCCGGGACCGGGAGGCGGAGCGGGACGAGTCGCTCCGCGAGTACGACGACTTCGAGCCGTTCTGACCGGACGCGGGCGCGCGCGGCGGGCACCCCGCCCCGCCTCGCCTCGCTGCGGGCAGTCGTGCCGCTGGGGCGATGGGGGTAACCCCCACAGTCCCCCAGGGGCTCCGCCCCTTCGACCCCGGGGCGGAGCGCCCGAGAGCTCGGGGGGTGGGGGGTTGTGGGGCGGGTGCGGGTGTGAGGGGGCTGGTCGCGCAGTTCCCCGCGCCCCTTACGGGACGCATGGTTGCTCGCGCCCCTGCGGCGTTGTCGCGCAGAGGACACAGCCCCGCGCCCCTTACGGGGCGCGGCTGCGTGGCGGAATCGTGTGAAGAGGGGGACACCCCCGTGTCCCTGGCGGGGCAGCGGGGGTGTGTGGTCACGCGGTGACGGAGTCCTCCGTGCCCGGGGTCGCGTCCGCCTCGATGGCCAGTTCTTCCGGGGCCTCCTCGGCGGCACCGCGCGGTGCGGGGATCTCGGAGGACGTGCGGGACTCCATGCGGACCCGCCGCTCGTCGGCGCGGTCGCACAGCGCCTGCACCGCCTCGTTGAAGCGGACCAGCGACGGCGGCTCCGAGGGCCCGAGGAGCTGCACCTTCAGCTCCGCCCGCGCCGCCGTGAACGCGTCCTTCTCCGGGTGCCGCACCGACTCGAGCAGCCCCTTCACCCCGCCCGCCTTGGGCGTGAGCACCACGCCCGCGGACACCGTCGGGAACGCCTCCCGGAACGCCTCCTCCGACAGCCCCGAGGTGTTCGCGACCGCGTACGGCTTCTCGCTGGAGAGCCAGTCCGACACCACCGACGACACATCGCTGACGAGCAGGTCCGCCTGGTTGAAGCAGGCGAAGATGCCCGGCCGCGCGTCGGTGATGATCTGGTGCTCCCACTCCGGGAAGGAGGCCCAGTAGGCCTTCTCCCAGGCCGCCGTCGCCTCGGCGATCCGCGCCTCGCGCTGCCCGTCGGGCCGGCCCTGGAGCAGCATCCGCTCCATCTCGTCCGCGCTCGTACGGAAGTCCGTGGAGGTGAGCCGGTCCAGCTCGGCCGTCCGGCGGGCCAGCTCGGCGGCGGCCTCCGGGCCCGGCCGGGCCCCCGACCGCTTGGCGTTCGCCTCCGCGATCATCGCCTTGATGCGCTCGTTGGCGCGGCCCGCGCGCGGGTCGACGGAACCGGTCATCGGGTGCGGCTTGTAGAGCAGTCGTACGCCGTCGTCGGCGAGGAGCTTGCGGACGACGTTCTCGCCGGCCAGCACCACGGAGGTGTTGCCGGGGTTGCCGTCCCAGCCCTCCCAGGTGGGGGCGTACAGCACGGTGGTGTACGTGCCCGTCGGGGCGCCGGAGTAGGGGCGGATCGGCGCGAGCTGCGGCCGGCCGACCTCCACGATGTCCTTGTCCTCGACGCCGACCTCGGCCAGCGCGTACCGCTCGCGGGCGGCGGGGCCGGCGACCCACACCTCGTCGTAGGCCTTGGCGTACGGGTTGCAGGAGGAGAGCTTGTCGCTCTCGCCGTGGTTGATGAAGGCGTGCTTGATCGTGGGGATGCGCAGCACCTGGGACGTCTTCGCCGCGTTGGCGGGGTGCAGCATCATCTTCAGCGTCGAGTTCTCCAGCGAGAACATCGTGGAGACCTTCGGGAAGCAGATCACCGGCACGTCCGTGGCCTCGATCTTCTGCACCATGAACCGCTCGCGCAGCACGATCAGCGGCCGGCCGTCGAGCTGGGAGAGCGTGGAGAGCCACATGTTGGCCTGGTACGCCGACGTCGTCCCGCCGGAGAAGTACATCGCGAACGTGGGCCGGTACTCGGCCAGCCAGCCGTCCAGCCACTCCATGACCTGCTGCTCGGTCTTGGCACGCTTGCCCTTGAGCAGCCAGGTGCCCAGGTACGCGATGCCGCCGACGGCCAGCAGCAGGGCGGCGCCGACGCCGATGTAGCCCCACGGGCCGTCACCGGTGGCGGCGGTGGCCAGCAGGCCGGCGGTGGCCGGGACGGAGAAGACCAGCAGCCGGTGGCCCTGGCGGCGGGCCAGGATGCGCGGCGGGGCCTTGGTCAGGTGCAGCGCGGAGGCGTCGATGTTGCGGGTGACGATCGGCAGCGTGCGGGTGCGGCGGACCAGGACGGCGACGGCCTGGCAGCAGAAGTGCAGCGCGTAGAAGGCGCACAGCGCGACCGTCAGGGGCGCCTGCTCGCGCAGTGGCGCGATGCCGTCGATCCGCAGCAGTCCCAGCAGGATCAGCATGTCGCGCAGCAGCTGGCGGACCGTGACGTCGAACCGGACCTTGCCGAGGAGGGCGAGGAGGCCGGGATCGCGGTACTGGTAGTACAGGTCCAGGGCGAGTCCGGCCGCGCTCACGGCGACGAGGACCGGGGCGTTCGGCAGCAGCGCGGTGATGATCTGGGCCGTGAAAAGCGCGAACATCGCGCACAGCGTGGCCACCTGCACGAGACGGCGGGTGGCGGGGCCTGCGGAGGGCACGGGCTGGGCTCCTGCGGAGGGAATACGGCGGATGGGGGGGGAGCGTGGGAGGTGACGGCCCGCCCTTCGAGCACGCCCGAACAAGGGTGCCCCAACGAGGAGAGCCGAGGCTGACGGTATGACTTCGGACGCCCGGCAAGCAATCTCCGCCACCCGCTATCGCCGCGAACCGCACATAAGGGGCGCGGGTCCTGTGACCCCGTACACCTCCTCCCCGTCCGCCGTCCGGTCCGCCCCCGTCGACCTCCGTCGGCCCCCGTCCACCCCCCGAAACCCCCGCGCACCCCGCCGTCCCGTTCCCGTATGTTGCGGGAAGGAACCGCTCGTCGGGGCAATCGTCCGTACATGTCGGGAAAGCGAGAGGCGCACGTGTCAGCGCACAGGCAGGACGTCCAAGCAGCACGCCGGATCGTCGTGAAGGTCGGCTCCTCCTCCCTCACGACCGCCGCCGGCGGCCTGGACGCCGATCGTGTCGACGCCCTGGTCGACGTGCTCGCCAAGCACCACGGCGGAGGTGAGAAGGAGGTCGTGCTGGTCTCCTCCGGTGCCATCGCCGCCGGTCTCGCCCCGCTCGGCCTGCGCCGCCGCCCCCGTGACCTGGCCCGCCAGCAGGCCGCCGCCAGCGTCGGCCAGGGCCTCCTCGTCGCCCGCTACACCGCCTCCTTCGCCCGCTACGGGATCCGCGTCGGGCAGGTGCTGCTCACCTCGGACGACACCAGCCGGCGCGCCCACCACCGCAACGCCTCCCGCACGCTGGACAAGCTCCTCGCGATGGGCGCGCTGCCGGTCGTCAACGAGAACGACACGGTTGCCACGGACGAGATCCGCTTCGGCGACAACGACCGGCTCGCCGCGCTCGTCGCCCACCTCGTCCACGCGGACCTGCTGGTGCTCCTCTCCGACGTGGACGGCGTCTACGACGGCGACCCCGGCAGGCCCGGCACCTCGCGGATATCGCAGGTGCGGGGGCCCGCCGATCTCGCGGGCGTCGAGATCGGCAGTGCGGGCCGGGCGGGCGTGGGCACGGGCGGCATGGTCACGAAGGTGGAGGCGGCCCGGATCGCGGCGGCGGCCGGCATCCCCGTCGTCCTGACCAGCGCGGTGCACGCCGCCGAGGCGCTGGCCGGGGGCGACACCGGCACGTACTTCCACCCCACCGGCAAGCGCTCCGCCGACCGGCTGCTCTGGCTCCAGCACGCCTCCGCCCCGCAGGGGGCGCTGATCCTCGACGACGGGGCCGTCCGCGCGGTCGTCGAGGGCCGCAAGTCGCTGCTGCCCGCGGGCATCGCGGGCGCCGAGGGCGACTTCACGGCGGGCGACCCGGTGGAGCTGCGCGACGGCACGGGCCGGGCGGTGGCGCGCGGACTCGTCAACTTCGACGCCAGGGAGATCCCCCGTTTGATCGGCCGCTCGACCCACGAGCTGGCGCGGGAACTGGGACCGGCGTACGAGCGGGAGGTCGTGCACCGCGACGACCTGGTCCTGCTGGAGGCGTGAGCGGCGGGGCTCCGTCCCGCCCCGACCCGCTTCGACCCGCTCCGAACCGAACACCCGTTCGACCACCTCCGACGGAGGACGTTCCGCAAAACCGCCACACGACCGCCTCCCGCCTGCTCAACTGTCTCCCGGGGACACGTTCCGCACGACCGCTGGACACGGCACGACCGCGCGCTGAAGGAGGCCGCCGTGAGACGAGTGCGCCCTGGGACCCCACCGTCCCACCCCGAGGGCCCCACCCTCGACCCCCGGCCCGGCACCGGGGCTCGCGACCTCCGCCGCGGATCCGTGGCCCGAGACCCCCGGCCCGGCACCGCGGGCCCCGACCTGCGGCCCGGCTCCGACACCCGCGCCGACCTGCGGCCCGGGTCCGACACCCGCGAGCCCCGGTTCGCGTCCGGCGACCGCGATACGCGGCCAGGATCCGGCGCCCGGGGGTCCGGGCCCGCGTCCGGCGCCCGTGGGCCCCGGGATCTGGCCGGTGTCCGCGAGGCGCGTGACGTGGCCGGTCCTCGCGGCTCTCGGGAGGCCTCCGGTGGCCGGGGCGCGGCAGGTGGGCGCGAGCCCCGGGAGACGGGCCGCGTGCCCGAGCCGCGGGCCGGTTCCGGCGTCCGGGGTGTCGGCGAAGTCGGTCCCGGTGATCGTGAGCCCGGGCCCGCGTCCGGCGCCCGTGGGCCCCGGGATCTGGCCGGTGTCCGCGAGGCGCGTGACGTGGCCGGTCCTCGCGGCTCTCGGGAGGCCTCCGGTGCGTGAGGCCCCTGGCGCGTCGGGGCTCCCCGGTGGCCGGGGCGCGGCAGGTGGGCGCGAGCCCCGGGAGACGGGCCGCGTGCCGGAGCCGCGGGCCGGTTCCGGCGTCCGGGGTGTGGGGGAAGCCGTGTCCGGCGATCGTGAACCCGGGGCCGTCTCCGGCGACCGGGAGTCGCGGTTCGGGTCCGGCGACCGGGAGTCGCGGCTTGGGTCCGGCGATCGGGAGTCGCGGTTCGGGGCCGGTGCGCGCGGGCCGCAGGCGCTGCGTGGGGTGCGGGCGCTGCGCGGGGCGGGGGAGGGGCGGGGGGCCGTCGGAGGGGTGTACGAGGAGTCCGGCGCGGTGGTCGAGCCCGGCGTCGACGGGGGATCCGGGCGGACCGCCGGGGCCGGCGACCGGTTGTGGCATGTCACGCTCAGCGTGTCCGGTGGGGAGGCGCCGCTCGACGACGTCCGGCGGGGGCTCGAACAGCTCGCGCACGACCACCCCTTCCTGCTCACCAGCCGCTACGCCGGCGACCACGCCGAGATCCGCTACTGGGAGGAGGCCCGCGACCTGCACGACGCCGCCGCGGTCGCCCTCCGCCTGTGGGGCGAGCACCGGCGCACCGCCCGGCTGCCACCCTGGGAGATCGTCGGCCTGGAGGTCATCGACCGCGAGACCTACCACCAGCGCGTGGCCGCCGGCTACGGCCCGGCCCCCGCGACCCCGGTGGGCGTCCACCCCTTCTGACCGGCGCCGGCAATGCTTTTCTCCCGGTTCGCCCCGTCTCGGAGCGTGGACCGGCCGGTGGCCGGGCCCGCCCGGCGCACTACGCTTTTCCCATGACCACGCTCTCGCCGTACGACTCCATGTCACCGGTCGCCCGCGCCGCCTACCGGGCGCAGGCCGCGGCCGCCGACATCGCCCCGCTGCCGCGCGCCGTGAAGGACGACACGCTGCTCGCCGTGGCGGACGCGCTGGAGGTCCGGACGAACGAGATCGTCACCGCCAACGCCAAGGACGTCGAGCGCGCCCGCGCGGCCGGCACCAGCGAGGCCATCGTCGACCGTCTCACCCTCACCCCGGAGCGGGTGCGGGCCATCGCCTCCGACGTACGGGACGTGGTCGCGCTGCCCGACCCGGTCGGCGAGGTCGTCCGCGGCTCCACCCTCCCCAACGGCATCGACCTGCGCCAGATCCGCGTCCCGCTCGGCGTCGTCGGCATCATCTACGAGGCCCGCCCGAACGTGACGGTCGACGCCGCCGCCCTGTGCCTGAAGTCCGGCAACGCGGTGCTGCTGCGCGGCTCGTCCTCGGCGTACGAGTCGAACACCGCCCTCGTGCGTGTGCTGCGCGACGCGGTCGGCGGGGCCGGGCTGCCCGCCGACGCCGTCCAGCTCGTGCCCGGCGAGGGCCGCGACGCCGTGCGCGAGCTGATGCGCGCCCGCGGCCTGGTCGACGTGCTGATCCCGCGCGGCGGCGCCTCCCTGATCCGTACGGTCGTGGAGGAGTCCACCGTCCCGGTGATCGAGACCGGCACCGGCAACTGCCACGTCTACGTGGACGCCGACGCCGACCTCGACATGGCGGTCGAGATCCTGGTCAACTCCAAGGCCCAGCGCCCCAGCGTCTGCAACGCCGCCGAGACCCTCCTGGTCCACCAGGACATCGCCCCCGAGTTCCTGCCCCGCGCCCTGGACGCGCTGGCCGACGCCGGGGTCACGGTCCACGGCGACACGCGCGTGCTGGCGTACGCCAAGGACTCCCGGGCCACCGTCGTCGAGGCCACGGCGGAGGACTGGGACACCGAGTACCTGTCCTACGACATCGCCGCCGGCGTCGTCGACTCGCTGGACAAGGCCGTGGCCCACATCCGGCTGTGGAGCTCCAAGCACACCGAGGCGATCGTCACCAACTCCCAGCAGGCCGCCCGCCGGTTCACCCAGCTGGTGGACGCGGCCGCGGTCGCCGTGAACGCCTCCACCCGGTTCACCGACGGCGGCCAGTTCGGCTTCGGCGCCGAGATCGGCATCTCCACGCAGAAGCTGCACGCCCGCGGCCCCATGGGCCTGCCGGAGCTGACCAGCACCAAGTACGTCGTCACGGGCGACGGCCACGTACGACGCTGACGAATTGTCGTGCGCCCTGCCCAAATCGACCCCCCGGGACTACTCTGGATCCGTGCCGGAGGACGTGGGGGGCACGCCGTTCCCTGACGGCTGGGAGCCCGACGACGACCACGACCGCGGAGCGACGGACGAAGAGTTCGCCTCCGTGGTCTTCGACGAGTCCTTCGTACGCGCCGCCGTGGTCCACGAGCCGACGGCCGTGGAACGCCTCCTCGCCGCCGCACAGGCCCGCGCCGAGGCCCAGGAGGCCGAGGCCCGCCGGGCGCACACCAGGGGCGCCCTGGGCGACGACGATCACTACGACGACTACGAGGACGGCTACGGCCGGGGCACCGGCCACGGCCCGGACTTCGACGACCTCGACGACAGCGGCCTCCTCGGCGGCCGGTACGGCGTCCGGGGACGGCTGTACGGCAAGCACGCCCGCTGGCACCGCCCGGTGGCCTGGATGCTCGCCCTCGTGATGGGCGTCGGCATGGTCGCACTGGCGTTCGCCGCCGTCTACCGGGGCTCGTCCTCCCCGGACCGCCGGGACCAGGTCCCGCCGCCCGCCTCGACGGGACTGGAACAGGGCCGGGGCACGGGCGCCGACGCGGACGCCGGCACGTCCGCCGAGCTCTCCCCGCCCGCGGTCTCCGCGGTACCGCCCGCACCCTGAGCCGACCGGGCGCGCGACCGTCCCCACAACTGGCCGGGACCTGACAGAACTTGTCTCGTAGCACGGCGTTTACCGGAGCTCCGCGAGACCTACCCTGAAAGTATGGGCGGCCCAGGAAACCCACCCGAGGGGACCCCCGAGGGTGCCCCCGGCGGTGGCGAGGACGAGTACCGATCCGTCGTCTTCGACGAATCGTTCGTCCGCGCTGCCCGCCTCCAGGAGTTCTCCGCGCGGGAGCGGATCTCCGACCACGCCCCCGCCGTGCGCCGCCGCCCCGCCGTCCTGCGGCGCGGGCTCTCCCGGCAGGCGCTGTTCCTCGTCCTGCTGATCGCGCTCGCCTTCGGCACCGCGATCTACATGGGCTTCCGCCACCCGTACCAGAAGCCCGTCGCGCGGCCCGCCCAGCCGCTGCGGACGACGGTGATCCCGCTGGCCCCGCGCTCCGCCGTCCCCGGCTCCGCCGACGCCGAGGCGCTCTTCGCCGGCAGCCCGGCCGCCCGGTTCCGCC
This sequence comes from Streptomyces sp. NRRL F-6676, assembly GCF_000725625.1. Taxonomy (GTDB): domain Bacteria; phylum Actinomycetota; class Actinomycetes; order Streptomycetales; family Streptomycetaceae; genus Streptomyces. The sequence goes on from NZ_JOHS01000010.1 coordinate 342,417, forward strand.
ACGGCGCGGAGGGGATCACCCTGCCGGCCGTACGGCGCACCGCGCACTTCACCGAGAGCCAGGTCCTCTCCGCGCTGACCACCGCCAAGGACTACCTCGTCGACTCCGCGCTCGACCCGGACGTCCTCACCGGCGGCGCCGTGCGGTCCGTACGGCTGCTCCTCGACCCGCAGCAGTTCGAACAGTTCGACCGGAGCTTCGACCACCCCGCCGCGGACGGCCGGCACGCCCCCACCGGCTGGCTGATCCGCTTCGACCCCTCCCGCGCCGAGCTGGCCGACCGCGACATCCGGGTACGGGGCACCCTGCGGGCCACCGAGGCCGCCTCCGACGTGCTGGAGGTCGTCGCCGACCACACCCTGGTGTACGCCCTGCGCCCGACCGGCTCCGGCGCCGGCGCCAAGGCCTCGCTGTTCACCGTGCGGCGCGAACTGACGTTCCACTTCGACCGGGGCGACCTGCGGCTGCACCAGACGGAACTGACCGCCTCCTACGTCCAGGCCGGGCCTCTCTCCTGCGCCGAGGACCCGGCCGACCACTTCCTCCCCCTCCTGGCCGGCCAGACCCCCAAACCCGGCACCCCCGCCGGCACCAACCCCTACGCCACCGGCACGGCCACGGCCCTCTGCGGCACGCTGTCCACGACGGCACCGTAGGCGCCCCTCACGGGGCGCGGAGCTGTGTCCTCTGCGCGGAGCTGTTCCTCTGCGCGGCGCTGTGTCCTCCGCGCGGCTCCGCCGCGGGGGCGCGAGAAGCCCGCACCCACCCGCACTCCCCACCCGCCCCCGCTACCCCTCGCCCTCTTCGTCATCGCGCCCCGGCGCATCCCCGGCCGCGTCCTTCGGCGGCGCGTCCTTCGACGGAGTCGACGTGAACCCGTCGAACCCACGCCGCACGCGCCCGCCGATCCCCCCGGCCCCGCCCGCGAGATCGCTGACCAGCTTCATCAACGGATCCTTCGAGCTCTTCACATTGCTCGCGTAGTGCGCCGCCGACTCCCGGAAGGAGTCGGACACGGACGCGTCCTTGTCCTCCGCCCGCCGCGGATAGTGCCCGTCCATCAGCCGCTGGTAATCCCGCGACTCCGCCCACTTCTTCAGCTCCGCCGCCCGCACCGTGGTGAACGGATGCGACCGCGGCAGCACGTTGAGGATCTTCAGCACGGAGTCCCGCAGGTCACCCCCCGCCTCGTACTCCTCCGCCTGCTCCAGGAACGCGTCCACGTTCATCTCGTGCAGATGGTTGCCGCCCGCTATCTTCATCAGCCCCCGCATCGACGCCCGCAGATCCTGCCCGACCAGCAGCCCCGCCCGGTCCGCCGACAGCTCCGACTTGCGGAACCACTCGCGCAGCGCGGTCACGATCGCCATGACCGCGAGATTGCCCAGCGGAATCCAGGCCACCCGCAGCGCGAGGCTGGTGAGGAACAGCAGGATCGTGCGGTACACGGAGTGACCGGACAGCGCGTGCCCCACCTCGTGCCCGACGACCGCCCGCATCTCCTCCTCGTCGAGCAGCTCGACGAGCCCCGTGGTCACCACGATGATCGGCTCGTCCATGCCGATGCACATCGCGTTGGGCTGCGGGTTCTGGGTGACGTACATCGGCGGGACCTTCTCCAGGTCCAGGATGTAACAGGCGTCCCGCAGCATGTCGTTGAGGTGGGCGAACTGCGCGTCCGAGACCCGTACCGAGTCGGACAGGAACAGCAGCCGCAGGCTGCGCTCGGGCAGCAGGCCGCTGAGCGCCTTGAAGACGGTGTCGAAGCCGCTGAGCTTGCGCAGGGCCACCAGGGCCGAACGGTCCGCCGGATGTTCGTACGCGCGCGAGGAGATCCCCGGGAAACGCCTGCGCTGCCTGCTGGGCACCTTCTCGTGCCCGTGGGATCCGTTCGGTCGGCTGTCGTCGGACATGTGGTCCCCCATACGTCGATGGCTGCCCTGTCGCTGCCTGCTGTGCGGTGGTCGTCGTGAGTCTCGGGAGAATCGGGAGAATCGTGCGGATCGGAAGGATCGAGGCGTCGTCGAAGGTGTGAACCGGGGTGAGAATCCGGTGGGAGCCGTACAAGAACACCCGCCCTCCCCGCGCCCCCGGAGCGGGACCCAGCCTAGGCGGAGTTACCGTGGCAGGGCAGCACACCCGTAAGGAGCGATCCATGGAGCACATCCCCGCCGCCTGGCTCACCGGGGCGGCCGACGCCGCCGCACGGCAGGGCTCCGGATACCTCCTCCGCGTCGTACTGATCGTCATGGTCGTCGGCTGCGCCTTCACCGCCTGGTTCGTGCTGCGCGGTTACGGCCGACACGACGACTGACGCGTACCAGCCCCGAACGGTTGCCCGAATAGGCGTTCGGAGCGGCCCCTCGGACCCCGCGCCCGCCCCAACGGTGGAGTCGGCGTGAGGCGCGCACAGGCCCCCGCATACGATGAGGCGACGTCTTTATTCCGCCCACACCGGATAGGTCTGCCGAAGATGAGCCTTCCCAGCACCGCAGCCCAGTTGGTCACTCTCGCCGCCGAGGGCGGGGAGCACGGTGGCAACCACGAGAGCCTCAACCCCGCCGTGACGGGCGGCGCGGCCCTGTTCATCCTGCTCCTGCTGCTGTGGATCACCACCCGGTTCAACCGCGACCGCTGAACCCCGGGCGCAGTGTGGTCCCGGCCATGACATGGCTCGAGGGACGCCCGTCGGACGGAGCTCGTGGGACGGGCCGGTAGGGTCTGCACGCATGGGAGAGCAGGACATGCCTACCGGTCCGGCGAGCGGCGCGGCCCCCGTGGCCCGGCGCGGCCCCGGCAACGCACCGTCGAATCCGGGCAAACGCCGTCTCGGCGTCATGGGCGGAACGTTTGACCCGATCCACCACGGACACCTCGTCGCCGCCAGCGAGGTCGCCGCGCAGTTCCATCTGGACGAGGTGGTGTTCGTCCCCACCGGCCAGCCCTGGCAGAAGGCCGACCGGCACGTCACGCCGGCCGAGGACCGCTATCTGATGACGGTCATCGCCACCGCCGAGAACCCGCAGTTCTCGGTCAGCCGCATCGACATCGACCGCGGCGGCCCCACGTACACCACGGACACCCTGCGCGACCTGCGCGCCCTCAACCCCGACACCGACCTGTTCTTCATCACCGGTGCCGACGCCCTGGGACAGATCCTCACCTGGCGGTACACCGAGGAACTGTTCTCCCTCGCCCACTTCATCGGCGTCACCCGCCCCGGCCACACCCTGACCGACCCGGGCCTGCCCGAGGGCGGTGTCTCGCTGATCGAGGTCCCGGCGCTGGCCATCTCCTCCACCGACTGCCGCGCGCGGGTCGCGAGCGGCGAGCCGGTCTGGTACCTGGTGCCGGACGGCGTGGTGCGCTACATCGACAAACGCCAGCTGTACCGCGGCGAGTGAGCCGAGAGGGGCACCGGTGAACGACCGATACGACGGATACGCGGGCGGCGGCGACCAGTACGAGCTCGTCGGCTACGACGACTTCGGGCAGCCCGTGTACCGGCAGGTGCCCGCGCCCCGGGCACCCGAGGGCTACGACCCCTACGCCGGCCGCCCGCCGCAGCAATCCCAGGGCTACGCCGACCAGTCGGGCCGGTCGGGCCACGTGGACCAGACCGGTTACTCCGGCCAGTCCGGCCGGCAGGACTACTCCGGTTACGGCTACGACCCGTACGCCGCCGCCCCCCAGCAGCAGGCCGCGCCGTACGACACCGGCGCGGGCGGCTCCTCGTACGGCGGGGCCTACGACCCGTACGGGACCACCGGCGGCGCCCCGGGCGCCCCCGAGGACCCCTACGGGCAGCCGGCCGGCCGGGGTGCCGACCGGACCGCCCACATCCCCCAGCAGGCCCGCCCGGCGGACCCGGTCACCCAGGAGACGCGGGGGAAGACCGAGCCGGACCCCGGTACCGACCCCGACGCCGCCCCCGAGTACCGCACCGAGCAGTTCGCCTTCGTCGAGGAGCCCGACGGCGACTCCGAGGACGTCATCGACTGGCTCAAGTTCACCGAGAACCGCACCGAGCGCCGCGAGGAGGCCAAGCGCCGCGCCCGCAGCCGTGTCGTCGCCCTCGTGGTCGTCCTCGCCCTCGTCGCCGTCGGCGGGGTCGGCTACCTCTGGTACGCGGGCAAGCTGACCGGCGGCTCCTCCGACGACGGCACCGCCGGCGCCACGACCGCGGCCGGCGCCCAGAGCCGGGACGTCATCGTCGTCCACCTGCACAACACCAGGGGCGGCGGCACCTCCACGGCGCTCCTCGTCGACAACACCACCACCAAGCAGGGCGCCACCGTGCTCCTGCCCAACTCCCTCACCCTGACCTCCGACGACGGGTCCACCACCACCCTCGCCAAGTCGGTCGACGACGACGGCTCCACCGGCACCCGCGACGAACTCGACACCGTCCTCGGCACCGACATCGAGGGCACCTGGCGCCTGGACACCCCGTACCTGAACAACCTCGTCGAGCTGGTCGGCACCATCGAGGTCGACACCGACGCCGACGTGCCCGACCCCAGCAGCAAGAAGAAGGACGCCGAGATCCTCGTCCACAAGGGCGAGAGCCAGACCCTCAGCGGCAGGATGGCCGTCGCCTACGCCACCTACCGCGCCTCCGGGGAGTCCCAGGACGTCCAGCTGAAGCGGTTCGGGCAGGTCATGCAGGGCGTGCTGCGCAAGCTGTCCTCCGACGCGGGCGCCGCCACGACCACCGTGCAGACCCTCGCCCAGATCCTCGACCCCTCCCTGACCGACAAGGACCTCGGCGCCTTCCTCGCCAAGCTCGCCGCGCACGCCAAGGAGGGCGACTACACCACCGACATGGTGCCGGTGCGGGCCGACGGGAGCGTCGACGACTCGGCCGCCGACGGTGTGGTCAAGAAGCTGCTCGGCGGCACGGTGAAGAGCCCGGAGGCCGGGGACGCCGTACGCGTCGGCATCAAGAACGCCACCGGCGACAAGGACGACACCGAGAAGGCCCGCGTGACCCTCGTCAACGGCGGCTACACCTTCCTCGACGCCGGCACGGACACCGCCCGGGCCACGTCCGCCGTCACCTACGAGGACGCCGCCGACAAGGAGAACGCCGCCGAGGTCGCCAAGACCCTGGGACTGCCGACCGGTGCCGTGACGAAGGGCACGGTCACCTCTGGCGCCAACGTGTCGGTCGTGCTGGGCCAGGACTACCGGCCGGCGACATGAGCCCCGGACCGCCCCGGCCCCCCGGGGCGGTCCGTTAATCGCCAAGGGTCCCCGGCGGACCGTGAGACCCTTGGGGAGTGATACCCCGTGCGGGCGGTCGCCGCCTGGTGCGGCCCCGGGCCCCCGCACCGCCCCGACCGCCGACACGGAAAGCCGCGCAGTGACCGCTACCGACCGCTCTCTCGAACTCATCAACGCCGCCGCCCAGGCGGCCGCCGACAAGCTCGCGCACGACATCATCGCCTACGACGTCAGCGACGTCCTGTCGATCACGGACGCCTTCCTGCTGGCGTCCGCGCCCAACGACCGCCAGGTCAAGTCGATCGTCGACGAGATCGAGGAACGGCTCAACAAGGAACTCGGCGCCAAGCCGGTACGCCGCGAGGGCGACCGCGAGGCCCGCTGGGTGCTGCTCGACTACGTGGACATCGTGGTGCACGTCCAGCACAGCGAGGAGCGCGTCTTCTACGCCCTGGAACGGCTGTGGAAGGACTGCCCCGAGCTCGACCTCCCCGAGGACGCCCGGGCCACCCGCGGCAAGGCCGAGGAGCACGCCAAGCTGCGCGCGGCCGAGGAGGCGGCGGAGTTCGGCGGAGAGTTGCGGTGAACCCCGTCACGGACGGCGGCCCGGGCGGCGACGCCGGCCGGCGGCCCGGCCGCGGACGCCGCGTCATCCTGTGGCGGCACGGCCAGACCCGGTGGAACGTGGAGCGGCGCTTCCAGGGCTCCACTGACGTCGAACTGACCGAGGTGGGCGTCGGCCAGGCCCGCCGGGCCGCCCGGCTGCTCGCCTCCCTGCGCCCGGACGCCATCGTGGCCTCCGACCTCAGGCGGGCCGCCGCCACCGCCGGCGAGCTCGCCGCGCTCACGGGTCTGGACGTGGCGTACGACGAGGGGCTGCGCGAGACCTACGCGGGCGTCTGGCAGGGGCTGACGCACGAGGAGATCATCGCCCGTCACGGCGAGGAGTACGCCGCGTGGAAGCGCGGCGAACCGGTCCGCCGCGGTGGCGGCGAGCTGGAGACGGAGGTCGCCGACCGGGCCGCCCCCGTCGTGCTGCGGCATGCCGAGAAGCTGCCCGAGGACGGCACGCTGGTGGTGGTCAGCCACGGCGGCACCATCCGCACCACCATCGGGCGGCTGCTCGGCCTGGAGTCGCCCCACTGGGAGAGCTTCGGCGGCCTGTCGAACTGCTGCTGGTCCGTCCTCGGCGAGGGCACCCGCGGCTGGCGCCTCCTGGAGCACAACGCGGGCACCCTCCCGGAGCCGGTCCTCGGCGACGACGTCTGAACCACCGGATTTCACTTTCCGGCTGGTCGCAGGCTAAAGTTCTTCTTGTTCGCCCGCCGAGCGGGAAGAACGACAAGGGGCTATAGCTCAGTTGGTAGAGCGCCTGCATGGCATGCAGGAGGTCAGGAGTTCAATTCTCCTTAGCTCCACATATTTCAACACTCTCGTGAAGCGGGGGGCACGGGCATCGCCCGGGCCCCCCGCTTCATGTGTGTCCCGAGCGGGGCGGACCTCATCAGTCCGCCCCGGTCTCCTCCCCCTACTCCTGACCGTCCTGCCAGCTGCTGGGCGCCGGTCCTGACATGACGCGGCGCGCGTTGGCCTCGGCCTCCCGCTCGAAGGCGTCCGAGGGATCGGACACCTTCGTCCCGTCACCCATGTCCGTGCCCGCCACCGGCCCCTGGCGCTGCTGCTTCACATGCCCGAGTTCGTGCGCAAGAGTATGCGGGTCGATGCGTGGCGTATTCATGGCGATGTGGTTGCCCGAGGTCCAGGCGGTCGCATCCAACTCCACGGTCGACTCCTTGGCGAGGCTGTCCGTGTGCAGCACCACATCGGAGAAGTCCGCGCCGAGGCGGCTCTCCATGTCCTCCCGCACGGGTTCGGGCAGCGGCCTCCCGGGAGAACTCAGCACCTTGTCCACGATGGAGCGCCGCTGGACCGGCGCGGGCTGCTCGTGCCCGCACCCGGCGCCGTGCGTGTGCCGCTCCTCCTCCCGTCGCCGCTGCACGATCCGCGTCACGGCGGCATTGCCCGCGCTGCGCTGGAGGGCGCGGATCGTGTGCGGTGACGCGGGATCGCCGTGCCCGGCCGTGTCGGCGGCCCGTCCCGTGTCCCGCTTCCGTGCGGTGATGCCGGGGGGCAGGGCTCGGGCAGCCTCGGACGTGTGCTCGGCCGGCGACTCGTTGGCGCGCATACGCGGACCTTTCCGATGACGGAGGAAAGCTCTCACGGTAGGCGCACCGGGCGGCGCGCGGACCGGCCTCCGGGGCAGTCCTCGGGGAACCGCTCCCCGGAATCAAGGGCAGCGGAGCGGGGTAGAGCACTCTCCGCACACTCGTGCGGACCGGCTTGAGTCACTTCGGGTTCTGCGGGCGTATATCTCTGCGGACGCGCTCCTCATCCGGACGTACGCGCCGGTCGCGGCGGGTGTCCGGGGTGCCGTGTCCGGACTGGTACGAAGGCGTCGCTGACCGTATTGGCCCGGCCGTGGCAGAATCAAACGGCCGGAAGGGAGCGCGGCCCGACGGGAGGGAGTGGCGATGCCTGCGAGCATCCGCGGGGAGGTCCGGGGCCTCCTCGCAGTGGCGGTGCCGAGAAAGAAGGCCACCTCCCTGGACTGCCCTTCCTGCGGTTCGTCCCACGTCGCCCAGGTCCTCGGCGACAACGGCGGCGTTTCCTACGTGTGCACGGCCTGCGGCCACAGCTGGAGCTGATCGATGGGTGCACACAGGCGTAAGTGCGACTGGTGCGGCAGCGGCACGCCGATCGTCCGCGACATGGAGCCGGTGAACCAGGACTACCAGTACTGGTGCGAGGAGTGCGCGCGGGCGCTGATCATAAAAGGCGACCCCATCGAGACGTACCGCGAACTCGAGGGTGAGCCGATCTACGGCCGGCTGCTCGACGAGCACTGCACGCTCAAGCGGTTCTACTCGTTCGCGACGGCCTGAGCCCGCGGGGCCGCGCCCGCCGCCCGGGCCCTCGTTCCGGCCGCCCGCGGGCACCGGAATCGATTTGGTGGTCGACCCCCCGGACCGTGTAATGTTGGCGTCGCCGCCGGGGAGACCGGGCGGACCGCTCGGAAACGCGGTTTCACCGCGTGACCGTACGGGGCTATAGCTCAGTTGGTAGAGCGCCTGCATGGCATGCAGGAGGTCAGGAGTTCAATTCTCCTTAGCTCCACACACAGAAGATGAGGCGGGTCATCCGGAACGGATGGCCCGCCTTTCGCATGGGTGAAAGAGGACGGGAGCGGTTCCCGGCCGCGCTGCCGCCGGAGACCGCCCCCTCAAGACCTCAGCGGCCGCTGCCCAGCGCCCGCCGGCCCCGGCCTCCACCGCGGCCCTGGGAGAGGACGGGCAGATTGCGGGACGGCGCCGAGGAGCGGGTGTCCTCCTCGATGCGCAGCGCCAGCGCCGGGCACCGCCGTACCGCCCGCAGCGCCTTCGCCTCGGCGTACCGGGGCACGGGGGCCTGAGCGACGGTCGGGAAGCCGTCGGCGCCGAGTTCGAACACCTCGGGGAGGATGTCCGCGCACAGTCCGTGGCCCCGGCACAGCGTCCAGTCGACGTAGATCTTCTGCCGGCTGTCGCCCGCCTCGGGTGCGGCCTGGCCGCCGCCCGGGATGCCGGTCGGCGCCCTGCCGTCCTCGAAGAGGGGCAGTACGCCCTCCACGGGCCGTCCGCAGCCGTTGCCCAGGACATGGGCGGCCAGGTCGTCCGTGAACGCCTTGATGGTCGACTCCAGGAACATCGCCGAGCCGTCCGGGTGCGAGCAGGCGCCGCGTCGCTTCACGGCCTTGGCGACCTGCTTGAGGGCCTCCAGGGCGGCGGGACCGCCGCCGTTGAGGATGTCCTCCATGCCGCGCGCGGCGGCCGGTAGGCCGAGGTAGCAGGGGCCGCACTGGCCCGCGCTCTCCTCCGCCAGCCACTTCGCCACTTGCAGCGACTCGCCCAGCGGGCAGGTCTCCTGACGGATCGGCAGGATGGCGCCCGCGCCCAGCGAACCCCCGACGGCGTCCAGGGAGTTGCGCGAGACGATCGCCTCGTCGACCGTGGCCGCGTCGATCCACTTGCCGTGGTAACCGCCCGTCAGCACGCCCTGCGGTACCGGCGGGGCGCCGGCCAGTTGCAGGACGTACCGCAGGGGCACGCCGGTGGGGACCTCGATCACCATGGGGCGGGCGACGGCGCCGGAGACCGTGAGCATCACGGTGCCCGGCTCGTCGTAGAGGCCGGTGTTGCGGTAGCGGTCCGGGCCGATGCGGGCGGCGATCGCCAGCTGGGCGAACGTCTCCGCGTTGGAGAGCAGTGTGGGCGCGCCGCCCACCCCGCTCTGCGAGGCGCTGATCTTGCGGCCCGGCGGGATGGCCGGGCCGCCGTCGATCGAACGGATCAGCGAGGCGGCGGCGCCCGTCACCATCCGTACCGGGTTGCGCTGCACGCGCGCGCGGATGGCCGCGCCGCGCCGGTCGCCGAGTCCGCGCTCGGAGAGCGCCTGCTCCATCGAGCGCTCGGTGGACTCCCGGGTCACGCCCACCACCAGGGTGCGCGCGCCCAGGGCCTCGGCGACCAGCAGGGCGCCGTCCAGGATGAGGTGCGGTGCCCGGTTGATCAGCACCGTGTCCTTGCGGCAGGCGGGTTCGTCCTCGCTTCCGTTGACCACGACCACCGGCCGGGTGCCGCGGCGGATCGCCTGTTCGGCGACCGACCGCAGCTTCTTGTGGAAGGGGAAGCCTGCGCCGCCCCTTCCCTTGAGGGATATCTGTTCGGCGAGCTGTGCGAGCTGCTCGCCGCCCATCGGTTCGAGCGGCCCGTGCACCTTCAGATGCATGGGCAGATCGAGCCGTTCCACAAGGTCGAAGCCCGACGTGAGCTGGGGAAGTCCGACGACGCGGACCTCGGGGACGTCGGGCAGGGCCTCGTTCACTTAAAGCCTCCGGAAGGCGTGTTCCATGGTTCTCCGGAGCCCGGGGCGTCGAAGGCACCGGGCAGGGTGTCGCTGGCGGGACCGCTGTTGTACGTGTCATCGGGGTTGTACGTACCGAAGGGGGTGTTCGACTCACCCGCGGCCGAGAAAGTCCCGGAGGAGTTCTCGTAGCCGCTCTGGTACGTCATCCCGCCCGCGAAGGTGTCGGTCATCGGGTCGTACGCGGAGGGCGGGGCCTCGCCCACCGGCGGCGGGGACGGGGCGGGCCAGCGCGGGCCCGCCGGGGCGCCGCCGTCCATGCGCGGCAGCGGGCCGGTGCCCTGCACGTCCATGCGCTGGGTGGCGTCCGTGAAGGTGCCCTGTGCCCGGGGGGTGTTCGAGACGGTCCGGTAGGCGGCCGCGAAGCCGCTCCCGGGCTCCGGGCTCATGGCGCGGAAGCCGGAGGTGTCGTAGCGCGGCGCGGGCCCGGTGGCGCCGGCGCCCGCCGGGCCGGCCGCGCCGGGGGAGCGGCGGCCGGAGCGGGACGCGAAGCCCGCCGTGGCGGCCGTCTCGGCGTTGCGGGCGCGGCTGGCCTCCAGGCCCTCGCGGCCGATCCGGTTGTCGGTGCCGATGAGGGCGACGATCCGGTCGGCGACCTTGCGCTTGAAGGGGCGCGGGGCGCTGCGCAGGGCGAGCGCGGCCATGACGCCGAGCAGGCACAGCTCGTACAGGACGGTGAAGAGGGGAGACTTCACCGCGCGGCCCGCGTACAGGCCGTGGACCAGGGCGCAGCACCAGGCGGGGTAGGCCAGCATGTGCATCGCCCGCCAGCGGGCGGCGACCGGCGCGGGGGACGCGAAGACGCTGCGCAGGGCGCCGGTGACGGCGGTGAAGATCATGAGCAGTCCGGCCGCCGAGCCGAGGCCGACGAGCCCGGCGATGCCGGTGAAGCCGAGGCTGAAGGGGATCACCGCGGCGATGAACCGCGTGTGGTCGAGCGCCAGTTTGACCGTCACGTGCAGCAGCAGGAAGGCCACCGAGGAGATGGCCGTCGTGCGGTGCACGGCCTGCGCCACGATGCGCTGGCGCGTGTTGAGGAAGATGCGGTCGGTCGCGATCAGGCCCCAGATCACCGAGCAGGAGAGGGCGACCAGCGACAGCACGCCGGCGCCGAAGTTGAGGAAGTCCCGTACCGCGTTCCCGCCGGCCAGCACGACGACGGGTATCAGCAGCAGGACGACGGCGCTCGCCGGCCCGTAGGCCGAACGGCCTGGCCTGGGCAGCGAGCTGGCACTACGACGAGGATTCATGGGGGCGACTCCGAGCGGTTCGGTAAAGCGGTCCCGCCGGTGCACTCTAAGGCGGCTCCAAACCGAGCGGTACGAGGTTTGAGTTATTGCCTTGTTATCCAAGGGTCTCCAGGGGTGTGCGTTGTCCCACTAGAGAGCATTACGCGAAGTAACAATTGAATATTGTTCAGGTTTTCCCGGCCGGTGCCGGTGCCGGGGCCACGGGCGGGGAGCCGGGGGGAGTGTCCGGCGGGCGGGAGTCCGTCGCGGGGCGCTCGGCCGCTGCGGTACCCTGTCGCCATGCGTGCCGTACGCCTTCTGCTTAGCGAGCCGCGCTGATCAGTCCCGACCGGCAAGTGAGACGGTCGGAATCGGCGCGGCGTCCCCTCCTGTGCGAGGGGTTTTTTCGTTTCCGGGAGTCCGTTCCCGGAATCCGCAGCCGTGGGCGCAGACGATCGATGGAGCTTTGAGGATCATGAGCGAGACGAACCCCGCTGCCGCCGCCCTGCCGGCGGAGGCAGCGCCGCACCGCTACACGGCCGCCATGGCGGCCGACATCGAGGCACGCTGGCAGGACTTCTGGGCCGCCGAGGGCACGTACGAGGCGCCCAACCCCAAGGGCGACCTGGCCGGTGACCCGGCCCTGGCCGCCCGGCCCAAGAAGTTCATCATGGACATGTTCCCGTACCCCTCCGGCGCCGGCCTCCACGTGGGCCACCCGCTGGGCTACATCGCCACCGACGTCTACGCCCGCTTCCAGCGGATGACCGGCCACAACGTCCTGCACACCCTGGGCTTCGACGCCTTCGGCCTGCCCGCCGAGCAGTACGCCGTGCAGACCGGCACCCACCCCCGGGTCTCCACCGAGGCCAACATCGAGAACATGACCTCCCAGCTGCGCCGGCTGGGCCTGGGCCACGACAAGCGCCGGTCCTTCGCGACGATCGACCCGGACTACTACAAGTGGACCCAGTGGATCTTCCTGCGGATCTTCAACTCCTACTACGACGAGCAGGCGCGCCGGGCCCGCCCGATCTCCGAGCTGGTCGAACAGTTCGAGTCCGGTGAGCGGCCCGTACCGGGCACCACGCGCGCGTGGAGCGCGCTGAGCGAGGCCGAGCGCGCCGACGTCCTGGGGGAGTACCGCCTGGCCTACGCCTCCGACGCGCCCGTGAACTGGTGTCCGGGGCTGGGTACCGTGCTGGCCAACGAGGAGGTCACCGCCGACGGCCGCTCCGAGCGCGGCAACTTCCCGGTCTTCAAGTCCAAGCTGCGCCAGTGGAACATGCGGATCACGGCCTACGCCGACCGGCTGCTGGACGACCTGGACGAGCTGGACTGGCCCGAGGCCATCAAGCTCCAGCAGCGCAACTGGATCGGCCGCTCCGAGGGTGCCCGCGTCGACTTCCCCCTGGACGGCGAGCGCATCACCGTCTTCACCACCCGCCCCGACACCCTGTTCGGCGCCACCTACATGGTGCTGGCGCCGGAGCACCCGCTGGTGGAGAAGTTCACCCCGGCCGCCTGGCCCGAGGGCACCCACGAGGTGTGGACCGGCGGTCACGCCACCCCCGCCGAGGCCGTCGCCGCCTACCGCGCGCAGGCCGCGTCCAAGTCCGACGTCGAGCGTCAGGCCGAGGCCAAGGACAAGACCGGCGTCTTCATCGGCGCCTACGCCACCAACCCGGTCAACGGCGAGCGCGTCCCCGTCTTCATCGCCGACTACGTCCTGATGGGCTATGGCACCGGCGCGATCATGGCCGTCCCCGCCCACGACACCCGTGACTTCGCGTTCGCACGCGCCTTCGAGCTGCCGGTCCGCTGCGTCGTGCAACCCACCGACGGCCGCGGCACCGACACCACGGAGTGGGAGGACGCCTTCGCCTCGTACGACGCGACACTCGTCAACTCCGCGAACGACTCCATCACCCTGGACGGCCTGGGCGTCGTCGAGGCCAAGGCCCGCATCACCGAGTGGCTGGCGCGCGAGGGCGTCGGCGAGGGCACCGTCAACTTCCGGCTGCGCGACTGGCTGTTCAGCCGCCAGCGCTACTGGGGCGAGCCCTTCCCGATCGTCTACGACGAGGACGGCATCGCCCACCCGCTGCCCGAGTCGATGCTGCCCCTTGAACTGCCCGAGGTCGAGGACTACTCGCCCCGCACCTTCGACCCGGACGACGCCGACACCCAGCCCGAGACCCCGCTGTCGCGCAACGAGGACTGGGTCGACGTCACCCTGGACCTGGGCGACGGACGCGGGCCCCGGAAGTTCCGCCGCGAGACCAACACCATGCCCAACTGGGCCGGTTCCTGCTGGTACGAGCTGCGCTACCTGGACCCGCACAACAGCGAGAAGCTGGTCGACCCCGAGATCGAGCAGTACTGGATGGGCCCGCGCGAGGGCATGCCGCACGGCGGCGTCGACCTGTACGTCGGCGGCGCCGAGCACGCCGTGCTGCACCTGCTGTACGCCCGCTTCTGGTCCAAGGTCCTGTACGACCTGGGGCACATCTCCTCCGCCGAGCCGTTCCACAAGCTGTTCAACCAGGGCATGATCCAGGCCTACGTCTACCGCGACAGCCGGGGCATCGCGGTGCCGGCCGCCGAGGTGGAGGAGCGCGACGGCGCCTACTACTACCAGGGCGAGCAGGTCTCCCGGCTGCTGGGCAAGATGGGCAAGTCCCTGAAGAACGCGGTCACCCCGGACGAGATCTGCGCCGAGTACGGGGCCGACACCCTGCGCCTGTACGAGATGGCGATGGGCCCCCTGGACGTGTCCCGGCCGTGGGACACGCGTGCGGTCGTCGGGCAGTTCCGGCTGTTGCAGCGGCTGTGGCGCAACGTCGTCGACGAGGCGACCGGCCAGGTCACCGTCGCGGACGCCGAGCCCGGCGAGGAGACGCTGCGCGCGCTGCACAAGGCGATCGACGGCGTGCGCCAGGACCTGGAGGGCATGCGGTTCAACACCGCCATCGCCAAGGTCACCGAGCTGAACAACCACCTGACGAAGACGGGCGGGCCGGTGCCGCGCGCGGTGGCCGAGCCGCTGGTGCTGATGGTGGCGCCGCTGGCCCCGCACATCGCCGAGGAACTGTGGCGCCGGCTGGGCCACACCGACTCGGTGGTCCACCAGGACTTCCCCGTGGCCGACCCGGCGTACGTCGTCGACGAGACCGTCACGTGTGTGGTGCAGGTCAAGGGCAAGGTCAAGGCCCGCCTGGAGGTCTCGCCGTCCATCTCTGACGACGAGCTGGAGAAGGTGGCGCTGGCCGACGAGAAGGTCGTGGCGGCGCTGGGCGGGGCGGACATCCGCAAGGTGATCGTGCGGGCGCCGAAGCTGGTGAACATCGTTCCGGCGTAGCTGTGCCGTCCGGGGGTGAGCCCGTGGCGGCATGCGTGGGCGTGTGTCCGGGGGTGAGCCCCTGGCGGCACGCATGGGCGTTGCGTCTGGGGGTGAACCCCTACGGGCAGGTTCGGGGTTCCGCGGGAACCCGGGGCCTGCCCGGTGCGTTTACCGTGGAAGAGCGGCGGAGCAGCCGTGCACCCTTGCGTGGAGGAGGAGCGCCGTGGAAACGGTCATCGCGGTCGTCGCACTGCTCTTCGTGCTCTTCGTCGCCCTCGGCGCGTACGCCACCGTCAAGGCGGTCGGCGCCGCGAAGCGCGGCGTGGACCGGACGCTCACCCAGGCCCGGCGCACCGTCGAGGACACCACGCTGCGCGCCAGGACGTTCGCGCTGCCGGGTCCGGCGGGCGAGCTGGCACAGCTCAGGCTGAAGCTGCGCACGTCTCTGCGCGCCACCCAGGAGGCGCTGGAGGCGGGGGCCGTCGAGGACGCGTCGCTCAAGGAGTCCCTCGGCCTCTTCGAGCGGCTCAGCGGTCACGGCCGGCAACTCGACGACGAACTCCGGCGCCTGGAGGGCGATCCCGACCGCAGTGGCCTCGCCCGGCGCCTGCCAGAGCTGCGCGAGCGCACCGAGCGGATCACGAAGTCCGCCGACTCCCTGCGCTGGGCGGCCCACGAGCGCGCCCGCCGCTTCACGGAGGACGACCTGTCGACGCTGAGCGGCCAGATAGACATCGAGGCGGGGGCGCTCAGGCACTGGACGAAGGAACCGGGGCCGGGGCCGGGGCCGTGGTCGGGCACGACGCCGGGGGCGGCGCCGGAGCCGGGCTCGGCGGCGTCCGCCGAGGATCCGGCGTCGAAGGCGTCGGGGCCGTCTGCGTCGAAGGCGTCCGCGCCCGTGTCGAAGGCCTCCGCGTCGGAGGCGGAGCGGCCGGTCCGTCCCGCCGTCGCGCCGCCGTCCGGGCCGCGGATGGCCTACCCCTGGGAGAAGAAGCCCCGTCCCGAGACGACGACATGACCGGCGCCCCCGGCCGCCGCCCGGCCGCTGACGTGATCCCGTCGGTGTCACCGCGGGCGGAAGGGGTCGGGCTGCCTCCGGTTCGCCACGGCAGGTAACCTCCAGCTCATGTCCCGCCATGTCGCGATCGTCACCGATTCAACGGCCTACCTGCCGCCGTGGACGATGGAGCGCCACGGCATCACCTCGGTGCCGCTGACCGTGGTGCTGGGCGACCGGGCGCTCGAAGAGGGGACCGAGATCTCGGCCCGCTCCCTGGCCGAGGCACTCCAGAAGCGACGGTCCGTCACCACCTCGCGGCCCAGCCCCCAGGTGTTCGCGGAGACCTATCGCGAGGTCGCCGGGACGGGAGCCACCGGCATCGTCTCCCTCCACCTCTCCTCCGAGTTCTCCGGCACGTACGACGCCGCCGTGCTGGCGGCGCGGGAGGCGCCCGTGCCGGTGCGCGTCGTGGACACCGGCATGGTCGCCATGGCGCTCGGCTTCTGCGCCCTCGCCGCGGCCGAGACTGCGGAGGCGGGCGGCACGGTCGACGAGGCGGTCACGGCCGCGGAGAAGCGGGCCGCCGGGACCTCCGCGTTCTTCTACGTCGACACCCTCGACTATCTGCGGCGCGGCGGCCGGATCGGCGCCGCCCAGGCGCTGTTCGGCTCCGCCCTCGCCGTCAAACCGCTGCTCCAGCTGGACGACGGCCGTATCGACCTGCTCGAGAAGGTCCGCACGGCCTCCCGGGCGATCGCCCGCCTTGAGGAGATCGTGGCCGAGCGGGCCGCCGGCGCGCAGGTCGACATCGCGGTGCACCATCTCGCCGCGCCCGAGCGGGCGGCGGCGCTCGCCGAGCGGCTGCGGACGCGGGTCCCTGGTCTTGCGGAGCTGCATGTGAGCGAGGTCGGCGCGGTGATCGGGGCGCATACGGGACCGGGGTTGCTGGGTGCGGTCGTGTCGCACCGTTGACGTCGGGCGGTGGTGGTGTGCGACGGTCGGCGTCGGGTTGATGCCGGTCACCCTCGCGGGTGACGGAGATATCCACAACCGGCGAGTAATCCACGGGATTTGACCAAGATCATCGCGACTGGCGCGGTCTGTCCGATCCTGCCCGCATGGCACTTCGATCACCTTCACGTACGGCGACTCTCACCAGTGGTCCGGGGCGTGCCCCGGGCTCCGACGGCCGCGCCCGGCATCGTGCCGCGCGGCGCGCTACCGGGCGGCAGGGTTCCGCATGGCGTGGTTCCGGCGCGCGTGACTCCGTATGGCGTGGTTCCGGCCGGCGTCCGCGCGAACGACAGCGGGATGTCCCGGTGGCCGAGGCACTGCGGGTGCGCGCGGAGGCCCTCTTCACGGAGGGAGCCGTGGCGGACCGTCGTCCACCCGTGCCGGCGCCGCCGACCGAGGACCGGCTGCCGCCGCCGGGGACGCACCCGTTCTTCACGCAGGCGGAGGCGGGACCGGAACCGGAGCGGGACGAGGCGGGGAACGGACCGCCCGGGGCGGCGGAGCCGCCGGTGGGCCGTGAGCGGGGAAGGAGCACGGGCACGGCCGCGGCCGAGGTGCCCGATACGGATGACGTACCCGGAACGGACGCAGCACCCCGGCCGACATGGCGGGAGCGGGTGGGGCTCGCGGTGCGCGAGCGGACGCCGCTGTGGCTGCGGACCCGGTGCGGACTGGAACGCGGGAGCCTGGCGGCGCTCGCCGTCCTGCTCGTGGTGGCCGCGGTCCTCGCAGGCGGACACTTCTGGTCCGGCCGCACCGAGGAGGTCACGGCACCGCGGCCGGTACGGGCGGCGGTCCCGTACGGCGGGCACGGCGGCGACGGCACGGGAGCGAGCGCGGGGCCCTCGCCACGTGCCCGCGATGCCACGGCTCCGGGAGCGTTCGCGACGACGGCGGCGGGGAGCAGCCCCGGTGCGACGGTCGTCGTGGACGTCAGCGGCAAGGTGCGGCACCCGGGCGTCCAGCGGCTGCCCGCGGGTTCCCGGGTCGCGGACGCTCTGCGCGCGGCCGGTGGAGTGCGTTCCGGCACGGACCTCGGCACCCTGAACCGCGCCCGGGTCCTGGTGGACGGCGAACAGGTCGTGGTCGGCGGGCCGGCACCCGCCCCGGCGCCCGGTGCCGCGCCCGCGCCGGGCTCCCAAGGCGCCGGAGCGGCACCGGGCGGCGCGGGACCGGCGAGCCCCGTGTCCCTGAACGCGGCCACCGCCGACCAGTTGGACACGCTGCCGGGCGTGGGCCCGGTCCTCGCCCAGCACATCATCGACTACCGCACGCAGCACGGCGGTTTCACATCGGTCGACCAACTGCGCGAGGTGACCGGCATCGGGGACCGGCGGTTCGCGGACCTGCGGGAACTGGTGCGGCCATGAGCACACCACGGACGGCGGCGCGGGGACCGGTGCCGGTGCGCGGCTCTCGCCCCCGGCCCCCGGGCGGCAGCAGCCCGGCGGACCGGACGCGGCCCGGCCGGACGGGAGCCGCACGCGGCCTCCGCGCCGGGCGGACCGGCACCGGGCGGACCGGCACCGGGCGGACCGGCACCGGGCGGGCCGGGGAGGCCCGGGCGGGAGGCCGGCTCGGAGGGGTCCCGGCGGGTGGTCGGCGGGGGGAGGCTCCGACGGGTGGTCGGCGCGGGGAGGCTTCGGGAGGCGGGCGGCTGGGAGAGGCGTCTCCCCGGCAGCGGGGCCCGGCGGACCTGCGGCTGGTGCCGCCGGCGCTGGGCGCGTGGGCGGCGGCGGCCTGGGCGCTGACCGCGCCGCCGGGGTGGGTCACCGGCGTGGCCGTCGGCTGCGTGCTGGTCGCCGCCGGGTTGCTGCTGTCGCGGCGGGCCGCCTGGCCCGTGGTGCCCGTCGCCGCGGTACTGCTGTGCGTCGCCGCGGCCGCCGCCTCCGCCGGGCTGCACGGCGCGGACCTGCGGCGCGGCCCGGTTCCCGGCCTCGCCCGGCACTACGCCACGGTGACCGTGGAGGTCGAACTGACCTCCGACCCACGGCTCGTCCGCCCGAAGGTCGTCGGCGACCACGCGGCACCGACCGCGGTGCTGCTGCACGCGGACGTACGGCGGCTGACGAGACCGGACGGCACGACGGCGGCGGTCCGTACCCCGGTACTGCTCCTGGTCGACGCCCGCGGCCACCGGATCACGGCCGAGGGGACCGGGTCGGCCGGGCGAGGAAGCGGTACGGCGGAGGCGGGAGCCGGCGCGACCGGGGCCGGGACGGCCGGAACCGGCACAGCGGCGAGGGAGGCGGCGGCCGGCGCGGCTCGGGCCGGGACGCCCGAGCCAGGACCCGGCGCGGGCGGTGACCGGCGGTCGCCCTGGCTGGAGTTGCTGCCGTCGACCCGGCTGAGGGTGGTCGCACGGCTCGCGCCGGCGCTGTCCGGCGGGGACCGGGTGGCGGCCGTGCTGCGGGTACGGGGGAAGGGGCCGCCCGAAACGGTGGGGGCGCCCTCGGCACCGCAGCGCTGGGCGGGACGGCTGCGGGCCGGGCTCCGGGAGGCGACCGCCGCCCTCGACCCGGACGCGCGGGCGTTGTTGCCGGGACTGGTCGTCGGGGACACCGCACGGGTCACCCCGGAACTGGACGACGCGTTCAAGGCGACCGACCTCACGCATCTGCTGGCGGTCAGCGGAGGCAACTTCACGCTGCTGCTCGCCCTGTTCCTCGGCCCGCCGGGGCTCGCCCAGCGCGCGGAGCGGCGCGGGCTCGCCCCCCGGCTCGGCATCCCGCTGCGCGGGACCGCGCTGCTCGGCGGGGTGCTCACGCTGGGCTTCGTCGTGGTGTGCCGGCCGGACGCGAGTGTGCTGCGGGCGGCGGCCTGCGGCGCGGTCGCCCTGCTCGCCCTCGCCACCGGGCGCCGCAGATCGCTGCTCCCGGCACTGGCCGCGGTGGTGCTGCTGCTGGTGCTGTACGACCCGTGGCTGGCCCGCGGCTACGGCTTCCTGCTCTCCGTGCTCGCGACCGGCGCGCTGCTGACCGTGGCCCCCCGGTGGAGTGCCGCGCTGCGGCGACGAGGGGTTCCGCCGCGCCCGGCCGAGGCGCTGGCGGCGGCGGCAGCCGCGCAGGCACTGTGCGCCCCGGTGGTCGCGGTGCTGTCCGCCCGGGTGAGCCTGGTGGCGGTGCCGTGCAATCTGCTCGCGGAGTTCGCGGTCGCCCCGGCCACCGTACTGGGCTTCGCGGCCCTGGCGACGGCGCCGGTGGCGATGCCCCTCGCCAAGGGGCTCGCGTGGTGCGCGGGGTGGCCCGTCGGCTGGATCGCGGACATCGCCCGCACCGGGGCGTCACTGCCGGGCGCGGGGGTGGACTGGCCGGGCAGCTGGACCGGGGCGCTGCTGCTGGCGGTGGTCACGGCGGGTGTCGTGGCCGTCGGGCGGCGGATCCTGCGGCGGCCCTGGCTCGCGGCCGCGACCGCGCTGTTCCTCGCCCTGGTGGTGGTCCGGCCGTCACCGCTGACCAGGGTGATCACGGGGTGGCCGCCGCCGGGGTGGCGGTACGCGATGTGCGACGTGGGCCAGGGCGACGCGACGGTCCTGGCGGCAGGTGAGGGCACCGGCATCGTCGTGGACGCCGGCCCCGACCCGGTGCTGGTGGACCGGTGCCTGAGCGCGCTCGGCATCACCCGCGTTCCGCTGCTGGTGCTCACCCACTTCCACGCCGACCACGTGGCCGGTCTCCCCGGTGTGCTGCGGGGCCGTGCGGTGGGGGCGATCGAGACGACCGGGTTCGCCGAGCCCGCCGAGCAGGCGCTGTGGGTACGGGCCGTGGCGGCCGCCCGGCACATTCCGCTGACCCGCGCGGTGGCGGGGGAACAGCGGCGGGCCGGGGCGCTCACCTGGCAGGTGCTCTGGCCACCTCCGGATCCCGCGCCGGAGCCG
This sequence comes from Streptomyces sp. NRRL F-6676, assembly GCF_000725625.1. GTDB lineage: Bacteria > Actinomycetota > Actinomycetes > Streptomycetales > Streptomycetaceae > Streptomyces. The sequence continues at coordinate 363,065 of NZ_JOHS01000010.1, forward strand.
GACGGACCCAACGACGCCAGCGTCACCCTGCTGGTGAAGTCGGCCGGACTGCGTCTGCTGCTCCTCGGCGATCTCGAACCCCCGGCCCAGCAGGCCCTGTTGACCTCCCCCGCCGCCCAGGAGCTGAACGGAGTGGACGTCCTGAAGGTGGCGCACCACGGCAGCGCCCACCAGAACGCGGACCTGATACGCAGGGTGGCCCCACGCCTCGCCCTCATCTCCTGCGGCCGGGACAACCCCTACGGCCACCCGGCCCCGAGCACGGTCGCGGCGCTGCGGGCGGAGGGCGCGACGGTACTGCGCACGGACGAGGACGGCGCGGTCGCGGTCACCGGTGAGGGCGACCGGCTGGCGGTGGCGCGTGACTGAGGTCACGGGGCCGGGCCGGGCGCTCCCGCGCCGCTGCCGCAGCACCGGAAACGGGCGCCGGCCGTGTCACGGCGCCCCCGCGAGCGGGATGAAAAGGGGTGATGTGGGTTTCCTGTGCGCAGAACCCGGCGTATCTGCCGGATTCCCGCGATGTGGCGCCGAGTTGCCTCGAAAGCCGCAACAGTGATCGAATGTATCTTCGGTAACAGATGTAGTCACGTCGTGCAGAGGTGTGTTGTCGATGAGGGTCCGCTGGCTGGGCAACCGATCGAACCGGGGACAGCGGAGCGGCCCGCTCGCCTCCGTGCGGACGCCGCCGGATGCCGGGGTGGTCAGTTGCCGTGTGCTCGATCCCGTCGACCAGCCGGTGCCGCAGGCGGAGTTCACGGTCACCGACGCCATGGGGCGCGTGGTGGTGAGCGGGGGCACGGACCCCTACGGGCAGATCCTGGCGACGGTGCCGGCCGGGGAGTACCGGCTGGCCGTGTCCGCCGAGGGGTACGCGCCCTTCCGGGGGAACGCCGTCGTCGCGGCGGACACGCTGGCCTCGCTGGGCGACGTCATCCTCCAGGTGTCCCGGCCGCCGGAGCTGCCGGCGACGGGTGACTGGGCGGTCGAACCGGCGCACTCCTCCATCGGGTTCACCGCGCGTCACATCGGACTGGCCCGGATCCACGGGCGGTTCAACTCCTTCGCCGGTGCCGTCCGCATCGCCGACCCGGCGGAGCAGTCCGCGCTGCACGTGGTGATCGACGCCGGGTCCATCGACACCAACGTCAAGATGCGCGACGACCATCTGCGGTCCGCGGACTTCCTGGACGTGGAGCGGTTCCCGACGCTGGAGTTCTACAGCGACCGGTTCGTCCACCGGGGCGGGGCGCGGTGGGCGGTGCCGGGGGCGCTGTCGCTGCACGGCGTGACGCGGACGGTGACGCTCGACGTCGAGTACCTCGGGCTCGGCAACGGCATGGAGGGCGAAGTGCGGGCGGCCTGCCGGGCCACCACCGAGCTGCACCGAGACGACTTCACGGTGAGCTGGCAGACGATGCTGGCGCGGGGCATCGCGGTGGTCGGGCCCAGCATCCAGGTCGAGCTGGACATACAGATCGTGCAGCAGGGCTGAGCGGGGCCCCGGCCGGGGAGGGCCGTGCCCCGGCGCGGCGGCGGTCGCGGACAATGGCGGCGTGAGCGATGTGAGACACGTGCTGGTGCTGCCCGACCGCGACGCCGCGGAGGAGGCTGCCGAGGCGCTGGGGGAGCGGTTCCGGCTGGACGAGGAGCCGCAGCTCGTCCGGGACGCGCTGGCCGGCGAGGACGACGCCGAGGACGCGCAGTGGCTGCTGGTGCTGCGCGACGAGGCGGACCGGCTCGACCCGGCGGAGCTGGACGCGTTCGCGGGCGAGTGGGAGGGCTGGCGGGAGGAGCCGTAGCCCACCTCGCGGAGGGCGTTGTCAGTGGCGCGTGCGATGCTGTGAGCGATGGCCAGGAAGACCGCAACAGACGACCCTCTCGCCCCCGTCACCCTTGCCGTGGGCCAGGAGGACCTCCTGCTCGACCGTGCCGTACGGGAGGTGGTGGCCGCCGCCAGGGCCGCCGACGCCGACACGGACGTACGTGACCTCACCCCGGACCGGCTTCCGCCCGGCACGCTCGCCGAGCTGACCAGTCCGTCGCTCTTCGCCGAGCGCAAGGTCGTCGTCGTACGCGACGCACAGGATCTTTCCGCCGACACGGTCAAGGAGTTCAAGGCGTACTTCGGCTCGCCCGTCGAGGAGATCACCCTCGTGCTGCTGCACGCGGGCGGCGCCAAGGGCAAGGGACTGCTGGACGCGGCCCGCAAGTCCGGGCTGGCACGCGAGGTGGCGTGCCCGAAGATGACGAAGCCGGCGGACCGGCTGGCGTTCGTGCGCGGGGAGTTCCGGACGCAGGGGCGGTCGGCCACGCCCGAGGCGTGCCAGTCGCTGGTCGACGCGATCGGCAGCGATCTGCGGGAACTGGCATCCGCGGTGTCGCAGCTCGTCGCGGACGTGGAGGGGACGATCGACGAGGCCGTCGTCGGCCGGTACTACACCGGGCGGGCCGAGGCGTCGAGCTTCACGGTCGCGGACCGGGCGGTCGAGGGGCGGGCGGCGGAGGCGCTGGAGGCGCTGCGGTGGTCGCTGGCGACGGGGGTGGCGCCGGTGCTGATCACCAGCGCGCTGGCGCAGGGGGTGCGGGGGATCGGGAAGCTGCTCGGGGCGCGGGGCGGGCGGCCGGCGGATCTGGCGCGGGAGCTGGGGATGCCGCCGTGGAAGATCGACCGGGTGCGGCAGCAGATGCGGGGATGGACGCCGGACGGGGTGGCGATGGCGATGCGGGCGGTGGCCGAGGCGGACGCGGGAGTGAAGGGGGGCGGGGAGGATGTGGGCTACGCCCTGGAGAAGGCGGTGGTCGCGATCGCCCGCGCGGCCCGCTCCCGCGGCCGGGGGTGAACGGGGGCCGGGAGGTCCCGTGGCCCCCGGGCGACCCCGGCCGACTCAGGGGCGCGGGGAACCGCGCCACGAGCCACAGCGAACCCGCACCCGCCGACGTACCCCGTTCACCCGAACTCTCCAGCGGCCCCCGGCCCCCGGGCACGCCGAAAGGCCCCGTCCGTCCCCCTGGGGAAGGGAAACCGACGAGGCCCCGGTGAAGCAAAGGGCTCGCACCCGCGTGGCGAACGCAGGCCGCGTGCGAACCCGGGGTGCCGGACGGGAGCGGATGAGAGAGGGCCCGCTCGTGATCCTCCGGCGCGTGGACCCTTACGGGTCCGTCAGATCAGGGGCCGAAGGGCGTCAGCCCTTCAGCGCCGCCACCTTGGTGGCCAGGGCCGACTTCTTGTTGGCGGCCTGGTTCTTGTGGATGACGCCCTTCGAGACGGCCTTGTCGAGCTCCCGCGCGGCAACGCGCTGGTACTCGGTGGCCTTCTCGACGTCACCCGCGGCAGCGGCCTCGCGAGCCTTGCGGACCGCGGTCTTGAGCGAGGACTTCACGGCCTTGTTGCGCAGCCGCGCCTTCTCGTTCGTCTTGTTCCGCTTGATCTGGGACTTGATGTTCGCCACGAAGGAGCCTTTTCAGGTTCTGGCACACGAGAAGACAACCGCGGACGGGAACCGCCTCGCGCGCCGGTGATTTCTTGATGACGCGCCTCCCGTGACCTCCCGGAGGAGGACAGAAGACACAGCTGCCCAGGCTACCAGTCGCCCGCAGGGCCGCCCAAACCGCCCGCCGCCCCCGGCCCGTGGGACCATGGAGGCTGCGTAACGATCCGACCCGAGACCGCAGACGCTGCGGACGCCTCAAGAATCAGGACCCTGCGTGCCCGCGATCCCCAGCCACGTGCCCGAGCCGAGCCGTACCGACCCGGCGCTGATCCGCAATTTCTGCATCATCGCGCACATCGACCACGGCAAGTCCACGCTCGCCGACCGGATGCTCCAGCTGACAGGTGTCGTCGAGCAGCGGCAGATGCGCGCCCAGTACCTCGACCGCATGGACATCGAGCGCGAGCGCGGCATCACGATCAAGTCCCAGGCGGTGCGCCTGCCGTGGGCCCCCACCCACGACAAGAGCGCCACCCACATCCTCAACATGATCGACACCCCCGGGCACGTCGACTTCACCTATGAGGTGTCGCGGTCGCTCGCCGCCTGCGAGGGCACGGTCCTCCTCGTCGACGCCGCCCAGGGCATCGAGGCGCAGACCCTTGCCAACCTCTACCTGGCGATGGAGAACGACCTCACGATCATCCCGGTGCTCAACAAGATCGACCTGCCGGCCGCGCAGCCGGAGAAGTTCGCCGAGGAGCTGGCCAACCTCATCGGCTGCGACCCCGGTGACGTGCTCAAGGTCTCCGCCAAGACCGGGCTCGGCGTCGAGGCGCTGCTGGACAAGGTGGTCGAGCAGATCCCGGCCCCGGTCGGCGTCGCCGACGCGCCCGCCCGCGCGATGATCTTCGACTCGGTCTACGACTCCTACCGGGGCGTCGTCACGTACGTCCGTGTCATCGACGGACAGCTCAACAAGCGTGAGCGGATCCGGATGATGTCCACCGGCGCCACGCACGAGCTGCTGGAGATCGGCACCAACTCCCCGGAGATGCTCCCGGCCGACGGCCTGGGCGTCGGCGAGGTGGGCTATCTCATCACCGGGGTGAAGGACGTCCGGCAGTCCAAGGTCGGTGACACGATCACCAGCCAGTCCAAGGGCGCCGAGGAGGCACTGGGCGGCTACAAGGACCCCAAGCCCATGGTCTTCTCCGGGCTCTACCCGCTGGACGGCTCGGACTACCCCGACCTGCGGGAGGCACTGGACAAGCTCCAGCTCAACGACGCCGCCCTGGTCTACGAGCCGGAGACCTCCGCCGCGCTCGGCTTCGGCTTCCGCGTCGGCTTCCTGGGGCTGCTGCACCTGGACGTGATCCGCGAGCGGCTCGAACGCGAGTTCGGGCTCGACCTGATCGCCACCGCGCCCAACGTGGTCTACCGCGTGATCATGGAGGACGGCACCGAGCACACCGTCACCAACCCGAGCGAGTTCCCCGAGGGGAAGATCGACGAGGTCTACGAGCCGGTCGTACGGGCCACCATCCTCGCGCCGACCGAGTTCATCGGCGCGATCATGGAGCTGTGTCAGACCCGCCGCGGCACCCTGCTCGGCATGGACTACCTCTCCGAGGACCGCGTCGAGATCCGCTACACGCTCCCGCTCGCCGAGATCGTGTTCGACTTCTTCGACCAGCTGAAGTCCAAGACCCGCGGCTACGCCTCCCTCGACTACGAGCCCACCGGCGAGCAGTCCTCCAGCCTGGTCAAGGTCGACATCCTGCTGCACGGCGACAAGGTCGACGCCTTCTCGGCGATCACCCACAAGGACCAGGCGTACGCGTACGGCGTACGGCTCGTCGCCAAGCTGCGCGAGCTGATCCCGCGGCAGAACTTCGAGGTGCCGGTCCAGGCCGCGATCGGCTCCCGGGTGATCGCCCGCGAGACCATCCGCGCCATCCGCAAGGACGTCCTCGCCAAGTGCTACGGCGGTGACATCTCCCGCAAGCGGAAGCTGCTGGAGAAGCAGAAGGAAGGCAAGAAGCGGATGAAGATGGTGGGTTCCGTGGAGGTTCCCCAGGAGGCCTTCATCGCCGTCCTGTCCAGCGACGACGGCGGCGGGGCCGGCAAGAGCAAGAAGTAGCCGCCGATCCGGCCGCAGCCGGATGGATGAACCGGACATAAAGGGGCCTGTCGCACGGAAGTGCGGCGGGCCCCCTGTCGTGCGGACGGCCGCCCTCCGGACGAAGTGGGTGCACAGGGCCTCTTACCAACCGGCCGGTCGGCCCTTACGCTGTGCTCGGTAGTTACTCGCGAGTTAAACAAGAGTCGCCGTTGTCCATGGGCGGAACACCACCCGCGGGCCGAACAACAGCGGACAACGGCGTTGCCCGTGAGTGGAACAACACCGAGAGTGAAACCAGCCGCACCTTGAGTCAGCCGCACCGTCGCGGGCCCGGAGGATGTCGTGAGCGACACACAGACCATGATCGAGAACCGTCCGCCGTCCGTGGCGGCCCTCTTCCTGGAGCGCGTGGCGGCCACACCGGACGCCGAGGCCTACCGCTATCCCGTGCCGTCCCCGTCCGGCGAGGGGCCCGACGACTGGCGGACGCTCACCTGGGCACAGGCCGCCGAACGGGTGTACGCCATCGCGGCGGGCCTCATCCAGCTCGGCGTACGGCCCGAGGAGCGGGTCGCGCTCGCCTCCTCCACCCGCGTCGAGTGGATCCTCGCCGACCTCGGCATCCTGTGCGCCGGCGCGGCGACGACCACCGTCTACCCGCAGACCAACGCCGAGGAGTCGGCGTTCATCCTCTCCGACTCCGGCAGCCGGGTGCTGATCGCGGAGAACGCCGAGCAGCTCGCCAAGGCCCGCGACAAGCGCGCCGAGCTGCCCGAGCTGGCCCATGTGGTCGTCGTCGACCCGGCCGGGGTCGAGCGGACCGCCGAGGAGGGCGACTGGGTCCTCACCCTCGACGAGCTGGAGAGCCGGGGCGCCGCCCACCTGGAGAAGCACCCCGAGCTGATCAAGGAACGCGTCGGCGCGATCACCAGGGACCAGCTCGCCACCCTCATCTACACCTCCGGCACCACCGGCCGCCCCAAGGGCGTGCGCCTGCCGCACGACAACTGGGCCTACATGGCCAAGGCCACCGTCGCGACGGGACTGATCAGCGGCGACGACGTGCAGTACCTGTGGCTGCCGCTCGCCCACGTGTTCGGCAAGGTGCTCACCTCCGGGCAGATCGAGGCGGGGCACGTCACCGCAGTCGACGGCCGCGTCGACAAGATCATCGAGAATCTGCCGATCGTGCAGCCGACGTACATGGCCGCCGTGCCCCGCATCTTCGAGAAGGTCTACAACGGCGTCGCCGCCAAGGCCCGGGAGGGCGGCGCGGCCAAGTACAAGATCTTCCAGTGGGCGGCCGGGGTCGCCCGCGAGTACGCCAAGGCGAGCCAGGACAGCTTCCGGCGCACCGGAACGGTCTCGGCCCCGTTCGCGCTCACCAGCAAGCACAAGGTCGCCGACCGCCTCGTCTACGCCAAGATCCGCGAGGCCTTCGGCGGCCGGCTGCGCGCCTGCGTCTCCGGCTCCGCCGCACTCGCCCCCGAGATCGGCTACTTCTTCGCCGGCGCCGGCATCCACATCCTGGAGGGGTACGGGCTCACCGAGTCCTCGGCGGCTTCGTTCGTCAACCCCGGCGAGGCGTACCGCACCGGCACGGTCGGCAAGCCGCTGCCCGGCACCGAGGTGCGGATCGCCGACGACGGCGAGGTCCTGCTGCGCGGCCCCGGGATCATGGAGGGCTACCACGGGCTGCCGGAGAAGACCGCCGAGGTGCTGGAGGCGGACGGCTGGTTCCACACCGGCGACATCGGCGAACTCTCGCCCGACGGCTATCTGCGCATCACCGACCGCAAGAAGGACCTGATCAAGACCTCCGGCGGCAAGTACGTGGCGCCGGCCGAGGTCGAGGGCCAGTTCAAGGCGGTCTGCCCCTACGTCTCCAACATCCTGGTGCACGGCGCCGACCGGAACTTCTGCACCGCGCTCATCGCCCTCGACGAGGAGGCGATCCTCGGCTGGGCGAAGGAGAACGGCCTGGCGGGCAAGTCGTACGCCGAGGTCGTCGCGGCACCGGCGACGGTCGCCCTCGTCGAGCTGTACGTCTCCGAGCTCAACCAGGGGCTGCAACGCTGGCAGACCATCAAGAAGTTCCGCCTGCTCCCGCGCGACCTCGACATCGAGCACGGCGAGATGACGCCGAGCCTGAAGCTGAAGCGCCCGGTGGTGGAACGGGAGTTCGGCCATCTGATCGACGAGATGTACGCGGGCACGCGCGAGGCATAGCCAGGGCTGCGCGAGGCATAGCCAGGGCCGTCCGCGGGCGCCGCCGGGTCGCGCGAAGTGACCCGGCGGCGCCCGCGCGGCTCATGTGCTCCGAAGCTGCCGCAGGGTCTCCTCCATCCGCCGCACATGGTGACGCAGCTCGAAGATGTCCTGGACAGGGTGCGAGGACAGATGCGTGTCGAGTTCGTCCAGGTGGGCCGAGAGCTGTTCGAACTGGCGTTGTTCGCGGGCCAGCATCCGCTCCAGCTGGCGGTTCTTGCGGTGCAGGTCCAGGAAGACGCTCACCTTGGCCCGCAGCACCCAGGGGTCGAACGGCTTGGTGAGGTAGTCGGCCGCCCCGGTGGCGTAGCCGCGGAACGCGTAGCCCGCGTCCGAGTCCGTGCCGGTCAGGAAGATGATCGGCACGTCCTTGGTCTGGTCGAGCCGTTTGATGTGCGTGGCCGTCTCGAAGCCGTCCATGCCCGGCATCCGGATGTCCAGCAGAACGACCGCGAACCGCTGCCTGAGCAGCGCCTTCAGCGCCTCCTCGCCCGACCGCGCGCGGACCAGCGGCTCGTTGAGGGAACCGAGCACGGCCTCCAGGGCGATCAGGTTGTCCTCCATGTCGTCGACCAGGAGGATGCCGGCACGGTCCTCGGCCGTGCTGCCGGCCGTCTGCTCAGGGTTCATCGCCGGCGCCTCACTCGCTCCGTGTTCCTCATCCGTCACTCGCTTCCCGGCCGGCCTCGGGCTCGGCGTGCGGCTCGCCGGCTCCGTCACCGGCCCCGCCCCCGTCCCCGTCACAGGCCCCGTCCCCGTCCCCGTCACAGGCCTCGTCCCCGTCACAGGCCTCGTCCCCGTCACAGTCCTCGGCCCCCTCCGGGTCCAGCAGCGCGCACACCACCGTCAGCAGCCTGTCGACGTCCACCGGCTTGGGTACGTAGTCGTCGGCGCCGCGGGCGATGGACTGCTCGCGGTCGCCGGGCATCGCCTTGGCGGTGAGCGCGACGATCGGCAGCCGGGCCCAGCGCGGGGTGCGGCGGAGGGCGGCCATCGTCTCGTAACCGTCCATCTCCGGCATCATGATGTCCATCAGGACCAGTTCGACGTCCGGGTGGCGCTCCAGCGTCTCGATGCCCTCGCGGCCGTTCTCCGCGTAGAGGACCGGCATGCCGACCCGGCCCAGGACGTGGGTGAGCGCGAAGACATTGCGGATGTCGTCGTCCACGATGAGGACCGGCCGGCCCGCCAGCACCCGGCCCGCGCGGCCCGACGCCCACTCCTCCAGCCGGCCGGAACCGGGCCGGACGCCGTCCGGCTCAGGGACGGACGGGACACCTCCTGACCGGGGGAGGGCGGAAAGCCCCCCTGACCGGCGCCGGGAGCGAACCCGGTGGCGGGCGGCGGCGCGGGGGAGAGCCCCGGGGACAGCTCGGGCGAAGGCACCGGAGACGGCTCCGGCAGCGGACGGTCCTCCGCATGGCCGGGGCAGGTGACCGGCACGTACAGCGTGAAGGTCGAGCCCTTCCCCGGCCGGCTCCCCGCCGTGATGCGGCCGCCGAGCAGGCCCGCGATCTCCCGGCTGATGGACAGGCCGAGGCCCGTGCCGCCGTACTTGCGGTGCGTGGTGCCGTCCGCCTGCTGGAACGCGTCGAAGATCACCGGCAGTTTCTCCGGGGCGATGCCGATGCCGGTGTCGGAGACCGCGAAGGCGATCACACCCTCCCCGCCGCCGCCTCTGCCCGTGTTCCCGTCCCCGTCCGCGGGCCGCTGCTCGGGGTCGTGCACGCGGTTGACGCGCAGTTCGACCCGGCCCGACGCGGTGAACTTGATCGCGTTGGAGAGCAGATTGCGCAGGATCTGCTGGAGCCGCTGCTCGTCGGAGAACATCTCCCGCGGTACGTCCTCGCCGACCGCGATCTCGAAGGCGAGCCCACGCTCCAGGGTGAGCGGGCGGAAGACGGCGTGGACGTAGTCGAGCAGCTTCATCAGCGGCAGCCGCTTGGGGCGGACGTCCATCCGGCCGGCCTCGATCTTCGACAGGTCCAGGATGTCGTTGATCAGTTGCAGCAGATCGGAGCCGGAGCGGTGGATGGTTCCCGCGAAATGCACCTCCTGGTCGGTGAGATGGCCGTCGGGATTGTCGGCGAGCAGCCGGGCCAGGATGAGCAGGGAGTTCAGCGGGGTGCGCAGCTCGTGCGACATGTTGGCGAGGAACTCGGACTTGTACTGCGAACTGGTCGCCAGCAGCGCCGCCTTCTCCTCCAACGCCGCGTTCGAACGCTGGAGTTCCGCCTGCTGCCGCTGGAGCTCGTCGGACCGCTCCTGCAACTGCGTGGCCAGTCGCTGGGACTCGCCGAGCAGTGATTCGGTGCGGGAGTTGGCGATGATCGTGTTGATGGCGACGCCGATGGTGTTCACGAACTGGTCGAAGAACGCCAGGTGTACGTCCGAGAAGCGCGAGAACGAGGCCAGTTCGATCACGCCGAGCAGCTTGTTCTCGAACAGGATCGGAATGATGACGACACTGGCAGGCGCCGCCTCGCCGAGACCGCTGCCGATCTTGATGTAGCCGGGCGGTGCCTCCTCCACCAGGATCCGTTTCTTCTCCCGCGCCGCCTGCCGCACCAGCCCGTGCACCGGCAGCCCGCCCGTCTCCATGGTGGCCTCCTGCGCCGCCCCGTACCCGGCGATGAACGCGAGCCCCTTGGCCGGTACGGCGGTGCCGGGCAGCGCCCCGTCCTCCGCCGGGTCGGCCAGGAAGAAGGCCCCGTACTGGGCGTTCACCAGCGGGGTCAGCTCGCGCAGGATCAGATCGGCGACCTCCATCAGGTCCCGGTGGCCCTGCATCAGCGCGGCCAGCCGGGCCAGGTTGGACTCCAGCCAGTCCTTGGCGCGGGTGGTCTCCCGGAGGTTGGCCACCATCAGGTTGATGTTGTCCTTCAGCTCCGCGACCTCGCCGCGCGTCTCCACCGTGATCGAACGTGACATGTCGCCCTGCGCCACCGCCGAGGCGACCTCGGCGATCGCCCGTACCTGAGTGGTCAGATTCGACGCCAGTTCGTTCACGTTCGTCGTCAGCCGCTTCCAGGTGCCGTACACGCCCTCGACCCGCGCCTGTCCGCCGAGCTGCCCCTCGCTGCCCACCTCGCGGGCCACCCGGGTCACCTCGGAGGAGAAGGAGGAGAGCGTGTCCACCATCGTGTTGATGGTGGTCTTCAGTTCGAGTATCTCGCCGCGCGCGTCCACGTCGATCTTCTTCGACAGATCGCCCGACGCCACCGCCGTGGCGACCTGCGCGATGTTCCGCACCTGGGAGGTGAGGTTGTCCGCCATGTAGTTGACGTTGTCGGTGAGATCCCGCCACACCCCCGACACACCCTGCACCTGCGCCCGCCCGCCGAGCCGGCCGTCGGTGCCGACCTCGCGCGCCACCCGCGTCACCTCGTCCGCGAAGGCCCGCAACTGCTCCACCATCGTGTTGACGGTGTCCTTCAGCTCCAGAATCTCGCCGCGCGCGTCCACGGTGATCTTCTTCGACAGATCGCCATTGGCGACCGCCGTCGTCACCTGGGCGATGTTCCGCACCTGGGAGGTGAGGTTGAGCGCCATGAAGTTGACGTTGTCCGTCAGCTCCTTCCACACCCCCGACGCGCCCCGCACCTGCGCCTGACCGCCCAGATTGCCCTCGGTGCCGACCTCGCGGGCGACGCGGGTGACCTCGTCGGCGAAGGCGGAGAGCTGGTCGACCATCGTGTTGATGGTCGACTTCAGCTCCAGGATCTCCCCCTTCGCCTCCACCGTGATCTTCTTGCCGAGGTCGCCCTGGGCCACGGCCGTCGACACGAGCGCGATGTTCCGCACCTGGGAGGTGAGGTTGTCCGCCATGAAGTTGACGTTGTCGGTGAGGTCCTTCCACACCCCGGACACGCCCCGCACCCGCGCCCGGCCGCCGAGCTTGCCCTCGGTGCCGACCTCGCGGGCGACGCGGGTGACCTCGTCGGCGAAGGCGGAGAGCTGGTCGACCATCGTGTTGATGGTCGACTTCAGTTCCAGGATCTCGCCCTGCGTCTCGGCCGTGATCTTCTGGCTGAGATCGCCGTTGGCGACGGCCGTCGTCACCTGAGCGATGTTGCGGACCTGGCCGGTGAGATTGGCGGCCATGAAGTTGACGTTGTCGGTGAGGTCCTTCCACACCCCGGACACGCCCCGTACCTGCGCCCGGCCGCCCAGCCTGCCCTCGGTGCCGACCTCGCGGACCACCCGCGTCACCTCGTCGGCGGAGGCGGACAACTGCTCCACCATCGTGTTGACGGTGAGCTTCAGCTCCAGCAGCTCGCCCGTCGCCTCCACCGTCACCGTACGGGTGAGATCGCCGCGCGCCACCGCCGTGGTGACCAGCGCGATGTCCCGGACCTGTGCGGTCAGTCGCGACGCCATCGCGTTGACGGCCTCCGTCACGTCCCGCCAGCTGCCCGAGAGCCCGCGCACCTTGGCCCGGCCGCCGAGCCGGCCGTCGGTGCCGACCTCGCGGGCGACCCGGGTCACCTCGCCGGTGAACAGCGAGAGCTGGTCGACCATCGTGTTGACGGCACGGCCGAGCCGGCGCAGATCGCCGCGCAACTGGCGGTTGCCGTCGTGCAGATCGACCCGCTGGGTCAGATCGCCGCCGGCCACCGCGTCCAGTACGCGGGTGGCGTTGGCGGCGGGGGCCACCAGGGCGTCCAGTACCGCGTTCGCGTCGTCGACCCGGGCGGCCCAGCCGCCGAGGCCCGGGCTGGCCGAAAGGCGCTCGTCGAGGCGTCCGTAGCGCACCAGTTCCCGGCGCACGCGCTGGAGTTCGCGCCCGTAGTGCGCCTCGCGGTCCACGATCTGGCGGAAGACGGCGTTCAGCTCGGCGACGATGCAGTAGCTCTGGCCGGAGGCCCGGCCGCCGGTGTCCCGGCCGTGGCCCCGGTCCCTGTCGGACTCCGCCGGCTGGACGAAGTTCCCGTCCCGGACGGCGGTCATCGCCGCGAGGAGCGGGCGCAGGGCGGACGGGTCGATCGACGTCGGCACGGAGGTCGAGTGCGACGCCGGTACCGGGACCGGGTTCGACGCCGGTACAGAGACCGGGTTCGGCGTCGGCACGGAGGCCGCGTGCGGAGTTGGTGCGGAGGCCGAGTCCGATTCCTGATCGGATGCTCGAATTTGATCGTTTTCCTGCCCGCTTTGGAGCGCATCCTTAGCACTGTTCTTACCCACGGCGGCCCACTTCGGTAACTCGGCGCTTATGGCCGGGGCCAGTCTGTCACTCTGTCCGCATCGGTACAGGCGAATTCGACCGACTGCTCCGGGAGCTGTCCATGGGGGCCATTCCCACACAACGGGACACCTGGGCCCGTCCGTCCGCCGCGTCGGCCACACCCGAGGGAACGACCCCCACGGGTGACGGTGCGTCCCTCGTGGGCGCGTACGGGAGCGCGGGGTGGCGCACGGTGGCGCGTACGTCGCTGCCCGGCGGGGCGCTCGCGCCGGGCGCCGCCCGCCGCTTCGTCCGCGAGACGCTCGCCGCGTGGACGGGCCGCGCGGTGCCCGGCGCCGGGGCCCTGACGGAACGGCTGTGCGACGACGCCGAGGTGGTGGTGAGCGAACTGGTCACCAACGCCGTGGTGCACGCGGGCACGGACGTGGGCGTGGAGTGCCGCCTGGAGTACGCGGAGTGGGATACCGGCCTCCTTGCGGACGCCGGCCCCGGCGCTGTCACCGGGACCGGGACCGTGTCCGACGTCGGCCCGCTGCGGGAGCCGGACACCGGTTCGTTGCCGGACGCGGGGTGCCCGGAGAGCAGTGGCCCGTGCATCCGGGCCGGTGCCGACGGTGCCGAGGGTGCCGCCGGGTACGCCGCGCTCGTCGTGGAGGTGTCCGACCGCCATCCCTCCCGGCCCGTACGGGACGAGGGCGCCGGCCGCGGCTTCGGCACGCCGGAGTACGGCCGCGGACTGCGGCTCGTCGCCGCGCTGACCCAGGAGTGGGGCGTCACCTACCGCCGGGGCACCAAGTGCGTATGGGCGCGGCTGTCCGGGGAGGAGCCCGTGGCGTACGAGGCCGCCGTAACGGACGTGACGAACGTGACGAACGTGACGGAAGCTACGGACGTCACGAATGCGGCGGCCGCCGCGGCCGCCGTGGTCACCCCGGAAGCGACGGACCCGCACGGCGCGGACCCCCGGCCCGCCGAAATCCCGGCGGGGACCGCGGCCCCCTCGGCCCCGCCCGACTCGCCGGCTCCCCCCGCATCCCCCGGCCCCCGTCCCTCCCGGCCCCCCGACGGTCCCGAGCAGGACTGGCTGGACCGGGGCGCCCTCTCCTTCCTCGCCGAGGCGTCCGACCTGCTGGCCGGGCAGCTCGACGAGGACCTGCTCGCCGCGCTCGCCTGTCAGCTCCTCGTGCCCCGGCTCGCCGAATGGTGCGCGGTCTGGCTGGAGGACGAGACCACCGACCGGCGCCCCGCCGGTGCCGGCAGCACGTCCGGCCCCCGGCTCGCCCGCGTCTGGCACGGCAGCGAGGACCGCATCGAGGAACTGCGCCGCGTCCTGGAGAAGGACCCGCTCAGGCTGCCCGACGCCGTACACAGCAGCCCGGTGCCGATTCCCTGGCCCGCCGAGGCGCTGGACCCGCATCCGGACCCGCGGGAGGCCACCGGGCCGGACACCGGCACGGGTCCTGCCACCGGGCCGGACACCGGTACGGGTCCTGCCACCGGCACGGGGGCGGACGCGGGCACGGGGGCGGACGCCGGCACGGGGGCGGACGCCGACCCCAAAGGTGCCGCGCTCGCCTACCGGCTGATCGCCGGTGGCCGCCCGCTCGGCACCGTCGTCATCGGCCGGTCCGGCGTGCCGCGCTTCCCCGACGAGGTCACCGGGCTGGTCGAGGACGTCTGCCGCCGGGTCGCCCAGGCTGTCGGCGCGGCCCGCCAGTACGCCCGGCAGGCCAACATCAGCCGCGTCCTCCAGCGCGGTCTGCTGCCCGGCGCGGTCGCCGAGATACCGGGGATGCGCAGCGCCCTCGTCTACGAGCCGCGCGACAAGGGCGGCCCCAGCGGCGACTTCTACGACCTGTTCCCCGCCGGGCTCGGCCGCTGGTCGTTCGCGATCGGCGACGTCCAGGGCAAGGGCCCCGAGGCGGCGGTGGTGATCGGGCTGGCCCGGCCGTGGCTGCGGCTGCTGGCCCGCGAGGGGTACGCCGTCCCGGAGGTCCTGGACCGGCTCAACCAGCTCCTCCTCGACGACGCCACCGAGACCTCGGACGCCGCCGCGCGGGCCCTGGTCGCCGCCGGGGTCCCGGATCTCGGCGCCGACGACGGGCCGCAGAACCGGTTCCTGTCCCTGCTCTACGGCGAGCTGGCCCCCGTCGAGGGTGGGGTGCGCTGCACGCTCGCCTCCGCCGGGCATCCGCTGCCCCTGGTGCTGGCGCCCGACGGGAGCGTACGGACGGCGGCGCGGCCGCAGACGCTGCTCGGCGTGGTGGAGGACGCGACGTACGACTGCGAGACGTTCGAGCTCCGCTCCGGGGACACGTTGCTGTGTGTCACGGACGGGGTGACCGAGCGGCGGCACGGGTCGCGGCAGTTCGACGACGGGGAGGGGCTGGCGGAGGCGTTGGCGGGGTGCCGGGGGTTGTCGGCGGAGCTCGTTGCGGATCGCCTCCGCCGGCTCGTTCATGAGTTCGGCGATCGGCCTCCGGAGGACGACCTGGCGTTGTTGGTGCTTCAGGCGGAGTGAGGTTCCCGAGAAGAGGCGCGGTTGCCCGCGCCCCCGGTTGCCCGCGCCGTAGCGGACAATGGAACGCATGCCTTCCGCTCTTCCCGATGGTGAGCCCGTGCCCGGCGACGGGGCCTTGCCCGAGTCCGCCCTGGTCGGTGCCGTCGATCGGCCCCTTGGGTTCTACCTGCACGTTCCCTACTGCGCGACCCGCTGCGGGTACTGCGACTTCAACACCTACACCGCCACCGAGCTGCGCGGCAGCGGCGGTGTGCTCGCCTCCCGCGACAACTACGCCGACACGCTGATCGACGAGATCCGGCTCGCCCGCAAGGTCCTCGGCGACGATCCCCGCGAGGTCCGTACGGTCTTCGTCGGCGGCGGCACGCCGACGCTGCTGGACGCGGCCGACCTCGTACGGATGCTGGGGGCGGTGCGCGAGGAGTTCGGGCTCGCGGCGGACGCCGAGGTGACGACGGAGGCGAACCCCGAGTCCGTCGACCCGGCGTACCTGGCCGCCCTGCGGGAGGGCGGCTTCAACCGGATCTCCTTCGGGATGCAGAGCGCGCGGCAGCATGTGCTCAAGGTGCTCGACCGCACGCATACCCCGGGGCGGCCCGAGCGCTGCGTCGCCGAGGCCCGGGCGGCCGGATTCGCGCACGTCAACCTCGATCTGATCTACGGCACGCCGGGGGAGTCCGACGACGACTGGCGGGCCTCGCTCGACGCCGCGCTCGGCGCCGGGCCCGACCACGTCTCGGCGTACGCGCTCATCGTCGAGGAGGGCACGCGGCTCGCCGCGCGGATCCGGCGTGGGGAGGTGCCGATGACCGACGACGACGTGCACGCCGACCGGTATCTGATCGCCGAGGAGGTGCTCTCCGCGGCGGGATACGACTGGTACGAGGTCTCCAACTGGGCGACGTCGGAGGCGGCGCGGTGTCTGCACAACGAGCTGTACTGGCGGGGGGCGGACTGGTGGGGGGCGGGGCCGGGGGCGCACTCGCACGTGGGGGGCGTGCGGTGGTGGAACGTCAAGCATCCGGGGGCGTATGCGGGGGCGTTGGGGGAGGGGCGGTCGCCGGGGGCGGGGCGGGAGGTGCTGTCGGAGGAGGACCGGCGGGTGGAGCGGATCCTGTTGGAGCTGCGGCTTCGGGAGGGTGTGCCGTTGGGTCTGCTGCGGGAGGAAGGCCTTGCCGCGTCCCGCCGCGCCCTGACCGACGGGCTCCTTGAGCCCGGTCCGTACGCCGAGGGCCGTGCCGCGCTCACCCTCCGCGGCCGCCTCCTCGCGGACGCGGTCGTGCGGGATCTGGTGGACTGAAGATTCCCCCTGCGGGGTGCGCCCACTTTTTTCTCGCCCCCGCCGCCCCTACCCGTCCCAACCCCGGGGGGCTTCGCCCCCGGACCCCCAAAAGATTGCGCAGTTCCCCGCGCCCCTGATAGGGGCGCGGGGAACTGCGCGAGAAGCCCCACCCACCCGCACGTTCGGGGTCCAAGGGGCGGAGCCCCTTGAAGGGATGGGACGGGTAGGGGCGGCGGGGGCGAGAAAGAATCCGCTCAGCCCTCCGCCGGTGCCGTCACGAAGTCGATCAGTTCCTCCACCCGGCCCAGGAGCTCCGGCTCCAGGTCCTTGTACGTCCGCACCGCGGACAGGATCCGCTGCCACGCAGCCCCCGTGTTCTCCGGCCACCCGAGCCCCCGGCACACCCCCGTCTTCCAGTCCACCCCCCGCGGCACCCGCGGCCACCCCGCGATGCCGACGGCCCCCGGCTTCACCGCCTCCCACACGTCGATGAACGGATGCCCCACCACCAGCGCGTACTCGCTCGTCACCGCCTCCGCGATCCGGGACTCCTTGGAGCCCGGCACGAGGTGGTCCACCAGAACCCCCAGCCGCGCGTCCGGCCCCGGCGCGAACTCGGCGACCACCGCCGGAAGATCGTCGACACCGGACAGGTACTCGACGACGACCCCCTCCACCCGCAGATCGTCGCCCCACACCTTCTCCACCAGCTCCGCGTCGTGCCGGCCCTCGACGTAGATCCGCCCGGCCCGCGCCACCCGCGCCCGCGCCTCCGGCACCGCGACGGACCCCGACGCCGTCCGCGTGGGCCGCACCGGTCCCCGCCCGGCCGCGGCGGCCGGCCGCACCAGCGTCACCGGCCGCCCCTCCAGCAGGAAGCCGCCCGATTCCATCGGGAACACGCGGTGCTTGCCGAAGCGGTCCTCCAGGGTCACCGTGCCGGCCTCGCAGCGGATCACCGCCCCGCAGAAGCCGGTTCCCGGCTCCTCCACCACGAGCCCGGGCTCCGCCGGAACCTCCGGCACGGCCCGGGGCTTCTTCCACGGCGGGGTCAGATCCGGAGAGTACTGGCGCATTCGACCGACGATAGGGAAAGCTCCCCGCCGGTCACGGCGACACGCCGAAGCGCCGTGCCAGCGCGTCCCGTTGTGCCCGGACGAACCGCGCGTCCACGAGCGCCCCGTGACCGGGCACGTACACCGCGTCCTCGCCGCCGAGGTCCAGCAGCCGGTCGAGCGCGGCCGGCCAGTGCGCGGGTACGGCGTCGGGTCCCGCCTGCGGCTCGCCGGACTCCTCGACCAGGTCGCCGCAGAAGACCACCTCCGGGGAGGACGGCGTGGCGGGGACCAGGACCGCGAGGTCGTGCGCGGTGTGGCCGGGGCCCACGTTGGCCAGCAGCACGGTGAGCCCGCCGCCCAGGTCGAGGGTCCATTCGCCGGTGACGTGGTGGCGTGGCGGGGTCAGCGATTGCGCCGCCTCGGCCGCCGCCTCCTCCGCCAGCCCGTTGCGTACGGCGTCCGCGCGCAGTTCCTCCCGGCCGCGCGGCGTGTACGCCGAGTCGACGCCGACCGCGCCGAACACCTCCGCGTCCGGGAACGCCGCCGCGCCGAAGACGTGATCGAAGTGCGGGTGGGTCAGCGCGAGATGCGTCACACGGCGCGCGCGTCCCGTGCCCGCGCCCCCGCCCAGCAGCCCCTCGGCCTCGGCGCGCAGCCGTCCGCCCTCCGCCAGGCTCGACCCCGCGTCCACCAGCAGCGCCGCGCCCTCGCCGACGACGAGCCCGGCCGTGCAGTCCCACCGAGGCAGCCGGCACCGTCCGGCCCGGGCCGTCACCCGCTCCCAGCCCGCCGCCGTTTCGTAGTCCTCCCACAGCACGCTCATACCGGGACGCTAACGGCGACAACGCCCCGCGGCACGACGTCGCAGGCCCCGCCCCCGGCCCCGCCCTTGCCCGGGCCGTACCCCCCGGCCGTACACTGGACCGGGGATGCTGGCACTCGCGCACATGGAGTGCCAGACGCAGTCGCCAAGGAGACGGCCTTCTGGAGGTGTGCGCGGATGCTCAGTGAACGCAGGCTCGAAGTGCTGCGCGCCATCGTCCAGGACTATGTGGGCACCGAGGAGCCGGTCGGTTCCAAGGCGCTCACCGAGCGGCACAGCCTGGGCGTCTCCCCGGCCACCGTGCGCAACGACATGGCGGCCCTCGAGGACGAGGGCTACATCGCGCAGCCGCACACCAGCGCCGGGCGCATCCCCACGGACAAGGGCTACCGCCTCTTCGTCGACAAACTGGCCGGCGTCAAACCGATGACGGCGCCCGAGCGGCGGGCGATCCAGAACTTCCTCGACGGCGCCGTCGACCTGGACGACGTCGTCGCCCGTACGGTGCGGCTGCTCGCGCAGCTGACCCGGCAGGTGGCGGTCGTGCAGTACCCGTCGCTCACCCGCTCGACCGTGCGGCACGTGGAGTTGCTGTCGCTCGCCCCCGCGCGGGTGATGCTGGTGCTGATCACGGATACCGGGCGGGTCGAACAGCGCATGGTCGACTGCCCGGCGCCGTTCGGCGAGGCCGCGCTCGCGGATCTGCGGGCCCGGCTGAACAGCAGGGTCGCGGGGCGCCGCTTCGCGGACGTGCCGCCGCTCGTCCAGGACCTCCCGGAGGCGTTCGAGGAACCGGAGGACCGCGCGACGGTCTCCACGGTCCTCTCCACGCTCCTGGAGACGCTCGTCGAGGAGACCGAGGAACGGCTGATGATCGGCGGCACCGCCAATCTCACCCGCTTCGGACATGACTTCCCTCTCACCATCCGGCCCGTCCTGGAGGCGCTGGAGGAGCAGGTCGTGCTCCTCAAGTTGCTGGGCGAGGCGAAGGATTCGGCCATGACCGTGCGTATCGGTCACGAGAACGCCCACGAGGGACTCAACTCCACGTCCGTCGTCTCCGTCGGCTACGGTTCGGGCGGCGAGGCAGTAGCCAAACTCGGCGTGGTCGGACCGACCCGCATGGATTACCCGGGAACGATGGGAGCGGTACGAGCGGTGGCACGGTACGTCGGACAGATCCTGGCGGAGTCTTAAGGTGGCCACGGACTACTACGCCGTACTCGGCGTGCGCCGCGACGCGTCGCAGGATGAGATCAAGAAGGCCTTCCGGCGGCTCGCCCGCGAGCTGCATCCGGACGTCAACCCCGATCCCAAGACGCAGGAGCGCTTCAAGGAGATCAACGCCGCCTACGAGGTGTTGTCGGACCCGCAGAAGAAGCAGGTCTACGACCTCGGCGGCGACCCCCTCTCGCAGAGCGGCGGGGGCGGTGCGGGTGGCTTCGGCGCCGGCGGCTTCGGCAACTTCTCCGACATCATGGACGCGTTCTTCGGTACGGCGTCGCAGCGGGGGCCGCGCTCGCGCACCCGCCGGGGCCAGGACGCGATGATCCGCATCGACGTCGAACTCGACGAGGCGGCCTTCGGCACGACGAAGGACATCCAGGTCGACACGGCGGTCGTCTGCACGACCTGCAACGGCGAGGGGGCCGCGCCCGGCACCTCCGCGCAGACCTGCGACATGTGCCGCGGCCGCGGCGAGGTCTCGCAGGTCACGCGGTCCTTCCTCGGCCAGGTCATGACCTCCCGGCCCTGCCCCCAGTGCCAGGGCTTCGGCACGGTCGTCCCGACCCCGTGCCCGGAGTGCGCGGGCGACGGGCGGATCCGGTCCCGGCGCACGCTGACGGTGAAGATCCCCGCCGGTGTCGACAACGGCACGCGGATCCAGCTCGCGGGGGAGGGCGAGGTCGGTCCGGGCGGTGGTCCCGCCGGCGACCTCTACGTGGAGATCCACGAGACCGCGCACTCCCAGTTCCAGCGCCGCGGCGACGACCTGCACTGCACGGTGACGATCCCGATGACGGCGGCGGCGCTCGGCACGAAGGTGCCGCTGGAGACGCTGGACGGGCTGGAGGAGATCGACATCCGGCCCGGCACGCAGTCCGGGCAGTCGATCCCGCTGCACGGGCGCGGGGTCACCCATCTGCGCGGTGGGGGGCGGGGGGATCTCGTGGTGCATGTCGAGGTGCAGACGCCCGGGAAGCTCGATCCCGAGCAGGAGCGGTTGCTGCGGGAGCTGGCGAAGCTGCGGGGTGAGGAACGGCCGACGGGGCAGTTCCAGCCGGGGCAGCAGGGGTTGTTCTCGCGCCTGAAGGACGCGTTCAACGGCCGCTAGGCGGCCGGGGGTTCCTCGCAACGCCGCCGGGTCGGGGTGGGGTGGGGTTCGCCGGCGGGCGCGGGTGCGTCGTGGCTTGTCGCGCAGTTCCCCGCGCCCCTCAAGGGGCGCGGGGCTGTGCCACCGTGCGGCTCCGCCGCGTGGGCGCGACGGGGTCACAGGGGGCGGAGCCCGTGAGGGTGGGACGGGCAGGGGCGGCGGGGGCGGAAAAGCCTGCGGAACCGTCGATTCGGACTTGTCAGGGGGACGTGGCACCATGCGGGCATGTCCTCCCCGCTGACCGATCTGTTCCCGCACCCGATCGTGCAGGCCCCCATGGCCGGCGGCGTATCGGTCCCGCGGCTGGCCGCCGCCGTCAGCGACGCCGGCGGCCTCGGTTTCCTCGCCGCCGGCTACAAGACCGCCGACGGCCTCTACCAGGAGATCAAGCAGATCCGCGGCCTCACGGCCCGCCCCTTCGGCGTGAACCTCTTCCTCCCGCAGACCGAGCACGGCGACCCCGCGGCCGTCGAGGTCTACGCCCACCAGCTCGCCGGCGAGGCCGCCTGGTACGAGACGGAGCTCGGCGACCGCGACAGCGGCCGCGACGACGGCTACGAGGCCAAACTCGCCGTCCTCCTCGACAACCCCGTCCCCGTCGTCTCCTTCCACTTCGGCGCCCCCGGCCGGGACACCGTCGATGCCCTGCACCGCGCCGGCACCTTCGTCCTGGCCACCGCCACCACCGCCGAGGAGGCCCTCGCCGTCCAGGAGTGCGGCGCCGACGGCGTGATCGCCCAGGGCATCGAGGCCGGCGGCCACCAGGGCACCCACCGCGACCACGCCGAGAACGACGGCACCGGCATCGGACTGCTCGCCCTCCTCGCCCGGGTCCGCGAGACCGTCGGCCTGCCCGTCCTCGCCGCCGGCGGGCTGATGCGCGGCAGCCAGATCGCCGCCGTCCTCGCCGCCGGCGCCAGCGCGGCCCAGCTCGGCACCGCCTTCCTCGCCACCGACGAGTCCGGCGCCCACCCCCTGCACAAGCAGGCACTGACCGACCCCCTCTTCGTCCGCACCGAGCAGACCCGCGCCTTCTCCGGCAGACCCGCGCGCGCCCTCGTCAACCGGTTCCTGCGGGAACACGGCCGCTACGCGCCCGCCGCCTACCCCGAGGTCCACCACCTCACCGCCCCGCTGCGCCGCGCCGCCGCCGCGGCGGGTGACCCGCAGGGCATGGCACTGTGGGCCGGCCAGGGCCACCGGCTGGCCCGCGCCCTGCCCGCCGGACAGCTCGTCGAACTGCTGGCGGCGGAACTCGACGCGGCGGCGGCCGGCCTGCCGTCCCACCCGGCGGGAGGCACGACCCGATGACGGCACCGGTGTTCGTCGTGGACGAACTGCGCGACGCGGAACCCGAGTTCGTACTGGACGGCCCCGAGGGACGGCACGCCGTCTCGGTGAAGCGGCTGCGGCCCGGCGAGGAGGTCGTCCTCACCGACGGCCGGGGCCGCTGGGCCGAGGGCGTCGTCAAGGCCGCCGAGGGCAAGGACCGGCTCATCGTCACCGGCCTGGCACATGTGCGCGAGGAGCCGGCGGAGCAGCCCCGGATCACCGTCGTCCAGGCGCTGCCCAAGGGCGACCGGGGCGAACTCGCCGTGGAGACCATGACCGAGGTCGGCGTCGACACGATCGTCCCCTGGCAGGCCGCCCGCTGCATCACCCAGTGGAAGGGCGAGCGGGGCCTGAAGGCGCTCGCCAAGTGGCGGGCCACCGCGCGCGAGGCCGGCAAGCAGTCCCGCCGGGTCCGCTTCCCGGAGGTCGCGGACGCCGCGACGACCAGACAGGTTGCCGCACTTCTGGCCAAAGCCGACCTCGCCGCCGTACTGCACTCGGACTTCGAGTACGGCAGCACACCGCTCGCCACCGCCGAACTCCCCGCCGACGGCGAGATCGTGCTGGTCGTCGGCCCCGAGGGCGGCGTCGCCGCCGACGAGCTGGCGCTGTTCCGGGAGGCGGGTGCGAAGGCGTACGTGCTGGGCCGTAGCGTGTTGCGCACCTCGACCGCCGGCACGGCGGCCGCCGCCCTGCTCCTCGGCCGCACCGGCCGCTGGTCGTAGAAGTCCTCGGGGGACCTCGTCCATGGAACTCGCCCAAGTCCGGCTGCTCGTCAGCGACTTCGCCGCCTGCTACCGCTTCTACGCCGACGTCCTCGGCCTCAGGCCCCAGTCGGGCGCGGCGGACGGACCGTACGAGAAGTTCAGCCCGGCCACCGGCTCCGCGGGCATCGCGTTGCAGGACCGGGCGATGATGGCGCGGATCCTGGACGAACTGGGCGACGAGGCGACCGGCCACCGCTCACTGGTGGTACTGCGCGTCGACGACCTGGACGCCTACTGCGCACAACTCGCCTCCCGGGGCGCGACCGTGCTGCACGGTCCCGCGCCCATGACGGACCGGATGCGCGTGGCCCACCTCAAGGACCCCGAGGGCAACGTCGTCGAGTTGCAGGAGTGGCTGCTGCTGCGCGCCTGACGCGCGCGCCCTTTGCCGCCGGGGGTGGCCGTATGCGCCCTACCGCCGCGCCGGGGGCGGTGGCAGGCTGCCGCGCATGAGGGCAATGACGCGCTCGAAGGGCGGCCGGGCGGCCGCCGTCGCCGGTCTCGTCGTGGTCGCCGTCGGTGCCGTGGTCGCCTGCGAACCCGGCGCCCTGGGCGGGATGTCGGTCGCCTACACCACCGACCAGGCCGCCACCCACGAGCTCGAACGACGGCATGTCGACCTGAGCTGGCTGAGCTGCACCGCCGACTACGGGGACAGGGCGTCCGGCACCAAGTCCCCGTCCGCCGCCGCGAAGACGGTCGTCTCCGTCGACTGCCGGGGCAGGACGGACGACGGCAAGGACGTCACCGTCAAGGGCCGCATCACCCGTGCGGTGGACGGCAAGTGCGTCCGCGGCGGGCTGCGGGCCACCGTCGGCGGCAAGCAGGTCTTCCGCGTCGACGGCCTCGGCGACTGCGAGGGCGCGACCCCCACCCCGCCGGCCACCTACCGGCCGAACACCCCCGGCCGCCCCGGACCCACCGTCACGGTCACCGCCACCCGCACCATCTGGTGCCACGGCGACCCCACCTGCTGGCCCGTGGAGGGCAAGTGATCCGGAACCCTGTCCGCGCGGCCCGGTCGGTGCATAGGGTGAGCTGGTGACACAGCCCGCATCGCCCGCGTATCTCCGGTTCCCGCATCTGCACGGCGACACGGTCGCCTTCACCGCCGAGGACGACGTCTGGGTCGCGCCCCTGGACGGTGGCCGCGCCTGGCGCGTCAGCGCCGACAACGTCCCCGTGAACCATCCCCGCATCTCCCCGGACGGCACCCGGCTCGCCTGGACCTCCACCCGCGACGGCGCCCCCGAGGTGCACCTCGCGCCCCTGGACGGCGGGTCCGCGACCCGTCTCACGTACTGGGGGACCAGGACCCAGGTCCGCGGCTGGACCCCCGACGGCGAGGTGCTCGCGCTCAGCACCCACGGCCAGTCCTCGCTGCGCCGCACCTGGGCCCGCGCGATCCCGCTCGACGGCGGCCCCGCCACCACCCTGCCCTACGGCCCGGTCGGCGACGTCGCGTACGGGCCGCACACGGTGCTGCTCTCCGCCACCATGGGCCGGGAGGCCGCCTGGTGGAAGCGGTACCGCGGCGGCACCGCGGGCAAGCTGTGGATCGACCGCGAGGGCGACGGCGAATTCGTCCGGCTGCACGAGGAGTTGGACGGCAACCTGGAGTACCCGTCGTGGGTCGGTGACCGGCTGGCGTTCCTCTCCGACCACGAGGGCACCGGCGCCCTCTACTCCTCCCTCGCCGACGGCTCCGACCTGCGCCGCCACACCCCGATCGACGGCTTCTACGCCCGCCACGCGGCCACCGACGGCACCCGTGTCGTCTACTCCTCCGCCGGCGAGCTGTGGATCCTGGACGACCTCGACGGCGCCGAGCCGCGCCGCCTGGAGATCCGGCTCGGCGGGCAGCGCGTCGACCTCCAGCCCCAACCGGTTAGCGCCGCCCGCTGGTTCGGTGCCGCCGCCCCCGACCACACCGGCCGCGGCAGCGCCGTAGCCGTACGCGGTGCCGTGCACTGGGTCACCCACCGCTCGGGCCCCGCCCGCGCGCTCGCCGACGAGCACGGCGTACGCGCCCGGCTGCCGCGCACCTTCCGCTCGGAGGGCGAGGAGTGGGTGGTGTGGGTCACCGACGCCGAGGGCGAGGACGCGCTGGAGTTCGCGCCCGCCACCGGCAGCGCCCCCGGCGCCACCCCGCGCCGGCTCGCCGCCGGGCAGCTCGGCCGGGTGCTCGGGCTCGCCATGGCGCCCGACGGCAGCAAGGCCGCCGTCGCCTCGCACGACGGGCGGATCCTGCTCGTCGAACGGGACAGCGGCGAGGTCCGTGAGGTCGACCGCAGCGAGGACGGCGAGGCGAGCGGGCTGGTCTTCTCGCCCGACTCCGCCTGGCTCGCCTGGTCCCACCCCGGCGCGCGCCCGCTGCGCCAGCTCAAGCTCGCCAACACCGCCGATCTGTCGGTGACCGAGGCCACCCCGCTGCGCTTCCGCGACTTCTCGCCCGCCTTCACCCTCGACGGCAAGCACCTGGCGTTCCTCTCCGCCCGCTCCTTCGACCCGGTCTACGACGAACACGTCTTCGACCTGGCGTTCGTCGGCGGCGTACGCCCGCATCTGATCACGCTCGCGGCGACCACCCCGTCCCCGTTCGGACCGCAGCGGCACGGCCGCCCCTTCGACGCGCCCGACAAGGACGAGACCCCCGACAGCGAGGGCACCCCCACCACCCGTATCGACCTGGACGGACTCGCCGACCGGATCGTCCCGTTCCCCGTCGAGGCCGCCCGCTACTCCACCCTGCGGGCCGCCAAGGACGGCGTGCTGTGGCTGCGCCACCCCCTCCAGGGCGTCCTCGGCTCCTCGCGCGCCACCCCCGAGGACCCCGATCCCAAGACCGACCTGGAGCGCTACGACCTCGTCCAGCAGCGCGTCGAACACCTCTCCGGGGACGCCGACCACTACGCCGTCACCGGCGACGGCAAGCGGGTGCTGCTGTGGACCGACAGCCGGCTCAAGGTCGTCCCCAGCGACCGCCGCGCCTCCGCCGACGAGGACAGCGACACCAACATCTCCGTCGACCTCACCCGCGTCCGGGGGACCGTCGACCCGGCCGCCGAGTGGCGGCAGATGTACGACGAGACCGGCCGCCTCATGCGCGACAACTTCTGGCGGCCCGACCTCGGCGGCACCGACTGGTCCGCCGTGCTCGACCGCTACCGGCCGGTCCTGGACCGGCTCGCCACCCACGACGACCTCGTCGACCTGCTCTGGGAGGTCCACGGCGAGCTGGGCACCTCGCACGCCTACGTCACCCCCGGCGGAGCCTGGGGCGGCTGGTCCGACCGGCGGCAGGGGCTGCTCGGTGCGGACATCTCCCGTCACGAGGACGGCAGTTGGCGCATCGACCGGGTGCTGCCCTCGGAGACCTCCGACCCCGACGCGCACGCCCCGCTCGCCGCACCGGGCGTCGCCGTGCGCGCGGGCGACGCGATCGTCGCCGTCGGCGGGCGGCCGGTCGACCCCGTGACCGGGCCCGGGCCGCTGCTCGTCGGCACGGCGGGCAAGCCGGTGGAGCTGACGGTGTCCCCGGCGGGCGGCGGCGACCTGCGGCACGCGGTCGTGGTGCCGCTGGAGGACGAGGAGCCGTTGCGCTACCACGCGTGGGTCGCCGACCGGCGGGCCTACGTCCACGAGAAGTCCGGCGGTCGGCTCGGCTATCTGCACGTGCCGGACATGGTCGGCTCCGGCTGGGCCCAGCTCCATCGCGACCTGCGGGTGGAGGTCGTCCGGGAGGGCCTGGTGGTCGACGTACGGGAGAACCGGGGCGGGCACACGTCCCAGCTCGTGGTGGAGAAGCTGGCGCGGCGCATCGTGGGCTGGGACCTGCCGCGCGGGATGCGGCCGTACAGCTACCCGGAGGACGCGCCGCGCGGCCCCGTCGTGGCCGTCGCGAACGAGTTCTCCGGGTCGGACGGGGACATCGTGAACGCGGCGGTGAAGGCGCTCGGGATCGGGCCGGTGGTGGGCACCCGGACGTGGGGCGGTGTCATCGGCATCGACAGCAAGTACCGGTTGGTGGACGGGACGTTGGTGACGCAGCCGAAGTACGCGTTCTGGCTGGAGGGGTACGGGTGGGGCGTGGAGAACCACGGCGTCGACCCGGACGTGGAGGTGGTGATGGCGCCGCAGGACTATGCGGCGGGCCGCGACCCTCAACTGGACGAAGCGATCCGGCTGGCCCTGGCGGCCCTGGAGGAGACGCCGGCGAAGCAGCCGCCGACGCTTCCGTAGGGGTTTTCCGCCCCCGCCGCCCCTACCCTTCCCGTCCCTTCAAGGGGCTCCGCCCCTTGCACCCCGGAGAGCTCGGGTGGGTGGGGTTGTGTGGGGGCGTGCGGGTGGGTGGGGACTTCTCGCGCAGTTCCCCGCGCCCCTTGGAAGCCGGGGGCACCCCCCGGCTTTTTAGGGGCGCGGGGAACTGCGCGAACAACCACGACGCACCCGCACCCGCCAACGCACCCACCCACCCGAGTCCTTCCGCCTATCCCCGCCCGGAGGGCGCCGGGGTCGAAGGGGCGGAGCCCCTTGAAGGGACGGGAAGGGTAGGGGCGGCGGGGGCGAAAAAAACTGCCCGGTGCGGCCGATAGCATGCCCGCAGCGTGATCCACCCGCCCGCGAGGAGGAACCCCATGGCCGGAGAGCCGCAGGACGACTGCCTGTTCTGCAAGATCGTCGCGGGCCAGGTCCCCGCCACCATCGTCCGCGAGACCGACACCACCCTCGCGTTCCGCGACATCAACCCCCAGGCCCCCACCCACGTCCTCGTCATCCCCAAGGCCCACCACCGCGACGCCGCCACCCTCGCCACCGCGGACCCCGCCCTCGCCGCGGACGTCCTCCGCGAGACTCAGGCGGTCGCCACCGACGAGGGACTCGACAGCTACCGCATCGTGTTCAACACGGGCGCCGACGCCGGCCAGACCGTCTTCCACACCCACGCCCACGTCCTCGGCGGCCGCGGCCTCCAGTGGCCCCCCGGCTAGCCCGGAGCACCCACCATGTCCGCCCGCGAACTCGTCGTCCTCGGCACCGCCAGCCAGGTCCCGACCCGGCACCGCAACCACAACGGCTACCTGCTCCGCTGGGACGCCGAGGGCATCCTGTTCGACCCCGGCGAGGGCACCCAGCGGCAGATGCTGCGCGCCGGCGTCGCCGCGCACGACCTGAACCGGATCTGCGTCACCCACTTCCACGGCGACCATTCCCTCGGCCTCGCCGGTGTCATCCAGCGCATCAACCTCGACCGCGTCCCGCACGAGATCACCGCCCACTACCCGGCCTCCGGGCAGCGGTTCTTCGAGCGGCTGCGGTACGCGACGGCGTACCGCGAGACGGTCGCGCTCACCGAGGCCCCCGTCGACACCGACGGCGTCCTGGCGCGGACCCCCGCGTACACCCTGCACACGCACCGCCTCGACCACCCCGTCGAGTCCTACGGCTACCGCCTCGTCGAGCCCGACGGCCGCCGCATGCTGCCGGACCGGCTCGCCGCGCACGGCATCGCGGGCCCCGACATCGGCCGCATCCAGCGCGAGGGCTCCCTCGACGGGGTCCCGCTGGAGGCGGTGAGCGAGGAACGGCGCGGACAGCGGTTCGCGTTCATCATGGACACCCGGCTGTGCGAGGGCGTGCACGCGCTCGCCGAGGGCTGCGACCTGCTCGCCATCGAGTCGACCTTCCTCGACGAGGACGAGGAGCTGGCCACCGACCACGGCCACCTCACGGCGGGCCAGGCGGCCCGCGTCGCCCGGGACGCCGGGGTACGGCATCTCGTCCTCACCCACTTCAGCCAGCGCTACCCCGACCCCGCCGAGTTCGAGCGGCAGGCCCGGGCCGCCGGTTTCACGGGCGAGCTGACCGTCGCCCGCGATCTCCAACGCGTACCGGTTCCGAAACGGGTATGAAAGAGCCGTAAAATGCTCTGATGTCCCTCCCCAAAGCCGAACTGCACCTGCATATCGAAGGCACCCTGGAACCGGAGCTCGTGTTCGAGCTCGCCGCGCGCAACGGCGTGTCCCTGCCGTACGCCGACACGGACGCCCTCCGCGAGGCGTACCGGTTCGAGGACCTGCAATCCTTTCTGAACCTGTACTACGAGCTGATGACCGTTCTGCGGACCGAGCGGGACTTCGCCGACCTCGCCGACGCCTACCTCGCCCGGGCCGCCGCCCAGGGCGTGCGGCACGCGGAGATCTTCTTCGACCCGCAGGCCCACACCGCGCGCGGCGTGGAGATGGGCACGGTCGTCGAGGGGCTGTGGCGGGCGCTGGGCAGCAGCGCCTGGAACCACGGGATCTCCACCCGGCTGATCCTCTGCTTCCTGCGCGACGAGTCCGCCGAGTCGGCCCTGCGCACCCTGGACGAGGCCAAGCCCTACCTGGACCGCATCACCGGCATCGGACTCGACTCCGCCGAGGTCGACA
The DNA here is from genome assembly GCF_000725625.1 of Streptomyces sp. NRRL F-6676. Taxonomy (GTDB): domain Bacteria; phylum Actinomycetota; class Actinomycetes; order Streptomycetales; family Streptomycetaceae; genus Streptomyces. The sequence goes on from NZ_JOHS01000010.1 coordinate 392,662, forward strand.
ATCCGCCCGCGAAGTTCCGCGAGGTCTACGAGGCCGCCGCCGCGCTCGGCCTGCGCCGGGTGGCGCACGCGGGGGAGGAGGGCCCGCCGGAGTACATCACCGAGGCCCTCGACGTCCTCGGCGTGGAACGCGTCGACCACGGCCTGCGCTGCGTGGAGGACCCGGCGCTGGTCGAACGCCTGGTCCGCGACCGCGTCCCGCTCACCCTCTGCCCCCTCTCCAACGTCCGCCTGCGCACCGTGGACAGGCTGGCGGACCACCCCCTCCCCGCCATGCTCGACGCCGGCCTCCTCTGCACGGTCAACTCCGACGACCCGGCCTACTTCGGCGGCTACGCCGGCGACAACTTCACCGCCCTCCGCGACACCCTCGCCCTCCCCGAGGACCGCCTCCGCGAACTGGCCCGCAACTCCTTCCTCGCCTCCTTCCTGGACGACGACGAGGAACTGCGGGCGCGGTATCTGGCGGAGGTGGAGGCGTACGCGTTCTCGTAGACTCGCGGCGTGGCATTCATGAGCACCCCGCACTGCTGCTTCCTGTGACCGGAAGACACTGAGGGCGGCGCCGGACGGCACCGCCCTCCTCGGCGTGCCTGGGCGTGCATGACCTTTCCGGCGCTGCCCGTTCTCCCGTGAGGCGGCGGCCTTCCGCGCGCGTGCAGGCACGGTTCCTTCCCTTCGCCCCGGCCAGGAGTGCCCCGTGCCCGTGTCGCTTCCCCCTGCCCTCGTACGCTCCCTCGACCTGCTGCGCTGTCCGGCGTGCCGCACGCACCCTCTGTCCCCTGACCCGCGGGGCGCGCTGCGCTGCCCGGCGGGGCATGCCTTCGACGTCGCCCGTCAGGGCTATGCCGGGCTGCTGACGGGGGTCCGTGCCACCAGCGGCGACGACGCCGGCATGGTCCGGGCCCGGGAGCGGTTCCTTGCCGGGGGCGGTTACACGCCCGTCCGCCGGGCCGTGGCCCGCCTCGCGGCCGGGGGCCCGGCCGGGCGGCCGGGCACGGTGGTGGACGTCGGGTGCGGCACCGGCTACTACCTGGCCGGTGTGCTCGACCGGCTGCCCGGCGCCCGCGGCCTCGGGCTGGACACCTCCGTGCGCGCACTGCGCGCGGCGGCCCGGGCCCATGAGCGTGCCGCCGCGGCGGCCTGGGACGTCTTCCGTCCCCTCCCGCTGGCCGACGCGGTGGCCGATGTCGTGCTGGACGTGTTCGCGCCGCGCAATCCGGCCGAGTTCCACCGGGTGCTCCGGCCGGCCGGCCGGCTGGTCGTGGTCCGCCCCACCGAGCGGCACCTGGCCGAGCTGCGGGGCCGGGTGCCCGCGATGGTCGCGGTCGATCCGGGGAAGGAGCGGCGTCTGCACCGGGCGCTCGACCCCTTCTTCGAGGTCGCCGCCGCCGGGCGGGTCGAGTACGTCATGGCTCTGGGCGCGGCGGAGGCCCTGGACCTCGTGGGGATGACGCCGTCCGCCCGGCACGTGAGCCGGGCCGAACTGGAGAGCGGCGGCCTTCTGGGCGGCCGGGTCACCGTCTCCGTGCTGGCCACCGCCTACCGGGTCCGCCCACGATTGACGGGACGTCGTTCGAGTATCTAACCTTCATTTGTATACGTGAATGACGTCTACGTAGGGAGATGAGCGAGGGTGAGCCCCGATGGCGGTACCAGTGGCGTGGCGCAACGGTTGCGGGACGGGATGGCGGGGGGTGTGCTGTCCTTTCCGCTGACCTCCTTCCACGAGGACGGCTCGCTCGATCCCGACGGGTTCCGGGACTACGTCGCCGGGCGGCTGGCCACCGCGCCCGGGGCCGTCTTCCCGGCCTGCGGGACGGGCGAGTTCTTCTCGCTGGACGAGGAGGAGTACCGGCAGGTCGTCACGGCGACCGTCGAGGCCGCGGCGGGCCGCGTGCCCGTCGTGGCCGGGACCGGGTACGGCTGGGCGCAGGCCGCCCGGTTCGCGCGGATCGCCGAGGAGGCCGGCGCCGACGCGCTGCTCGTGCTGCCGCACTACCTCACCGCCGCCCCGCAGGACGGCCTGGTCGCCCAGCTCGAACAGCTGGCCGCCCGCACCCGGCTGCCGCTGATCGCCTACCAGCGCGGCCAGGTCGCCTACGGGCTCGACGCCTTCCGGCGGATCGCGGAGAACCCCGGCGTCATCGGGCTCAAGGACGGGCACAGCGACCTCGACCGCCTCCAGCGCCTCACCCTCACCGCCCCCGACGGCTTCCTCTTCTTCAACGGCGCCTCCACCGCCGAGATGCAGGCCCGCGCCTACGCCACCGTCGGCATCCCCGCCTACTCGTCCGCCGTGCACGCCTTCGCGCCCGAGATCGCGAACGCCTTCTTCGCCGCCCTCCGCGACGGCGACGACGGCACCGTGGAGAAGCTGCTGCGCGACTTCTACGTCCCGCTCGTCGAACTGCGCGACCGTGTGCCCGGGTACGCCGTGTCCCTGGTCAAGGCCGCCGCCCGGCTGCGCGGCTGCCCGGTCGGCCCCGTGCGCGCCCCGCTCACCGACCCCTCGGCCGCCGACCTGGCCGACCTCACCGCCCTGCTGACGACCGGACTCGACCTCGTAGGAGCCGCCCTGTGACCCGCGATCTCACCCTCACGGACGTCCGGCTGACGCCGATCCTCGTCGCCGACCCGCCACTGCTCAACACCCAGGGCGTGCACCAGCCGTACACCCCCCGGCTGATCATCGAGGTCACCACCGCCGACGGCGTCACCGGCGTCGGCGAGACCTACGGCGACACCAAGTACCTGGAACTGGCCCGGCCGTTCGCCGCGAAGCTGGTCGGTCACCGGCTCACCGACCTCAACGGGCTGTTCACACTCATGGACGAGGTCGCCGTCGACTCTTCCCATGTCTCCGGACAGGTCGACGTCGGCGGACTGCGCGGCGTCCAGACCGCCGACAAGCTGCGGCTGTCCGTCGTCTCCGGCTTCGAGGTGGCCTGCCTGGACGCGCTCGGCACCTCACTCGGCCTGCCCGTGCACGCGCTGCTGGGCGGCAAGGTGCGCGACGCCGTCGAGTACAGCGCCTACCTCTTCTACAAGTGGGCCGCCCACCCCGAGGGCGTCCCCTCGGAGCGGGACGACTGGGGCGCCGCCCTCGACCCGGCCGGAATCGTCGCGCAGGCACGGAAGTTCACCGAGCGGTACGGCTTCACCTCCTTCAAGCTCAAGGGCGGTGTCTTCCCGCCCGAGCAGGAGATCGCCGCGATCCGCGCGCTCGCCGAGGCCTTCCCCGGCCACCCGCTGCGGCTCGACCCCAACGGCGCCTGGTCCGTTCCGACCTCGCTGAAGGTGGCGGCGGAACTCGGCGACGTCCTCGAATACCTGGAGGACCCGGCGCTCGGCACCCCCGCCATGGCCGAGGTCGCCGCCCGCACCGACGTCCCCCTCGCCACCAACATGTGCGTGACGACGTTCGCGGAGATCAAGGAGGCGTTCACCAAGGACGCCGTCCAGGTCGTCCTCTCCGACCACCACTACTGGGGCGGGCTGCGCCAGACCCAGCAACTCGCCGCGCTGTGCCGCACGTTCGGCGTCGGGGTCTCCATGCACTCCAACACCCACCTCGGCATCAGCCTCGCCGCCATGACCCATGTCGCGGCCACCGTCCCGAACCTCCACCACGCCTGCGACTCGCACTACCCCTGGCAGTCCGAGGACGTCCTCACCGAACGGCTGACGTTCGACGGCGGCCGGGTGACGGTCTCCGACGCCCCCGGGCTCGGCGTCGAACTCGACCGCGACCGGCTCGAGTTCCTGCACCGCCGCTGGCTGGACGACGACGGCCGACTGCGCGAGCGGGACGACGCGGCCGCCATGCGGATCGCCGACCCGGCGTGGGTCACCCCGGCCGTACCGCGCTGGTAGCGGGCCCTGCCGTACGGGGACGGGGGTGCGCGGGCGCGCGTACCCCCGCAGGACGGGCCCGGTGGTGCACACTGGCCGGAACCGCACCACGTTCAGGGAGCGCACCGTGACCCCGTCCACCGGAGAGGGACCGCACAGCCCCGCCCACGTCGACCCGCTGGCCGCCCTGCGCGCCCCGGGCGATCCGCCCTGGGACGTGTACCTCACCGGCACCGTCTTCCTGGACATCGTCTTCACCGGACTCGACTCCGCCCCCGTGCGCGGCACCGAGTCCTGGGCGCGCGGCATGGGCTCCAGCCCCGGCGGCGTCGCCAACATGGCCACCGCGCTCGCCCGGCTCGGTCTGCGCACCTCCCTCGCCGCCGCGTTTGGCGACGACCACTACGGCGAGTACTGCTGGGACGCCCTCGCACGGGGCGAGGGCATCGACCTCGCCCTCTCCCGGACGGTCCCCGGCTGGCACTCCCCGGTCACCGTCTCCATGGCGTACGAGGGGGAGCGCACGATGGTCTCCCACGGGCACGAGCCGCCGCAGGAGGCAGCGCTCGCCCAGGAGAGCGCCCCCGACCACCCGCCGCGCGCCCGCGCCGCGATCGCCTCGCTCGTACCGGGCGTCCCGGCCCCCTGGATCGCCGAGGCCGCCCGCACGGGCACGCGGATCTTCGCCGACGTCGGCTGGGACGACACCGGCGCCTGGGACCTGGCAGGCCTCACCGACCTCGCCCACTGCGAGGCGTTCCTGCCCAACGCGGAGGAGGCCATGCGCTACACCGGCGCCGACTGCCCGCGCGCCGCCGCCCGCGCGCTCACCGCGCATGTGCCGGTGGCCGTGGTGACCCTGGGCGCGGAAGGGGCGTACGCGGTGGACGCGCGCACCGGCGAGACGGCGGAGGTCCCGGCGATCGCGGTCGAGGCCCTCGATCCGACCGGCGCCGGTGACGTCTTCGTGGCCGGTTTCGTCACCGGCTCCCTGGCCGGCTGGCCGCTCGCGGACCGCCTCGCCTTCGCCGGCCTCACCGCCGCGCTCTCCGTCCAGGAGTTCGGCGGCTCCCTGTCGGCACCCGGCTGGTCGGAGGTGGCGGCCTGGTGGCGCCGGGTGCAGTCCTACGACGACCAGGACCCGGCCGCGCTGCGCCGCTACGCCTTCCTGGCCGACCTGCTCCCCAAGGACCACGTACGCCCCTGGCCCCTGCGCCGCGCGGTCCCGACGATCGGCTTCGGCCGCTCGGCGTGAGGCCGGCGTGGGGCCGGCGTGAGGAGGGACACCGCGGCGGGCGGGACGGTGCGGGGCACGACGGTGCGGCGGGGCTCCGGGGATCAGGGACAATGGGCGCCATGAGCGTTGCTACCCAGTCATCCGAAGAGCCGGCCGAGGCCGTCCACCGCGCCGGTTTCGCCTGCTTCGTGGGCCGCCCCAACGCGGGCAAGTCCACCCTGACGAACGCTCTGGTCGGCCAGAAGGTGGCGATCACCTCCAACCGGCCGCAGACGACCCGGCACACGGTCCGCGGCATCGTGCACCGGCCGGACGCCCAGCTCATCCTGGTCGACACCCCCGGACTGCACAAGCCGCGCACGCTGCTCGGCGAGCGCCTCAACGACGTCGTGCGGACCACCTGGGCCGAGGTCGACGTCGTCGGCTTCTGCCTGCCCGCCGACCAGAAGCTCGGCCCCGGCGACCGTTTCATCGCCAAGGAACTGGCCGGGATCCGCAAGACGCCCAAGGTCGCCGTCGTCACCAAGACGGACCTCGTGGACGCCAAGGCGCTGGCCGAGCAGCTCATCGCCGTCGACCAGCTCGGGGCGGAGCTCGGGATCACCTGGGCGGAGATCGTGCCGGTGTCGGCGACGGCCGGCAAGCAGGTCGGCCTCCTCGCCGACCTGCTCGTCCCGCTGCTCCCCGAGGGCCCCGCGCTCTACCCGGAGGGCGACCTGACGGACGAGCCCGAGCAGGTCATGGTCGCCGAGCTGATCCGTGAGGCGGCGCTGGAAGGCGTCCGCGACGAGCTGCCGCACTCGATCGCGGTGGTCGTCGAGGAGATGCTGCCGCGCGAGGACCGCCCCGCCGACAAGCCCCTCCTCGACATCCACGCCAACGTCTTCATCGAGCGCCCCAGCCAGAAGGGCATCATCATCGGCCCCAAGGGCAAGCGGCTGAAGGACGTCGGCATCAAGTCCCGCAAACAGATCGAGGCGCTGCTGGGCACGCCGGTCTTCCTCGACCTGCACGTCAAGGTCGCCAAGGACTGGCAACGGGACCCCAAGCAACTCCGACGCCTGGGCTTCTAGCAGCCGCCCGCGCCCCCCTGAAAGGGGCGCGGGGCTGTGTCGCCATGCGGCTCCGCCGCGTGGGCGCGAAACGGGGCGAAGCCCCATGCCGGGGTCCAAGGGGCTGAGCCCCTTGAGGACGGGACGGGCAGGGGCGGCGGGGGCGGCGGGGGCGGCGGGGGCGAAAATTCCCTGGTCAGCCCGCCGCGAGCGACGCCCGCACCACCCCGTCCGGCCCCGCCAGGTGGACCGGCGTGCCGGACCCGCCGAGATCCCGCACCGCCGCCAGATCCTCCGCCGGAACCCCGTCCGCCTCGGACACCACCGCCGCCGCCTCCAGGGACTTCGCCCCGGACGCCACCGCCATCGCCACCGCCGTGCGCAGCGCGCTCAGCCGCAGCGAGGCAAGCTCCACACTCCCCGCCACATACGTACGCCCCGTCTCGTCCCGCACGGCCGCCCCCTCGGGCACACCGTTGCGGGCCCGGGCCGAACGGGCCAGGGTGACGATCTTGCGGTCCTCGGCGTCGAGCGCGTTGCTGTCGGTCATGAGCCGAGCATACGAACCCGGCCGCCCGGCGCGTGCTTCAGGGGCGGTCGAGGCGGAGCCGCTCGGCGCGCGGCAACCCCGCCACCACAAGGTCGTAGGAGTCCTCCACCAGCTCCCGCACCAGCCGGTCCGGAAGCGGCCCGTCCACCGTGACGGTGTTCCAGTGCCGCTTGTTCATGTGGTACCCGGGGATGATCAGCCCCGGATGCTCCTCCCGGAGCCGCACCGCGTCCTCCGGGTCGCACTTCAGGTTGACCGTCAGCGGCCGCGCGCCCAGGTCCGTCAGCGCGAACATCTTGCCCAGCACCTTGAAGACCGAGGCGTCGGGGGTGAAGGGGAAGTCCTCCACCGCCGCGTTGAAGGACAGGCACAGTGCGCGCAGCCGCTGCGGGGTCACTCGGACCTGGCCTCCTCCCGGTCCGGCACCGCCGCCGGCACCACCGGCTCCACCAGCACCGTCACGATCTTGTTCCGCCGCCCGGCCGCCGCCTCCGCCGTCAGCCGCAGCCGGCGCCCGTCGGGCAGCTCGACCTCCGAGGACGCGCCCGCGATCGGCACCCGGCCGAGCGCCTTGGCGAGCAGGCCGCCCACCGTCTCCACGTCCTCGTCGTCGTACTCCTCGACGCCGTACAGCTCGCCGAGGTCGCCGATGTCCAGGCGCGCGGTGACCCGGAAGCGGTCCCCGTCCAGCTTCTCCACCGGCGGCAGCTCGCGGTCGTACTCGTCGGTGATCTCGCCGACGATCTCCTCCAGGATGTCCTCGATGGTGACGATCCCCGCCGTGCCGCCGTACTCGTCGATCACGACGGCCACGTGGTGGCGCTCCTGCTGCATCTCGCGCAGCAGATCGCCCGCGTTCTTCGTGTCGGGCACGAAGGACGCCGGCCGCATCGCCGTGGAGACCAGGTCGCTCTCCGCGTCCCGGCTGATGTGCGTCTTGCGGGCCAGGTCCTTGAGGTAGACGATCCCGACGATGTCGTCCTCGCTGTCCCCGGTGACCGGGATGCGCGAGAAACCGGAGCGCAGCGCCAGCGTCAGCGCCTGCCGGATCGTCTTGTACCGCTCGATGACCACCAGGTCCGTGCGCGGCACCATCACCTCGCGCACCAGCGTGTCGCCCAGCTCGAAGACCGAGTGCACCATGCGGCGCTCCTCGTCCTCGATCAGCGACTCCGCCTCCGCGAGGTCCACCAGCGCCCGCAGCTCCGCCTCGGAGGCGAACGGGCCCCGCCGGAAGCCCTTGCCGGGGGTGAGCGCGTTGCCGATGAGGATGAGCAGCGACGGGAGCGGGCCGAGGACCCGGGCCAGCGGCACCAGCACGTACGCGGCCACCGTCGCCGTGTTGAGCGGGTGCTGGCGGCCGATGGTGCGCGGCGAGACGCCGACCGCCACGTACGACACCAGCACCATCACCGCGATGGCGACGGTCAGCGCTTCCGCCGTGCCGTCGAACTCCTTCAGGCAGGCGTACGTCACCACGGCCGCGGCGGCCATCTCGCAGGCGACCCGCAGCAGCAGCGCCAGGTTGAGGTAGCGCGTCGGGTCGGCGGCGACCTGCACCAGCATGGTGCCGCCCCGCCGCCCGGACCGCACGGCCTCCTCGGCGCGGAAGCTGGAGATCCGTGCCAGGCCCGCCTCCGCGCAGGCGGCGAGCCAGGCGACGACGACCAGGGCGACGGCCCCGGCGATCAGCTGGGTCATGAGACGGTCGGAGCCGGGGACGGGCCGGTCATGCCCTTCTCCGCCCGCCAGCCGTCCACGATGGCGGCCTGGAGACCGAACATCTCGGCCTTCTCGTCGGGCTCCTCGTGGTCGTAGCCCAGCAGGTGCAGCACCCCGTGCACGGTGAGCAGTTGCAGTTCCTCGTCCATGGAGTGCTGCGTGGGCGCCTCGGCGCCCTGCTTGGCCGCGACCTCGGGACAGAGCACGATGTCACCGAGGAGGCCCTGCGGGGGCTCGTCGTCGTCCTTGCCCGGCGGACGCAGTTCGTCCATCGGGAAGGACATCACGTCCGTGGGCCCCGGCAGGTCCATCCACTGCCGGTGCAGCTGCTCCATGGCGTCGGCGTCCACGACGATCACCGAGAGCTCGGAGAGCGGGTGGATGCGCATCCGCGCGAGGGCGTGGCGGGCGATGTCGAGGATCGCCTGCTCGTCGACCTCGGTTCCGGACTCGTTGTTGACGTCGATCGACATGGTCGTGCCGTGTCTCTACTTCCCCTTGTGCGCGGACGACCGGCCCCGGCCGCCCTTGTCGCCCCGTTCGGGGCTCTTGTGGGTGCCGTTCTCGGTGCCGTGCGTGCTGTCGTACTTCTCGTAGGCGTCGACGATACGGCCGACCAGCTTGTGCCGGACGACATCCTGCGACGACAACCGGGAGAAGTGGACGTCGTCCACGCCCTCCAGGATGTCCTGCACCTGCCGCAGACCGGACTTGGTGCCGCTCGGCAGGTCCACCTGCGTCACGTCACCCGTGATCACGATCTTGGAGTCGAAGCCGAGCCGGGTGAGGAACATCTTCATCTGCTCGGGCGAGGTGTTCTGGGCCTCGTCCAGGATGATGAAGGCGTCGTTCAGTGTCCGGCCGCGCATGTACGCCAGCGGGGCGACCTCGATCGTGCCCGCCGCCATCAGCCGCGGGATCGAGTCGGGGTCGAGCATGTCGTGCAGCGCGTCGTAGAGCGGGCGCAGATACGGGTCGATCTTCTCGTAGAGCGTGCCGGGCAGGAAGCCCAGACGCTCGCCGGCCTCGACCGCCGGGCGGGTCAGGATGATCCGGTTGACCTGCTTGGATTGCAGGGCCTGGACCGCCTTGGCCATCGCGAGATACGTCTTGCCCGTGCCGGCGGGGCCGATGCCGAAGACGATCGTGTGCTTGTCTATCGCGTCGACGTACCGCTTCTGGTTGAGCGTCTTGGGGCGGATCGTGCGGCCGCGCGAGGACAGGATGTTCTGGGTGAGCACCTGTGCCGGCGTCTCCTGGCCGTCGCCCTCCCCGTTCTCGCTCGCCTTGAGCATGGCGATCGACCGTTCCACCGCGTCCTCCGTCATCGGCTGTCCGGTGCGGAGCACCAGCATCATCTCGTCGAACACGCGCTGGACGAGGGCCACCTCGTGGGTGTCGCCGACCGCGCTGATTTCGTTGCCCCGGACATGGATGTCCGTCTCGGGGAACGCCTTCTCGATCACGCGCAACAGGGAGTCTCCGGAGCCCAGCACGGTCACCATGGGGTGCTGAGCGGGCACGGTGATCTGCGCTCGTGCCTGCCCCTTCGCGGGGTCGTGCGCTGTGGATGTCTGAGTCATGGGCCGGCTCTGTAGGCCTTGCTCGTCCTCCTCGGAACGTCTCGCCCGCCACACGGGCGCCCTGGTGATTCCAGTCATTCCAGGGTACGACGCGGGACTGACACTGCCGTAGGACTTTTCCGGGAGCGGCCCCGCATGAGGGCGGGACCGTCCGGTTCAGCCGCGCTGGGCCCGCAGTGCCTCCCGCAGCCAGTGGTACGACGCCTTCGGGGTCCGCTCCAGCGTCGCGAAGTCGACGTGCACCAGACCGAAGCGCCGGGCGTACCCCTCGGCCCACTCGAAGTTGTCGAGCAGCGACCACACGAAGTAGCCCCGTACGTCCACGCCCGCCTCGATCGCCTCGTGCAGCGCGCGCACATGCCCGTCGAGGTAGGCGATCCGCTCCCGGTCGTCGAGGCCCTCGTAGGAGCAGCCGTTCTCCGTGATCGTCACCGGGGGCAGCCGGTCGCCGTAGCGGTCGCGGAAGGCGGTGAGCAGTTCGGTGAGCCCCTCCGGGACCACCGGCCAGCCGAAGTCCGTCACCGGGCGGCCCTCGATCTCCCGCACCGAGAAGGGCAGTTCGGCGGGCATCTGCACGCCCCCGAACTCGATCTCGGTGCCCTGCGGGGCGCCCACCCGGGTCGGGGCGTAGTAGTTGATCCCGTACCGGTCGATCGGCTCGGCGATCACCTTCAGATCGGCCTCCACCCGCGCCGCCGTGCCCGGCATCAGCTCGCCGAGGCCGTCGGGGTAGGCGCCGAGCAGCAGCGGGTCGGCGAAGAGGCGGTTCAGGAGCAGGTCGTAGAAACCGGCCGCCTCCAGATCCGCCGGGTCCTGGGAGGCCGGCCAGGTCGGGCCGTGGGAGTTGGCGATCCCGACGTCCTCCGCCCCGGCCGCACGCAGCGCCCGTACCGCCAGGCCGTGCGCGAGGAGCTGGTGGTGGGCGACGGGCAGCGCGTCGAAGAGCAGCCGGTGACCGGGGGCGTGGGTGCCGAGCGCGTGGCCGAGGAGGGTGTGCTCGGCGGGCTCGTTGAGCGTGAGCCAGGTGGGCACACGGTCGCCGAGCCGCGCGGCGACGCGGGCCGCGTACTCCGCGAACCGCTCCGCCGTCTCCCGCGACCGCCAGCCCCCGGCCTCCTCCACGGCGAGCGGCAGGTCCCAGTGGAAGAGGGTCGGCACCGGCCGCACGCCGGCCGCGCACAGCTCGTCCACGAGGCGGTCGTAGAAATCCAGGCCGCCGGGGCTGTTCACACGCGGCCAGGAGACCGAGAAGCGGTACGCGTCCACACCGAGGCCGCGCAGCAGCGCCACGTCCTCGCTGTGGCGGTGGTAGTGGTCGCAGGCCACCGCCGCCGTCGAGCCGTCCTTCACGCGCCCCGGCCCGGCGGTGAACGCGTCCCACACCGACGGCTCGCGCGCGTCGGCCGCGCCCTCGATCTGGTGCGCCGAGGTGGACACGCCCCACAGGAACCCGGCCGGGAACCGGGGCAGGGGACGGTCGTGAGGGGCCCCGGCACGGTCTTGAGGGGCCCCGGCCGTGCTGGATGCCCCGGCCGTGCTGGATGCACCGGAGGTCATGCGCCCTCCTTCAGCACCCGGGAGACCAGCTCGCGCTGCGCCTCGGTCAGCCGGGGGTCCGCGCAGTACACCGTCGTCCCGTCCACCGTGATCCGGTAGCCGAAGCCGTCCGGGACGCCGGACGGGGGCCGGTCCCGGCCGCCCGCCAGCGCCCGCTCGGCCAGCGCCCGCCACTCCCCGGCGTCGGGCCGCCCGGCGGTGTCCACCTCGGCCCGCCGCTCGATGCCCGCGAAACCCCCGGTACGCCTCACCTGAATCCGCATGGCGTTCTGTGTAGTACGGATCTACAGCGTGCGCACCCCCACCTGCTCCCACGCCTTGAGGACGGCCTGGAGTTCCTTGCCCGCTCCGAACCGCTCCCGGGCGGCGGACACGGTGAGGGTGGCGAAGTCGACGAACAGGGCGTCCTCGTGCAGTTCGCCGCCGGTCAGCACGTCGTACCAGACCTGCCCGGCCCGCTCCCAGGCGTGGCCGCCGAGGGCGGTGGCGGCCAGGTAGAAGGCGTGGTTGGGGATGCCGGAGTTGATGTGCACGCCGCCGTTGTCGCTGCCGGTGTGCACGTAGTCCTCCATCGTGCCCGGCTGCGGGTCCTTGCCGAGGACGTCGTCGTCGTACGCCGAGCCGGGCTCCTTCATCGAGCGCAGTGCCGTGCCGGTCACGCGGGGCGCCAGGAGCCCGGCGCCGATCAGCCAGTCCGCCTCGGCGGCGGTCTGGCCGAGCGTGTACTGCTTGATCAGCGAGCCGAAGACGTCGGACAGCGACTCGTTGAGCGCGCCGGACTGGCCGAAGTAGGCGAGGTTGGCGGTGTGCTGCGTGACGCCGTGGGTCAGTTCGTGGCCGATGACGTCGACGGGGAGGGTGAAGTCGAGGAAGATCTCCCCGTCCCCGTCGCCGAACACCATCTGCTCGCCGTTCCAGAAGGCGTTGTTGTAGTCCCTGTCGTAGTGCACGGTGGCGTCCAGCGGCAGCCCCGAGCCGTCGATGGAGTCGCGGCCGTACGCCTTGAGATACAGGTCGAACGTGGCACCGAGGCCCGCGTGGGCGCGGTTGACGGTGGCGTCGGCGGTCGGCTCGTCGCCCTCGCCGCGGACCTTCCGGCCGGGCAGGTCGGTGCCGTGCCCGGCGTCGTACACCGTGCGGTGCGGCTTCCCGGCCTCGGCGCCGGGGCGCGGGGCGACGGCGGCCGCGCCGACGACGGTGGTCAGCCGACGCCGGGTGCGCTCCAGGGCGTCACGCTCCAGGGTGCGCCGGGCGGGACGCGCGAGCGCCGGATCGCCGTGCCGGGCGAGCCGGTCGAGGACGTGCGGCGGAACGATGGAACAGAAGACAGGCGCGGGGCCCCCGTGTTGAGTCATACGGCAACGATTGCACCGCGTTACCTGATTGTCACTAGGTGCAACCGGTTTTGGTGAACGAGGGGTTGGAAGGTGACGCGAGATCCTCGGGAGGCGTTCACCGGACCTCCTCACCCCTGCCGTGAACCCGGGCCCGGGTGCGGCCAGTCATACAGGACGCAAGGCGCAGAGAGCCGCCGGCCGGCCCCGGCCGGTCCGGTTCCCCATCGTGAGGAGACGTACGTGAAGTCCTGGCGTTCCCGTATCGCCGCCGCCGCCGTGATCGGCGCCGCGGCGGTCACCATCCCGCTCACGGCGGCGGGTTCCGCCTCCGCCGTGACTGACCCCGACGGCTTCCATCTGGCCGGCGGCAACCGGACGCACGAGGCCTGCCAGGAGGACGGCCGGTACGACCTGGCGTACAACGGCTACCACGAGTTCCAGTGCCGCTGGAACGCGAGCACCGGATTCTGGGAGGAGTGGGTCCGCTGAGCGGAGCCCACCCGGTCGGCGACCGTTGGACCGGTCGCCGACCGCCCGGGGCCGCGGCAGCGACGGGCACGGGTGCCGGGCCCACGGTCCCGCATACTGATACGGGGCCCCGCCCACCGCACCGGCTCCGCTAGCATGCGGAGCATCATGCGTATCGGGCTGCTTCTCCTTAGCTGCCGCGGCGAGGGCCTGTAGTCGAGGCCGACCCCCTCCCCGCGGAGTTCGGCGTTGCGCCGTCGGCCGTCCCTTCCGGACCCGCTGACCCGCGGACATTTCGAGGAGCCCACGCCACCATGGCAAACCGCCAGCAGCCCAGCACCATGCCGATCCACAAGTACGGCCGCTACGACCAGGTCGACATCCCCGACCGCACCTGGCCGGAAGCGCGCATCACCACCGCCCCCCGCTGGCTCTCCACCGACCTGCGCGACGGCAACCAGGCCCTGATCGACCCCATGTCGCCCGCGCGCAAGCGCGCGATGTTCGACCTGCTGGTGAAGATGGGCTACAAGGAGATCGAGGTCGGCTTCCCGGCCTCCGGCCAGACCGACTACGACTTCGTGCGCTCGATCATCGAGGAAGAGGGCGCGATCCCGGACGACGTCACGATCTCCGTACTGACCCAGGCCCGCGAGGACCTGATCGAGCGGACCGTGGAGTCGCTGAAGGGCGCCAAGCGGGCCACCGTCCACCTGTACAACGCGACCGCGCCGGTCTTCCGCCGGGTCGTCTTCCGCGGCTCCAAGGACGACATCAAGCAGATCGCCGTCGACGGCACCCGCCTGGTGATGGAGTACGCGGAGAAGCTGCTGGGCCCCGAGACCGAGTTCGGCTACCAGTACAGCCCGGAGATCTTCACCGACACCGAGCTGGACTTCGCGCTGGAGGTCTGCGAGGCGGTGATGGACGTCTACCAGCCCGGACCGGGCCGCGAGATCATCCTCAACCTGCCCGCCACCGTCGAGCGTTCCACGCCGTCCACGCACGCGGACCGCTTCGAGTGGATGCACCGCAACCTCTCCCGCCGCGAGCACGTCTGCCTGTCGGTGCACCCGCACAACGACCGCGGCACGGCCGTGGCGGCGGCCGAGCTGGCGGTCATGGCCGGCGCCGACCGCGTCGAGGGCTGCCTGTTCGGGCAGGGCGAGCGCACCGGCAACGTCGACCTGGTCACCCTGGGCATGAACCTGTTCTCCCAGGGCGTCGACCCGCAGATCGACTTCTCCCAGATCGACGAGATCCGCCGCACCTGGGAGTACTGCAACCAGATGGAGGTCCACCCGCGCCACCCGTACGTGGGCGACCTGGTCTACACGTCCTTCTCCGGCTCCCACCAGGACGCCATCAAGAAGGGCTTCGACGCCATGGAGGCCGACGCGAAGGCCAAGGGCGTCACCGTCGACGACATCGAGTGGGCGGTGCCGTACCTGCCGATCGACCCCAAGGACGTCGGCCGCTCCTACGAGGCCGTCATCCGCGTCAACTCGCAGTCCGGCAAGGGCGGCATCGCGTACGTCCTGAAGAACGACCACAAGCTGGACCTGCCGCGCCGGATGCAGATCGAGTTCTCGAAGATCATCCAGGCGAAGACGGACGCGGAGGGCGGCGAGATCACGCCCGCCGACATCTGGGCGACCTTCCAGGACGAGTACCTGCCCAACCCGGACAACCCCTGGGGCCGCATCCAGGTCAGGACGGGGCAGTCGACCACGGACACCGACGGCGTGGACGCGCTCACGGTCGAGGCGACGGTCGACGGTGCGGACACGGTCCTGACCGGCTCCGGCAACGGCCCGATCTCGGCGTTCTTCGACGCCCTGCAATCCCTCGGCATCGACGTACGGCTGCTGGACTACCAGGAGCACACGATGAGCGAGGGCGCCTCCGCGCAGGCCGCCTCCTACATCGAATGTGCGATCGACGGGAAGGTCCTGTGGGGGATCGGGATCGACGCGAATACGACACGTGCCTCGCTGAAGGCGGTCGTCTCGGCGGTCAACCGCGCCGCGCGCTGAACCGGCCCTCCGGCCCTGACCTCGGCGTTTCCGGCCCCCGTCCGCCTTTTCCGGCGGGCGGGGGTCCGTCGTCGGACCGTCGGCAACCGGCCAATCCGTGTAAGGGTCACACATAGGTCTCGTCCAAGGTACTGACTACGCGTCGACGATGTGGCTAACATCACGCAGACGCGACGACGTCGTCGCGGCACCACTCGCGCCCCTCGCAGGGCGCGGGGGAGTTACGGAGGTGCGACGTGCTGCCAGGACGGGGACGAAGCGGCCACAAAGCCGGCCACCGACGCGTGCCGCGCGCGCTCGCGATCCCCGTGACCCGCCTCGTCGGCACCCGCACGGCGTGGACCGCCGTCGGCGACGGCGAGTTCTTCTGCCCCGGCTGCGGCGGCGACCGCAACTACCAGCGGCTGACCGGCCGGCGCCGGCTGGCCGTGGCCGGCGTGCCGGTGCTGCCGCGCGGCGAGACGGGCCCCGTGGTCGAATGCGCCGCCTGCCGCCACCACTACGGCACGGACGTCCTGGACCACCCCACCACCGTCCGCTTCGCGGCGATGCTGCGGGACGCCGTGCACACGGTCGCCCTCGCCGTCCTCGCGGCGGGCGGCAGCACCTCCCGTACGTCGCTGGAGACCGCCGCCGTCGCCGTGCGCGCGGCCGGCTTCGACGACTGCACGGAGGGCCAGCTGGCCGCGCTCGTCGAGGCGCTGGAGGCGGACACGGGTCGCGTCTACGGCCGCGCGTGCGGCCCCGGGCTCGCCATAGAGCTCCACGAGGCGCTCGACCCCCTGACGCCCCACCTCGCCCCCGCCGGTCGCGAGTCCATCTTCCTCCAGGGCGCCCGCATCGCCCTCGCCGACGGCCCCGACACCCCCGCGGAACGGGACGTCCTGGCGACGGTGGGCGCGGCCCTGACCCTCCCGGCGGACGAGGTCACCCGCCTCCTGGAGTCGGCGCGCACGCCGTCGTGAGCGCCTGCGGGGACGTC
Source organism: Streptomyces sp. NRRL F-6676 (assembly GCF_000725625.1). Classification (GTDB taxonomy): domain Bacteria; phylum Actinomycetota; class Actinomycetes; order Streptomycetales; family Streptomycetaceae; genus Streptomyces. The sequence goes on from NZ_JOHS01000010.1 coordinate 409,040, forward strand.
GATTCCTTCGAGGGGCTCGGTACAGCTGTTTCCTCGATCGGGTGAAGATCCCCACGTGGGGCTTTTGCCGCCAGGCCGTGCAGGTTTAGTGGATGCTAAACTCGCGAAAGGGCTGAGGGTGGAAGAAGAGTGGGATGTTTACCTGACCACCGAGGTGGATCAATGGCTGCACGATCTGGAGAAGACCGATCCCGGTTCGTATGTGCTGGTGAATCAGGCGATCTGGGTCCTGGCCTGCCGCGGTCCTGCCGAAGGGCGTCCCTTGGTCGACCGGATCAAGGGATCGGCCCTGCACAATCTCAAGGAGCTGCGTCCCGGTTCGATGGGGCGCAGTGAGGTGCGCGTTCTATTCATGTTCGACCCGTGGCGTTCCGCGATCCTTCTGGTGGCGGGAGACAAGTCCGGTAACTGGAGTGCGTGGTACGACGAGGCGGTCCCGTTGGCCGAGCGGCGTTATGCGGAATACCTGACTGATCGGAAGAAGGAGTCGGGGAAGTGAGTGGACACACTGCGTGGTCTGCCAGTGGGCACCGCGAACGGGCGGAGGAACTCGCCGGTGGGCGGGAGACGTTCCTCGAAGGGGCTCAGCGGTTGCTCACCGCATCGCGTGCCTGGCGGTTGGTCGAGATGCGTCAGGAACGTGGGTACACCCAGGCGGACGTGGCCGAACGCATGGGGGTCAGCAAGGGGCGGGTCTCGCAGATCGAGAGTGGCCAGGTGTCCGGTACGGATGTCGTGGCCAGGTACGTCGAAGCGCTGGGCGGCAACCTGATGCTGGTCGCCGTCTTCGCGGATGGGGAGCTGCGCAAGGTCGGTTGAACGCGGCTCCCGGCTTTCCGCGTCGGACTCGTGGGTTCACCGGTCGGTGACGTGTGCCACCGCGTCGACGAAGTCGGTCCAGGCGGCGGGGCCGACGAGGACGACGGGGCCGTCCGGGACCTTGCTGTCCCGGACGGGGACGATGCCGGGGACTCCGTCGGCTACCTCGACGCAGGCTTCACCGCCGTTGCCGCCGCTGTACGTGCTCTTGCGCCAGCGGGCGGCGCCAGGGAAGTCGTGGGCGACCTCGACGCAGTCCTCACCGCCGTTGCCGCCGCTGTAGGTGCTCTTGCGCCAGCGGGCGTTCGTCAGGTCGTACCCGCGCATCGTCTGTAGTCCTCCGCTGCCGATTCGATCAGGGTCAGGGACGTCTCCGGCGACGACGCGACGGCCCTGAGCAGATCGTAGGACGAGCGGGTTCGACTCACCAGGGTCGGTTCGTCGAGCAGATTGCCCGACAGCACGGCTTCTGTATAGACGGTCGGCGGAGTGTCCTCGAACTCCATGAGCTTCATCATCTTGCCCATCTCAGGGTGGGCGCCCGCCGCGAACGGCAGCACTTGCAGCACCACCGTGCGCTCGCGCATCAGCGCGGCGAGGTGGTCCAGTTGGCGGGCCATGACGGTGGGACCTCCGATGGCGATGCGCAGCACCGCCTCGTGGAGGACGGCCCAATACATGGGCCGTGCCGCGTCCTTGAGGAGCTGGGTGCGGTCCATGCGGCCCTTGATCAGCTCTTCGAGGTACTCCTCGGTGGCGAGGGGGTTGTTCCCCAGGAACACCGCTCGCGCGTACTCCCGGGTCTGGAGCAGGCCAGGGACCACTGCCGGTGCGTACTCGCAGATCTCCGTGGCCAGCCGCTCCAGTTCCGCCGCGTGCGCGAAGTACTCCCGGTACGGCTGGTCCTTGATGAGCTTCCGCCAGAGCCGCTCGAAGATACCGTCGGTTTGCAGTGCCGTGTCGATCCGCTGGGCCACGTCCAATTGCGGTTTGCGAATGGCCTGTTCGAACTGGCCGATGTAGCCGCCGGAGACGAAGACGCGCATTCCCAGGTCCGCCTGGGTGAGGCCCGCGTCCTCCCTTCGTCGTTTCAGTTCCGTGCCGAAGAACTCCCACGCCGCCTGGCGGGAACCGTTGGCCATGGACAACCTCCCTGTGCTGCCCCGCACTTGTAGTGCGCAGACTCCTGCCGAGTGTAGGCGCGGAGGGTCACCATGTGGGTGCGAAGAGTGAAACCCGGCAGAGAAGGGGAACCACCGTGACGGCACAGCATTCGGCGTTCTGCGTCGAGGAGGCGGAGGAGACCGTGAAGGAATTGCGCAGTGCGCTCGCGAAGGCGGGAATCGTCCTGCCGTCCCTGGGGCTGGACCCCGTGTCCGTCGCCCGGGAGGCGCCGTGTCCGCTCGTGGAGCTGGGACGCTGCTCCGTCGAGACGGCCGGCCGGCTCGTGACGGCGTTGCGGTGAGGCCCCGTAAGCCGCAGCCCCGCACGCCGCCCGTCGGTGCCTACGCCGTCGACACCCGGACGGGGCTGCTCGGCGTCGTCATGGGGCACGAAGGGCCCTACGTGCAGCTCCGGCCGCTCGGTGGCGGGCGGGAGTGGGACGTCGAGCCGGGGGCCGTACGCAGCGCCACCCCGGCCGAGCGGCTCAGCGCGGCGACGGCGTACGTGAACGCCCGCAGCCGGGGCGAGGTGCCTTGACCGGCGCACCCCGGGCGTAGGCGAGAATGGGCGCATGAGCCTGTTCCGCGACGACGGCATCGTGCTGCGCACCCAGAAGCTGGGTGAGGCGGACCGCATCATCACGCTGCTCACGCGCGGTCACGGGCGGGTACGGGCCGTGGCCCGCGGGGTGCGGCGCACGAAGTCGAAGTTCGGGGCCCGGCTGGAGCCCTTCTCCCACGTGGACGTGCAGTTCTTCGCCAAGGGGAGCGAGCTGATCGGGCGCGGGCTGCCGCTGTGCACCCAGAGCGAGACCATCGCCCCGTACGGCGGCGGCATCGTCACCGACTACGCCCGGTACACCGCCGGGACGGCCATGCTGGAGACCGCCGAGCGGTTCACCGACCACGAGGGGGAGCCGGCCGTGCAGCAGTACCTGCTGCTGGTCGGCGGACTGCGTACGCTCGCCCGCGGCGAGCACGCCCCGCACCTCGTGCTGGACGCCTTCCTGCTGCGCTCCCTCGCCGTCAACGGCTACGCGCCCAGCTTCGGCGACTGCGCGAAGTGCGGCATGCCGGGGCCCAACCGGTTCTTCTCGGTGGCGTCCGGCGGGGCCGTCTGCGTCGACTGCCGGGTGCCCGGCAGCGTCGTACCCTCGCCGCAGGCCCTGGACCTGCTCGGCGCGCTGCTCACGGGGGACTGGGCGACGGCGGACGCGTGCGAGGGGCGGTACGTGCGGGAGGGGAGCGGACTGGTGTCCGCGTACCTGCACTGGCATCTGGAGCGAGGGTTGCGGTCCTTGCGGTATGTCGAGAAATGACCTGGTGAGTAGAGGAGACGAGTAGCACATGGCCGTACGTGGGTTTCTGGGGGGCCGGCGCCGGGAGTACCGCACGCCGGAGCCGCATCCGTCCGGTGCCCGTCCGCCGAAGCTCCCGGGTGAGCTGATCCCCAAGCATGTCGCGATCGTCATGGACGGGAACGGGCGGTGGGCGAAGGAGCGGGGGCTGCCGCGGACCGAGGGGCACAAGGTGGGGGCCGAGCGCGTTCTCGACGTGCTCCAGGGCGGCATCGAGATGGGCGTCGGGGCGATCTCGCTGTACGCCTTCTCCACCGAGAACTGGAAGCGGTCGCCGGAGGAGGTGCGCTTCCTGATGAACTTCAACCGCGATTTCATTCACAAGTCCCGGGACCAGCTCGACTCGCTGGGTGTGCGGGTGCGGTGGGTGGGGCGGATGCCGAAGCTCTGGAAATCCGTGGCGAAGGAGCTCCAGGAGGCGCAGGAGCAGACGAAGGACAACGACCGGATCACGTTGTACTTCTGCATGAATTACGGGGGGCGGGCGGAGATCGCCGACGCGGCGAAGGCGATGGCCGAGGATGTGCGGGCGGGGAGGTTGGAGCCGTCGAAGGTCAGTGAGAAGACGCTGGCGAGGTATCTGTACTACCCGGACATGCCTGATGTGGACATGTTCCTGCGGCCCAGTGGGGAGCAGCGGACGTCGAATTACCTGATCTGGCAGAGCGCGTATGCGGAGATGGTTTTTCAGGATGTGCTGTGGCCGGACTTCGATCGGCGGGATCTTTGGCGGGCGTGTGTGGAGTTCGCGTCGCGGGACCGGAGGTTCGGGGGAGCGATTCCCAATGAGGAGTTGTTGGCGATGGAGGGGCGGCAGGGGGAGTAGGGCGGGCTGGGGGTTCGCGTCGGCGCCGCCCTGATCCGGTCCGTGCCCCGGGCGGTGGGCATGGGCGGACCCACCGCCCGGGGCAGGGGCTCAGGCGGGCAGCCGCATGTCGACGACGAAGGCGATCTCCACCACCTGGCCGGGCACGGCCAGCTCCGTGACTCCCAGGACCGTGCTGGCCGGCCGGTGGTCCCCGAAGTACTTCAGATTGCCCTCCGACACCGTGACGCCGTTCCGCTGCACCCCGACCATGTACACGGTCTGCGAGACGATCTGCTTGCGGGTGGCGCCGTAGTGGGCGAGGACCCTGTCCATGTTGGCGTGGGTCAGCGCGAGCTGGGCGGCGAAGTCGCCGGGGTGCGGGAACCCGCCCGCCTCGTCGAACGCCACCTGCCCGGAGACATGGATCAGCTCGCCGGACCTGATCGCCTGTGCGTAGCCGAAGTCGCTCTCTGCCGGGATGTCGTAGCTGAAAACATCGTCGCTGGCCATGGTGCTCGCCCTCCATCGGATTGCTCGAGCCGCCCTCATCACTGAACGCGTGGGCTCTTGTGGTTACTGGGGAACTGTAGGAGAGTTGCCGCTGACCTGGAAGAACGCACTTTTTGGTGACGGGGGAACCCGATGGTGACCAAGCAACAGCTCAAGGGCCTGCCCGAGGACGCCGACCTGCGACGCGCGGACTCCCTGGCCAGGGAGATCTTCTCCGACGTGGCCAACAAGTGGGCGCTCCTGATCATCGAGGCCCTCCACGAGCGCACCCTGCGCTTCAGCGAGCTGCGGAACGAGGTCGAGGGCATCAGCCACAAGATGCTCACCCAGAACCTGCGCATGCTGGAACGCAACGGCCTGGTCGACCGCACGGTGTACCCCACCGTGCCCCCACGCGTGGAGTACACCCTCACCGAACCGGGCCGGGGCCTGCACATCGCCGTCGACTCCCTCTGCGGCTGGACCCAGCAGCACCTCACCCACATCGAACGCGCCCGCGACAGCTTCGACGCCTGAGCCCCGGCGCGGTCCCCACGAAGGGACCCTGACGCGTACTCGCCGTCCTGGTCGCGCCCCGGTCGCCCGCGCGGCGGAACCGCGGGTTCAACGCGGGCCCGCGCCCCGCGGCGGAGCCGGAAGGTCGGTGTGGGCGCGCGTTCCTACGACGCGCAGTCCCCGCACGTGCCGAAGATTTCCAGGGTGTGGTCCACGTTGACGTAGCCGTGGGTCGTGGCGATGGATTCGGCCCATTTCTCGACCGCGGGGCCCTCGACCTCGACCGCCTTGCCGCAGACGCGGCAGACCAGGTGGTGGTGGTGTTCGCCGGTGGAGCAGCGGCGGTAGACCGACTCGCCCTCGGACGTGCGCAGGACGTCGACCTCGCCGGCGTCGGCGAGGGACTGGAGCGTGCGGTAGACCGTGGTCAGACCGACCGCGTCGCCCTTGTGCTTGAGCATGTCGTGCAGATCCTGGGCGCTGCGGAACTCCTCCACCTCGTCCAGCGCCGCCGCCACGGCGGCGCGCTGGCGCGTGGATCGTCCCCGTACGGGCGGGCCGGCGGTGGTCACCGTTGCCTCCTCACGTCTGCATCTCGCGGGGCCATTGTGCCAGCCCCGGCTGTGCGGGGTCAGGCGTCGACCCCCTCGGCAGGTCCTCGCATCGCCGGAAGCGTCGCTTCCGGTCCCGGGGATGCTGCCCCTTCCGGCAGGGCGCATTCCACCGGGTCCCCGCCTCCCGCCTCCGCACGCCTGGCCCGGCGTCTGGCCAGCGGTGCCGCCAGCGCCGTGAGGACGAGGAACGCGGCGATCGTCAGCAGCACGATCGTCGCGCCGGGCGGCACGTCCTGGTAGTACGACGTCACCGTGCCGCCGATCGTGGCGCTCACGCCGATCGCCACCGCGAGCGCGAACGTCGCCGCGAAGCTGCGGCCGAGCTGCTGCGCGGCCGCCACCGGCACCACCATCAGCGCCGAGACCAGCAGCAGCCCCACCACCCGCATCGCCACCGTCACCGTCACCGCCGCCGTGACGGCGGTGAGCAGGTTCAGCGCCCGCACCGGCAGCCCCGTCACCCGGGCGAACTCCTCGTCCTGGCTGACCGCGAACAGCTGTCGCCGCAGCCCCAGGGTGACCAGGACGACGAAGGCGGCGAGCACACAGATCGCCGTGACGTCCGACTCCGACACCGTCGACAGCGAACCGAACAGATACGAGGTCAGGTTGGCGTTGGAACCGCCCGGCGCCAGGTTGATGAGCATGACGCCGCCCGCCATGCCGCCGTAGAAGAGCATCGCCAGCGCGATGTCGCCGCGCGTACGGCCGTACCAGCGGATCAGCTCCATCAGCACCGCGCCGAGGACCGAGACCGCCGTCGCCATCCACACCGGGGACCAGGAGAGCAGGAAGCCCAGGCCGACGCCGGTCATCGCGACGTGGCCGATGCCGTCGCCCATCAGGGACTGGCGGCGCTGCACCAGGTAGATGCCGACCGCGGGCGCGGTGATCCCCACCAGCACGGCGGCCAGCAGCGCCCGCTGCATGAAGGCGTAGTTCAGGATTTCCATCAGCTCAGCAGTCCCGTGCGGCTCGCGGCCCCGGCGGGGGCGTGCGGGTGGACGTGGTCGTGGCCCGGCAGGGCGTGCAGGCCGAGCGCCTTCGGTGGCGGGCCGTCGTGCAGGACGCAGCCGTCGCGCAGCACGACCGCGCGGTCGATCAGCGGCTCCAGCGGGCCCAGTTCGTGCAGGACGAGCAGGACGGTGACGCCCTCGGCGACCTGGCCACGCAGGGCTTCGGCCAGCACGCGCTGGCTGGCCAGGTCCACGCCCGCCATCGGCTCGTCCATGATCAGCAGCTCCGGCTCGGCGGCCAGCGCGCGGGCGATCAGTACCCGCTGGTGCTGGCCGCCGGAGAGCGCGTCCACGGAGTCCTTGGCGCGGTCCGCCATGCCGACCAGCTCCAGCGCGTGGCGCACGGCGTCGCGGTCGGCCCGGCGCAGTACGCCGAAGCGGGTCCGGGAGAGCCGGCCGGAGGAGACGACCTCGGTCACCGTGGCGGGCACGCCGCCCGCGGCCGTCGTCCGCTGGGGCACGTATCCCACGCGCCGCCAGTCGCGGAACCGCCGCCGGGGCGTGCCGAACAGTTCGACGTCGCCGGAGGTGACCGGCACCTGGCCGATCACCGTACGGACCGCCGTGGACTTGCCGGAGCCGTTGGCGCCGAGCAGGGCGACGACCTCGCCGCGCCGCACGGTCAGGTCGATGCCGCGCAGCACCGGCCGTGAGCCCAGCTCGGCGGTGACACCGCGCAGGGCGATGACGGGCTCGGCGAGCCCGTCCGCCGCACCGTCGCGCCCGGTCATGCGCTGCCCAGAGCCTTCTGGAGCGCCTTCAGGTTGGACTCCATCACCTGGAAGTAGTCGTCGCCGCGGGACTTGTCCGTGATGCCCTCGATCGGGTCGAGGACGTCCGTCTTGAGGTTCGCGTCGGCGGCGATCGTCTTCGCGGTCTTGTCGCTGACGAGCGTCTCGTAGAAGACGGTGGTGACGCCGTCGGCCTTCGCCATCCTCTCCAGCTCCCTGACCCGGGCCGCGCTCGGCTCCGACTCCGGGTCCAGGCCGTTGATGGCCTCCTCGGTGAGGCCGTAGCGCTCCGAGAGGTAGCCGAAGGCGGCGTGCGTGGTGATGAAGACCTTGGAGGAGGTGTTCTTCAGGCCCGTCTCGAACCGCGTGTTGAGCTTGTCGAGCCGCTTCACCAGGGCCGCGGTGTTCTTCCGGTACGCGTCGGCGTGGTCGGGGTCGGCCTTCTCGAAGGCCTTGCCGACGCCCTCGGCGACCTCGGCGTAGCGCACGGGGTCGAGCCAGATGTGCGGGTCCTTGCCGCCGGACTCCTCCTCGCCGTGCTCGTCGTCGTGCTCGGCGGCGTGGCCGCCGACCTCGTTGCCGTGCTTTTCGAGCGTGGTCAGGGAGGCGGCGTCGATCTTCGTCTTGACCTCGGACTGGGCGACGGCGTCGTCCACGGAGGGCTGGAGGTTGTCGAGGTAGAGCACCGCGTCGGACTCCTGGAGCCGCGCGGTCTGCTGGGCGCTGATCTCCAGGTCGTGCGGCTCCTGGCCGGGCTGGGTCAGGCTCGTGACGTGCACGTTGTCGCCGCCGATCGACTCGGCGAGGAAGGCGAGCGGGTAGAAGGACGCCACGACGTCGAACTTGTCGGTGCTGCCGCCCGCGGCATCGTCGGAGGAGCAGGCGGAGGTGGCCGCGAGGGTGAGCGCGGAGACCGCGGTCAGCGCGGCCGTGGGTATGAGTCGGCGCCGTACGTTCATGACAGTCATTTTCAACGACAATGGAAACGATTGTCAATAAGCGTCCGTAGGGAGGGGGTGAGGAGGGGGTGGCGAGCGCCGCCGGAGGGCCGACGGCGAGTCGGTCGGCCCCTTTTGTCACCGGTGTCCGTACACCGGCCCCACCGATTTGATGCGAGGCCGGGCCGCGCCGGTAACCTGAAGCATTCGCGCCGTTCCGTCGTATGAAGAGAGCATCGTGGCCGCCGACAAGATCGACACCATCGTCAGCCTGAGCAAGCGCCGTGGGTTCGTGTACCCCTGTAGTGAGATCTACGGCGGGCAGCGCGCCGCCTGGGACTACGGCCCGCTCGGCGTCGAGCTCAAGGAGAACATCAAGCGCCAGTGGTGGCGTTACATGGTCACCTCCCGCGAGGACGTCGTCGGTATCGACTCGTCGGTGATCCTGGCCACCGAGGTCTGGGTGGCCTCCGGTCACGTCGCCACCTTCACCGACCCGCTCACCGAGTGCACCTCCTGCCACAAGCGCTTCCGCGCCGACCACCTGGAAGAGGCCTACGAGGAGAAGAAGGGGCACGCCCCGGCAGGCGGCCTGGCCGACATCAACTGTCCCAACTGCGGCAACAAGGGCACCTTCACCGAGCCCAAGCAGTTCTCGGGTCTGCTCTCCACCCACCTCGGCCCCACCCAGGACTCCGGCTCGGTCGCCTACCTGCGCCCCGAGACCGCCCAGGGCATCTTCACCAACTTCGCCCAGGTCCAGCAGACCTCGCGCCGCAAGCCGCCGTTCGGCATCGCCCAGATGGGCAAGTCCTTCCGCAACGAGATCACGCCCGGCAACTTCATCTTCCGCACCCGCGAGTTCGAGCAGATGGAGATGGAGTTCTTCGTCAAGCCGGGCGAGGACGAGAAGTGGCAGGAGTACTGGATGGAGCAGCGCTGGGACTGGTACCGGGGCCTGGGCCTGCGTGAGGAGAACATGCGCTGGTACGAGCACCCGAAGGAGAAGCTCTCCCACTACTCCAAGCGCACCGCCGACATCGAGTACCGCTTCCGGTTCGGCGGCTCGGAGTGGGGCGAGCTGGAGGGCGTCGCCAACCGCACCGACTACGACCTCGGCGCCCACGCCAAGGCCTCCGGCCAGGACCTGTCGTACTTCGACCAGGAGGCCGGCGAGCGCTGGACGCCGTACGTCATCGAGCCCGCCGCCGGTGTCGGCCGCACGATGCTCGCCTTCCTCCTCGACGCCTACGTCGAGGACGAGGCGCCCAACGCCAAGGGCAAGATGGAGAAGCGCACGGTGCTGCGGCTCGACCCGCGCCTGGCGCCGGTCAAGGTCGCCGTCCTGCCGCTGTCCCGCAACGCCGAGCTGTCGCCGAAGGCGAAGGGGCTCGCGCAGGCGCTGCGGCAGAACTGGAACATCGAGTTCGACGACGCGGGCGCGATCGGGCGCCGTTACCGCCGCCAGGACGAGATCGGTACGCCGTTCTGCGTGACCGTCGACTTCGACACGCTCGAGGACAACGCGGTGACGGTGCGGGAGCGGGACTCGATGAAGCAGGAGCGGGTGTCCCTCGACCAGATCGAGGGCTACCTGGGGAGCCGGCTCGTCGGCTGCTAGCCGGTTCGCGGGTGTGCGCGCCGTTCCCCGTGTCCCTCGCAGGGGCCGCGGGGAACGGCGTTCTCATGCGCCCGTCGCCATCGCGTGCAGCCGTTCCAGGCGGGCGCGCGTCTCGTCGTCCGCCGGGGCGTACGTGACCAGACGGAGGCCGTTGCGCGGGCCCAGCCAGAGGTCGGTGTGGTCCAGGGTGAGCAGGCCGACCCGGGAGTTGTCGAACCGCTTGCGCTTGCCGTGCGCGCCCATCACCTCGTGCCGCTCCCAGAGCTCGGCGAACTCCTCCGACTCCGTGCGCAGCCGGTGCAGGAGCGTCTTCCAGGCGGGCTCGGCGAGATGCTCTGCCATCGCCGCGCGGAGCTTGGCCGTCATCAGGCGCAGCACCTCCTCGCGGTTGGTCAGCGAGGTGCGCCACTCGGGGTGGGTGTAGGCGAGCAGCATGCAGTTGCGGTCCTGCGGGGGCACCGCGTCCATGTCGCACAGCATCAGGCCGTAGGTGCGGTTGTAGGCGAGGATGTCGTACCGGCTGTTCTGCACGCAGGCGGGCAGCGGCTCCAGTTGCTTCAGCAGGATGCGCTGGGCGTCGGTGACACCGGTGCAGGCGGCGCCGGGGGCGGGGTCGATGGCCCCGGCCAGGTTGAACAGGTGCGCGCGCTCGCTGGAGTCGAGCAGCAGCGCCCGGGCGAGGGAGTCCAGGACCTGCACCGAGACCTGGATGTTGCGGGCCTGCTCCAGCCATGTGTACCAGGTGACGCCGACCGCGGAGAGCTGGGCGACCTCCTCGCGGCGCAGCCCGGGGGTGCGCCGGCGCACGCCGCGGGGCAGCCCGACCTGCTCGGGCGTGACATGCTCGCGGCGGTGCCGCAGGAAGGCGGCCAGTTCGTGCCGCCGCACCGCCGACGCGGAGCCCTCGCGCCCCGGCGCGGTCTCTCGTACGGTCGTCGTCTCCTGCGCGGTCGTCGTCATGCTTCCAGGATGGCGTCTGCCGGAACCTGTTTCCAGGTGGTGCTGGTACCAGGATGAGGACACTCCGGTACCAGCCTGGGGGCGTTGCGCGACCGGTGCCGCTGGACACGACCGCCTCCCGCCCCGTAGAAGCGATGTCATGACCGCACACGTCGAAACCCTGCACGTCAAACTCGTCGTCGACACCGCCGACGCCCCCGCGCTCGCGGAGTTCTGGGCCGCCGCGCTCGGCTACGCCGTCGAGGACAACAGCGCCCTGATCGAACGGCTCCTGGCGGCCGGGCAGTTGCCCGAGGCGGCGACGGCCGAGCACGGCGGCCGCCGGATCTTCCGGGGCCTCGCGGGGATCCGGCACCCCGACGACCCGTACGACGAGGCCACCGGCATCGGCACGGGCCGGCGCATCCTCTTCCAGGACGTGCCGGAGCCGAAGACGGCGAAGAACCGGCTGCACCTCGACGTGCACGCGGGGAAGGAGGGGCGGGAGGCGACCGTCGCCCGCCTGGAGTCGCTGGGCGCGCGGCGGGTCGAGGAGGTCGACCGGGGGCCGGCGGGCCACTGGTGGGTGATGCGCGACCCGGAGGGCAACGAGTTCTGCGTCGCCTGACGTTCGCTGTCTCAGGGCGCCCGCAGCCCTGTCACCAGCAGGTCGAGGACGGTTTCCAGACGGGTGCCGGCGCCCGGCTGTTGCCAGTCGCGGGCGTGGTACGGGGCGTGGAAGCGGGAGGTGGCGTCGAGGAGGGCCGTGGCGGTGGAGGCCGGGTCCAGGGTCTGCCGGAAGCTGCCGTCGGAGATGCCGGCGCGGACGATCGTGGTGAGCTGGGCGGTGAGGTCGCCGACGTGGCGGTCGACGATCGCGCTGTTCTCCCTGGCCAGCACGCCGAACGTGGCGAACAGTTCCGGGTCGTCCACCGCACGGCGCCGCTTGATGTCGAACAGCGCGCGGCACCAGGCGCGCAGCCGTTCGGCCGGGGCGAGGGCGGTGTCGCCGACGATCCCGGCCAGCCCCTGGTGCGTACGGTCCAGCCAGCGCTGCGCCACGGCCTCCCGCAGCGCCGTCTTCGTACGGAAGTGCCGGTACACGCTGCCGTGGCTGACCCCGAGCGCGCGGGCCACGTCCACCACGGTCGCCTTGGCGGGGCCGTGGCGGCGCAGCACCTCCTCGGTGGCTTCGAGGATGCGCTCGGCGGTGAGGACGTCGCTGGTCGGTGCCATGCGGGAGACGGTACCCGGGCCGTACGGCCGCCCGGTCACCCTGCCACCGCCGGCTCCGGGGCGCTGTGGGCGCGGCGGTAGGCGAGCGGGGACAGGCCGACGTACGTGTGGAAGTGCTTGCGCAGGGCGACGGGGTCGCCGAAGCCGCAGGCGGTGGCGATCCGGGCGATGGTCAGATCGGTGGACTCAAGGAGCAGGCGCGCGTGCGCCAGCCGCCGCTGGGCCAGCCACTTCAGCGGGCTGCTGCCCACCTCGCTGCGGAACTTCCGGGTGAACGTGCGCACACTCATGTGCGCGTGCCGGGCCATGTCCTCCAGGGTGACCGGCTCGGCCAGCCGGTCGAGGACCCACTGCCGGGTCGCCGAGGTGGAGCGGTCGGTGTCGCGCGGGACCGGGTGCTCGATGAACTGCGCCTGACCGCCCTCGCGCCACGGGGCCACCACGCAGCGCCGTGCGGCGGCCGAGGCCACCGTCGCCCCGTGGTCGAGGCGGACCAGATGCAGGCACAGGTCGATGCCGGCCGCTCCGCCGGCGGAGGTCAGGATGCGGCCGTTGTCGACGAACAGCACGTCGGGATCGACCTCGACGGCGGGGAACCGCCGCGCCAGCGCGTCGCACAGCGTCCAGTGAGTGGTGGCCCGCCTGCCGTCCAGCAGACCGGCCGCCGCGAGCAGGAACGCCGAGGTGCACAGGCTGACGATGCGGGTGCGCGGCCCGATGCGGTCGAGCGCGGCGGCGAGCTCGGCGGGGAGCGCGCCGGTGGTGAGCAGCCGCGCGGTGGGCTCCTGCGTGGCGAGGACGACGGTGTCCGCGCTCTCCAGCGCCGACTCGTCGTGCTCGACGACGATCCGGTAGTCCTCGTGCGTGCGCACCGGCCGGCCGCCGAGGGAGCAGGTGGTGACGGAGTAGAGGCGGGTCCCGTCCGGTGTGCGGGCCTCGTTGAAGACCCGGGCCGGGATGCCCAGGTCCAGGGGGAGGACTCCGTCGAGGGCGAGGACGACGACACGGTGCGGTAGGGCCATGGCCGGAATGGTACGACAGGTGGCCCTCCGGCCACTCACTCGCCTTCCCGCGGGCACGGCACTGTTTCTCTTGCGGAGCCCACGGTCACCCGTCTCCGCGAGAGAAACAGTGGAACCGGATACATGAGCTACAAGAGCGAGGACACGATGAGCGAGCACGTCATGCGGGCCGTCACCGTCAAGGAGTTCGGCGGGCCGGAGGTGCTGACCGTCGAGGAGGTCGCGCGCCCCGAGCCGCTGCCGACCGAGGTGCTGGTGCGGGTGCACGCCGCCGGGGTCAACCCGGTGGACTGGAAGACCCGCGAGGGGCAGGGCATGGCCGGGTTGCAGACGCTCCCGCTCGCCCTGGGCTGGGACGTCTCCGGGGTCGTCGAGAAGGTCGGCTTCGGCGTGACCACACTCGCGCCCGGCGACGAGGTGTACGGCATGCCGTGGTTCCCGCGTGCCGCGGGCGCCTACGCCGAGTACGTGACCGCGCCGGCCCGTCAGTGGGCCCGCAAGCCGGCCACCCTCGACCACGTCCACGCGGCCGCCGTGCCGCTGGCGGCGCTGACCGCCTGGCAGACCGTGGTCGACACCGCCTATGTGCAGGCCGGACAGCGGGTGCTGATCACGGCCGCCGCCGGCGGGGTGGGCCACTTCGCGGTGCAGTTCGCCCGGCACCGGGGCGCCCACGTGATCGCCACCGCCAGTGCCGCCCGGCACGCCTGGCTCAAGGAGCTCGGCGCCGACGAGACCATCGACTACACCACCACCCGTTTCGAGGACGCCGTCTCCGGCGTCGACGTCGTCATCGACCTGGTGGGCGACGCGCACGACCGGACCAGCACCCGTGCGCTGAAGGTGCTCCGCCCCGGCGGACTGCTGGTGGCCGTGCCGTCCGGTGTCTCCCCGGACCTGCTGGCGGCCGCCGAGGCGGCCGGCGTGCGGGCCACCCCGTACCTGGTCGAGCCGGACGGCACGGCGCTGACCACGATCGCGGGCCTGATCGACGCCGGTGAGGTCACCGTGGAGGTGGCGGAGACGTTCCCGCTGGAGCAGGTCGCCGAGGCCCACAGCCGCGGCGAGACGGGCCGCACCCGCGGCAAGCTCGTCCTGACCGTCACCGACTGAACCCGGCCCTTTCCGCCGTCGAGAAGCAACGAGAAGTTCGGAGCAGCAGCGTGTACTACGAGATCCGTCGTTACCAGGTCCGGCCCGGGCGGCGTGCGGAGTGGGTGCGGTACATGGAGGACGTGGTCATCCCGTTCCAGGCCTCGCTGGGCATGGACGTGACCGCCTCCTTCGTCGACGCCGAGGACGGGGACGGCTATGTGTGGATGCGCCGGTTCGAGGACGAGGCGCAGAGCGAGGCGCTGTACGCGGCCGTCTACGAGCACGACCGCTGGAAGAACGAGATCGGCCCGGCCGTGCACGGTCTGCTCCTCGCCGAGAAGATCGCCGTCACCCGGGTGGTCCCGACCCCGGCCTCACCGCTGCGGTGACCCCGGCCCGGGCCGTTCGGCCCACCACCGCACCACACACCGCACCGCCCACCATCCCCAGGGAACCTTCATGAGCACCGACACACTGCCGAGGTCGGCCCCCGCCCCGTCCGTCACCCAGGCCGCCGCCGGCGCACTCATCGCGGCGGTACACACCGCCGCCGCCCGGATCGGCTTCACGGCGGCGGTCGCCGTCACCGACCGGGGAGGGCATCTGAGGGCGTTCGACCGGGCCGACGACGCGCCCTTCCTCACCGCCGAGGTCGCCGTCGACAAGGCGTGGACCGCGGCCTCGTTCCGCATCCCCACGCACACGTGGAACGACTATCTCGGCGACCCGCGGGTCGCCCCACTGGCCGGCCACCCCCGTCTGATGGCCGTCGGCGGCGGCTACCCGATCCTCGAGAACGGCCAGTGCGTCGGGGGACTGGGCATCTCCGGCGGCAGCCACGAGCAGGACCGGCAGGCCGCCGAGGAGGCCCTGGCCGCCCTCGGGTTCGAGCTGCCCGGCCAGTGACCGGCCACTGACCGGCCAACGGTCGGCCACTGACGGGCCACCGCGCCGCCGGTCTGCTCGGCACTCGCCCGAACAGCCCGGTTGACCTCCCCGAACGCGGGCACTCGTCCGGTTCGCAACGGGTTGTCGCGTACGTGAGGTGAGCCATGGCCGAGGAGAAGTCGTCGAGTCTGCCGTTCCCGCTGCGCACCGCCGCGTCGGTGCTGGGGAAGGTACCCGGGGCCGGGACGGTGACCCGGGCCGCCGGGGGCGCGCTGGACAAGGTCGGCGCGGTGTCGCCGCGCGGGCGACGGCTCGTCGTGTACACGGGGGCCGGGGTGCTCGGCCTCGCGGGGGTCGTCGAGTGGCCGGTCGCGGTCACGGGGGCGGCCGTCGCCTGGCTGACGCAGCCCCGGCCGCAGGAGCGTGCGGACGAGGCGTCCGGTGACTCCGCGGGTGCGGCACCCGTGGTCACGACCCCGGCGCCGCCCGCCGCCGTCTCCACGGCGCGCAGCGCCTCGCCCGCGCTGAAGGGCAAGGCGGTCGCCGCGGGCGGCACGGCGGCGCGGGCCGCCCGCGCCACCACGAAGGCGGCGACGAAGGGTGCCGCCTCGCCCACGGTCAGGAAGAGCAAGACGGCCGGTGGCGGAGGCTCCCGGTCGGCGAAGTCGGCCGGGCGGGCGACCGCCGCACGCGGCCGCAGCGCCGGCTGAGCGGGGGCGGCGGACGACATGGCACTGGCACTGCTGACCCGACCGTCGGCCGCGGCCGCGACCTTCGCCCTGGCCGGGCCACGGCTGCTGGCCCGGTCCGCCGCGCCGGTGGCCGGCGCCGTCGCCGGCGCGGCGGCGGGCACGGCCCGGGCGGGCGTACGCGGCGTGGACGGCGCGGCCCGGGTACGCCGGGTCGTCCGCAACGCCCTGCCGGGCGGGCCACGCACGTGGCGCTCGGGCACACGGGCGCACTTGGCGCTGCGCGCGGGGGGCGACGTCGAGGAGGGCATCGAGGAGGGCATCGACGAGGGCTTCGACGAGGGCTTCGAGGAGGGCTTCGAGGAGGGCGCGCTCGCGGGGGAGGCGGGCGGTGCGGGCGCCGGTGGCGGCGGCGCGTTGGCGCGGGGGACCGGCGGCAGTGGGGGCGTGCGCGGCGCGCGGCCGGAAGGCGACGCGCCCGGTGCCGGCTCCCGGCCGGAAGGCGGCGCCCCCGACGGCCGCGCGCGGCCGGAAGCCCGCGGCCGGTCGGACGCCGGCGCCCCCGGCGACGCCCGTGCGCGGCGTGCCGCGCACGCCGCGCGGACCGAGCACCGCGCGCGCCGGCTCGCCGCCGCCCTCGCCGAGCATCCGGACGTGGCGTTCGCCTACTGGGACGGTGGGCTGGCCCGGTTGGTGGTGGCCGCGACCGAGGACAGCGCGATGGACCGGGTACTGGACCGCGCGTCCGAGCTCGCCGCCCGGCACGGGCTGGGGGAGAGCGACGAGCGGGTGGAGGAGTTCTCCCATCCGGGCGATCCCGCCGGCGTCCGTACCGCCGTCGCGGCCCTCGCCGCCGACGCCGCCGGTATCGGGCTGGCGTTCGCCGGCTCGGCCCTGCGGCTGCCGGTGTCGCCACGGCCGGTCACCGCCGTCACGACGCTGCTGCGCGAGAACCCCCGGTTCCGCGGCTGGCTGCGCACCCGCATCGGCCGCTCCCGCATGGACCTGGCCCTCGCCGTCGCCAACGCCGCCGTCCACGGCGCCGGCCGCACCCCGACCGCACTGGTGCTCGACGGGGCGCTGCGCGTCTGTCAGGTGGGGGAGACCGTGGCGCGCGCCGCCGCGTTCGACGCGACGCACGACGAGGTGTGCCGGCCCGACCGCACCGGCGTACCCGCCGGCTGGTGCCCGCGGCCGCCGCTGCGCACCTCCCCGGCGCAGGAGTACGCCGCCTCGGCCGCCACCGGAAGCATGGTGGGCGCCGCCGCGACCCTGCTGGTCAAGCACGACATCGGCGAGGCGGCCGAGGCGGTGCTCGCCGGTTCCCCGAAGGCCGCCCGCTACGGGCCCGCCGCCTTCCACGCCGTCCTCGCCGCCGCCCTGTCCCGCACGGGTGTCCTCGTCCGCGACACCGACCGGCTGGCCCAGCTCGGCACCGCCGACACTCTCGTCCTGCACCCCGGCGCGCTGCTCGCGCCGGGCGGGGGCGCCGACCCGTGGGCGGAGGAGGTCCTGGAGGCCGCCCGCCGGGCCGGGCTGCGCGTGGTGGTCGTCGACCACCCGGCCCTCGCCGACTTCACCGGCCTCGCCGACCACGTCGCCGACCCGGAACGCCCACTGGCGGAGGTGGTCGCGCGGCAACGGGAACGCCACGGCGGCACGGTCGTCACGGTGGCCCGGGTGCCGGCCGGTACCACTACCGGCGACACCTACGGCGACGCCACTACCGGCGGCCGTGACGACGTCCTCGACGGGTTGCTCGCCGGGGATGTGGCCGTCGCCCTCACCGACCGGGACGCCGCCGTCGTCTGGGGCGCCGACGTGCTCGCCCCGCACGGGCCGGCCGACGTGTGGCGGCTGCTCACCGCCGTGCCCGCCGCGCGGGCGGTGGGACGCAGGTCGCAGACGCTGGCGCGGTCGGGGGCCGCGCTGTCCGGGCTGCTCGTCGCCGTCGGCGAGTCCCGGCGGGGCCGCCCGTCGCCGTGGCCCGGGCTGCGGCACGCCCCCGTCGACGTCAGCGCGGCGGCCGCCCTCTACACCGGGGCGCGCGCGGCGCTCGGCGTCGCCGTGTCGCGCGCCCCGCACCCCCGGCCCCGGGTGGCCTGGCACGCGCTGAAGCCGAAGGACGTCCAGAACCGGCTGCACGACGAGCCCGAGACACAGCCGGGGCCGGTCGAACAGGCGACCGCACGGGCACGCGAGCTGGCCGACCGCGCCGGAAAGATCCGTGTGCTGGCCCCCGCCCGCTGGTCCTGGCAGCTCGGCCGGGCCGTACGCGGCGAACTCGACGACCCGCTCACCCCCGTCCTCGCCGTCGGCTCCGCCGCCTCCGCCATCCTCGGCTCCGCCGTCGACGCCCTCCTCGTCCTCGGCGCCCTCGACCTCAACGCCCTGGTCGGCGGCGTCCAGCGGCTGCGCGCCGAGCGGGCGCTGTCCGGGCTGCTCGACGAGCAGAAGCGCAAGGCCCGGGTGCGCGCCGGGACCCCCGACGCCGCGCCCCGCACCGTCGACGCCGCCAAGCTGCACCCCGGCGACGTCATCGAGCTGGGGGCCGACGACGTCGTGCCCGCCGACGCCCGGCTGCTGTGGGAGGACGGCCTGGAGGTCGACGAGTCCGCGCTGACGGGGGAGTCGCTGCCCGTCGACAAGCAGACCGCGCCCACCCCGAGGGCCGCCGTCGCCGACCGCAGCTGCATGGTCTTCGAGGGCACCACCGTCGTCGCCGGGCACGCCCGCGCGGTCGTCGTCGACACCGGCGACGACACCGAGTCCGCGCGCGCCGTCCATCTCGCCGCCCGCACGCCCCCGGCCGCCGGAGTCCAGGCCCGGTTGCAGGAACTGACCCGCAAGGCGCTGCCGCTCACCATGGCGGGCGGCGCCGCAGTCACCGGCCTGGCGCTGCTGCGCGGCACGCCGCTGCGCCAGGCGGTCGGCGGCGGCGTCGCGGTCGCCGTGGCGGCCGTCCCCGAGGGGCTGCCGCTGGTGGCGACGGTCGCGCAGCTCGCCGCCGCGCGCCGGCTCAGCCGCCGCGGGGTGCTGGTGCGTGCCCCGCGCACGCTGGAGGCGCTCGGCCGGATGGACACCGTCTGCTTCGACAAGACCGGCACGCTCACCGAGAACCGGCTGCGCCTGGTCCGGCTGACCGACGCGGACGGCACGGTGTACCGGCCGGACGAGGCGGGGGCCGGGGACGGGTCTGGGGCCGAGGCCGGGGACGGGGCCGGGTCTGGGTCCGAGGCTGGGGGCGGGGTCGAGGCCGGGTCCGGGGGCGGGGCCGAGGCCGCCGCACGGACGCTGCGCGCCGCCGCCCGCGCCTGTCCCCGGCCGAACGGCGACTCCGTCCGCGTCGCCCACGCCACCGACGAGGCCGTCCTCGACGCCGCCCGGCCCGACCCCGGCTGGCGGCAGGACGAGTACCTGCCCTTCGAGGCCGCCCGCGGCTACTCGGCCGCCGTGGGACGGGAGGACGACGGCGCGCGCGTCCTCGTCGTCAAGGGCGCCCCCGAGACCGTTCTGCCCGCCGTCGCCGGGCTCACCGACCATGCCACGGAGGCCGCGCACGAGCTTGCCGACCGCGGGCTGCGTGTGCTCGCGGTGGCCCACCGGCCGCTGGCGGACGGCGAACGGCCCGCCGATGTCCTCGAACGCCCGCTGGGGAACCTGGAGTTCACCGGTCTGCTCGCCCTCGCGGACACGCCCCGCGAGAGCTCCACCGCCCTTGTGCGCGGGCTGCGCGAGGCGGGCGTACGGCCCGTGATGCTCACCGGCGACCATCCTGGGACCGCCCGGTCCATCGCCGCCGAGCTGGGCTGGCCGGAGGACACCGGCGTCGTCACCGGTGACGAACTCGCCGCCGCCGACCGCTCCGCGCGCGCCCGTATGCTGCGCGACGTCGGGGTCGTCGCCCGGGTCGCGCCCGAGCAGAAGCTCCAGGTCATCGAGTCGCTGCGGGACGCGGGGCGGGTGGTGGCGATGGTCGGCGACGGCGCCAACGACGCCGCCGCGATCCGCGCCGCCGACATCGGCGTCGGGATCAACGCCCGCGGCTCGGCCGCCGCGCGCAACGCGGCCGACCTCGTCCTCACCGACGACGACATGACCGTCCTCGTCGAGGCGGTCGCCGAGGGCCGCGCGCTGTGGCGCAGCGTCGCGGACGCCATCGCCATCCTCATCGGCGGCAACGCGGGCGAGGTGAGCTTCGGCATCCTCGGCACGCTGCTGTCGGGTTCGGCGCCGTTGTCCACCCGGCAGATGCTGCTGGTGAACCTGTTCACCGACCTGTTCCCGGCGATGGCGGTCGCCGTCACGCCGAAGGAACAGGTCCCGACGGACGACGTGGAGACCACGGAGCCGCTGGTCACGGCTCTGCTCGGCGAGCCGCTGATCCGTCAGATCCGCCATCGCGCGGCCACGACGTGTCTCGGTGCGACCGCCGCCTGGCTGGTCGGGCGCTTCACTCCCGGAACGGCGCGCCGTTCCACGACGATGGCGCTGTGCGGGGTGGTCGGCACGCAGCTCGCCCAGACGCTGGCCGACCGGCGGGACAGTCCGCTGGTCCGGCTCACCGCCCTGGGGTCGGCGGCGGCGCTGGTGGCCCTGATCCAGACGCCGGGGCTCAGCCAGTTGTTCGGCTGTACGCCGCTCGGGCCGGTGGCGTGGGCGGGCGTGGTCGGTGCGCTCGTCCTTGCGGTTGTGGCGCACCGGTACCTGCCGGGACTGGAGCGGGCGGTGCTGGCGCTCCGCCCGAAGCCTGCGGGCGCGGCTGCGGCTGCGGGTGCGTCTGCGGCCGCGTAGGGCCCGGTGCCGCCTGGGGGCTTCGCCCCCGGATCCCCCCAGGGGGTGGGGGGTTCGGGGGCGTTTTGGTGTGCGGGTGCGCCGTGGTTGCTCGCGCAGTTCCCCGCGCCCCTTCAGGGCACGGTGGTTGCTCGCGCCCCTGCGGCGGGAGCCGCGTAGACAACTCAGCCCCGCGCCCCTTCAGGGCGCGGTGGTTGCTCGCGCCCCCTGCGGCGGAGCCGCACAGACAACACGACCCCGCGCCCCCCCCGTGGCGGAGCCGCGTAGACAACACGGCCCCGCGCCCATTCAGGGCACGGTGGTTGCTCGCGCCCCCTGCGGCGGAGCCGCGTAGACCGCGTCGGCCGTGGTGCTGCCGTGTCGTCAGCCGCCCGATGTGTCCAGTTCTGCTTCTTCTCCTACGTCTACCGATGCGTACGGGTCCTTGAGCCAGCCGTCCGGGAGGACGACCCTGTTGTTGCCGGAGGTCCGGCCGCGCGGGCCGTCCGCGCCCGTCGGCCAGCCCTGGTCGAGGTCCAGCTCGTCCAGTCCGCCCCGCAGCTCCGCCAGCGACGACGTGATCGCGAGGCGCTTGCGCATCTCGGAGCCGACCGCGAAGCCCTTCAGATACCAGGCCACGTGCTTGCGGAAGTCGACCACGCCCCGCGCCTCGTCCCCGAGCCACTCTCCGAGCAGGGTCGCGTGCCGCACCATGACGTCGGCGACCTCGCGCAGCGTCGGGCGGACGTAGGCGTCGGAGCGCCCCTCGAACGCGGCCACGAGGTCGGCGAAGAGCCACGGCCGGCCCAGGCAGCCCCGGCCCACGACCACGCCGTCGCATCCCGTCTCGCGCACCATGCGCAGCGCGTCCTCCGCCGACCAGATGTCGCCGTTGCCGAGCACGGGGATCTCCGGCACGTGCTCCTTGAGGCGGGCGATCGCGTCCCAGTCCGCCGTGCCGCCGTAGTGCTGGGCGGCGGTGCGGCCGTGCAGCGCGATGGCGGTGATGCCCTCCTCGACCGCTATGCGCCCGGCGTCGAGGTAGGTGAGGTGGTCGTCGTCGATGCCCTTGCGCATCTTCATCGTCACCGGGAGGTCCCCGGCGCCGCTGACCGCCTCGCGCAGGATCGACCGCAGCAGGTTCCGCTTGTACGGCAGGGCCGAGCCGCCGCCCTTGCGGGTCACCTTCGGCACGGGGCAGCCGAAGTTGAGGTCGATGTGATCGGCGAGCCCCTCCTCCGCGATCATCCGCACGGCCTTCCCGACCGTCGCCGGGTCCACGCCGTACAGCTGTATCGAGCGCGGCTTCTCGCTCGCGTCGAAGCGGATGAGCTGCATCGTCTTGTCGTTGCGCTCGACCAGGGCGCGGGTGGTGATCATCTCGCTGACGTACAGGCCCTTGCCGGCGCTGAACTCCCGGCACAGCGTACGGAAGGGTGCGTTCGTGATCCCGGCCATGGGGGCGAGGACGACGGGCGGTCCGACGGTGTGCGGGCCGATCTGCAACGGAGTGGTGGTGGGCGTGGACATTGCTCCATTGTCCCGTACGGAGCCGGGTCCTCGTGCGGCGTCGTCCACAGGAAGATGCATAGGTCATTAATTAGGTAAGTCATTAGTTAGGCTTGCTATTCTTATTGTCGTACGATGAGGCAATGCCTGAGCTCAGCCACCGCCGCCGCATGCTGGTGCTCGCGATCTGCTGCATGAGCCTGCTGATCGTGGGACTGGACAACACCGTCCTCAACGTGGCGCTGCCCGCGTTGCAGAAGGACCTCCACGCCGGCACCTCGGGGTTGCAGTGGGCGATCGACGCCTACCTCCTCGTCCTGGCCTCCCTGCTGATGCTGTCCGGCTCCACCGCCGACCGGATGGGACGCAAACGCGTCTTCATGACCGGCCTCGCCGTCTTCACCGCCGGCTCGGCGCTGTGCTCCGTCGCCCCGAACCTCCAGACGCTGGTGATCTTCCGCATGGTGCAGGCCGTCGGCGGGTCGATGCTGAATCCGGTCGCCATGTCGATCATCACCAACACCTTCACCGACCCCCGCGAACGCGCGCGGGCGATCGGCGTCTGGGGTGCCGTCATGGGCGTCTCCATGGCCGCCGGGCCGCTGGTCGGCGGGCTGCTCGTGGAGTCCGTGGGCTGGCGGTCGATCTTCTGGCTCAACCTGCCGGTCGGCGTCGCCGCGCTGCTGCTCACGCTGAAGTTCGTGCCCGAGTCGCGGGCGCCGAAGCCGCGCCGGCTCGACCCCGTGGGACAGCTCCTCGTCATCGTCCTCTTCGGCGCGCTGACGTACGCGATCATCGAGGCGCCGGACGCCGGGTTCCTCGCCGTCCTCCCCTGCGTCGTCCTCGTCGTCGCCGCCCTCCTCGGCCTTCTCTGGTACGAGCCCCGGCGCGCCGAACCCCTCATCGAGCTGCGCTTCTTCCGCTCCGCGCCGTTCAGCGGGGCGACCGTGATCGCGATCAGCGCGTTCGCGTCGCTCGGCGGCTTCCTCTTCCTGACGACGCTGTACCTACAGAACGTACGCGGTCTCGACGCGCTCCACGCCGGCCTGTGGATGCTGCCGATGGCGGTGCCGACGTGCCTGTGCGCACCGATCTCCGGACGGCTGGTCGGCAGCCGGGGCCCGCGGCTGCCGCTCGTCCTCGCGGGGTGCGCGATGACCGCGTGCTGCGCGCTGTTCGCCGTGTTCGAGGGGGAGACGTCGAACGTGACCCTGTTCCTCGGCTACGTCCTCTTCGGCATCGGCTTCGGCTTCGTCAACTCGCCGATCACCAACACCGCCGTCTCCGGGATGCCCCGGGAGCAGGCCGGGGTGGCGGCGGCGGTCGCCTCCACCAGCCGGCAGATCGGGCAGACGCTGGGTGTCGCGGTGGTGGGTGCGGTGCTGGTGTCCGGCGTGGGGGCCTCGACGTACCGGCACGCGTTCGTCTCGGCCGCCCGCCCCGGCTGGTGGATCCTCATGGCGTGCGGGGTGCTGGTGCTGGCCCTGGGCGTGCTGACCACCGGCCGCTGGGCCCGCGGCACCGCCGAGCGGACGGCCCGGCGGCTGGCGGAGCCCGAGGTGCGGGACGCGGGGGCGGCGGAGCGGATACGGACGTGAGGGGAGGGGCAGGGTCAGGGGCAGGGTCAGGGACACGACCAGTACCTGCTCATCCCTTTGGGGCCAGGGGCCGGCTCATCCCTTCGACGGGTGCGGCGTCGATCCGTACGCCGTCAGGAACCGGTCCCTGAACGCGCTCATCCTCCACACCGGGGCGTTCTTCGCCGGGCGGAGGCCGTCCGTGTAGTTCCACCCCGCGATCCTGTCGAGCACCTTCGGGTCCTTGGCCACGATCGACACCGGCACCTGGTGGTTGGCGCCGTCGCCGCTCACCTTCGCCACCGGCTGGTGGTCGCCGAGGAAGACGAGCACGGTGTCGTCGTCGCCGTAGCGTTCGAGGAACTGCGTCAGCGCCGTCACCGAGTACTGGATCGACTTGCCGTACTCCTGCTTGACCTTCGTGGAGTCGTAGAAGACGTCGCCCGGGTCCTTGCCCGCCTTCTCGATCGCGTCGTACACCGAGCCGTCGCCCACCTGGTCCCAGCCGACCATCTTCGGGATCGGCGCCCACGGCTGGTGGCTGGACGTCAGGATGATCTCGGACATCAGCGGCTTGTCCCGCTTCTTGCTGTGCTCCAGCCGCTGGAACGCCTCCAGCGCGTACTGGTCCGGCATCGTCGACCAGCTGAACTTCGGCCCCTCGTACCCCATCTGGAACGCGTTGTAGACCTTGTCCAGGCCGTAGAACTTCGCCTCCGGCCAGCCCTTCTGGACGCCGGGCATGATGCCGACGGTGTCCCAGTCGCCGGTCTTCCGGAACGCCTTGGTCAGGCTGAGGTGGTCGCTGTTGGTCACCGTGCGGTAGCGGTTCTGGTTGTCGATCCACAGGCCCGACAGGAACGTCGAGTGCCCGAGCCAACTGCTGCCGCCGTACGTCGCCGACGTCAGCCAGCCGCTCTTCGCGTGGAACCCGGCCCGGGCCAGCGCCTTGGTGCTCGCGGCGAGGGTCCTGTCGACGCCGGGTGCCGTCACCGGGTCCTCGATCGCGCTGCGGCCGTAGCTCTCGATGAACGTGAAGATCATGTCCTTGCCGCGCAGGTCCGGCACGAGCTGGGACGGCGGGGTGTCGCCGAACGCGTCCGCCTTCGCCGTCTTCGCGAACTCCCGTTCGTCGCGCAGGGTGTCCTGCACGGCCTCGGCGCGGCTGCGGGCCAGCGCGATCGTGTGTTCGGAGGCGATCGGTACGCCGTCGATGCGGAGGCCCAGCACGGTGCAGGTCATCCACACCATGCTGAGGACGAGCAGCGTACGGCCGGTGGTGTGGCGGTGCCGGGCGAGCAGTTCGCTCAGCCGTACGACGGCGAGTGCGATCAGGACGACCAGGACGGCGATCAGCGCGACCGCGCCGATCAGTACGGCCGTCGTGCCGCTCTTGCCGAGGGTGTCGTTCAGATACGACTTGGCGTCGCCGAGCAGCACCCAGTCGATGACGATGTCGAAGCGGCGGCCGAGGAACTCGTAGAACCCCATGTCGAAGAAGTTGAGGACGGTCAGCGCGCCGAGGACGAGGCCGCCGGCCCACGCCGCGACCAGCCGCCAGCGCCGGGGCAGCGTCATGAGCACGACGCCGCCGAGCAGCGCCTCCACGGGGATGCGGGTGAACTGCGCGGGGCGCAGGTGCATCCGGTTGGGCAGCACCATCGCGGTGAGGACGAGGAGGGCGGCGAGGAGGGTGGTGCCGTCGCGGAGCACGCGCGCGGCGACGGGGTGCGCGTCCCGCCACGCCCGCCGCCTCCGCCATGCGGCGCGGCGACGCGCCCCCCGCGGGGCCACTGCGCCGACGCCGTCCGGCGCACGGCCCTCCGCCTCACCCGCCCCGCCCTCGCCGGGCCCGGCGACCGCGGCGGACGCCGCCGGCGAGGGCGAGGCCTCCTGCGCCGGTTCCGCTGCGGCGTCCTGCGTCGTCTCGTCCGTCTCGTTCTCGCCGGGTCCGGCGGCCGCGGCGGGCGCCGCCTCCGCGTCTTCGCCGGGTCCGGCGGTCGCGGCGGGCGCCGCCTCCGCCGGGGCTTCCTGCGTCGGTTCCGGTGCGGTGTCCTGCGTCGTCTCGTCCGTCTCGTTCTCGCCGGGTCCGGCGGTCGCGGCGGGCGCCGCCTCCGCCGGGGCTTCCTGCGCCGGCTCCGCTGCGGCGTCCTGCGTTGGCTCCGGTTCGTCCGCGGGCGCGGTGGTGCCTGATGCGGTAGTGCCCGCTGGTTCGGACGCGTCCACAGGTTCGGCGGCGTCCGCCGGAGCGGGAACGTTCGCCGGTGCGGACTCGCCCGCCGGGTCGGCGGCGTCCGCCGTCACCGCGGCCTTGACGGCCCCTGCGGCCGTCACCCCGCCCGGCTCGGCCGGTTCGCTCGGCTCGGCCGGTTCGGTCGGTTCCGCGTCGGTCCGTGCGCCTGCCTCGGCTCCCTCGGTCGGCTCCGTGTCGGTCCGTGCGCCTGCTTTGGTCGGTTCGGTCGGTTCCGCGCCGGTCCGCGTGCCTGCCTCGGTCCCCTCGGTTGGCTCTGCGTCGGTCCGTGCACCCGCCTCAGCCGCCTCGGCCGGTTCCGTGGCTTTGGCGGGCCCCTTGGCAACGGCTGGTTCGGCCGGCTCCTCCGCCCCGGCCGGTGCCGTCGGCTCCGCGCGGCTCTCAGCCCCGGTGGCCTTGGTCTGAGCAACCGGACCAGCCTGTCCGTCCGGCGCGTCCGGCGCCGTTGGCTCCGCCCCGGCCTGTGCCGATGGCTCGGCCTGTCCCTCGGCCTTGGCCGCCTTGGCGGTCCCGGCCGCTACGGTCAGCGCCGCCTGTCCGTGTGCCCCGACTGCTGCCGTCGGCTCCGCGCGGCCCTCGGCCTTGGCGACCTCCGCGGCCGCCGCCTCGGCGGGCGTGACCGTCCCCGCTGCGCCGGTCGGCTCCGTGGATCCGTCCGCCCCTGCCGGTGCCGCCGGCTTCGCGCGGCCCCCGGCCTTGGCGACCTCCGCGACCGTCGCCTCGGCCGCCTCGGCCGCCTCGGCCGCCTCGGCCGGCGCGGCCGGCGCGGCCGGTGCCACCGGCACCGCGCGCCCCTCCGCCCCGGCCGCCCCGGTCGGCACCGCCGGCGTCGACCGTTTCGCGGGGTGTGCCGGGGGTGTCTCGTCCGCCGTTTGTCGCGTGTCCGTATTGAGAGGCACCCGCGGGTCCTTCCGTGCGCAGCCGTGGTGAGAGGCGGGGCCGTTGGGGGAGGCCGGCCCGCCGTCCTCCCGTACGCGCCCCCGTCGGCCCGCGTTCAAGCAGGCGCCCCCGCGCCCGGCAAACACCCGGCAAACGCCTCGTCAACGCTCCCCCTGGTGATGTCCACCAGGCGTCCGCATGGTGAAATCCGACCCCTCCCGAGAGCGTGATTCTCGCCACCCTTGATAGGGGGCATGCTCAGATGAGCGAATGCCGAGCGACTGTAAGTCTCGGAGGCGTGGCACTCAGTGCCAATGCTCGATCGTTCACGGACTGCATGCATACGTGCCGAGGTGCGCTCATGTGAGCGCCAAAGCCGCCTTCGGCTCCCCTCCTCTCTTCAAGAAATGAACGGACCCCCGCTCATCGCCCCCTCCCGCACCCACTTTCGATCCAGCGGCGGACGGCTGGTTACGGGCGTACGACGCGCGAGTGGACGTACCCATGCACCTTCGATCTGGGTATGTTCCTCGCCGTCAGGGCAGCCACCGCGTCCTCGAGGAGTCGAGACCGTGTCGGAAAACAAAGATCCTCACGTAACCGGGAACGCCGTCGAGGACGTGAAGTTCGTTTATGACTTCACCGAGGGCAACAAGGACCTGAAGGACCTCCTCGGCGGCAAGGGCGCCAACCTCGCCGAGATGACCAACCTCGGGCTCCCCGTCCCGCCCGGCTTCACCATCACCACCGAGGCGTGCAAGGTCTACCTCGGCAGCGGCGAGGAGCCGGCGGCACTGCGTGACGAGGTGAGTGCGCACCTCGACGCCCTCGAGGAGAAGATGGGCAAGAGGCTCGGCCAGGCGGACGATCCCCTCCTCGTCTCCGTCCGCTCCGGGGCCAAGTTCTCCATGCCCGGGATGATGGACACCGTCCTGAACATCGGACTGTCCGACAAGTCCGTCCAGGGTCTGGCCAAGCAGGCCGGAGACGACCGCTTCGCCTGGGACTCCTACCGCCGCCTCATCCAGATGTTCGGCAAGACGGTCCTCGACGTCGACGGCGACCTCTTCGAGGAGGCCCTGGACAAGGCCAAGGAGGCCAAGAAGGTCGAGGTCGACACCGAGCTGGAGGCCGCGGACCTCAAGAAGCTGGTCGCCACCTTCAAGAAGATCGTCAAGAAGGAGGCCGGCCGGGACTTCCCGCAGGACCCGCGCGAGCAGATGGACCTCGCGATCAAGGCGGTCTTCGACTCCTGGAACACCGACCGCGCCAAGCTCTACCGCCGCCAGGAGCGCATCCCGCACGACCTCGGCACGGCCGTCAACGTCTGCTCCATGGTCTTCGGCAACCTCGGCCCCGACTCCGGAACGGGTGTCGCGTTCACGCGGGACCCCGCGAGCGGCCACCAGGGCGTCTACGGCGACTACCTCCAGAACGCCCAGGGCGAGGACGTCGTCGCCGGCATCCGCAACACCGTCGCGCTGGCGGAGCTGGAGCAGATCGACAAGAAGTCGTACGACCAGCTGATGCAGATCATGGAGACCCTGGAGAACCACTACCTGGACCTCTGCGACATCGAGTTCACCATCGAGCGCGGCACCCTGTGGATGCTTCAGACCCGCGTCGGCAAGCGCACCGCCGGTGCCGCCTTCCGGATCGCCACACAGCTCGTGGACCAGGGTCTGATCGACGAGGCGGAGGCGTTGCAGCGCGTCAACGGCGCCCAGCTCGCGCAGCTGATGTTCCCGCGCTTCGACGAGAACGCCAAGGTCAAGCAGCTCGGCCGGGGCATCGCGGCCTCGCCGGGCGCGGCGGTCGGCAAGGCGGTGTTCGACTCCTACACCGCGATCAAGTGGTCGCGCTCGGGCGAGCAGGTCATCCTGATCCGCCGCGAGACCAACCCCGACGACCTGGACGGCATGATCGCCGCCGAGGGCATCCTCACCTCGCGCGGCGGCAAGACCTCGCACGCCGCCGTCGTCGCGCGCGGCATGGGCAAGACGTGTGTGTGCGGCGCCGAGGAGCTGGAGGTCGACACCAAGCGGCGCTGTCTGACGGCGCCGGGCGGGGTGGTCGTGGAGGAGGGCGACGTCGTCTCCATCGACGGGTCCTCCGGCAAGGTCTACCTCGGCGAGGTGCCGGTGGTGCCCTCGCCGGTCGTGGAGTACTTCGAGGGACGGATGCACGCCGGGGCCGACGACGCCGACGAGCTGGTCGAGGCCGTCCACCGGATCATGGCGTTCGCCGACCGCAAGCGCCGGCTGCGGGTGCGGGCCAACGCGGACAACGCCGAGGACGCGCTGCGCGCCCGCCGCTTCGGCGCCCAGGGCATCGGCCTGTGCCGCACCGAGCACATGTTCCTCGGCGACCGCCGTGAGCTGGTCGAACGTCTGATCCTCGCCGACACCGAGGCCGAACGCGAGGAGTCCCTCAAGCAGCTCCTGCCCCTCCAGAAGCAGGACTTCATCGAACTGTTCGAGGCGATGGACGGCCTCCCGGTGACGGTCCGTCTCCTGGACCCGCCGCTGCACGAGTTCCTCCCCGACATCACCGAACTGTCGGTGCGCGTCGCGCTCGCCGAGTCCCGCAAGGACCCGCACGAGAACGACCTGCGGCTGCTCCAGGCCGTGCACCGGCTGCACGAGCAGAACCCGATGCTGGGCCTGCGCGGTGTACGGCTCGGGCTGGTCATCCCCGGCCTGTTCACCATGCAGGTACGGGCCATCGCCGAGGCGGCGGCCGAGCGCAAGGCGGCCAAGGGCGACCCGCGCGCCGAGATCATGATCCCGCTCGTCGGCACGGTGCAGGAGCTGGAGATCGTCCGCGAGGAGGCCGACCAGGTCGTCGCGGAGGTCCAGGCCGCCACCGGCACGGAGCTGAAGCTGGCGATCGGCACGATGATCGAGCTGCCGCGCGCCGCGCTGACCGCCGGGCAGATCGCGGAGGCGGCGGAGTTCTTCTCCTTCGGCACCAACGACCTGACCCAGACGGTGTGGGGCTTCAGCCGCGACGACGTGGAGGCGAGCTTCTTCACGGCGTACCTGGAGAAGGGCATCTTCGGGGTGTCGCCCTTCGAGACGATCGACCAGGACGGCGTCGGCTCCCTGGTCAGGGCCGCGGCGAAGGCGGGCCGCGAGACCCGGCCCGACCTCAAGCTCGGCGTGTGCGGCGAGCACGGCGGCGACCCGGAGTCCGTCCACTTCTTCCACGAGGTGGGCCTGGACTACGTCTCCTGCTCCCCGTTCCGCATCCCGGTCGCCCGCCTGGAGGCCGGCCGCGCGGCCTCGTCGTCGACGGGCAGCGACCACCGCTGACCCGCCCGCGAACCCCGGGGCCCGGGTCCCCGACCGAACCGACCCGGGCCCCGGACCACCCCCCGAACGCCGGGGCCCCGGTTCCCTGACCGAACCGCCGGGCCCCGGCACCACCGGGCCACACCCCGGAGCCGCCGCACCCCGCGCACCGACCCTCACCGCGCGGCGACGGCTCCGGCCCGCCGGAAGGAGGCGGCACCCCTTGTGCGGAGGGGTGCCGCCTCCTTCGTACGTGTGCGCCCCCTTGTACCCGCGCGGCGCACCGGCGGAGTCACTTCGCCAGGAGGCGTTCCGCGAGGTCCCAGAGGCGGCGGGCCGAGGCGGGGTCGACGGCGTGCGGGGCGAGGTCGGTGGTGACCTCGCCCGCGGCGAGCATCTCCGGGGTCAGGGGGCGGGCGTCGACCGGGGCGATGTCACTGTTCTTCAGGTAGACGCCGCCGATGCCGTCGAGCAGCGGGCTCGCCGCCGCGAAGGCGATGGTGGCCGCGGCCTGTTCCGGGGTCTTCTTCTCGTGCTCGGGATCGATGACCGGCTGGTCGTCCTCGCCGATCAGGCCCATGGCGCGCAGCTCCGCCAGATCGTAGAGCGAGCCCGACGCCTTGCTCAGGGACGTGGCCACCGAGATGCCCGGGTGCAGGCTGTAGCCGCGGATGCCGTCGGCGGCCCAGCGGCGGTCCAGTTCGGTGGTGAACAGCATCAGGGCGGTCTTGGACTGGCCGTACGCGAGGTTGCTGTCGTAGCCGCCGGCGAAGTGCGGGTCGTCCCAGCGGATGTCGCTGAGCCGGTGGCTGCCGGAGGCCACGTTGACGACCCGGGCGCCGTGGGCGGCGCGCAGCGCGGGCAGCAGGCCGAGGGTCAGCTGGAAGTGGCCGAGGAAGGCGACGGCGAGGGTGGTCTCGTAGCCGCGCGCGTCCAGAACGAGGTCCCGGTTGGTGACGGTCGCGCAGTTGATCAGGATGTGCAGCGGCCGGCCGGAGTGCGTCCAGCGGGCGGCGAAGGCGTCGATCGACTCCGGGTCGAGCAGGTCGAGGCGCTCGACCCGGACGCCGTCGACACCCGCCACCGCCGCGGCCGCGCGGTCGGTGTCGCGGGCCGCCACGGTGACGGCGGCGCCGGCCCTGCTCAGCGCGCCGGTGGCCGCCAGGCCGAGTCCGCTGTGGCCGCCGGTGACGAGGACGTTCCGGCCGGTGAGGTCGAGGCCGGCGAGCACCTCGTCGGCGGTGGAGAACGCGGTGAAGCCCGAGGCGAGGGGCTGCTGAAGTTCCAGGATGCTGGTCATGGCTCCCAGTCTGGGCGGGTCCGGCTGAACGGAGAATGCTTGACGGGACGCATTTCCTTCGCGACAGTTCAGACATGGCCATCGATCAACTGTCCGAGGTGTTCGACCTCGTCGAGGTGCGCGGGCAGCTCTCCGGCGCGTTCGCGGCGCGCGGCCGCTGGATCACGCGCTCCGTGATCACCAGCCCGCTCAAGCTGAGCGTGATGGTGCGCGGCCGGTGCCTGCTGTCGACCGACGGGCTCGCCGCACCGATCGAGATGACGGCCGGTGACGTCGCGGTCCTCACCGGCCGCTCGTGGCTGTGCGCCGAGGGCGGCGCGGGCAGCGGTGCCGGTGCCGGTCCGCCCGTGGAGTTCACACCCGCGCCCGGCGAGTACGCGCTGCGCGTCGGCGACGCGGACTTCGCCACCGACGACGTCGTCCTCGGCGGCCACGTCGACCTCAACCCGGCCGGGGCGGCGCTGCTGACGCAGGCGCTGCCGCCCGTCGCGCTCGTCCGGGCGGCCGACGCCGCCGCGCCCGCCCTGCACGCCTGCGTCGACCGGCTGGTCGAGGAGGCGACCGGCGACCGGCCGGGCGCCGCCTTCGCCGTACGCCAGCACGCCCAGCTGCTGCTCCTCGAGGTGCTCCGGGCCTACCTCGACCGGGCCGAACCGCCACCGGGATGGCTGCGCGCGCTCACCGACGAGCGGCTGCGCCCCGCGCTGACCCTGATGCACGGCGACCCCGGCCGGCCCTGGGGCCTCGCGGAACTGGCCCGCGCGGCCGCGATGTCGCGCACGTCGTTCGCCGTGCGCTTCCGCGCCGCGGCCGGCGTCCCCCCGCTGACGTACCTCAACTCCTGGCGGATGCTGCTGGCCCGCCGGGCGCTGCGCGACGACGACGTCCGCATCGGCGCCCTCGCCGCCCGCCTGGGCTACACCTCGGAGAGCGCCTTCAGCACCGCCTTCAAACGCGAGGTCGGCGAGGCCCCCCTGCGCTACCGCCAGCGACTCCGACGGGCGGCGTGACCCCCCCCGTACCGGCTCCGGCGGGCGTTGGAGGAGCCGCCCCCCTCACACCCGCCCCCCGCCCCCACTGAGGGCAGCGTTCCTCCGGGGAAACAGGGGGGATGCGGTCGGGTAACACCCGCGACGCACGCTCTGGGGCATGACCTCGGACGTGCGTGTGGTGGTGATCGGGGCCGGGCTCGCGGGTGTCGCGCTCGCCCGGCGGCTCGGTGAGCTCGGTGTGCCCGCGCTGGTCGTGGGGGAGGAGGAGCACCGCCCGTACAACAGGGTGCTGCTCGCCGAGGTACTGGCCGGGCGGTACGCGCCCGAGGTGATCGCGCTGCCCGGCGGCGAAGGGCCGGTGCGCGCCCGCGTCACCGGGATCGACCGTGCCGCGCGGCGCGTGCGGTGCGCGGACGGCACCGAGATCGCGTACGGCACGCTCGTCCTCGCCACCGGCTCCAACCCCGTACTCCCGCCGCTGCGCGGGCTGTTCGGCGAGGACCGCCGGCTGCCCGCGGGCGTGCACGCGTTCCGCACCATGGACGACTGCCTCGGGCTCGCCCGCGCCGTGCGCCCCGGCGTGCGCGCCGTCGTCGTCGGCGGAGGGCTGCTCGGGGTCTCCGCCGCCCGCGCGCTGGCCGCGCGCGGTGCGCAGGTCGTCCTCGCCCAGCAGGCCGAGCGACTGATGGAACGTCAGCTCGACCCGGTCTCCTCCGGGCTGGTCCGGCGCCATCTCACCGGGCTCGGCGTGGAGGTCCACACCGAGACCCGGGTGCGCGACGTGCGCTGCGCGGGCGGTGCGGTCCGCTCGGTGGAGCTGGCCGACGGCTACCGGCTCGACACCGACCTCGTCGTCCTGGCGTGCGGGGTGCGGCCCCGTACCGGGCTCGCCGAGGAGGCCGGGCTCGCCGTCCGCACGGGCGTCCTCGTCGACGACGAGCTGCGCACCTCGGACCCGCACATCCGTGCGATCGGCGACTGCGCCGAGCACGACGGGACGGTGTACGGCCTGGCCGCACCCGCCCTCGAACAGGCCGGCGTCCTGGCCACCCTGCTCGCGGACCCCGGCGCCACCGCCCGCTACACCGGCACCCGCGCACTGACCCGGCTGACACTCGCGGGAGACGGCCCCCCGGCCGCCCCGCACCCCTTCCTCGACCTCGCCGCCTTCGGCGACCCCGACCCCCGCCCCGGCGACGACGTCGTACAGCTCGCCGACGCCACCCGCGGCACCTACCGCAAGGTCGTCGTCCGCGGCGACCGCGTCGTCGGCGGGGTCCTCGTCGGCGAACTCGGCACCGTCGGCGCGCTGGCCCGCGCCTGGGAGGGAGCGGAGCCGCTCCCCGACGGCACCCCCCTGCTCCATCTGCTCACCAACGACGGAGGCTCCTGATGACCACCGCCCCCGGGGCCACCCCCACGCTCGTGCTCGTCGGCCACGGCATGGTCGGCCAGCGCTTCCTCGAGGCGCTCGCCGCACGCGGGCTCACCGC
Source organism: Streptomyces sp. NRRL F-6676 (assembly GCF_000725625.1). Classification (GTDB taxonomy): domain Bacteria; phylum Actinomycetota; class Actinomycetes; order Streptomycetales; family Streptomycetaceae; genus Streptomyces. The sequence continues at coordinate 443,049 of NZ_JOHS01000010.1, forward strand.
CACGCACCGCGTGGTCGTGCTCTGCGAGGAACCCCGCCCCGCCTACGACCGCGTCCAGCTCACCTCCTACTTCGCCGGCCGCACCCCCGAGGAGCTGTCCCTCACCGACCCCGCGTTCCTCGCCGAACACGGCATCGAACTGCGCCTCGGCGACCCGGCCGTGAGCGTCGACCGCGCGGCCCGCACCGTCACCGCCCGCTCCGGTCTGACGCTCGCCTACGACACCCTCGTCCTGGCCACCGGCTCCTCCCCCTTCGTCCCGCCGGTCCCCGGCAAGGACGCCGAGGGCTGCTTCGTCTACCGGACCATCGAGGACCTGCTCGCCATCGAGGAGTACGCGAAGCGCCGCGCCACCACCGGCGCCGTCGTCGGCGGCGGGCTGCTCGGCCTGGAGGCGGCCGGCGCGCTCAAGGGGCTCGGCCTGGACGCCCACATCGTGGAGTTCGCGCCCCGTCTGATGCCCGTCCAGGTCGACGACGGCGGCGGCGCCGCGCTGCTGCGCACCATCGAGAACATGGGGCTCGCCGTCCACACGGGCGTCGGCACCCAGGAGATCGTCGCCGACGACACCGGCGCCGTCACCGGCATGAAGCTGTCCGACGGCTCCGAACTGGCCGCGGACCTCGTCGTGTTCAGCGCCGGCGTCCGCCCCCGCGACCAGCTCGCCCGGGACTGCGGGCTGGCCGTCGGCGAACGCGGCGGCATCAGCGTCGACGAACAGTGCCGCACCGTCACCGACCCGCATGTCTTCGCCATCGGCGAGTGCGCGCTCGCCGCCGACGGACGGGTCTACGGGCTGGTGGCGCCCGGCTACGAGCAGGCCGAGACGGCCGCCGCGGCCATCGCCGCCGACGACACCGAGCAGCGCACGTTCACCGGCGCCGACCTCTCCACCAAGCTCAAGCTGCTCGGCGTGGACGTCGCCTCCTTCGGCGACGCGCACGGCACCGCCGAGGACTGTCTCGACGTCGTCTACTCCGACTCCCGCGCCGGCCTCTACAAGAAGCTCGTCATCGGCCGCGACGGCACCCTCCTCGGCGGCATCCTCGTCGGCGACGCCGACGCCTACGGCACCCTGCGCGCCCTCACCGGCTCGGTGCCCCCGCTCGCCCCCGAGTCCCTCGTCCTGCCCGCCGGTGCCGGAGCCCCCGCGCAGCTCGGCCCGTCCGCGCTGCCCGACGACGCCGTCATCTGCTCCTGCCACAACGTCACCAAGGGCACCATCCGCGGCGCCGTCACCGAGCATTCCTGCACCACCGTGCCCGAGGTGAAGAAGTGCACCCGGGCCGGTACCGGCTGCGGCAGCTGCGTCAAGGTGCTCGGACAGCTCGTCGAGGCCGAGCTGGAGGCGAGCGGCGTCGAGGTCGACAAGGGCCTGTGCGGCTGCTTCGCGCAGAGTCGCGAGGAGCTGTACGAGACCGTCCTCGCCCTGCGCATCGACTCCTACCAGGACCTGCTGGACGGCCACGGCCGCGAGAACGCCCGCGGCGGCGACGGCTGCGACGTCTGCAAGCCCGCCGTCGCCTCGATCCTCGCCTCCCTCGCCCCCACGATCGGCGCGAGCGGCCACATCCTGGACGGCGAGCAGGCCGCGTTGCAGGAGACCAACGACCACTTCCTCGCCAACTTGCAGAAGAACGGCTCGTACTCGGTCGTCCCGCGCATCCCCGGCGGCGAGATCACCCCCGAGAAGCTCATCGTGATCGGCGAGATCGCCCGCGACTTCGGCCTCTACACCAAGATCACCGGCGGCCAGCGCATCGACATGTTCGGCGCCCGCGTCGAACAGCTCCCGCTGATCTGGACCCGCCTCGTCGACGCCGGCTTCGAGTCCGGACACGCCTACGGCAAGGCGCTGCGCACGGTGAAGTCCTGCGTGGGACAGACCTGGTGCCGCTACGGCGTCCAGGACTCCGTCCGCATGGCGATCGACCTGGAGCTGCGCTACCGGGGCCTGCGCTCCCCGCACAAACTGAAGTCCGCCGTCTCCGGCTGCGCCCGCGAGTGCGCCGAGGCCCAGTCCAAGGACTTCGGCGTCATCGCCACCGCGAACGGCTGGAACCTGTACATCGGCGGCAACGGCGGCGCCACCCCGCGCCACGCCGACCTCCTCGCCCAGGACCTCGACGACGCCGGACTGGTCCGCCTGATCGACCGGTTCCTGATGTTCTACATCCGCACCGCCGACAAGCTGGAGCGCACCAGCGTCTGGCTGGACCGGCTCCCCGGCGGCCTGGACCACGTCCGGGACGTCGTCGTGCACGACTCGCTCGGCATCTGCGCGGAGCTGGAGTCCCTGATGGCGGCGCACGTCGCCCACTACCGCGACGAATGGGCCGACACGATCAACGACCCGGAGAAGCTCGCCCGGTTCGTCTCCTTCGTCAACGCCCCCGACACCCCCGACCCGGTCGTCGCCTTCGTCCCCGAGCGCGACCAGATCAAGCCCGACCTGCCCCTGCTCACCCTCGGCACCCGGCCCCTGGAAGGAGCCCAGCGATGACCCTGGCCCCCGAGACGACGGACCTGAAGATCCAGCTCCGGCTGGCCGACGACTGGCTCACCGTCTGCGACCTGACCGCCCTCACCCCCGGCCGCGGCGTGGCCGCCCTCCTCCCCGACGGCCACCAGGCCGCCCTCTTCCGCGACCGCGCGGGGCGCCTCTACGCGATCGGCAACCGCGACCCGTTCACCGGCGCCGCGGTCCTCTCCCGCGGCCTGACCGGCACCCATGCCGGCCGCCCCTTCGTCGCCTCCCCGCTGCTCAAGCAGCGCTTCGACCTGGAGTCGGGCCAGTGCCTGGACGACGACGGGGTGCGGGTACCGGCGTACGAGGTGCGGGCACGCTGAATCAGGTGCGGCTGCCGGTGAGGTGGGCGAAGACGACCACGTTGCCCTGGTAGCCGGTTGCCCGCGAGTAGCCGCCGCCGCAGGTGATCACCCGCAGCTCGGGGCGGGCGGCGGCGCCGTACACCTTCTCGTCGGGGAAGTTCTTCGCCTCGTACACCTCGACGGCGTCCACGGTGAACTCCGCGACGGCGCCGTCCCGGCGGTCCACGTCGATCGTGCTGCCCTTCTTCAGGGCGCCGAGGTCGTAGAAGACGGCGGGCCCCTCGGCGTTGTCGACGTGGCCGGCGACGATCGCGGTGCCCGTCTCGCCGGGGGTGGTGCCGGCCTCGTACCAGCCGGCCAGGTTCTTCTCGTCCGCGGGCGGCACGTCCAGGCTGCCGGACTTCGTCAGGCCGAGGCCCATCAGGGGCGCGTCCACATGGATCGACGGGATGCGGATGCGGTCCGGCGGCGACGACGGCAGGGCGGGGGCCGCGGCGCCCGTGCGGTCGGTCCCGGCGGAGGCGGCCTGCGCGGCCGACGGCTGCGGGGGCGGCGCCTGGGTCCCGGCGGCGCCGTGCAGCAGCCAGGCGCCGGACCCGAGGGCGACCAGGGTGACGGCCGCTATGGCGGAGTTGCCTATCCTGCGTCTGCGCACGAGGCGCCCCCTTTCCGTCAGCTTCCGCCGGCGCCCCTTCTGCTCCGGCTGCGGAGGGACCCGCACCCCCTCCGGGCCCGCGAGGGGCGGGCGGACCCGGAGGGGGAGGGGCGTGTGCGGTACCGGCGGACGGACAGCGGAGGGTGTCCGTCAGATCCCCTCGCCTCTCGCCCGGCGATGCAGGAGCCAGGTACCGCCCGCGGCGGCGACGGCGAGGGCCGCCACGCCGGCCGCGGTCCGCACGGGGTCGGCGCCGAGCCCGCCGCCGACCCCCGTCTTCACGCTTCCTCTGGGCTGGGTGTGGTTCCGGGTGGCGCTCAACGCCACCACCAGGTCGCCCGTGACCCGCCCGCCGCCCTCGGAGCAGCGGGCGACGATCTCGTACGTCCCCGGCTGCGCGCTCGGCGGCACCTCGAACTGGCCGATCGCGTCGTGCTCGTGCGCGCTCGGCGCGAGCGCGAACCGCCCGGCGCCCACGGCGCTCGCGTCTCCCGTGGCCGCGCCGTCCGCGCCGCACGCGCCGGTGTTCACCGACACGTTGTCGCCGGGGATCACCGTGGAGGGGTACACCTCCAGCTTCCCGGCGCCCTCGCCGCCGTACGCGGGCGCGGCGGCGAGACCGGCGACGGTGACGGCGAGCGCGGTACCGGTCAGCAGACGGGCCGTGCGGCGCATGGTGCTCCTCCGAGGGGGCCCGGCCCGCGACACCCCTCATGTGCCACTGCGTCGGCCATGCCCCTGCCCTACCGAGCAAAAGGGCAGGGGCGGCCGCGCGCTTCCTGAGCGCCCGTCAGAAATACGGAGAACGGGTGTTCCGTACCTCGCACACATGACCGGTACGGCCCCGTTCCAGCAGGTCAACGCCCCGCCCCCGACCCGCCGGACAGGATCACCCGGAGGGAGCAGAGGACGGGGCGAATGGGGTGACGCGGAGGTCAGCCGACGGCCACCGCGCTCCACGCCGCGCCCACCGCGGCGTACTCCGCGCTGCCGGACCCGTACAGGTCGGCCGCCGCGCTCAGCGTGGCCGCGCGTGCCCCCGCGTAGTCCGTCGACGACGTCATGTACACCGTCAGCGCCCGGTACCAGATCGCGCCCAGCTTGTCCCGGCCGATCCCCGTGACCGCCGAGCCGTCGCAGGTGGGGGAGTCGTACGCGACACCGTTGAGCGTCTTGGCGCCGCTGCCCTCGGCGAGCAGGTACGCGAAGTGGTTGGCGACACCGGAGGAGTAGTGGACGTCGAGGTCGCCGACCGAGCTGCTCCAGCAGTCGGCGGAGGCGCCGTCCCGGGACGGCTCGTCCATGTACCGCAGGGCCGGCTCGCCGAAGCCGGAGCGGACGACCTTCTCGCCGATCAGATAGTCACCGGCGTCGGAGGAGTTGTCCGCGTACCACTCCACCAGCGTGCCGAAGATGTCCGACGTCGCCTCGTTCAGCCCGCCCGACTCGCCGGAGTAGGTCAGCCCCGCCGTCGTCGAGGTCACGCCGTGCGACATCTCGTGCCCGGCCACGTCCAGGGCCACCAGCGGCCCGAACGTCGACCCGTCGCCGTCGCCGTACGTCATGCAGAAGCAACTGTCGTCCCAGAAGGCGTTGTTGTAGCCGCTGCCGTAGTGGACGCGGTTGTACGAGCCCTTGCCGTCGCCGGCGATGCCGGTGCGGCCGTGCACCTCCTTGTAGTAGTCCCAGGTCTCGTCGGTGCCGTACTGCGCGTCGACCGCCGCCGAGGAGCGGTCCGCGGTCGTGCCGGTGCCCCAGTGGTTGTCGGCGTCGGTGTAGAGCGTGGCGGGGGCGCGGCTGAAGCAGATGCCGAAGAGGCAGAGGTCGGTCTTGTTCTCCGCGTCACCGGTGTACGTACCGCCGCGGGTGGCGTCCTTGAGCTGGTACGACGACCCCGACTGCGTCGTCTGAAGCGGCACCGTCCCGCTGTACAGCGACTGCCCGTCGCCGGTCGCCGTCTCGATGGCGTCCCAGGAGTCGATCTCCTCGCCGCCGCGCGCGTCGGTGAGCACGGTGCGGGCGACCGGATTGCCGAGCGGGTCGAGCCCCACCGCGTGGGTGCGCCAGGCCAGCCGGGCGGCGCCGTGCAGGGCGTCGACGACCAGCTCCGGCCTGGCCTTGACCGTCTTGAGCGTGCCGCGGTGGGCGGCGCGCAGCTCGGCGGTGGCGAGGTCGGCGGCCCGGGGCGCCTTGACGGCGGGGGTGGTGCTCGCCACCGCGACCGTGCGGGTGGTGGCCCGGTCCGCGCCCTCGTAGGCGCCGCCGCGGGCCAGGTGGACGACGAAGTCGCCGCCGAGGACGGGCAGATGGCGGTACGTGCGGTCGTAGCGGACGTGCTGGGTGCCGTCCGCGTCGACGACGACGTCCCGGACGCTCGTGTCCTGCGCGGAGGTCAGACCGAGGGCGCCGGCCCGGTCCGTGAGGACGTGGGCGGCGTTCTCGATCGCGGTGGCCCTGCTCGGCCGGGTGTCCGCCGTGGCGGAGGTCGTGGGGGCGAGGGCGGCGGCGAGCAGCGCGGCGGCGGCGACGGCGATGCCGGTCCCGCGCAGACGTCTCGTACGGCTCATCGGTCTCCTCGGTCGCTGGGAGGGGGGACCTCTCAGGTTTACGGGGTCATGACATGTCATGTCCATACCTCCTTGGGTGGGGGTGGGACGGGACCGGTGAGGGGATGATGGGGGCCATGACCGAAGCGAACGAGGACGTGGCGGCGCTGACGGTAGTGACGACGACGGACAGCGAGCCGAAGGCGCGGGAACTGGCCCGGGGCGCGATCGAGGCACACCTGGCGGCCTGCGCCCAGATCTCCGGACCGGTGACCTCCGTCTACCGCTGGCAGGGCACGGTCGAGACCGCCACGGAGTGGCAGGTGTCGTTCAAGACGACGCCCGCACGCTACGAGGCCCTGGAACGCCGGCTGCGCACCGCCCACGACTACGAGACCCCGGAGATCATCGCGACCCCGGTGGTACGGGGGAGCGCGGAGTACCTCCGCTGGGTGAGGCAGGAGACGACGCCGGACGGCGCCGGACCGGGCTGAGGTCCGCCGTGCGGGGGACCGCGCAGTGTGCCCCCGCGCTCCCCGGTGACCCCCCGCCTAGGGTCCGGGCCATGACGGACAGACGCATCCCACGCCCCCTGGCGGCCGTCGCCCTGGCAGCGACGCTCCTCCTGGCGACCACCGCCTGCTCCCCCGACGACCCCGCCCCGCCCCCGGCCCCCGGCGCCCCGGCCGACACCGCGACCGAGAGCCCCTCAGCCTCCCCGACCCCGACCCCCACCCC
>NZ_JOHS01000011.1 GCF_000725625.1 Streptomyces sp. NRRL F-6676
GGGGCGGGAGGTCGGGGGGAGGCCGGTCAGGGGGGCGGTGACGGGGGCGGGGCGCTGTTTGGTTCCGATGTCTTCCGGCACTAAGCAGCGTGTAAAGACTGCCGGAAGTCGGCAATGCGGCAGGCGTGCACGGTCGGCAGGATAAAGGCGGGGCAACCGCATCGGGCCAACTCGATGCCGGACACCGGCAGGTGACGGCACCGCGGTCCGCGCATGCCCTCTCCTCTCCCCCCACCCCGTCGAGGACGGACGCCGTGCACGCCGAGCAGTGAAGGACGTTACCGCTGATGAATGCCATGATCGTGGGCCTGGGAGCGCTCGTCGTGCTCTTCCTGCTCGCCGTACTCGTGCTCTCCCGGCTGTTCCGCAAGGTGGAGCAGGGCAAGGCGCTCATCGTCTCCAAGATGCGCAAGGTGGACGTGACCTTCACCGGGCAGGTCGTGCTGCCGGTGCTGCACCGGGCCGAGGTGATGGACATCTCGGTGAAGACCATCGAGATCACCCGGGCCGGCAAGGAGGGGCTGATCTGTCAGGACAACATCCGCGCGGACATCCGGATCTCGTTCTTCGTCAAGGTCAACAAGACCGTCGAGGACGTCGTGAAGGTCGCCCAGGCGGTCGGCACGGCGCGGGCCAGTGACCGTGACACGTTGCAGGAACTGTTCCACGCGAAGTTCTCCGAGGCGCTCAAGACCGTCGGCAAGCAGCTGGACTTCACCGACCTCTACACCAAGCGCGAGGAGCTGCGGTACCGGATCATCGAGGTCATCGGGGTGGACCTCAACGGCTACCACCTCGAGGACGCGGCGATCGACTACCTGGAGCAGACGCCGCTGACCCAGCTCGACCCGGCCAACGTCCTGGACGCACAGGGCATCCGGAAGATCACCGAGCTGACGGCCGTGGAGCACGTGCGCACCAACGAGGCGCAGCGCACGGAGGAGAAGGAGATCACCCGGCAGAACGTGGACGCCCGGGAGGCCGTCCTGGAGCTGGAGCGGCGCCAGGCCGACGCCGAGATCAAGCAGCGCCGGGAGATCGAGACCGTACGGGCGCGCGAGGAGGCCGAGACGGCGCGCGTGGTGGAGGAGGAGCGGCTGCGTGCGCAGGGGGCGTTCCTGCGCACGGAGGAGCAGCTCGGGGTGCAGCGGGAGAACCAGGCCCGCGAGGTGGCCGTCGCGGCGAAGAACCGGGAGCGGGTCCTCGCGATCGAGAGTGAGCGGATCGAGAAGGACCGGCTCCTCGAGGTCATCGCGCGGGAGCGGGAGACCGAGCTGACCCGGATCGCGGCCTCCAAGGAGGTCGAGGCGGAGAAGCGGGACATCGCCGAGGTGGTGCGCGAGCGGGTCGCCGTGGACCGTACGGTCGCCGAGCAGGAGGAGTCCATCAAGAAGCTCCGCGCGGTGGAGGAGGCGGAGCGGCAGCGGCAGGCCGTGATCATCGCCGCCGAGGCGGAGGCGCAGGAGAAGCTGGTCAAGGACATCAAGGCGGCGGAGGCGGCCGAGCAGGCCGCGACGCACCGCGCGGCCGAGGCACTGACCATGGCCGAGGCCCGGTTGCGGAGCGCCGACCTGGAGGCGCAGGCCAAGCTGAAGCTGGCCCAGGCGCTGCGGGCGGAGAGCGCGGCGGAGGGGCTGGCCGCGGTGGAGGTCCGCGACAAGGAGGCGGACGTCATCGGCAAGGCCGGCCGGGCGGAGGCCGAGGCGGCCGAGGCGCGGCTGCGGGCGGAGGCCGAGGGCACGCGGGCCAAGGCGCTCGCGGAGGCCGAGGGTGCCCGGGCCAAGGCGCTCGCCGAGGCGGACGGCGTCGGCGAGAAGCTGAAGGCCGAGGCGGCCGGGCTGACGGAGAAGGCGGCGGCGATGGCCGCGCTCGACGAGGCGTCCCGCGCGCACGAGGAGTACCGGCTGCGGCTGGCGGCCGAGAAGGACATCCGGCTGGCCGGGCTCGAGGTGCAGCGGCAGATCGCCGAGGCGCAGGCGACGGTGCTGGCCACGGGGCTGGAGAACGCGGACATCGACATCGTCGGGGGCGAGTCGGTCTTCTTCGACCGGCTGATGTCGTCCATCGCGCTCGGCAAGGGCGTGGACGGCTTCGTCGAGCACTCGCAGACGGCGCAGGCGCTGGCCAAGCCGTACCTGGACGGCACGTCGAGCCTCGCCGACGACCTCGGCCGGGTGCTCGGCTCGGTCTCCACGGCGGACGTGCAGAACCTGACCGTCTCCGCGCTGCTGATGAAGCTCATGCAGACCGGCGACGCGCAGGCCGGACAGGTCCGCAAGCTGCTCGACCGGGCGGGCGAACTGGGCCTCGCGGACACGCCGCTGACGTCCCTGAAGGCCGGGGCGCTGAACGGCGGCGCCGGCGCCTGACCGGGGGCCCCGCCCCCTCCCCTCTTCCGGAGCCGCCGCACAGGGGACGGCGGCTCCGGAACACACCTTCGCGCCCAGGCACGGACCTTCGCGCCCAGGCACGCACGGACCTTCGCGCCCACGCACGGACCTTCGCGCCCACGCAGGAAAGGACCCCCATGACGACCGGGGTGAACAGCACCACGCACGAACCGTCGGCCCCCGGCGTCCCGGGAGCCGACGCCGCCCCCGGCGCCTACGAACTCCTCCGCGACCGGCTCACCGGCCAGGCGGCCGAGCTGGCCCGCCGCGCCGAGGCGCTGAACGCGCGGCGCGTCGGGGAGTTCGGGGCCGCACGGCTCGAACTCACCGGTACCGAACGGCTGCGGAGCGCGGGCGCGTGCGTGGCGCAGGACGCCGTCGCCCTCGGGGAGGTGCTGCTGCTCGGGTACGAGACCGGCCCGGCCGGCAGCGCCGACGGGACGGCCGTCGGGGACGTGTTCGCACTGCACGGCCCCGACCTCGCCCGGCTGCCCGAGGACGCCGTACCGGGGCTGCTCGACGACCCCGCGTTCGTACGGGAGTTCGCGGCCCTGTACCGCTACTACCGCGAGGCGACCCTGCTGCGGCTGCGCCGGGTCGACGGCCGGCTGCTCGCCGTGTTCCGCACCGGCGAGAAGGCCGACGACATCCGCGTCCTGCGCTGGGCCATCGGCGACGACGGACGCGTCTCCTTCCTCGACGCGCGCGGCGACCGCGACCACGTCCTGCCGCCCGCCCACGACTTCACCTGGACGCCCACCACCCGCGAGGACCACGTCCTCGGCCGCCACCCGCACGTCTCCGTCGACGGCGAGGTGTACGTCGCCACCGTCGGCGGCACGCTCACCGTCAAGACGGAGAACGACACCGAGACCGCCGACGGCATCCACGGCGAACCGGTCGCCGAACCGCTCCAGGCGCTCGCCGACGCGGACATCGCGTACGCGCGCGTCGGCGCGCTGATCCTGCTGCGGGTGCGCCCCTACAAGGAGGACACCGACCGGTACCTGGTCTTCAACACCCTCACCAGGACCGTCGTCCGTCTCGACGGCATCGGGCGGGCCTGCCGCCGCCTCCCCGACGACCAGGGCATCGTCTTCCCCGGCGGCCACTGCCTGGCCACCGGCGTCCACCGCACGTACGAACTCGACACGGAGGGGCTGGAGTTCGAGCGCGAGGTGCGCGCACCCAACGGCGAGGACGTGCTGTACGCGTTCCGCGCGCCCGCCGGGGGCCGCACCCTGCTGCTGCCGTACAACACGATCCGCAAGGAGGTCGCGGCCCCGCTGTCCTGCCGCGGCTGGGCACTCGCCGACGACGGCACGCTCACCCTGCTGCGCGGCGGGGGCGACGAGCCCGCCCGCGTGCACCCCGTCCAGCGCTGGTCGTCCCCGTTCGTCTCCGACACCTACGAGGCCGCCCGCCCCGGCGGTACCGGATGGCTCGCCCGGATCGGCAACGCCGACCTCGTGCGCGGCATCGCCGCCTGCCTGTCCGTGGCCCGCGCCGCCACCGGGACCACGCCCACCGGCGAGGTCTACGCGGAACTGGCCGCCGCCTGCGTCCGCACCGCCGACGCCCACCACTGGCTGGCCGACCCGGAGGCCGGCGACCTCGCGGAGCCGCTGGCCGGGCTGCGCGCCACCGCCGAGCAGGTGCTCGCCGAGTTCGCCACCGTACGCACGCTCACCCGGCAGGCGGCCGACGCGCTCGACGAGGCCGACGCCCGCCTCGCCGCCGTCGTCCGCCGGCTGCGCGGCGAGGCACCGCGCGGCGCCGCCGACTGGGCGGCCGGACTGACCGAACTGCGCCGCGCGCAGGGACATCTGCTGACCCTGCGCGCGATGCGGTACGCGGACACCGCCCGCATCGACGACCTGGCCGTCGGCGCCGAGACCGACCTCGCCGCCTTCGCCCAGCGCGCCGTCACCCACCTCGCCCGCCCGGACGCCTTCGCCGGCACCCACGCGGACGTCGAACGGATCGCCGCCGACGCGGAGGAGATCGGCACCGCCGCCGAGGCCGCGCCGCTCGCCGCCCGCCTGGACGAACTGGCCGAGGGGCTGGGCGCGGTGACCGACGTCGTCGCCGGGCTCGACACCGGCGACGCCACCGTCCGCACCTCCGTCCTGGAGGCCGTCGCCGGGGCGCTCGGCGGCGTCAACCGGGCCCGCGCCGTCCTCGACGCCCAGCGCCGGGCCCTGCTGGAGCAGGAGGGCCGGGCCGGGTTCACCGCTGAGTTCGCGCTGCTCGGCCAGGCCGTCACCGGCGCGCTCGCGGTCGCCGACAGCCCCGAGGCGTGCGACGAACAGCTCGCCCGGCTGCTGGTCCAGGTGGAGAACCTGGAGTCACGGTTCGCCGAGTCCGACGACTTCCTCGACACGCTCGCCGGCAAGCGCGAGGAGATCCACGAGGCGCTCTCCGCCCGCAAGCAGTCCCTCGCCGACGCCCGCGCCCGCCGCGCCGAACGCCTCGCCGACTCCGCCACCCGCGTCCTTCGCACCGTCGCCCGCCGCGCCGCGAGCCTCGCCGACGCGGACGCCGTCACCACGTACTTCGCCTCCGACCCGATGCCCGCCAAGGTCCGCCGCACCGCCGCGGAGCTGCGCGAACTGGGCGACGCGGTCCGCGCGGAGGAGCTGGAGGGGCGCCTCGACGCCGCCCGCGAGGAGGCCGCCCGCGCCCTGCGCGACCGCACCGATCTGTACGCCGACGACGGCCGCACCCTGCGCCTGGGCGCCCACCGCTTCGCCGTCTCCACCCAGCCCCTCGACCTCACCCTCGTCCCGCACGGCGACGGCCTCGCCTTCGCCGTCACCGGCACCGACTACCGCGCCCCGGTCACCGACCCGGAGTTCGCGGCCACCCGTGCCCACTGGGACCGGCTCCTGCCGTCGGAGTCGCCCCAGGTCTACCGCGCCGAGCACCTCGCCGCCCGGCTCCTCGACGAACACGGCCCGTCCGCGCTGGCCGCCGCCGACGACCTCGCCGCGCTCGTACGGGAGGCGGCCGAGGCGGCGTACGACGAGGGGTACGAGCGGGGCGTCCACGACCACGACGCCACGGCGATCCTCGCCGCGCTGCTGCGGCTGCACGAGGGCGCGGGCCCGCTGCGCCACGAGCCCGCCGCCCGCGCCGCCGCCCAGCTGTTCTGGGCGCACGGCACGACGGAGGAGCAGCGGCAGGACTGGCGGCGCCGGGCGCAGTCCCTGGCCCGGGCACGCGAGACGTTCGGAATGGCGCCGGCGATCGCGGACGTGTGCGGGGAGCTGGCGCGGGCGATGGGGGGAAGCGTTGCGGGGGCGGCGTGGGCCGCTGGGGAGGGAACCGCCGTGGGGGCGGCGGACGCCGTTGAGGAGGGCGCCGCCGCCGCGTACCTCTTCGACGAACTGACCACCGGCCCCGACGGCTTCGTCCTCGGCGCCGGCACCCGCACCCTCCTCGACAAGTTCCACCGCACGGCCGGCGGCCCGGCGTACGCGGAGGACCTCGCCGCCGTCGAGGACCTGGCCGCCCGCCACCAGCTGGCCGAGGCATGGCTCACGGCGTACGCCACCGCCACCGGCACGGAACTGGCACCCGGCGACCTCGCCGAGGCGGTCGCCGCCGAGCTCTGCCCCGGCCTGCCCCGCTACCCGGGCGACGCCCCGCTGACGGAGACCGTGCACGGCCTGCTCGGCGCCCACCCGCGCATCACCGACCGCGCCCTCACCGTCCGCGTGGACGAACTCCTCGCCCGCACCCGCGCGTTCCGCGCCCACGACGTCCCCGCCCACCACGAGTACACCGCCCGCCGCGCCGCCCTGGTCGCCGCCGAGCGGACCCGGCTGCGCCTGGACGACCACCGTCCGCGCGTCCCGTCCGGCTTCGTCCGCAACCGGCTCATCGACGAGGTGTACCTCCCGCTGATCGGCGACAGCCTCGCCAAGCAGCTCGGCACCGCGGACGCGGCCCACCGCACCGGGTCCGGCGGACTGCTCCTGCTGGTCTCCCCGCCGGGCTACGGCAAGACGACGCTGATGGAGTACGTCGCCGACCGCCTCGGCCTGATGCTGGTGCGGATCAGCGGACCGGCCCTCGGGCACTCCGTGACCTCGCTCGACCCGGCCGAGGCCCCGAACGCCACCGCCCGCCAGGAGATCGAGAAGATCAACTTCGCGCTGGCGGCGGGCAACAACACGCTCCTGTACCTGGACGACATCCAGCACACCTCACCCGAGCTGTTGCAGAAGTTCATCCCGCTCTGCGACGCCACCCGCCGCGTGGACGGCGTACGGGACGGCGTCCCGCACACCTACGACCTGCGCGGGAAGCGGTTCGCGGTCTGCACGGCCGGCAACCCCTACACCGAGTCCGGCGGCCGCTTCCGGGTCCCCGACATGCTCGCCAACCGCGCCGACGTGTGGAACCTCGGCGACGTCCTCACCGGCAAGGAGCACGTCTTCGGCCTGAGCTTCGTGGAGAACGCGCTGACGGCCAACCCGTACCTCGCCCCGCTCGCCGGCCGCGACCGCGCCGACCTCGACCTGCTGCTCCGCCTCGCCGAGGGCGACCCGACCGCCCGCGTGGACCGGCTCGTCCACCCGTACGAACCGGCCGAGCTGGAACGGGTCCTCGCCACCCTGCGCCACCTGCTCACCGCCCGCGCGACGGTCCTCGCGGTGAACGCCGCGTACATCGCCTCCGCCGCCCAGACGGACGCCACCCGCACGGAACCACCGTTCCAGCTCCAGGGTTCCTACCGGAACATGCGCCGGATCGCCCAGCGGATCCAGCCCGTCATGAACGAGACGGAACTCTCGTCCCTCGTCGAGGACCACTACCGCGCCGAGGCCCAGACCCTCACCACGGGCACCGAGGCCAACCTGCTGAAACTCGCCGAACTGCGCGGCACGCTCACCCCCGACCGGGCCGCCCGCTGGACCGCCCTGAAGACGGCCCACGTCCGCGCCCTCGGCGACCTTGAGAACACCCCACTGACGCAGGCGGTGACCGCGCTGACGGTGCTCGCCGACCGGATCGCCGCCGTCGAGACGGCGATCACCAGGATCACGGCGTCCGACGACGCCCCGAAGCCGACCACCGCCCGACGGTGACCGTCGGGCGCAGGGTTTCCTCGGCGCGGTGGACCGCGGAACCGTGGGTACTCGCCGCGGCATGAGCAAGCGCGCGCTGTGGCAGGGGCTGGCGGCCGGCACGGCCGGGGTGCTGGTGATGACACTGGGCGAGAAGGCGGAGCAGCGGCTGACCGGCCGCCCCGACTCCTACGTGCCAGCCCGCACCCTGGAACGCCTGACCGGCATGCGGGAGAGCCCCGGCCGCCGGTCCCTGCCGGTGAACCTGGCCATGCACGTGGGGCAGGGCGCCCTCCTGGGTGTCCTCAGGTCGGTGATGTCGCACGCCGGACTGCGCGGCCCCCTGCCCTCGGCGCAGTTCGCCGTCGTCCGGCTCACCGCCGACCAGATCCTGGAGAACGCCACCGGTGTCGGCGCCCCGCCGGAGACCTGGCCGCGCCGCGAACTCGTCGTCGACCTGCTGCACAAGACGGTGTACGCCTTCGCCACCGGCGCCGTCGCCGACGCTGGCCGCCCGGTCGGGCCCCGGCCCGGGGCAACGTCACGCCGCCGCCCGCCCCGGCCGACACGCCGACGCGGGCCCCCTCCCCCGAAAACGATGACCACCGCCCGCCGCACCACCCGGCTCGGCTCGGGGAGGAGCGGGACCCGCAGGCCCCACCCCCGCCCGCACGAACCGTCGGCTCAGGGCCAAACCAAGCAGTAAGGCTGATGCCCCGCCTCATGCAACCGATGGCTGAAGTCCTGCCACTCGTGCAGCAGTTGGTAGACGTTGAACGCGTCGCGCGGGCCGCCGCGGTCGGGGACCGTGGACCAGATGAAGGCGGCGGCGCCGACCGCCTCCTCGCCTATGCCGCGCAGGGGGTCGACGACCGTCATGGGGAGCTTCACGACCGCGTAGTCGGGGTGCAGGACCACCAGTTCGAGCGGCGGGACCTTGTGCAGCGGGACGCCCTCGATGCCTGTGAGGACCATCGCCGCCATCGTCTCCGGTTTGATCTTGGTGAACATGCCGCCCATGCCCAGCTCGTCCCCGCCGAGCTCCTCGGGGCGCATCGAGATCGGGACGCGGGCCGCCGTGGCGCCGTCGGGTGCGCCGAAGTACTTGTACGTCACCCCCACCCGGCCACCATTCCCGCTTCCTGCGCCGAGTCGATCGCCCAGACGGTCGCCGAGTCGATCCGGCCTGTGGTCAGCCCTACGGTTCGCATGGTCCATGCCATCCATACGCGCCAGCCGCTCGATCCGCTCAGGTTCCGCCGGTGAAGCATCGAGATCCGGTGCCTGAGATGTCTGGGATGTCTGCGGTGGCTGCGGTGTCGCTCGTGCTTGTCGTGGTTCTGTCGTCTCCTCCGCGTCGCGCCGGTGCCTTCCCCGCCGGGCACGCCGAGGACCGAGGTCACCGGTCCCCTCGCCCAGTCCGCCACCGCGATGCATATCTCCACCCGACTGCTTTTCTAGGACTCGTGGTCCCCGCCGCGCAACCCGATCATCGTGTCAGTGACCTCCCCCGCGGCCGCTCGCCGAAACGTGCGGCGAAACACCAGTCCGCGGGATCCCCGACGCCTCTGACACCATGGCTCGTGTGAGCTATCCGTACGAAGCCCCAGTTTCGCAGACTCTTTTCGAGCGCGCCGAGGCCGTCACGCCGGGCGGCGTGAACTCTCCGGTCCGCGCCTTCGGTGCCGTGGGCGGTACGCCCCGGTTCATGGTGTCCGGCACCGGTCCGTACCTGACCGACGCCGACGGCAGGGAATACGTGGACCTCGTGTGCTCCTGGGGACCCATGATCCTCGGCCACGCCCGTCCCGAGGTGACCGCCGCCGTCCAGGAGGCCGTCGCCCGCGGCACCTCCTTCGGCACGCCCGGCGAGGGCGAGGTCGCGCTCGCCGAGGAGATGGTCGCCCGGGTCGCGCCCCTGGAGCAGGTCCGGCTGGTCTCCAGCGGTACCGAGGCCACCATGTCCGCCATCCGCCTCGCGCGCGGGTTCACCCGGCGCGCGAAGGTGGTGAAGTTCGCCGGGTGCTACCACGGGCACGTCGACGCGCTCCTCGCCGCGGCCGGCTCCGGCGTCGCCACCTTCGCCCTGCCCGACACCCCCGGCGTCACCGGCGCCCAGGCGGGCGACACGATCGTGCTGCCGTACAACGACCTCGACGCCGTCCGCGCCGCCTTCGCCGCGCACCCCGGCGAGATCGCCTGCGTGATCACCGAGGCCTCGCCCGGCAACATGGGCGTCGTCCCGCCGCTGCCCGGCTTCAACCAGGGGCTGCGGGACCTGTGCCGCGACAACGGCGCGCTGTACATCTCCGACGAGGTCATGACCGGCTTCCGCACCAGCCGCGCCGGCTGGTACGGCGTCGACGGCGTCGCCCCCGACCTGATGACCTTCGGCAAGGTGATGGGCGGCGGCTTCCCCGCCGCCGCGTTCGGCGGACGCGCCGACGTCATGGCGCACCTCGCCCCGGCCGGCCCCGTCTACCAGGCCGGCACCCTCTCCGGGAACCCGGTCGCCACCGCCGCCGGCCTCGCCCAGCTGCGGCTCCTCGACGACGCCGCGTACGCCACGGTCGACGCGGTCTCCGCGCGGCTGCGGGCGCTGGTGACGGAGGCGCTCACCAAGGAGGGCGTCGCGCACACCGTGCAGAACGCCTCCAACATGTTCTCCGTGTTCTTCACCGACCGTCCGGTGCGGAACTACGGGGACGCCCGCGCGCAGGAGTCGTACCGCTTCACCGCGTTCTTCCACTCGATGCTCGCCCAGGGCGTCCACCTTCCCCCTTCCTCCTTCGAGTCCTGGTTCGTGTCCACCGCGCACGACGACCGGGCCCTGGAGCGGATCGCCGACGCCCTTCCGGCGGCGGCCCGAGCAGCAGCGGAGGCCACGGCCGCATGAGCACCGCCAGGAACGACAGCAGGAACGACAGCAGGAACGACAGCAGGAACGACGACATCACCGTCGTGCACGTGATGCGGCACGGTGAGGTCGAGAACCCGGAGGGCGTCCTGTACGGGCGGCTCGCCGGGTACCACCTCTCCGAGCTGGGCCGGAAGATGGCCGAGCGGGTCGCCGAGCACCTCGCCACCCGCGACATCACCCATGTCGTCGCCTCCCCGCTGGAGCGGGCCCAGGAGACGGCGACCCCCATCGCCAAGGCGCACGGTCTCGACCTCGCCACGGACGAACGGCTGATCGAGGCGGAGAACGTCTTCCAGGGGAAGACCTTCGGCGTCGGCGACGGCGCGCTGCGGCGGCCGGCCAACTGGAAGCACGTCGTCAACCCGTTCAAGCCGTCCTGGGGCGAGCCGTACGTGGACCAGGTCGTGCGGATGATGGGGGCGCTGCACGCCGCGCGGGACGCGGCGCGGGGGCACGAGGCGGTGTGCGTCAGCCATCAGCTGCCGATCTGGATCCTGCGGTCGTACGTGGAGAAGCGGCGGTTGTGGCACGACCCGCGCAAGCGGCAGTGCACGCTCGCGTCGTTGACGACGTTCACGTTCCAGGGGGACGGGATCGTCTCGGTGGGGTACACCGAGCCGGCCCGGGATCTGGTGCCGGCGCATCTCTTGGCGGGAGCCAAGGGGAAGGGCGACACCAAGGCCTTCGGGGCGTGAGAGGGGGCGCCCCCTCGTCCCTGACCCCCCGTTGGGCTGAATGATCGTATTTTCGTAACAACCGGGGCATAACCCTCGCCCGAACGGAACCCCCGGCTCGCCCCCGCCCTCTACCTCTGTGTCAGCTGGGAGTCAGCTGAGCGGAAGCTGAGTGCAGCGAGAACAAGGGGCCGCCCCATGCGGAACATCAGCCGGCGAGGAATGATCGGGCTCGGTGCGGGCGCCGCCGCGGCGATGGGACTCGCCGCGTGCGGTGGCAGCAAGGACGACGACGCCGCCACCCACGCCGGCGGTTCCGGCAAGAAGGAGTCCAGCAGCCCCAAGCCCACCGCGCGCCCCATAGGCGACGGCTCCACGTCCGACACCGGGGCCCAGCCGCACCAGCCCGACAAGCCCGTGCCGCTGGAGCCCGGCCAGACCCCGCCGCAGTTCGTGATCTTCTCCTGGGACGGCGCCGGCGAGGTCGGCAACGGCCTCTTCCCGCGCTTCCTGAAGCTCGCCAAGGAGCACGACGCGCACATGACGTTCTTCCTCTCCGGGCTCTATCTGCTCCCGGAGTCGAAGAAGCGCATGTACCACGGGCCCAACAACGCCCCCGGCGCCTCCGACATCGGCTACCTCACCGACGAGCACATCAAGCTCACGCTGAAGTACATACGCCAGGCCTGGCTGGACGGCCACGAGATAGGCACCCACTTCAACGGCCACTTCTGCTCCGGCCACGGCACGGTCGCCAACTGGACGCCCAAGCAGTGGCGCAGCGAGATCGACCAGGCCAGGTCGTTCGTCAAGGAGTGGCGGACCAACACCGGCTGGACCGACCTGCCCTCGCTCCCGTTCGACTACGACAAGGAGCTCGTCGGCGGCCGCACCCCCTGTCTGCTCGGCCAGGACAACCTGCTGCCCACCGCGCGCGAGCTCGGCTGGCGCTACGACGCCTCCTCGCCCGGCGGCCGCCAGCGCTGGCCCGAGCAGAAGAACCGGGTGTGGGACCTGCCGTTGCAGGGCGTGCCGTTCCCGGGCCACAGCTTCGAGGTCCTCTCGATGGACTACAACATGCTGGCCAACCAGTCGGTCAACTCCACCAAGGCCCCGCCGTCGAACTACCCGGGCTGGCGCACCCAGGCCGCGAACGCCTACATCAACGGCTTCAAGCGGGCCTACGAGTCCAACCGGGCGCCCTTCTTCATCGGCAACCACTTCGAGGAGTGGAACGGCGGCATCTACATGGACGCCGTCGAGCAGGCGTTCAAGCACATCGCGCGGGAGAAGGAGAAGGGCGCCGACGTGCGCATGGTCTCCTTCCGCCAGTTCGTGGACTGGCTGGACGTGCAGCGCCCCGAGATCGTCGAGAAGCTCCAGTCGCTCGACGTCGGCCAGAAGCCGGCCGGCGGCTGGAAGGAGTTCCTCAAGGACGACACCGGGACGGGCAAGGGCACCGGCGCCGGCACGGGGACCGGGACCGGCACGGGGACCGGGACCGGCAAGGGATCCGAGGACGCCGCCTGACCCGCGCACCCTGCCTGAAATGCGGGTTTCCGTCCGCGAGGGGGGTGCGCAAGATCCCCGGAACGGACATGCGAAACTTTTCACATGAGTGCCGCCCGCCGCACCCCCCAGCGCCCGAACCGCACCGTGAGCCGCCGTCGCCGTACCGCCTTCCTCGGCGCCGGGGCGGCCGTCGCGGCACTCCTGCTGACCGCCTGCGGTTCGGGCGGCATCTCCGGGGGCTCCGGCAACACCAACTTCGTCGCCGGCAAGGACGGGATAGACACCGCGAAGAAGGGTGACCGGCAGACCGCGCCCGACCTGTCCGGCAAGACCATCGACGGCAAGCAGCTCGACGTCGCCGACTACCGGGGCAAGGTCGTCGTCCTCAACGTCTGGGGCTCCTGGTGCTCGCCCTGCCGGGCCGAGGCCGACAACTTCGCCAAGGTCGCCAAGGAGACCGCGAGCAAGGGCGTCCAGTTCGTCGGCATCAACACCCGCGACACCAGCACCACCCCCGCCGTCGAGTTCGAGAAGGCCCACGGGATCACCTACCCGAGCCTGTACGACCCCACCGGCCGGCTGCTGCTGCGCTTCAAGAAGGGCACGCTCAACCCGCAGGCCATCCCCTCCACGCTGATCCTCGACCGCGACGGCAAGGTCGCCGCGCGCACGCTCCAGCCGCTGAGCGAGGACAAGCTGCACGAGATGCTCGACCCGGTCGTGGCGGAGAACTGACGCCGTGCTCCTCGCCGCAGCCACCGACCCGAACATGACGGTCCGCAACGGAGCCCTGCTCCTCGCAGTGCCGGTCGCCGTGCTCGGCGGCCTCGTCTCCTTCTTCTCCCCGTGCGTCCTGCCGCTCGTCCCCGGCTACCTCTCCTACGTGACCGGCGTCACCGGCACCGACCTGGCCGAGGCCAGACGCGGCCGGATGGCCGGCGGGGCCGCGCTCTTCGTCGCCGGGTTCACCGTGGTGTTCGTCTCCGGCGGGGCGCTCTTCGGCTACTTCGGGCAGACGCTCCAGGAGTACAGCGGCACGCTCTCCAAGGTGCTCGGCGTGCTGATGATCGCGCTCGGCGTCTTCTTCATGGGCCTGATGCCCTGGCTCACCCAGCGCGAGTTCCGCTTCCACCGCCGTCCCGCCGCCGGCCTGATCGGCGCGCCGCTCCTCGGCGCGCTGTTCGGCATCGGCTGGACGCCGTGCATCGGCCCGACCCTCGCCTCCGTGCTCGCCCTCTCCTCCAACGAGGCGAGCGCGGGCCGCGGGGCCATACTGACCGTCGCCTACTGCCTCGGTCTGGGCGTACCGTTCGTGCTCGCCGCCGTCGCCTTCCGCAAGGCGCTCGGCGCCTTCGGCTGGGTCAAGCAGCACTACGTGTGGGTCATGCGGATCGGCGGCACCATGATGATCGTCACGGGGGTACTGCTGCTCACCGGCGCCTGGGACCACCTGGTGCAGGAGATGCAGACCTGGTCCAACGGCTTCACTGTGGGGATCTGATCGATGAGCAAGTCCACGACCACCGAGACGACCACCGACCCGGCACCCGGGCCGGCGAACGTGGTGGGAGACGACCAGGACCTCGGCGCCGCCGGTTCCCAGCTCTCCACCGCCCCCACCGACACCGTCGTCCCCGGCTCCTTCGGCGGGGTCCGCGGCCCCGGCGCCAAGGGGTGGCTCACCTGGACCCTGCGCGAGATCACCGGCTGGGCCCGCTGGTTCTGGCGGCAGCTGACCTCCATGCGGGTCGCGCTGATCCTGCTGTTCCTGCTCTCGCTGGGCGCCATCCCCGGCTCGCTGATCCCGCAGTCGGGCACCGACGCGCTCAAGGTCGAGGACTTCAAGGCCGCCCACAAGACCCTCGGCCCCGTCTACGACAAGCTGGGACTGTTCCACGTCTACAGCTCGGTGTGGTTCTCCGCGATCTACATCCTGCTGTTCGTCTCCCTCATCGGCTGCATCATCCCGCGCACCTGGCAGTTCGTCGGCCAGCTCCGCAGCCGCCCGCCGGGCGCCCCCCGCCGGCTGACCCGGCTGCCCGCGTACGCGACCTGGCGCACCGACGCCGACCCCGAGGAGGTCCGCGCCGTCGCGCTCAAGGCGCTGCGCCGGCGCCGCTTCCGCGCGCATGTCGCCGGGGACGCGGTCGCCGCCGAGAAGGGGTACGTGCGCGAGCTGGGCAACCTGATCTTCCACATCGCCCTGATCGTGCTGCTGGTCTCCTTCGCCTGGGGCCAGCTGTACAAGTCCGACGGCGAGAAGCTGGTCATCGAGGGCGACGGCTTCGCCAACACGCCCACCCAGTACGACGACATCAAGTCCGGCAGCCTCTTCACCGCCGACGACCTGGTGCCGTTCAGCTTCGACCTGAAGAGCTTCACCGGCACCTACGAGCGCACCGGCCCCAACAAGGGCACCCCGCGCACGTACGAGGCGGCGATCACCTACCGCCAGGGTGCCGGCGGCGCGCAGAAGAGGACGACCGTCAAGGTCAACCACCCGCTGCACATCGGCGACTCCAAGGTCTACCTGGTCAGCCACGGCTACGCCCCGGTCGTCACCGTGCGCGACGCCAAGGGCAAGGTCGTCTTCCACCAGGCCGTGCCGCTGCTGCCGATCGACTCCAACGTCACCTCGCAGGGCGCCATCAAGGTGCTCGACGGCTACACCAACGCCAAGGGGAAGAACGAGCAGCTCGGTTTCGCCGCGTTCTTCGTGCCGACGTTCGCGGGCGAGGGCAAGGGCACGATGTTCTCCCAGTTCCCGGCGCTGGACTACCCGGTGCTCGCGCTGTCGGCGTTCCACGGCAGCCTCGGCTCCGACTCCGGCATCCCGCAGAACGTGTACCAGCTGGACACCTCGCACGCGAAGCAGTTCAAGAACGCCAAGGGCGACATCCTCAAGTCCCGGCTGCTGCCGGGGGAGACGATGAAGCTGCCGGGCGGCAACGGCTCGATCACCTTCGAGAAGGACATCAAGGAGTGGGCCGGCTTCCAGATCGTCCAGGAGCCGGGCAGCATCTGGGCGCTGACCGGGGCCGTCGCCGCGATCCTGGGCCTTGCCGCCTCGCTGTTCATCTCGCGCCGCCGGGTGTGGGTGCGGGCCGTGCGGGGCGCCGACGGCGTCACGGTCGTCGAGATGGCGGGCCTGGGCCGCAGTGAGTCCGCGAAGCTCCCGCAGGAACTGGGCGAGCTGGCCGCCCGCGTCCACGAACGGGCCCCGACGCGGGCCGACGGGCCGGGCGCCGCTGATCCGGCCACCGAGCCGGACGCGGACCCCGTCGCCGAACCAGCGGACCCGGTTACCGAACCCGCGGACCCCGTCGCCGAACCAGCGGACCCGGTTGCCGAACCAGCGGACCCCGATTCCGAACCGGTCGCCGACGCGGCCACCGAGCCGATCCCCGAACCTCCCGTATCCGCCGCCGAAGGGGCAGAGAAGCAGTGATGAGCCTCGCCGCCGCCACCAACGAACACCTCGCGAGCGTGAGCAACACGCTCATCTACTCCTCGATGGCCGTCTACACCCTGGCCTTCTTCGCCTACATCGCCGAATGGCTGTTCGGCAGCCGCAGCAAGGTGGCCCGCACGGCCGACGCGCTGACCGCCGAGGGGGCGGGCGCGAAGCGCGCGCAGGCCCCCGCGGTCACCGTCAAGACGGCCGGGGGCACCGCCGTCCTGGACCGCCCCGAGGTCGTCGTCCGCGCCGCGACCGGCTCCCGTGACGTGCCGGACGGACCCGGCGCCCACGGCGGGGACGAGCAGGGCGACATGTACGGCAGGATCGCCGTCTCGCTCACCGTGCTCTCGTTCCTCATCGAGTTCACCGGCGTCCTCACGCGCGCGCTCTCGGTGCGACGGGCGCCGTGGGGCAACATGTACGAGTTCAACATCACGTTCTCCACGGTGGCGGTGGGCGTCTTCCTCGTCCTGCTCGCGCTGCGCAAGAACGTCCGCTGGCTCGGCCTGCCGCTGATCACGACGGTCCTGCTGGACCTGGGCCTCGCGGTCACCGTGCTCTACACGGCGAGCGACCAGCTCGTGCCCGCGCTGCACTCGTACTGGCTCTACATCCACGTCTCCACCGCGATCTTCTGCGGCGCGGTGTTCTACGTGGGGGCCGTCGGCACGATCCTGTACCTCTTCAAGGACTCCTACGAGAACAAGCTGGCCAACGGCGGCAAGCCGGGCCGTTTCGCCACGTCCGTCCTGGAACGCCTCCCGGCCTCGGCCTCGCTGGACAAGTTCGCGTACCGGATCAACGCGGCGGTCTTCCCGCTGTGGACGTTCACGATCATCGCGGGCGCGATCTGGGCGGGCGACGCGTGGGGCCGCTACTGGAACTGGGACCCCAAGGAGACCTGGTCCTTCATCACCTGGGTCGCCTACGCCTGCTACCTCCACGCCCGCGCCACCGCCGGCTGGAAGGGCCGCAAGGCCGCCTACATCGCCCTCATCGCCTTCGCCTGCTGGCTGTTCAACTACTACGGCGTCAACATCTTCGTCACCGGCAAGCACTCGTACGCGGGCGTGTGAGAGGGGCGCGGGGAACCGTGCGGGCGGCCACGACCCGCCCGCACGCGCCACCCGCCCCCGCTCAGCCCTCCGCGTCCCGCCGCTTCCCGTCCTCCCCGAGCGACCTCAGGAACTCGGGGTTGTCGTCGGGCGCCACCCAGCGCCCGGCACCGGCGGCCCCGGCCGGCCGCCGCACCTTCCCCGCGATCAACCACGCCACCGGCCCCACCAGCACCTCCCCGAACAGCAGGATCACGATCACCCACACCACCTTCGGCAGCCCCCGCACCTCCTCCTCCGGAGTGTTCAGGCAGTCCACGAAGGCGAAGATCCACAAGGCCAGCACCAGCAGGAAGGGCAGATACCTGAGCATGGTCGCGCGTTCCCCCAGGAACCGTAGGACGGTGACGGTGACGGAACCGGATCGGCCCCGATGAGGGGACCGGGTCGGCCCCGGTGACGGGCCTAGGTTAGCCCGTGACGGATACTGGTTCGCATGGCTTACGACGATCTTCGCTCCCTGCTCCGGGCGCTGGAACGCGAGGGCGACCTCAAGCGCATCAAGGCCGAGGTCGACCCGTACCTGGAGGTCGGGGAGATCGTCGACCGGGTGCAGAAGTCCGGCGGCCCCGCCCTCCTCTTCGAGAACGTCAAGGGCAGCGCGATGCCCTTGGCGATGAACGTCTTCGGCACCGACCGCCGCCTGCTCAAGGCCCTCGGCCTGAAGTCGTACAACGACATTTCGGACCGGATCGGCGGCCTGCTCAAGCCCGAACTGCCGCACGGCTTCGTCGGCGTCCGCGAGGCGTTCGGCAAGCTCGGCGCGATGGCCCACGTCCCGCCGAAGAAGGTCAAGGGCGACAGCGCCCCCGTCCAGGAGGTCGTCCTGCGCGGTGACGACGTCGACCTGAACACGCTGCCCGCGCTGTTCACCTGGCCCCAGGACGGCGGCTCCTTCTTCAACCTGGGGCTCACCCACACCAAGGACCCCGAGTCCGGCATCCGCAACCTGGGCCTCTACCGCCTCCAGCGCCACGACAAGCGCACCATCGGCATGCACTGGCAGATCCACAAGGACAGCCGCAACCACTACCAGGTCGCCGCCCGCCGCGGCGAACGGCTGCCCGTCGCCATCGCCTTCGGCTGCCCGCCCGCCGTGACCTACGCCGCCACCGCCCCGCTCCCCGGCGACATCGACGAGTACCTGTTCGCCGGGTTCGTGCAGGGCAAGCGGATCGAGATGGTCGACTGCAAGACCGTCCCGCTCCAGGTCCCGGCGCAGGCGGAGGTGGTCCTGGAGGGCTGGCTGGAGCCCGGCGAGATGCTCCCCGAGGGTCCCTTCGGCGACCACACCGGCTTCTACACCCCGCAGGAGCCGTTCCCCGCGCTCACGATCGACTGCGTGACGATGCGCAGGCGCCCGCTGCTCCAGTCGATCGTCGTGGGGCGGCCCCCGACGGAGGACGGCCCGCTCGGCCGGGCGACGGAGCGGTTCTTCCTCCCCCTGCTCAAGATCATCGTGCCGGACATCGTGGACTACCACCTCCCCGAGGCCGGCGGCTTCCACAACTGCGCGATCGTCTCGATCGACAAGAAGTACCCCAAGCACGCCCAGAAGGTCATGCACGCCGTGTGGGGCGCCCACATGATGTCGCTGACCAAGCTGATCGTGGTCGTCGACGCCGACTGCGACGTCCACGACCTGCACGAGGTCGCCTGGCGCGCCCTCGGCAACACCGACTACGCCCGCGACCTCAGCGTCGTCGAAGGCCCCGTCGACCATCTCGACCACGCCTCCTACCAGCAGTTCTGGGGCGGCAAGGCGGGCGTCGACGCCACGCGCAAGTGGCCCGAGGAGGGGTACACGCGCGACGGGGGCTGGCCCGAGATGGTCCTGTCGGACCCCGAGACGGCGGCGAAGGTCGACCGCCGGTGGAAGGAGTACGGACTGTGACCAGCGCCTCCGCGGCCCTGCCCCAGCAGCCGGGACGCACCAGAGCATTCCTGCGTCTGGTGATGATCGAACATTCCGTGTTCGCACTGCCCTTCGCCTACATCGCCTCCCTCACCGCGATGTACGAACGGGACGAGAACATCCACTGGGGCCGGCTGCTGCTCGTCACCGTCGCCATGGTCGGGCTGCGGACGTTCGCCATGGCCGCGAACCGGATCATCGACCGCGAGATCGACGCCCGCAATCCGCGCACCGCCCACCGCGAACTCGTCACCGGCGCGATGTCGGTGAAGCACGCCTGGACCGGCGCGCTCGTCGCCCTCGTCGTCTTCCTCGGCGCCGCCGCCCTGCTCAACCCCCTCTGCCTGGCGCTCGCCCCCGTCGCCGTCATCCCGATGGTGGTCTATCCCTACGGCAAGCGGTTCACCAACTTCCCGCAGGCCATCCTGGGTCTCGCCCAGGCGATGGGCCCGATCGGCGGCTGGCTGGCGATCAGCGGCTCCTGGTCCTGGGACGCGGTCATTCTCGGCCTGGCCGTCGGCATCTGGATCGGCGGCTTCGACCTGATCTACGCCTGCCAGGACGTGGAGACCGACCGCGAGGTCGGCGTGCGGTCCGTGCCCGCCCGCTTCGGCATCCCCGCCGCCATCTGGGGCGCCCGCGCCTGTCACACCGTCACCACCGGCCTCTTCATCTGGTTCGCCCTCGCCACCGACGCCGGCGCCTTCTTCTGGCTCGGCCTGGTGATCGTCGCCGGCGCGTTCGTCTACGAACACACCCTCGTCCGCCCCCACGACCTGACCCGACTGAACCGGGCGTTCTTCAGCGTCAACGGCTTCATCGGCATCGCCCTTTTCGTGTGCGCGCTGCTCGACCTGCTGGTGCGCGGGCTCACGGTGTAGAGCCTCGGCGCGCAGACGCGGACGGAGGCGCCGGTGAGGAGCCAGAAGAGCCGGTAGAGCCAGAAGTAGGGCGGAAACGGGAGACCGGCTCGGGCCGATCCCGGGCACCGTGCGGGTCGCCGGTAGGCTCGGCACCATGAAGCCAGGACAGACGCAGCGCGTGCCTTGGATCGTGGGGGTGTCCGGGGCCTCCGGCACTCCGTACGCCGCCGCGGTGCTGCGTGCGCTGCTCGCCGCCGGTGAGAGCGTCGACCTGGTGGTCAGCCGCGCCTCTCGGCTCACCCTGCTGGACGAGACCGGCATCGGCTTCCGGGACGCGCACTGGCAGGAGGATCTGCGGGCCTGGCTGGCCCGCGGGGCCGACGGCAAGCCGGACACGTTCGCCGCCGAGACCGCCGACCTGAGCGCCGTACGGCATTGGGCGGCCGGTGACCTGGCGGCGGGCCCGTCCTCGGGGTCGTACCCCGTCAGGGGCATGCTGATCGTGCCCGCGTCGACGGCGTGCGTGGCCGGGGTCGCGCTCGGGCTCTCCAAGGACCTGCTCCAGCGCGCGGCGAGCGTCACGCTCAAGGAGGGGCGCCGCCTGGTCGTCGCCGTCCGCGAGACCCCGCTGAACGGCCAGACCCTGCGGCACCTGGTGGCCCTGGACGACGCCGGGGCGACGGTCCTGCCCGCCTCGCCCGCCTTCTACGCCGGGGCGACGCACATCCAGGACCTGGTGGACTTCGTCGCCGGCCGGGTCCTGGACGCGGCAGGGGTCCCGCACACCCTTTACCGCCGCTGGGCGGGCGACCTCGGCGGCGGCCGTACGACGACGCAACACCCCCACAACCACAACTAGCGGAAGGCCAGCGATCGCATGGACGCGGTGGACAGGCAGCTCATCCAGGCCCTGCGGGAGAACGGCCGGGCCTCCTACGCGGAGCTGGGCCGCCTCGTCGGTCTGTCGGGACCCAGTGTCACCGACCGCATCAACCGCCTGGAGGCGGCCGGCGTGATCACCGGGTATCGCGCCACCGTGGACTCCGCCTCGCTCGGGCTCGGCGTCACCGCCCTGATCGGCATCTCGCTCTCCGACGCCGTCGACCACGAGGACGTGGCGATGCGGCTGAAGGACCTGCACGAGATCGAGGACTGCTGGTTCATCGCGGGCGACGACTCCTTCATGATCAAGGTGCGGGCCTCCGACGTGGACGGCCTGGAGAAGACCATCAGGCGGCTGTCCGGCACCAAGGGCGTCTCCCGGACCCGTACCACGATCGTGCTCTCCACGAAGTGGGAGAACAGGGTGGGCGAGCTGCCCGAAGAGGTGCTCTGAGGTCCGCGGCGGGGCCCCGCCGACGCGGGGCCGGGTCCGCGGCGGAGGACCGCGTGCGCGGGCGTACGGTTGTCTGAGTCTGCACGGAGAGATGAGGTATCGCATGGACGCCGGGCTCAAGCGCGAGCTGGAGGACAAGGTCAGGTCCGGTGAGCGGCTGACCCGCGAGGACGGCATCGCGCTGTACGAGTCGGACGACCTGGCCTGGCTCGGCGGGCTCGCCCACGAGGTGCGGACGCGGAAGAACGGCGACGTCGTCCACTTCAACGTCAACCGTCACCTCAACATGACCAACGTGTGCACGGCGTCCTGCGCCTACTGCTCCTTCCAGCGCAAGCCGGGCGAGAAGGACGCGTACACGATGCGCATCGAGGAGGCGGTCAAGCTCGCCAAGGCGATGGAGGGCGAGAACCTCACCGAACTGCACATCGTCAACGGCCTGCACCCCAACCTGCCGTGGCGCTACTACCCGCGCTCGCTGCGGGAGCTGAAGGCCGCGCTGCCGGACGTCTCCCTGAAGGCGTTCACCGCCACCGAGATCCACCACTTCGAGACGATCTCCGGGATGTCCGCCTCCGACATCCTGGACGAGCTGATCGACGCGGGCCTGGAGTCCCTCACCGGCGGCGGCGCGGAGATCTTCGACTGGGAGGTGCGACAGCACATCGTCGACCACCGCACCCACTGGGAGGACTGGTCGCGCATCCACCGGCTGGCGCACGAGAAGGGCCTCAAGACCCCGTGCACCATGCTGTACGGCCACATCGAGGAGCCCCGCCACCGTGTCGACCACGTGCTGCGGCTGCGCGAACTACAGGACGAGACCGGCGGCTTCCAGGTCTTCATCCCGCTGCGCTACCAGCACGACTTCGTGGACATGAAGGACGGCAAGGTCAGGAACCGCCTCCAGGCGCGCACCCAGATGGCGACCGGCGCGGAGGCGCTGAAGACCTTCGCGGTCTCCCGTCTCCTCTTCGACAACGTCCCGCACGTCAAGGTCTTCTGGGTGATGCACGGCGTGCGGACGGCGCAGCTCGCCCTCCAGCACGGCGCGGACGACATGGACGGCTCGGTCGTCGAGTACAAGATCACGCATGACGCCGACGACTACGGCACGCCGAACAAGCTCACCCGCGAGGACCTGCTCGACCTGATCCGCGACGCCGGTTTCCGCCCCGTGGAGCGCAACACGCGCTACGAGATCATCCGCGAGTACGACGGCGCCGACCCGGCCCGCCGCGACGAGCCCCAGCCGATGCGGGTGTGAGGCGGCGGTGTCCCTGACCTTCGCACTCGACCCGGCCGTCACGCCCGAACTGCGCAACGGCCTGCTCACCCTGTGGACGGACGTGTCCAACGCGGGCGGCTCGGTCGGTTTCGTGCCGCCGGTGGAGCCCGAGGACATACGGCCGGCGCTGTTGCGCCACTTCGTCGCCATGGCCGAGGGCCACACCCGGCTCCTGGTCGGCCGCGACGAGGCGGGCGAGATCGTCGCGGCGGCCTTCGTCGCGGCCAACACCCACCGGCTGATGCGGCACTGGGTGTGGCTCTACACGGTGATGGTCCACCCCCGCCACCAGGGCCGCGGCTACGGGCGCGAGCTGCTCGCCGCCGCCGAGGAGGCCGTCCGCGGGATGCCGGGCATCGACGCGATACGGCTCACCTGCCGGGGCGGCAACGGTCTCGAACGGTTCTACGAGTCCTGCGGCTACAAGGAGGTCGGCCGGGTGCCCGGCGCGATCCGGGTGGCCCCGGGGGACGACCGCGACGACATCACGATGCTGCTCCCGCTCGGCTGACCGGGAGCGCGGCCCGCCGGGCCCCCCTGCAAGATCGGGGGGCGCGCGTGCTTCACTGGAGGGTGGGGACGACGCCTTTGGTGACGTTCGCGCCGGATTGTTCGCGCCGGATTGTTCGGGACCTGTTCGGACGGAAGAGTGGATTGAGATGCTCCGCTACACGCTGATGCGCCTTGGGATCTTCGCGGGCTGCCTCGTGGTCGTCTGGGGCCTCGTCTACTCGGGCATCGTCCCGCGCGGACTCGGCGACTCCAACGGCATGTGGATCGTTCTGCTCGCCCTGGTGATCTCCGCGCCGATCAGCTTCGTGGTGCTGCGGGGCGAACGGGACCGGGCCTCCGAGAACGTCGTGCGCCGGGTGGACCGGATGAAGGCCAACCTGGACGCCAACCGCAGCCAGGAGGACGACGTGGACGAGGCGGTACGGTCCCGGACCGGGACCGGCCGGGCCCAGGAGCAGACCTCCTGAACCCCCGCCCGGGTCCGCACCCGGGCACGTGTGCGGGTTCTGCAACTACCCTGTGGCCATGGGCGAAGCGAGAAGCAAGCGGATGCCGCGGGCCGTGCGCGAACGGCAGATGCTCGACGCGGCCGTCCGCACCTTCGGCCGGCGCGGCTACCGCAGCGCCTCCATGGACGAGATCGCCGAACTCGCCGGTGTCTCCAAGCCCTTGGTCTATCTCTACCTGAACTCCAAGGAAGACCTCTTCACCGCCTGCATCCGCCGGGAGGCGGCGGCGCTCACCGCCGCCGTGCGCGCCGGCGTGGACCCGTCGCTCCCCGCCGACCGGCAGCTCTGGAAAGGGCTGCTGGCGTTCTTCACGCACACCGCGGAGAACCCGGACGGCTGGGCCGTACTGCACCTCCAGGCCCGTACGACGGGCGAGCCGTTCGCGGCGGAGGTGGGCGCGATGCGCGAGGAGATCGTCGCCTTCGTCACCCAGCTCGTCGCGGACGCCTCCCGGGCCGGCCGCCGCGACCGGGAACTGCCCCGGCAGGAGGCCGCCGCGCTCGCCGAAGCGCTGGTCGGCGCCGCCGAGTCGCTCGCGGCCTGGGCCAACACCACCCCCGGCGTCCCGGCCCGGCAGGCCGCGGGCACGCTCATGAACTTCGCCTGGGCGGGGCTCGGCGGGCTGATGGAGGGACGCCCGTGGATCCCGCCGGAGCGGACGCAGGTGCCCGTGGGGGCGGGCTAGGGCCTGTCGTTCGGATCCGGGCGCAGGGGACTGACGGTGCGATCTCGGCGCCGACCCCGGGTCCGGACCGGCACGCCGGACCGGCACGCCGGACCGGCACGCCGGGGCGGCGGCCGGTGGGGCGACCGATATCCGGTTGATCGAGGCGGCGGGGCCGTGCCAGCGTCCTGACGTGACTGTTGCCGCTCCAGGCCGGACGGCACCCTCCCGCACCGGAAACGAGTGATCGTCCATGTCCCGTCGCCGCGCCCATGTCGCCATGGTCGGTGTTCCTCTCGTCAGTCATGTCCTGCCCAGCCTGGCGCTCATCCGTGAGCTGGTGGACCGCGGGCACCGGGTCACCTACGCCAACGATCCGTTCGTGGCCGACCGGATCGAGGCCGCCGGCGCGGAGCTGGTGCCCTGCACCTCCACGCTGCCCGTCGCGGACAACGACTGGCCCGCCGATCCCATCGCCGCGGCGAGCCTCTTCCTCGACGACGCCGTCCAGGCACTGCCGCAACTGCGCGCCGCCTACGACGACGACCCGGCCGACCTGTACCTCTACGACATCGGCGCCTATGCCGCGCGCGCCCTCGCCGAAGCGCAGGGCCGTCCCCTCATGCAGCTGTCCCCGACGTTCGTCGGCTGGGACGGCTATCAGGAGGAGGTCGCGGCGCATTTCTGGAAGCTGCCGGGCGCCGACGCGTACCGGGACAGGTTCGCGCGGTGGCTCGCCGGCTGCGGCGCGACCACCACGGACATGGAGACGTTCTCCGGACCGCCCGCCCGGGCCCTCGCCCTGATCCCGCGCGCGATGCAGCCGCACGCCGATCGGGTCGACACCGACACGGTGACCTTCGTCGGTCCCTGTTTCGACAGCCGGGCGGACCCGGACGGCTGGACCCGCCCGGCGGCCGCGGACCAGGTGCTGCTGATCTCGCTCGGCTCGGCGTACACGCGCCGGCCCGCGTTCTACCGCGAGTGCGTCGCGGCCTTCGGCGACCTGCCCGGCTGGCACGTCGTGCTCCAGATCGGCAAGTACACCGACCCCGCGGAACTCGGCACCGTCCCGCCCAACGTCGAAGTGCACTCCTGGGTCCCGCAGCGCGCGATCCTGGAACAGGCCGACGCCTTCGTCACCCATGCCGGCATGGGCGGCTGCGGCGAAGGGCTCCTCGCCGGCGTTCCTATGATCGCCGTGCCGCAGGGAGCCGAGCAGTTCATGAACGCCGACCGGCTCGTGGAACTCGGCGTCGCCCGCCGCGTGGACACCGCCGACGCCACCGCCGAGACCCTTCGCACGGCGCTGCACGACCTGGTCACGGACCCGGAACGCGTGGAGCGGTCCACGCGGTTGCGGGACGCCGCCAGGGCCGAGGGCGGCACCCCGCGCGCCGCCGACCTCGTCGAGGACATGCTGGCCGCCGCCGAGGGCCCCGCGCGCTGAGCTCTGCCGCCTTCCTGGCCCCTGTTGGCCCTCGCCGCGGTCGGGCGGGTCAGCCGTTCGTCCTCGGTGCCGGATGGGTCGACGGTTCGACCGTGCCCGTGACGTGCAGCCGTTCGCCGGTGCGGAGTTGGAAGCGGCCACTGCCGTCGGTCGCGTGGACGACGGTGTCCGGGAGCAGCACCGGCGCCCTGAACTCCGCCCGTACGCGCAACGGTTCGCCGACGGGCTGTTCGGCCAGACAGCGGGCGGCCGTCCACATGCCGTGTGCGAGGGGGCGCGGGAAGCCGAACAGGCGGGCGGTGAGCGGGTGCAGATGGATCGGGTTGCGGTCGCCCGAGACCGCCGCGTACCGCCGTCCGACGTCCGCGCCGAGCCGCCACTCGGCGGTGGCGGGGAGGAGGGGCGGGGGAGCGGGGCGCGCGGGGGTCCCCGCGCCGGCGGGCGTGCGGTGGCGGGCCAGATAGGTGCTGCGCGACTCCCAGACGGGGCGGCCGTCGGCCCGCGCCTCGGTCACCACGGTGGCCTCCGTGCCGCGCCGGTGCGGCGTCAGGCCCTCGACGTGCACGGCCAGTTCGTACGCCGTCTCGGTGTCCAGCCGGCGCCGCTGGACGATCTCGAGCGAGGTGTGCACCAGGCCGAGCAGCGGCAGCGGGAAGCGACGGCCGCTCAGGAGCCGCATGGCCAGGGGGAAGGCGAGCACGTGCGGGTACGTCACCGGCAGCGCGTCGGCGCCGGTGGCGAACCCGCAGATCCGCTCGTACGCGGCGAGCCGGGCGAGATCGATCCGCACCCCGGGCACCACGAGCCGGGTCCGGGACGGCACGGCGTCCGGCCGGGGCCGCTTGAACGGCGAGAGCAGCGCCCCCCGGAGGTAGGAGGGGAGGAGGGCGGGGGCGGAGGAGAGGGCGACGGTCGTGGGAGTGGGAGTGGGAGTGGGAGTGGGCGTGGCTGCGGCTGCGGCTGCGGTGGTGGGGGTGGGTGCGGGCTCGGTGGGTCCGGTGGGGGGTGCGGCGGCTGCGGCGCGGGTGGGGTCTGTGTGGCCGGTGGTCTGCACGGGATCTCCGGGAGCGGTGAGACGGGCCGAGGGGGGTGGTGGGGCGCGGCGGGGCGACATTGCTTACTCCGGAGTCAGGTTACCGGCGGTAAAGTCGAGGGGAAACGGCGCGGGGAGGGGAAGGGGGGCGCGTGGGACGAGGCGCACTCCCCGTGGGTCAACGCACACACCCCCGGTGCCGTACGCCCCCCGAAACACCACAAGGTCCACACCGAGGCGCAATACGATCGCCGCGCGACACCGGTAACGCCCGGTGACGCCTCTGTGCCCGGCCGCGGCACCTCTCGCGGGTGAACGCACGGGCCCCCGCGGTCCGTACCCGCACACGTAAGAGGTGTTTCGTCGCCGAACGCCCAGGAGCCGCTCGTGTCCACCCCGCACCCCGCCCCGCCCGTGTCCGCCGCCGCCCGCTCCGGCCCGTACGCCGGCGCGTACGCCGTCCCGCCCGTGCCGGGCCTCGACCGCGCCCGGGCCGGCGCCCCCGTACTGGTGGAGCCGGAGCTCAAGCGGCTGGACGGCGTCGTCCGGGAGGCGGCGGTGCCGCCGCTGGCCGCCCCGGTCACGCACGGCTCGCTGGCCGACATCCCGTTCGACAACGCCTCCGCCGCCCCGGAAGAAACCGTTCTGCGCCGCCGTACCGACGCCTCCGGCGGCTGGACGGACGTGCCGGCGGCGCGGTTCGCCGCCGAGGTGCTGGCGCTGGCGAAGGGGCTGCTCGCCGAGGGGCTCGCCCCCGGCGACCGGATCGCCGTCATGGCGCGCACGACGTACGAGTGGACCCTGCTGGACTTCGCCGCCTGGGCGGCGGGCCTGGTCACCGTCCCGGTCTACCCCACCTCCTCGCCCTTCCAGGCGCGCTGGATCCTCCAGGACTCCGGCGCGGTCGCCCTGGCCACCGAGACGACCGCGATGGCCGCCGCCCTCGGCCCTGAGCGCGACCGGCTCCCCGACCTGCACCACCTCTGGGTCTTCGACAAGGGCCATCTGGACCGGCTCGCGGAGCTGGGCCGTGCCGTGCCCGACCAGGAGGTCGCCGTCCGGCGCGGCGTCCTCGGCCCGGACTCGCTGGCCACCCTCGTCTACACCTCCGGCACCACCGGCCGGCCCAGGGGCTGCGCCCTGACCCACGGCAACTTCCTCGCGGAGGTCGACAACGCGGTGGAGCTGCTGCACCCGGTCTTCCGGGCGCAGCACAGCGAGGAGCCGTCGGTGCTGCTGTTCCTGCCGCTGTCGCACATCTTCGGCCGGATGGTCGCCGTCGCCTGTCTGCGCGCCCGCGTCACCCTCGGGCACGCGCCCAGCCTGCGCACCGACGACCTGCTGGCGGACCTGGCGGGCTTCCGGCCGACCTGTCTGCTGGCCATCCCGTACATGTTGGAGAAGGTGTTCCACTCGGCCCGCGCGAAGGCCGAGTCGGGCGGCCGGGCCGCCTCGTTCGACCGGGCCGCCTCGGTGGCCGAACGCTACGGGGAGGCGGCGGAGGCCCGGCAGCACGGCACCGGGGGCGGCCCCGGCCGGGCGCTGCGGGCGGCCCGCGCGCTCTACGACCCCCTGGTCTACCGCCGCATCCGCACCGCGATGGGCGGCAGGGTGCGGTACATCATCTGCGGCGGCTCACCGCTGGGCCGCCGGCTCGCCGCGTTCTACGCCGGCGCCGGCATCCAGATCTTCGAGGGGTACGGCCTGACGGAGACGACCGGTGCGGCCACGGTGACGCCCCCGCTGCGGCCCCGGCTCGGCACGGTGGGCTGGCCGCTGCCGGGCACGCGGGTGCGGATCGCGGCCGACGGCGAGATCCTGCTCGCCGGGGGCCATGTGTTCCGCGGCTACTGGGACCCGCACGCGGGCGGTGTCGTGCCGGGCACCGTCGAGGGCTGGCTGCCGACCGGGGACCTCGGCGCCCTCGACGACGAGGGCCATCTGACGATCACCGGCCGCAAGAAGGAGATCCTGATCACCGCGGGCGGCAAGAACGTCGCCCCGGCACCGCTGGAGAACTGGCTCCGCTCGCATCCGCTGATCTCCCAGTGCATGCTGCTCGGCGACCGCCGCCCGTTCGTCGCCGCGCTGATCACCCTCGACCCGGACGGCATCACCCACTGGCGCCGGATGAACGGCAAGCACGGAGTCCCCCCGGAACTCCTCCTGGACGACCCCGACCTGCACGCGGTCCTCCAGCGCGCCGTCGACGAGGCCAACCGTCTGGTCTCCCGCCCCGAGTCCATCCGCCGTTTCCGCGTCCTCCCCGGCGACTTCACGGAGTCGGCGGGCCATCTGACCCCGTCGATGAAACTCCGCCGCACGGAGATCTCCCGGGACTTCGCGGCGGAGATCGAGGAGCTGTACGCGCTGTAGCGGACTCGATCCGGCTCGCGGGAGGCCGGCCGCGCGCCCCCGCGGACGTCAGCGGCGGCGGTGGAGCAGGCGCCCCGCGCAGACCGTGGCCTGGCACTCGCCCTCCGCCGTGCGGACGGTCAGGTCGGCCCGGTGGCCCGGGGTGAGGGGGAGCGGGGGGCGCGCGGCGGGGAGGACCGTCACGCCGCTGCGGGCGGCGGCCGCGCGGAGGCCGGGGGTGGGGGTGTGCGCGGCCGTCACCGCCACCGCGCCCCGCTTCAGCACCTCGTGGACCTGTTCGCGCGGGCTCGGGGCGTCCGGGAGCGGGCCCTCGTGCGTCAGCCCCGGGCCCAGCGTGCCGGACCAGCGGCGCACGCGGGCCGCCGGATACCGCGCCGTCAGTTCCGCGAGCGTGCCGACCGCGGCGATCCGGTCGCCCTCGACGGCGACCGCGCCGTCCGCGACCGGCTCCGCCTCCCACGTGACGCGCAGCGCGTCCGCCGCGTGGATCGTCAGCACGGGAACACGCCCTTCCCCAGGGTCAGTTGGACGCCAGCAGCTTCAGCTCGGGGTGGGCCGTGCCGCCCGCGATCGCCGTGGAGGAGATGTGCGAGACGACGCGCTCGTCGACCGGGTCGTTGGCCGGGTCGTCGTGCACCACGAGGTGCTCGTACGTCGTGGCGCGCTGCGCCGGGACGCGGCCCGCCTTGCGGATCAGGTCGATGATCTCCAGGCGGTTGGAGCGGTGCTTGGCGCCGGCCGAGGAGACGACGTTCTCCTCCAGCATGATCGAGCCGAGGTCGTCCGCGCCGTAGTGCAGCGAGAGCTGGCCGACCTCCTTGCCGGTGGTCAGCCAGGAGCCCTGGATGTGCCGGACGTTGTCCAGGAAGAGGCGGGCGATGGCGATCATCCGCAGATACTCGAAGAGCGTGGCCTGGGTGCGGCCCTTCAGGTGGTTGTTCTCGGGCTGGTAGGTGTACGGAATGAACGCGCGGAAGCCGCCCGTGCGGTCCTGCACGTCACGGATCATGCGCAGGTGTTCGATGCGCTCGGCGTTGGTCTCGCCGGTGCCCATCAGCATCGTCGAGGTGGACTCCACGCCCAGCCGGTGCGCGGTCTCCATGATCTCCAGCCAGCGCTCGCCGGACTCCTTCAGCGGGGCGATCGCCTTGCGCGGCCGCTCCGGGAGCAGCTCGGCGCCGGCGCCCGCGAAGGAGTCGAGGCCGGCGGCGTGGATGCGGGTGATCGCCTCCTCCACCGTCACCCCCGAGATGCGGGCCATGTGCTCGACCTCGCTCGCCCCCAGGCTGTGGATGACGAGCTGGGGGAACTCCTTCTTGATGGCCGCGAAGTGCTTCTCGTAGTACTCCACGCCGTAGTCCGGGTGGTGACCGCCCTGGAACATGATCTGCGTGCCGCCCAGTTCGACGGTCTCCGCGCAGCGGCGCAGGATGTCGTCGAGGTCGCGCGTCCAGCCCTTGTCGGTGTCCTTCGGGGCGGCGTAGAAGGCACAGAACTTGCACGCCGTCACACAGACGTTGGTGTAGTTGATGTTCCGCTCGATGATGTACGTCGCGATGTGCTCGATACCGGCGTACTTGAGGCGGCGGGCGGAGTCGGCGGCGGCGCCGAGCGCGTGCAGGGGGGCGTCGCGGTAGAGGGCGAGGGCCTCTTCGGGGGTGATGCGTCCACCCGTGGCGGCGCGGTCGAGGACGGGCTGAAGGTCGGCCTTCTCGGTCACCGGGGGTGTCCCTTTCGTCCAGGGGTGGGGCGGACCGGTCAAGCGTACGCCAGCGGGTTCGCCCGGGGATTTCCGGGCGCCCTAGGCCGCGTACGCCCCCATGAGCAGGCCCGCGTAGGCGCCCGCGATCAGGAACGGGCCGAACGGGATGGCCGTACGGCGGGTGGCTCCGCGGGTGAGGACGAGGACGAGGCCGTAGAGACCGGCGAGGAGGAAGCCGGTGAAGGTGCCGAGCACCACCGTGCCCCAGCCGTACCAGCCGAGGACGGCGCCGAGGCCGGGGGCGAGTTTGACGTCCCCGAAGCCCATGCCGTCGGGGTTGACCAGGAAGAGCAGGAAGTAGCCGGCGCCCAGGACGAGCGCGGCGAGCAGCGCGGTGCGCCAGCGGCCCGCGTGCTCGGGCAGCACGGCCGCCCCGCCCAGCAGGGCGAGCGCGAGGACGGCGAGCGGCAGGGTGAGCACGTCGGGGAGGCGCTGCACCCGGAAGTCGACGATCGTCAGCAGCACCCCGGCGGGGGCGAGCAGCAGCCACACGGCGAGTTCGGGCCGGGTCCCGGCGGCGAGCGCGAGCGCCGCGCACACCAGGGCGGTCACGGCGCACACGAGGGCGCCTCCGGGGCCGTACGCCCCGCCCTGCGGGCAGCGCGCGCGGCCGAGCCAGCCGCCGATGCGGTGCCCCTCGGGGCACCGGTCCCGCCACGGCTCGCCGGCCGCCACCGACAGCCGGTACGCGAGCCGGGGCACCAGGGCGCCCGCGCCCGCCCCCCACAGACCGGCAACACCCACGACCGCCCACCCCACGGCATCCACGCCCCCACAGTAGAGCGCGGGGCGGACGCCGGGGGAGCGGTGCCGGACGGGCGCTCAGTCCAGCAGTTCGATCTTCACGTCCGCCGGGAAGCCCGTCGTCGGGCCGACCCGGCGCGCGAACTCCGTGACCGCCTCCAGCTGCGGGCCGCCGAACCGGAAGTCCAGCGTCGTGAAGTACCGTTCCAGCACCTCGGCGTCGAACGCCTCCCAGCGGGCCGCCTGCTCGGCGACCTTGCCGACCTCCTCCAGAGAGAGGTTGCGCGAGGCGAGGAACGCCTGGTGCACCTGGCGGGTGAGCTCCGGCTCGCGCTCCAGGTACTCCCTGCGGGCCGCCCACACCGCGAAGACGAACGGCAGCCCCGTCCACTCCTTCCACAGCGCGCCCAGATCGTGCACGGCCAGGCCGTACTTCGGCCCGTCGTGCAGATTGGCGCGCAGCGCCGCGTCGCCGATGAGGACGGCGGCGTCGGCCTCCCGCATCATCAGGGCGAGGTCGGGCGGGCAGGTGTAGTACTCGGGCCGGACCCCGAACCGCTCGGCGAGCAGCAGCTGCGCCAGCCGCACGGAGGTGCGTGAGGTGGAGCCGAGGGCGACACGGGCGCCGTCCAGCTGCTCCAGCGGCACCTGGGAGACGATCACGCAGGACATCACGGGGCCGTCGCAGCCCACGGCGATGTCGGGGAACGCGACGAGGTCGTCGGCGTTCTTCAGGTACTCGACGAGGGTGACGGGGCCGACGTCGAGCTCGCCCGCGACCAGCCGCTCGCTGAGCTTCTCGGGGGTGTCCTTGGTCAGCTCGAGGTCGAGGAGCGTCCCGGTTCTCGCGAGCCCCCAGTAGAGGGGCAGGCAGTTCAGGAACTGGATGTGGCCGACGCGCGGCCGGATGCGAGAATTGTCCACATCGCGAGACTAGACCCCGTCCACGGGGGCGCGGCCCCTGGGGGTAGGGGGCCGTTCCGGTCAATCGGCCTCCGGGCTCTTCAAACATCCGGGTGACGTGATCTTGCTCCCTGTTGCATCCCGGTGCCTGCGTGCTAGGCTCGCAGCAAGTTGCAGTTTGGTTTCCCTTGCAGTACAGAGCCTGCGGAGCATGTGACCGCGGGCTCTCGTCGTTTTCAGACGTATGCAGTTGTGCGGCATTTAGTTTTCACAATCGCAGGGTTCTGGAGCAGGGCGACCCTTTGGGCCCAAGGAGGGCTTATGGCTACCGGAACCGTGAAGTGGTTCAACGCCGAAAAGGGCTTTGGTTTCATCGCCCAGGAAGGCGGCGGCCCGGACGTCTTCGTCCACTACTCCGCGATCAACGCGAACGGCTTCCGTTCGCTTGAGGAGAACCAGCAGGTGAGCTTCGACGTCACGCAGGGTCCGAAGGGCCCGCAGGCGGAGAACGTCACCCCCATGTAGGTTCCTCGGCCCGATCCGGACCCGACGAGCAGTACCCAAGGAGCCCCCGCACCGTCAGGCGCGGGGGCTCCTGCCTTTCCGGCCCCGACCGGCCGCCGGACGCGGGCGCGCCCTCACCCCGAGA
Source organism: Streptomyces sp. NRRL F-6676 (assembly GCF_000725625.1). GTDB lineage: Bacteria > Actinomycetota > Actinomycetes > Streptomycetales > Streptomycetaceae > Streptomyces. Next base: position 33,152 of record NZ_JOHS01000011.1, read on the forward strand.
ACGCCTCCGCGAAGTCGCCCCGCCCCTGCTTCACCCCGCTACAGTCCGTCGCCGCGTTTCCGGCGGACGCGGAGCCGTCCTCGCACCTCTGGTCCCGGAACGTCGACCACATCGACACCCAGGCCACCTCCTTCCCTTCCGCGAACGTCCGCACCTGCTTCGCGTCCGCGAGCGTGAACGTCTCCCCGTCCACGTCGTTCACGCCGAGCATCGACGTGAGCGCCAGTCCCCGCCATGCCGCCTTCGACGACAGGCCGAACACCTTCTCCAGTTGATCGTGCGCGGCCCGGGCCGAGGTGATCGCGTAGTCGCCCATGTCCCCGGTGTAGGAACTCCCGTAATTCATCGTCATGATGTTGACCGTGGAGACCTGAACCCCGTGGTCATTGGCGGACTCCAGCAACGCCACTCCGTCCGTCTCCAATCCCGACGGCATCACGGGCAACGTGAACGACACCGACAGACCGGCGCGCTCCTTCTGAAGCAGTGCGATCGCCTCGGAGCGCAGTGCGACCGAGTCCGAGTCGGCCAGTTCGTCGCCCTCGATGTCGAAGTCCGCGAGGGTGGTGCCCGCCGCGTCCAGCGCGGCCCCGTACGCCTTCGCGAGCGCGGAGGCGCTGTCGCAGGTGGCCGCCAGCTCCTTCCCTGAGGACCCGCCGAAGGAGACCCGCACCGCGGCCCCCGACTCCTTGAGCGCCTCGATGCGGGACTTCACCGCCGTGTTGTCGAGGGCGTACTCGCCGTTCCACTTCGGGGCGCAGTCGTCGCCGTCGGAGATCACGAAGGCGAGGTTGTACGCCGAGGGCGACCCGGCCGTGTCCATGTCCACGGCGGTGGTGGCGCTCACATACGGCGCGTAGGACGTCGGGGACCCGCCCGACGAGCCGTCCGCGTCCCCGGCGCCCGCCGAGGGGGCCGCGTCCGAGCCGCCGCCCGCGGACGAGGAGGAGTCCCCGTCGCCGGCGGAGCACCCGGCGCAGGCCAGCGCCACCAGGCAGACGAGCCCGGCGGCCGGCCTCAGGAAACTCCTCATCGCACACGCACCCGCTTTCGTGATGTCCGCCCCCGTCTCAGGACGGTGATTTCCGTCTCGTCGCCGGGAAACGGAAGGGCATTCCGACCGTCCCGGGCATCGCGAAGAGTAAATGAAGCACACGCCGCTGTGCCGCCGATGACAGAAACGGTTCGCTTCACCCAGGGAACGGACAGGTTCGGCGGTTTTTCCTGGCCGGCTCACAACTCATCCAGAGTTTGGGTCACATAAACGTCTTCTACCGTCTGGGGAATGCAATCCGAGTCCGCCATCGAAAGCCGTGCCGCCGCGCCCGCCGCGCGCGGTCGCCGCCGCAAACGCGGCAACGGGTCCGGCGAGGGGCCCGTGTTCGTCGACACCTCCGGGCGCAGGGCGAGACTGCTGCGCCGGCTCGGCCTGCTCCTCGGCGCCGTCTGCCTCGGCTACGCGGTGGTGCTCGGCATGGCCTTCATGGGCTGGGGCCTGTCCATGAACCCGTCCTCGCTGCTGCCCTTCGGCGACGGCGGCCGGGCGGGCTCCGCGCCCGGCGGCAACGGCCCGCGGGGCGGCCTCGCGCCCACCGGCGCCCCCGGCACCGGAGCCCCGCCCGCGGGGGCGCCGAGTGGTGCGCCGTCCCCCTCCGCGTCCGCCACCGCCCACTGACCGGAGAACCCCGACACCCATGACCACGACGACTTCCCGCGGCCGCCGGCGCGCCCCCTCCCGCATCGAACGCGCGGCCGGCCGCGCGGCGGCCCTGCAACGGCCGCGCGTGATCCTCGCCCTGCTGCTCCTGCTCGGCCTCACCAGCGTGATGCTGCTCGACGGCTATCTGCGCGCCGAGGTCGGGGGCGACGAGCGCGTACGGGACGACGCCGCCTACGACAAGGTGCCCGAGAAGGTCCTCGACGGCGGCCCGATCCTGACCTTCCGCGACGGCAAGCCCGTCAGCCGGTCGATACCGGAGAAGACCATCGTCCTCACCTTCGACGACGGCCCGACCCCCACGTACACGCCGCAGGTGCTGAAGGTCCTGGAGAAGTACGACGTCCCGGCCACGTTCTTCCTCGTGGGCTCGATGGTCTCCCGCTATCCCGGCGTCGTGAAGACGATGGTGGAGCAGGGCAACGAGGTCGGCATCCACACCTTCACCCACGTCGACCTGTCGTACCAGAGCCAGTCGCGCATCCGGCGCGAGATGCAGCAGACCCAGCTGGCGCTCGCGGGCGCGGCCGGGGTGACGACGACCCTGTTCCGGGCGCCGTACTCCTCCGAGCCGGACGCGATCGACAACTACAGCTATCCCGTCTACAAGGAGCTCGGCGCCGAGGGCTACACCAGCGTCTTCGTGGACACCGACAGCGACGACTGGAAGAAGCCGGGCGTCGCGAAGATCGTGCGGTGGGCCACGCCGAAGAAGAACAAGGGCGCGGTGGTCCTGATGCACGACGCCGGCGGCGACCGCAGCCAGACGGTGAAGGCGCTCGGCGCGTACATCCAGAAGATGCGGAAGAAGGGCTACACCTTCACCACCGTCAGCGGCGCCATGGCCGCGAACGCGGCGGCGGAGCGGGCGGAGGCCAACGGCGGCTCCGGGGCCGGCTCCGGGTCCGGCTCCGACTCCGGGTCCGGCGCCGAGAACGGCTCCGGCACCGGTTCCGCCAACGGTTCCGGTCCGGCCGTCGCGGGAGGACAGCAGTCCGGTGGGGAGCAGTCCGGTGGGGAGCAGTCCGGTGGGGAGCAGCCCGGTGGGGAGCAGCCGGGTACCGAGGGCGGCGGCGGCACCGCGACGGCCGCCGTCGAGCAGAGCGCCCAGCACAAGGCGACCGGCATGACCCTCTACGAGGGCAAGGCGCTGGTCTACGCGGTCGCGGTCGCCGAGTGGACCGTGCCGGTCCTCGCGGGCGGCCTCACCGTCGTCGGCGTCGCGGTGATGGGCCGCTTCGGGATGATGCTGATCCTCGCCCGGCGCCACTACAGACAGCGCAACAAACGCCGGTTCGGCTGGGGGCCGACGGTCACCGGACCGGTGAGTGTGATCGTCCCGGCGTACAACGAGAAGGAGTGCATCGCCAACACGCTGCACTCGCTGGCGCGGAGCACCCATCCGATCGAGATCGTCGTCGTCGACGACGGCTCCACGGACGGCACCGCGGACATCGTCGAGTCCCTCGGGATGCCCAACGTCCGCGTCATCCGCCAGGAGAACGCGGGCAAACCGGCCGCGCTCAACAACGGTGTGTGGAACGCGCGTCACGACATCGTCGTGATGATGGACGGCGACACCGTGTTCGAACCGGACGCCGTGCACCAGCTCGTCCAGCCGTTCGCCGACCCGGAGGTCGGCGCGGTCGCGGGCAACGCCAAGGTCGGCAACCGCGACACCGTGATCGGGGCCTGGCAGCACATCGAGTACGTGATGGGCTTCAACCTCGACCGCCGGATGTACGACCTGCTGCGCTGCATGCCCACCATCCCGGGCGCGATCGGCGCGTTCCGGCGGGACGCGGTGATCGGGGTCGGCGGCATGAGCCACGACACGCTCGCCGAGGACACCGACATCACCATCGCGCTGCACCGCGGCGGCTGGCGGGTCGTCTACCAGGAGCACGCCCGCGCCTGGACCGAGGCGCCCGGCTCGCTGGGGCAGCTCTGGTCGCAGCGCTACCGCTGGTCGTACGGGACCATGCAGGCGCTGTGGAAGCACCGCAAGTCGCTCACGGACAAGGGGCCTTCGGGGCGGTTCGGCCGGGTCGGGATGCCGCTGGTGGTGCTGTTCCAGATCGTCACGCCGGTCTTCGCGCCGCTGATCGACGTGTTCACCGTGTACGCGATGATCTTCGTCGACTTCAAGGCGTCCCTGCTGGCGTGGCTGGCGGTGCTCGGCGTCCAACTGGTCTGCGCGGCGTACGCGTTCCGGCTGGACAAGGAGAAGTACCGGTACCTGCTGATGCTGCCGCTCCAGCAACTGGCGTACCGGCAGATGATGTACCTGGTGCTGATCCACTCCTGCGTCACCGCGCTCACCGGCGGCCGGCTGCGCTGGCAGAAGCTCAAGCGCACCGGCGAGGTCGGCACCCCGGCGGGGGCGGGCCGATGAGCTGGGGGGAGCAGCAGCAGGGGGGTTACGGGTACGGGCAGGGGCACGGCGGGCAACCGGGGCCCGACCCGTACGGGTACGGCCCGTACGGGTATGAGCCCTTGGACCCGCAACAGCCCTCGGACCCGCATCAGCCTTCGGGCCCGTACCAGCCCTCGGACCCGCACCAGCCCTCGGACCCGCACCAGCCGTCGTACGCGCCGCAGGCCTCGTACGCGCCCTTCGCGGCGGCCCCGGAGACGGCCGCCGCGCCCGTCGCCGACACGGCCGAGTTCGAGGCGCCGCCGGCGGTGGCCGAGCCGGTGGCCGATCCCCTGGCCGATCCCGTGGCCCCGGTCGCTCCCGACCCCCCGTCGCCCCCCGGGCGGGACCGCTATTTCGACTCCCTCCGCGCGGCCGCGCTCATCCGCGTCGTCACGTATCACACCTTCGGGTGGGCCTGGTGCGGCATGGTCTTTCCCTCCATGGGCATCATGTTCGCCCTGGCCGGCACCCTGATGGCCAAGTCGCTTCAGCGCCCGGCGCTCACGGTGATCCGCGGCCGCGTCCGCCGGCTGCTGCCGCCCTTCTGGTTCTGGGGCGTCTTCGTCGTGCTGGCCATGCTGATCCACGGCTGGATGCCCGGCCGGCAGATCGTCTACTGGGTGGTCCCGCTCGGCGACCCGCCGGGCAACGCGTGGGGCGAGCAGGCCTGGGAGATCCTCTGGTACCTGCGCACGTATCTGTGGTTCGTGCTGCTCTCCCCGGTCCTGCTGCGCCTCTTCCGCCGGGCGCCGCTGCCGGTGCTGTTCCTGTCCCTCGTGCCGGTCGTCGTGTTCCAGTTCGCGTGGGACCCGGGCGACGACCGCTTCGGCACCGCCCTGTGGGACCTGGCGACGTACCTCTTCTGCTGGATCCTGGGCTTCGCGCACCGCGACGGCGTCCTGGAGCGGCTGAGACCGGCGGCCGTCGCGCTGTGCTCGCTCGCGGCGGTCGGCTACGGCGGCTGGTACGCGTTCGCGCACCAGGCCGCCGCGGGCGGCACGTACGACCTGGACGAGATCCCGCTCGCGCAGGCGTTCTGGTCGGCCGGGTACGTGCTGCTGCTGATGTGGGCGAAGGCGCGGTTCCGCGTCGACTTCGCCTGGCTCACCCGGTACCGGCGGCTGGACCGGACCGTGACCGTCTTCAACGCGCGCGCGGTCACGGTCTACCTCTGGCACGAGATCGCGCTGATCCTCGCGGTGCCGCTGATCGACCAGTTCTGGAACGTCCCCGCGTTCGAGAAGTACCTGCCACTGGAGAGCCAGTGGTTCATGTTCGGCATCGGCTGGCTCCTGCTCGCCGCGTTCGTGCTGGTGTGCGGGTGGGTGGAGGACGTGGCGGCGAAGAAACGGCCGCGACTGCTGCCCGGGTGAAAGGGCCGGGCCCGGTGCGGCCCCGGGGCGCGTCCGGGCCCGGCCGGCCCGTGCTGCCACAATGGCCGGGTGACCCGCGCATCCCTGAACAAGCAGCCGCACGAAGTCGCGTCGATGTTCGACGACGTGGCGGAGCGGTACGACCTCACCAACGACGTCCTCTCGCTCGGCCAGGACCGGGTGTGGCGCAAGGCGGTGGCCCGGGCGGTCGACGCGCGCCCCGCGCAGAAGGTGCTGGACCTCGCGGCCGGTACGGCGACGTCGTCGCTGCCGTTCGCGCGGACCGGCGCGTACGTCGTCCCCTGCGACTTCTCGACCGGCATGCTGCGGGTCGGCAAGCAGCGGCACGCCTGGCTGCCGTTCACGGCCGGGGACGCGACGAGGCTGCCGTTCAAGGACGACACGTTCGACGCGGTGACGATCTCCTTCGGGCTGCGCAACGTGCAGGACACGGACACCGCGCTGCGCGAGATGCACCGGGTGACGAAGCCGGGCGGCCGGGTCGTGATCTGCGAGTTCTCGCACCCGACGTGGGCGCCGTTCCGCACGGTCTACACCGAGTACCTGATGCGGGCGCTGCCGCCGGTGGCGCGGTCGGTGTCGTCCAACCCGGACGCGTACGTCTACCTCGCCGAGTCCATCCGCGCCTGGCCCGACCAGGCCGCGCTCGCCGCCCGCCTGGCCGGGGCCGGCTGGTCGAAGGTGGCCTGGCGGAACCTGACGGGCGGCGTGGTGGCCCTGCACCGGGGCTTCAAGGCGAAGTGAGGCCCCGGGGGGCCCGGCACGCGCTCAGCGAGGAACGCTCAGCGGATGAACAGGGACTCTCCCGGCTCGTCCAGCTCCCGCCGCATCCCGCCCGGCGGCGGGACCGGCCGCCGCGGCTCCCGTACGCCACCGCCGCCCTCGCCCTCGCCGAACTCGAACCAGACGGTGACCACGGCGCCGCGCGGGACCTCGGTGCCGGGCGGCGGGTACTGGCGGACGACGTAGTCGACGACGGTCGTCATGGCGAAGTCGGGCCGGTCCGGAGCGGAGAGCAGCACGCCGTGCTCGGCGGCGCTCTCCCGGGCGTCCACGGCCATCAGCCCCACGAGACGCGGAACCCGCACGTCGGGTGTTCCGGGTGTTATACGCACAGCTGTCACCCCCAGCGGTACCCCCAGGGTAAGCGCGCGAGGGTCCCGGCCGGAAGCGCCGGGCACCGTTCCGTGACAGACGGTCACGCAGGGTGACCGCCGCTCCCCGCGCCCCTCGACCGTTTCGGCCAACACCCCTGAATAGACTGCCCCTGTCCACCGCCGAGCCCCGGCATCCCACCCTCGAGCCTCGGGGAGACCCACGTGACCGAGCCCCAGCCCCTCACCGAACACACCGCCGATGTGATCGTCGTCGGGGCCGGACCCGCCGGTTCCACCACCGCCTACTACCTCGCCAAGGCCGGCCTCGACGTCCTGCTCCTCGAGAAGACCGCCTTCCCTCGCGAGAAGGTCTGCGGCGACGGCCTCACCCCCCGCGCCACCAAGCAGCTCGTCGCCATGGGCATCGACATCTCCGAGGAGGCCGGCTGGCTCCGCAACCGGGGCCTGCGCATCATCGGCGGCGGCGTCCGCCTCGAACTCGACTGGCCCGACCTCGCCAGCTACCCGGACTACGGACTCGTCCGCAAGCGCGACGACTTCGACGAGCAGCTCGCCCGCCAGGCCCAGAAGGCCGGCGCCCGCCTGTACGAGCGCTGCAACGTGGGCGCCCCGATCACCGACGACCGCACCGGCCGCATCACCGGCGTGCACGCCAAGCTCGGCGAGGAGAAGAAGGAGGTCACCTTCCACGCCCCCCTCGTCGTGGCCGCCGACGGCAACTCCACCCGGCTCTCCCTGGCGATGGGCCTGCACCGCCGCGAGGACCGTCCGATGGGCGTCGCCGTGCGCACGTACTTCACCTCGCCCCGCCACGACGACGACTACCTGGAGTCCTGGCTGGAGCTGTGGGACCGCCGCGGCCCCCAGGACCGCCTGCTGCCCGGCTACGGCTGGATCTTCGGCATGGGCGACGGCACGAGCAACGTCGGCCTCGGCGTCCTCAACACCTCCGCCGCCTTCAAGGAGCTCGACTGGCGCGAGATCCTCAAGGCCTGGTGCGCCTCGATGCCGGAGGACTGGGGCTACACCCCGGACAACATGACGGGCCCGATCCGCGGCGCCGCCCTCCCCATGGCCTTCAACCGCCAGCCGCACTACACCAAGGGGCTCCTCCTCGTCGGCGACGCGGGCGGCCTGGTCAACCCGTTCAACGGCGAGGGCATCGCGTACGCCATGGAGTCGGGGCAGATCGCCGCCGACGTCATCGTCCAGGCGCACGCCCGGGCGACCCCCGCCCAGCGCGAGATCGCGCTGCGCCGCTACCCGCAGGTCCTGAAGGACACCTACGGGGGCTACTACAACCTGGGCCGTGCCTTCGTAAAGCTGATCGGCAACCCGAAGGTCATGCAGATCGCCACGCAGCGCGGGCTGACCCACCCGGTGCTGATGAAGTTCACCCTCAAGCTCCTCGCCAACCTCACGGACCCCACGGGCGGCGACGCGATGGACCGCATCATCAACGGCCTGTCGAAGGTGGCCCCGAAGGCGTAGGGCCTGCCAGAGGCATCCAGAGCACAGGAAGCCCTCCGGAACCCCGCAGAGGGGCTCCGGAGGGCTTCTGGGCGCCCTGACAGGGGCGCGGGGAACCGCGCGAAACGGAGCGAAGCTCCGTAGGGGGGTCCGGGGGCGCAGCCCCCGGGGAGGGAATGGGAAGGGGTGGCGGGGGCGAGCCCCCCGGGCACAACGGAAGCCACCACCCCCGGGGGAAGGGGCGGTGGCTTCCGTCCGTCAGGACATCAGGGCGTCAGGACATCAGGACGTCAAGACGCCGCACACGCTCAGAGCACCCGCACCGCACCGCTCGGCGGGTCGTAGGAAAGCGGCCGCTCGACAACGCCGGTGGACGAGTTCTGCGCGCCGACGAACATGCCGTCGCCGACGTAGACCCCGACGTGGTACGCGCTGCCCGCGCCACCCCAGTACAGGATGTCGCCAGGCTGGAGATTGCTCAGCGAGACCTGGGTGCCGGCCGTCGACTGGTCCTGCGAGACGCGCGGCAGGCTGATGCCCACCTGCTTGAAGGCGGTCTGCACCAGACCGGAGCAGTCGTACGCCGACGGACCGGTGGCACCGGAGACGTACGCCTTGCCGACCTGCGCCTTGACGAAGGCGACGACCGCCGCCGCCGACCCGGTGGCCGTGGACGAGGACGTGCTGGTGGCCGTCGAGGCGGTCGTGGCGAGGGTGGTGCGGTCCGAGGAGCGAGAGGCGGACTCGGCGGTCTTGCGCGCGGCCTCCGCCTTGCGGTTGGCCTCCGCCTTCGCCCTCGCCTTCTTCTTGGCGTCGGCGAGGTCGTCCTTGGCCTCCTTCGCGGCCTTGGCGGCGGCGTCGTCGCGCTCGGCCCGCAGCTGGTAGTTGGCCGCCGCCTGCTGGGTGGCGTCCGCGGACTGCGCGATCTGTTCGGCGAGATCGGCCGTGAGCGTGGGCAGCTCCAGTGTCTGCGTCACCGGCTCGGCCGCGCTGGCCTGGGCCGAGGCACCGGCCACTGCCAGGGTGCTGAGCACACCACCGGCGACTCCGGCCCGCACCGCGACCGTGGACGCGTTGCGGCGGGGTTTCCGGTGGCTTCGTATGTGAGCGGTGTGGGACATGGGTCTAAGCGGTACCAGGGGCTCCTCCATACCTTCAAGAAACGTGTGCTCCGCCACAGTTGTTCAATCGAGACCTTAATTTCCTCCGGCGCGGCCCTCATTGACGCCGTAACGGGCATAGCGGGCGCAGTCGATCAAGCTCGTGATCATGGACTTTCGCTGTTACGCCCGAATTGCCCCGCACCTACCATCGGTTGGGACAGTTGGCCAAGCCCGGTTCTTGGGCGCCCGCCGCGGGTGTGGCGCAGGTCACAGGGTGAGTGGCCGTCAGAAGGAATGCGGCGCCGCGCGCCGGTGGAGCGTCCGCCGGCCCCGCCCTCGGTGCCGGCCGCGCCCGCCCCCGGCGCCCGGCCGCTCGTGAATGCGGGCACATGTCCGCATCCGTCACCAATGCGACCCCCCGCTCACGCCCACGCGTGAACAGGCCCCTCTATCAAGCGATCTGGCGTCGCGCCAATTTGCCTTGGACGGCGGCTGCTTGATAGAGGGGCTACCGCTGTGACCTGCGCCGACGAGCGGAAATGTCACCTCTTGGTGATCGTCCGGATGCTTCGCGTACGAAGATCACCGCTCATCCGACTTGATGATCCTTCGCCGGGTGGTGGAGATCACAAAGTACATGCTGACCCCCGTGTCGCAGATCACAGACCCCCGGGCATAGGATGCGGGGCAGTTGGGCTTGTGACCTGCTTCACATGAACGCGATCTTCGTCGGAACGGGTGGGGAGAGCGGGACGGGAAAAGGGGCCGCGAGCTCGGCGAACCGCCAGCAGTCAGTGCCGACTGAGAGGAGCGAGGAGCGGTGAACGCGTATGCGCCCATCCTCGTACTGGGAGCCCTCGGGGCAGGCTTTGCGATCTTCTCCGTGGTCATGGCCACGCTGATCGGTCCGAAGCGGTACAACCGCGCCAAGCTCGAGGCCTACGAGTGCGGGATCGAGCCGACCCCCACGCCGGCCGGCGGCGGGCGCTTCCCCATCAAGTACTACCTGACGGCGATGCTCTTCATCGTCTTCGACATCGAGATCGTCTTCCTCTATCCCTGGGCCGTCACCTTCGACTCCCTGGGGATTTTCGGGCTCGTGGAGATGCTGCTCTTCGTGCTCACCGTCTTCGTCGCGTACGCGTACGTATGGCGGCGCGGCGGCCTGGAATGGGACTGAGGGGCCAAAGGACATGGGACTCGAAGAAAAGCTGCCGAGCGGCTTCCTGCTGACCACCGTCGAGCAGGCCGCGGGCTGGGTGCGCAAGTCGTCGGTCTTCCCGGCGACCTTCGGACTGGCCTGCTGCGCCATCGAGATGATGACCACCGGGGCCGGCCGCTACGACCTGGCGCGGTTCGGCATGGAGGTCTTCCGCGGCTCGCCGCGCCAGGCGGACCTGATGATCGTCGCGGGCCGGGTCAGCCAGAAGATGGCGCCCGTGCTGCGGCAGGTCTACGACCAGATGCCCAACCCGAAGTGGGTGATCTCCATGGGCGTCTGCGCCTCCTCGGGCGGCATGTTCAACAACTACGCGATCGTCCAGGGCGTCGACCACGTCGTCCCCGTCGACATCTATCTGCCCGGCTGCCCGCCGCGCCCGGAGATGCTGATGGACGCGATCCTCAAGCTCCACCAGAAGATCCAGCACACCAAGCTCGGCGTGAACGCCGAGGAGGCGGCCCGCGAGGCGGAGGAGGCGGCGCTCAAGGCCCTGCCCACGATCGAGATGAAGGGGCTGCTGCGATGAGCGACGCGAAGAGCACGCCGGGTGACGGGAAGAACGCGTCGCCCGGTGACGCGAAGGCCGCCGGCGCCGCGGACGCGCCCAATCCCGAGAAGGAGCTGTCGGCCGAGAACCTCCCCGGCCGGCGTGGCCAGGGCGGCGAGGAGATCCGCGTCCAGCGCGGCATGTTCGGCGCCAACAACGGCGGCGACACCTCCGGTTACGGCGGGCTGGTCCGCTCCGTCCGGCTCCCCGGGGCCTCGAACCGCCCCTACGGCGGCTGGTTCGACGAGGTCGCCGACGAGCTGGAGGGCGCCCTGGAGGAACAGGGTCTCGTCCCCGGCAACGTCATCGACCGCACGGTCGTCGACCGGGATGAGCTGACCTTCCACATCGAGCGCGAGTTCCTGCCCGCCGTCGCGAAGACCCTGCGCGACGACCCGGCGCTCCGCTTCGAGCTGTGCACCGGCGTGAGCGCCGTGCACTACCCCGGCGACAAGGGCCGCGAGCTGCACGCCGTCTACCACCTGCGCTCGCTCACCCACAACCGGCTGATCCGGCTGGAGGTCAGCGCCCCCGACGCCGACCCGCACATCCCCTCGCTGGTCCCCGTCTACCCGACCAACGACTGGCACGAGCGCGAGGCGTACGACTTCTTCGGCATCGTCTTCGACGGCCACCCCGCGCTGACGCGGATCATGATGCCGGACGACTGGCAGGGCCATCCGCAGCGCAAGGACTATCCCCTCGGCGGCATCCCCGTCGAGTACAAGGGCGCCCAGATCCCGGCTCCGGACCAGCGGAGGTCGTACTCGTGAGCACTCCCAACCCGTCACCCGGCCACCACCCCTCATCGAGTCCCTCCGGGACCGCCTCCTCGATGGCATCAGCACGTGAGACCACCGAAGGCACCGTCTACACGGTGACCGGCGGCGACTGGGACGAGATCGCCCAGAGCGCCGTGAAGTCCGACGACGAGCGCATCATCGTCAACATGGGCCCCCAGCACCCGTCCACGCACGGCGTGCTCCGGCTCATCCTGGAGATCGACGGCGAGACCGTCACCGAGGCCCGCTGCGGCATCGGCTACCTCCACACCGGCATCGAGAAGAACCTCGAATACCGGACGTGGACCCAGGGCACCACGTTCGTGACGCGCATGGACTACCTGACGCCCTTCTTCAACGAGGCCGCCTACTGCCTCGCCGTGGAGAAGCTGCTCGGCATCGAGGACCAGATCCCCGACCGCGCCACGATCATCCGCGTGCTCCTGATGGAGCTCAACCGGCTCTCCTCGCACCTGGTGTGCATCGCCACCGGCGGCATGGAACTGGGCGCGACCACGATCATGATCTACGGATTCCGTGATCGTGAACTCATTCTCGACATCTACGAGCTCATCACGGGCCTGCGCATGAACCACGCGTTCATCCGCCCCGGCGGACTCGCCCAGGACCTGCCCCCCGGCGCGGTGGACCAGATCCGCGAGTTCGTGAAGAAGATGCACAAGAACCTCCCGGAGTACGACAAGCTCGCCACCGGGAACCCCATCTTCAAGGCCCGCATGCAGGACGTCGGCTACCTCGACCTCACCGGCTGCATGGCGCTCGGCGCCACCGGCCCGATCCTGCGCTCCACCGGCCTGCCGCACGACCTGCGCAAGTCGCAGCCCTACTGCGGCTACGAGACGTACGACTTCGACGTCCCCACCGCCGACACCTGCGACTCCTACGGCCGGTTCCTGATCCGCCTGGAGGAGATGCGCCAGTCGCTCCGGATCGTCGAGCAGTGCCTGGACCGGCTGGAGCCCGGCCCGGTCATGGTCGCCGACAAGAAGATCGCCTGGCCCGCCCAGCTCGCCCTGGGACCGGACGGCCTGGGCAACTCCCTGGATCACATCAAGAACATCATGGGCACCTCCATGGAGGCCCTGATCCACCACTTCAAGCTGGTGACCGAGGGCTTCCGCGTCCCGCCGGGACAGGCGTACGCGGCCGTCGAGTCCCCCAAGGGCGAACTCGGCGTGCACGTCGTGTCCGACGGCGGCACCCGCCCCTACCGGGTCCACTTCCGCGACCCGTCCTTCACCAACCTTCAGGCCATGGCGGCGATGTGCGAGGGCGGCCAGGTCGCCGACGTCATCGTCGCCGTCGCGTCCATCGACCCCGTGATGGGAGGCGTCGACCGGTGACCACCACCCCCTCGAAGGGCGTTGGCCTGGGCATGCCCGAGCTGCCCGCGCCCCCCTACCCGGACGACGTCCGCGCCCGGCTGGAACGGGACGCGCGCGAGATCGTCGCCCGCTACCCGGACTCCCGGTCCGCGCTCCTGCCGATGCTGCACCTGGTGCAGTCGGAGGAGGGATACGTCACGCGCACCGGCATGCGGTTCTGCGCCGACATGCTGGACCTCACCACCGCCGAGGTCACCGCCGTCGCCACCTTCTACACGATGTACCGGCGCCGGCCGAGCGGCGACTACCAGGTCGGCGTCTGCACCAACACCCTGTGCGCGGTCATGGGCGGCGACGCGATCTACTCCGCGCTCCAGGAGCACCTCGGCGTCGGCAACGGCGAGACCACCGACGACGGCAAGGTCACCCTGGAGCACATCGAGTGCAACGCGGCCTGCGACTTCGCCCCGGTCGTGATGGTCAACTGGGAGTTCTTCGACAACCAGACCGTGCAGAGCGCCAAGCGCCTCGTCGACGAGCTGCGCGAGGGGGCCGAGGTCTCCCCGACCCGCGGCGCCCCCCTGTGCACCTTCAAGGAGACCGCCCGGATCCTGGCGGGCTTCCCCGACGAGCGCGAGGGCGCCGTCGCGGCCTCCGGCGGCGCCGGACACGCCTCGCTGACCGGACTGCGCCTGGCCAAGGGGGAGACGGCCCCCGCGCGCGTGGTGCACCCGCGCGACGGCGGACCGCACGAGACACCGGGGGACCAGCCCCCGGACCGGGCGCCCGGGAACGCGGCACCGCACGACCCGTCGCCGAGCGAGCACCTCAGTTCGCACGACGCGCCCGAGGCCACATCGGCATCCGACCCGGCCCACCCGGCGGGCCCCGTCGCCGAGGAGGGGGAGTGATGACCTTGGCAGCCGAGGACGGCGGCACCACCCGCCCGCACGCGTTCGAGGACGGCGAGGGGACGAGCCCCGAGAAGCTGCTCGCACCCGTGCTGTCGGCCTTCTGGGACGAGGACGAGTCCTGGACGCTGGACACGTACCGCAGGCACGAGGGATACGAGGGGCTCCGCAAGGCGCTCGCCATGCCGCCGGACGACCTCATCGCGTACGTCAAGGAATCCGGACTGCGCGGCCGCGGCGGCGCGGGCTTCCCCACCGGGATGAAGTGGCAGTTCATCCCCCAGGGAGACGGCAAGCCGCACTATCTAGTTGTCAACGCCGACGAATCGGAGCCCGGGACCTGCAAGGACATCCCGCTCCTGTTCGCCAACCCGCACAGCCTCATCGAGGGCATCGTCATCGCGTGCTACGCCATCAGGTCGTCGCACGCCTTCATCTATCTGCGGGGCGAAGTCGTCCCCGTACTGCGGCGGTTGCACGAGGCCGTCCGTGAGGCCTACGCCGCCGGCTACCTCGGCAAGGACATCCTGGGCAGCGGACTCGACCTCGAACTCACCGTGCACGCGGGCGCGGGCGCGTACATCTGCGGTGAGGAGACCGCACTGCTCGACTCGCTCGAAGGCCGCCGCGGCCAACCGCGGCTGCGTCCCCCCTTCCCTGCCGTCGCGGGCCTCTACGCGTGCCCGACTGTGGTGAATAACGTCGAGTCGATCGCGTCGGTTCCCGCCATCCTGAAAAACGGCAAGGACTGGTTCAGGTCGATGGGCAGCGAGAAGTCCCCCGGCTTCACGCTCTACTCGCTCAGCGGCCATGTCGCGAGCCCCGGCCAGTACGAGGCCCCGCTCGGCATCACCCTGCGCCAGCTCCTCGACATGAGCGGCGGGATCCGCCCGGGCCACCGGCTGAAGTTCTGGACGCCGGGCGGCTCCTCGACGCCGATGTTCACCGAGGAACACCTCGACGTGCCCCTCGACTACGAGGGCGTGGGCGCCGCCGGCTCCATGCTCGGCACCAAGGCCCTTCAGTGCTTCGACGAGACGACCTGCGTCGTGCGCGCCGTCACCCGCTGGACCGAGTTCTACGCCCACGAGTCCTGCGGCAAGTGCACGCCCTGCCGCGAGGGGACCTACTGGCTCGTGCAGTTGCTGCGCGACATCGAGGCCGGCAAGGGCGTCATGTCCGACCTCGACAAGCTGAACGACATCGCCGACAACATCAACGGCAAGGCCTTCTGCGCCCTCGGCGACGGCGCCGCCTCCCCGATCTTCTCCTCCCTGAAGTACTTCCGCGCGGAGTACGAGGAGCACATCACGGGCCGCGGCTGCCCCTTCGACCCCGCCAGGTCGACGGCCTGGGCGGACCAGCACACGGAGGTGCACGCATGACCGTGACCACTGGCACCCCCTCGGGCGGGGGAGAGGCCGCGGTGCCGCCGGAGGACCTCGTCACGCTGACGATCGACGGCGCCGAGCTCAGCGTGCCCAAGGGCACCCTGGTCATCCGTGCCGCCGAACAGCTCGGCATCGAGATCCCCCGGTTCTGCGACCACCCCCTGCTCGACCCCGCCGGTGCCTGCCGCCAGTGCATCGTCGAGGTCGAGGGCCAGCGCAAGCCGATGGCCTCCTGCACCATCACGTGCACCGACGGCATGGTCGTCAAGACCCACCTCACCTCCCCGGTCGCCGAGAAGGCCCAGAAGGGGGTGATGGAGCTCCTGCTCATCAACCACCCGCTGGACTGCCCGGTCTGCGACAAGGGCGGCGAGTGCCCGTTGCAGAACCAGGCCATGTCGCACGGCCAGGCCGACTCCCGCTTCGACGGGAAGAAGCGCACCTACGAGAAGCCGGTCCCGATCTCCACCCAGGTGCTGCTCGACCGCGAGCGGTGCGTGCTGTGCGCGCGCTGCACCCGCTTCTCGAACCAGATCGCCGGCGACCCGATGATCGAACTGATCGAGCGGGGCGCGCTCCAGCAGGTCGGCACCGGCGAGGACGACCCGTTCGAGTCGTACTTCTCCGGCAACACCATCCAGATCTGCCCGGTCGGCGCGCTGACCTCGGCGGCGTACCGGTTCCGCTCCCGCCCCTTCGACCTGGTGTCCTCGCCGAGCGTGTGCGAACACTGCTCCGGCGGCTGCGCCACCCGCACCGACCACCGGCGCGGCAAGGTCATGCGGCGCCTGGCCGCCAACGACCCCGAGGTCAACGAGGAGTGGATGTGCGACAAGGGACGCTTCGCGTTCCGCTACGCACAGCAGCCCGACCGGCTGACCACGCCCCTGGTGCGCAATGCCGACGGCGTCCTGGAGCCCGCCTCCTGGCCCGAGGCGCTCGACGTCGCCGCGCGGGGGCTGCGGGCCGCCCGGGGCAGCGCCGGTGTGCTGACCGGCGGCCGGCTCACCGTGGAGGACGCCTACGCGTACAGCAAGTTCGCGCGCGTGGCCCTGGACACCAACGACATCGACTTCCGCGCGCGCGTGCACAGCGCCGAGGAGGCCGACTTCCTGGCCGCCCGGATCGCCGGGCACGGTCACAGCCTCGACGGCAACGGCGTCACGTACACCGCCCTGGAGAAGGCGCCCGCCGTCCTCCTGGTCGGGTTCGAGGCAGAGGAGGAGGCGCCCGGCGTCTTCCTGCGGCTGCGCAAGGCCTGGCGGGGGCACGGCCAGCGGGTCTTCGCCCTCGCCACCCACGCCACGCGGGGTCTGGAGAAGGCGGGCGGCACGCTGCTGCCGGCCGCGCCGGGCACCGAGACCGAGTGGCTGGACGCGCTGGCCGGCGGCGTCGGCCTGGAGGGCGACGGCGTCACGGCCGCCGAGGCGCTGCGCGGCGAGGGCGCCGTCATCGTCGTCGGCGAGCGGCTGGCCGCCGTGTCCGGCGGGCTCACCGCCGCCGTACGGGCCGCCTCCGCGACCGGCGCCCGGCTGGTGTGGATCCCGCGCCGGGCCGGGGAGCGGGGCGCCATCGAGGCGGGCGCGCTGCCCACGCTGCTGCCCGGCGGCCGTCCGGCCACCGACCCCCGCGCGCGCGAGGAGGTCGCCGCCGTCTGGGGCGTCGCCGCCCTCCCGCACCGCTACGGCCGGGACACCGGACAGATCGTGGAGGCCGCCGCCGCGGGCGAACTGCGCGCCCTGGTGGTCGCGGGCGTCGAGGTCGACGACCTGCCCGATCCGGCGCGCGCGCGTGCCGCACTCGACGAGGTCGGCTTCCTGGTCTCCCTGGAGCTGCGGCCCAGCGAGGTCACCGCGCGCGCGGACGTCGTCCTGCCGGTCGCCGCGGTCGTCGAGAAGGCGGGCACCTTCCTCAACTGGGAGGGCAGGGCACGCTCCTTCGAGGCCGCGCTCAAGCCCGACCAGATGACCCGCCGCCTGGCCCCCGCCGACGCGCGGGTGCTGCACATGCTCGCCGACGCCATGGACGTCCACCTCGGCCTGCCGGACCTGCGCACCGCCCGCGCCGAACTGGACCGGCTCGGCGCCTGGGACGGTGCCCGGGCCACCGACCCGGTCGAGGTGTCGGTCCCGCTGCCGCGCCCGGCCGCCGGTGAGGCGGTCCTCGCCGGCCACCGGCTGCTGCTCGACCGGGGCCGTCTCCAGGACGGCGACGAGGCCCTGGCCGGCACCCGGCACGCCGCCCACGCGCGCGTGTCGCCCGCCACGGCCGCCGAGGCGGGCATCAAGGAGGGCGACCTGCTCGCCGTCACCGGCCCGGCCGGGACCACGGAACTGCCGCTGGAGGTCACCGAGATGCCCGACCGGGTGGTCTGGCTCCCGCTGAACTCCGCCGGCGGGGGCGTCGCCTCGGACACCGGGGCGCTGCCCGGCGCACTCGTCCGCATCGGCCCGGCCACCCCCGCAGCCGACGCCCCGAAGGAAGCCCCGAAGGAGGTGGAGGCGTGACCGGGTACTTCGCCGCCGACGACCTGTCGATGTTCGGCACCGACCCGTGGTGGCTGGTCGTCGTCAAGGCGGTCTTCTGTTTCGCCTTCCTGATGGTGACCGTGCTGTTCTCGATCGTCTGGGAGCGCAAGGTCGTCGCCTGGATGCAGCTGCGCATCGGCCCCAACCGGCACGGCCCCTGGGGCATGCTCCAGTCGCTCGCCGACGGCATCAAGCTGATGCTCAAGGAGGACCTCGTCGTCAAGCGCGCGGACAAGGTGGTGTACGTCCTCGCGCCGATCGTGGCGGCCATCCCCGCGTTCATGGCGATCGCGGTGATCCCCTTCGGACCGGCCGGCAACGAGGTCTCGATCTTCGGCCACCGCACCGCGATGCAGCTCACCGACCTGCCGATCGCGATGCTCTACATCCTCGCGGTCGCCTCGGTCGGCATCTACGGCATCGTCCTGGCCGGCTGGAGCTCCGGGTCGACGTACCCGCTCCTCGGCGGTCTGCGCTCGGCCGCGCAGATGATCTCCTACGAGATCGCCATGGGCGCCGCCTTCGCCTCGGTCTTCCTGTACTCGGGCTCGATGTCGACGTCCACGATCGTCGAACAGCAGCAGGACCGCTGGTACATCCTGCTGCTGCCGGTCTCCTTCATCCTCTACATCGTCACCATGGTGGGCGAGACCAACCGCGCCCCCTTCGACATGCCGGAGTCCGAGGGCGACCTGGTCGGCGGCTTCAACACCGAGTACTCGTCCATCAAGTTCGCGATGTTCATGCTCGCCGAGTACGTCAACATGGTGACCGTCTCGGCCGTGTCCACCACGCTCTTCCTGGGCGGCTGGCGGGCCCCCTGGCCGATCAGCACCTTCTGGGAGGGCGCGAACCACGGCTGGTGGCCGATGCTGTGGTTCGTCGTCAAGGTCCAGCTGCTGCTGTTCTTCTTCATCTGGCTGCGCGGCACGCTGCCCCGCGTCCGCTACGACCAGCTGATGAAGCTCGGCTGGAAGGTCCTCATCCCGGTCTCCGTGGTCTGGCTGATGCTTGTCGCCACCGTGCGGGCGCTGCGGAACGAGAACTACGGCTTCACCGACATCGCCCTGTACGTCGCCGGCGGCGTCCTCGCGCTGCTGCTGCTCTCCTTCCTGTTCGACATGTTCCGCGACAAGGGCAAGGGCAAGGAGGGCCAGGAGCCCGCCGTCGAACAGACGGCGTTCGACCCGATGGCGGGCGGGTTCCCCGTGCCGCCGCTGCCCGGACAGTCGCTGCCGCCGGTGCCCAGGCGCCGCCCGGGCCGGGAGCGGGAGCTGATTGTCAGTGGCGGGTCCGATACTGCGAGTGACGATTCCCGAGCGACGCGTGACGGAAAGGAGGCGTCCGATGGCTGACGAGCGCAAGGACACCGATCCCGGTTTCCTCAACCCGGTGGCCGGCTTCGGCGTGACCTTCAAGGCCATGTTCAAGAAGCGGCTGACCGAGCAGTACCCGGAGCAGCAGAAGACCACCGCCCCGCGGTTCCACGGCCGGCACCAGCTCAACCGCCATCCGGACGGGCTGGAGAAGTGCGTGGGCTGCGAACTGTGCGCCTGGGCCTGCCCCGCCGACGCCATCTATGTGGAGGGCGCCGACAACACGGACGAGGAGCGCTACTCGCCGGGCGAGCGGTACGGCCGCGTCTACCAGATCAACTACGCCCGCTGCATCCTGTGCGGCCTGTGCATCGAGGCGTGCCCCACGCGCGCGCTGACGATGACCAACGAGTTCGAGCTGGCCGACTCCAGCCGCGCCAACCTCATCTACACCAAGGAGCAGCTGCTCGCCGGTCTCGAGGAGGGCATGGTCGACACGCCCCACTCGATCTTCCCCGGCACCGACGAGCAGGACTACTACCGCGGTCTGGTGACGCGTGCGGCGCCCGGCACGGAGCGTCAGGTGGCCGTCTCCAAGGGGGAGACGCCGCAGGAGGCCGCCTCCACCTCCGGCCCGGACGAGCCGGCCTCGGAGAAGGTGATCGGCCGATGACCCCGCTCGCCACCCTGGCCGCCCCCCTCGACGGCGGCACCGCGCTCGCGGCGTACTCCACGTCCACGGGCGAGGCCGTCCAGTTCTGGATCCTCGGCACCGTCGCGGTGATCGGCGCCCTGTGCACCGTCTTCATGCGCCGGGCCGTGCACAGCGCGCTCTCGCTGGCCGGCACCATGATCATCCTGGCGGTGTTCTACCTCGCCAACGGTGCCTACTTCCTGGGCGTCGTGCAGATCGTCGTCTACACCGGCGCGATCATGATGCTGTTCCTGTTCGTGGTGATGCTGGTCGGCGTCACGGCGGCGGACTCCCTCAAGGAGACCGTCAAGGGCCAGCGCTGGCTGGCCCTGTTGTGCGGCGTGGGCTTCGGCGTCCTGCTCCTCGGCGGCATCGGCAACGCCTCGCTCACCGAGTTCGACGGCCTGGGCGAGGCCAACGCCGGCGGCAACGTACAGGGCCTGGCCGCCCTGATCTTCACCAAGTACGTCTTCGCCTTCGAGATCACCGGCGCCCTGCTCATCACGGCCGCCGTCGGCGCCATGGTGCTCACCCACCGGGAGCGCACCGAACGGGCCCGCACCCAGCGCGAGCTGTCCGAGCAGCGGGTGCGCGAGGGCAAGCACCTGCCGCCGCTGCCCGCCCCCGGCGTGTACGCCCGGCACAACGCGGTGGACATCGCCGGTCTGCTGCCCGACGGCACCCCCTCCGAGCTGACCGTCAACCGGACGCTGCGCGAGCGCGGCCAGGTCCGTGACGTGTCGCACGAGGCGCTCGGTGACCTGAAGGCCCTGGAACAGCGCTCCGAGGAACGCCTGGAGCGCACGAGGAGCGGGGAGGGCACACAGTGAATCCCGTCAACTACCTGTATCTCGCCGCCCTGTTGTTCACGATCGGTGCCACCGGCGTGCTGATCAGGCGCAACGCGATCGTGCTCTTCATGTGCATCGAGCTGATGCTCAACGCCTGCAACCTGGCGTTCGTCACCTTCTCCCGGATGCACGGCAATCTCGACGGCCAGATCATCGCCTTCTTCACGATGGTCGTCGCCGCCGCCGAGGTCGTGGTCGGCCTCGCGATCATCGTGTCGCTGTTCCGTTCCCGCCACTCGGCCTCGGTCGACGACGCCAGCCTGATGAAGCTGTAAGGGGTCGGAAGAATCGTGGAGAACCTGATTGCGCTGCTGATCGCGGCGCCCCTGCTCGGAGCGGCCGTCCTGCTGTGCGGCGGCCGCCGCCTGGACGCCGTCGGCCACTGGATCGGCACGGTGCTGGCCGCCGCCTCGTTCGTGATCGGCGTGCTCCTCTTCGCCGACATGCTCGGCAAGGCGGCCGACCACCGCGCCGTCACCCAGCACCTGTTCAGCTGGATCCCGGTGGCCGGCTTCCAGGCCGACGTCACCTTCCGGCTCGACCAGCTCTCGATGACGTTCGTCCTGCTGATCACCGGAGTCGGCTCGCTGATCCACCTGTACTCGGTCGGGTACATGGAGCACGACGAGCGCAGGCGCCGCTTCTTCGGCTATCTGAACCTGTTCCTCGCGGCGATGCTGCTGCTGGTCCTCGCCGACAACTACCTGCTGCTGTACGTCGGCTGGGAGGGCGTGGGCCTCGCCTCCTACCTCCTGATCGGCTTCTGGCAGCACAAGCCCAGCGCGGCCACCGCGGCGAAGAAGGCCTTCCTGGTCAACCGCGTCGGCGACATGGGGCTGTCCATCGCCATCATGCTGATGTTCACCACCTTCGGGACCTTTGCCTTCACCCCGGTCCTGAACGGCGTGGACGGAGCCTCCCAGGGCAAGCTCACCGCGATCGCGCTGATGCTGCTGCTCGCCGCCTGCGGCAAGTCCGCCCAGGTGCCGCTCCAGTCCTGGCTCGGCGACGCCATGGAAGGCCCCACCCCGGTCTCCGCGCTCATCCACGCGGCGACGATGGTGACCGCCGGTGTCTACCTGATCGTCCGCTCCGGGGCGCTCTTCAACGCCGCTCCCGACGCGCAGCTCGTCGTCACGATCGTCGGCGCGGTCACGCTCCTCTTCGGTGCGATCGTCGGTTGCGCGAAGGACGACATCAAGAAGGCGCTGGCCGGCTCGACGATGTCGCAGATCGGCTACATGGTGCTCGCCGCGGGCCTCGGCCCCATCGGCTACGCCTTCGCGATCATGCACCTGGTGACGCACGGCTTCTTCAAGGCCGGACTCTTCCTCGGCGCCGGCAGCGTCATGCACGGCATGAACGACGAGGTCAACATGCGGCGCTACGGCGGCCTGCGGAAGTACATGCCGGTCACCTTCGTCACCTTCGGCCTCGGCTACCTCGCCATCATCGGCTTCCCGGGTCTGTCCGGCTTCTTCTCCAAGGACAAGATCATCGAGGCGGCGTTCGCCAAGGGCGGCACCGAGGGCTGGATCCTCGGCGGCGCGGCCCTGCTGGGCGCGGCCCTCACCGCGTACTACATGACGCGCGTGATGCTGATGACGTTCTTCGGCGAGGAGCGCTGGCGCGAGCGGCCCACCGCCTCCCCGGCCGAGCCCGACGTGGAACCGGCCGCCGAGGAGCGCGGCGAGCACGCGGAGCCGCACCCGCACGAGTCGCCCTCGGTGATGACGATCCCCATGATCGTGCTGGCCTTCGGCTCGGTCTTCGCGGGCGCCTTCTTCGGCATCGGGAACCGGTTCCTGCACTGGCTGGAGCCCGTCACCGGGCACGAGGAGGGCAACTCCCCGGTCAGCGCGGCGACGGTCACCGCGGCCACGCTGGTGCTGCTGGTCGTCGGCGCCGGCCTCGCCTGGCTGCAATACGGGCGCCGGCCGGTGCCGGCCACCGCCCCGCGCGGTTCGCTGCTCACCCGGGCCGCCCGGCGCGACCTGCTCCAGGACGACTTCAACCACGTCGTCCTGGTCCGCGGCGGCGAGCACCTCACGCGCTCGCTGGTCTACGTCGACCACACCCTGGTCGACGGCGTCGTCAACGGCTCGGCCGCCTCGGTCGGCGGTCTGTCCGGACGGCTGCGGCGGTTGCAGAACGGCTACGCGCGCTCGTACGCGGTCTCCATGTTCGGCGGTGCGGCGGTGCTCATCGCCTTGACCCTGCTGATGAGGGCGGTCTGATAGCGATGTCCTTTCCCCTGCTGACAGTGACGGCGGCGCTCCCCGCGGTGGGAGCGGTCGCCACGGCCGCCGTGCCGGCCGCGCGGCGCACCGCGGCCAAATGGCTGGCGCTGGCCGTCTCGCTGGCCACCCTCGGCCTGGCCATCGCCATCCTGGTCCGCTTCGACCCCGACGGCGACCGGTACCAGCTCACCGAGTCGCACGCCTGGATCAGCGACTTCGGCGTCCGCTACGAACTGGGCGTCGACGGCATCGGAGTGGCGCTTCTCGCGCTGACCGCGCTGCTGATCCCGTTCATCGTCCTGGCGGGCTGGCACGACGCCGACCCCCTGGAGACCGGCAGCAGCCGCTGGCGACCCACCCAGGGCTTCTTCGCGCTGATCCTGGCGGTCGAGGCGATGGTGATCCTCTCCTTCGAGGCCACCGACGTCTTCCTCTTCTACATCTTCTTCGAAGCCATGCTGATCCCCCTCTACTTCCTCATCGGAGGCTTCGGGGACCGCGCCCACCAGGGCGGCGAGGAGACGGCGTCCACCCAGCGGTCGTACGCCGCGGTGAAGTTCCTGCTCTACAACCTGGCCGGCGGACTGATCATGCTGGCCGCGGTGATCGGCCTCTACACGGTCACCGGGAACTTCTCCCTCCAGGAGATCGCCGAGGCGCGGGCGAACGGCTCGCTGGACATGGCGACGAGCACCGAACGCTGGCTGTTCCTCGGCTTCTTCTTCGCCTTCGCGGTGAAGGCGCCGCTGTGGCCGCTGCACACCTGGCTGCCCAACGCCATGGGGGAGTCCACCGCCCCGGTCGCGGTGCTCATCACGGCCGTCGTGGACAAGGTGGGCACCTTCGCGATGCTGCGGTTCTGCCTCCAGCTGTTCCCGGAGGCGTCGAAGTGGGCCACCCCGGTGATCATGGTCCTGGCGGTGATCAGCATCATCTACGGGGCGCTGCTCGCCGTGGGCCAGCGCGACATCAAGCGTCTGATCGCCTACGCGTCGATCTCCCACTTCGGCTTCATCATCATGGGCATCTTCGCGATGACCAGCCAGGGCCAGTCCGGCGCGACGCTCTACATGGTCAACCACGGCATCTCGACCGCCGCGCTGCTGCTGGTGGCCGGCTTCCTGATCTCGCGCCGCGGCTCGCGGCTGATCGCGGACTACGGCGGGGTGCAGAAGGTCGCGCCGGTCCTGGCCGGCACGTTCCTGATCGGCGGTCTGGCCACGCTGTCGCTGCCGGGGCTCGCCCCGTTCGTCAGTGAGTTCCTGGTCCTGGTCGGCACCTTCACCCGGCACCCGGTCATCGGGATCGTCGCCACCTTCGGCATCGTCCTCGCCGCGCTCTACACCCTCGTCCTCTACCAGCGGACGATGACGGGCCCGGTGAAGGCGGAGGTCGCCACGATGCCGGACCTGAAGGTGCGCGAGCTGGTGGTCGTGGCCCCGCTGATCGCCCTGCTGCTCTTCCTGGGCGTCTACCCGAAGCCGGTCGCCGACCTCGTCAACCCGGCGGTCCAGCACACGATGTCCGACGTACACAAGACAGATCCCAAGCCCGACGTGGAGGCGGCACGGTGAGCACAGCAGCCGTCCACAGCCTGTGGACAACCGCGGCGGCCACGGCCGACCCGATCTCCAAGATCGACGCACCCAAGATCGAGTACGGCCAGTTGTCGCCCACCCTGATCGTGCTGGGCGCGGCACTGATCGGGGTGCTCGTCGAGGCGTTCGTCCCGCGCAAGAACCGGTACTACGCGCAGGTGTTCGTGTCCGTGGTGGCGCTGTGCGCCGCCTTCGCCGCGGTGATCGCCCTGGCGGCCGACGGATTCGGCACCACCAAGGCGCATGTCGCCGCCATGGGCGCCATCTCCGTCGACGGACCGTCCCTGTTCCTCCAGGGCACCATCCTGCTCGCCGGACTGCTCGGCGTCTTCACCTTCGCCGAGCGCCGGCTCGACCCGGCCGCGCACGGCAACCGGGTCGACTCCTTCGCCGCGCAGGCGGCCTCCGTGCCCGGCAGCGACAGTGAGAAGGCCGCCGTCAAGGCCGGGTTCACCACGACCGAGGCGTTCCCGCTGCTGCTCTTCGCGATCGGCGGCATGCTGGTCTTCCCCTCCGCCAACGACCTGCTGACGCTGTTCGTGGCCCTGGAGGTCTTCTCGCTGCCGCTGTACCTGCTGTGCGCCCTGGCCCGCCGCAAGCGGCTGATGTCGCAGGAGGCCGCGGTCAAGTACTTCCTGCTCGGCGCGTTCGCCTCGGCGTTCACCCTGTTCGGCATCGCACTGCTGTACGGGTACGCGGGCTCGGTGTCGTACGCGCGGATCGCGCAGGTCGTCGAGGGCACGGTCACCGATGTGGACCCGGCGCTCGCCGGCACCATGGGGAACGACGCGCTGCTGCTGGTCGGCGCCGCGATGATCGTCATGGGGCTGCTGTTCAAGGTGGGCGCGGTGCCGTTCCACATGTGGACCCCGGACGTGTACCAGGGCGCCCCGACCCCGGTCACCGGGTTCATGGCGTCCGCGACCAAGGTGGCCGCGTTCGGCGCGCTGCTGCGGCTGCTGTACGTCGTCCTGCCGGGGATGCGCTGGGACTGGCGGCCGGTGATGTGGGCGGTGGCGATCGTCACCATGCTGGGCGGCGCGATCGTCGCGATCACCCAGACCGACATCAAGCGGCTGCTGGCGTACTCGTCGATCGCGCACGCCGGCTTCATCCTCGCCGGTGTCATCGCGACCACGCCCGACGGCATCTCGTCCGTGCTGTTCTACCTGGCCGCGTACTCCTTCGTG
Source organism: Streptomyces sp. NRRL F-6676 (assembly GCF_000725625.1). Lineage (GTDB taxonomy): Bacteria > Actinomycetota > Actinomycetes > Streptomycetales > Streptomycetaceae > Streptomyces. Next base: position 58,989 of record NZ_JOHS01000011.1, read on the forward strand.
ACGATCGGCGCGTTCGCGGTGGTCACCCTGGTCCGCGACGCGGGCGGCGAGGCCACGCACCTGTCCAAGTGGGCCGGTCTCGGCCGCCGCTCGCCCCTGGTGGCGGCGGTGTTCGCGGTCTTCCTGCTGGCCTTCGCGGGCATTCCGCTGACCTCCGGGTTCGCGGGCAAGTTCGCCGTGTTCAAGGCGGCGGCGGAGGGCGGCGCGATGCCGCTCGTCGTCGTCGGCGTGATCTCCTCGGCGGTCGCCGCGTTCTTCTACATCCGGGTGATCGTGCTGATGTTCTTCAGCCGCCCGAACCCGGAGGGCCCGACGGTCGCGGTCGCCTCCCCCATGACGACGATGGCCATCGCCGCGGGCGTCGCCGTCACGGTCGTCCTGGGCGTGGCCCCCCAGTACTTCCTGGACCTGGCGAGCCAGGCGGGGGTGTTCGTGCGCTGACGGCTCGGTTCTCGGCGTGGCTGCGGCCCGGTACCCCGTTCTCCACGGGGTACCGGGCCGCTTGGTGCGTCCGGACGGCGCGCGGCTATTCGCTGGGCTCCCGGCGCATCCTGATGCCGGTGAGATCGAGGTCCACGGGGAAGGGCGCGTCCACCTTCATGCGCTCGCGGAAGATGCCCACACTGGTGTACGCGCCGGTGGTGGGCTCCAGTTCGAAGGCGTGCACCGCGGCCCGGCCCTTCTCGTTCTCCACCCGCCAGTAGTGGGCGATTCCGGCGCGGGCGTACTTCAAGGGCTTGGTCTCCCGGTCACGGGAGACGGAATCCTCCGAGACGACCTCCACGGCCAGCAGGACGGCCTCCGCCGGGAACCGGGTCTGCTCCGGGTCCTGCACCACGTCCGCACGGATCACGATGACGTCCGGCTCCGGGCGGTTCTGGCGGTCGACGTCGATGGTGATCTGCCGGAAGACCTCCAGGTCCGCGGGCGCTCGGGACTGGAGCCGCCACTTGAGGAAGTCGACGACGCGCTCGTGGAACAAGGTCTGCGGAGCGGCGAAGATCAGACTTCCGTCGATCAGCTGTGTGTGCGGAGGCAGATCCGGGAGCCGGTCGAGGTCCTCGGCGGTCCAGCCACCCTCGGGTGGCCTCGGCCAGACGGGCCCGGACTTCTCCGATGCGACGCTCGTCGGTGCTCCCATGGAACGGAGTATCGCCGGGGAGCGCGGACATCGAGGCGGAAACGGATGTGCTCCACACGTACGTGTGAACGACTGCCGCGTTCTTGACCTGCTGTGCGGGGTGGGCCTGTGGATAACTCCGGGGCTGTCGGCGCGGGCGCCTATCGTGGACGCAGTGGTCGAGGGACGACGTACGGGGGACGAGCGATGCACGGGATGGGCGGGACGGCTGTGATGACCGACGTAGGCGTACCGGCGGCGGGCGGTGACGGCGAGGCGCTGGCCACGCTGCACCGGGTCTTCGGGTACGACGCCTTCCGCGGCGAGCAGGAAGCGATCATCGAGCACGTCGTCGCGGGCGGCGATGCCGTGGTGCTCATGCCGACGGGCGCCGGAAAGTCCTTGTGCTACCAGATCCCCGCCCTGGTCAGACCGGGTACGGGCGTCGTGATCTCGCCGCTGATCGCGCTGATGCAGGACCAGGTGGACGCCCTGCGGGCGCTGGGCGTGCGTGCCGGGTTCATGAACTCCACGCAGGACTTCGACGAGCGGCGGATGGTCGAGGCCGAGTTCCTCGCCGGCGAGCTCGACCTGCTCTACCTGGCACCCGAGCGGCTGCGCCTGGAACCGATGCGCGAGCTGCTCTCCCGCGGCAAGATCTCGGTCTTCGCGATCGACGAGGCGCACTGCGTCTCCCAGTGGGGCCACGACTTCCGCCCCGACTACCTCGCCCTGTCCCTGCTCGGCGAGCGCTGGCCCGACGTGCCGCGCCTCGCCCTCACCGCCACGGCGACGCACGCCACGCACCGGGAGATCACCGAGCGGCTCGGCATGCCGGACGCCCGCCACTTCGTGGCGAGCTTCGACCGGCCCAACATCCAGTACCGCATCGTGCCGAAGGCGGAGCCGAAGAAGCAGCTCCTGTCCTTCCTGCGCGAGGAACACCCCGGTGACGCGGGCATCGTGTACTGCCTGTCGCGCAACTCCGTGGAGAAGACCGCCGAGTTCCTCAGCGCCAACGGCATCGAGGCCGTGCCGTACCACGCGGGCCTGGACGCGGGCACGCGCGCCGCCCACCAGTCCCGCTTCCTGCGTGAGGACGGCCTGGTCGTGGTCGCGACCATCGCTTTCGGCATGGGCATCGACAAGCCGGACGTCCGGTTCGTCGCCCATCTGGACCTGCCGAAGTCGGTCGAGGGCTACTACCAGGAGACCGGCCGCGCGGGCCGCGACGGACTGCCCTCCACGGCCTGGATGGCGTACGGCCTGAACGACGTCGTCCAGCAGCGCAAGCTGCTCCAGTCCGGCGAGGGCGACGAGACGTTCCGCAGACGGGCCGCCTCCCACCTCGACGCCATGCTCGCGCTGTGCGAGACCGCCCGCTGCCGCCGGGGCCAGCTGCTCGCCTACTTCGGCCAGGACGCGGCGGCCGAGGCCTGCGGCAACTGCGACACGTGTCTGACTCCGCCGGACACCTGGGACGGCACGGTGGCCGCGCAGAAGGTGCTCTCCACGGTGTGGCGGCTGGAGCGGGAGCGGCGGCAGAAGTTCGGCACCGGCCAGATCATCGACATCCTGCTGGGCAAGCGCACGGCGAAGGTGATCCAGTTCGACCACGACCAGCTCTCGGTGTTCGGCATCGGCGACGAGCTGGCCGAGGGCGAATGGCGGGGCGTGGTGCGGCAGTTGCTGGCCCAGGGGCTGCTCGCGGTCGAGGGCGAGTACGGCACGCTGGTGCTCACCGAGGAGAGCGGGGCGGTGCTGTGGCACGGGCGGGAGGTGCCGCTGCGCAAGGAGCCGAAGAAGCCGGCGGCGCCCCGGTCGTCCGGCGGCGGCCGGGGCGAGCGCAAGGCACGGGCGGCGGCGCCCGAACTCCCGGCCGAGTTGGTCCCCGCGTTCGAGGCGCTGCGCGCCTGGCGCGCCGACCAGGCCCGCGAACAGGGCGTCCCCGCGTACATCATCTTCCACGACGCGACCCTCCGCGAGATCGCGACGGCCCGCCCCACCACGGTGGCGGAACTGGGCGCGATCAGCGGAGTGGGCGAGAAGAAACTGGCGACGTACGGGGAGGGGGTACTGGGGGCGTTGGCGTCCGTGTCGGGAGCGGCGGAGGAGGAGATATAGCCGCGCCGGGCGCGTTCCGCGAGGGGCCGGGGCCCCGTCAGAGGCGCGGGGCTGTATTGGATCCGCGGCTCCGCCGCGGCGGGTGCGAGCAACCACGACGGACCCGCGCTCGCGGGGAGGGCCGAGCCCCGTCAGGGGCGCGGGGAACTGCGCGAGCAACCACTGACCCACCCGCACCCGCGCACGCACCGAGCCCCCCGAGCTCTCAGGCGCCCCCGACCCGTGCCGCATACGCACGGACGTCCGCGTCCGTATCCGTAACGGCCGTGGCCAGCGCCGCCCGCGCGGCCGCCACGGCGCCGGGCCCGCCGGCCGCTTCGGGCGCGCCCGGCACCCCGCGCTCCGTATGCCGGAGCAACGCCAGCACCGCCGCCTTGCGGACGTCCGCGTTGGGGTCGGCCAGGGCCTTGGCCAGCGCGGGGACCGCGACGTCGGGGTCCGCGGCGCCCAGCGCGGTCGCGGCACCCACCCGCACCTGCCACGCACCGTCGGCCAGCGCGGCGACGGCCCGCCCGGCGAACGGCGCCGAGCATCCCGTGGCCGCCAGCGCCTCGAAGGCCGCCCCGCGCACCAGGGCGTCCGGGTCGCCGGTGAGCGGCTCCAGCGCGGCGAGGAGGCCGCCCGCACCGGAGCCGGCGGACGCGGACACTCCGACCGTGCCCAGCGTGGCCAGGGCCTTGGCCACCGCGACCCGGACCTCGCGGGAGGAGTCGGCGGCGGCCCGGGCCAGGGGGCCGGCCGCGTCCACGGACACCAGGGCGCGGACCGCCTCGACGCGGACGGCGATGTCCGCGTCGTCCAACGCCCCGGCGTAGATCCCGGCGTCGCCCAGGCGCAGGGCGCGCAGGACGTCGAGGGCGGCGGCCTTGACGACGGGGTCGGGCCCGGCGAGGGCGTGGACGAGGGGCTCGCGCAGGGCCGGCTCCGCCGGGAGCGTCTCCACGAGCTCCCGCAGCGAGGCGGCGGCGGTGGCGCGCACGTCGGCGTCGGCGTCGGACAGGGCACCGGCGAGCGCCGGCCCGGTACCGGGCGGCACGGTCTCGGTGAGGACGGTGACCGCGACCCGGCGCACCGGGGCGGCCGGGTCGCCGAGGAAGGGCAGCAGGGCGTCGAGATCGGGTTCCTCCTCGGCGAGGGCGAGAAGCCCGAGCAGCCGGGGCGAGGCCAACGCCTCGGCGCCTCCGCCCACGCCGCCCGCACCGGCGTCACCGGCCGCCGCGTCGGCCGGACCGCCGGCCGCGACCGGTGCCGCGTCCCGCGCGCCGGCCGTGGCGACCTGCTCGGGATGGACCTCGCCGAGCAGCCGGGCGGGGCCGCCGGTCGGGGTGAAGCCCTCGACCGGCACCAGGTACGGCTCGACCGGCCGTGCCGTGAAGACCATCGAACCGGAGGGGGACTTGTGCAGATCGAGATGGTGGAACCAGGAGTCGTCGTCGCGCGCGGGGATGTCGACGCGCTCGTGGTAGAGGCCCCAGCGGGACTCCGTACGGGCCAGCGAGGACCGCGCGGCCATCTCCGCGCAGTCGCGGATGAAGGAGACCTCGGCGCAGCGCATCAGCTCGTGCGGGGTGCGCGCGCCCATCGACGCGATGTCACCGCGCATCCGCTCGAACGCCTCCAGCGCCAGCGACAGCCGGGCCCCCGACTTCGGCGGTGCCACGTAGTCGTTGACGAAGCGGCGCAGCTTGTACTCGACCTGGGTCTGCGGCGGACCGTCCGGATGGCGCAGCGGACGGTAGATCAGCTCGTGCGCCTCGCGCACCTGGTCGTCCGGCAACTCGCCCCGGTAGGCCGTGTACTGGGCGGCGTCCGCACCCGCGAGATCGCCGAAGACGAACGCGCCGATCATGTAGTTGTGCGGCACGCACGCCATGTCACCGGCGGCGTACAGCCGGGGCACGGTCGTACGGGCGTGGTCGTCGACGCGGACCCCGGAGGCGGAGTGGCCGCTGCACAGGCCGATCTCGGAGATGTGCATCTCGACGTCGTGGGTGCGGTAGTCGTGGCCGCGCCCGGCGTGAAAGGTGCCGCGGGTGGGGCGCTCGGTGGAGTGCAGGATCGACTCCAGCGCCGAGACCGACTCCTCGGGCAGATGGCTCAGCTTCAGGTACACCGGCCCCCGGTCGCTGGCCACCTCCGCCGCGAACTCGGACATCATCTGTCCCGACCAGTAGTCGGAGTCGACGAAGCGTTCGCCGTGCCGGTTGACCTGGTAGCCGCCGAACGGATTGGCGACGTAGGCGCAGGCGGGGCCGTTGTAGTCCTTGATCAGCGGGTTGATCTGGAAGCACTCGATGCCGGTGAGCTCGGCGCCCGCGTGGTACGCCATGGAGTAGCCGTCACCGGCGTTGGTGGGGTTCTCGTAGGTGCCGTAGAGGTAGCCGGAGGCGGGCAGGCCGAGCCGGCCGGCGGCGCCGGTGGCGAGGATCACCGCCCCCGCGCGGACGGTGACGAACCGCCCGGAGCGGGTGTGGAAGCCCGCCGCGCCCACGGCCCGGCCCCCGGCCGTCAGCACGCGCACCGGCATCACCCGGTTCTCGATGCGGATCCGCTCCCGCATCTCGCGCCGCCGCAACTGCCGGTAGAGGACCTTCTTGACGTCCTTGCCCTCCGGCATCGGCAGCACGTACGAACCCGAGCGGTGCACCTGCCGCACCGCGTACTCGCCGTGCTCGTCCTTCTCGAACTTCACCCCGTACGACTCCAGCCGCCGCACCATGTCGAAGCCGCGGGTGGCGGTCTGGCGGACGGTGGACTGGTCGACGATGCCGTCGTTGGCGCGGGTGATCTCGGCGACGTAGTCGTCCGGCTCGGCACGGCCGGGGATGACCGCGTTGTTGACGCCGTCCATGCCCATGGCGAGCGCGCCGGAGTGCCGGACGTGCGCCTTCTCCAGCAGCAGTACGTCCGCGCCGTGCTCGGCGGCCGTCAGCGCCGCCATCGTGCCGGCCGTGCCGCCGCCGATGACCAGGACGTCGCAGGACAGCTCTTCGGCGTCGGTGAGGGCGGGGATGTCCACGGGGCTGCCTCTCAGTTCTTGGGGGGAGCGGAGGAATCGGCGGGGGCGGAGGAATCCGCTCCGGGCTCCCGGCGGTCCCCCAGCGACTCCAGGACCGTGCGCCGCAGGGCGACGCGGGCCGGGTCGTCGTGGGCGGACCGGTCGCGGGGGCGCGGGACCTCGCGCACGCCGAGCAGCCGGCCCGCGCCGAGCAGCGCCACCCGGTCGCCGAGGAACAGCGCCTCGTCCACGTCGTGGGTGACGAAGACGACCGTGGCGCCGGTGCCGCGGAGCACGTCCACCAGCAGGTCCTGCATCCCCGCGCGGGTCTGGGCGTCCAGCGCGCCGAAGGGCTCGTCCATCAGGACGGCACGCGGGGCCGCCGCCAGCGCGCGGGCGAGCTGGGCGCGCTGGCGCTGCCCGCCGGAGACCCGGTGCGGCAGCTTCCGCGCCTGCTCGGTGAGGCCGACCCGGCCCAGCCAGGCCTCCGCCTGCGTCCGGCGCTCGGCGCGGGTCAGTCCGGCGATGGCGAGCGGGAGTTCGACGTTGGCGCGCAGGGTGCGCCAGGGCAGCAGGGCGTCCTCCTGGAAGACCAGGGCGCGTTCGGCGGCAGGGCCGGTGAGCGGCAGGCCGTCCTGCTCCACCGTTCCGTCGAGTGCCGGGAGCAGCCCGGCGAGGGTGCGCAGCAGCGTCGACTTGCCGCAGCCGGAGGGGCCGACGACGGTGAGGATCTCGCCGGGCGCCACGTCGAGGCCGACGCCGGCGAGCGCGGGCGCGCCGGGCCTGCCGAGGGCGGCGCCCCGGAGCGCGAGCCCCGCACCGCGCGCCGGGGCCGCCGCGACGGCTCCGGGCACGGTGCCGGATGCCCGGCGGACGTCAGATGAGCTGGTCATGCGGGACCGCCTCCTCGGTGGTCGGCTGCTGCGGCAGGGAACCGGAAGCGGTGCGCGTACGGACCGCCCGGGACGCCCGGGAACCGCGCGGCGCCCGGGGCGTCCGTGCGCCGGGTACGTACGACGTACGCGGCAGCCAGCGCGTGAGCCGGCGCCCCAGCAGCTCCACGGCGGTGGACGTGACCCAGCCGAGGACGCCGATGGTGACCATGCCGACGAACACGCCGGGGTAGTCGACGACGGTGTAGTCCTGCCAGGTGCGGTAGCCGACGCCGTACTGGCCGGAGATCATCTCGGCGGAGATCACGCAGATCCAGGACACCCCGATGCCGACCGAGAGCCCGCCGAAGATGCCGGGCAGCGCCCCCGGCAGCACCACCGAGCCCAGCACCCGCCACCGGCCGCCGCCCATGGTCCGCACCGCCTCCTCCCAGACCGGGACCAGCGCGCGCACCGCGTGCCGGGTGGAGACCAGGACCGGGAAGAAGGCGGCGGTGCAGGTGATGAAGACGATGCCCTGCTCGTTGGAGGGGAACAGGAGGATGGCGACGGGGACCAGGGCGATCGCCGGGACCGGGCGGATCACCTCCAGGACCGGGCCGAGCAGATCCTCGGCGAGCCGCGAGCGGGCCACCAGCACGCCCGCCGCGACCCCGAGCACGGCCGCGAGGACGAAGCCGAGGACGATCCGGGTGAGGCTGTCGGTGAGGTCGGTCCAGTAGTCGGGTCCGGACAGCCGGTCGGCGAAGGCGCGGGCCACGTCGGTGACGGTGGGGAACTGCGAGAAGCGCAGCCACACGTCGACGTCGTAGGCGGTCAGCACCTGCCAGAGGCCGAGGGCGGCGGCGAGCGAGGCGATCCGCAGCAGATACCGGGTCATGAGGCCAGCTCCCGCGCCGTCGCGTACGAGACGGTACGGGCGCCCGCGTGCGCGGCGGTGTACGCCTTCGCGGTGTCCGGGGTGACGAACGGCAGCAGCCGGCCGCCGTCGGCCACCCACACCGCCTTGTCGGCGAACCACAGGGTGCCGGTGGCGGTGTCGGGCACGTAGGCCGCGCGGAGGTCCTTGCCGTGCCCGGCCGTGTACTTCAGCAGGGCGTCAGGGGAGCGGAAGCGCTTGGTGGCGTCGGCGCCCTTGGGCCAGGCCTCGCTCGCGGCGGCGGGCGGGCCGGCGGCGAGCCTCTTGGCGTAGGAGGCGCCGAGGGCCTTCTTGACATAGGAGTCGTCGACGAAGGAGTCCACGTCGATGTCGCCGGTCAGCTTGGCGGCCTTCAGGATCGAGACGTCCTGCTTCAGCGCGGAGATCAACCGCGGTTTGACGCTGGGGTCGAAGGTGGCGATGCCGTGGGCGCCGTTGTAGAGGTAGACGACCTCGGCGGGCAGCCCGGTGGCCTTGGCGACCTTCTCGGCGGCGGCCACCGGGTGGTCGTCGAGGTAGTCGGTCGCCTCCGTCTGGGCCTTGAGGAACGCCTGAAGGACGGCGGGGCGCCGCTCGGCGAAATCCTTGACGACGGTGACGCCGTGGAAGGTGGGCAGGTTCAGCTCGGCGCCGTCGTACAGGGCCTTGGCCTTGCCCTGGTAGGCGAGCAGTCCGGGCCAGGCGACGAACTGCGAGAGGGCGTCGACGCTGCCCGAGGAGAGCGCCGAGGCACCCACCGCAGGCTGCTGGTTGAGCTTCTCGACGCCCTTGTCCGGGTCGATCCCGGCGCGTTGCAGGGCGCGGACGAGTGTGCCGTCGGCGGCGGAGCCGATGCTGGTGGAGACCTTCTTGCCCTTGAGGTCCTTCAGGGAGGCGAGCGTCGAGTCCGGGTCGGTGACGATGGTGTTGAGGCCGCCGCGGAGGTTGTAGCCGGTGACGGAGACCAGCCGGGTCGGCTTGTTGAGCTGCGTGCCGCGGGCCGCGTTGATCAGCAGCGGGAAGTCGCCCATCGAGCCGATGTCGATCTTCCCGGCGGTCATCTGCGCGGTGATCGGGGCGCCGGTGGCGTAGTCCTGCCACTGGACCTTGTAGTGCTTGCCGTCGCCGAGGGAGTTCAGCTCCTTCTCAAAGTAGCCGAGGGAGCGCAGCAGTGTGCCGGCGGTGACGGTGTTGATGGTCTTGGACTGGTAGCCGACGGTGACGGTGACCGTGGAGCCGTCCCCGGCCGCCGCGTTGCCGCCGCAGGCGGTGAGCGGCAGCAGGAGCACGGCGGCCGCGGCGGCTGCCTTGGGTTTCATGAGGGTTCGGGCCTCTCGCCGGAGCGGGTCGATGAGTTCAGCGGAGCAGGTAGGGCATGTTGACCGTGACGGCTCCGGTGGGACACCGGGCCGCGCACGGGCCGCAGTACCAGCACTCGTCGACGTGCATGTACGCCTTGCCGTTGCTCTCGTCGATGGCGAGGGAGTCCAGCGGGCACATGTCCACGCAGAGCGTGCAGCCGTCGATGCACTTGGACTCGTCGATGGTCACGGGCACGTCGGCCCGCTGGGGCGCCAAGGCCATGGCTGTCTCCGATGAGGTCGTACGACGGAAGAGGACGAAGAGGATGGAGAGGATGGAGAGGGCAAGGGGGGCGGAGAAGGCGGAGGGGCGGAGGGGGGATTAATGCAGGGAGCGGCGCAGCTGGCCGCTCATGGTGATGCGGTCGCCGCGGAAGCGGATGAACTCCAGGTCGACGGGGCGGCCGTCGGCGAGGTGGGTCAGCCGCTCCAGCATCAGGACGGCGGCGCCGCGCGGCGCCTGGAGCACGGCGGCGGAGTGGGCGTCCGCGTTCACCGCCTCCAGGGTGATGTCGGCGTGGCCGAGCGGCTGCCCGGTCACGGCCTCCAGGAGCCGGAACACGTCGGTGTGCTCCAGGTCGGCGCCGAGCAGGGAGGTGCCGATGTCGAGGGGGACGTAGGTGAGGTCGAGGGAGAGCGGAAGGCCGTTCAGACGGCGCAGGCGCTCGATGCAGAGGACGTCGGCGCCGGCCGGGAGGCGGAGCCGCTCGGCCACCGGGGCGGGCGCCGCGGCGGGGCCCATGGTGCGGACCTCGTTGGTGACGTCGCCGTGTTCGTGCAGGGTTTCCGCGAGGCCCATCAGCCGGTCGAGGCCGTGCGGGTACTTGCGGGCCACGACGACCGTGCCGACGCCGGGGAGCCGGTCCACCAGGCGCTCGGCGCGCAGCAGGTCCAGGGCCTGGCGGACGGTGTTGCGGGAGGCGGCGTACTCGGTGCCGAGGGCGGCCTCGTGGGGGAGGGAGCCGGTGGGGAAGCCGCCGGTCAGGATCTGCCGGCGCAGCAGGTCGGCGAGCTGCCGCGCCCGGTCCGCGCGCAGCCGGCGCCGGCGGGCGGCGACGGTGGTCGCGCCCTGGCCGGCGTGGTCCCGGATGCGGTCGGTGGGTGGCATGCGGGGAACCCTACTGAAACAGTGGGGTATGGGGTGTTGCCGGAGTGTTGCGCCATGTGGGGGAGCGTCAGATCACGGGCTGACCTGGGGTTTCGCGGGGGAGGGGGTGAGATGCGCCACCGGGACGGCCTCTCCTCGCCGCCGTGACGGCCTCTCCCCGCCGCCGTGACGGCCTCTTCCGGCCCTCTCTCCCGCCGCGTTCCGCGCCCTACCGTTCGCCCGGGACGATCCGCCCCGACACCTCACCGAGGCCCACCCGGGCCCCGTCCGGCCCGGGGGCCCATGCCGTGAGCGTGACCTCGTCGCCGTCCTGGAGGAACGTACGGTCGCCCCCGGGCAGTGCCAGCGGGTCCCGGCCGTTCCAGGTCAGTTCGAGCAGCGAGCCCCGTTCACGCGGCCCCGGTCCGCTGACCGTCCCCGACCCGTACAGGTCGCCCGTCCGCAGCGAGGCCCCGTTCACCGTCATGTGGGCGAGCTGCTGCGCGGCCGTCCAGTACATCGTGGCGAACGGCGGTTCGGACACCACGTGGCCGTTGACCGCGACGGACAGCCGCAGGTCGTAGCCGCCGGGCCCCTCGTCGGAGCCGGAGTCGTCCAGGTACGGCAGCAGCGCGTGCGTACGCTCCGGCGGGGCGACCCGCGCCTCCTCCAGGGCGTCGAGCGGGGTGATCCACGCCGACACCGACGTGGCGAAGGACTTGCCGAGAAACGGGCCGAGCGGCACGTACTCCCACGCCTGGACGTCCCGGGCCGACCAGTCGTTGAGCAGGCACAGCCCGAACACGTGGTCGCGGAAGGCGGCCAGCGGCACGGGCCGGCCCAGCGGTGAGGGCGTCCCGACGACGAAGCCGACCTCCGCCTCGATGTCGAGCCGCACCGAGGGACCGAACACCGGTTCGGCGTCGGTCGGCGTCTTGCGCTGCCCGGACGGCCGTACGACCTCCGTGCCGGACACCACGACCGTGCCCGAACGCCCGTGGTAACCGATGGGCAGGTGCTTCCAGTTCGGGGTGAGGGAGTCGGCCGCGTCCGGGCGGAAGATCTGCCCGACGTTCCGCGCGTGGTGCTCGGAGGAGTAGAAGTCGACGTAGTCCGCGACCTCGAAGGGCAGATGGAGCCGCACCCCGGACAGCGGGTGCAGCAGTCCGGCGACCGCCTCCTGGTGGGAGGGGACGGTGACCCACGCGGTCAGCGCGCGCCGGACGTCGGACCAGGCGGTGCGGCCCGCGGCCAGCAGCGGGTTCAGCGTAGGCCGGGCGAGCAGCGAGGCGTACGGCGAGCCGAGGGCGAGGGCCGCCGCGCCCGCGTCGAGCACGTGGTCGCCGAGCCGGACGCCGACCGTCCGCGCGGTGCCGCCGGGCGGGGTGAACACGCCGTAGGGGAGATTGTGCGGGCCGAAGGGGTCGCCCTCGGGGACGTCGAACGGGGGCATGCGGTGCTGCCTCGCTTTCGTGCGCGCCGGGCGGGGACACGGCTCCCGCTGGTGGCGGGCGGACGCGTTCCCGGTGGTCGCGCCACACGTTACGGCCGAGTCGCCCGCCATGGGCAGTGGGCGGGGCGGGTGCGGGCGGGACGGCGCGCAGTGGGCGGGGCGGGTGTGGGCGGGACGGCGCGCAGTGTGCGCGATGGGTGTTGACGGGCCGGCGGGCAGTTCGCGGGAGGTGTGTTGACGGGTCGGCGGGCAGTGCGCGGGACGGATGTTGACGTGAGACGGGCGGTACGCGGGGCGGGTGTTGGCGGACGGCGTAGGCGCCGTGCGCCAACTGTCGTTGTCGGGCCGGTCGTTGCACACGAGAAAGCGGACGTCGTCCGGTTCGGGGCGGGTCGGTGGGGCGTGACATCCGTATTCTCTGATCATGGCCGCACCCACCGCATATGCCCTCATCGCCACTGACCTGGACGGAACGCTGCTGCGCGGCGACGACACGCTCTCCGACCGGTCCCTCGCCGCGCTCGCGCGGGTGGCCGCGGCCGGGGCGACACACCTGGTGGTGACGGGGCGGCCGGCGCCGAGGGTGCGCCCGCTCCTGGAGGACCTGGGCGGTCAGGGGCTCGCGGTGTGCGGGCAGGGCGCGCAGTTGTACGACGCCGGCGCGGACCGGCTGCTGTGGTCCGTCACGCTGGACCGCGAGCTGGCCGAGACCGCGCTCGGCAAGGTGGAGGCCGAGGTCGGCGAGGTGTACGCCGCCGTCGACCAGGACGGCGCGGACGGGCTGACGCTGATCGAGCCCGGCTACCTCATGCCGCACCCCACCCTGCCGGCCGTACGGGTCGGCCGGCGCGACGACCTGTGGGCCGAGCCGATCAGCAAGGTGCTGCTGCGCCACCCCTACCTCTCCGACGACGAACTGGCGGCGGCGGCCCGGGGAGCGGTCGGTTCACTGGCCACGGTCACCATGTCGGGGCCGGGGACCGTCGAACTCCAGCCATGCGGCGTGACGAAGGCGACCGGGCTCGCGCTGGCGGCCGAGCGGCTGGGGCTGTCCCCGGCCGAGACTCTCGCCTTCGGGGACATGCCCAACGACATCCCCATGTTCGACTGGGCGGCCCACGGCGTGGCCATGGCCAACGCCCATCCCGAACTCAAGGCGGTCGCCGACGAGGTCACGGCGTCGAACGAGGACGACGGCATCGCCGTCGTCCTCGAACGCCTCTTCCCGGGCCGGGCCTGAAGCCCGTACGACCCCCGTCCCGGGCGGCCGGGTCCCTGGGGGCAACCGGGCCCCTGGGGGTCGGCCGGCTCAGTACGCGCCGTACACGTTGTCGATCGAGCCGTAGCGCGCGGCCGCGTAGTTGCAGGACGCGGTGATGTTGGCGACCGGGTCGAACGGGTCGAGCGCGGTGCCGGGCACGTGGTAGACGAGGAAGGTGGGGTCGATGATCTGGAGCAGGCCCTTGGACGGGGTGCCCGCCGCGGCGTTGGAGTCCCAGTTGTTCACGGCGAGCGGGTTGCCCGAGGACTCGCGCATGATGTTGCGGTGGATGCCGTCGTAGCTGCCGGGGATGCCGTTCTGGGCCATGATCGCCAGGGACTGCTGGATCCAGCCGTCCAGGTTGTCGGTGTAGGCGGCCGAGGTGGTCGTGGCCGCGGTGGTGGTCGCCGCGGTCGTCGTCGTGGCGGCGGACGCCTGGGTCGCGCCGAACAGCGGCAGGGCGAGGGCGGCGGCACCGGTGCCGGCGGCGATCACGGCGCGGGTGGGCAGGCGGAAGCCGGGCAGGGCGAAGCGGGGCATGGCGGATGTCCTCTCCGTCGCCTGCGAGGTGAGCTGTCGGGTTCGGGCTGGGAGGTGCCCGGCCGGCCCGCACGCGAGCGCGCATCCGGCTTCACCCCTAGCCGGTCCGGGACTTGCCCCGGACCGGCGACTTACCTGGGTCCCCCGCTCCTGCCGTGCGAGATGGGTGAATGGGTGTTCCGGGCGGCGGCAGGACTCGGCGTTCCGTCCGGATCGGGGAGGAAGCTATGCGAGAGAACCTGTGAGGAACAAGTGACGAAAACGTGGTTCTCCCCGGTTGATCTTGTGGTGGGCGTTTTGGGCTGTTGATCCTTTGTGCGGCGTGGAGCTCAACTGGGCACCCTGGTAAGGGGAATGCGTGCTTCCGGTTGTCCGCGGCCGACGGGGGTGGCGCGTGACCCAACTCACTGGCCGGACGAGCCGGGCGTATGGTGCGGAAAGGTTCAATATTCCGCAAGTCGGCCGCGCGAGATGTCCCGGTGTCGTCCGGGTGGCGCCGACGGGATCCGCCGAGGAAGTGCCGTGGTGTGATCATGCGTGTGTCACTAAATAACTGCGCGTATCACCCGATCACGAACATGCCGTCTCTGATCCGATACGTCCCGGCCTGGAACCATGGGCGCTCGTGGTGATCGAAACATGACCGGATACGCTGACTTGAGTGAGGGCAGCGACCTATCGACAAACCGTGTAACCGTCACCAGACACCAGCAGACAGGAGACCCCTCGTGACCGTCGTCGGGCCATTCGGGCTGAGCGTGCGGGACCAGGCTCTGGAAGCCGATGTCCAGGTCGGTCTGACGGCTGTCGAGGAGGGCCTGCTCGGCGCCACCAAGAGCGAGGTCCCCTTCATCACGGAGGCCGCCCAGCACCTCGTCCGCGCGGGCGGGAAGCGGTTCCGGCCGCTGCTGGTGATGCTGGCGGCGCAGTTCGGCGACCCGTACGCGCCGGGGATCGTGCCCTCGGCGGTCGTCGTCGAGCTCACCCACCTCGCCACGCTCTACCACGACGACGTCATGGACGAGGCCGAGGTGCGGCGCGGGGTGGACAGCGCGAACACCCGCTGGGGCAACTCGGTCGCGGTCCTCACCGGCGACTTCCTCTTCTCCCGCGCCTCCCACATGCTGGCCGACCTCGGCCCCGAGGCGGTCCGCATCCAGGCGGAGGCGTTCGAACGGCTGGTCACCGGGCAGATCCTGGAGACCGCCGGGCCGCGCGACGGCCGGGACCCGGTCGACCACTACCTCGACGTGCTGGCCGGCAAGACCGGCTCGCTGGTCGCGGTGGCCTGCCGGTTCGGCGCGATGATGTCCGGCGCCGACGAGACGGTCGTGGACGTGCTGACGCAGTACGGGGAGCGGCTCGGCGTCGCCTTCCAGCTCGCCGACGACGTCCTCGACATCGCCTCCGACTCCCGCGAGTCCGGCAAGACGCCGGGCACCGACCTGCGCGAGGGCATCCCCACGCTGCCGGTGCTGCGGCTGCGCGAGCAGGCCGAGCGGCTCGGGCTGCCGGAGGACGCGGCCCTGTGCGCGCTGCTCGACTCCGACCTGAGCGACGACGCCCGGCTCACCGAGGCGCTGGAGCTGCTGCGCGGGCACCCGGCGCTCGAACAGGCGCGGCGGGACACGGTGCGGTACGCGGAGGAGGCGCGCTCCGCGCTGGCCCCGCTGCCGGACTGCGCGGCGAAGAAGGCGCTCACGGAGATGTGCGAACTCGTGGTGCACCGGGCCGGGTGACGCCGGGCCCTCGCCGCCCTCGTCGACCCCCTCTTTCCCTACGGGTGGGTGGACGCTCTCCACCCTCGCCGCCCTCGTCGACCCCGTCTTCCCCTACGGGTGGGTGGACGTTCTCCACCCTCGCGTCATACCGCAGGAGTACGCGGAGTTGGACCCGGGGGTTGACGCCTCGTCGCGGACTTTTTGGTCATATGGAGAGGACCACCTCCCCGGACTTCGGGTGACAATGGCGGCACGGGGTGGGAAGTCCCGGCTCGAGCGCGAACCGAGAGCCGAGGGGAACGCGCCGAGGGGAGCGCGAGCACGGCACGCCGCCGCCGACGACGGAGGTAAGGCACACATGGCACCGTACGGAACCGACGACATCACTCCCGGTGGGAGCCCGGGCGAGCACCCGGGCGGCAGCGCCGGCGACGCGGGCGGGGCGCGGCGCAGGGCCACGCGGTACGTCGTGCCGGTCGCGGTGGTGGGGGTGGCGGCGGCGACGATCGGGCTCGTCCCGGCGCTCGCCGACTCCGGTGACCCCCACCTGCCGAAGATCAGCGCGCAGAAGCTCCTCGAGAAGATCGCCGCGTCGGACGTGGACCAGCTCTCCGGCACGGTCAAGATCACCACCGACCTGGGCCTGCCGGACCTGGGCGGCCTGGAGAGCGGCCTGCTCTCCGGCGCCTCGCCGCAGGGTGGTGGCTCCACCGCCGACCCCTCCTCGAAGCTGACGGAGCTGGCGAGCGGCACGCACACCCTGCGCGTGGCCGTGGACGGCCCGGACAGGCACAAGCTGTCCATCGTCGAGAAGGCCGCCGAGTACAGCGTCATCCACAACGGCGACGAGGTGTGGGCGTACGACAGCGCCTCCAACCAGGCCTACCACGCCGAGGAGCCGGGCGGCGCGAAGGACGGGAAGAGCGGGAAGAACGGCGGCAAGCACCACCGCGCCGGGTCCGACGACACGTCCGTCACTCCCAAGGACCTCGCCGAGCAGGTCCTCAAGGCCGCCGACGGCACGACGTCCGTCACGGTCGACGGCACCGCCCGGGTCGCCGGCCGGGACGCCTACAAGCTGCTGGTCAAGCCGGAGAAGTCCGGTTCGACGGTGGGCGCGATCAGCATCGCGGTGGACGCGCGGACGGGGCTGCCGCTGAAGTTCACGCTCACCCCCTCCTCGGGCGGCGCGGCCGTGGTGGACGCGGGCTTCACCAAGGTGAGCTTCGACCGGCCGGCCGCCTCGACGTTCGACTTCACCCCGCCCAAGGGCACGAAGGTCACCGAGGAGGACGACGCCGCGAAGCAGGAGTCCCGCAGGGCCCCGGGCGGCGCGATGGGCGGCGCCCTGCCCGGACTCGGCGCCCTCACCAGCACGCAGGGGGCCAGGACGATCGGCGAGGGCTGGACGGCGATAGCCGAGTTCGGCGGCGACGAGAGCATGCCCTCGGACTCCTCGCACGGCTCGGATTCGGCCGACGACAGCACGGTCTCCGGCCTTCTGGGCTCCTTCGGGGACAAGGTGACGGGCAAGTTCGGCTCCGGCACGGTCTTCTCCACCCGCCTGGTCAACGCGCTGATCACCGACGACGGCAGGGTCTACGCGGGCGCGGTCACGAAGGACGCGCTGGTGAAGGCGGCCGACGCCGCCAAGTAGGAACGGGGTCCGCCCGGGCGGACCGTACGGCACGAGTGGGGGGAGCGCATGGAGCAACCGTCCACCGCGGAGGGGCAGCCGGCGGAGGCCGACGACGCGGCGGTCTCCGCCGGTGCGGGCGCGGTCATCGCTACCCGTGCGCTCACCAAGCGGTACCGCGGCGGGCAGCTCGCCGTGGACGGTCTCGACCTGACCGTCCCGGCGGGCAGCGTCTTCGGCTTCCTCGGACCCAACGGCTCCGGCAAGACGACGACGATCCGGATGCTGATGGGCCTCATCGAGCCGACCTCCGGCACGGCGCACGTGCTCGGCCGGCCCATGCCCCGCGCGGGCCGCGCCGTGCTCCCGCACGTCGGCGCGCTCATCGAGGGCCCGGCGCTGTACGGATTCCTCTCCGGGCGCGACAACCTCCTGCGGTACGACGCCGCCGACCCCACCGCCGATCCGCGCACCCGGCGGGCCCGGGTCGGGGCCGCCCTCGACCGGGTCGGGCTGACCGCGGCCGCCGGGAAGAAGGCGAGGGCGTACTCGCTCGGCATGAAGCAGCGGCTGGGCCTCGCCGCGGCCCTGCTCCAGCCGCGCCGGCTGCTCGTCCTGGACGAGCCGACCAACGGCCTCGACCCCCAGGGCATGCGCGAGATCCGCACCCTGGTCAGGGAGTTGGCCTCCGACGGCACCACCGTCTTCCTCTCCTCCCATCTGCTGGACGAGATCGAGCAGGTCTGCACCCACGTGGCCGTGATGGCCCGGGGGCGGCTCCTCACCCAGGGCCCGGTGGCCGAGCTGGCGGCGGGCGCGCGGGGACGGCTGCTGGTGACCACCCCGGACCCGGCGGACGCGGCCCGGGTACTGAAGGAACAGGGCGTGGACGACGTCGTACTGGCCGAGGACCGGGTCACCGGGGAGCCGCCGGAGGGCGAACTCGCCGACCTCAACGCCGCCTTGGTGGCGGCCGGAGTGCGCGTGCGGGGCTTCGCCGTGGAACGGGCCTCGCTGGAGGACGCGTTCGTGGCACTGACGGGGGAGGGCTTCGATGTCGCGGGCTGAGACGACGGACCCGGCGGCGCCGGAGGCCGCGCCGGTACGGGGTGCCGCCGTCTCCGCTCCGATGGGGCGGCCGAGCCCGCTGTGGTCCCTCGGGCTGTTCCGCAGCGAGCTGGGCATCACCTTCCGCCGCTGGCGCACGCGCGCCCTGCTGGGTGTGCTGGTCGCGGTGCCGGTGCTCGTCGGGGTCGCCGTGAAGATCGAGACGAGCGACGGCTCCGGCACGGGCGGGGGCGGCCCGGCGTTCCTCGCGCAGATCACCAACAACGGCCTGTTCCTGGTCTTCACCGCGCTCGCCGCGACGCTCCCCTTCTTCCTGCCGATGGCCGTCGGCGTCGTCGCGGGCGACGCCCTCGCCGGCGAGGCGAACGCCGGCACCCTGCGCTACCTCCTGGTCGCCCCGGCCGGCCGCACCCGGCTGCTGCTCACCAAGTACGCGACGGTCCTGGCGTTCTGCCTGGCCGCCACCCTGGTCGTGGCCCTCTCGGCGCTCGCGGTCGGCGCGCTGCTGTTCCCGCTGGGCGAGCTGACCACCATCTCCGGCACCCGGATAAGTTTCGGCGACGGACTCGTGCGGGCACTGCTCATCGCACTTTTCGTCGCCGCCTCACTGATCGGTGTGGCCGCCCTCGGCCTGTTCGTCTCCACCCTCACCAACAGCGGCATCGCGGCGATGGCGACGACGGTCGGGCTGCTGATCACCGTGCAGATCCTCGACCAGATACCCCAGCTCCACGCGATACAGCCGTACCTCTTCTCCCACTACTGGCTGTCCTTCGCGGACCTGATGCGGGACCCCGTCTACTGGGACGACCTCCTCCACAACCTCGGCCTCCAGGCCCTCTACGGCGCGGTCTTCGGCTCGGCCGCCTGGGCCCGCTTCACGGCGAAGGACATCACGGCCTAGCTGTGCTGTCCCGGGACGTCGGTGACACGCGGGCCGGGTTTCGGGGCGGCCGGGTGGGTCGCGGCGACGGCCACGGCCGTGTAGAGGAGGGCGGCGAGGTGCCGGTCGCTCCGGTCCGCGAGCCAGGCGGCGAGGAGCGTGGTGCGGCGGTTCTCGACGGGCACGCTGATCAGGCCGTGGCCGAGCCGGCGCGCGACCGGCTCCGGCAGCAGGGCGATCATGCGGCCCAGGGCGATCAGCTCGGCGATCTGACCGGTGTCCGTGATGAGCGGCCCCGTGCCGGGCGACCGTGCGGACCACCGCGGGAAGACCTCGCCGACGAGATCGGACATGCGCAGGGAGGAGGCGTCGGAGAGCCGGTGGGTGCGGGGGAGGACAGCCACCTCGCGCTCGGTCAGCAGTTCCTCGGTGTCCAGGCCGGCGAGGTCGTCCCTGGGCAGCCGCAGCAGGGCGAGGTCGGCCGTGCCGTCGCGCAGCAGTGTCGTCTCCTCGCCGATCCCGCAGAGGAGCACCTCGACGTCGACGGCGTCGGGGGAGCCGGCGAAACGGTCGAGGACGGAGGGCAGCAGTCCGCCGTCGCCGCCCGGCTTCAGCGCGACGGTGAGGCGGCGGGAGCCGTGTCCGGCCCGCCGGGCCGCGTTCTCCGCCGCGGTCAGGGCGGCGAGGGCCCGGCGTCCCTCGTCGAGAAGGGCCGCGCCGGGGCGGGTCAGGAGGACGTGACGGCTGGTGCGGTCCAGCAGGCGGACGCCGAGCCGGTGTTCGAGCCGCTGCATCGCGCGGGACAGCGAGGGCTGGGAGATGCCGAGCCGGTCGGCGGCACGGCTGAAGTTCCGTTCCTCGGCCACCGCGACGAAGTAGGCCAGCTCGCGCGAATCCATACCTCGAGGGTATGGGAGCGAGGTCTCAGGGGTGTTGGTCGTGCCTCGGCGGACTGGTTGAGTCGGAGGCGTCAACCGGATGGTCCGCGCCGCGCCTCCGCCGCCGAGACGGCCGCGGGTGAAGGACGCGGGTGACGGACGCGGGCCGAGCAGCCACGGATTCCAGGAGTACCGGCACATGGACAAGGACGAGCGCAACACCGGGCGCATGCGCCGCTTCGTCGAAGAGGTGCAGAACGGGGCACGTCTCGAACTCATCGACGAACTCATCAGTCCGTCCTTCCGCAATCACAGCGCGGAGCCCGGGCAGGGCGACGACCGGGAGGGTGTCCGCACCGCGGTCACGCGGCTGCACGCGGCCTTCTCGGACTTCCGTGTCGAGGTGAGGAGTTGCGTCGGCGAGGGGGACCTGGTGGCGACGCACAAGGTGTTCCGCGGGCGTCACACCGGTGAATGGTCCGGCATCGCGCCCTCGGGCAGACCGTTCGCGTTCGAGGTGATGGACCTCGTCCGGTACCGGGACGGACAGCAGGTCGAGCACTGGTCGGTCGCGGACGCGCTGGGGTTCCTGCGGCAGACCGGGGCATTTCCGGAGCACCCCTGAGCAGCGCACCCCTGGGCAGCTCCCCCCGCTCACGGCCTTCCACCGGCCGTGGGGGTGCGGCCGGTCAGCGGGGGGTGGTGAGCGGGCCGTTGTGGCCGGTGAGGCGGGCGAGGGGGTCGCATTCGCGTGGCGGGCGGCCGGTCAGGTCGTTGGTGCGCCAGGCCGTCACCCACGGCACGCGGTAGACGTCGATCACCGCGTCGATCGCTTTGACCCGCTGGGCGAGCGGGCGCGGGAGCCGGCCCGGCGCGTCGGCGACGAGGACGACGGCGTCGAGGTCGAGACCGGGCGGGGCGTCGCCGCGGCGGAAGATGTCGAGGGTGTTCGTCACGGCGTCCAGCCCCGTGGCGTGCGTACGGCCGACGAGGAGGACGGAGGGGGGTTCGCCGTGGTCGGGGCGGGGCCAGGCGCGGCCGGTGTCGTGACCGCCGAAGACCGCGGCGAGCGTGGTGGTACCGGCTCCGCCGTGCGTCGCCACCCAGCTGAACCGCCGGGGGCCGGCCGTCGCGGGCGGCACGCCGGGCCGCTGCGGGGACGCGGCGGTCACCGGCCCGCGCAGCCAGATGTCCGGCCCGCCGGGTGCCTGCCCGGTGGCTCCCGGACCGCCGGGTCCCTGCCCTGCGTTGGGCTGCATCGACTGCCTCCTCCTCGTCGGGCCGGTGGATCCGCACGGCGGTGCGGGGCGCCCGGAATCGGGCACGAGTTCTTGGGACGAAAATGTCACGTCCCGGTGACGCCAGGCACGGAAAACAAGCGCGAGACTCAACACCGTACGCGAATGAGGATCTTGGAGCCGAGGGAGCGTACGGTTCCCGGCAGTCTTCACGATCCCCCTCCCGCTCCGCCGCCGAACGACCCGAGTGAGGAACGATGTCTCGACTCCACCGCGAACACAAGCGGAGCCGCTCCACAGCGGGGGCCGTGTCCACGGGGCGCAACGGCGCCGCGGTGACCCCGATCGAGGTCCGGGTGCCGACGCAGCGGGAGCCGGTGCCGGGCGGGGGCGCGACGGTCGGCGGCATGCCGGTCGTCGCGGGTACGGGGGAGTCGGTCCAGGAGGCCGTCCTCAACCATCTGCACCGCCTCACCCTCGCCACCGGGCATCCCGTTCTGGCGACGGTCCACGACGAACGCATCGGGTACGTGATCCCGCTGCGGATCCACGTGGACGGTTCGAGCACGTACGCGGGTCAGCCGGAGCGGTTCGCGGCCGTGGTGCCGGCGCCCGCCCCGGCGTCTGCGCCCGCCCCGGCGCCGGTGACCGCGCCGGGACCCCGGCGCGACAAGGCGACGCACGCGCTGCGGGCGGTGGAGGAACGGGCGGTGCGGGATCGGGCGGCGAGTGCGCCGGCCGCCGCGGCGGCGCCCGCGATCGCGCCCGCGATCGCGCCCGCCGAACCGGCGGTGGCGGCCCAGGGGCCGGCCGACGGCGCGCGGCAGGACGAGGACGGGCGCGCCGAGGAGGCCCGGTCGGAGGCGGCGTCCGCCGGGCACACCGTGGCGACCTTCATGCTGCGGGCGGTCCCCGAGCAGGCGCCGCTGATCACGACCACCGCCTCGGGGCTCGCCCAGGACCTGTCCGCGGGGCCCGTCGCCCCCGCGAGCAGCCCGCAGCCCCCGGTGCCGGGCACGGTTCAGCCCCCGCGGGGGGAGTTCGGTCCCCCACCGGTCACGTCGGCCCCGAACCCGGCTCCTGCTCCGGCTCCGGCTCCGGCTCCGGAGCCGACCTCGGCTGCCGCGCCGGCTGCCCCCGCGCCGAAGCCCGCTCCCGTCACCCCCGACCCCGCATCCGACCCGGAGTTCTCCGCCCCGGCCTGGAAGCCCACCCCCGCGCCGCGCACCGTCCCCGTGGAGGAGGTCAAGGAACCGCCCGTGCGGGAGTTCGACTCCGTCGTCGACGTGGTGCTGGAGCCCGATCCCGGAAACCCGCCGAGCGCCTCCGACGGGCCGTTCGCGGCCCCCATGGCGCGGATCGGCGAGGCGGTGCGGCAGGGCCGTGTCGACGAGGCGGCGGCGCTCGCCGAGGAGACGGTCGCGGAGGCCACGGAGACGCACGGCACCGAGCACCCGGAGGTGCTGCGGCTGCGCGAACTCACCGCGTACATCGCCTATCTGGCCGGGGACCCGCTCCGCTCGTTCCACCTCTCCCTCGACCTCGCCCGGCTCCACCACCGCCTGCACGACGCACGCGCCGCGTACGGCAACGTGCAGAGCGCGGCCGCCGCCTGGCGCGCGGTGCGCGACCCGCTCCAGGGACTGCACCTGGGCCGCGACCTGATCGGCACGTGGACCGAACTCGCCGCGCACGAGGGCCCCGCCGCCGACGACCTGGAGCAGCTCGAGTCGGCCCGCAACCGCATGACCCGCCTCGCCGAACGCGCCCGCGCGCTCGACGAGGAGCGCTAGCCGGAGCGCGACGCCCCGGCTCGTGCGGCGAGTGCCGCCCGCTGGGTTGCCGTTCCGGCGAGCGGGGTGAGGCCCGGCGCCCCCGGGCGCGGCGGGCTGGAGGCTGGGAGGTTGCCCGGCCGCTGGCTCGTGCGGCGGAAGACTCGCGCTGGGCTGCCGTTCCGGCGTGCTGGGTGGGGCCCGGCGTCCCCGGGTGCGGCGGGCCGGAGGCCGGGAGGCTGCCCGCTCCCATCTCGTGCGGCGGAAGCCTCGCGCTGGGCCGCCGTTCCGGCGCGCGGGGTGAGACCCGGCGCCCCTGGGCGCGACGGTTGGAGGCTGGGAGGTTGCCCGGCCGCTGGCTCGTGCGGCGGAAGCCTCGGCGTCAGGCGGTCCTTCCGGCGCGCTGGGTGAGATGCGGCGTTCCTGGGTGCGGCGGGCCGGAGGCCGGGAGGCTGCCCGCTCCCGGCTCGTGCGCCGGAAACCTTGCGTCGGGCCGCGGCTCCCGCGCGCTGGGTGAGACCCGGCGTTCCTGGGTGTGGCGGGTCGCAGGCTGGGAGGTTGCCCGGCTCCCGGATCGTGGGGCGGAAACCTCGCGCCGAGCCGCGGCTCCCGCGCGCTGGGTGAGAAGCGGTGGGCCGGGTGCGGCGTGCCCGGGCTGGGAGGTCGTCCCGGGGCCGGAAAAGCAACCCGTACCGGGAAAGCAACCCGTACCGGGAAAGCAACCCGGACCGGGAGGCCGCCCCGGACCGGGAGGCCGCCCCGGATCGGGAGGCCGCCCCGGGCCGGGAGTCCGGCCCGGAGCCGCCTCCCGCCGTAAGCCTCTCGTCGGAAGCCGTTCGCCCGGAAGCCGTTCGCCGGAAGCCGCCCGGCGGAGCCGTGGCCGGCGGTGTCGCTGCCGTTCGCCTTCGCTTCGCCTTCGCTTCGCCTTCGCTTCGCCTCGCCGCGCTCAGCGGCTCGGGGCTCCCTCGGCGTCCTCCGGGTGGGTCGCGGGCTCCGCCCGGAGGGCCGGCTCCGGGGACCCGGGGGCCGTGGGACCGCCGGAGGCAACCCGTGTCGCCCGGTGCCGCAGGGCCGTTCGGCGGGCCGTGCGCAGCGCGTCCCAGGTCAGGACGACCAGGGCCACCCAGACCAGGGCGAACCCCGCCCACCGCTCCGGCGGCATCTCCTCGTGGAAGTAGAGGATGCCCAGCAGGAACTGGAAGACCGGCGTCAGGTACTGCAACAGCCCCAGCGTCGACAGCGGCACGCGGATCGCGGCGGCGCCGAAGCACACCAGCGGCAGCGCGGTCACCAGACCGGCCGCGGCGAGCAGCGCGGCGTGCCCGGGGCCGTGCGAGACGAACGTCGAACCGCCGTGCGCGCCCAGCCACACCAGGTAGGCGAGCGCCGGCAGGAACTGCACGGCGGTCTCCGCGGCCAGCGACTCGATGCCGCCGAGGTTGACCTTCTTCTTCACCAGCCCGTACGTGGCGAACGAGAAGGCGAGGCAGAGCGAGATCCACGGCGGCCGGCCGTAGCCGACGGTGAGGACGACCACCGCGAGGACGCCCGTCCCGACCGCCGCCCACTGCGCGGGCCGCAGCCGCTCCTTCAGCAGCAGCACGCCCATCGCGATGGTGACCAGCGGGTTGATGAAGTAGCCGAGCGAGGCCTCGACGACGTGCCCGGAGTTCACCGCCCAGATGTAGACGCCCCAGTTGACGGTGATGACGGCGGCGGCGACCGTGACGAGACCCAGCCGCTTCGGCGACCGCAGCAGCTCGCCCGCCCACGCCCAGCGGCGCAGCACGAGCAGCGCCACCCCGACGATCCCGAGCGACCAGACCATGCGGTGGGCGAGGATCTCCACCGCGCCGGCCGGCTTCAGCAGCGGCCAGAACAGGGGGACGAGGCCCCACATGCCGTACGCGGCGAAGCCGTTGAGGAGGCCCGCGCGCGATTCGCCGCCGGCCCCCGTCGATCCCTTGGTCGCCTGCCCGGCCACCGGCGCCTCCTCTCGCGCGCTGCTCCGCACGACTGTTCGGTACGGCCGCCTCGTACGACCCTTTCGCAAGGTAACGCCGGAAACCCCCGCCTGTCATGCCCGTATCGGCATACGGTCATGACAGGCGGGGGTCTCCCCGGAAGCAGCGGAGGTCACCGCGGAACCGTCGGCGTCGGAGGCCGTCCCCGAACCGTCGGAGGACACCTCACGGCGCCGCGGTTCAGCCCTTGAGCGCCACCGCGATCGCGTCGGCCAGCGGCGTGGTCGGACGGCCGGCCAGCCGGGACAGATCGCCGGTCGAGACCACCAGCTCGCCCTTGGCGATGGCGGCGTCCACCCCCGCCAGCATCACGGCGAAGGGCTCGGGGACCCCGGCGCCGGTCAGGATGCCCGTGTACTCCTCGGTGGAGACGGGGGTGTAGCGGATCTCCTTGCCGGTCTGCCGGCCCACCTCGGCCGCGAACTCGGCGAAGCCCCACGCCTCGTCGCCGCCCAGCTCGTACGTCTTGTTCTCGTGGCCCTCGCCGGTCAGCACCGCCACCGCGGCGGCCGCGTAGTCGGCGCGCGAGGCCGAGGAGAGCCGGCCGTCGCCCGCCGCCTGGACGACCGCGCCGTGCTCCAGGACGGGGGCGAGCTGCTCGGTGTAGTTCTCGTGGTACCAGCCGTTGCGCAGCAGCGCGTACGGCACACCGGAGGTCAGCAGCACCTGCTCGGTGGCCCGGTGGTCGTCGGCGAGCGAGGCCTTCAGGCTGTCCGGGGCGCTGGTGTAGGCGAGCAGGGCGACCCCGGCGGCGCGGGCGGCCTCGATGACGACCGTGTGCTGCTGGACCCGGCCCTTGGCGAACTCGTTGCCGGAGATCAGCAGCACCTTGTCGCCGGCCGAGAACAGGCCGTCGAAGGTCTCGGGCGCGTTGTAGTCGGCGACGGCCAGGCGTACGCCGCGCGCCGCCAGGTCGGCGGCCCGGGACTCGTCGCGCACGACGGCGGTGACCTGGTCTGCCGGAACCTTCTCCAGCAGCTGCTCCACGACGTGCCGGCCGAGGTGTCCGGTGGCTCCGGTGACGACGATGCTCATGGTGGGGTGCTCTCCTGTGGGGTGTGCGGGTCTTCGCTGGCACCACTCACCCTAGGAGCTGCACTAACCAAAAGACAGTACCCACTTTGAAGTAAGGTACTGGTGTCGGGGTACGGTTGCGGTATGGCAGCGAGCAGGGCAACGGGCGGAACGCACAGGGTGGATGCCGTGGGTGAGGCGATGTGCCCCCACCGCCTCGTCCTGGAACACGTGACCAGTCGCTGGGCCGTCCTCGTGCTCACCGCGCTGCTGGACCGCCCCTACCGCTTCGGCGAGCTGCGCCGCGAGGTGAACGGGGCCGGCGGCCGGGCCGTCAGCGAGAAGATGCTCGCGCAGACGTTGCAGACCCTGGAGCGCGACGGCCTGGTCCACCGGGACGCCAAGCCGGTGATCCCGCCCCGCGTCGACTACTGGCTGACGGACCTGGGCCGCGAGGCGGCGGAGCAGGTACGCGCGCTCGCCCTGTGGTCGAAGCGGCGCATGGACGACGTACAACGCGCCCGCACCACGTACGACGAGGCGCGCGCGGCGCACGACAAGGCGCGCGACGAGCCGCCCGCCGTCCCGTCCGACGAGACCCGAGCCGCACACGACGAAGCCCGGGCCGCGATCGCGGCCCGGGCCTCCTGAGGCAAGTACCGGAAAGGCCGGCGGCCGGCTCAGCCGACCACCGTCCATGTGTCGCCGCCGGCCAGCAGCGCCGCCAGGTCGCCCTTGCCGTGCTGCTCGACGGCCGTGTCGAGCTGCTCGGCCATGAGCGTGTCGTAGACCGGGCGGTCCACCGAGCGGAACACCCCGATCGGGGTCCGGTGCAGCGTCTCCGGGTCGGCGAGCCGCGACAGCGCGAACGCCGTCGTCGGCGAGGCGGAGTGCGCGTCGTGCACCAGCACCCGCGACTCGTTCTCCGGCGTCACCTCGACCACGTGCAGATCCCCGGTCGCGGGATCCCGTACGACACCCTTGCCGCCTCCCCCACTCTCGGCTTCGCTCGAGCGGGAGGTGCCCCCACCCCCGAACCGGATCGGCTGCCCGTGCTCCAGCCGGATCACGGCCTCCTCGGCCTGCTGCTTGTCCTTCAGCGGCTCGAACGCGCCGTCGTTGAAGATGTTGCAGTTCTGGTAGATCTCCACCAGCGCGGTGCCCGGGTGGGCGGCCGCCTGGCGCAGCACCTCGGTGAGGTGCTTGCGGTCGGAGTCCACCGTGCGGGCGACGAAGGACGCCTCCGCGCCGAGCGCGAGCGAGACCGGGTTGAAGGGCACGTCGAGCGAGCCCATCGGCGTCGACTTGGTGATCTTGCCGATCTCGGAGGTCGGCGAGTACTGGCCCTTGGTGAGCCCGTAGATCCGGTTGTTGAACAGCAGGATCTTGAGGTTCACATTGCGGCGCAGCGCGTGGATGAGGTGGTTGCCGCCGATGGACAGGGCGTCGCCGTCACCGGTGACGACCCACACCGACAGGTCCCGCCGCGAGGTCGCGAGCCCGGTGGCGATGGCCGGGGCGCGGCCGTGGATCGAGTGCATCCCGTAGGTGTTCATGTAGTACGGGAAACGGGAGGAGCAGCCGATGCCGGAGACGAAGACGATGTTCTCCTTCGCCACGCCCAGCTCCGGCATGAAGCCCTGCACGGCGGCGAGGATCGCGTAGTCCCCGCACCCCGGGCACCAGCGGACCTCCTGGTCGGACTTGAAGTCCTTCATCGACTGCTTGGCGGCGGCCTTCGGCACCAGGGACAGCGCCTCGAACGCCCCACCCGCGGAACCGCCCGCGGCCCCGCTCACGGAACCACCCGCGGCCCCGCCCCCCGGCCTGGCGGTGCTCTCCGTCGTCGTCTCAGCCATCGATGGCCTCCTTCAGAGCCGTGGCGAGCTGTTCGGCCTTGAACGGCATGCCGTTGACCTGGTTGTACGAGTGGGCGTCCACCAGGTACTTCGCCCGGATCAGGGTGGCGAGCTGGCCGAGGTTCATCTCGGGGATCACCACCTTGTCGTACGCCCCGAGCACCGCGCCCAGGTTTTTCGGGAAGGGGTTGAGGTGGCGCAGATGGGCCTGGGCGATGTGCTCGCCGGCCATGCGCAGCCGCCGTACCGCCGCCGTGATCGGCCCGTACGTCGAGCCCCAGCCGAGCACCAGGGTGCGGGCGGCGCCGCTCGGGTCGTCCACCTCCAGGTCGGCGACCTCGACGCCGTCGACCTTGGCCTGCCGGGTGCGGACCATGAAGTCGTGGTTGGCCGGGTCGTAGGAGATGTTGCCGGTGCCGTCCTGCTTCTCGATGCCGCCGATGCGGTGTTCGAGGCCGGGCGTGCCGGGGACGGCCCAGGGACGGGCGAGGGTCTCCGGGTCGCGCTTGTACGGCCAGAACGCCTCGGTGCCGTCGTCCAGGGTGTGGTTGGGGCCCTGCGCGAACCGCACCCGCAGGTCGGGCAGCTCGTCGGGCTCCGGGATGCGCCACGGCTCGGAGCCGTTGGCGAGGTAGCCGTCGGAGAGCAGGAAGACCGGGGTGCGGTAGGTCAGCGCGATGCGGGCCGCCTCCAGGGCCGCGTCGAAGCAGTCGGCCGGGGTGCACGGGGCGACGACGGGGACCGGTGCCTCGCCGTTGCGGCCGTACATCGCCTGCAACAGGTCCGCCTGCTCGGTCTTGGTGGGCAGACCGGTGGAGGGGCCGCCGCGCTGGATGTCGACGATCAGCAGCGGCAGTTCCAGTGAGACGGCGAGCCCGATCGTCTCCGACTTCAGCGCCACACCCGGACCGGAGGTCGTGGTCACGGCGAGCGAGCCGCCGAAGGCCGCGCCCAGCGCCGCGCCGATGCCCGCGATCTCGTCCTCGGCCTGGAAGGTGCGCACGCCGAAGTTCTTGTGCTTGCTGAGCTCGTGCAGGATGTCGGAGGCCGGGGTGATCGGGTACGAGCCCAGGTACAGCGGCAGATCCGCCTGGCGCGAGGCGGCGACCAGGCCGTAGGACAGGGCGAGGTTGCCGGAGATGTTCCGGTAGGTGCCGGTCGGGAACGCGGCCGCGGCCGGGGCCACCTCGTAGGAGACGGCGAAGTCCTCCGTCGTCTCGCCGAAGTTCCAGCCCGCGCGGAACGCGGCGATGTTCGCCGCCGCGATGTCCGGCTTCTTGGCGAACTTCGTCCGCAGGAACTTCTCCGTGCCCTCGGTCGGCCGGTGGTACATCCACGACAGCAGGCCCAGCGCGAACATGTTCTTGCTGCGCTCGGCCTCCTTGCGGCTGAGGCCGAACTCCTTGAGCGCCTCCACGGTGAGCGTGGTCAGCGGCACCGGGTGGATCTGGTAGCCGTCCAGCGAGCCGTCCTCCAGCGGGGAGACGGCGTAGCCGACCTTCTGCATCGCGCGCTTGGTGAACTCGTCCGTGTTGACGATGATCTCCGCGCCGCGCGGCAGGTCGCCCACGTTCGCCTTCAGCGCCGCCGGGTTCATCGCCACCAGGACGTTCGGCGCGTCGCCCGGGGTGAGGATGTCGTGGTCGGCGAAGTGCAGCTGGAACGACGAGACGCCCGGCAGGGTCCCTGCGGGGGCGCGGATCTCGGCGGGGAAGTTCGGCAGGGTCGACAGGTCGTTGCCGAACGAAGCGGTCTCGGAGGTGAAGCGGTCGCCGGTGAGCTGCATGCCGTCACCGGAGTCGCCCGCGAACCGGATGATCACCCGGTCGAGCCGGCGGACGTCCTTGGTGCCCGCCGGTTTGCGCTGTCCTCCCACGAGGGCCCCGTCGGCCCCGTCGGCCTGTTCCGTTGTGCTGCTGACCTTGCTGGTCACTGAACTGGACCTCCCTCGAGGCGGCTGGCCGGGAGCGGTCGTCCCGCCGACCTTTCCGGCACAACCCTACGTCGGTAAGGGTGGCCTTCCCTCGACCGTTCGCATGATGGACGGGGAAATGAGACCGCATGGCCTCGTGCACACCACCCTTGTTGACAAATTGTCAACGGCGAATGCCCGCGCAGTCTAGGAATTCAAATAGGTCAGCACGGCCAGGACGCGACGGTGATCCCCGTCACTCGGGGACAGCCCCAGCTTCAGGAAGATGTTGCTGACGTGCTTCTCGACGGCGCCGTCGCTCACCACCAGCTGCCGCGCGACCGCGGAGTTGGTCCGCCCCTCCGCCATCAGCCCCAGCACCTCCCGCTCCCTCGGGGTGAGCCCCGCGAGCACGTCCTGCTTGCGGCTGCGGCCCAGCAACTGCGCGACCACCTCGGGGTCCAGGGCGGTACCGCCGCGCGCCACCCGGACCACGGCGTCCACGAACTCGCGGACCTCGGCGACGCGGTCCTTGAGCAGATAGCCGACGCCCCGGCTGGAATCGGCCAGCAGTTCGGTGGCGTAACGCTCCTCGACGTACTGCGACAGCACCAGGACGCCGAGCCCGGGGTGCCTGCGCCGCAGCTCGACGGCGGCGCGCACACCCTCGTCGGTGTGGGTGGGCGGCATCCGCACATCGGCGACGACGACGTCCGGCAGCGCTCCGTCGGCGGACAGCTCGGTGATCGTCTTGATCAGCGCGTCCCCGTCGCCGACCCCGGCGACGACGTCGTGCCCCCGGTCGGTGAGCAGCCGGGTCAGCCCTTCCCGCAACAACACGGAATCCTCCGCGATCACGACCCGCACCCTGTCCTCCACGACGATGTACCCCCTGTGCTGCCTGTGCTGTGGACAGCACAAGCATCGCAGGGGTCGGGGGCGCGCGGGGGCGCCCCGTCAGGGGCGCGGGAAACCGCGCGAGCGACCACCCGCCCACCCGCACGCCCGGGGCCGAAGGGGCGGAGCCCCGACAGGACGGGAAGGGTAAAGGCGGCGGGGGCGAGAAAAACCATCCCGCCCCCGCAGGGGGGAACCCTCAAGCCCGCCAGGGCAACTCCGCCGTCACCCTCGTGGGCCCGCCCACGGGGGAGTCCACCACCAGGATCCCGTCGACCGCGTCCAGCCGCTCCGCCAGCCCCGCGAGCCCCGACCCCGCCCCCGCGTCGGCCCCGCCCACCCCGTCGTCCTCCACCTGCACCATCAACCGGTCCGCCACCCGCCACACATCCACGACCGCCCGCCGGGCCCCACTGTGCTTGCTGACGTTCTGCAACAGCTCGCACACCGTGAAGTACGCGATCCCCTCGATCGCCGGCGCCGGCCGCGCCGGCAGCTCGACCTCCACCCGCACCGGCACCGTGCACCGCGACGCCACCGCCGACAGCGCCGCGTCGAGCCCCCGGTCGGTCAGCACCGCCGGGTGGATGCCGCGCGCCAGGTCCCGCAGCTCCTGCAACGCCGTCTTCACCTCGCCGTGCGCCTCCTCCACCATCCGCGCCGCCGCCCGCGGATCCTCGGTGACCTTCTCCTTCGCCAGCCCCAGGTCCATCGCCAGCGCCACCAGCCGCGCCTGCGCCCCGTCGTGCAGATCGCGCTCGATCCGCCGCAGGTCCGCCGCCGCCGCGTCCACGACGACCCCCCGGTCCGACTCCAGCTCCACCACCCGCGCCGACAGTCGCGAGGGCCCGAGCAGCCCGTGCACCAGCACCCGGTCGACGGTGGTCAGCCCGCGCACGATCCACGGCGTGGCCATCGTGGACAACAGCCCCACCAGCGCCGTCACCGTGATCTCGAACGGGTTGTCGAGGTAGATGCGGTGCGACTCGTCGCCGAACAGCTGGATACCGCCCTGGCCGGCCCACATCGGGAAGACCCAGAACCACAGCGGATACGTCAGCATCGCCCAGCCGTACGCCCAGAAGCTCAGCGCGACGGCGAACGCGAACACCGCCCACGGCAGGTGCAGCAGCGCGTACAGCAGATGCCGCCACGAGGAGCCGCTGCGGAACATCGCCCCCGTCCAGGCCAGCACCCCCCGCTCCCGGGGCCGCAACGGTTCCGGCTCGCCCACGTCGAGGCCCAGCAGGGCCCGCGCCCGCGCCCGCTCCAGCGTGCCGAAGCCGCGACAGGTGGCGAGCGTCGCCGCGAGCAGCGGGACGCCGACGAAGGTGACCAGCAGACCGGCCCCGAGCGACACCATCGTCACGGCCAGCGTGAACATGATGATGCTGAGCGGGAGGCTGAGCATGAGGTACGAGAACTCGCGCAGGCTCCGCCCCTCGAACGGCGCCCGCAGCCCGGCCGGCAGCCGGTGCCGCCGCTCCCGCTCACCGGAGCCCTGCCCGTACCCGGCCCCGTACCCCTGTCCGGGGCCCTGCTCGTACCCCGCCCCGTAGCCCTGCCCGTACTGCGTGGCCATCGCCGCCGTCCGTTCGTGTCGTCGTCGCTCCGTCACTGTGCACAAGCCTCCGCGTCCGGGGGCCGTACGGCCATGGAGCGGGTCGGCGTCCCGATGCGGGGGTTTTCCCCACCTCCGGGCGCCCGCGGGTCACTTCGGGCGCGTCCCGGGACCCCGACCCGCCCCCTGCCGGTGGCCGTCCCGGTCCCACCACGGCAGTTCCGCGGTGACCGTCGTCGGGCCGCCCTCGGGCGAGTCGACGACGAACAGTCCGTCGACCGCGCCGAGCCGGTCCGCGAGCCCCGCCATCCCCGTACCGCCGTCCAGCCGCGCCCCGCCCCGGCCGTCGTCCCACACCTGGATCAGCAGCCGGTTCTCGCTCCGCCACACGTCGACCGCCGCCGACCGCGCCCCGCTGTGCTTGCTGATGTTCTGGAGCAGCTCGGAGACGGTGAAGTAGGCGATGCCCTCGATCGCGGCCGCCGGCCGGACCGCCAGCTCGACGGCGACCTTCACCGGCACCGTGCAGCGCGAGGCGACCGAGGACAGCGCCGCGTCCAGCCCCCGGTCGGTCAGGACCGCCGGGTGGATGCCGCGCGCCAGGTCCCGCAACTCCTGGAGGGCCAGCTTCACCTCGCCGTGCGCCTCGTCGACCATCGCCGCGGCCGCGTCCGGGTCCTCCAGCAGCTTCTCCTTGGCCAGACCGAGCCCCATCGCCAGATTGACCAGCCGGGCCTGCGCCCCGTCGTGCAGATCGCGCTCGATCCGCCGCAGGTCCGCCGCCGCGGTGTCCACCACGAACCCGCGGTCGGACTCCAGTTCGTGGATCCGCCGCTCCAGCTCGTCGGAGGGGGAGAGCAGCGCGCGCACCATCACCCGGTCCACATGGGTCAGCCCACGGGTGAGGAACGGCAGCACGGGCCACAGCAGGAACAGCGACACCAACGTCACGGCGAAGGTGAAGATCCCCCACGGCAGCCGTATGACGTCGTACAGCACCGTCCGCCAGCCCACCGGGTCCGTCAGGGCCAGCCGCAGCCGACGGCTCCAGCGGCCCCCCGCCAGCACGGGCAGCGGCGTCGGCTCCGCCACCCGCACGCCGAGCAGCGCCCGCGCCCTGGCCCGCTCCACCCGGCCGAGCTGCCGGGCACCGCCCAGCCCGAGGGCCAGCAGCGGGAACCCGATCACGGTCACCGCCAGCCCCGACCCCACGGTGACCAGCGTCACCGAGTAGACGAAGCCGACGAGGGCCATCGGCAGGTTCCCCAGCAGATGCGCGATCTCCCGCCAGGTCCGCCCGGTGAGGGCGAGGCGCGGGGGCGGCAGCCGCGCGCCGTCCGCGGCGGGCCCGGCTGTTGTCAGGTGTTCCGTCATGCCGTCAGCGTGCCGGTCGGGCGGCGGGAACGCCATGAGGAGGGCCGCCTCGGACGACCGGGGGAAAACCCCACCACGGCGGGACGCCCCCGGTCTCCCGGCCGTGCGCCGGCGCGCGCGGAGGGTACCCCGCATCTCAAGGTGTGACGGGCTGCTTACCGTCTCTTTAGCAGGGCCTAGACTCCCGTGCGTACGGATCGCCGGACTCACGGGAGTCCGCGAGGTGCACAGAAGTCGCAGAAGTCACGAGGTCAGGGAGCGAGGGGCGGGCGTGCCGGAGCCGGAACAGCCGGGACAGACGGTCGTCGTCGCGGCGGACCACTTGTCCTCCTACGTCGCGGCGGACCACTTGTCCTCCTACGTCGCGGCGGACCACTTCTCCTCCTACGTCGCGGCGGACTACTTCTCCTCCTACTCGGTCGTCGGACTGCTCGCCGTCGTGGGCGTGCTCTTCGTCGCCGTCGCCTTCGGCGCCAACCGGCTGCTGCGTCCGGCCGTGCCCACGCCCGAGAAACTCCTGACGTACGAGTGCGGCGTCGACCCCGTCGGCGAGGGCTGGGCCCACACCCAGGTCCGCTACTACGTCTACGCGTTCCTCTACGTGATCTTCGCGGTCGACTCGATCTTCCTCTTCCCGTGGGCGACGGTGTTCGCCGCACCCGGCTACGGCGCGGCGACCCTCGTCGAGATGTTCCTCTTCCTCGGCTTCCTGGCCGTCGGACTGCTCTACGCGTACAAGAAGGGCGTCCTGACATGGACGTGACCCCCACCGCTTCCGGCGGCTCCCAGCCGGTGTTCCTGCCGGATCCCGCGCCGGCCTCCTCCGGGTCGACGGCCTCTTCCGGGCCGTCGGGCGCGCTCGAGCCCCGGCGGCTCGGCACGCTGGCGCGGCTGGCGCCCGAACCCATGAAGGTGGTCCTGAACTGGGGCCGCCGCTACTCGCTCTGGGTCTTCAACTTCGGACTCGCCTGCTGCGCCATCGAGTTCATCGCCGCGTCGATGTCCCGCCACGACTTCATGCGGCTCGGCGTGATCCCCTTCGCGCCGGGTCCCCGCCAGGCCGACCTGATGGTCGTCTCCGGCACGGTGACGGACAAGATGGCGCCCGCCGTGAAGCGGCTGTACGAGCAGATGCCCGAGCCGAAGTACGTCATCTCCTTCGGCGCCTGCTCCAACTGCGGCGGCCCGTACTGGGACTCGTACGCCGTCACCAAGGGCGTCGACCAGATCATCCCCGTCGACGTCTACGTCCCCGGCTGCCCGCCCCGCCCGGAGGCGCTGCTCCAGGGGATCATCAAGCTCCAGGAGAAGATCGCCCGCGAGTCCCTGGGGGAGCGGTACGGGGAGGGCCCGGGCGCCGGGCCGCGCCCGTCGACGGCCGCGCTGCGGTCGGGACTGGTACGGCCTCCGGCGGCGGCCGGGGGCACGGAGCAGGCCGGGGGTACGGAGCAGGCCGGGGACACGGAGCCGGCCGGGACCGTTGGGGGTGCCGTGAGCGGCGGGGCCGCCGGGGGTGCCGCGAGCGGCGGGGCCGCTGAGGGGTCCGAAGGCGCCGGTCGTTCCGAGGGCGCTGAGGGTTCCGGGGGAGGCGCGCGATGACCGAGGCCGGCTGGCTGCCCGCCCCCGTCGGTGAGCTCTTCGGCCCGGACGCCACGGCCGAGGAGTCGTACGACCTCCTCACCGTCGACGTACCGCCCACCGCGTGGATCACCGCCCTGCGCACCGCCCGTGACACCCTCGGCTGCACCTACTTCGACTGGCTCAGCGCGGTCGACGAACCGGGCACCGGCTTCCGCGTCTCCGCCCACGTGGTGGCCCTCTCCCCGGTGCGGCGCCTGCTCGTCCGTACGACCGTCCCGCACGAGGCCCCCGTCCTGCCCACCGCCGTGGACGTCTACGCGGGCGCCGGCTGGCACGAGCGCGAGACCCACGAGATGTTCGGCGTCGGCTTCGAGGGCCACCCGGCCCTCGACCACCTGCTGCTCCCCGAGACCTTCGAGGGACACCCGCTGCGCAAGGACTTCGTCCTCGCCGCCCGCGTCGCCAAGGCGTGGCCGGGCGCGAAGGAGCCGGGGGAGTCGGAGCACGGCGGGCCCAAGCGCCGCCAGATGCTGCCCCCGGGCGTCCCCGACCCCAACGAGTGGGGCCCGCTGAAGGGGCAGCTCCCGGCCGCCCCGGCCCGCCCGGCACGCGGCGCCCGCGCGGCCGGCGACCGCCCCGCCCGCACCCCGGGCGAACGCCCCCCACGCCGCACCCGCACGGCGAGCCAGGGCTCGGCGAGCCAGGCCCCGGAGGCGACGGCTCCCGGCACGGCGACGCCCGACGCGACGTCGGCACCCGACGCGACGTCGGCGACGGACGTGACGTCGGCACCCGACGCGACGACGACGCCCGACGCGACGACGACACCCGCAGGGCCGACGGAGCCGCAGCCGACGGAGGGCACCGCCCCCGCACGGCCGCCCCGCCGTGCCCGCTCGGCGGGCGAGGGCTCGGCCTCGCAGCGCCCCGGGGCCGGAGAGGAGACCCCGGCCGGCCCGCGCCGTACCCGCACCGCGAGCGGCGGCTCGGCCTCCCGGCGCACGGAGCCGGATGCCACCGGGCCGGCGGCGCTTCCGGACCGGGCGGCCGGAAGCGACAACCCGGGCGACGGCGCGGCCCCGGCCGGGAACGCGAACCCCACCGAGGACACGAACCCCACCGGGGACACGAACCCCGCTCCCCGCAGCTCCGACGCCCCCTGGCACCACGCCCGCCCGGCCTTCGAGGACCCCACCCCCGAACCGCCCGCCGAGCCCACCGCCGAACCGCCCGCCGACACGCGCCCGGAGCAAGCCGCTCCCGGCCCGGAGCAAGCCGCTCCCGGCCCGGAGGACCGGACCTCCGCCCCGGACCGGACCTCCGCCCCGGAGAACCGGACCTCCGCCCCGGACGACGACGACCGCCCCACCCCCGGAGGCACGCAGTGAACGACGCCCTCGACGTCGCCCTGCGACTCCTCGTCGTCTTCGTCGTCTTCCTGACCTTCCCCCTGATCGTCGGCCAGACCGAGCACAAGGTGATGGCCCACATGCAGGGCCGCCTCGGCCCCATGTACGCCGGCGGCTTCCACGGCTGGGCCCAACTCGTCGCCGACGGCGTGAAGTTCGCCCAGAAGGAGAACGTCGTCCCGGCCGACGCCGACCGCCGTGTCTTCCAGCTCGCCCCGGCCGTCGCGCTGCTGCCCTACCTCCTCGTCCTGCTGGTCATCCCGGTCGGCCCCGGCGAGGGGGCCGTCGGCCAGGCCGTCGACGCGGGCATCTTCTTCGTGCTCGCCGTCATGGGCATCGGCGTCCTCGGCTCGCTCATGGCCGGCTGGGCCTCCGCCAACAAGTACTCCCTCCTCGGCGGCCTGCGCACCGCCGCGCAGCTCCTGTCCTACGAACTCCCGATGCTGCTCACCGCGGCCTCCGTGGCGATGGCGGCCGGCACCGTCTCGCTCACCGGCATCCTCGACGCCTTCGAGTGGTGGTGGCTGCCCTGGCAGATCGTCGGCGCGCTGGTCTTCTTCGTCGCCGGACTGGCCGAACTCCAGCGCCCCCCGTTCGACATGCCCGTCGCCGACTCGGAGATCATCTTCGGCGCGTACACCGAGTACACCGGCCTGCGCTTCGCCCTGTTCCTCCTCGCCGAGTACGCCGGCATCGTCGTCCTGTGCGGTCTGACCACCGTCCTCTTCCTGGGCGGCTGGCACGGCCCCTGGGGCGCCGACGGCCTCGGCTGGGTCTGGACCCTGCTCAAGACCGCCGTCCTCGCCTTCGTCGTCATCTGGCTCCGCGTCACCTACCCCCGGCTGCGCGAGGACCAGTTGCAGAAGCTCTCCTGGACCGTCCTCGTCCCCCTCGCCCTCGCCCAGATCGCCCTCACCGGCGTCGTCAAGGTGGTGATCTCCTGATGTCCCCCCTTCCCGGCGCAGGACTGGCCAAGGGGCTGGCCGTCACCCTGCGCACGATGACGAAGAAGACCGTCACCGCGCAGTACCCGGACGCCCAGCCCGAACTCCCGCCCCGCAGCCGCGGCGTGATCGGACTGTTCGAGGAGAACTGCACGGTCTGCATGTTGTGCGCCCGCGAGTGCCCGGACTGGTGCATCTACATCGACTCCCACAAGGAGACGGTCCCGCCGGCCGCCCCCGGGGGCCGCGAACGCAGCCGCAACGTCCTCGACCGCTTCGCCATCGACTTCTCCCTGTGCATGTACTGCGGTATCTGCATCGAGGTCTGTCCTTTCGACGCCCTGTTCTGGTCCCCGGAGTTCGAGTACGCCGAGACCGACATCCGCGACCTCACCCACGAGCGCGACAAGCTCCGCGAGTGGATGTGGACCGTCCCGGCCCCGCCCGCCCTCGACCTCGGCGCGGAGGAGCCAAAGGAGATCGCCGCCGCCCGCAAGACCGCCGACAAACTCGCGACCGCCCTGGCCGAGGCACCCACCCCGCAGGAAGGCGAGTCGTGACCCTCCCCGCAGCCGCCGCCACCGCGGCGCACGCCGCGACGACCGCCGCCACCGCGGAGACCCACGGGTTCCTCTCCCCGACCGGCGTCGAGATCGCCTTCCTCCTCGTCGGCCTGGTCACCCTCGGCGCCGCCCTGGTCACCGTCACCACCCGGCAGCTCGTGCACGCCGCCCTGTGGCTGGTGGTGTCCCTCGGCGGACTCGCCGTCGAGTACCTCCTGCTCACCGCCGAGTTCATCGCCTGGGTGCAGGTCCTCATCTACGTCGGTTCCGTCGTCGTCCTCCTCCTGTTCGGTCTGATGCTCACCCGCGCCCCCATCGGCCGCTCCCCGGACGCCGACTCCGGCAACCGCTGGGCCGCGCTCACCGTGGCCGTCGCCGCCGCGGCCGCCCTCGTCTGGGTGGTCGTCGACGCCTTCCGCACCACCTGGGTCGACCTGGACGGCGCCCCCGCCGGCTCCACCGAGGTCACCGGCGAGGCCCTGTTCCAGAACTGGGTCCTCCCCTTCGAGGCCCTCTCCGTCCTCCTCCTCGCCGCCCTCGTCGGCGCGATCGTCCTGTCCCGCAAGGCCAAGGCCGACGCCGCCACGCCCCCCGCCGTCCCGGGCGCCCGCGACGGCCGGCGGCGGGCCGAGGAAGGTGTCCGCTGATGCACCTCGCCTATCCCGCCGTGCTCTCCGCCCTCCTGTTCTGCACCGGCCTGTACGGCGTCCTCGCCCGGCGCAACGCGATCCTGGTCCTGATGTCGGTCGAGCTGATGCTCAACGCCGTCAACCTCAACCTCGTCGCCTTCGACGTCTGGCTCGACCGCGCCGCCCGCGACCACCTCCACTCCGGCCAGGCCCTGACCCTGTTCACCATCGCCATCGCCGCCGCCGAGATCGGCATCGGCCTGGCGATCGTCCTCGCCGTGCACCGCAACCGCGGCACCTCCGACATCGACAAGCTCCGCGACACCGCCGAACTCCCCGGCCCCGACGACCCGTCCGGCGACGACCGGGGCCCCGGCGGAGCCGGCGGGTCCGACGGCGGCCCCGACGGCGACGATCACGACAGCGACGGCCCGGCAGCCACCGCGGCCCAGAAGGCTGAGGCCACCGCGTGACCACGACCACCCTCGCCGTCCTCGTCCCCCTCCTCCCCTTCCTCGGCGCCGCGGCCGGCCTGCTCCTCGGCCGCACCGCCCCCGCCTTCGTCCGTCCCCTCGCCGTCCTGCCGACCCTCGCGGCGTTCGTCCTGGCCGTACTGGTCGCGGCCCGCCAGGGCGGCGACGGCGCGGTCGACGCCGCCACCGAACTCACCCCCACCGGCTCGGTCCCCATCGAGCTCGCCCTGCACATCGACGGCTTCGCCGCCCTCGTCGCCGTCCTCGTCGGCACCGTCGCCACCTGTGTGCAGCTCTACTCGACCGGCTACCTGCGCCACGACCCGCGCTACCCCTCCTACGCCGCCCTCGTCTCCCTCTTCACCTCCGCGATGCTGCTCGTCGTCTACTCCGGCGACCTGATGGTGCTGCTGGTCGGCTGGGAGATCATGGGCATCTGCTCCTACTTCCTGGTCGGCCACTACTGGGAGACCCCCGAGGCCCGCGCAGCCTCGATCAAGGCCTTCCTGGTGACCAAACTCGGTGACGTCCCCTTCCTCATCGGCCTGCTCGCCCTCGCCTCCGACACCGGCTCCTTCCGCCTGACGAAGATCCTCGGCGCCGTCGCACACGGCGGGCTCGACCACCCGACCCTGATCGCCCTGCTGCTCCTGGCCGGCGTGGCGGGCAAGTCGGCGCAGTTCCCGCTGCACACCTGGCTCCCCGACGCGATGGCCGGTCCCACCCCGGTCTCCGCGCTGATCCACGCCGCGACCATGGTCGCCGCCGGCATCTACTTCGTCGCCCGCCTCCTTCCGGTCTTCGAGGCCTCCCGGGCCGCGATGGTCGTCCTCGCCGTCATGGCCGCCGTCACCATGGCCGGCTCGGCACTCGCCGCGCTCGCCCAGGACGACATCAAACGCGTCCTCGCCTACTCGACGATCGGCCAGCTCGGCTATCTCAGCGGCGCCCTCGCCGTCGGCGACCGCGGCGCCGCCGTCTTCCACCTCCTTGCTCACGGCGCCTTCAAGGCGCTCCTCTTCCTCGCCGCCGGCGTCGTCATCCACGCCGCCGGCACCAACTCGCTGGCCGCCATGTCCCGCATGGGCAACCTGCGCGCCCGCGTCCCCGACGCCTTCTGGACGATGACCGTGGCGCTGCTCGCCCTCGCCGCGATCCCGCCGTTCAGCGGCTTCTTCTCCAAGGAGGCCGTCCTCGGCGCCGCCGAGCACGTGGCCACCGGCCACACCGCGCACGCCCCCGGCGCCGCGGGCTGGATCGTCCTGATCGCCGGCCTGTTCACCGCCCTCCTCACCGGTGCCTACGCCACCCGCCTGTGGCTGCTCGCCTTCCACGGCCGCGGCACCGAGGCCCCGGACCACGGCCGGCAGCCCGTCGTCATGAACGCCGTGCTGTGGGTGCTCGCCGTCCCCTCCCTCGCCTTCGGCCTCGCCTACGGCGTGCTGCCCGACTGGTTCGACGGCCGGGACCTGACGCCCACCCTCCAGACCGCCGTCCTCGGCACCGGCCTCGCCCTGGTCGGCGTGGTCGTCACCTACGGCGCCTGGCGGCACACCAGCGCCCTCGCGGCCCGCACCCCGCTCGGCGCCGTCGCCGCGCACCCCGAGGGCGACGCGGCCGAGGTGGAGGCCGAGGCCATCGCCAGCCACACCCCCGCCTACGGCGACGTGGCCTCCGCGCCCGACCCGGCGGACCCCGGACGGCTGCTGCTCGGTCCACTGCACCGCCCCGCGGCCGCCGGCTTCCGCCTCGACGCCGTCTACACGGCGCTCTTCGTCCGCCCCGTCCAGGCCGGCGCACGGCTCGTCCGGTTCCTCGACCGCGCGGTCGTCGACACCTACGTCCAGGGCGCGGGCGCCCTGCCCCGCCTGCTGGGCGGTGCCGTACGGCGGGCCCAGACCGGCAATGTGCAGACCTATGTGAGCGCGCTGCTCGCCGGCACCGTCGTCCTGACGGTCGCCGCCGTCCTCGTCGCCACGGGAGCGTGAGCAGGCGTGATCGATATCAGCGAGTCCGTGATGCAGTTCCTTCTGGCGTTCCTCGTCGTCGCCCCGCTCCTCGGGGCGCTCGCCGCCCTCCTGCCGGCGCCCCCCGGACTGAAGGGGAAGTCACCCGAGCAGGCCGTGCTGCGGCACGGTGTGACCGTGACCGGCGCCGTCCTCATCGCGGCGATCGTCCTCGCGCTCGGCTTCGACCACGACCAGCCGTCGAAGATGCAGGCCACGACCGACATCAGCTGGATCCCCGCACTCCACGTGCGCCTCCACCTCGGCGTCGACGGCATCTCCCTCCCCCTTCTGGTCCTGACCGCGCTGCTGACCTTCCTCTGCGCGCTCTACTCCTACTTCAAGCTGCCCGCGGGCCCGTCCCCGAAGGCGTTCGTCGCCCTGCTGCTCCTGCTCGAGGGCGGCACCCTTGCCACCTTCGCCGTTCTCGACCTGGTGCTGTTCTTCCTCGCCTTCGAGACCGTGCTCATCCCGATGTATTTCCTCATCGCCCGCTGGGGCGGTGCGGACCGGACCCGGGCCGCCTGGCGCTTCATCCTCTACACCCTGCTCGGATCCGTGATCATGCTGCTCGGCCTGCTCCTGATCGGGCTCAAGGCGGGCACGTTCGACATGATGGCACTCGCCACTGACAACGGCCGGTCACTCTCCGCATCCGTGCAGGTCATCGCCGTTCTGGCGATCGGGATCGGGCTCGCGGTGAAGACGCCAATGTGGCCGCTGCACAGCTGGCTGCCCGACGCGCACACCGCCGCGCCCACCGTCGGCTCGGTCCTGCTGGCCGGTGTCCTGCTGAAGATGGGTACGTACGGGTTCGTCCGCATTCTGCTGCCCATCGCGCCGCACGGATTCCACACCTTCGCGCCCTACCTCGCCGCCCTCGCCGTCGCCGGGATCATCTACGGCTCCCTGGCCTGCCTCGCGCTGGCCCGGCGGGGCGCGAAGGGCGATCTCAAGCGCCTGATCGCCTACTCCTCCGTCGGCCACATGGGCTTCGTGCTGCTCGGCATCGCGACCATGACCCCGACCGGCGTCAACGGCGCCCTCTTCGCCAACATCGCCCACGGCCTCATCACCGGCCTGCTGTTCTTCCTGGTCGGCGGGGTGAAGGACCGCACCGGCACCATCGACCTCGACACCCTCGCCAAGGGCGCCGGAGCCGCGCTCTACGGCCGGGCGCCCCGGCTCGGCGGACTGCTCGCCTTCGCCGCCGTCGCCTCCCTCGGCCTGCCCGGGCTCGCCGGGTTCTGGGGCGAGATGCTCGCGCTGTTCGGGGCGTTCGACCCGGCCGCAGGCCTCAGCCGCCCCGCCTTCCTCACCTTCATGGCGATCGCCGCGTTCGGCACCCTGCTCACCGCCGGATACATGCTCGTCGTGGTCCGCCGCGTCTGCATGGGCGCCGTACCGCAGGAGGCCCCAGCACTCGCCGACGTCCACACGTTCGAGTTCGCGGCCTGGACCCCGCTCGTCGTCCTCACCGTCGTCGCCGGCCTGTGGCCCAAGGCCCTCCTCGGCCTGACCGACCCGGCCGTGCAGCAGCTCCTCGCAGGAGGCACCCGATGAGTCCCCTCGCCGCCTCCGCGGTCCAGTCCGTCGACTGGCTCGCGCTCGCGCCCACCGTGCTCACCGCCGCCGTGGGACTCGTCGTGCTGGTGGCCGACCTCTTCCTCACCGAGTCCAGGAAGCCCCTGCTCGGCTGGGTCTCGGTGGCCGGTCTCGCCGCCGCCGGCCTCCTGCTGCTGCCCCTCCTGGACGGCGACCGCGCCACCTTCTGCATGAAGGGCTCCACGCGCGCGTGCAGCTACACCGTGGACACCTTCACCCTCGTCATCCAGTTCCTCGTCCTCGGCGGCGCCCTCCTCGCGGCGCTGCTCTCGGTCACCGCCCTCAAGGACTCCGACCGCGGCCTGCCCGAGGGCGAGTACTGGTTCCTGCTGCTGTCCTCCGCCGCCGGCGCCGCCCTGCTGCCCGCCTCCCGCGACCTGGCCACCCTCGTCGTCGCCCTGGAGGTCGCCTCCCTGCCCGCGTTCGCCCTCGTCGGCCTGCGCCACGGCGACCGGAAGTCCTCCGAGGCGGCCCTGAAGTTCTTCCTCTCCTCGGTGACCGCGACGGCCGTCACCCTCATGGGCATCAGCTTCCTCTACGCCACCACCGGCACCCTCTACCTCACCGAGCTCGCCGGCCGCGTCCAGCA
This sequence comes from Streptomyces sp. NRRL F-6676, assembly GCF_000725625.1. Lineage (GTDB taxonomy): Bacteria > Actinomycetota > Actinomycetes > Streptomycetales > Streptomycetaceae > Streptomyces. Next base: position 102,360 of record NZ_JOHS01000011.1, read on the forward strand.
CGTCGACGGCCAGTTCCACACCCTCGCCCAGGCCGGCGTCGTCCTCACCCTGGTCGGCTTCGCCTTCAAGACCGCCGCCGTGCCGTTCCACTTCTGGGTGCCCGACACCTATGTGGGCGCGCCCCTGCCGATCGCCGCCTATCTGTCGGTCGTCGGCAAGGCGGTCGGCTTCACCGGCCTCATCCTGGTCACCGTCGTCGCCCTGCCCTCGTACGCCGACGTCTGGGGCCCCGCGCTCGCCGCCCTCGCCGCGCTCACCATGACCGTCGGCAACGTCGGCGCCCTGCGGCAGAGCGCCACGCGCGCGTACAGCGCGGTACGCCTGCTCGCCTGGTCCTCCGTCGGCCAGGCCGGCTACCTCCTGGTGCCGATCGCCGCGGCCGCCTACTCCAAGGACACCGACCGCGCCGTCGGCTCGACCGTCGCCTACGCCCTCATGTACGCGGCCGTCAACCTCGGCGCCTTCGCCGTCGCCGCCCTCGTCGGCCGCGCCCACGCCCGCAACCGCGTCGCCGACTACCGCGGCCTGTACGCCACCAACCCGCTCACCGCGCTGCTGCTGGCCTTCTTCCTGCTCTGCCTGGCCGGACTGCCCCCGGGCGTCATCGGCTTGTTCGCCAAGGTCACCGTGTTCTCCGCGGCCGTCGACGCGGGCCTCGGCTGGCTCGCCGTCGTCATGGCCGTCAACGTCGTGATCGCCCTCTTCTACTACCTGAAGTGGACGGCGCTGCTCTTCCGCGCCCCCGACGGCGACCCCGTACGGCACCCGCTGCCGGCCCCGCTCACCGCCGCGCTCGCCCTCACCGGCGTCGTCGGCATCGCCCTGTCCGGCGCCCCCCAGCTGGTCCTGCGCTTCTCCGACACCGGGCTGTTCTGACGCGTCACCCGTACGCCACGGGTACGCCCCCGCGCGCACAAGGGAACTCGCCCACCCCGTCTGGCGTTGACCAGACCGGGAGGATCCACTGAGAAGTGGCGTCAACAGCATCCGTCGACAGCATCCCCAGACAAAGGGTTCCCCTGCCGCACGACTTGGAGGGCGTACCGTGCACCGCCGGCACAACGGGATCAGGACCGCAGTTCTCCTCGGGGGGCTGTCCGCACTCATCATCGTCATCGGCTCGCTCTTCGGGCGCACCGGCCTGATCGTGGCGGTCCTGGTCGCCCTCGGCACCAACGCGTACGCGTACTGGAACAGCGACAAGCTCGCCCTGCGCGCGATGCGCGCCCGCCCGGTCAGCGAGTTCGAGGCCCCCGCCCTCTACCGCATGGTGCGCGAACTCTCCACCGAGGCCCGCCAGCCCATGCCCCGCCTGTACATCTCGCCCACCGAGGCCCCCAACGCGTTCGCCACCGGCCGCAACCCGCGCAACGCCGCGGTGTGCTGCACCGACGGCATCCTGCGCCTGCTGGACGCACGGGAGCTGCGCGGCGTGATCGGCCACGAACTGAGCCACGTCTACAACCGCGACATCCTGATCTCCTCCGTCGCGGGCGCCCTCGCCTCCGTGATCATGTTCCTGGTCAACTTCGCCTGGCTGATCCCGATCGGCCGCTCCGAGGACGACGACGGACCCGGCCTCCTCGGCATGCTGATGATCATGCTCCTCGGCCCGCTCGCCGCCACCCTCATCCAGCTCGCCATCAGCCGCTCCCGGGAGTACGAGGCGGACGCCTCCGGCGCCCAGCTCACCGGCGACCCGCTGGCCCTGGCGAGCGCCCTGCGCAAGCTGGAGACGGGCACCAAGCAGCTCCCGCTGCCGCCCGAGCCGCGCATCGAGACGGCCAGCCATATGATGATCGCCAACCCGTTCCGGCCCGGTCAGGGGCTCTCGAAACTGTTCTCCACCCATCCGCCGATGGCGGAGCGCATCACCCGACTCGAACAAATGGCAGGTCGACAGCGGTGAAGACCATTCTGAACGTCATCTGGCTGATACTGAGCGGCTTCTGGCTGTTCCTGGGCTATCTGTTCGCCGGCGTACTGCTCTGCATCACGATCATCGGCATCCCGTTCGGTATAGCGGCGTTCCGTATCGGCGTCTACGCGCTGTGGCCGTTCGGCTATACGACGGTGGAGCGGCGCGACGCGGGCGCCCCGTCCTGCGTCGGCAACGTGCTGTGGCTGGTGCTCGCCGGCTGGTGGCTGGCGCTCGCCCACATCGTCACCGGCGTCATGCTGTGCCTCACGATCATCGGGATCCCGTTCGGCATCGCCAACTTCAAGCTCATACCCGTCTCCCTGGTGCCGCTGGGCCGCGAGATCGTCTGCACGGACCAGCCCTTCGCGACGCGCTGACGGCACCCGCACACCGGACGCCGCCGGCACGGGCGACGGCCGGGCGCCGACTGCAACCGCGGACGCGGCGGAGACCGTCCTCCCCGACAAGAGCACCACGTCGCAGGCACGAGGCGGGAAGACGCAGGGCGGCCCGAGACAACCGCACCCGGCCGGGACGCGACTCCACGGCGCGGGCACAGCACAGGCACAGCGCGGAGAGGCAGGCTGAGGGCATGACCATTGTCGGCTGGATCATTCTGGGGCTGCTGGCGGGAGCCATCGCCAAGTTCCTGCTCCCGGGCAAGGACCCGGGCGGCTTCGTGGGCACCACCCTCATCGGCGTCGCGGGCGCCTTCATCGGCGGCTGGATCTCCGCCCGGTGGCTGGACCACACGATCACCAAGAACTTCTTCGACAGCGCCACCTGGGCGGCGGCGATCGGCGGCTCCCTGGTGCTGCTGATCGTCTACCGCATCCTGTTCGGCGACTCCCGCCGCTGAGCACGCACGGACCACGCCGGAGGGCGGGCACCCCGCGCAGGGGGCGCCCGCCCTCTCCCGGTTCACCGGCGGCCGAAGGCCACCGGCCCTCACCGGCGGCCGAGGATCCGCGTCACCGGTAGTTGACGAACTGAAGTGCGAAGTCGAAGTCCCTGCCCTTGAGGAGGGCGATGACGGCCTGGAGGTCGTCCCGGCTCTTGGAGCTGACGCGCAGCTCGTCACCCTGCACCTGGGCCTTCACGCCCTTGGGCCCCTCGTCACGGATGATCTTCGCCACCTTCTTGGCGTTGTCCTGGGAGATGCCCTCCTCGATGGAGGCGAAGATCTTGTACTCCTTGCCGGAGAGCTGCGGCTCGCCGGCGTCCAGCGCCTTGAGCGAGATCCCGCGCTTGACCAGCTTCGACTGGAAGACGTCGAGGATGGCCTTCACCCGCTCCTCGGAGTTCGCCTGCATCAGGATCTTCTCGCCGGACCAGGCGATCGAGGCGCCGACGTTCTTGAAGTCGTAGCGCTGGGAGATCTCCTTGCCGGCCTGGTTGAGGGCGTTGTCGACCTCCTGCCGCTCGACCTTCGAGACGATGTCGAAACTGGAGTCGGCCATGTCCTGTGGCTCCTTGTATCGGGTGGATCGGGGGCGTACGCGACGGTCCCGGCACGCGCCGCGGACCGGGGCCGCATCCGCATAAGCCTAGTCACCCGAGGCACCCCCGGTACTGATCAACCGAGTGGCGGAGCACCCCCCTGCATCAGGTATCGTTTACGTCGTTGCCACGGAGCACCGCACGAGCGGCCTCCACGGCGATCACCCCGGCGGTGTGCCCGAGCGGCCAAAGGGAGCAGACTGTAAATCTGCCGGCTCAGCCTTCCCAGGTTCGAATCCTGGCGCCGCCACACGACCGAAAGGGTCTGTGACCAGCAGCAATGCTGATCGCAGACCCTTTCGTCGTTCCCGGGGAGCACGCAGCCCTTTTGAGCGGTATTTCCCGGTGTGTCTCACCCTGACTCGCGTGCTGACCAGCCCGTGTGGGGCAGACGTGGGGCAGCGTCCGGGCCCCTAACCGCCGTTCCTCAGCGCCTGCTCGATGCGCGCGTTCGCCGTGGCGGCGGCACCGTCCAGGCACTTCGCGTAGACCCGGAACAGCACGGCCACGCTGTGCCCGGCGCGCGCGGCAACGACCTGCGGCTCAACACCCGAACTCAACCACGTCGACACGGCCGCATGACGAAGATCATAGGGACGCTTGGCCAACTGCGACGCGCGCTGAGCGGGGGTGAGCGCACGGGCGCGAGCCTCTGCCCACACCTCCCCATACCCGGTGTCCTGGACGAGCCCGCCCCGCGCGGTCCGGAACAGCCGGCCGTCGGGAGCCGTGCCGTACGCCGTGACGTGCCAGCGCAACAGGGCCACGAGATCCGGCGGAATCGGCACCGCGCGGACCGCTTTCCGGGGCCGGTGCTTGAGGCCGCGCCGGTCGTGCGCTTCACCGCTGTCCGTCCATGCGGACCCGGACCGCGGGCGGGTCTCTCGGAGCCGAAGCGTCCCCCACCCACGGCGGGGAAGGTCGCAGTCCTGTAGACGCAATCCGATGACTTCCGCCGGCCGCGCCGCCGCGTAGTACATGCAGCCGAAGAACGCCACGAGACGGCGCCCCCGGGCGCTCTGTGTCCGCACGGCATCGAGCAGGGCGAGAGCCTGCCGGGGATCGGGAACAGAGGCGGGGTCCAATTCCTCCGACACCTGTTCAGGAGCTTTCCACTGCACCTGTGGCAATGGATTGTCCGTCAGGCGGCCGGCGTCGACGGCGTAGCCGAGCGCGTTATGGAAGATGGCCCGCTTCCGCCGGATGGTCGACGCGGAAGCGGTCGTGCCGTCCAACTTCCTGGTCAGGGCTTCCAGAGCCGCGCGCACTCGCATGCGGTCGGCCAGGGCGGAGGTGGGCAGGGATTTACGCTCGAACCAGTCGAGTACCTTCGCCACTTCGGCCGGCGGTTCCTCGTTGCGGCGGCTCACGTTGAACGCCCAACTGTAGAGAGCCGTCCGCACCGTCCGGGGGTCGGCCATTCCCTTGGTGTCCTTGACCAGAGCGGGCGTGACCGTGGCCATCGCTTCGGCGAGCGTCCGGCGAGTGGAGCCGGGGGAGTGCGTCCACTTCATCTCGATGTACTCGCGGGCGTGGCGGTACCAACTGACGTCGTCGCGCTCTCGCAGCTCTGCGAGCGGCAACCCCGTCGACTCGTCGAACGGCTCGCCGGCGTGGGCCGCCCGCAGCAACTCGGCCCGTCGGCCATCGGCCAGCGTCTTGGTGCGGAACGTCTGGGAGTGCGGGGTGTCGCCCGTCTTCCAGCGCAGTTCGGCGGAACTCTGCCCCCGGTCCTTCCGCTGCCGGACGGACCAAATCCGAACGTCGTACGTCTTCCCCATCGGGGGCCTTCCTGTGGGAAGGGGCCCGGCATGAGCCGGGCCCCTTGGGTCGTTGCTGAGTTGTTCTTCGCGCTATGCGGCGTCCTGCTCGCAGCGCTCCCACCACGCGTCAAGGTCGCTGCGGCGGCAACGGAGGTGCCCGTTCGGGAGCTTGATGAGCTTGGGTGCCTTGCCACGGGCGCGCATGCGGTAGAAGGCGGCGCGGCTCATCTCGATCTCTTCGAGGACTTCGGGGAGCTTGAGCATCTTGGGGGTGGCCAAGGCAAGGACTCCTTGTCAGGGTTCGCTGGGGAGGGAGAGCGGACTCCGGGGGCGTCCGCGTGTGTCCGAGGTGCGGATTTCTGCGTCACCGCGTCATCTGCGTCATTCACGCTCGTGACCTGCGGGTTTGAGTGACGCAGGGGGTACCGAGGTGCGTCATCGGTGACACAGGCGCGCGTCACCGGGGTGACGCGGGTGACGCGAGGTGACGCAGCCGCCGCCCTTCTGCGTCACCGCACTCTCGGCAGCTCACGGGCCGTTTGCCGTCCGTGGGTGACGCAGGTGACGCAGGGTCTCTTCTCTTCGGACAAGAGAGAGGGTGGTGTCTGTTGTAGTGCGCGGCTCAGAACGTGAAGAAGGAGCCGCTTCGCGGCGCGACCGTTGCAGGGCGGCGCCGCCGCCCGGACAGCAAGAAGAGCACGCCGTGCGCGGGTGCTCTTCTTGCTTGTGTCCGTGGCGGGCGTGCGGGCGGTCAGAACGCCGGTTCCTGCTCGTGCGGGGGCGGCGCCGGGGGCCGCGCCATCTCGATGTACCGCGCCGCCTTGGTGCGCCCCCAGTCAACGAGTACGCCCCGGGCGGCGAGGGTGGGCTGTAGACGCTTGAGGCGGTCCGAGAGCACCTTGCCGGTGGTCGGCCAGCCTTTGGGAAGGGGGCGGCACTCCTCGCCCGCGTAGAGGCCCGTGAGGGCGTGCAGCCACTCGGCAGAGGTCATGCGCTCCTCTGCCCCCGGCGCGAGGCCGGCGGCGTACTTCAGCACCGTCTGCGCCAGCAGGTCACCCTCGATGACGTCGTCGTTGAGGTCATCCAGACTGGCCCGGTAGGCGGCGAGCGCACCGAACCCGGTGGCTGCGTCGAGCTGCGCGCACAGGTGCGCGAAGTCCGCCATCCGCAGGTCGGTCGGGATGTCCGCTTCCGCCGCACGCACCTTGACCGTGAGATCAAGCAGAGAGCCGAGAATCACGGGCAGGGCCTGTGCGTACTCCGCCCACAGCTCCGCTTCCGTGCGCCGGAGCTTGGGCCGCTCCAACCGCAGAGGAAGGAGCCGTTCGGCAAGGTCGGGCCGGATCACGCCCACGTCGATCCCGGTGAGCAACAGGGGGCGGCGGTAGCGGGCGCGGACCACGTCCCCATCGGTGTACAGGGCACGCTTGACGGTCTCGGCCCCGGTGACGATGCAGCACATCGCGTCGGACAGGTCGGGAGCGAGGTGGGAGAGGTTGTCCAGGGCGGTGACCCATCCGGCGGCCACGGCCGCGATCAGGTTCTCTTCGTCCTTGGGGGCCCGTCGCAGGTCCCCGCTCATGCCCTCGATGATCCGTACGAGCATCCGGCCGCCCGTCGACTTGCCCGCGCCCTGGGGGCCGGTGAGGAACGGGGCGGGGACAGGAACGGACGGACCGAGACAGCCGACCAGCCACGCGAGGGCCAGGCACTCGGTCTCGGCGGTGGCGAAGTTGCACAGCCTCAGCAGGAGATCGATGCCCTTGCCGTCGGTGTCCTTGACCGGCGTGGGCAACTCGCCCGTGAGCTGCGTACGGCGCCAGCACACCTCTGCCGGGTCCGGGGTGCGGATGTCCCATCCGGTGGGGTGGATGCGGACGGACTGTCCGTCGTCGCGGCCCAGGTCCAACCACGTCGCCCCGTCGAACCCGGGCGCAACGCGGATGTGCACGGGCTGTACGTCCTGACTCAGGGCCAAGGCTTCGATCAAGTCGAGTGCCTCCTTCAAGGCGGTGCCGTTGAAGACGCCGTGTCCGTCGCGGAACAGTCCGACCATGAGTTCCTGCCGGTGGCTTCCCGTCGTGCCCTGGGAACGGATCGGGCGGGCCACGGGGTGGCCGTTCCTCTGCGCGTACACGGTGCCGTCAGCGGTGCGGAAGTACCGGAAGTGGCTCTGCGCGTAGTCCGCGATGACCTCGCGCGCCGGGTTCTTGTCGTCGTCGGACACGGATCACAACCCCAACCGGGTGCGGGCGTTGACCCACGCGTCGGTGCAGTGCCGGGCCGTCTCGCCCTTGGACTGCGCGGCGGCGAACAGCCGGGCAACGTGGGCGTCGGTGAGGCAGCCGCACCGGCCGTGCGCGGACAGCACCGCGAGGAACGTCCGGTAGACGGTCGCGTGCACCGCAGTGCTGGCTTCGGTGATGCGCTGCTCGGCCATGACGATGCCGCGTTCGAGGTAGGCGGGCGAGCGGTGAGGACAGTCGCCGCCGGCCCCCGCGGGTACGGTGACCGCCGGCGCCGGGCGGGCCGTCGGCAGTTCCTTCACGGCCAGCTGGCGGACGGCGTCCGGCAGGGCGGCCAGAGCGCCCGTGCCGGGTCCGAGGTAGCGGGCGTAGGCCATGGTCGACTTGAGGTCGACGCCGGGGCGCACGGCGTTGTGCGACGGCATGGCGCCCCGGTAGAGCCAGTGCTCACCGCGCGTCGTCGGCACGGTCCGCGTGGCGGGGAGGTTCTGCCGTGCCCAGTCGACGGCCGCCCGGTTGTCCAGGTCCACCACGGTCAGCCCGGCGGCGCCGGGGTGGTAGGCGACGCAGGCGGCCCGCCGCCATGCGGCCGTCCATGTCGGGGACGTGAGGGTGTCCAGGTCGGCGGTCGCGGCGGCCCACCCGTGGCACAGGCCGGGGCAGCGGCACGGGCCCGGCGTCTTCATGTTCGGCCGGCCGCCGCACGCGTTCTGCGCGCACCGGCGGCAGTTGCCGAACGGCACCTTGCCCTCGCGCAACGGCAGCACGGGCACGCCGACGGCGGCCAGTCCGAGTGCGACGGCCAACGGTGGCCGGCCGGGCGCTCGCCGGATGGGGGAGCGTTGAGTCATGCTGGATGCCTCCAACAGGTCTGTTGTGGACTGGTTGGCCGGGGCGACCGCGTGTCTTTGGCGAGAGGTGCGGTCGCCCCGGGCGTGTTCATGCAATGTCCAGCGCGAGCTGGGACGGGCCGCAGTCCATGGCTTCGGCCGTGAGGGTGGCCAGCAGCGCGCGGTAGGCGTGGGCGGCCTGGTGGATGACGACGCCGTTGCCGAGGATCTTGAGCTGGTCGGAGCGGGACAGGTTCAGGTCCGTGCCGGTGACCCAGCCGGTATCGGCGCCCATCATCCATTCGACGAATGCCGGGGACAGGCGGCGGTTGCCTTTGGTGCCGGGCTCGGTCGGCTCCGGGGCGGGGCGTCCGAGGATGGTTTCCCAGCGGCGGATGGCGGGTCCGTAGTCGGTGCCGTTGGTGGCCACCCAACGCCCCTCCGACGCCCTGGGCGTGGGTAGGAGGTTGACCACCACCTCGTTCAGCGGCCGGGAGTTGGTGCCGACCAGGTTGGAGGCGCCGGACTTCCAGTCACGGGCCGCCGGGGTGGGCAGCAGGGTGACGGCGGTGCGCAGGTTCATGCCGCCCTTGCGCTTGGGGGAGGTGCCGGGGCCGCCGGTCCCGTCGGCGGCGGCCGGGGTGGGCAGCAGCCTCAGCCCTCGGTCGGGGGCAGCAAGAAGACCACTTCGTCCTCCAGCGTGGGCCCGTGCCCCCCGGCGCGGCGCTTGTCCGGGTGCTGCGGGCCGCCGTTGCGGCTCAACTGCGAGGTGGGGGTCTTCAGCAGCGGGATACGCGAGGGCGAACCAGCGGTCACGCCGGTGGCAGGCTCCGACTTCGGGATCACCAGCGCGTAGGCACATCCACCGCGCGTCATACCCGATCGCGGCCAGGTCGGCGGCGACGACGTCGAGTCCGCGGCTTCGGATGGCGGCGACGTTTTCCAGGAAGACGAGTCGGGGTCGAAGGTGGCGAATGGCGCGGGCGACGGTTTTCCACAGTCCCGATCGGTCACCGGCGATCCCTTCCCGAGGTCCGGCGTTGGAGATGTCCTGGCAGGGGAAACCGGCGGTCAGCGCCGCCGGGCGCGGCAGGGAGGTGGACAGGGTGGGCCAGTCGACCGCCGTGATGTCTCCCAGGTTGCGGGTGTGGGGCAGGCGGGCGGCCAGCAGCCGGGAGGCGGCCGGGTCCTTCTCCGCGACCACGGTCGCGGGCAGGCCGGTGACGGCTTCCACGGCCAGGTCCAGTGCACCGGAGCCGGTGCACAAGCTGACGCTGCCGCCCTCCGGCGGCACGCCGTGAGCATGGGTCATGCTGGATGCCTCCAACAGGTCTGTTGTGGACTGGTTGGCCGGGGCGACCGCGTGTCTTTGGCGAGAGGTGCGGTCGCCCCGGGCGTGGCTAGTGGTGCGTGGCCCAGTGGGCGTATTCCTGGCGGACGTAGCCGCGGGGGTCGGCGGCCGTGGCCGGGTGTTCGGGCCAGTAGGGGGCGCCGTGGTAGTCGCCGGGGCCGCCTCGGTCGTGCTCGATGAGGCGGCGGGCCGCTTCGGTGGCCACCTCGGACGCGTCGCCGGGGGCGCCATCCTGTTCGTCGCTCAGCGCGATGCGGTCCAACAGCGCGGCCTTGCGAAGCCAGAACTCACGGCCCAGCTCTGTGCCGAACGGCTTGTCGGCGGCCGTCTGCGCGGTCCATCCGATCTCGCGGACCATGCTGGGGGCGAGCGCGTACGCGTCTTCCGGGGTGGGCCACGGTCCCGGCTCGGGGCGGTGGTCGGCGGTGAGGTAGAGGCGGACGCGGTCGCTGCCGCGGGCCGGGTACCGGCGGACGGTTCCGGCCGCGAACGCGCCGCTGAGTGCGGCGGTGACGCGGTCGGTGTCGTCGGACTCGCAGATGATGCGGATTTCGAACATGGCTGCCTTTCAGGCTGCGTCGAGGAGGGGCTGTTGCCAGGGCGGCAGGGTGGCCAGAAGGCGGGTGCGCCAGTGCAGGGCGTAGTCGAGGCAGTTGGCGCAGTTCTTGTGCGGGTGGCCGGGCAGTGGGGGCCGGTAGCGGGCGTGGGAGCTCCACGCGGCGGAGTCGGCAGAGGCGAGCAGGTGCCCCACGCGCTGCAGACCGAGGATTTTGAAGCCGAAGCCGTGCAGTTTGAGCCCGTGGGCGGCCATGGCGGTGACGATGGCGGCGCCCTGGCGGGTGGACTGCAAGCGGCAGACGGAGCCGAGTCCTACGGTCGGCTCGGCGCGTAGGTCGACGCCGGCCCGCTCGTACAGTTCTACGCACTGCTCGTACTCCGGGACTGTGCGGCCTTGCAGGACCGGGGCTATGCGGAGGTCGGGTGCGAGGGAGCGCAGTTCCAGGAAGTTGGCGACGGTACGGCGCTGGTGCTCCGCCACGCTGAGGTGGGTTCCCACGAAGGTGAGCGGGCCGGCGGTGCCGCCGTGGATGATGAGGTCTTCACACATCCAGTCCTGTGGTGCTGCCCAGTCGTAGGGGCCGACGCATTCCCAGATGCGGCGCAGGTCCGCGATGTACTGGCGCGGGCTGCGGGTCCACTGGCCGTGGCGCTGGAGCTCCGAGAAGCCGCCGGAATCGACTGCGTACGGGCCACGGGCGGGATACAGCTTGGCTGCGGCGGCGAAGTGCTCGGACTTCAAGAACAGCGGCACGTCCGTCAGGCGGATCCAATGGCGTTTGTGGGTTGTCAGGTAGAACCGCACGCACGCCCCCTCAGCCGTTGAAGGTGCTGCGCTTGATGACGGCCTTGCGGATGTTGACCGTGCTCCCGTTGCGTCCGCCGGTGATCCCACGCACGGGCAGACGCCAGGCGAGAACCGCGAGCGCGGCCCACATCAGCGCCCCGGAGCCGACCCCGGCGGCGGCGTTGACGATCTCGCCCACGCCGTAGCCAGCGCCGGCGGCCAGGGCGCCGCCGCCGATCCCGGCGCCGACGAAGCGCTGCGCGACGGGGTCGAGCAGGGGCAGCGGGGTGAGGTCGCGCGGCTCGGGGCGGACGATGGGGGCGGGGGCGAGGTGCTTGGGCATGGGGACCATGCGCCCGTACGCGTCGGGCACCCACACCACCAGCTCACGCTCAGCGGCCAGTTCGACCGCCGCCGGGGCGGGTGCGTAGGTTTCGGCCGGCGTGTGGTGGTGGGTGAGGGCGGGCGGTATCGGGTCGTTCACGGCGGTGCTCCTCACAGGTCGGGGAGCGCGGTGACGACGGCGCTCATGAGCTGGTTGACGGTGTCGGCGGCGCCGGTGGAAGCGAGGTAGAAGCCGAACATCACGGCGACGAACGCGGAACCGGCGCTGAGCGAGCGGGTGCGCAGCAGCAGGGCGAGCAGGGCGCCGAAGAGCAGGGCGAGTGAGATGGTCACGGCCATGGCCGGTGGTGTCCTTTCGGTGGGTCAGCGGGTTCCGGCGCGGTAGGTGTGGGCGGCGCGGTTGTAGAGCCAGCGGCCGGCGCGTATGCGCTTGCCGTGGCCCTTGCAGCGGCGGCAGGTCTTGCCGCGCTTGGGCCGTCCCTTGCGGTCGGTGGTGACGTGGAAGCCGAAGCCGTGGCACTTGCGGCAGGGGCCGAACGGGCTGGCCGCACACACACTCGCGTAACCGAGGGTGACGGCGAGCAGGAGTGCGATAGTGAGCAGGATCGGGGTCACGAGGGCCCTCCCGGGGCGGGTTTCGCGGGTTTTCGCAGGTGGGCCGCTATCGGCTAGCGGCCTGATCAGATGCGGTGTGGGCCGCTAGCAAGACCTCTAGCGCTAGAGGGTTGGCGCTCTAGCGCTAGAGGTCTCCCGGCGTCAGCCCGCGTCCCGGTTCCGGTCACGCTCTGCAATTGCGGTGACGATGTGGGCGCGCTCGAAGCCGGTGCGGTTGACGGTCTTGCCGTTGATCCGCCGGGCCACCTGCCCGGTGCTCACCCCGTACGGCTTGAGCGCGGTGGTGAGCTGACGCGCCTTGTCGGCCGGGGCCAGCTCGCCCCACGGCCCGTACTTCTCCGGGCGCAGTTCGGCGAGCCGGTCGACGGTGACGTCGTTCCACGGTTTGGCCTCGTCCGCCGGAACGACGGCAAGGATGTCCTCAAGCAGCGGATCGGCCACCTGGCGCCGCTCCGGGGCCTGCCCGGCGGCCAGGCCGCGCAGCGTGCCCGCGTCCGCGCGGGCCTTGCGGGCGCGCTCGCAGATGACGTCGGCGGCGGGGTTGTCGATGTAGTAGCCGCGCACGATCTGCGGTTCGTCGGCGGCGCCGGCCAGGTAGCCGATGCCCTTGTCGGAGCGGGTGAAGGAGGTGGCCCGGATGCCGTTTTTGTACATCGAGGTACCGAGGATCATGTCGTTCTCGATCTGGCCCATGACCCGCAGGCAGTACCGGGTACCGACGTTCGCGCTGATCGCGGTGGGCAGCGACTCCTTGTCCGGGCGCTGCGTGGCCAGCAGCAGGATCACCCCCAGGGCCCGGCCGCGCTTGATGATGGCCGTGCACAGCGCTCCGGCTTCCTTGCCGTACTTCTCGTGCGCGAACAGCTCCTGGCACTCGTCAATGGCGAGCACGAGCGGGTGCAGTCCGAGCGAGCGGTTGGCAGCCAGGGCGGGGGTGACCTTGTTCTCCGGGCACTTGTCCTTGGGCAGGGAGCTGATGACCTTGGCCCGGCGCTCCAGGTCCTTGTGCACGTAGCGGATGGAGTCCAGCGCGGCGGCGGCCGTCTCGTCGTCGGGCCCGGAACCGTAGTCGGCGGCCACCTTTTTCAGCGGCGCCAGGTCACCGGTGCCCTTCAGCTCCCACACCAGCAGCTCCGCCAGGACGTCCAGGGCGGCGGCCAGCAGCGGGGTACGCAGGGAGAACGTCTTGCCCATGCCGGGCATGGCGCCGATCAGCACGTTGTCGTACATCAGCGTTAGGTCGACGTTCCGGCCACGCTGATCGGTACCGAACGGCAGCGGCTTGAACAGCGACGCCGACCCCGAACGCGCCAGCGGCCAGGCAGGGGAGGGCACCTTGTTCAGGGCCCGGTCCCCCACCCACAGCACCATCCGACCCGCGTGCTCCTCCGGGACCGGCTCCGGCCACACGCAGCCCAGCGGACGGCGCAGACCGGACGCCAGCTTCTCCCGCCGGTCGAGGATGTCCGGGACGGTGACCCCGTACGGGAGGTCAACATCAGCGCGCCAGCCGGGGCCGTCACGGGTGATCGGCGCGGGGAAACGGATGCCCTCCCCGCCCTTGCCGAGCGCCTTGTTGATCTCGGCGATACCGAGCGAGCCGAGCGCGCGTTCGACAATGTTGGAGGTGAGCCGTTCCACCTCCGTGGTGACGACGGCGCGCGTGATGACGGGCTTGTCCGCCGGCGCTCCCAGGAAGCCGAACCCGGCCGTCAGCAGCGCCAGGGCCAGCACCTCCAGCCAGGCCGGGGCGAGCACGAACAGCACCAGGGCCAGCACGGGGCCGGTGATCAGGGCGAGCAGCATGACGATGCCGCGCAGCTTGACCCGGTTGTCGCGCTGCCGCGACAGCTTCAGGTACTCCTCGACGTTCTCGCGCCGCGCCGCGACCTGCCGCAACGGCTCGCCCTCGGTGTCGGCCACCCACCGCAGGGCGCCGCCCACGAACTTCGACACCCCCGCCGGAGCCCGGAATGCCAGCCGTGCGGAGTACCAGGGCAGCCGCACCGCGTGAAACGCGGTCGTGTGCCAGGCGTAGCCACCCAGCCAACCGGCCGCAGTGACGAACTCCGGCTTCGACTTCGCCCACGCGGGAATCACCGCGCGCCGCTGCCCCGACCGAAGCCGGTCCATCACTCCCGGACCGGCCGGAGCCGGACCGTCGACCATCACGGCCGACTCACCGTCCGACTCACCGTCCGACTCACCGCGCGGGTCGAAGCCGACCGAGTCGGCCGACGGGTCGGCGTTCGGGGCGGCCGACTCGGTCGGCCGGGAGTCGGCGGCCGGGTCGGCCGACTCGCCGCGCGCCGATCGGGCCTTGTTGAGGTCGACTACCTCGGCGCCAGAGTCGGTGGCCATCTCCGCTTCGAGTCGGTTGAACAGTTCATTGTCGTCGTCGGGGTGCTTCACTGAGGGTCCCTTCCAATGGGAGGAAAGGCGGGGTCCGTCCGGCGCTGTGGAAGGTGAGCGGACGGACCCCGCCGGGAGAACGGGGCGAGTAGGCGCCGGGCGAGCCATAGGGCTCGCCGTGGCACCCTCAAGCGGCGCGCTGTTCCTCGTAGTTGGCACAGCTCACGCAGGTGCCGAGCACGGTTGGGATGACGTATCCGGCGTCCCGGTGGCACTGCGGGCAGGTGCGGCGGGCGCTGTTGGCAGCGGCGAGCGCGGCCCACCGGCCCGGCGTCATCGGACGCACGGGCAGGGCCAGGTCGGCGCGGTACAGATACGCGGTGAGCGGGCCGCGCCGGCGGCGCGGTCGCAGGAGCTGCGCGGCGATTTCCTGCCCGCCGGGGCGCAGTCCGCGGGCGCGCAGTTGTCGACGGGTCGCCAACCCGTCGGGCGCGAGTTTCCACGGGTAGGTGGGCAGGCCGAAGCGCTCGCCGGTCGGGTCGTAGCAGTCGGCGAGCGTCAGCCGCGTCACGCCGGGACCGCGCCGACGGGGGAGTCGGTGCGGGCTCCGTGGCGGCCGGCGCGGCGCCCGGCCAGGGTGGCGAACAGCCGACTCATGCCGGCGCGGCGGGCGCCAGTGCGGGACTGCTTCGCCGCGTACATCGCTTCGTCCGCGCGGCGCAGCAGGGCAGGCAGTTGCTCGCCGGGGAAGTCGGCGGCGCGGACCCACCCGAGCGAGACCGTGGTGCGGACGGCGGGGTCCTGGCCGTCGACCGGCCGGGCGAGCACCGCATGCAGGACGGCGAGCGTGTCAGCGGCGGTGCCGTCATCGAGCAGGACGGCGGCGAACTCATCCCCTCCGAGCCGTCCGGCCACCCCGGTGCGGCCCACGTGGTGGGCGAGCCGGTGCGCGGTCGCTTGTAGCAGCGCGTCCCCGACGGCGTGGCCGAACGTGTCGTTGATGTATTTGAAGCGGTCGACGTCCGCGAGGATGACGACGGCGCGCGGGTCGCGCAGCAGGGCGGTGGCGCGGCGAGTGAAGCCGTCGCGGGTTCGCAGCCCGGTGAGCGGGTCCCGGCGCGCGGTGTTCAGGCAGCGATGCAGCCACCGCACGTGTGCGAGCCAACCGGCGGCCAGTGGCAGCGTGGCCAGCAGGAGAGTGGCGAGCGTGCTCATGCGGCCACCTCCGCAACCTCGCGCTCCGGAGCCGTCTCCGGGCCGTCGACACCGGCCGTGGGCGCGGGGTCGGAGCCCGGGCCGGTGTCGGCGCGGTCGGCCTTGAGCGTGTCGCGCAGTCGACGGGCGTTGGCCTGCGACACGTGCAGCGTGGTCCGCAGCCGCTCAGCGGTCACGTCCGCGTCCGCCCAATCGGCGGTGAGCGTGCGAGCCTCGCGCAACGTGTCCTCGAACGTGCGCTGCGTCTTGCCCGCGCTCTTGCCCCTGCCGGTCGGACGACGACGCGGGCGCGGCTTCGACTCCTCGGTCGACGGCGTCGGCTCGACCGGGGGCACTGGGGGAGCGTCCACCGGGGCCGACTGGGAAGCGGCCGGGGTGCTGACGTCGACGGGGGCCAGCTCACCCATGCGGAGCATTACGCGCTCGCGCCGCGGTGTCTTCCACCGCCACAGCGGGCCGAACTGCTCGCGCAGCTCCGCCCGGGCCAGTAGCCGTTCCCGCTCGCAGGCGAGCGCGACGCCGTAGGAGGTGACCTCCCACAGTGTCATGCGCCGCCACAGCGCGAACGTCGACACCGGGGCCAGCAGCCACCGGGAGCGGCGGATCTTCTCCATCCGCCGGCCGGTGGCGGCACCGATGCGGACGGCGTAGACGTGCGCGCCGATCTCGGAGAAGACAACCCACAGCAGCGGCATCGTGCCGTGCGCCACCTTCGCCCACATGCCCTGTCCGGCCGCGACGTTCAGCCCGCACGTGACCAGGGTCAGCGCCCACGGCACGAAACGGACCCACGTAAGCGCCATGTCCAGCCGGATCAAGAGCAAGTTGGCCACGGTGAACACCGGAATGGCCACGTCGATACCGACAGGCAGCATCCAGGGCTCAGCGAACCCCCACCGCGCCGCCGCAGCCGACACCGCGTCGAACGACGACACCAGCCCCAACGCCCCGACGCCGGCCGCAGCCAGCGCCCCGAGCCCGGCAAGTCCCATTTCCGGGCGGGTCAACGGCGGCACAGCCGCCCGCTCGATGTCCGCAGTCCTCATGCGGCACCGCCCCGCGGGGCCGCAGCCCGGTTGGCGAGCGCGCGCCGCGCGGACAGCACCCGGCGCCGGGCCCGGCGCAGCCGGCGCGCGTCCACCTCGGACGGGGCCCGGTCCATCGTGACGATCTGCGCGTCGAGCAGCTCGACGCCGGCCAGGATCACCGGCATCTCCCGCTCGATGGCATCCAACTCCGCGGCCGTCGGCTCGCGGTCGATACCGTCAACGGCCACCGAAGCAGCCATCTGACGTGCGAAGATTTCCGACATGGGTCGTGGTTCCTCTCGCAAGGTGGCAACGGCCCGAACAGCGGTCCCGGTGTTGCTGCACCGGGACCGCGCACCGTTGGAGTGAGGCCGCGCGGTGACGCGCGGTGTGACCGCGGGGAAGCGGTCGAAGCGCCCCGGCCGGGAGTCGAACCCGGCCTGCGACCATCGGGGCGGTAGAACCAGCGGCCGTTCAGGCCGCGTGCGGGTGCGGACGGGGCGGACGAACGGGCAGCGGCGGCTTGGTGCGCTCGTGCTCGGCAGCCATCAACGGCCGCCCCGGGCACGGGCGTTGTCCTCGCTGCGCTTGTTCGCCTCAGCCGCCTTACGGGCCAACTCCGCCCGCTCGGCGTCTGTCAGACTGGTGACCACAGGTGCCTCCATCTCAGGTGCCTGTACCGCGCCGTCCGGAGTTGCCTCTCCGGGCGGCGCTCTCGTGTGGAACCCCTTCGGCTCCCCGCGCTCCCACCCGTACGCCTTTGTGCGGTGCATGGGGCGGACGGGTGGGAGAGGCAGCCGACGCGGTTTCAGGCGGCGTGGTCGTGCATCTGTTGCGGAGTCCAGGGCAGCGGCAGTTCGTCTCCCGCGTGGCGCGGGACTACGTGCACGTGCAGGTGGAACACGGTCTGTGTGGCCACGGCGCCCTTGGACGTGATGACGTTCGCGGCGGGCAGCGCCCCGGCCAGCAGCGCGGCGCATGCCATCGTGCGGGCGGATACCGCCGGGTCCTGTCCCACGTCGTTGACGTGAGTGTGCGGGATGACCAGCACGTGCCCCGGCGTGACCGGGGCCAGCGGGCGGATGGCGACGACGTCGTCCCACCGCCGTACCAGGTCCGCCGGGGCACTGCCGGCGACGATCGCGCAGAACACGCAGGGACCCTCTACGGCCGCCGAATCGGGCGCGCTCACCACGGCAGCCCCTTGAAGGCTCGCTCCCGCATCTCCTCCATCTGCGCTCGCTCCCGCTCCTGCCGCTCCCGGGCCCAGCGCTCCTTCGTCTCGCGCCGCTCCGCCTCCCGTGCGCGCCGCTCGGCTTCCTTCTTCGCTTCTCGCTTGCGCTGTTCAGCTTCCTGCTTGGCCAGGGCGTAAGTGGTCTTGAACGCCTCATCGGAGCGGGTCTGCCAGTGCTGCTCGCTGTCCTTCATGCCCCACTTGCGGGCCCGGTCGGCCGCTTCCATGTCGGCCCGGCAGGCGCGGGCCGCCTCTGCGGAATTGCTGAACGTGCGACGGAACATCGTGTGTCCTCCTGAGCTGGTGTGTTCGGGACTGTCCCGACTCCCCGCACCCCCGCCCGTACGGCCTCACGCTCACAGCGCGGGACGGACGGGCGGGAGAGGCAGCCGGCGCAGCATCAGCGCTGCGAAGCCAGAGGTGGACCGAAGTGCTGCACAGGCGCCGACGGCCGGTCCGTACCGGCGGCGCCTTGGGTCTTCGTCGTATGCACATGGGGTCTCTCATTGCGTGAGAGCGGAGGTGAACAGGTCTCCTTCGGGAACACGAGCTCCCGTTTCAGGCGTGTGGAGATGTGACCTTTCGGTCTAAGCCCTCCCGAGTGCAAAGGGTCGGGTGCGCCCTCGGCCCGCTCTGTCCCGGGCCCCTTGGCGCTGCGTTCGTGAACGCGGCGCCCGTTGATGCACACGACAGCCCGGACGCGAGTCCGTTAACTGGTGCGCACCAGTAGATTGCATCTGGTGCGCGCCAGAGTCAAGGTGGTTCGCCGAATCGGGAGGCGTTCACCCTGCTGCGGTGCCTCTCCAGAAGACCTCTCGGAGGGGGCCGGTCGGTAGCCAACAAGGCTTAACTTCGGTCCTGTTAAGGCCTGTTGACCTGCGGCAATGTGCGGCATGCTGAGAGGGTCAGTGAAGGCACCCACCGCCGGACGGTGATCTGTGAGCGCAGGACTTCGAGGCGCGCGGACGGCGCGCGGCTGGTCTCAGGAGCGGTTGGTTCGTGAGATCGAGCGGTACGCGCGGCAGAACGTCACGGGCGTCGCGTCGACCGCGAGTTTGCGGGTGTACGTGTCCGAGTGGGAGAACGGCAAGCGCACCCTGTCGGACCGCTACGCGGCCATCCTGCGGAAACTGCTCGGGGTCACCGATGCGGAGCTGAGGGATAGCGGCCCAGCGCCGGCGGTCCCGTCGGCCGACGGATACGACGAACTGCTCAGCCGGATCGATGCGGCCGGCAGCGTCGGGGCGCCCATGGTCAAGGCGTTCAACGACCAGACCGAGCTACTGCGCACGATGGACCGGCAGATGGGTGCGGCCGGTCTGGTCGACCAGATGACGGGCCACCTTGCCGCGCTGGAAGACGCACTCAACTTCGCCGTGCTGCCCGCCGCGCGTCAGCCCGTGGCGCTCGCCCTCGCGGGCGCGTCGACCCTCGCGGCGTGGCAGGCAATCGACTCGGGGGCGGTCGAAAGAGCGTGGCGGCACTACGAACTGGCCAAGCGGGCGGCGCGCGATGCTGAGGCTCCCATGTACCTCGCGCACGCCATGGCGGAACAGGCGTACGTGCTCTGTGAGGCGGGTCGGCCGGCGCTCGGGGTCGACCTGGTCCGCGACGCGCAGCGCACTGTCGGCCGGTCCGGCTCCGCTCGGCTCCGGGCGTGGCTGTACGCGGCGGAAGCGGAGATGTGCGCGTACGCCGGCATGCCGGACGACTGTCGGCGCGCACTCGACGCCGCCATGAACACGATCCCGCCGGGCCCGGAGGACCGGGACCCCGACATGCTGAGCATCTTCCTGAACGGCGTCCACCTCACCCGATGGCAGGGCAACGTGCTCGCCTTGCTCGGCGACGTTGACGCGGTCACGAGCCTGTACGGGGCGCTGGAAGCCATGGACCCCACCTTCGTGCGGGCCCGGGCCGGTCTGCACACGGACCTGGCGCACGCGCACCTGACGCGAGCCGAGTACGACGACGCGCACACCCACTTGCGGCAGGCGCGACTGTTGGCGAGCCGCACCGGTTCGGTGCGGCAGCGCCGTCGCGTCGACATGCTCAGCGCGCGGTTGTGATCCCCTGTGCGCGCCGGTTGGCCAGGATGTGGAGCAGGGCTACGAGGGTGCCGGACCCCATGAGGTCACCGCGGGCCATGAGCCCCGGAACGTCTGCCAGGGGAACCCACTCGATGTGGCCGGCTTCTTCGAGGTCGGTCGGCTCGCCTACCTTCTCCGCCCCGTGGCCCACGAAGATCTCGTGAGGCGAGTCGACCATGCCCACCATGGGCTGATACGTGACGACGTGTTCCAGGGACTTCGGCCGCCACCCCGTCTCTTCCACGACCTCTCGTAGCGCCGTCTCCGCCGGTTCCTCACCGGCGTCGACGATGCCGCCCGGGAGCTCCCAACCGAACTGTTGGGGCACGAAGCGGTACCGCCACATCATGAGTACGCGGTCCTGGTCATCGAGGACGGCGGTTACGGCGACATGGTGCAGCTTGACGACATGGTGCTCGAACGGCTCCATGCCGGGCGGTTCCACGTCCCAGAGCTGGAGCTTGACCCACCGGTTGTCGTAGAGGTCGCGCTCACCATGGATCTGCCACGGCTCCACTCCTTCCGGCCGCCCGACGCTGACAGCGCCCGGCACCCGGTATGAGCTGCGCCCCCGCACCTCCAACGCACCTTCGGCAACGAGACGGGCCAGCACTTGCCGCAGTGCCGTCCGACCGATGCCGAGTTCCTCAACCAGCGCGCGTTCCGAAGGGAGCTTGCCGCCAGCGGCGTACTCGCCTGCGGCGAGCCGCTCCCGAAGCGTCTCGTAAACCTTGGCCGTCTTCGGTCCCATCCGCGGAGCACTCTCCGTTCTGAAGTGGTGCGTACCAGCGTAGCGGACCAGAGACACGTCACCTCCGGGCTACTTGTTCTTTCCGGACCTGACGTTTGTCCGGCTAGAGGGCCCCAGTGGCTACGACATGAGTGGAGAGCAGTCTTATGAAGCTGTGGGAAGCTGGAGGTCGAGTCGCACATTGGTGCTGCGGAGCATCATGAAGGTGTTTGCGTACCCGACTCCCATGGCTTGGCAAGCGTCGGGGATGAGTACGCGCTTTCTTGCTTCAGGGCGCGGTTGTTCGTGAGTCACGAGTATGTGACTGTGAGCAGCCGCATAGGCGACCAAGAAGAAGTCGGCAGCATTGGTCAGGAACTCTTGGAGAGCGGCTGCTGTGTACTTCTTTGACTGGGCCCAAATGGTGAGTGGGCCGAAGTGTGACGTGGTATCCGAATCGATCGGTCGAAAAAAACCGGCATGATTTCGCGCCCATGTGGCTAGCTCATCATCTCCGTCGATGAGTTCCTCGCGGACGGGTTCAATGCTGCATACGATGTTATTTGTGTGAGCGTAGTCGAGCCACGTCCAGAATCCCGGCGCTATATCGAAGGCGTAGTAGCGATTCTTTGCCTCGATGAGCACATTGGAGTCAACAAGATACATCAAGCAGCTCCAATTTTCTCAACGAGATTCTGAAACGTTTGGTGCTTCTTGGTTCCTAGCAGTTGGTAGGCATCCCTGAACTGGGTCCCACCTTCAAGCGTGTCGGTGATTACGGCGCGGGCGAATTGGCGACTGAGTCGCAATGGGTGGGTATTGTAGAAGTCGCCTCCAGAACTGCCTTCGCCAGCCTTTAGCAGAGCCATCACTCTACGCAACTCCGCTGCATAACGCTGCTGGTAGTCGTCCCATGCCAGGAACCCGCCGTCGAAGATGCGTTTTAGTACTACGAGGGTGCTGACCCGGTAGCGGCGGGCAAGGCGGCTCAACTCGGGCAGTGTTGGGTCGCCGCGGAACTCCCTCCGCAGGTCCGCCATAGGAACAAGCGCTTCCGCTGCAACACGGTTGCACCATAGTTCTGCGTCGTTGTCTGTCCGCTTTGCCAGAGCGGCGTCAGAGAGGGCACTCTCTCCTAGGAAAATGTGGGCCAACTCGTGGACCATGGTGAAAATTTGCGCTGCTTTGGTGTCGGCTCCGTTGATGAAGATCAGCGGCGCGATCGCATCGGTCAACGCGAAACCGCGAAACTCCCTTGGGTTCAGCTTGCGGTGAGTGTCCGCTCCCACGATTCCGTTCACCATGACCAGGACGCCAGCGCTCTCGATTCGATCGATAAGCCCACGCAAAGCCTCTTTCCAGGTTGTGAAAGAGCTGCGATCTTGGATTTCGAATCGTAGCAGTCGCCTGATGCTTGCAGCTACGGCTGTTGGTTCGTTCGAAAGTCGAGCGGAACCAACAAACTCCAGATCCGGATATCCGTGAGTGTGGGCATATTCGCGATACCACTCTTGTCGCGACTGGCATGAATAAATGGTGTCGAGCAAGTCTACCGACGGACGGGATACGGATTGATTTCTGATTGTCCGCATGTCCGGAATTGGGATGGATTCTTCTGGAGGGCTCGGTAGAAACAGCGAACCGATTGGAGTATGTGTTGCGTCAGCGAAATCTTGCAACTGCTTCAGTGTTGGGCGGATGCGACCGTCGACCCACGCGTCAAACCGCGGCACGCGCCTGCTGATCACCTCGCTCGACCAGCCGGCCCTCTCTACTGCCCAGCGCAACAGCGCAGGCTCAACCTGCACGCGAACAGACACGCAACTCACCTCCCCCCTGACCCTAGATTAGGTACCAGAGTGACGCTTGCGTACTCTACGTTCAGTTACAGAAGGGTCACTGTGGTTCGTCACTGCCCAGGCGCTGCATCGGTTATGCGAATCGCTTGGAGTCTGCTGGCGACGCTGGTCGGCATCCAGTCAGGGTGGCCTCAGGAGCCATAGCTCCGCTTGCCGGGTGGTTCCGTACGATGGCAAGCGCGGGCAAAGCCGCAGGTGGAAGACGGTTGGGCGAGCTTGCTTTACGTGGACGGTTTCTACAGTTCCGTAGCCAACGGCCGGGGGTGACGATTACGGAGCGTGGACAGGGCTCGGGGGGAAGGGCTGTGAGTGACCAAGCGTTCGAGGACGCCTGTCGTGCCTGGCGATCTTCGCTGGCGACGCTGCTGGGCGACACCTCACTGTTAGCGCGGTGGCAGGAGCTCCGCTATCAATTCGCTCACCGAGTGGGAACCCTGCTGACCGAGATACGCGGTGACAGTTCTGCCATTGCGGGCCCGGTGCTCTACGGAGTGTTCACGTCAGGCGCAGGGCTCTGCTACGTAGGGCAAACGCAGGAGGCCGAACGCCGTTTGAGGGACCTTCCAGTGGGAGAGAGCCATCACTTGGCCAACACTGTGCCCCCCGAGGTCTGGGAGAAGGTGGTTGTGGTCCGTTGGCCGCTGCTGCTCTCCGAGGCACCACGTACCGAGCAGTTGGAGGTCGAAGCCATGGGGTCAGCGGTTTGCGGACTTGCCCTGGAGCACGTACTTCAACTGGCAACAGCTCCTCCGCTGAACAGCCGTCGGCGGCGCACTGCCGGAGATTGGCAGCCTCGTGACCTTGTGCGTAGCCGTTCCCGCGGTGCCATTCATTCGCAACGGATACCGGAACTGAGTCGACTGACCCTCGCGGCCTGGAACGCCCTTTCAGAGGCAGAGGCCCCGAGTGGGGCGGCGGTAGTTGCCACTGGGGCTGGCAGAGTGGTGTTCCCGTCGGCACTGCACGAACCGCCTGGCAGTGGGGCATGAGTGGGGCGAGTGAGTCCTGGTCGGGACAAAGCGCAGGTGGGGAGGCAACCCTCGCGCAGACTGTAAATCTGCCGGCTCAGCCTTCCCAGGTTCGAATCCTGGCGCCGCCACACGATGGAAAGGGTCTGTGACCCAGCAGCAATGCTGGGTCACAGACCCTTTCGTCGTTCGGGGCAGGTGTGGGGCAGCTGTCGCCCGGACCGCAGGATCAGACCTTGGGCTTGATGACGGCATCAGGACCCGGGAAGACCAGGTCGTGATGCCCGTCGGGGTACATCACCAAGTAGGGCGGCGCCCCGTCTTGCCCACGGATCTCGATGATCTCGGCCGCGTAGGCCTCTTGCCCGACCTGATGCTTGTAGACGTACACCAGGTCACCGACGTTTGCGTGCATATATGTGTGACTCCCTTCATATCCGCTGTTGTCCTATTGCTCCCTGCCCCTCCTGCGGCTGGATGGCACCAGCAACCCGGCCCTACCACCCATTGGATGCCGTAGTCCCTGGACCGCGCGCCGCCACGGCAACCTTCTCCCGCCCCCGGGCCCCGCTTGGTGGGGCCGCTCAACCAGCCTGCACGCCGCTGATCGACCGGACAGCTCCTAGTAGTGCTTCGTCAGGTTCTGGGCTGTCTGCGGCTTCTCCGAGGGCGGGGCAGGGGTCGTCCGCAGGTGGTGCAGGTACCGGTCC
>NZ_KL647084.1:0-46685 GCF_000725625.1 Streptomyces sp. NRRL F-6676
CCCCTCCTCCCCCCTCCCCTTCCACACCCGTTCCTGCTCCTCCGCCCACCCCCGCGCCCGCTGAATCCTCCGCAGCAGTTCGTCCGAGTCCACGACATCGCTCATGCACCCCGGGTACCCCGGCGACGCCGGGGAATGTGGCACTCGACACACACCCCCCACCCCGCCCCCTGTTCCGCACCACGAAGGGAAGCTGTCCCGTATGACTGAACGCGTGACGGAGCTCGGTCTCCCGGACGACATCCAGGCCTGCCTCTTCGACCTCGACGGAGTCATCACCCGGACCGCCGTCGTCCACGCCGCCGCATGGAAACAGACGTTCGACGAATATCTGCGGCAACGCGACGGCACGGGCTTCCGGCCGTTCGACAAGGGCGCCGACTACGACGAATACGTCGACGGCCGCCCCCGCGCCGACGGCGTCCGCACCTTCCTCGCCTCCCGCGACATCCACCTCCCCCAGGGTGATCCCGACGACCCGCCGGACCGGGAGACCGTGCACGGCCTCGGCAACCGCAAGAACGAACTCCTCCTCGAACTGATCCGGACCCAGGGCGTCGAGGCCTACGACGGCACCCTCCGCTATCTCGACAAGGTCCGCGCCGCCGGTCTGCGCACCGCCGTCGTCTCCTCCAGCGCCAACTGCCGTGACGTACTGCGCTCCATCAACGCCGAACACCTCTTCGACGTCCGCATCGACGGCGTCGTCGCCGCCGAACGCGGCCTGCCCGGCAAGCCCCGCCCGGACACCTTCCTCGCCGCCGCCCAGGACCTGGACGTCCCGCCGAAGGCCGCCGCCGTCTACGAGGACGCCCTGGCCGGCATGGACGCGGGCCGCTCCGGACACTTCGGCTACGTCGTCGGCCTCGACCGGGTCGGCCAGGCCG
Source organism: Streptomyces sp. NRRL F-6676 (assembly GCF_000725625.1). Taxonomy (GTDB): domain Bacteria; phylum Actinomycetota; class Actinomycetes; order Streptomycetales; family Streptomycetaceae; genus Streptomyces. The sequence continues at coordinate 888 of NZ_KL647084.1, forward strand.
ACGCCCTGCGCGCCCACGGCGCCGACGTCGTCGTCGAGGACCTCACCGACCTGGGGAGGTGGGCGTGATCACGCACACCTCCTACGGCGTCGAGCCCTGGTGCCTGCGCGAACGCGGGCTGCACGCGGACGTGCTCCCGCAGAGCGAGTCGGTGTTCGCGCTGTCCAACGGGCACGTCGGCTGGCGCGGCAACCTCGACGAGGGCGAGCCGCACGGACTGCCCGGCTCCTATCTCAACGGCGTCTACGAGTCCCACCCGCTGCCGTACGCCGAGGCCGGCTACGGCTACCCGGAGTCGGGGCAGACCGTCATCAACGTCACCAACGGCAAAATACTGCGACTGCTGGTGGACGACGAGCCGTTCGACGTGCGCTACGGACGGCTGCGTTCCCACGAACGCGTCCTCGACCTGCGCACCGGCCTGCTCACCCGCACCTGCGAGTGGACCTCCCCGGCCGGCACCACCGTCCGCATCCGCTCCCGCCGTCTGGTGTCGTTCACCCAGCGGGCCATCGCCGCGGTCTCCTTCGAGGTGGCGGCCGTCGACAGCCGCGCCCGGATCGTCGTGCAGTCGGAACTGGTCACCAACGAGCAGCTGCCCGGCCACAACGGGGACCCGCGGGCCGCCGTCGCCCTGGAGTCGCCGCTGGAGGCGGAGACCCACTTCGCCAAGGGCACCCGGCTGCGGCTCGTGCACCGCACCCGGCGCAGCCGGCTCCGGGTCGCCGCCGCGGCCGACCACCGGGTCACCGGACCCGAGGAGACCGCCACCGAGTGCGAGTCCACCGAGGACCTGGCCCGGCTCACCATCGCCTCCGTGCTCGCGCCCGGCGAGAGCCTGCGCGTGGACAAGCTCGTCTCCTACGGCTGGTCCAGCACCCGTTCGCTGCCGGCCGTCAGCGACCAGGTCGACGCCGCGCTCGCCGCCGCCACGATCCGCGGCTGGCAGGGCCTGGTCGAGGAACAGCGGGAGTACCTCGACGACTTCTGGGCCCGCTCGGACGTCGAGGTCGACGGCGACGAACAGATCCAGCAGGCCGTGCGGTTCGCCCTCTTCCACGTGCTCCAGGCCGGGGCGCGGGCCGAGCAGCGGGCCATCCCCGCCAAGGGGCTGACCGGCTCCGGCTACGACGGCCACGCCTTCTGGGACACCGAGACCTTCGTCCTGCCGCTGCTCACCTACACCTCGCCCGAGGCGGTCGCCGAGGCGCTGCGCTGGCGGCAGAACACCCTGCCCGCCGCGCGCGAGCGCGCCGCCCAACTCGGGCTGCGCGGCGCCGCGTTCCCCTGGCGCACCATCGCGGGTGAGGAGGGTTCGGCGTACTGGCCGGCCGGCACCGCCGCCTTCCATGTCAACGCCGACATCGCCGACGCCGTCGTGCGCTACACCGCCGCCACCGGCGACAAGCGGTTCGAACGCGACACCGGCGTCGAACTCCTCGTGGAGACCGCCCGGTTGTGGCGTTCCCTCGGTCACCACGACCACCGGGGCGCCTTCCACATCGACGGCGTCACCGGCCCTGACGAGTACAGCGCCGTCGCCGACGACAACACGTACACCAACCTCATGGCGCGGATGAACCTGGTGGCCGCCGCCGACGCGGCCGAGCGGCATCCGCGGCAGGCCGCCGCGCTCGGCGTCGACGACGAGGAGAGCGCCGCCTGGCGCGACGCCGCCGAGGCCATGCACATCCCGTACAACCACGAACTCGGCGTCCATGAACAGCACGCCGGGTTCACCCGCTACCAGCGCTGGGACTTCGCGGCCACCCGCCCCGACCAGTTCCCGCTGATGCTGCACTTCCCCTACTTCGACCTGTACCGCAAACAGGTCGTCAAGCAGGCCGACCTGGTGCTCGCGATGTACACGTGCAGCGCGTTCTTCGACGCCGAGCACAAGGCGCGCAACTTCGCCTACTACGAGCCGCTCACCGTGCGCGACTCGTCCCTGTCGGCGTGCACGCAGGCGGTCATCGCGGCCGAGGCGGGCCACATGTCGCTCGCCTACGACTATCTCCACGAGGCCGCGCTGATGGACCTCCACGACCTGGAGCACAACACGCGCGACGGGCTGCACATCGCCTCGCTCGCCGGGACGTGGATGGTGCTCGTGGCGGGGTTCGGCGGGATGCGGCACCACGGGGGGACGTTGCAGTTCGCACCCCGGCTGCCGGAGACGTTTCGGCGGCTGGCGTTCACGTTGGAACTGCTGGGGCGGAGGGTGCGGGTGTCGATCGAGCGGGGGGTGGCGGCATACACGCTCCTCAGCGGCGAGCCGCTGGTCATCCACCATCACGGCGAGCCGCTGACGGTGGAGATGGACAAGGTCAGCCGGCGTGAGGTCCCCCCGCTGAAGCCGGTTCCGTCCCCGCCCCAGCCGACCCACCGCCGCCCCCACCGGGCGACGGCATCGGAGGGCCAGGGCGCCTCATAGCTCGGGGGTCTTCGTCGTTCGGCGAGTGCGGGTGCGCCGTGGCTTGTCGCGCAGTTCCCCGCGCCCCTAAAAGCCAGGGGGGCGCCCCCTGCTTTCAAGGGGCGCGGGGAACTGCGCGAACGACCACAAACCCACTCGCACCCGCCGTACGACAGAACCCCCCGAGCTATGAGGCGCCCCTCGGAACCGGCGGAGCCCCGGCACGGGGACGGGGGAAGGCCGTGCCGGCCAGGATGCGCGGCTCGACCCTGTCGTAGAGCCGCCGTTGGCGGTCCTTCCGGGACCGCCCCGACAGCACCGTCCCCAGCCACCCGCACACGAACCCCGCCGGAATCGACACCACCCCCGTCGTCGTGAACGGGAACCAGTGGAAGTCCAGCCCGGGGAACGCCGCCGTCGGCGACCCGGACACCAGACTCGTCCCCGGCATCAGCACCAGCACCGCCACCGTCCCCCCGATCAACGCACACAGCAGCCCGGCCCGCGTGCACCGGCGCCAGAACAACGCGTACACCAGCGCCGGCGCGAGCGCGGACGCGCCCACGCAGAAGGACGCCGTCGCCAGCGGCTGGAGGCTGCGGTCCTGCACCAGCGTGGCGAGCAGGATCGCCGGCACGCCCACCACCAGCGCGCACACCCGCGCGACCACCGTCTCCCGCTGCGGAGTCGGCCGCCGCGCGTGCGTGGCGAACACGTCATGGGCCATGGAGTTGGCGCAGGCGAGGATCATGCCGGCCACCGAGGCGAGCAGCGTCAGGAAGATCGCCGTCGTGACGGTGGTGAACAGCAGCGTCTCCGGACGCGACAGATGCGCCCCGAACGCGGCCCGCGAACCCAGCAGATACGCCGTGTTGCCGCGCGGATCGGCCGCGGCGAGCCCCTGCCTGCCGACCAACGCGGTGGCCCCCACGCCCACCACGGTGATCACGACGGCGAAGAGCGCGACCGAGGCCACCGCCCACGACATGGACCGCCGCACCTGCCGGGCACTGCTCGCGGTGTACATCCGCATGGTCACATGGGGCAGACACGCCCCGCCCAGCACGATGGTCAGCTGGGTGCTGAGCATGTCCAGCTTGGGATGGTCGCCCCCGGCGAACTGCAACCCGGGCCGCAGATACGCCTGCCCCGCCCCGCTGCGGCCCGCGGCGGCGGTGAACAGCGCCCCCGGGTCCCAGTGGAAGGCACGCAGCACGAGGACGGCGACGACGGCACCCGAGCCGAGCAGCATCACCATCTTCAGCAGCTGGATGAGGGCGGTGCCCTTCATGCCGCCGATGGCCGCGTAGCTGATCATCAGCGCGCCGACCCCGACGACGCAGCCGGTCTTCATCGCGCTCCCGGTGAACCCCAGGATGTACGCGAGGAGCTGACCGGTACTGGCGAGCTGCACCAGCATCATCGGCAGCAGCGCGATCAGGGTCACCGCGCAGGTGGTGATCCGCACCGACCGGCCCGGCATACGCCGGGACAGCGCGTCGCCCAGGGTGAACCGCCCGGTGTTGCGCAGCGGTTCGGCCAGCAGGAACATCAGCAGCATCAGCGACAGCGTCATGCTCAGCGCCAGGACGACACCGTCGTAGCCGCACAGCGCGATCACCCCGCCGATGGTGAGCACGGTGGCGGCGGAGATGTAGTCGCCGGCGATGGCGAGCCCATTGCGCAGCGGGGACAGCGAGCGGTAGCCGGTGTAGAACTCGGCGAGGTCGTCGCGGTCGGGTCCGGTCATCACGCACAGCAGCAGGGTGACGGTGACGACGGCGCAGAAGGCGACCAGGGACCAGGACTGGGCGGAGCCGTCGAACTCGGTCATCGTCCCGGCTCCCGGAAGACGGCGGGCCCCTCGGGGGTCCCGGCCAGGGGATCGGGCGGGGTGTGGCGCCGTACGCGGGCGGCGAGCGGGTCGACGTAACGGCGGGCGGTGCCCTCGTACAGCAGGATCGCGAGCCAGGTGACCGGGACCTGGACCAGGCCGAGCAGCAGTCCCGTCGACAGGCCCCCGGTGACGGGGCGGGTCATCACGGACGGCTCGTACGCGGAGAGGAGGAGGAAGACGACGAAGTAGCCGAGGGCGGCGAGGGTGGCGACCCGGCGCTGCCTGCGGTAGGCGCGGCGCAGCAGCCGGAGGTCGCCGTGGTGCCCGCGCGCCGGGGACGGTAACGCCCGGCGTAAGGGGCGGGTCGGTAAGTCCCGGTCGGTGTCGGCCGCGTGCCCGTGCGGTGCGCTCCGCGGGGTCTCCTCCTCCGGGTCCTCGTCCAGTGGCCAGGGGTGGGGGAGGGCGGCGGCCGACCAGCTCGGGATGTGCGGCGGCGGGACCGGATACGAGGGGTACGCCGAGGACGACGGCGCGGACGGGTCGTGGGACATCCCGGTTCTCCTTGCGGCTCGATGAGGCCCGGCGGGTGCGGGCCGTGGGGGGAGGGAAGCGGGGGAGCGGGTTTTCGCACGCTATCCGCCGCGATCCGCGCCGCGGGCCGTTTTCCGGGAACTCGGGGCGGACCGTCACACCCCGCTGACCTCGGGTGTTGCCCCTGTGAGACCAGTGAAAGGAGAGTCGTGGGGGAAGGCGGGGACCGCCCTCAGCACGCCAGCAGATTCTGCCGCAGATAGGCACAGGTCCGGCTCAGCAGCCGGGACACGTGCATCTGCGAGACCCCGATGCGGTCCGCGACCTGACGCTGCGTCAGGGAATTGAGGAAGTACAGCTTCAGCACGTCCCGCTCACGGTCCGGAAGCTGGGGGATGAGGGCGCGCAGGGCCACCAGATCGGTGACGAGGTCGAGCGCCGGGTCGTCCCCGCCGATCGTCTCGGCCAGCGAGGCGCCGCGGTCCGGGCCGCGCCGCTCGTCGATGGAGAGCGGGTTGCGCGACTGGTCGGCCCGCAGGGCCTGGCGTATGTCGTCCTCGTCCATCCCGGTGAGCCGCCGGATGTCCCCGACGGTGCCGCCCTGCGCGTACCCCGAGCGGCGCAGCTCCTCCTGTGCGCGCCGGACCCTGCGGTGCCGTTCCTGCACCCGGCGGGGGACGTGCAACTCCCAGGTGTGGTCCCGGAGATAGCGCTTGAGCTCGCCGTCGATGGTCGGCACGGCGTACGACAGGAAGGCGTGGCCGCGGCCGGGGTCGAAGCGGTCGACCGCCTTGACCAGGCCGAGGCACGCCACCTGGTAGAGGTCCTCGCGGCTCTCGGCCGGGCTGCCGTAGCGCCGGGCGATCCGGCGGGCCATGGGCAGGAAGGCGACGATCGCCGACTCGCGCAGCCGGTCGCGCTCGGGACCCTCGGGGCAGCCGGCCATCCGGTGCACGAGGTCCTCCTCCGCGGAGCGCTCCGGTGAGGGGGCCGGGTCGTCCGGGCGTTCTGCGGTGACTGGCGAGCGGTGGGGGGCTCGGGTGTCGGTCATGTGTGTATCCGTCCCTGTATCTGTCGGAGAAGGACGGGTTCCCGAGCTCTTTTGCCCTATGCAAAGGTTACGGAACGGTGATGCTGTGTGACTCCTGTGAATCCCGTGACCTCTTCGCCGAGGGAGACGAGGGAGACGAGGGAGACGAGGGAGACGAGGGGGAGGAGAGGGACGAGAGAGGCGTGCCGAGGCCGTGGTCCCCGAGCGGGCCCACGGTCAGGCCCGCGCGCCGGCAGTCGGTGACCAGGCCGGGGAGGGCGGCGAGGGTCGCCCGCCAGCAGTCCGGGGCCGCGGTCCGGTCCGTGTCGTGCAGCAGCACCGTGCCGCCGCCGCGCAGCCCGTCCTCGACGGTTCCGCGTACCGAGTCCGCGGTGGCGTCCGCCGTCCAGTCCCTGCCCCACGCCGACCACAGCACCGGGCGCAGCCCCGCCCGCCGGGCCGCCGCCCAGCGTCCGGAGGTGAGGATTCCGTACGGCGGCCGGTACCAGAAGGGCCGCCTGCCGGTGACGTCGGCCACCGCCTCGGCCGCCCGCGCCACCCCGCGCGCGTCCCGGACGGGGGCGGGCAGCCAGGGCCGGTCGTGCGTCCAGCCGTGCACGGCCAGTTCGTGCCCCCGGCGGGCCGTCTCGCGGACCAGTTCGGGATGGCGTACGACGCTCTCGCCCAGGACGAAGAACGTGGCACGCACCAGCAGTTCGTCCAGGGCGTCGAGGAAGAGCGGGGTGGAGGCCGGGTCGGGGCCGTCGTCGAAGGTGAGGGCGACGTGACGGGGGTCCCCGATCCCCGCGAGCCGGGGGAAGCAGCGGCGCCGCAGCCCCGGCAGCCAGGTGGCGGCCGGGACGATGTGGGCGGCGGCCGCGGCGGTGACCGCGGCGGTGACCGCGAGGGGGACGGCGGCCAGGGCGGCGGCAGGGCGGAAGGGCGCCGGCGGGAGCGCCGCGCGCCGGACGGAGACGGGGGCGGACCTGCGGCTCATGCTCTCAGCGCCTCTCTGTCGTGGTGTGCTGCGGTTGTCGCGCGTCCCAGGACTCGGTCTGCGAGGTGGCGTGCGCCAGCCCGAGGGTGCCCGCGCCGATGAGCGCGATGCCGATGATCTCGGGGAAGAGCCGCAGCCCGAGCCCGATGTGCTCGTCGAACAGTGCCCAGCCCAGCGCCACGCTGGTCAGCGCGTCGCCGAGGGTCAGCGCGGGCTGGGAGGCCGTCAGACTGCCGGCCCGGAAGGCGCCCTGGAGCAGGACGAACGCGGTGAGCCCGGCCACCGCCAGGGCGTACAGCGGCCAGGTCGCGAAGATCCCGGCACCCACGTCGCCGATCCGCCCGGTGACCTCCTTCATCAGCGCGGCGGTGGTCGCGAAGGAGACCGCCGAGGCCAGCGCGAGCAGCGCGGCCCGGGCGGAGCCCCTGGCCAGCCGGGCGACGACGACGAGGGCGACGACGGCCGCGAACGCGGCCACCCCGGCAAGGAGCCAGCGGCCCGGGGTGGCGCTGGAGCGCCCCTCGGTCGGCGCCGCCGAGCCGAGGAAGAGGGCCAGACCGAGGGCGAGGGCCACGAAGGCGAGCCAGGTGCGCCGGTTCGGCGTGTGATGGAAGACGATGCTGCCGACGGCCAGCGTGAACAGCAGTTCGGCGGCGAGCAGGGGCTGGACGAGGGACAGGCTGCCCACGGTGAGCGCGGCGGCCTGGAGCACGGTCGAGACCGCCAGCAGCGCCGAGCCGGCCAGCCAGAACGGGCGGCGCAGGACATGCGCCATCCAGTGCGCGGCATGCCTCACGCCGCCGCCGGAATCCTCTTCGTCGGTCGCCGCGCGCCGTTGCAGCACCGAGGCCGTGGCGTTGGCGAGGGCCGCGAGCAGGGCCAGGACGACGGTGAGCGCGTTCACCCCGTGACTCCTCGACGACTCCGACTACTCCGGCGACTCCGACAGCTGCGACGACTGCGGCGGCTCACCCGAAGCGGGCGGCGAGCCGCCGGTAGACGGCGGGGGCGGTCCCCCGGATACGGGCCGGCAGCCGCAGCCAGCCGGGAACGTAGATCTCGTCCCGGCCCCGCGTCACCGCGGCGCTGACCGCGTCGGCCACCTTCTCCGGCGGCACCGGCCGGGGACGCGACCGTACGTACGGCATGCCCCGCCGTTCGAAGAACGGCGTGTCCACCACGGCGGGTACGACATGGCTGACGCCGACGCCGGTGCCGTACAGCTCGTAGCGCAGCGCGTCCGCGAACGCGGCGAGCGCGGCCTTGGCGGCGGAGTAGACGGCCTCCTGACGCACGGCCAGCACCCCGGCCACCGAACCGACCAGCACCACGCGCCCGGAACCGGCCTCCACCATGCCCGGCAGCAACCGCCGTACCAGGTGCATCGCGGGCAGGACGTCCACGTCGAACAGCTTGTCGATGGAGCCCGGGGGCATGGTGACGAAGTCACCCGCCCAGCCGATGCCCGCCCCGGCGACCAGCAGGTCCACCCGGCCGCCGGCCGCGTCCAGCGCGAAGTCGGCGAGCCGGTGTCCGGCGCCGGGGCGGGAGAGGTCGGCGGGGAAGACGGCGGCCGAGGTGGCGTCGGCCACCCGGGCGAGCCGCTGGGGGTCGCGGCCGTTCAGCACGAGGTGCCAGCCGTCGGCCGCCAGGCGCTGCGCGACGGCGGCGCCGATGCCGGAGGAGGCGCCCGTCACCAGGGCCGTTCCCGGGCAGACCCGCTCCCCGTCGGCCGGCCGCCGCACCATCCGGGGCTCCGCGCCCGGCACACCCGTCGGCACCTCGGCAACGGGGGAGGAGGTGTCATGTGCGTACGAGGGGACGCGGGAGAAGGCGTGAGCCATGGGGCGACCTCTGCGGGGAGAGCGAACACCGGGGGGGGGTACCGGCCGGCGGCCGGGAGCGGTGCGCGGACGGGAGCGGGCGGTCATGGAGTATCCGCGCGGGCTGTCTCCGAAACGTGCGCGAGTCCGTACGAATGGGGCGCGTGGGGGTGCGCCTCGGAGCTCTGGGGGTGGGGGGTGTGTTGGCGGGTGCCGGTGCGTTGTGGTCGCCCGCGCGGTTCCCCGCGCGCCTGTAGGCCAGGGGCGCCCCCTGCTTTCGAGGGGCGCGGGGAACCGCGCCGCAAGCCGCCCACGGCCGGCAGCCGCCGATCCACCCGCGGCCCCGAGCTATGACGCGCCCTTGGCGTCCCGCTGCGCGGAACCGTCCCGCTGCGCGGAACCCGCTCGTTCCGCGAGCATGACGCCGACGAGGCCGAGGAGTGCCAGGACGCACCCCGTCGCGACCTGGTCCCAGCGGATGACCGCCGCGCCGAAGCCGCCGAAGAAGCCGGAGAAGATCAGGCCCACCCCGACCGCGAGGACCAGCAGATCGGTCGCCTTGCCGCGTGCGCGGGAGATCCGGACCAGGCCGGCGAGGAAGACGATGACCCCGGCGCCCATCTCCACGAGGTGGGGGTCGTTGGCCAGGGTGTCCGGATACCCCAGCGCCCACATGCAGATGAACAGCCAGATACCGGCCAGCATCATCAGCACGCTCAGCGGAACGTCGTGCAGCCCCTTCGCGCCGGGCCCCTCGACCCTGCCGATCCGGCTCGGGACAGGGGAGCGCTCGAGGTCGGAGGAAGTTCTGGTCGAAATCGTACTCATTCGTATGGACTATCCCGCTTCGCGGCCTTGAACCCTTCCCCCGGTCTTCTTCCCGGTGGCCTCCGCGTCCGCCGAGGCCAGCGCGGTGGCGACGTCGCGCGGATATGTCCGCAGTGCCACCAGGCTCAGCAGACCGGCCGCGAGCAGCGGGGCCAGGCACACCAGGAAGGCCATCCGAAGGCCCTCGGTGCGGCTGCCGCTGTCGTCGAACACGTCCGACGACAGGAAACCGAACAGCAGCGGGGCGGTCGTTTCGGCGGCCGACCGGGTCAGCGTGCGGGCCGCCTCCGATCTGCCCCACAGCCCCGGCGGCACGATGTCCAGCCGGGCCGCGTCCAGCGGCGGGTTCGCGGCGGCCAGCAGCCCCGCCCCGACGGCGAGCAGCGGCACGGCGATCAGTGCCGAACTCGTCAGGATCCCCGGCGCGAACACCGGCGCGGCGGCGAGCAGCGCCACCGCCGGCACCAGTACCCGGCCACTGGCGTGACCGTGCCGCAGCGCCACGTCCGGCAGCCGGGCGCCGGCCACGAGACCGGCCAGGATGCCCGCGCCGATCACGACGACCAGCCCGCTGGCGGTACTGCGGCCGACCCCGTAGTGATGCGTCACGAACAGCATGCCGAAGGACCGCACTCCGGCGAAGAAGAAGTACGCCAGCGCCGAGGCGGCGATCATCAGCAGCACCGTGCGGATGCGCAGGATGTGGGCGAACGCACGGTGCGCCGACATGGTCCGCGGGTCCTCCCGCAGCACCTGCTCGGGGCGTGGCTCGCTGCGGGCGGTGCGTACGACGGCGCGGGCGGAGGAACCGGTCGCGGGTGCGGCGCCCGGTGCGGCGGGCGACTGCTGTTCCTCGCGGGCCAGTTGGCCGCGGCCGCCGCGCCGTGGCTCCGGGAGCCGGGCGAGCAGCCAGGCCAGCAGCGCGCCCGGCAGGGCCAGCCAGGCGAACGAGATCCGCCAGGACAGCAGCGCCGCGATGTTGGTGGACACCACGTAGCCGAAGCCGGTGCCGAACAGTTCGCCGGCGAGGATGTAGCCGTACAGGTGGGCACGTTCGCCGGAGGGGAAGTAGTCGCCGACGAGGGAGGCGACGACGGGGCCCGCCGTGGCCGTGACCACGCCGAGGCCGACCCGGGCCGCCAGGAGCGTCCCGAAGGAGCCCGCGACGGCCGAGCCGACCATCGCCACCGACCACAGCACGATGCTGCCGGCGAGGAGGCGGGTGCGGGTGGTGCGGTCGGTCAGGACGCCGGCGGGGAGGGTGGCCAGGGCGCCGGCCAGGGAGGTGGCCGAGACGAGCAGGCCGATGTGGGTGTGGTTGAGGCCGAAGGTCTGTTCGAGGTTGTCGGCGTTGACGGAGACGGTCGCCTTGTCGGCGCCGTCGAGGGCGATGACCATCGCCAGCAGGGTGATCACGCGGAGGCGGGCGCGCCCGCCGACCGCGCGCTCCGCGCGCCGCCTGAACGGTTCCCGTTTCAGCGTCCTCACCTCCTCACCTCCTCCCTGCGAGCGGTTCGGTGCGTGCGGTGCGTGCGGTGCGTTCGGTTGCCCAGTAGCTCGGGGGGTTCTGTCGTTCGGCGGCCGCGGGTGTGTTGTGGCTCGTCGCGCAGTTCCCCGCGCCCCTGAAGGACGGGGGCGCCCCCTGTTCTAAGGGGCGCGGGGAACTGGGCGGCCGGCCCCCACCGGTCGGCAGCCGACAACGCACCGAACGGGGGTATGGGGGGGCCGCACCCCTCGTGTCGCGCACCAGGACGGGGGTACCCCGCTCACGAAGCCACGGAACGAAAGCAACGGCAGGGGACGACGATGCAAGGCAACCAGACACCCCGCGACGCCGCCGCCGGTTCCGGCGTGGGCGACGCGGCCACCCGCCTGGCCGAGGACACCGCCGACCTCGCCCGCCGTGAGGTACGGGCGATCCGGGACGAGGCCCTGGCCGGCCTGCGCCGTTTCGGGGCGGCGGGCGTCCTCTTCGCCGGCGCCGGTGTCTGCGGCGTGCTCACCCTGGCCGCCGCACATCAGACCCTGCTGCGCGCGACGGAGTCGGTCCTCCCGAGGACCGCCGCCGCGGCGGTGCTGGCCTGCGCCTACGCCACCGGAGGCGCGGGCCTCGTCCACCTCGCGCGCGACCGCGTACGGGCCACGGCGGAGGCGACCGCGCGGGCGCTGGAGAAGGAGCACGAGCGGCTGGCCCCGGAGACCCCCGCGCCCTGACCCGGGCCGGGCGGCCGCCCCCGGTCGCGGGGCGGACGTATGCCCTGGCCCGGCGCGTGCCCCGCGTCTAGCTCGCGATAGAAAGGACCCATGGCGCAGCGCGACACTGACACCGGGTTCGAGGACGTGGACGACGTCGACGGAGTGACCCGGGCGGTCCTCGCGGCCTCCCGGTTGCTGATGGCGGTCTCCGCGCGCTCGCTCGCCGCCGTCGAGGACGGGGTGACGCTGCCCCAGTTCCGCATGCTGGTCGTGCTCTCCACCCGGGGCGCCACCAAACTGGTCGCACTGGCGGAGTTGCTCCAGGTCGCGCCGTCGACCGCGATGCGCATGATCGACCGGCTGATCGCCGCGGGGCTCGCCGTGCGCGAGGTCAACCCGGAGAGCCGGCGCGAGACCCTGCTGACCCTCACGGAGGAGGGCCGGCGCACCGTCGAGAGCGTCGTCGCCCGGCGCCGCGCCGCCATCTCGTCGATCGTCGAGCGGCTGGACCCCGGGCACCGGTCCGCGCTCGTCGAGGCGCTCGCCGCGTTCAACGAGGCGGGCGGCGAGCCCTCCGTCCCCGTCCCCGACGACGCGCAGGCCCAGGCCATGGGCTGGGGCGAGCCCGGACTCGCCCGCGACGTCTGACCCGCCCCGGTACCCGGGCGGCCCCGCCTCCCCCGTCCACGTTTCGCGCCCGGCGCCCCGGGAACTCCGGGGGCCTCACGCGGGAGAGGGAGCCGGAATGCCCACACCAGACGACGTACGGTCCCCGGAGGGACGGCGCACGTGCCTACCTGCCGGAGGACCCCGGTGAACCGGCTGCGGAGCCTGCTCCAGGACGACCACGACGCCATCCAGTGCCTCCTCGACGACCTCACCGGCGGGCCCGGCGCCCCCGAGCCCGACACCGGGCGGCGGCAGCGGCTGGCCCGGCGGCTCGTCGCCCTCCAGTCCGCGCACGAACTGGCGGAGGAGCGGGTGGTCTGGCCCGCGGTGCGCAGGCTGTGCGAGGACGGCGGCGCGCTCGCCGGTACGGCGCTGGCGCAGGAGGGCGAGGCGAAGCGGGCGCTCGACGAACTGGCCCACCTCCCCTCCGGCAGCCCGGAGTTCACCGCGTGCGTACGGACGGTGGCCGCGCTGAACCGCACGCATCTGGCCTATGAGCAGGACCAGGTGTGGCCGCGGCTGGAGACCCGGCTCACCGAGCGGGACGACGCCCGGCTCGCCCGGCGGTGGCGGGCCGCCCGCCGGCACACCCCCACCAGGCCCCACCCCCGCCTGCCGGCGCACCCGGCGGTGCTCGGCACGGTGGGGACGGCGGTCGCGGTGCTCGACCGCGCCCGTGACGCGCTCGGCGGTCGAACCGCGGCCGGGCGGACCTGAAGGGGCGCGGATCTGTTACGCGGAGACGTCCGCCCACCCCGGCGGATGCGCCGGCGTGCCCTCCACGGCGGGCGCGGACGGTTCGCCGCCCGCCTCGTTGAACGCAGTGAGCGCCTCGATGAGGGCGGCCCGCTGCCCGGGCGTGAGCCGCCGTACGATCCCGGTGACCTCCTGGCGGCGCCGGGCCATGACATGGCCCACCACCTGCCTGCCCCCGTCGGTGAGCGTCAGCAGGGTCTCGCGGCGGTTGCCCGGGTTGACCCGCCGCTCCGCGAGGCCCGCCGCGATGAGCCGGTCCACCATGCGCATCGCGGTCGAGGGGGCGACCTGGAGCAGTTCCGCGAGGACCACCAGCTTGGTGGCGCCCCGGGTGGAGAGCACCACCAGCATCCGGAACTGCGGCAGCGTGATCCGGTCCTCGACCTCCGCCAGCGAGCGGGCCGACACCGCGACCAGCAGCCGCGAGGCGGTCAGCACCGCACGCGCCACGTCGTCGTCCCCCGCCGGCCGCGCGCCGCCCTCCGGCGACCCGTCGCCCTCCGGCAGCCCGTCGTCCACCGGCGACCTGTCGCCCGCCGGCAGCCCGTCGTCCACCGGCTTCTCACTCTCGGGCATGGGCCCCTTCCTCTCGTTCCCCTCGTGCCGCGCCGCCCGCCGTCCGCGCGCCGGCCGGGCCCGGTGCCGTCGTGTGCGCGCGGTAGCGCAGCAGCAGCATGGCCGCGTCGTCGTGGAGCGGTCCGTCCGCATGACGCACCAGATCGTCCCGCAGTGCCTCCAGGGCACCCTGGGCGTCATTCTCCTTCAACAGCACCGCCCGGTCGGCCAGCGGGTAGAACCGCCGCCGGGCGTCCCGGGTCTCGGTGACGCCGTCGGTGTACAGCAGCACCTGCTCGCCGGGGGCGAAGTCCACCCGGAACGGCTCGGCGGGGTCCCCGCCGTGACCGGACAGGCCGAGCGGCAGCGCGTACGCGGGCGGTTCGGGGAAGTCGACCGAGCCGTCCGCGCGGACCACCATCGGCGCCGGATGGCCGTAGTTGAGGAAGACGACGCTGCGGTCGGGGCGGACCTCGCCGAGGATCGCGGTCACGAACCGCTCGCTCTCGGTGTCCCGCTCCATGCTGCGCTCCAGGCGGGCGCCCACCGCGAGCAGGTCCGGCTCGTCGTGCGCGGCCTCGCGGAACGCGCCGAGCACCACGGCCGCCGTCTCCACCGCGGCCAGCCCCTTGCCCTGCACGTCGCCCACGATGACGCGGATGCCGTGCGGGGTGGCGACCACCTCGTACAGGTCCCCGCCGATGTGCGCCTCGGCGACCGCGGAGGTGTAGGACACCGCGATCCGCAGCGGCCCCGCGCTCAGCGGCACCGGCCGCAGCAGCACCCGCTGGGCGACCTCGGCCACCGAGCGGACGCTCGCCAGCTCCGCCTCGCGCCGCCGGCGCATCACCGCCGCGGCGATCGCGGCACCGGTGACCCCGGCCACCGACGCCATCGCCGCGTAGCCGCGGCGCTCCGCGAACAGCCCGTCGTACATCCCGAGGGCCACGCACACCAGCAGCGCCGCCACCCCGATCAGCGTGGTGCGCCGCCAGCCGCCGACCAGTCCGGCGAACGCGGGCCCGAGCGAGACGAGGGGGAGCAGTCCGACACCGGGCCCGGCGAGGACGTCGGCGGTCACGACGACCACGACGACGGCGACCGGCAACCACGACAGTGTGACCTGGCCGGGCTGTGGTCGCTTCGCTGCCATGACTGCTCCCGCGCTGGAACCCGTGCCGGAAAACCGCCCTTCCGACGGCATTCCCCTTGCTTTTTAGACTATGCAAAGGTCCTCGGGCGGTGCCGCGGGCGGCACTCTCCGTTACCCAAACGAGGCCCGGTGTCCGATACGCCCCGCGCCCCGCCTCCCTCACTCCAATGCCGCCGACAGCGGGCGCGACCGGCGCCCCGGTGCCAGCGTGGGGCACGGCGCGCCCGCGAAGCGACCCGCCAGCGGGACCACGCCCACGGGGGAGGCAGGCCCCCCACGACCCACCCGCCGACGGACGGAACCGACCATGGCCGAGCACACCACGGCACCGCACGACCCCGGCGTCGGCCGGCTGGACGACACGGCCGTCGAGGAGCGGCTGGCCCGCATCGACGACCATCTCGGCCGGGTCGAGGTGGCGCCCGGCCCCACGGCACGGGCCGCCATGGAGGCGGTGGGGGCGCTCACCGAGGTCTACGGCGAGGCGCTCGCCCGGGTCCTCGACCTCGCCGACGAAGCACTCGCCGCCCGCCTCACCGACGACGCGCTCCTCGGCCATCTGATGGTGCTGCACGAGATGCACCCCGACCCGGTCGAACGCCGGGCGGAACGCGCCGTCGACGGACTGCGCACCGTCGTGCACGAGCGGGGCGGCGAGATCGAGCTGACCGGCATCGACGACGGCGTCGCCCGCGTCCGGCTCGACGTCAAGGGCTGCGGTTCGACCACCGCCGGCCTCGAGGACGCCGTACGGGAGGCGCTGTTCGCCGCCGCGCCGGAACTGTCCGGCGTCGAACGGGTGCGTGATCCCGCCGGGGACTCCGCCCTCGTCCCGCCCGAACCGCGCACCCTGCGGCCCGCCGAACCGCAGGGGTCGCCGTGACGGCGGGTGCGCTGGCCCGGGTGATCCGCGGCGCCGCCGACCGGCGGGCGGCGGCCGCCGAACGCTGCGACCTGTGCGGCGCCCCGGTACCGGCCGAACACCGGCACCTGTACGACACCGAGCGGGAGGAACTGCACTGCGGGTGCGACTCGTGCGTCCTCCTCGTCGCCGAGGGCGGCGCGGCCGGCGGACGCTACCGGCCCGTGCCCGAGCGGCGGCTGCGGCTGCCGCCCGTCGACATCGCCGCCCTGGGCGCCCCCGCCGGTCTCGCCTTCTTCGTCCGCCACCGGGACGGCACCGTCACCGGGCGCTATCCGAGCCCCGCCGGTGCCACCCGCTGGGAGACCGACCCGGACGCCTGGCGGGCCGCGGTGGCCGGCCACCCCGCGCTCGCCACCCTGGAACCCGAGGTGGAGGCCCTGCTGGTCAACACCACCGGGGATCTCAGCCACCACTGGCTCACCCCGATCGACGACTGCTTCCGCGTGGTGTCCGTCGTACGGCGGGAGTGGCGCGGGCTGTCCGGCGGCGGCCGGGTGCGGCCCGCGGTCGAGGAGTTCTTCGAGCAACTCACCGAGCGGCCCTGAGCGGGGTGCGCCCGGTGGCCGCGGCACCGGGACTCTCCGCCTCCCGTCCCGTCAGGGGAGCGTCGGCGTCAGCTCCGCCACCAGCAGCGTGCGGTCGTCCGCGGTGCCCACCTCCGCCGCCCCCCGCAACAAGCCCTCGCACAGCTCGCGCAGGCCGTCCGCCCCGGTGACGTCCGCCGCGTCGACGGGGCGGGCCCCGACCGTCGGGCGGCCGTCCGCGTCCAGTGCGCGGGCCAGCCGCGCGATGCCCTGGTCGATGTCGGTGTGGCGGGACTCCACCAGACCGTCGCTGTACAGCACGAGCAGCGTCGGCTCGGACACCTCGACCACCGTCGGCTCGTACGTTCCCGTCCCCAGCCCCAGCGGCAGCCCCGGACTGGCCAGCGCGAGCGGCCCGGCGGCCCGGTCGGGGCCCCGGATCAGCGGCGGCGGGTGTCCGGCCGCGACGACCGTGCAGGTGTGCCGCCGCGCGTCCCACTCCGCGTACATGCACGTCGCGAACGACGCCCCCGGCGTGTCGCAGGCCAGCGCGTCGAGCCGCCGCATCAGCTCGGCCGGCGCGATGTCGAACCCGGCCAGCGTCCGGACGGCCGTACGGAGCTGGATCATCGCGACCGCCGACTCCGGCCCGTGCCCCATCGCGTCCCCGACGACGAGGCTGACCCGGTGCCCGGGCCGCGGCAGCACGTCGAACCAGTCGCCGCCGATGACCGTGTCCTGCCCCGCCGGCAGGTACCCGTGGGCGATCCGGCAGCCCTCGAACTCCGGTGCGGTCGTCGGCAGCAGGCTGGTCCGGATGGCGAGGGCGGTGCGCCGCTCGTGCTCGTACCGGCGGGCGTTGTCCAGCGCCACGCACGCCCGTCCGGCGAGCGCCTCCACATGCGCGGCGTCGTCGGCACGGAAGGGCGGCAGGTCCGGCCCCCGGGTGCAGACGATCACCCCGACGGCCGCCTCCCGCAGCCGCAGCGGGACGACGAGGAGGGAGACCGACCGCAGCACCTCCCGCACGCGCGGATCGCCGCCCCGGGCGGCGGTGAGCCGCTCGGAGGTGTGGTCGTCCATCATGTCGAGCACCTGCGGCCGCCCGGTGGCGAGCGCGCGGGCGTACGGGGTCTCGCGGGGGAAGACCACCACCTCGCCGAGCGGCAGTCGGCGCTCCCAGTCGGGATCCGAGCGGTGGCCCGTGCCCATCGCCAGCCGGCGCGCCTCGATCTGCGGCGGGTCGGCGGTGCGGAAGGCGTTCTCCTGTTGCAGCCACCGTTCCAGCAGGTACACCGAGGACGCGTCGCAGAACTCCGGCGTCAGGGCATGCACGACATGGCCGCCGGTGAGCCGCAGATCGAGCGCGGAACCGATGAGACCGTCCACCGACGGGCCGGCCGGAGACGGGCCGGTGGAGGACGAACCAACCACAGAGGAACCGGCCGTCCGGTGCGGGGCCGGCGGAGCGGCGGGGGCCGGCTCGGGCTGGGCGCGTGCTTCGTTCCGCAGGATCGTGCCTTTCCGGGTGGGGCCGGGGGCCGGTCGCACGGCAGGAACGGGCCTCCCCGCGCAACCTCGGCAACTATATGATGTTGCGTCAAGGATGCTCGCTGTCGGAGGAGTTGATGTGCCCATCGGCGAAGGTCTCCCGCAGGGAGTAGATCCCGAAAAGGCGAGCGTCGCGCGTATGTACGACGCGATGCTCGGCGGCCAGCACAACTTCGCCATCGACCGTGAGGCCCTCGCCGCGTTCACGGCCATCGACCCCCAGGTCCGCACTCTCGCCCGGGCGAACCGTTCCTTCTTGGGCCGTGCCGTCCGTTTCCTGGTCGACTCCGGCGTACGGCAGTTCATCGACCTCGGCTCCGGCATCCCCACCCAGGGCAACGTCCACGAGGTGGCGCAGGCGGCCGCCCCGGGCGCCCGGGTCGTCTACGTCGACAACGACCCGGTGGCGGTCGCGCACAGCACCTCGCTGCTGGCCGACAACCCGGACGCGGCCATCGTCGACGGCGACATCCGCCGCCCCGCCGACATCCTCGCCTCTCCCCGGCTGCGGGAACTGATCGACCTCGACCGGCCCGTGGCCGTACTGATGATCACGATCCTGCACTTCGTCACCGCGGAGGAGGACCCGGCGGGCATAGTGGCCGCGTTCCGTGACGCGCTGCCCGCGGGGAGCTGGCTGGCGCTGACGCACGCCACCAACCAGGACCGTCCCGACACGGCCGCCGCCGTGGGGAAGTTGTACCGCTCCCGGGCCAGTTCGCCCGTCACCGCCCGCTCGCGGGCGGAGATCCTCGGCCTCTTCGACGGGTTCGGCCTCGTCGACCCGGGCCTGGTCCACGTACCGCTGTGGCGCCCCGGCCCGGACGACCACGTGCCGGACAACCCCTCGGAGTACTGGGTGTTCGCGGGCGTCGGCCGCAAGGACGGCTGAACGCTCCCGAACCCCTGACCCGCGCCCGGGGCCGGCCCGGACAAGGGTCGGCCCCGCCGCGAAGGGGGGGTGCGGCGGGGCCGGGAGGCTCGGTCCGCCAGGGGGGGTAGGCGTGCCGCCGAGCCTGTCGTATCTGCTGGTGCCCCCTCAGCACGCATATATGCGCGCCGATTTCAGTTCTTTTTCGCGCCCGGCGGCCGGAAGCAGGCGATCACCGTCTTGCCGTCCGGACAGGGGCGGGTCTGGAGGGTGTCGGCCAGCGCGTCGACGAGGAACATGCCGCGTCCGCCGAGGCGTTCGCCGCTCGGCGGCTGGGCCACGGGCAGCTCCCGCGAGGAGTCGTGCACCGCGACGTGCAGGCACCGGGTGTCCCAGGTCAGCACCAGCTGGGCGCTGCTGCGGGCGTGCACATGGGCGTTGGTGACCAGCTCCGAGACGGTCAGCAGCACCGCGTCGGCCGTCTCCGGCGCCTCGGTGGTCCAGCCGAGGGTGCTCAGATGCCGGCGGGTCCAGTCACGGGCGGCTTTCGCGCCGGTACTCATCGGCAGGGAGCGCGCCCAGCCCACTGCTCGCAGCGATTCGTTCACCGTCGTCCTCCCCGGGTGCCGTCCAGGGTTACGGGTACCCGCGCCGGGCGCCCGCATGACTGTGCGGCGGGCCGCACCCGTCTGGGACAAGCTGGAGAATACAGAGCGAAGCAGGACGTACCGGGCCGCGCCCCGTGGTGGCGGCCCGGCGGAAGGAAGCGAGGCACCATGTCCGACCAGCAGCAGCCCCCGTCCGGCCGCGACCGGGACCCCTCCGCTCCCGGGCAGCCGCCCGGCGAGCAGACCGCCCCGGAGCGCGCGGGCGCCGGTGACCTCGGCCGCCGGCTGGCGCACCGGCGCCGGGAGCTGGGGCTGACCCGGGAGGACGCGGCGGCCCGGGCGGGCATGGCGCCGGACTACCTGCGGTATCTGGAGGAGAGCGCGGGGGCCGCGCCCGGGACGAACGTGCTGCTGCGCCTGGCCGACGTGCTGCGGACGACGGTCACCGAGTTCACCGGCGGTGCGGCCGAGCGGCCGCCGGGGCAGGGCCAGGCGGCCGCCCACCCCGCGTTCACCGAGCTGAGTGTGCGGGAGTGCCGGGCGCTGCTCGCCTCGCACGGGGTGGGGCGGCTGGCGGTGAGCACGGCGTCGGGGCCGGTGGTGGTGCCGGTCAACTACAGCGTCGTCGACGGTGCGGTCGTCTTCCGGACCGCGCCCGGGACGACGCCGGCGCTGGCGGTCGGCAACCCGGTCGCCTTCGAGGTCGACCGGGTGGACGAGGCGTTGAGCGAGGGGTGGAGCGTACTGGTCCGGGGGCACGCCCGTGCGGTGACCGACCCGGGCTCGGTGCGCCGGCTGTCCGAACGGGCCCGCAGCGGGCCGTGGGCGGGCGGGGTGCGGGAGGTATGGGTCCGGGTGGACCCCGTGGAGACGACGGGACGCCGCATCACGGTGTGACGCGGCGGGGGGCCTGGGGGCCGAGGGGCGGAGCCCCCGGGGACGGGAAGGGTAGAGGCGGAGGGGGCGAGGGAACCCGGGACGGGACGCGGCGGATCGAGTACCGGAGGTTCAGGTGAGCGGTGACGTGTACACACGCGTGCGGGACGAGGTGGCCCGCCGGGCCGACCGGCTGTGGGACGTGGCGCTCACCCTGCACGCCGACCCCGAGTACGCCTTCGGGGAACACCGCGCCGCCACCCTCCTCACCACCGAACTCGACCGCGAGGGCTTCGCGGTCGAACACGGCACCGCCGGCCTCCCGACCGCCTTCACCGCCCGCGCGGCCACCCAGGACGGCACCCCCGCCCCCACCGTCGCCCTCCTCCTCGAGTACGACGCCCTCCCCGGCCTCGGCCACGCCTGCGGCCACAACCTGATCGCCGCCGCCGGCCTCGGTGCGGCGCTCGCGACGAGGGCCGCCCTGGCGGACACCCCCGGCACCGTCCTGGCCGTCGGCACCCCCGCCGAGGAAGGCGGCGGCGGCAAGGTCACCGAAGTGGAGGCGGGCGTCTTCGACGGCGTCGACGCCGCCCTCATGTTCCACCCGGGGGTGTACGACTGGCAGTGGGCACCCCTCACCGCCCAGGCCCCGTACCGCGTCGGCTTCCACGGCCGCGCCGCCCACCCCACCGGCAACCCCACCGAAGGCATCGACGCCCTCGCCGCCCTCGTCCAGCTCTTCAACACCCTCGCCGTCACCGGCCGCCGGCTCCCGGAGGGCTCGCACGTGCAGGGGATCGTCACGCACGGCGGCACGGCCACCAACATCGTCCCCGAGTACGCCGAAGGGCTGTTCGGGCTGCGCGCGCTCACCACCACCGCGCTCGACGACCTCGCGCACGACCTCACCACCAGCGCGGAGGGCGTCGCCCGCGCGACCGGCACGCGGGTGGAGGTCGAGCGCGCCGCCCAGGGCTACGCGCACTTCCGCGACAGCACCGCGCTCTCCGGCCGGTTCGCCGCGCACCTGGCCCGCGCGGGCATCGAGCTCACCCCGCCCACCCCGGGCGTCCACCTCGGCTCCTCCGACATCGGTGACGTCAGCGGCCGGGTGCCCGCGATCCACCCGTTCGTCGCGATCATGGGATCCGACGGCTCGGACCACACCCCCGAGTTCGCCGCCGCCGCGGCCTCCGACCGGGGCCGGGAGGTGCTGCTCGCGGCGACCGAGGCGCTGGCGTGCACCGCGGCGGACGTCCTCCTGGACGAGGGCCTGCGGCAACGGGCGTGGGCCGGCCACACCGGCGACAGCACCCGACCGGGCCCGCCGCCACCCGCTACCCCGCCCGCACCCGCTCCGTGAGCGCCAGCAGACGGGCCAGCGGGTCCTCGTCCCGGAACAGCGTCCGGCCGTGCTCGATCCGGCTCCGCCGCGCCTCGCCGTCGGCGGTCAGCCGGTCCAGCGCCTCGCACAGTGCGCGCTCGTCGCCCGCCACCTCCGTCAGCCCCAGCGCGGCCATCCGCCGTACGCCCTCCTCGCCGTGGCCCGGGATCGGCCGGTAGCCGACCACCGGCAGCCCGGCGGCGAGCGACTGCACGGCGGTCTGCCCGGCCGCGTTGTCCACGAGCGCGCGTGCCGCGTGCAGCAGGCCGGGCATGTCGCTCACCCAGCCGGGCGCGAGGACCCCGGGAACGTCGGAAAGGGCCTGCCGCAGCCGGTCGTTGCGCCCGCAGACCACCACCGGCAGACAGCCGCGCCCGGTGAGCAGTCCGGCCGTCGCGGCGAGCCCGGTCGCGGCGCCCCAGGCACCGCAGGACAGCACGACGGGCGTCCGGCCGGGACCGTACCGCTCGAAGAGCTGCCGCCAGGCGTCCGCGCCGCGGGAGCCGCCGGGGGAGTCCGCGGCGAAGTCGGGGGACACGCAGGGGCCGGTGGTCACGGCGGGCCGGCGGATGTCCTCGCGGACCTCCCCGGTGGCCTCGTCGGTCAGGCAGAGATAGAGGTCGTTGCCCGGGTGCAGCCACTGCCGGTGCACGGCGAAGTCGACGACGTACACCGCGCTCGGCACCTTCAGCGCGCCCCGGCTGCGCAGATGGCCGGTCAGCTGCGCGGCGAGGTGGAACACCGGCACCACCACGTCCGGCCGGAACCGCGCCACCCGCTCGGCCAGCCGGTCCCCGGCGAGCCGGGCCAGCGGCACCCCGCTCGGCCTGCTGCCCGACCCGCGGCGCAGGAAGAGCCGGTACAGACCGGCGTACGCCCACGGGTAGTGCCGTACCGAGGACTGGTAGAAGCCGCGCAGCCCGGTGCCCAGGTGGTAGGGCAGGAGTTCGAGGACGTCGAGGACCTCGGCCTCGTGGCCCTGTTCCCGGGCCCGGCGGGCGAGTTCGGCGGCCACCGTGTCGTGTCCGGCGCCCATGCTCGCGCTCAGGATCAGCAGCCGCCGCCCGTCTCCCGCCCGGGGCGGTACGGCGGCGGTGCGTACAGCGTGTCGCCCGGGCGCGGAGGACCCGGGCACGGAAGAGGAAGGGACTCGCACCGGAGCCGACTGCCCCGCCCTTTCCCGTCCAAACGGGGACCACCGCGGATCTTCGCCCCGAACGGGCTCGCGCGGCCCGCAGACCCCGGCTCACCGCCCCGTTCCCTGAAAGACCCGCTTTCGGCCGATCCGGTGACGCGGCGGCCACGCCCGCACCCACGCACGAACTGGACGTCGCCACCCGGCGTCCGCCGGTGCCTGCGGGCGGGGTGGCTCAGGCCGGCGGGGCGGACAGGGCCGCGCCGAAGGACGCCTTGACCGCCTCGTAGCCGAACGAGTCGGGCCCGAAGAGGATCGAGCCCTCGCCGGTGAGGCCGCCGTCGCCGCCGTAGAGCAGGCTCACCGCGCCGGTGCCCTTCCACTTGCCGCGCGCCCCGACGGCCAGGTCGGTGGTGCCGTCGCCGTTGTAGTCGCCCGGGGCGAGCGCCGCGCCGAACAGGTCGCCCGTCTCGGCGACTCCGACGACGCCCTTGGTGTCCAGGGAGAGCGTCCGCGCGGCGGCGGAGTCCAGCCGGTCGGCGCCGCCGGGCACGATCGTGACGGCGCCCGCCTGGGAGAAGCCGTCGCTGTCCGGCGCGCTCGTGTCGCTGACCAGCAGATCGGCGTGGCCGTCGCCGTTGACGTCCGCGAGGGCGGCGGCGGTGCCCTGGTGGGGGCCGCCGTCCCACACCACGGCGTGCGCCGCGTCGAGGCCGCCCGTGCCGCCGGGGAACGTCCGCAGGAGATAGTCGTCGGGGCCGTCGGAGAAGCCGGTGTCGATGACGACGTCGTCCTTGCCGTCGCCGTCCACGTCCCCGACCACGGCGTCGTAGTCCGCGAACGGCAGGCCGATGTTCCGGCCCAGCGGTGTGCTCTTCAGCCCGCTCCTGGAGCCGGGCAGGACGCCGAGGGTGCCCTCGTCGGCCGGGTCGTCGGAGTAGGCGACGGTGACCAGGTCGTCGTAGCCGTCACCGTCGACGTCGCCGCTCTCGATGCCGTGCGTGCCGGCGCCGCCGCCGGGCGGGGTGATCCGGGTGAGCTTCGGCGCGGTCGTCGTGCGCAGGTTCCTGGCGCCGGGCAGCACGTCGACCTTCGTGCCGTCCACGACGGCGAGGTCCTTCAGCCCGTCGTGGTCGAAGTCGCCCAGGGCGAGCCGGCCGCCGAAGCCCTGGCGGGCGGTGACAGCCGGGGAGTGGAAGGCGATGGCCTCGTCGGACAGCCCGGTGGACGACCCGAAGACCACCGTCACCGAACCGGCGCCCTTGACGTCGCCGATGGCCTCGCCGCTCGCGCCGACGACCAGGTCGGCGTACCCGTCGCCGTCCAGGTCGCCCAGCGCGAGCGCGGACCCGAACCGGTCACCGGCCTCCGGGGTGCCCGGCACCCCGGCGTGGGACTGGGTGAGCCCCTGGTGCCGGTCGACCCGGATGCCGCCGGAGGCGCCGAAGGCCAGCGCCACGTAACCGGCCCTGGCGTGGCCCTTGACGGCGGCGTCGGGCGCGCCGACCGCGAGGTCGTCGAACCCGTCGCCGTCCAGGTCGGCGGCCTTGCCCGCGCCCGCCCCGGCCGCGGCGAGCGCCACGGCACCGCCGTCGGCGGCCGGTACGGCCGTGCCGGACCCGGCGGGCTGTACGACCACCGCCAGCGCCCCCACGACCACGGCCGCGGCGGCCCCCACCGACAGCTTGGCTCTGCCCATGTCTGTCCGTTCCCTCTTCCCGAAGGTGCTTCCCGCCCCGCCACCCGGTGTGCCGGCCGGAGCCGTCACGGGTGTGCGCAGGAGGAGACCGACGAGGAGGTGAAATGGTTGGGCCGGAACGGGAAACTCCGCGTGACGGGCCGGACCGGACCGCGTGCGGGCGGGGGCGCCGGCGGTGCGGCGGCTCAGCTGTGGAAGGTGATGTACCCGTTGCCGTCGCGGTCGTTGGCGGACTTGCTGTACGCGTGCACGTCCGAGCGGGGGCCCGACGGCTTGTACAGGTAGATCGTGTCCTTGTCGTTGTTCCAGAGGAAGTTGCAGTTGTCGCGGTAGACGACGTTGCCCGCGTCGGAGTCGTTGCCGTGGCCGCCGCGCAGCTTCACGTAGTCGCCGGGCTGGAGGTAGTGGTTGGCGGTGAACTTGAACCGGTTGCCGGTCGCGTCCTTCACGACGTAGTTCTTCAGGTTGACCGTGGCGGTCTTCGAGTAGTTCTTGATCGTCAGGTACTCCTGCTTGGTATTGCCCGACGTGCAGCTGTTGGAGTCCCGGCCCGGCGCGTCGTACTGGACGCCGCGGATCTTCAGCGCCGACGAGTACTCGGCGGCCTGGGCCGGGGCGGCTATGACGGCGGCGAGGCTGCCGGCGGTGGCGGCCACGACGATGGCATGACGCTTGCGCATGAGGAATCCCCCCTCAATGGTGCGGATGAAGCGGATGGAGCCTACACGCCGCATGACGGGAAAGTGGCGAGAGAGTGCGGAAAATGTGAAGCGGCAGGTGGCGGGGGAGTCTTGTCGGGGAGTGGGGTCTGGTCGGGCAGTGCGGGCGGGTGGGGCTTCCCGCGTGGTTCCCCGCGCCCCTGAGAAGCAGGGGGCACCCCGTGCTCGAGGGGCGCGGGACCGCATCTGATCCGCGGCTCCGCCGCGTGGCGTGATCGGCCGCGGCGTACCGCACCCGGTCTCCCCGCCCCCGGCGGTACCACCCGTACCCCGGGGTGAACGGGAGCTGAATACTTCCGTCGGTTTGCCGGGCGGGAAACCGGTGTTCGCACTGCCGTCACCGAAGCCGTTGACGATCACTCCGTCGACTGGGGACGACGGAGGGAGACCCGCGGTGATGAGCCGTCAGCAGCCGGAAGGGGAACGGGGCTTAGACCCCGAGGAACCGCTGGCGCAGCGCCTCGCGCGCGCCCGCGCGGAGGTCGCCGCGGCCGAGGCCGCCGTCGCCCGTGCCGAGGAACGCCTGCGCGACTTCTCCGCCGTGGCGCTCTCCGAGGACGGCGCCGTCGAGGCCACCGTCGGCGCACAGGGCGAACTCACCGGCCTGCGTTTCCTCGACGGCAAGTACCGCGACATGACCGGCGCCGAACTCGGCGCCGCCGTCGTCGAGGCCGTACGCCAGGGCCGCGACCGCGCGGCCCAGGAAGCCGTTCGGGTGTTCCGGCCGCTCACCGAGCCCACCGAACGCGTCCCCGAACTGTCCGGCCTCGACGTCGACTGGGAGCGCTTCCTCAGCCGTCACGACGACACCCCCGGACGCCCCGCACGCCCCCGCCCCTCGGCCGGCTCCCGTCTGCGGGACGAGATCCACGAGGACGGCGACACCGACAGCGACACGGAAGGACCCCAGCGATGACCGGACCCGCCTTCACCGCCGACTCCGACCGCATCATGGCCGGAAGCCGGGCCATCCACGAACTCGGCAGGGCCACGAAAGCCCTGGCCACCTCCGCGCACTACGCGCTCGCCGACACGAGCTGGACGGGCAACGACGACTACGGCCACCAGCTGCGGGCCAAGTACGTCCAGACCCGTGAGTCCGTCCTCGGGACTCTCGACGCGGTCGCGGAGGGCGTGACCGCCATCGGCGACGGCACGATCGACAATCTGGGCACCATCCTCGGCACCCAGCGCGGCGCCATGGAGAGCATCGTCCAGCAGGCCCGCGGGGGCCGTTCGTAACGTGGCCATCACCGTCTCGCCCAAGCTCAACTGGCTTTTCTTCATCCTCATCGGGGAGACCTTCCTCGAGGCGAACGAAGACACCGCCTACGCGACGAGCAAGTCCTACCGGGCGATCAAGCGGGACGTCGGCCAACTCAGGGAGCAGGCACAGGCGGCGGTGAGGGCGGTGAGCCAGGGCTTCCCGCCCGGCGTCGCCCAGCAGTTCGTCGCCGCCATCAACGAAGTGCTGCCCTACCTCGACAAGTTCGAGAAGGACCTGGACCAGGTCGAGTCCGGCCAGGTCAACGTCTCCATGCAGATCAGGGAGGCGAAGTGGAACATCATCGCCGAACTGGTCCGCCTGGCCATCGAACTCGCCGTCCTCGCCGTGCTGTCCTTCTTCACGGGCGGGGCGAGCGCCACCCAGGCGGCGGTCGCCCGGGCGCGCAGCCGGCTGTTCATCCTGGAGACACTGTACGAACTCTCCCACCGCACCCACCTGTTGCCCAGCCTGACGGAGGCGATAGAAGAGGCGTTCATGACGCTCGCCGTCCGGCTGGCCATGATGACGATGGCCCCCGCCGGACAGCGGCCGCGCTCGATCGACTGGTTCGACGTCGGGGTGAGCGGTGCCTTCGGCGGGCTCGCGGGCGGCCTCGCGCCGGTCTTCTCGAAGTTCATGAAGAACTTCACCGACAACCTGGTGAACCCCTTCAAGAAGAACATCGACGACATCGTCGGCAAGTTCGACGACAACCTCTTCCGGAACAACGCCAAGTCCAGGACCGACGACCTCCCGACCCCTGATCCGCACCCCAACCCGAACACGAGGAACGACCACCGCGACCTCGGCCCGGAGACCACCACCCCGAACCCGCCCCCGTCCGTCACCCCGTCGGTCACCCCGCCCCACCTCAACCCGCCGGACTACACCCCCACGCCCAGGCCCGACGGCCTCGGCGCCAAATCCGTCCACCAGGGCGGTCAGTTCGTCGCCGACGGAGCCTCCGAGACGCTGGCCGAGTCGATCATCATGGGCGCGTTCTTCGGCAACTGGATGCCGAGCTGGCAGACGTTCGTCGGGGCCGGTCTGAGCGAACGGTTCGAGGCGGGCGCGGAGGCGGGGATCACCAACAGCGCCAACTGGCTGAAGAACCTGCGGACCGTCTCGGGAGGGGGAGGGACAGGGGCCGGGGGAGGGCTCGACGGAGGCGGAACGGACCGTGACGCCGACAGCGCTCACGGCGGTGGCGGTGACGTCGACAGTGTCTACGGCGGTGGCGGTGACGTCGACAGCACCTACGGCAGTGACGGTGACGCCGACAGTACCTACGACGGTGGCGGTGACGGTGACGCCGGTGGCGTCCGTGGGTACGGCGGCAAGCGTCCCGCGTACACCGACGACGACGCGGACAGCGGCTACGGCAGTGACGAGGAGGCGGACCACGACGACACCGCCCACCCCGCGCCGGTGAGCGGGAAGGGCAAGGGGCGGGCGACGCCGACCGACATCGACGTCACCGACGCGCGGGACCGGCACGCCGACGCCGTACGGAAGTTCACCGACGCGGCGAACGACGCGGAGAGGATCCGCACCCGGGTGGAGAGCGGTGAGGGGAGCAGCCGGGACGTCACCGACCTCGACCGGGCGAACCAGCGGGTGGAGCAGGCCGGGCAGCAGCTGGCCGGGACCGAGGACCGGCTGCGGGACCTCGGCCTGGACCCGGACACCGTCCCGACCACGTCGTCCCCGCACACCACCCCGTCCGCCCTCCCGACCTCCACGCCCACCTCCACGCCCGCGCCCGCCCCCGTCGTGCAGCGGGACGCGACGCAGCGGCAGTGGATCGCCTCGCAGGTGACCGCCGACGATCTCCCGGACGACCTGTCGGGAGGGCTGCCGGACGGGCTGGACACCGGCACGACGGTGACCGTGAAGGACCTGGCCGACGCGGGGGTGACCCTGAGCCCCGATCTGCGGGCACAGATCGAGCTGGGCGGCGACGGCCGGGTGTCCCTGGCCGACAGCGGGCTGTCCCCCGTCGACCAGGTCAAGGCGCTGATGACACAGCCGGGTCCCTGGCCGGAGTCCCTGAACACCGTTGCCTCGCATGCCTCCCAGCGGCTGTGGCAGAACTCCTATGACGACTTCGCCCAGTCGCTGCCGGACCTGGATCCCGGCACCGTGCGGCAGGCCTGGGACTCGGCGGCCGGGCTGGTCCTGCCGCTGGAACTGCACCCCGTGCTCGCCGACTCCCGGCAGTCCCGACGTGACGGCCACGACTGGTGGCCCGCGGCCGGTCCCCACCTCGTCGAGTGTTCCGGATCCGACGGATGTGGCGGATCCGACCGATGTGACGGATCCAACGGATGTGACGGATCCGACCGATGTGACGGACCTGAGGGACGTGACGGATCCGACGCCGACCGGGAATGTCCTCGTCACACCCGACACGGACCCGCCCGGCACGGACGCCTCCGCCACGCCCGGGAGCGGCTTTCCCACGCCGGTCACGGACGACGCGGGTACCCCGTTCCTCGCGACGTCCAGTACGGATTTCCCCGTCCTGTCCTCCTCGTCCGCCTCAGCGCAGGACTTCGTTCCGGACCCCGCCGCCGTCTTCAACCCCCTCACGAGCGCGTCACCGGCCGGTCCACCGTCTCCGGCCGGTTCCCTCGGTTCGGCGGCCATGGACATCGACACGCCCAGCCCCGCGCCCCAGTCGCCGCCCCCGCCCCCACCCCAGTCGCAGGACCCGTACCGTGATCCCCTGGTCCACGCCTTCGGCGACGGCATCACCGGGAACCGGGTGTATCCGCAACTGCACGAGGCCCTCGGGCGGTTGGACGCCCTGCGGGGGACCGACAGCGACGCCGCGCTCCGTCAGGGGCCGCTCGATCTGGACGCCGTCGCCCGCCGGGTGCTGCTCCTGGACCCGACGGATCCGGTCGGCAACGACGAGTACGGCGACCTGTTCCGCATCGCCCTCGATCCGGCCATGGAGCACGCGCGCGGCCTGGCGACCCTGGCCGCGTTCGGTCTCTCCCTGCGCGGGGCCCTGGCCGGGCAGCGGGAGATGACCGCCCCCGACGGCACCGCGTACGGACGTGACTGGGCCGGTACTCCGGGGGAGAGTCACGGGCTGGTCATGGATCTGGACGACGTGTGGGAGCCCACCGGGCTGCCGGACGGGCAGCCCCAGACGACCAATCCCCGGCCGGCGCAGTGGCGACCGGGTCCGGGGCGGCCGCGGCCGTTCGTCGTCGTGGCCGGCGGCACCCCCCACAGGGTCGTCGTCAGCACGCGCGACGGCTCGGAGTTCGAGGCGCCGATCGACGTGTTCACCGAACTGCTCGCCATGGACCCCGTGCTGTCCGGACTGCCGAACAATGTGCCGGTCCTGCTGGTGGTCCCCAACGCCGGGGGCGGGCAACTGGAGCTGCCTCGTGCCCTGGCGGACCGGCTGGGCCGCCATGTGTGGTCCACCAGTGGCAATCCCATCATGCAGCTCCACGACGACGGGACACCGGTCAGGATCTTTCTGGAGCAGAAACCGGACGTGCCCCGCGGGGACTGGATCCGCAGTGAACCCGGCGAGGTGCTGAGCCACGCCGCTCTCCAGGCCACCCTGTCCACTCAGGTCACGCCCACCACGCAGAGTTCGGACGTTCCCGAGTGGGAGCGCAATCTGGTCAGTTTCACCCTCGTCGCGGACGGGGACGGCACCCGGCAGATCGGGCGGGCCGAGCCGACCGCATCGCCGATCACCGTGGGGGCCAGGCCCGGCGAACAGGCGCGCCACTACAACCTCCACGCCACTCCGCGCGGCGTCGGCATGCCCCAGAAGGACGGCAGCACGTACGTGGCGTCCGACCACGAGTTCACCGGCTGGCTCACCCGGCGGCCGAGCGTGCGTGGCCTGCGCGACCAGGACTGGATCTATCTGGACAGCTGCTGGACCGGCGGCGTCTACGGCGGGAACGCGGGCGCCTTCTCCAACTGGGCCGCCTCCGTCCCCCCGGTCCCCGACCCGCTCGCCGACATCCCCATCGCACAGGTCGTCGCCAACGGCACCCGCAAGCGGGTACGAGCGGGTGACCGCGCCATCGCCTACTCCCAGGCGACTCCCCACTCGCCCGTCTGGTTCGCCGTGTACACCGACGCGCGGGGGCGCCCCGGCCGCCTCCTGGAGTTCTGGCCGGAACCACGCGACGCGGAGCTGGCGGACCTGGCCCGTACCGCCGGTCTGCACAGCGGTCCCGGTCCTGTGCCCAGGGACGTCCTGGACCGGACCCTGCGGCTGGTGCGCGCCCTGCGGCACGCCTTCGGCCCCGGTGTCGGCCCCGCTTTCGCCCCCGGAATCGGCCAGGATCCTTCCTACGACGATCTGCTGCGCGGTATCGGCGCGCTGGAGTTGATGCGGCAGAACGATCCGCACCTGAATGACATGGGCCCGTTCACCCTTGAGCTGTTCCAGCGGGCGGCCCTGGCCAACCTGCGGGACCACGGCGGCGGCGTGCGCCCCCCGGACGTCGGTGCCTACCGTGACCTGCTGGCGCGGGCGGCAGGCGCGTCCCCGGGCACCCGGCTCACCGACTTCGTCCGGGTACCGTTCCTCGCCATGGTCACCCAGCGGACGCGGAACTTCAGGGATCTGCGGGCCGCTGCCATACAGGTGCTGCGGCTGGATCCCGGGGCCACGGTGGGCCCGGCGGAGATCTCCCGGTTCTACTGGGCTCAGGTGAAGTCGGCCGAATGGTTCTCCTCGCTGCCCGACGTGCATACCACCGCCCTGGTGGCACTGCATCTGCCGGCGCCGGATCCGTCGAAACGTGCCGAGCTGGGCTGGCTGGCCACCAGGGCGATCGCCGCCGGACGGGACCCGTACAACGTCGTCGAACTCGCCGCCTTCCACCTGGAGGAACTGGGAGCCCTCGACGCCCGGACACTGACCCACGACGCCCACGGCCGGCCCAACGGCCGTAACTGGGCACCTACCTCCGCACCGGCCAGGAGCGGGCGCCCTGGGCGGGGTACAGCACCGCGGCGTATGTCGTGGTGGCCGAGGACACGGGGACGGGCAGGACCTGGATCACGCTGCCCGGTGGGCGACGGATCGCCGTACCGCACGCGGAGGCCGCCGAACTCCTCGCCCGCGACCCCGAACTCCTCGCCCGCGCCGTGGAGAAGACGGACGTCGTACTCGCTGTCCCCCGGTCCGGCGACAGCGCGATGCTGTCGAACGCGTCGCTGCCGAACGCGTCGCAGTCGAACGCCCCTCAGCCCGCCGCGCCCCTGCCCCTGCGGTTCGCCGTCGTCCAGGCCACCGGCCGGATCACCTGGGCGCCCAGGGGCACGGCCGTGCTCGGCCGTTTTGGAGCCACCGGGCCGGTCTCACTGTCCGGCACCCCCGCTACGCAGGGCACTCCTGCCGCCGCCGACTGGTCCCGCACGCACCCGTACGACCTGCTCCCGACGCGGCTGCGGACCCTGGCCGGGGCCTCGACGAGCCCGGCGGGTCTGACGGGCGCGGAGGACCCGGCGCCGGCCGGGGACGTTCCCGTCACATCCGGCACGGACGCGGTTGACTCCACGCTGTCGTCGAGCCCGTCCCCGGCTGGTCCGTCGTCCCCGGCTGGTCCGTCGTCCCCGGCGGCCGTGGACACCGACACGCCCAGTCCGCAGCCGCAGCCCCCGGCCCAGGACCCGTACCTCGGGCCCCTGGTCCAGGCCTTCGGCGCCGACATCACGTCGCACCCGCAGTACGCGCGACTGCGGGAGGCCATGAGCCGGTTGGACACCCTGCGGCGGAACGACCCCTCCGGCTCGCTCCGTGACGGGCCGTTCGACCTGGACGCCGTCACGCGCCGGGTGATGGTGTTCCTGCCCCCGGAGACGCCGATCGACAGGGGCTGGTACGGAAATCTGATGCAATTCGCGCTCCATCCGGCGATGGAGCGCGCGACCGGTCTGGCGACCCTGGCCGCGTTCGGCCTCTCCCTGCGCGGGGCGCTGTCCGACCCGAATGCGATGACCGCCCCCGACGGCACCGCGTACGGACGCAACTGGGCCGATCGTCCGGGAAGGGGGCACCGGCTGGCCATGGATCTGGACAACGTGTGGGAGCCCACCGAGTCGGCGTACGGGGAGCCCGGGCTGGCCGATCCCCGCCCGGCGCCGTGGCGTCCGGCCCCGGGGCGGCCGCGGCCGTTCGTCGTCGTGGCCAACGGTGACCACGAGAGGGTCGTCGTCAGCCTGGGAGACGGCAAGGACATCGACGTGCCGATGGACGTGTTCGTCGAACTGCTCGCCATGGACCCGGTGTTGGCCCGGCTGCCGAAGGACGTGCCGGTTCTGCTGACGATTCCAGGGGCGGGGGCCCGGCAGCTGGAGCTGCCGCGTGCCGCGGCCGACCGGCTCGCCCGCCACGTGTGGTCCTCCAGCGGTGTTCCCCGCAGGCAGTTCTCCGACGACGGGGCATCGGTCAGGCTTTTCCTGGAGCAGCAGCGGGGCGTGCCCCGCGGGGACTGGATCCGCAGTGAGCCCGGCGAGGTGCTGAGCCGCGCCGATCTCCAGGCCACCTTGTCCACTCAGGTCACGGCCACCACGCAGAGTTCGGACGTTCCCGAGTGGGAGCGCAATCTGGTCAGTTTCACCCTCGTCGCGGACGGGGACGGCACCCGGCAGATCGGGCGGGCCGCCCGGTGAACGGGTGCACCGCCTCAACCTCCACGGCTCTCCGCGCGGCGTCGTCATGCCACAGGAGGACGGCAGCACGTACTTCGCCTCCGACCAGGAAGTGGCCAAGTGGCTCACCCGGCGGCCGAGCGTGCGCCGCCTGCGCCGCCAGGACTGGATCTACCTGGACAGCTGCTGGACCGGCGGCGTCCACGGCGGGAACGTGGACGTGTCCATGCACGCGGCCGCCTCCCTCCACCCGGTGCCCGATCCGCTCGCCGACATCCCCGTCGCGCAGGTCGTCGCGAACGGCACCCGCAAGCGGGTCCGGGCGGCCGACCGCTCCGTCGCCTACTCCTACCCGCTCGGCCCGCTGACTTCCCGCTCGCCCATCTGGTTCACCGTGTACTCGGACGCGCGGGGGCGTCCCGGCCGCCTCCTGGAGTTCTGGCCCGAACCGCTCGACGGGGAACTGGCGGACCTGGCCCGTACCGCCGGTCTGCACAGCAGTCCCGGTCCCGTGCCCGGGGACACTTTGGACCGGACCCTGCGGTTGGTGCGCGCCCTGCGGCAGACCTTCGGCCCCGGTATCGGCCCCGGCCTTGGCCAGGACCCCTCCTACGACGATCTGCTGCGCGGCGTCGGCGCGTTGGAGACGATGCGGCAGAACGACCCGCTCCTGAATGACATGGGCCCGTTCACCCTTGAGCTGTTCCAGCGGGCGGCCCTGGCCAACCTGCGGGACCACGGCGGCGGCGTGCGCCCCCTGGACGCCGGTGCCTACCGTGACCTGCTGGCGCGGGCGGCAGGCGCGCCCCCGGGCACCCGGCTCACCGACTTCGTCCGGGTACCGCGCCTCACCGAGGTTGCCCAGCAGATCCAGCGCGGCGAGGACCCGCAGGCGGCCGCCGTACGGGTGCTGCGGCTGGATCCCGGGGCCACGGTGGGCCCGGCGGAGATCTCCCGGTTCTACTGGGCCCAGGTGAAGTCGGCCGAATGGTTCGCCTCGCTGCCCGACGCGGACGGGGTCGCCGTCGCGGCGCTGCACCTGCCCGGGCCCGATCCGTCGCAACGCGACGAGCTGAAGCGGCTGGCCACCGGGGCGATCGCCGCCGGCCGGGACCCGTCCGACCTCGTCGAACTCGCCGCCTTCCACCTGGAGGAACTGGGAGCCCTCGACGCCCGGACACTGACCCACGACGCCCACGGCCGGCCCAACGGCCGTAACTGGGACGTCGTGGTGGCCGAGGACGCGGGGAAGGGCAGGACCTGGATCACGCTGCCCGGTGGACGACGGATCGCCGTACCGCACGCGGAGGCCGCCGAACTCATTGCCCGCGACGCCGAACTCATCGGCAGGGACGACCTCACGACGGACGTCGTACTGGCTCTGTCCCGGTCCGGCGCGCCGCAGTCCACCGCGCCGCAGCCCACCACTTCGCAGCCCACCGCGCCCCCCTCCCTGCGGCTCGCCGTCGTCCACGCCACCGGCCGGCCCACCTGGGAGTCCAGGGGCACGGCCGGGCTCGACCGCTCCGGAGACACCGGGCCGGTCTCACTGGTCGGCACCCCCGGCACGGACGGCACCTCGTTCGCCGCCGACTGGATCAGGACGCACCCGTTGGAAGTGCACCCGGAGGTCCAGCAGCCTTCGGCGGCGACCCCTGGGACCCAGCCCCTGCCCGATAATTCCCAGCCCACTTCCTCCCAGCCCGTCTCGTCCCGGTCCGGTGAGTCCGACACCACCGTCCTTGCTCCTCCGGCATCGGACACCACCGTCCTTGCTCCTCCGGCATCGGACACCACCGTCCTTGCTCCTCCGGCATCGGACTGCTCCTCCGGCATCGGACACCACCGTCCTTGCTCCTCCGGCATCGGACACCACCGTCCTTGCTCCTCCGGCATCGGACACCACCGCGCTTGCTCCTCCGGCATCGGACACCACCGCCCCTGCCCCTCCGGCATCCGACACCACCACCCCCGTGAAGACCGTCGACAAAACAGGGCGCCCCCGCGCGTCGGTCACCCGGCCGCCGCGCGTGCCCCGCCCGGCCGCGCTGCCCAGCATCCCCGAGGGCGCCCCCGCCCCTCCGGTGCCGCCCGCGCGGATCCCGGGCGTGCCCCGGCTCGCCTCGGTCGGCGACGACATCGACGAGCGGCGCCCCCCGCGCCTGGACCGCGACCTGCCGCCCGCCCCCGTCAGCGGCGGCGGCCCCGTGTCGTTCACCGACCGCTCCCGGCTGCCCGCGTACATGGGCGGGATCGGCGCCCTGCTGCCCGGGCTGCCCCGCGGCGTCCTGAGCCGCTCCTACCGGCTCGGCCAGAGCGACCGCGCGCTGCGCGGCGGCGACGGCGTGGCCCGGGAGATCGGCGCCCGGCTCGGCCATTACCACCACCTGGCCCCCGCTCCCGCCGCCAAGCGCCGCGGCACGCCCCCGCGCACCCTCGTCGACGACGTGCGGCAGCGG
The DNA here is from genome assembly GCF_000725625.1 of Streptomyces sp. NRRL F-6676. Lineage (GTDB taxonomy): Bacteria > Actinomycetota > Actinomycetes > Streptomycetales > Streptomycetaceae > Streptomyces. Next base: position 36,342 of record NZ_KL647084.1, read on the forward strand.
CTGGAGCGCAACCCGCACGGCTTCTTCGGCGACGGCCAGCAGTTCACCTACCGCACCAAGAGCGGCCGCACCCGGGTGGCCACCGTGACCGCGCGCCCGTACGGCCAGTGGGAACGGTTCGCGTTCGGCTACGCCAACCCGGTCAAGGTCGACACCATGCAGCGGACCACCACCACGACCGGCCGGACCGCCGTCAACAGCACCTCCACCTCTCTCCTGCCGTCCGTGCCGCTCGGCCCCACCAGGGACCCGTATTCCGTCTGGGGCCGGGTCTTCTTCCGCAAGGCCTGGGGCAAGCGGGTCCAGTACGGGCAGCAGAACCAGACCGTGAACCAGTTGGAGACCCGCACCACCGACGGCTCGCACGCCCACCTGGACGACGTCTGGTACGACATCACGGTCACCGACCGCCGGGGCCGCCCCGTCGACGGCATGGGCAAGCCGGTGACCCGGCCCGGCGCCTCGGGCATCGGCTTCGGTTTCGCCGTCCGGGACGGACTGCTGGTCCGGCTGGCCGACAGCCTCACCCACGACGATCCGCCCCCGGACCGGCTGCCCGCCCGCCTCGACCTGGGCGGCCGGCCGGCCTACCGCGCCGTCGCCACCGAGACCTACGGTCCGCTGTCGCACGTACGCGGCTGGGTGCTGAACCAGGCCGGGGTGAAGTCGGACACCATGGCCGGCACACAGCTGAACGACTTCTTCTCCTTCGACGCCTTCCACCGCGCCGGCGGCGTCCTCAACGCGGGGAGGACCACCACGCCCCCGCTGTTCCGCGACGACTCGGGCCGCTCGCCGCTCGGCGTCTTCTCGGTCCAGGTCGAGTCGGGCGACGCCGTCCTCATCAGCGAGACCAAGGCGGCGGAACTGCGCGACATCATGCAGTCCACGGTCCGCAACGAACGCAACGTGGGCCGCTCGAAGAACACCGAGATCGGCGGCGCGGCCGGCCCCTCGTTCCAGTGGTTCGGGCTGCGCGAGGGGAAGTTCAACCTGCGGCTGCTGCTCGGCGGCAATGTGCGCTACGGCAGTTCCCGCAGCCGCTACGCCACCACCGGCGGCACCGGCGCCGTCAAGTCGGCCGCGCAGGCCAAGGGCGACCCCACCGGGCTCTACCTCGTACAGAAGACGATCACCGTCACCGCGCCGCCCGGCACCAAGGCCCCGCTGCCCGACCAGCGCGGCGACGGGGCCGGCCGGCGCGGGAAGCTGCGCAAGAACCCGCCGCGGACCTGGAGTTCACCCCCGGTCAGTCAGACCTTCCAGACCTGGGCCGTGGAGCGGATGACGCGCACCGAGGCCCTGCGGCTGGCCGCCCCCGCGGACCGCACCCCGCCCACCGAGCCCGGTCCCGCCGTCCCGCCCTACCTCGCCGAGGACGACCCCACCACCCTGGGCATGGCCCGCGCGGAGCAGTTCACCTTCGCGGACGGCTCCACCACCCGTACCGTCGACGGCCAGGAGCGCACCTTCCCCGAGTACGTCGCCGAGCGGGTGCTGGCGGAGGTGGCCCGGGTCCACCCCGACCTCGTCGCCCCGCTCGCCGAACTGAACCCGCGCAACCCGCGCTGGCGCGACGCGGCGCACTACGAGATCGTCCTCAACAACACCCTGGAAGTCCTCAACACGCTGACCCACCACGGCATGGCGGGCAACCTCGAGACGATGATGACCGGCGGACTGCGCCTCTCGCTGGTCGACTCCGGCCGCGCCACCCGGGGCCTGCGGCACGTGTGGATCGACGCCCGGCTGACCGGGCGGCGGTACGAGGGGAAGCAGAAGGACCTGCGGCTGCGGTTCAGCGCGCCCGGCAGCGAGAACCTCGGCGGCCAGCAGAGCGCGGGGCGCGGTCTGCACGGGGGAGTGGAGGGACTGCTCTCCGTCCGCGACCCGGCCACCGACAACATCGGCCTCCCCAACCGGGCGGGCACGGCCTCGCTCGGCGGGCGCTACGGCCGCCGCAGCGACGTGGAGAGCGGCTACGGGCCGAGCGCGACGCACGAGGCGATGTCCATCAGCACCAAGGGCGCCCACCTCTACAGCTACGACCTCACCCTCACCGCCCGGCGCGGTGGGTTCTGGCGGTTCCGCAGCATGCTGCGCGGCATCCTGTTCCTGAACCTGCTCGGCACCCAGCCGTTCGTCTTCCGGGACCCGCAGACCGACCTGATCGCCCCGACCGCGGCGCCCGGCACCGGCACGGACACGGGTTCGGACACGGGCACGGGCACGAGTACGACCGGGACGACCCCGTCCGCCGACCCGGCCCGCACGGGAACCGGCCCCGTCGCCGGGCGGGTGCTGCTGAGCATCCCCACGGAGCACGTGCCCACCCGCCATCGCGACCGCCGCCCCTCCCCGCTGCACGGACGCCCCCTGAAGCTCACCACCCGCGGCGCCCGTGACCTCGCCCTGTCCACACGCCGGTTCTTCGACCGGGTTGGACGGCAGCGCCCCGAGGCGTACCAGCGCCACCCCTTCCTCACCCTCGCCGTCACCGCCCACCCCGGGCTCACCGACGCCGCCCAGGAGGTGCTGGAGGAGGCGTCCGGCAACTCCTGGCTGCTCTCCGAGGAGGGCGCCCCCGCGCACGACGCCGCGATGCGGGCCTTCCAGAGCCAGTACCTCACCTCCAACTTCGACCAGACGTCGGCCCCTTCGGGGTGGCGGGTCTCCGGGCTGTGGGCGAAGGCGCCGTACCTGAACCGCTCCGCGGTCGTCGCCCACCGCACCCGCCTGATGCCGGGCAGCCTCACCGCGCTCACCGGGGCCGTCCCCGTCGACACCGAGACCACGCTCGGCGGGGTCACCCAGGCCGCCGGGCGCAACAGCCGCACCAGCACCACGTTCTTCGGCGGCCAGCTCGTCTACCTGCACTCCCACGAGACCGGGCCGGGCGTCACCGGCAACTACGGCCTCGTCATCAGCCCCTACCGGCTCGACCGCGGCCAGACGCGCACCGTCTCGCGGGTCGCGCTCGCGGAGATCAACCGCAAGGACTTCAACCGCCAGGTCCTCGTCACCGGCGACGTCCAGCACGAGATCGCGGCCGCCTCCACCACCGTCGGCCGGGCGGCGACCGGTTGGCGGTACATGCCGCGCCGGCTGGCCGGGGCCGCCGGGCGGCGCGTCCGGGTCGACGACGGCTGGACCGGGCACCTCCCGGAGAAGAGCGCATACCGGCTCGGCCTGCTCACCGACCGGTGGGGCGACGTGCCGCTCTACACCGGGCGGTCCTGGTCGCCGCAGCCCTGGCTGCTCGACAACCCGTTCGGCGGCTTCCCCGTCAACTCCCTCAACGCGGCACCCGTCCTGCGCAACTTCGACCGGAGGCTGCGCCCGCTCGGCCTGTCCAAGGCGGACCGGGACGCCATCCACCGGCTGGTGTCGGCACGCGTGGTGCGCACCCTCGGCAAGGAGATGGTCGGCTCCGGGTCCTCGGTGCCCGCGAGCATCGGCCGCTGGGGCTCGCGGACGACGCAGATATGGATCGGTGAACGCCAGGTCAGGGCGCGGGCTGAGCTGATCCCCGTCAAGGTGCCCCGTACCCCGGCGGACACCGCCGCCGGCGAGGGGCCGGGCTTCGCCGGACTCGGGCACAGCGTGGAGTTCGAGGAGCACCGGCAGGCCGTCGAGACGGAACAGGAGGGCAGCAGCCGGGCCGCGGGTGCCAGCGTCGGCACGACGGTCAGCGAGGGCGTACACACCGGCAACGACCTCGTACGGGCGGCGGGCCCGAACTACTCCGAGGTCGGCGCCACCCAGCAGAACGCGAACCAGACCCACTCCGAGGGCGGTGTGCGCATCGCCACCGCGACGACCACGCAGGCCCACGGCGAGTACGTCACCCGCTACCGGCTCCGCCTCACCCTGGAGGTCACCGACACCGGCGAACCGGCCACCGCCGACGGCACCACGCAGGCCCCCGCGGGCCGCGCCGCCGCGCTGCGACGGGGGCTCGGGCGCTGGTGGCACAAGTGGACGGGACACCGCCGGCTCACCCTCGTCGAGGAGGGCGACGTCGGTGAGCTCATCGAACACCTCCCGCTCAGCCTCATGCGCCCCGACCCGCCCGGTACGGACGGCACCGGGGACGATGCCGGCGGTGACTCCGATCCGCTCGCCCCGCCGCGGCTCGGCCCGGCCGGCAGCCCCCACAAGGTGGACGTCCCGCCCGGCATGGGGGCGGGCGGCTGGCACGACGTCACGCACCCCGGCGACGGCACCGTGAAACCGTTCACCCTGCCCGAGGACGGCTTCAAGATCCGCCGGGTCGTCGGCCTCGACCATCTGCACACCGCCAACACCCTCGCGCTGGCGGCCGCGTACGACGCCTCGCTCGACGTACCGCGCATCGGCACCCCCAGCGAGGCGCTCGTCGCCAAGGCGCTGGACACCCCGCTGACCCGGGCCGGCAGCGGCTCGGCGCAGAACCTCGAGGACGGCACCGGCAACGGGGCGCTCACCTCGTTCTACGACCACACGCTGAACCCGGACGGGTACCAGATCCCCGGACTGACCGACAGCGGCTTCTTCGGCGGCGCCGACGGCGACCTCCGGATGTACTCCAAGCCGGACTTCCGCGGTGCCCAACTCCTCACCGTCACCGACGGGATGAAGCACGAGGCGCCCAAGCGCGACACCCACGGCGGCGGCATGTCCGCGGCCCGCGTCGGTACGACCGAGTCCTCGCTGGGCGGCGGCCCCCTCACCTCCTCCCAGAACACCGGCTCCAACCAGATGGGCGCCTCGGGGCCCGGCGACTCCTCCACCGAGTCCGACGCCCTCGCCCAGTCCGGCGACCGGCTCGCCTCGGTCAACGTCAAGCCCAACACCACCCGTTCGTTCCTCTTCGCCATCCCCACCACCTGGCTCAGCGTCGCCGCCGTCCACCACCACGCCAAGGACAGCAAGGCGGTACGGGTGCTGCGCAGCCCGTTCGGACAGACCAAGCGGGCGCCGCAGGCGGTGGAGACCGACACCACCGTGCTGGCCTGGGTGCGCGAGGACATCGCCCGGCAGCTCGGGCTGATCGACGACACCGGGTTCCCGCCGAAGGTGGGCAAGGCGTGGGACGCCGTCACCAAGGCGGACAAGGCGTGGACGGCCGCCGACAAGAAGTACTGGGACCTGCGCCGCGACGAGGGGCCCGCGCGGGACGCGGCGCTCGACCGGGCCCAGCGGGACCTGGACGCGCGGATCGCCGCGCTGGACACGCTGCCGGAGGTCGTCGCGGCGCGCGGCGCGCTGCACGCCCTCGACGACGAGGCGCGCGCCGCCGAGCCCGCGCACGACGGCTGGGCCGAACTGCGCGAGGAGCAGCGCCAGGACGCGGTGGACCGGCTGGCGCGGGTGAAGCGGGAAGCGCTGACGGCCGTCACCGAGGCCCGGGACGCGGCGCGCGCCCGGGTGGACGAGTTCGACGCGATGCTGCGGACGGCGCGCGAGAACGCGGAGGCGCTGGCCGCGGAGTACGCCCGGGTCCGCGAGGGCGCCGACCGGCTCACCCGCTGGCACCAGCTGTCCGCGACGGAGGCGGGCCGCGCCCGCCTCGGCACCACGCCCGAGCCGGACGAAGTGACGTTCACGCCACCGGCGGAGGAGAAGAAGAGCGACGGCAAGAAGAAGGAGGAGCCGAAGAAGGAGGAGCCGAAGAAGGAGGAGCCGAAGAAGGAGGAGCCGAAGAAGGAGGAGCCGAAGAAGGAGGAAGGGCGACGGGAGCGGTGAGGTGGCCGCTCCGGGGGCCCGCCCGGCGTACGCCCGCCCGCCCTGGCAGCCGGACCCCGCGGGGACGCGCGTCCGCTTCGACGCGGCGACCGACCACCGCACCCTGACGGCCACCGAACCCGACGGCAGCACCCGGATCTACGACCTGCACCGTTCCGACGCCGACGGCAACGGCTTCTTCGCGGCCGTGGGGCATGTGGTGCGCGGCCGGTACCAGGACCCCGCGCTGCTGGCGGCCGCGGTGGCCCGAAGCGAGGAGATGCCGAAGGACGCGCCGCTGGACCCGGACGCGGTCTTCCGCACGGAGGAGCTGGACGCGAGGATCGGCGGCACGGACTACGGCCGGAACCCGGCCAGGGAGATCCTCGACCTGGCCGCGGTCGAGGCGGACGGCGGGCGCCTGCCCGAGGACCTGCGCACGGCGCTGAACCCGGTGCAGCGGGCCGCACTGGTGCGGCTGCACGTGCAGCGGGCCCGCCGGTGGGACGCGGCGACGGCCGAGCTGGCGGCGGGGGTGACGGCGCGCACTCTCGGCGTCGACCTCGTCGTGGTCGACGAGGACGGCAGCGAGCGGCGGTACTCGGGCGCGGGCCCGCGCACCAGCGGCCCACGCCGCGAGGTGACGCTCTACCGCCAGGGCGACACATACCTGGCCGCGGTCCCCCGCCCCACGACAACCCCACGACGCCTCCCGGCCCCGCCGACCGAGCCGGACACAGAGCCCGCGCTCCCGCCCGCACCGGAGGGCACGAAGCCGGCGCCGTCGGTGCGGCCGGGCGGCGTGGAGTCCGAGTCGTCGGTCGTGCCGGGCGCCGCGGAGTCTGAGTCCACGGTGGTGTCGCCTTTGGCTCCGTCGGTGGACCCCAAGTCGACCGCGTTGGTTGCACCGTCGGGCGTGCGGGATGGGTCCTCGCCCACGCCGGAGGGCACGAAGCCGGCGCCACTCGGCGCCGAGTCCGAGTCGTCGGTCGTGCCGGGCGCCGGGGAGTCCGAGTCCACGGTGGTGTCGCCTCTGGCTCCGTCGGCGGACCCCGAGTCCACCGCGTCGGTTGCACCGTCGGGTGCGCGGGACGGGTCCTCGGCCGCGCCGGAGGGCACGAAGCCGGCGCCACTCGGCGCCGAGTCCGAGTCGTCGGTCGTGCCCGGCGCCGAGGAGTCCGAGTCCACGGTCGTGCCGCCTTTGGCTCCGTCGGTGGACCCCGAGTCCACGGCGTCGGTTGCACCGTCGGGTGCGCGGGACGGGTCCTCGGCCGCGCCGGAGGGCACGAAGCCGGCGCCGTCGGTGCGGCCGGGCGGCGTGGAGTCCGAGTCCACGGTCGTGCCGCCCCCGGCCGCGCCGGACGAGACGAAGTCCGCGTCGCCTGTCGCGCCGAGCGGGAGCAAGGTCGCGTCCCCGGCCGTGCCCGGCGGGGCCGGGTTCGGGCGCAAGGGTGCCGCATCCGTTGCGGTGCCCCCTGTACCGCCGGCCGGACCGGAGACCGCACCGTCGTCTCCGGTCCGGGCGGCATCCCCCGGGGCGGACGCCGGGGCGCGGATCACCGTGGGCGGGCGTGGGTTCCGGCGGCGTGCGGTGGCCGCCGACGGGGACTGTCTGCTGCACGCCGTACGGCACGGACTGCGGACGCAGGCGCCCACGCTGCGCGCCGGGCTCGCGAGCATCCCGCAGCTGCGCCAGTTCCTCGCGCACTGGTACGCCGGTTCCCCCGACGCCGCCGAACTGCGCGCCGGGCACGCCGAGCAGGACCCGTTGGAGATCCTCGTCCGGGACCAGTTCCCCGACCGCGCCTCCCTCCTCGCCCTGCTCGGCCGCACCCGCCCCCCGGAGCTCACCCCCGCCCAGCGCGAGCGCGTGGACGAACGGGTCGCCGACGCCCGGATCCGCGCCGCCCTCGTCGGCCTCGCCACCGTCCCCGAGGACCGGGAGCTGCTGCGCAGCCTCCCCACCGGCGTCGCCCGCACCCTGCTCCCGGACGACCCGTCCGACCTCCCGCCGGTCGACGAGCAGTTCGAGCAGCGCCAGATCGCCCTGGCGCACGCCGACACCTTGCGGGTCGAGGTGCTGAGCGTGCTCCGGGCCGGCCCCGGCGACCCGGACGCCGACGCCCTGTGGCACCGCGTACGCGCCGCACTGCCGCACCGCGTGCGCGAGGGCGGACTCCCGCACGATCGCACCGCGTTCCTGGCCCTGAGCCTGCCCGATGTCGTCACCCGCGCCCTCGCCTCCGCCGACCTCTGGCAGTCCCCCTTCTACGACGACGTCCCCCTGCTCGTCGCCCGCGCCCTCGGCATCGACCTGGTCGTCGTACAGCCCGAGGCCCGCGGCGGCCACTCCGCCCGGGCGCTGGACGCCGGCGCCACGGGGCCCGCCGTCCACGTCCACTACAACGGGATCAACCACTACGAGTCCCTGGAGCCGGACGGGACGACGGCCGAACCCGCGCCCCCCGCCCCCGAAGTCCCGCAGCCGCCGCCCGCCCCGCGATCCGACCGGGCGGACCGTGACTGGCTCGCGGACCTCGCCCGCGAGCACGGCACGAGCGAGGGATTCCTGACGGAGCTGACGGCCGGCCTGTCGCCCGGGACCCTCGCCGAGCTGCGGGCCCGGGGCCGGCGGCGCGACGGCGACCTCGCCCCGCCGGTACGGCCGAAGCGGGTCAAGAAGGAGGAGCTGGACGAGGACGAGGAGGTCCGCATCAACCCGCTGTGGACCCCGCTCGACGAGATCGACCCGGACCTGCTGCTCGCCGGCAACCGGAACGCCGTGTGGATCTACACGGTCACCCCGGAGGGCCGCGTGCTGCTGGGCAGCGAGAAGCCGTCGGACGTCCTGTCCGAGGACCAGTTCGACGCGCTGCTCGCCGGTGTACGGACCCGGCGACCCGGGATGACGGCCGACGACCTGCGCGGGACCGTCGACGGTCTCGGCCACACCGGCGTCGCCGCCCGGTTCGGGACCGGCGGCAGGCTGGCCCCCGGCGCGAGCCGGGTCTCGGGCGAGTTCCTGTGGAGCGAGGAGCTGCGCTCGTGGACGGTCAACGACAAGTCCGGCCGCTACATGAGCAAGGCCGTCCGCCCGGACCTGCCGCCCCAGGAGGCCGCCCGCTGGCTGGAGAACGTGGCCGGCATGTTCACCGAGCGGCTGGGCGTCACCGTCCGTCCGGTCCAGGTCAAGTCCGCCGCGGCACCGCAACAGGAGGCCACGCGGACGGAGCCGGGGACGGTCGGCGAGCTGACGCTCAGTCACCTACCCGACAGCGGTGACTGGTTGCCCGGGGCCCTCGCGGGCGCGCTGCGGGACCGGGCGCCCGCGCTGCTGAGCCGGCCGGGCCTGGGCGCCCTCCTCGCCGGGCCGGACCCGGCGGACGCGCTGCACCGCTGGGTGGAGTTCCGGCTCTCCGCCCCGGAGGCCGCACGGCGTGCCCCGCAGCTCGGCGCGGAGGACTGGGCGGGCAAGCACACCACCGCGACCATGGATGAACTAAAGTCCGCAGGTGTGACGTTGCTCGACGAACAGCACGCCTTCGCCGTCATGTCGGGTGGCCTGCCCCTGGCGGAGGTCACGCTCACCCCCGCCCAGCGGTACCGGCTGCTGCGGCTGTGGGGCGACCGCGGCGAGACCCTCACGGAGATCGCCGCCGCCATGGCCGCGGCCGACCTCGGCCTGCGTCTCACGCTCACCGCACCGGACGGCGGCGCACGGCACTTCGACCCGCCTGCCGCCGCAGAACCGAACCCGTCCGGCACGGAACCGAACTCGTCCGGTACGGAACCGAACTCGTCCGGTACGGAACCGAACCCGTCCGACCCGGTGCCGAATCCCATCGACCCGGAATCGCGTCCCATCCGCCCGGAGCCGGCCGAACCCGCCCCGCCCGGTGACCCGTTGGAGCCCCGACAGTGACCTCCTGGCCCGCCTCCCCCCGGCCGGACACCCCGCCCGCACCGACGGCCTCCTCCGGCCCGGCGGCTCCGCCCGGCCCACCGCGGCCGCCCGAGGAGCTCGTCGAGGCCGCACGGCTCGCCCCGGACCACTGGATCAGCGCGGTCGACCCGGGCTGGACCGGCGACGGCCCGCCGCCCGCCTTCGCCGTGGCCGGCCGGTGGCGTTCCGGGCTCGGCGGGGAGATCGAGGAGTGGGAGGAGAACGACGCCTACCGGCCCTCCCCCCGTGCCCTCGGCTGGCCCGAGCCCACGGACGCGCTCGACGCCGCGCTCCAGGGCGTCGTCACGGGTTACGGACCCCCCGAGGACGTGGCCCTGGCCCTGGCCGAGGCGGAACTCCTGGTGCTCACGCTGCCCGACGGCTCCCCGGTGACCGCCACGGCGGCGGACGGCACCCCGGTCGTCCCCGTCTTCAGCGCCGCCGCCCACCTCGACCTCGTCGGCGGCTTCGCCTCCGCCCGCCGCACCACGGCGGAGCTGGTGCCCCACCTCCCGCCCGGCCACCGCCTGTACGTCAACCCGGCCGGCCCCGCGGACGCCATCCTGGACCCCACACCGCCGACGGACGCGACGGACCCGATGGTCCCGGCACCGGCGACGGACCCGACGGTCTCGGCACCGGCGACGGACCCGACGGTCTCGGCACCGGCGACGGACCCGACGGTCTCGGCACCG
>NZ_KL647084.1:46744-284467 GCF_000725625.1 Streptomyces sp. NRRL F-6676
CGACGGACCCGACGGTCTCGGCACCGGCGACGGACCCGACGGTCTCGGCACCGGCGACGGACCCGACGGTCTCGGCACCCGCGACGGACCCGACGGTCCCGGCACCCGCGACGGACCCGACGTTCCCGTCGGACCCGACAACGGCGCAGGCCCCTCAGCCCCACCCCGCGGCGGACGGAGCCGCCCCGCCCCGCACCGCTTCCTGACCCGCCCGCCCCCTACCGCCCGGGAGGCCTCCCCATGTCCCGCCCGCACGACCCGTCCGCCGAGCCGTCCCGGGCCACGCCCGCCGCCGAAGGCGCCGCTGCCGCCGCACCCGCTCCCTCCCCGGCCCCCGAGGCGGCCGAACCGGCCGCGCCCGTCGCGGAGCCGGCAGCCGCCGCGCCGGAGAGGGCAGCCGCCCCCGCCGAGGAGAAACGCTCCTCCGGCGAGCCCGCGGCGCAGGAACCGGAGGCCGCGCCCGCCGCCGTGGCCGTCGCCGAGGCCGAGGACCCCGGCGCGGCGGCCGGCACCGCCGCGGCGGCCGCCGCCCTCGCCGAGCCGTCGCCCGGCCGCCCGCGCGCCTCGCTGCTCGCCGCCGCCGGCATCACGGGCACGCTGCTGATCGCCGTCCCCTTCCTCGTCCTCGGGCTGAACGACGACGACGCGCCCGCCGACCGCGTCCGCACCGAATCGGTCGGCGGGGCGACCCTCGACCCCGGCCTGTCCGGCGGCGCGGGCACCGCCTACCGCGCCGAGACCGCGTCACCGTCCCCGACCGCCTCCGCCTCCGCCTCGCCTTCCACGAAGGGCAAGTCCGCCGACGGGGCCGGCAAGGACGACAAGGCACCGGCGGCCGACGCCCCCGCCGCCCCGAAGCGCGAGGAGAAGCCCGCGACGGAGAAGGAGAAGAAGACCACCAAGAAGAAGACGACGAAGAAGAAGTCCGCCGCGGCCACCGCTCGTTCCCGGGCCAACGCCGCCTCCTCCCAGTCCCGCGTCCTGCTGAAGAACGTGACCACCGGCCAGTGCGCCGACGTGCCCAACTACGGCAACGGAAAGGTGGACGGCCCCGTCAATCAGTACCCCTGCAACGGCACGTCCGCCGACAACCAGCTCTGGGACCTCGTCCCGCACCAGGAGGCGGGCAAGGGCCCCGGCGGCTCCGTGCTCTTCCTGATCCGCAACAGCAAGGACGGGCTCTGCCTGGACCTGCCCAACTACGGCGGCGTGGCGGGCGGCACGCGGATCACCGAGTACCCCTGCCAGGCCACCCGGAGAGACAACCAGTACTACTGGCTGGACCGCCGTTCCGACGGCACGTACTGGATCCGGAATCTGGCCAGCCGCAATCTGTGCCTCAACGTGGCCGGCCCCGGCACCGGCCGCAACGACGCGGCCCTTCAGATAGGCACCTGCAACGACAGCGCCAACGACGACGCCCACTGGTACTTCACCCGCAAGTGACGTACCAGTGGGCGCCGTCGGTCCGTTACGCCTTGACCTCGACCTCGGCGTACGGGACCAGCCGCACCGGTCCGACCAGCCCGTAGGCCTGCCGGGCCGAGCTGCCGAAGACGGCGGGGTTGGACACCCGCAGCCGGTTGATCAGCGGCGTCGCCACCTCGACCTCGATGACGTTGGCGCCCTTGCGCAGATGTCCGCCGAGGTCCACGACCGGGTTGATCCGGTCGACGGCCGGCAGCCGCGTGCCGTTGACCGAGACCCGGCAGGTGTCGCTGACCTGGCCGAGTTCCAGGTAGGCGCCGTGCGCGCCGGTCCAGCTCGACGGCAGGGTGACCGTCGTCCGGTAGGTGCCGACACCGGCCACGTCGGCCAGCTCGGTGATCCCCGACCACGGGAGCAGGCTGTCGAGGGTCAGCCTGTGCCGCTTCACCTCGGTGCGGGTGGCGGAGGAGCCGGGCTGCCAGTCGTCCACCTCCAGCGTCCAGTCCGCCGGTGTCACCGGGTCCGGCACCGCCGGGACGCGGGTGGTGACCGAACGGCCCTGGGACAGCCTGGTGGTGTACGTGCCCGCGCTCGCCGCGCGCACGGCGAGCCCGGCGTCGGTGAACAGCGCCCGGTCGGCGTCGGTGGACACCGCGTGCGGCCGGGCCCCGTTGCGGTCGCCGAACAGACCCGGCCGGCCCAGCGCCACGAGGAGCGTCTCGCCCGGCTGGAGCGTCACGCGCAGGGTGACGTCGTCGCCGTCCTCGGTGTACTGGCCCAGCCGCACCGCCTCACCGGTCCACGCGTCCAGGACGTACGGCACCGTCCTGCCGCCCCGGGTGCGGCGCAGCGTGACCTCGTGGTCGATCGCGGCGACGGCCGGCTTGACGGTCTCGGCGTGCTTGCCGTTGCACAGGTAGTAGAAGTCGGCGTCCTTGGTCACCCGGTGCGCGTTGAGCAGCGTCGAGGAGGCCGCGTACCGGACGTCGGGGGCCACGCCCACCTGCGCGAGCGCGTCGCCGACGGCCGTCTTGTCGGTCACGCGGACGACATGGGGCAGGGCGAGCAACTGGTCCAGGACCGCGCGCAGCGCCTCCGTCTCGCCGTCGTCCGGGACGCCCGGGGTGTACGCCTCGTCGAACGCGCCGAGCAGCACCACCGGCAGGCCCGCCCGCGCGAACCTCAGAATCCTGCGGGCGTCGGCCAGGGCGAGGGTGGGGGAGGAGGAGTAGAAGAAGTCGCCCTCCACGAACAGCGCCTTGTAGGCCGGGCCGTCGGGCGCGAGCCGCTTGCCGGACACCTCGGCACTGGGCAGGTCGAGCAGCGGGCCGCTGAGGAACTGGTGGGTCCAGCCCAGCGGGACGCCGGTGGAGGTGAACCAGGAGGCGCCGATGCCGGTGGCGGTGTAGCCGGTCTGCCGGAAGACGGCCACGTCCGCGCGGGCGGTGCCGGATTGCAGCACCTGGTGCACGCGGCCGAGGTAGCCGGAGATGTCCTCGATGTGCGTCCAGGTGGGCTGCCGCGGCCCCCACGACTCGCCGTAGCCCGGTGTGCCGTTGTACGGGCTGAACGCGGCGAAGCCGGGCCAGCTCACCCCGGGCGCGGTCGCGTAGGAGAAGCCGTGGATCACCGTCTGGTTGACGCCGGCCGCGTACGCGCCGCCCATGGTGCGCAGGAACCGGTCCCAGGTGGTGGTGTACGCCGAGCCGGAGTAGGCGCCCGCCTCGCAGGACAGGATGGTGTGCCCGGCCATGTCCCGGCCGCCGGCCAGGCAGCGGTAGTCGTCGAGGTTCTTGAAGCCGAGCGACTCGCCCTCGGGGATGTCCAGGAGCGCCGCCGTGGCGATCGCGTCGGTCTGGAGCCCGTAGGGCTGGGAGCGCAGCTCCATGCCGAGCTTGTGCGCCCAGTCGCGCAGGGCGGTGACGTGGTGGCGGTTGAACAGCTCGGAGACGGTCTCCCAGAAGTCGTGCCGGATCTCCCGGGTGAGTTGCGCCTCGAACGCGAACACCTGGTTGCTGTTGTCGAGGACGAGCGCGGGGAGGTACGGCAGCAGCGGGCGTCCGGTGTGCTTCTCGAACGCCTCCGGGAGCTTCGGCGTCCACTGGAGTCCGTCGGTCTCCAGCTCGATGGAGTCCTCGAAGAAGGCGCCGCCGGCGGCCTTGAGCAGCTTGCGCAGGGAGGGGCTGAGGATCTCCTTCTCCCAGTAGCCGGTGACGGCGGCGGTGCCGGCCGGGCTGAAGTGGTCGACGACGTAGGCGGCGGGGGAGGAGTGCGGGCCCGCCTCGGGCTGCTGGCCCGAGCCGCGCTGCCAGTAGGAGATCAGGACCCAGTCGCCGTCGCCGGGCGCGGTCCAGCTCAGCTTCCCGTCGCTGACCCGGTCGGTGAGGTCGGTGACGCTGTCCGCGTCCAGACCGGTCTCCTTGCGCGTGGAGTTGGCGGTGTTGACGCGGGCGGCCTGCACGGCGACCAGGGTCTGCTCGGTGACGCCCGAGGAGGCCGCGCGGACGGAGGCCGGGACGGCACCCTCGTAGGTGGTGCCGGCCGCCACGGTGGCCTTGCCGTAGGCGAGTTCCTTCACCGCGGCGTCGTCGTCGGGGGTGACGCCGGGGACCGCGGTGGGCCAGGCCGGGCCGAGGGTGATGTCGATCGTCAGTCCGCGTCTCGCGGCCCGCTGGAGGGCGGCCTCGACGCCCGTGCGCCAGGACTTGCTGCCCCAGCCGTGGTGGGCGGTGTCCAGCACGGAGCTGTCGCTGACGCTGTGGTGGACGGCGGCGATCTCGGCGCCCCCGAAGCCGGCGTCGGCGATCTGGTCCACCTCGCGGGCGATCTCGTCCGCGTCGACCAGCCCGTCCGGCCACCACCAGCGGAACTTGGGCCGGACGGCGCGCGCGGGGTCGGCGAACCAGTCCGCGCCGGGGGCCCGGCCGGCCCCGGCCGCCGGGGCCGCGACCGCGCCGGCCGCCGGGAGCACCGGGCCGAGGGCGGCTACGGTACCGGCCACCGCCCCGGCGGCGAGGACCGTACGACGGGTGATCCCGCGACGCTGCGAGAGGGGTTCGTGCATGATTCCAGCCTCAGGTGACGTACTGCTTGCGAAAAGGGGAGCCAGCGGTGAAACGTTTCAATCGAGGGGGGCGCCTGGACGCTAACCGGGCGGTCGTGCGGGGTCAAGAGGTTGAGCAACGATTCAAAGGGGAGGGAAGGGTGACCGGTGGGCGGCGAACGCCCGGCCCGGCCCCGGCGGTTCGTTCGCGATCGTGAAGTGACGGAACGTCAACCGGTGGGTGCGACGGCCGGGGCGCGGGCCCGGCCGGGGGGCGGCCATGGGGATTCCGGAGGGTGTGCGGGCGGTCGAGGGTGCACAGAGGGATAACCCTCGGATGCGGACCGCGAGATGGCATGGACTGGTCAACAGTGTCATGGTCGGTCGGTCACAGCCCCGGTTCCGCCCCCGCACCGGCCCCCGCCGCCCACCCGGCGGCCGGGGCCACGCCCTTCGGGCAGGGGCGGCCACGTCCGCCGGCAGGGCGACCACGCCCGTCCCCGGCGCCCGTGTCCGCGGCCGTGCACGGCACAGCTCGTCCCGCACAGCTCGAGCCAGCCCCGGACAGCACACCCGGCTGCCCGGTCTGTCACCGGCCGCACACCCGCGGCCGCCGCAGATACAGGAGTGCGCGTGAGACGCAACCCCCGCAGACCGGCCGCCGCGGGAGCCCTCGTGGCCACCGCGGCCCTGCTCGTCGTCGGCATCCAGACCGTCCCGGCGACCGCCAAGGCCACTCCCCACCCCAGCCCCCTGCGCACCGGCGGGCTCCCGGCGGACCTCAGCCCCGCCCAGCACACCGCGCTGGTGAAGAACGCGACGGCGAAGACCGACACGACCGCGCGCACCCTCGGCCTCGGCGCCAAGGAGAAACTGGTCGTCAAGGACGTCGTCAAGGACAACGACGGCACCCTGCACACCCGTTACGAGCGCACCTACGCCGGTCTGCCCGTGCTCGGCGGCGACCTCGTCGTGCACACCCCGCCCGCCGCCGAGGCCAAGGGCACGGTGAGCGCCACCTTCAACAACAAGCGCACCCTCAAGGTCCCCACGACCACCGCCTCGGTCACCAAGGCGGACGCCGGGGTCAAGGCGCTGAAGACCGCCGAGTCGCTGGACGCCACCAGGCCCGCCACCGACAGCGCCCGCAAGGTGATCTGGGCCGGCCAGGGCACCCCGAAGCTCGCCTGGGAGACGGTGGTCGGCGGCCTCCAGGACGACGGCACGCCCAGCAAACTGCACGTCGTCACGGACGCCACCACCGGCAAGGAGCTCTACCGCTACCAGGCCGTGCAGACCGGCACCGGCAACACCCAGTACAGCGGCACGGTGACGCTCTCCACCACCAAGTCCGGGTCGACCTACCAGCTGTACGACACCACGCGCGGCGGCCACAAGACGTACAGCCTCAACCGCGCCACGTCGGGCACCGGCACCCTGATGACCGACGCCGACGACGTGTGGGGCGACGGCACCGGCTCCAACACCCAGACCGCGGGCGCCGACGCGGCCTACGGCGCGCAGGAGACCTGGGACTTCTACAAGGACACCTTCGGCCGCAGCGGCATCCGCGACGACGGCGTCGCCGCCTACTCCCGCGTCCACTACAGCAGCGGTTACGTCAACGCCTTCTGGGACGACGACTGCTTCTGCATGACCTACGGCGACGGCTCGGGCAACACCCACGCCCTGACCGCGCTGGACGTCGCCGGCCACGAGATGAGCCACGGTGTCACCTCCAACACCGCGGGCCTCGACTACAGCGGTGAGTCGGGCGGCCTGAACGAGGCGACCTCGGACATCTTCGGCACCGGTGTGGAGTTCTACGCGAACAACTCCTCCGACAAGGGTGACTACCTCATCGGCGAGGAGATCGACATCAACGGCGACGGCTCGCCGCTGCGGTACATGGACGAGCCGAGCAAGGACGGCGGCTCCGCCGACAGCTGGTACTCCGGTCTGGGCAACCTCGACGTGCACTACTCCTCGGGCCCGGCCAACCACATGTTCTACCTGCTCTCCGAGGGCAGCGGCACCAAGACCATCAACGGTGTCACCTACGACAGCCCGACCTCCGACGGCGTCGCCGTGCAGGGCATCGGCCGGGCCGCCGCGCTACAGATCTGGTACAAGGCGCTCACGTCGTACATGACGTCCTCGACCAACTACGCCGCCGCCCGCACCGCCGCCCTGAACGCGGCCGCCGCGCTGTACGGCACGAACTCCGCGCAGTACGCCGGGGTCGGCAACGCCTTCGCGGGCATCAACGTCGGCAGCCACATCACCCCGCCCGCCAACGGGGTGACGGTCACCAACCCGGGCAACCAGTCCTCGGCCGTCGGCACCGCCGTCAGCCTCCAGGTCTCCGCGAGCAGCAGCAACAGCGGATCACTGTCGTACTCCGCGAGCGGGCTGCCCGCCGGGCTGTCGATCAACAGCTCCACCGGCGTGATCTCCGGTACGCCGACCACGGCCGGCACCTCCAACGTCACCGTCACCGTGACCGACTCCACCGGTGCGACCGGCACCGCGAGCTTCACCTGGACGGTCAGCTCCACCGGGGGCGGCACCTGCGCCTCGGCGCAGCTGCTGGGCAACGCGGGCTTCGAGTCGGGCAACACCACCTGGTCCGCGTCCAGCGGTGTCATCACCAACTCCAGCGGCCAGGCGGCGCACGGCGGTTCGTACAAGGCGTGGCTGGACGGCTACGGCTCGACCCACACCGACACCCTGTCCCAGTCGGTGGCGATCCCGAGCGGGTGCAAGGCCACCCTCACCTACTACCTGCACGTCGACACCGCGGAGACCACCGGCAGCACGCAGTACGACAAGCTGACGGTCACCGCCGGGTCGAAGACGCTGGCGACGTACTCCAACCTGGACGCCGCCTCCGGCTACAGCAAGAAGACCTTCGACCTCTCCTCGTTCGCCGGCTCGACGGTCACCCTGAAGTTCACCGGTGCCGAGGACACCTATCTGCAAACCAGCTTCGTCGTCGACGACACGGCCCTGACGACGAGCTGACCCGTACACCTCGGTACGCGCGGGACGCGTGTACGTCCCGCACGCGGAAGCCGTCCGCGTGCGGGACCCGCGTGTTCCCGCGGTGGTGCCGTGCTCAGGAGGGGCTGGGCGCTTCCTTGCCGGACCGGTCCGGCTGTCGCTCGGCCGTGCCAGCGGAGCCCCTTCCGTCCGTGCCGGGCGCCGCCGCGCGTCAGCGGGCCGAAGACCGCCAGGACCAGCGCCCCCACCAGCCATGTACCGGCGATGAAGAAGAACACGCTGTGGTAGCCGCTGCTGTTGTACAGCGCCGCCACGATCAGCGGCCCCGCCGCGTTGGACAGCCGGCCCAGGCCGTAGGAGACGCCCGTGCCCAGCGAACGGCTGCGGGTGTCGAACAGCTCGGGGGAGTAGGCGTACCCGAGGGCCGTGTAACCGCGCTCGAACATGTTGACGAGGAAGCCGAAGACCACGATGAGCACCGGGTTGAACGTCAGCCCGTACAGCAGACCGCACAGCGCGATCACCGTGCCGAAGGCCGCCAGGCACCACTTGCGTTCGAACCGGTCGGTGACCAGGGAGGCCAGATACGAGCCGAGCGGGGCGCCGACCGTGGTCAGGGCCACGAAGAACACCGACTTCTGGACGCTGAAGCCCTCCTTGGCCAGCAGGGTCGGCGCCCAGCTGGAGTAGCCGAAGAAGCCGATGGTCTGGGTCACCCAGAGCACGGTCAGCAGCAGGGTGGGCATCAGGTACCTGCGCTGCAACAGCAGCTTCAGCGGCGCCTTCGTCGACGGGGTCTCCGCCACCGGCGGCGCCGGCTCGGGCAGCGGGCCCAGCTCGGCGGAGACCCGCGTCTCGATCTCGCGCAGGACCGCGTCGGCCCGCTCGTACTCGCCCCGGCTCTCGTACCAGCGCGGCGACTCCTTCAGCCGGCGGGTGAACAGCACCAGCAGCAGGCCCAGCGAGCCCCACAGGAAGACCAGCCGCCAGGACCAGTCACTGAGCGGGACGACGGCGCTCGCGATGAGGTTGGTGGCCGGGGTGCCGCAGATGCCGACGACGATGGCGTACGCCTGGTACTTGCCGCGGACCTTCGAGGGATACATCTCGTTGACGTAGATGACCGCCACGACCGTCATCGCGGACAGCCCCGCCGAGGTCAGCACCCGGAAGACGCCCAGCGAGACCAGGTCCCAGGAGAACACCGAGGCGAACGAGAAGAAACCGAAGAAGACGGTCGTCCACATCAGGGCCCGTTTGCGCCCCCACCGGTCGGCGAGGGACGCGGCGACGATCGACCCGATGAACATGCCGACGAACGACAGCGAGGTCACATAGGCGATCTGGTCCACCGTGATGCCCCACAGGTGGATCAGCTTGGGGGCGGTGGTGGCGAAGGTGTTGATGTCCGCGAACTCGAAGAAGTACGCGAAGGAGACGGCCAGCAGGGTGGCCTTGTGGAACCGGGAGATCGGCAGTCTGTCCAGCCGGTTCAGCGCGTTGGAGTGGTGCATGTGCGGCTCTCTTTCCGGGGCGTTCCGGGGGCGCTTCGTGTCGGGGCGGATCAGACCGCTGTCTCGGTTCCTGCGGACCCGTCGGCTTCCTCGGGCCAGTACAGGCGCATCGGGTTGCCGACCAGGAGCCGGTACTGCTGGTCGGCGGTGGGCGCGAGGTGCGGGATGTGGTCGACGAGGAGTCCGTCGTCCGGCATGTGGCTCTTGAGGTTCGGGTGCGGCCAGTCGGTGCCCCACAGGACCCGGTCGGGGAACTCCTCGACCACACGGCGGCCGAAGGGCACCACGTCGGTGTACGCGTGCCGCTCGCCGTCGAGCGCGGCGGGGCCGGTGACGGTGAGCCGCTCGGGGCAGGTCACCTTCACCCAGACGTCGTTGCCGGCCACGAACCGCAGGAAGCCGGAGAACTCCGGCCCGTCCACCGGCCGGGTCACGTCCGGGCGCCCCATGTGGTCGATCACCAGCGGGGTGGGCAGCGCGCCGAAGAAGTCCGCGAGCTCGGGCAGGTCGGCGCTCTCGAAGTACAGCACGACGTGCCAGCCCAGCGGGGCGACCTTCTCGGCGATGGTGGCGAGGTCCTCCTTGGGCGCGGTGTCCACCAGCCGCCGCAGGAAGTTGAACCGTACGCCGCGCACGCCCGCCTCGTGCAGGTCGCGCAGCTCCTGCTCGGTGATGTCGGGGCGGACGGTGGCGACGCCGCGGGCCCGGCCGCCGGCCGCGCGTACGGCGTCGAGCATGGCGGAGTTGTCCGCGCCGTGACAGGTGGCCTGCACCAGGACGTTGCGCGAGACGCCCAGGTGGTCGCGGAGGGCGAACAGATCCGCCTTGCCGCCGTCGCAGGGGGTGTACTTCCGCTCGGCCGCGAAGGGGAACTCGGCCTGGGGTCCGAAGACATGGCAGTGCGTGTCGACCGTGCCGGGCGGCAGGGCGAACCGGGGCCGGGAGGGGCCGTGGTACCAGTCGAGCCAGCCGGGGGTCTTGGGGGAGAGGGTGCTCATGGGATCTCCGAATAAGGGGAGCGTCCTCGGCGGGAGCGGTGGGGGCGACGGGCCCGTCGGGGAGATGGTGCGGGGCGGTTCAGCGGCCCTGGCGCCGCAGCAGGGCGTCGAGCCGGGGGTAGACGGTGCGGGCGTTGTGCTCCCGCACGGCCGCGAGGTCCTCGGCGGGCAGCTTCGCGGCCTCGGCGTAGCGCCGGGTGTCGTCGAAGTGGAACCCGGTGCAGGGGTCGACGGAGCGGACCGCGCCGATCATCTCCGAGGCGAACAGGATGTTCTTGGTGGGCACGACGTCGAGGAGCAGGTCGATACCGGGCTGGTGGTAGACGCAGGTGTCGAAGAAGACGTTGTTCAGCACGTGCTCCTCCAGCTCCGGCTTGCCCAGCGCCATCGCGAGCCCCCGGAAGCGGCCCCAGTGGTACGGGACGGCTCCGCCGCCGTGCGGGATGATCAGCTTCAGGGTCGGGAAGTCCTTGAACAGGTCGCCCTGGACGAGCTGCATGAACGCGGTGGTGTCCGCGTTGAGGTAGTGCGCGCCCGTGGTGTGGAACGCCGGGTTGACGCTGGTGCTGACGTGGATCATCGCCGGGATGTCGTACTCGGCCATCTTCTCGTAGAGGGGGTACCACGAGCGGTCCGTCAGCGGCGGGGCGGTCCAGTGGCCGCCGGAGGGGTCCGGGTTGAGGTTCAGCGCGACCGCGCCGTACTCCTCCACGCAGCGGGTCAGCTCCGGTACGCAGGTGGCGGGGTCGACGCCGGGGGACTGCGGGAGCATCGCGGCGGGGGCGAAGCGCTCGGGGTAGAGGGCGCTGACGCGGTGGCAGAGCTCGTTGCAGATCGCGGCCCACTGGGAGGAGGTGGCGAAGTCGCCCGTGTGGTGGGCCATGAAGGAGGCGCGCGGGGAGAAGACCGTCAGGTCGATGCCGCGCTCGTCCATCAGGCGGAGCTGGTTGGACTCGATGCTCTCGCGCAGCTCGTCGTCGCTGATGCGGAGGTCCGCGGCGGTGGGGGCGGGGACGGCGGGGTCGGTGAGCGACGCGATCTGCCGGCCGCGCCAGGCCTCCAGGGCGGGCGGGGCGGTGGTGTAGTGACCGTGACAGTCGATGATCATCTGGGGGAGACCTCGGGAGGGGGAGGCGGGGTGATGTGTCCGCCAACCTAACCGCTGACGAAATTGTTGACAATCCCCTCACCCGCAAAAGATTGCGCGGCCCCGCGCCCCGGACAGGGGTACGGGGCTGCGTCGACCTGCGGCTCCGCCCCTTGAAGGGACGGGAAGGGCAGGGACGGCGGGGGCGGCGGGGTCCCGCCGGTCACCCCCGCCCCCTTCGCGTCAACACGTCCCGCACCCGGTCCCACGGCCCCCACACCCTCGCGGCCACCTTCACCAGGGGCGCCGCGGACGGCGCCCCCACCCGCGGACGCGTAGGGGCCCGCGCCTCCACCTCCCGCACCTTCCCACCCAGCTCCCGCAACGTCCCCGGCGGACACATCGCCTCCAGCCGCGGAAACAGCCGCTGCTCCACCTCCACCACATGCCGCGTCACCTCGGTGACCAGCGGCAACAGCAACCGCCCGAACTCCTCGTCCGCCGCCTCCCGCTCCTCCAGCGCCGCCAGGATCTCCGCCACCCGCCGGTGCCCGGCCAGCTCCCGCTCCGCCCACCCGTCACCGTCCAGCACATGCCGCCGCACCGCCGGATACAGATACTCCTTCTCGGCCACCGCATGGCGTACGAGGACGATGCCGGCCCGCTCCACCAGGGTCTTCCGCTCGGCACTGCCGGGCGGGGCGGACCGGATGCGGTCGAACAGCCGCTGCACCTCCCGGTGGTCCGCCGTGAGTTCCTCGATGATCCCGCCGTGCTCGCCCACTGCCACTCCCTCCGAAGGAGACCGCCTGCGCCAGAAAGAGACCCGCACCCAAAAGCCACCGCACCAGAAACGGCACCCGTACCCAAGAGCCACCCGTACCGCTCGTCCCCGTGTGCCCTCACCCCGCCCCCGCCATGCGGCCCCCGCACCGCCGTCGCCCGATCGGGATTGAAAGCCGTGGCCCCCGGGTACCCCCGGGCCTGCCGCGCGGACCGGTCGGCCGGGCGTGCGCGAAGGACGGCATCGAGGCGGAGGGAGCGTGGTGCGGGCATGCTGCTGGGGCGACGGAGGGCCAGAGCCGAGGCGAGGGCCCGACAGGGCGCCTTCCGGACCTATGTGGTCGTGGACCGCCGTACACCCGTGTCCGAGCTGGCCGGACAGCTGCTGCGCAAGGCCTTCCCCGACCACTGGTCCTTCCTGCTGGGCGAGATCGCCCTCTACAGCTTCGTGCTGCTGGTCATCACCGGCACGTTCCTGACCCTGTTCTTCGACCCCAGCCTCGCCGAGGTGCCCTACCGGGGCTCGTACGAGCCGTTGCAGGGTCTGCTGGTCTCCAAGGCGTACGAGTCGACGCTGCACATCAGCTTCGACGTGCGCGGCGGTCTGCTGATCCGGCAGATGCACCACTGGGCGGCGCTCGTCTTCGTCGCCGCCATCGGCGTGCACATGCTGCGGATCTTCTTCACCGGCGCGTTCCGCAGGCCCCGCGAGACCAACTGGCTCGTCGGCGTGACGCTGTTCCTGCTCGCCCTCCTGGAGGGCTTCTGCGGCTACTCGCTCCCCGACGACCTGCTCTCCGGCACCGGCCTGCGCACCGCGTACTCCATCGTGCAGTCGATCCCGGTCGTCGGGACCTATCTCGCCTTCTTCCTGTGGGGCGGCCAGTACCCGGGGGAGGCGATCGACCGGCGGCTCTACATCGTGCACGTGCTCTTCGTGCCCGGACTGCTGGCGGCACTGATCGTGCTGCACCTGATCATGGTCGTCTACCTCAAGCACACCCAGTGGTCCGGCAAGGGCAAGACCAACCGCAACGTGGTGGGCAAGCCGCTCTTCCCCGTCTACACCGCCAAGTCCATCGGTCTGAACTTCATGGTCTTCGGCCTGATCGCCGGGATGAGCGCGGTCGCGCAGATCAACCCGATCTGGACCTACGGCCCCTTCCGCGCCGACCAGGTCTCCACCGACGCCCAGCCCGACTGGTACGTCGGCTTCCTGGAGGGCGCGCTGCGGTTGATGCCCGGCGTCGAGTGGAACGTGGCCGGGCACACCTTCATGTGGAACGTCTTCCTGCCGGCGGTGGTGCTGCCCACCCTGCTGTTCCTCGTGCTGTACCTCTATCCGTTCTTCGAACGCTGGGTGACCGGCGACATCGTGGAGCACCACCTGTGCGACCGGCCCCGCGACCGGCCCGTCCGAACCGGCCTCGGCGTCGCGGCCATCGTCTGGTACGCGGTGCTTCTCCTGGCCGGCGGCAACGATGTGATCGCCACCGAGTTCCGGATCTCCGTCAACCTGCTGACCTGGATCTTCCGGGCCCTGCTGTTCATCGGCCCGGTCGTCGCCTTCATGGTCACCAGGCGGGTCTGTCTCGCGCTCCAGCGCCACGAGCGGCAGCTCCTGGAGGAGGGGGAGGAGACCGGACAGGTCCAGCAGGACGTGGCCGGCGGGATGAGCGAGACCCACCAACCGCTGGAGTCGGAGGAGCGCTACCGGCTGCTGGTGCGGGAGATCCCGCTGCCCCTGGAGAAGCCCGGGCCGGGCGCGCCGCTGCGCGAGCGGCTGCGGGCCGCGCTCAGCACCTGGTACTACAAGGACCGGGTCGAGCTGCCCACCACCGACGAGGAGCGCTTGCAGATCGCCGGCCGCACGGCCGACCCGGTCGCGGGCGGACCAGGGGGAGAGGACTGACGCTCTCCCGGGCATACGACCGGGCATACGACGCGGGGCCGGCGTGACCGGGGCGGACGGGGTGTCCGCGGGTCGCGCCGGCCCTGAGCCGGTTCGGGGGAACGGTTACCGGGGCTGATGCTGCTTGCGCTTGTTCATGCCGACCGTCAACCCCATGGCGGCCAGCCCCAGCAACGCGGTGACAGCACCCGTCACCACATTGCTCCAGATGGCGCCGGTCCGTGCGGTGTGACCGGCGGTGACCACCCAGGGGGAGATCAACAGCCAGACACCGAGCGGCACGAGCACCCACGCCATGCGGAGCATGCGCTCCGGAGCCAGGGTGAGGCCGAGGGCGATCAGGGAGATGGCCAACCCGACGATCAGGTTGTTCGTGCGGAGGTTGGGCGCGGTGAACGAGTAGTGGATCACCCAGGGCGAGATGGCCGCGTAGAGGCCCGCCATGAGGATCAGCCCCTCGAGGGCGATCGCCCGGCCGCTGGACCCGGTCCGCTCGAGACGTGCGCGCATCTCGGCGATCTCGGGGTGCGTCGACATGTCCGAGTGCGAGCCCATCTCGGGGTGCGTCTGCATGCTGCCCTGGCGCGCTCCCGGCCCGTTGGAGTGCTGCGGATACGACATGACTGTCGTCTCCTCTCCGTATGGAGGTCTTTGCTCTGTGACCGTGGAGTGCCCCTGTTCGGGTGATTTATGCCCTTTTTATCTCATCTTTGGTCCTGCCGGCCGGAGACCGGCCCCCGGTCAGGGCGAGGGCCGGTCCGGGGCCGGTGTGGAGGGCGGTGCGGTCGGCAGTTCCGGCGGCGAGACCGGGGGCAGGGTGGGCAGCGGAGTCGACGGCGGGGCCACGGTCGGGGTGGCCGCCGGTCCGCCCTTCTCGCTGGTCAGCACCTCGCCGGTGACCGCGTCCACCTGGTAGGTGCTCAGGTCGTCCTGGTGGATCTCGGCGACGGTGATCCGCCACACCGTCGCGTCGTCCTTGCCGTCGGTCAGCTCGATCTGGGTGACCTTGCCGAAGTACGGCTCCTTGATCTTCTCCACGGCCTCCGAGGGCAGCAGCTCGGCATGGGCGAGGAGGCCGGCCACCCGTGACTTCGCCGCGGCGCTCTGCCCGGCCGGGACCTCCTCGCCCAGCACCCGGCCCTGCGTGGCGTCCATGCGGACCTCGTGCACGGTCCCGTCGGACGTGGCGACCCTGCCGTACCAGACGGGCACCGGCTCGTCGGCGCCGCGCAGGCTCATGGAGTACGGCTCGCTGTCCGGCACCTCGTGCTCCGCCTTCGTGAAGGCCTCGTCGTAGGGGAACTCGACCTGGGTCAGCACCTCGGTGGGCGGGGCAAGCCGGTAGTCGGTGCACCCCGTCAGGGTCACGCCCGCGAGCAGCAGGGCGAGGAGCCCGCCCGGACCGCGGCGGCGTGCGGCCCGGGGGCGCGGGCTGCGCTGCATGGGAGACGTCCTTTCTCGGGGGTGCTCTGCCGGTCCCGGGTGCCCGGCCGGTGCGCGGCGCGCGGCCGGCCGGGCTTCCGTCAGGCGCTGTCCCGGCCGAGGTACTGGAACGCGAGCCCGAAGACGCCGCTGCCGGCGATGCCGACGCCCAGCAGGGCGAGCCAGGCGTGGTAGACGACGCCGATGGCGAGGACCGTGACGCCCAGGGCGGTGACGACCGGGTAGGGACTGTGCGGCGGGAAGAAGTCGACCGGGCCGCCGCGCTCGCGGATCTCGGAGTCCGGGCGGTCCTCCGGGCGCAGCCCCTTGCGCCGGTAGTTGACCATCGAGAAGAACGCGATGATCGCGGCCATGAGGCAGGAGACCAGCAGGGCGACCGTCCCGGCCGGCTCCCGCGAGAACCATCCGTAGGCGGTGGCGGTGACCAGGAAGAACAGCGACACACCGGCGAAGAGATAGGCCTCGTGCTTCATTTGCTCTGCCCCTTCAGCGTGTCGGGCGTCGGTTCGATCTCGCCGCGCGCCTCCGGGTTCAGATACCGCTTGAACTCCGGGTGGTGCAGGTCGAAGGCGGGGGAGTCGGACCGTACGCGGGGAATGGCGTCGAAGTTGTGCCGCGGCGGCGGGCAGGAGGTCGCCCACTCCAGTGAGCGGCCGTACCCCCAGGGGTCGTCGACCTCCACCTTCGGGGCGTACTGCGCGGTCTTCCAGACGTTGTAGAGGAACGGCAGCGTCGACAGGCCCAGCAGGAAGGCGCCGATGGAGGAGATGGTGTTGAGGTCGGTGAAACCGTCGGCGGCCAGATAGTCGGCGTAGCGGCGCGGCATGCCCATCTCGCCGAGCCAGTGCTGGACCAGGAACGTCATCTGGAAGCCGACGAACAGCGTCCAGAAGTGGATCTTCCCCAGCCGTTCGTCGAGCATCTTCCCGGTCAGCTTCGGCCACCAGAAGTACAGCCCGCCGAAGAGCGAGAACACGATCGTGCCGAACAGCACGTAGTGCAGATGGGCGACGACGAAGTAACTGTCGGTCAGATGGAAGTCCAGCGCCGGGGAGGCCACCAGGACGCCGCTGAGCCCGCCGAGCAGGAACGTCACCAGGAAGCCCAGCGACCACAGCATCGGCGTCTCGAACGACAGGCTGCCGTGCCACATCGTGCCGATCCAGTTGAAGAACTTCACCCCGGTGGGGATGGCGATGAGGAACGACATCAACGAGAAGAACGGCAGCAGCACCCCGCCGGTGGCGAACATGTGGTGCGCCCACACGGTCGCCGACAGCATGGTGATCGCGATGGTCGCGCCCACCATGCCGACGTACCCGAACACGGGTTTCCGGCTGAAGACGGGGATGATCTCCGTGACGACGCCGAAGAACGGCAGCGCCACGATGTAGACCTCCGGATGGCCGAAGAACCA
This sequence comes from Streptomyces sp. NRRL F-6676, assembly GCF_000725625.1. GTDB lineage: Bacteria > Actinomycetota > Actinomycetes > Streptomycetales > Streptomycetaceae > Streptomyces. The sequence continues at coordinate 63,373 of NZ_KL647084.1, forward strand.
GAACAGGTGCTGCCAGAGCAGGGCGCCGCCGGTGGCCGAGTCGTAGATGTGGGCGCCGAACTCACGGTCGATCACCAGGGCGAGCAGGGCGGCGGTGAGCACCGGAAAGGCCAGCAGCGCCAGGATCGAGGTGAACAGGATGTTCCAGGTGAAGATCGGCATCCGGAACATCGTCATGCCGGGGGCCCGCAGGCACAGGATCGTGGCGATGAAGTTGACCGAGCCCAGCGTGGTGCTCAGCCCCGCCACCACCAGCCCCATCGCCCACAGCGACCCGCCCGCCCCGGGGCTCTCCACGGCGCTGTTCAGCGGCGCGTAGGCGAACCAGCCGAAGGGCGCCGCGCCCTCGGAGGTGAGGAAGCCGGAGAGCACGGTCAGACCGCCGAACAGGAACAGCCAGTACGTCAGCGCGTTGAGCCGGGGGAAGGCGACGTCGGGGGCACCGATCTGAAGCGGCATGATCGCGTTGGCGAGCCCGGCGAACGTGGGCGTCGCGAACAGCAGCATCATGATCGTGCCGTGGATCGTGAAGAGCTGGTTGTACTGGTGCTCGGTCACGATCTGCAATCCGGGCCGGGCCAGTTCGGCGCGCATCATCATCGCCAGCAGGCCGGCGAGGAGGAAGAAGGAGAACGACGTGACCAGGTACAGGTTGCCGATCTTCTTGTGATCGGTGGTGGTGAGATAGTCCCGGACCCGCTCACCCACCGAGATCCGGGGATTCTGGTCCGCCTCCACCGGCTTGGCCGGCCCGGGGTGAGTCTGCGACATGTACGCCCTCCGACGCGCGCTGTACCGACGGAGCCGTTCTCCGGCAGGAACGGGGGCGGAGTAGCCCCCGCGGCGTGTTGCTAAACCCCGCGCGCACGGACCGGATGCCGCCGGGCCCCGGGCCTGTCCAGGGACGCCGCCGGCGTGCACGCGCGCCGGGGCCGCCGTCAGTCGCCCGTGGGCACCGCGTCCCCGGCGCAGGCGCCCCCGGCCGGTTCGGCCGCGGCGCCCTTGCCGCGCCCGGCGGGCCTGGCGTGGACGTACAGCTGCCGGCGGTCGCCGACGTCCACGCGCTGCGGCAGCGGCAACTCGTAGTGGACGGGCCGCTGATGGTCGGCGAACTGGCGGCGCGGGTTGTAGACGCTGTTGAACTTCCACAGCATCCGGGCGAAGTTCGTCTGCCCGTGGGCGAGGTTGCGGCCCAGGATCCGCGCGGCACCGAACGCCGTGCGCAGCCCGAGGTGCTTGCGGTTGATGACGCCCTGGGTGCGGACCAGCTCCCGGTAGAAGACGTCCAGCGGCAGCTTCGTCGGGACGACCGCGTGCTGGATGTCGAAGAGCCGGTAGTCCCGGGTGGTCAGCCGCCGCGCCTCGGTGTGCCAGATCTCCGTGCCCGGGTACGGCGTCATCACCGTCAGGTGCACGATCTCCGGCACGGACAGGGCGAACTCCCGTACGAGACGGAACTGCTCCTCGTCCCAGGCGGGGTCCACGATCAGGTTGATCGCCACGCTGATGCCCAGCTTCCGGGCGACCTCCAGGGCCCGGAAGTTCTCGTCCGGACTCACCCGTTTGCGGTACAGGTCCAGGCCCTCGGCGTCGATCGCCTCCATGCCGAGGAACATGTAGCGCAGGCCCAGCCGGGTCCAGCGCTCGAACACCTCGGTGTTGCGCAGCAGTACGTCGCTGCGGGTCTCCAGGTAGTACTGCTTGCGGACGCCGCGCCGCTCCACCTCCGCGGCGATCGCGTTGCCGTGCTCCGGCCGGATGAAGGCCACGTCGTCCACGATGAAGACGTTGGGTTCGCGGATGCTCGCCAGCTCCGCGGCGGCGGCCTCGGGGGAGGCCTTGCGGTAGCTGCGGCCGTAGAACGTCCAGGCGGAGCAGAACGAACAGTCCCAGGGGCAGCCGCGGGTGAACTCGATGGACGCGCACGGATCGAGTTCGCCGATGAAGTACCGCCCCCGCCGGCGCATCAGGTCCCGGGCCGGGCGCGGGCTGTCGATGCTGTGCAGCATCGAGGGCGCCGGGCCGCGCCCGTCGGCGGTGACGAGGCCGGGGACGCCCTCGACACCGCCGTCGCGCACCGCCTCCAGGAGCGGGGCCATCGCCGGTTCGCCCTCGCCCCGGACGACGGCGTCGAGCGCGCCCCCGGCCTGTTCGAGGACCTCCTCGGCGACGAACGAGACGCTGTGCCCGCCGAAGAACACGAAGCAGCCGGGCAGCACCCGTTTGATCGCGCGTGCCAGGTCGATGGCCTCGGGAATGTTGGCGAGGTAGTTGAGCGAGAAGCCGACGACGTCCGGCCGGAACCGGAACACCTCCCGGCGCAGGTCCGCCTCGCGCAGCACCTGAAGGTCCACCACACGGACCTCGTGGCCGGCCTCGCGCGCCGCCGCGGCGACGCGTTCCAGCCCCAGCGGTTCCAGCCTGAGGAAGATCTCGGAGTACATGAGGGCACTGGGATGGACGAGCAGCAGACGCATGAATTCACCTCGGGCCGCATGGTGTGAAGCAGGGGGTAACCGGTCCCGGCCCCCGGGAAACAGCGACTCGGCCGTACGGCGCAGCGGAGGGGCGCGACCTTTGCATACGGCAAACGATGTGGGGCACCCGCTGCTCCAGTCCCGTCTCCCGCCGACAGTACGAGGCCCAGATGACAACGCTGACCAGCTCCGCGCGACCGGAGGAGGACGACGCCCCCGCGGTGTCCTTCGCCGGTGCCGAGGACCCGAGTCTGTGCTCCGAGCGGATCGACGCCCTTGTCGGACGGGTCCACGCGACGCCGCCCGGGCCCGCGCGCCGGGCGGCGCGGGAGGACGCCATCAGCCTGCTCGTGCCCTTCGCGCGCCGGGTCGCCGCCAAGTACCGCAACGTCACCACCGAGGACCCGGACGATCTGGTCCAGATCGCCTGCCTGGGGCTGGTCAAGGCCGTGGACGGCTACGACCCCGGCCGCGGCCACGCCTTCCTCGCCTACGCCCTGCCGACCGTCACCGGCGAGATCAAACGCCACCTCCGCGACCGGAGCGGACTGCTGCGGCTGCCGCGCCCCGTGCAGGAGGCCCGCAACCGGGTGGGCCACGCCCGGCGCGAGCTGGAGCAGCGGTTCGGCGGGCGGACCCCGACGACCGAGGAGATCGCGCGCGTCAGCGGGCTGACCACCGAGGCGGTCACCGAGGCGCTGCGCTCGGAGACGGCGTGCCGGCTGCGCTCGCTCGACGCCCCGGAACGCGGCGAGGACGCCGGCGGGCGGGCCGTCTCGGACGCCGTCGGCGACCACGACCCGGCGCTCGACCTGGTCGTGGACCGGCTCACCCTGGTGAGCGCCGTGCACTGCCTGCCGGAGCGCGAGCGCCGCATTCTCTACCTCCGGTTCTTCCACGACCAGACCCAGCAGCAGATCGCCACGGCCGTCGGGGTGTCCCAGATGCAGGTCTCCCGGCTCCTCACCCGCTGCCTGGCCCGGCTGCGCGAGCGGCTCACGGCCCCGGAACCGGCGACGGAGACCGCACCGGCCCACCCACCGGCCCGTCCACAGGCCCCGGCGCCGGGCCTCCGGCCCGACCCACCCGTCGTTCCCGTCCCCCCTCTGGAGAAGGAGCAGCATGCGTGCCCTGACCGTACGACCCGGCCACGCCGTCACCCCGAGCCCGCAGGAGATCGACGAGCCGGCCCCGGCCGCCGGCGAACTCCTCGTCCGCGGGCTCGCGCTGGGCGTGTGCGGCACCGACCGGGAGATCGCCCGCGGGGAGTACGGACAGGCGCCCGAGGGCCGGGACCGGCTGGTCCTCGGCCACGAGTCGCTGGGCCGGGTGGAACACGCCCCGGACGGCAGCGGGTTCGGCGCCGGCGACCTGGTCGCGGGCGTGGTGCGCCGCCCCGACCCCGAGCCCTGCGGCGCCTGCGCGCACGGCGAGTTCGACATGTGCCGCAACGGCCGCTACGAGGAGCGCGGCATCAAGGGCCGCGACGGCTACGGCTCCGAACTGTGGTCCGTGGAGGCGGACTACGCCGTCCGCATCGACCCCGGCCTCGGTCTCGCGGGCGTCCTGATGGAGCCGACCAGCGTGGTGGCCAAGGCCTGGGAACAGATCGAACGGGTGGGCGCCCGCGCGTGGTTCGAGCCGCGCCGGGCGCTGGTCACCGGCGCGGGCCCGATCGGCCTGCTCGCGGCCCTGCTGGGACGGCAGCGCGGCCTGGACGTGCACGTGCTCGACCGGGTCGCCGACGGGGCGAAGCCGGAGGCGGTGCGGGCCCTGGGGGCGACGTACCACGCCGGTGACGCGACCGACGTGATCTCCGCGCTGCGACCGGACGTGGTCGTCGAGGCCACCGGCGCCGGTCCCGTGGTGTTCGACTGCATGAGCGGCACGGCGGCGTACGGGATCGTCTGCCTCACCGGCGTCTCGCCCGTCGGGCGCCGGCTGACGGTGGACGCGGGCCAGGTGAACCGGGAGATCGTCCTGGAGAACGACGCCGTGGTCGGCTCCGTCAACGCCAACCTCCGCCACTACCGGCAGGCCGCCGACGCCCTGGCCGAGGCGGACGTCGACTGGCTGCACCGTCTGATCACCCGCAAGGTGCCGCTGGAGCGGGCGGGCGAGGCGTTCGAGCAGCGGCCGGACGACGACATCAAGACGGTGATCATGCTGGATCCCGACGCGGCCTGACGTACGGCCGCCGGCCCGTACCAGGGACGTACGACCGGCGGTCGGGGGCAGGGACGTGCGGTCGGCGGTCAGCGGCAGGGACGTGCGGTCGGCGGTCAGTGGTAGGCGTGCATGACCGCGTGGCCCTTGCCGCGGCCGATCATCCACCGGTTGACGGGCGTGGTGACGACGAACGCCAGGGCGAGCGAGAACGCCAGCGAGCCCCAGAACAGGAGGTCGGACAGCCCGGCGGTCATGGCGCCGGGCACGCCGACCATGACGGTGTTGTCGATCAGCTCCATCACGGCGATGGAAACGGTGTCCGAGGCCAGCGCCACCTTCGCCGCCTGCCGCAGCGGCACTCCCGCGCGCAGCACGCTCCGCATGGTCAGCGCGTAGCCGAAGACGAAGGCGAGGGCGACGGACAGCACGACCGTCGCCGCGTTGTGCAGGCCCGCCGCGGTGCCGATCACCATGCCGACGATCTCGCCGAGCGCACAGCCGGTCAGACAGTGCAGCGTCGCCTGCGCCGCCATGGCCCAGCTCGCGCGGGTGCCGGCGTGGTGTGCGTGGTCGTGGTCGTGGTCCATGACCGTCCCCCTTCGGTAGCGGTTGCTGCTTGCGTGGGGTGACAACGGTATACCCCCAGGGGGTATACCTGTGCGGGGGTATTCCTGTGTGGTCCCGTCACTCCTCGCGGAAGCCCCGCGTCGGGTCCTGCACGTGCGGGTGCTCCTGGACCGAGCCGGGGGCCGCCCGGTCGGGTGCGGCGGGGCTGTACGGCGCCTGGGGCGGCGGCGGTGGCCGCAGGTCGCCCGCCGTCCCGGCGCCGGCCTCGGGCAGCCGCAGTGCGAGCAGGGCCGCGTCGTCACCGCTCGGGGCGATCCGTTCGAGGAGCGCGTCGCAGAAGTCGTCCACCGTGTTCCCCGCGGGCCGCCGTGCCAGCACGCCGGCGTGGTGGCGCAGGGTCGCCATCCCCAGGTCGATCGGGCGGTTGCGGCTCTCCACCAGGCCGTCGGTGTACAGCAGCAGGGTGCTCTCCGGCGGCAGCTCCTCACCGGCGTCCGGCCAGCTCAGGCCCAGGTGCAGGGTGGCGCTCATGCCGATCAGCGGGCCGTGCCCGCCCTCGAGGAAGCGCGTGGTGCCCTCGCGGGTGATCAGCAACGGGGGCGGATGGCCCGCGTTGACCCAGTGCAGCCGCCAGGGCCCGCCCTCGGGACCCTCGACCCGGGCGAAGACCACCGTGGCCATCGGCGCGTCACTCGTGTTGGTGACCGCCTCGTCCAGCCGCCGCATGATCAGACTCGGCGGCTCGCAGTGGTCCCAGGCCAGCGCCCGCAGCATGTTGCGGACCTCGGCCATGTGGGCGGCGGCCTTCAGGTCGTGCCCGACGACGTCCCCGATGACCAGGGCCATCACGCCGTCCCCGAGCAGGAAGGCGTCGTACCAGTCCCCGCCGATCTCCATGGCCCGCTGGGCCGGGCGGTAGCGCGCGGCCATCCGCAGGTGGTTCACCTGGGGGAGTGGTGCGAGCAGTTGGCGCTGCATGGTCTCGGCGACGTTGCGCTGTTCGTAGTAGAGCCGGGCGTTGTCCATCACCAGGGCCACCCGTCGGCCGATGTCGGCCAGTACGGCGGCCTCGGCGTCGGTGTGCGGGGTGCCGGTGCGGGCGACGGTGAGCAGGCCGTACGGCCGCTGCCGGGTGCGCAGCGGCACCACGACCGCGTGTTCACCGCCGAGCCGTTCGAACAGCGGCCCGTGGGTGGCGGCGAGGGGCGCGTCCGGGGAGTCGCGCAGCCCGGCGGCGGTCAGCCGGGTGGGGTGGTCGCCGTTCAGCGCCCGGGCCACCGCCAGCCGGGGCTTCTCCGGCAGCGGGGGCAGGGGGCCCTTCAGCCGGCCGGTACGGCGGTGGTGCGTGCTGCGCACGGCGACCCGCTCCAGGGTGGTGGAGTGCTCGGAGCACACGTCGACCGCGGCCCATTCGCCCATCTCGGGGACGAGCAGCCGCAGCAGCCGCCGCATGCTGCCCGAGGTGCTCACGCCCGCCATCAGCACCGAGGAGATGTCGGCGACCAGGTGCAGCCGGGCGGTGAGCGCCTCCAGCGCGGCGGTGTGCGCGGCCGCCTGCTCGGTGGCGCTGCGGTGCAGGCTGAAGTCGTGGAAGACGAGCACCACCCCGGCCCGGCGGCCGTTCAGCCACAGCGGGGTGGTGGCCCAGATGATCGGCACGGGGGTGCCGTCGGCGCGCAGGAAGTACTCCTCGCTGCCCTCCTCGGCCGACTGCGAGCCGCGCAGCGGATCGGTCATCGTGCACTGTTCGCGCGGGACCGGGCCGCCGTCGGCCTGGCGGTGCAGCAGGTCGTGCGCATCCCGGCCGACCATCTCCGCCGCGGTGCGGCCGAGCAGTTCCTCGGCCCAGGGATTGGCGGAGGTGATCCGTCCGCCCGGGTCCATCGTGATCACTCCGGCGCCCAGGTCGTGCAGCACGGCCCTCGGGAAGTCCGCGTCCGGAGTACGGCCGGCGCCGCTCACGGCCCCTCACCGCCTTTCCGTCCCTGTCCGAACCACCATCGGTTCCCCATGGGCCCAGTCTGAACCGTTTCGCGGCATCGGGCCGGGTCGGGAGGCGAGGAGGGGTACCCGGCCGGCGGCAGTGATTACTCAGTCTTGGTTGAGCAGTCCAGACTGATGAAATTAGCGTGGAGCATCATGGGAGCAGGAGCGAAGGCAGGAACGGTGGGCCCCGGCTACAAGTGGATCGCCCTGTCCAACACCACACTCGGCGTACTGATCGCCACGATGGACGCCTCCATCGTGATCATCTCGCTGCCCGCCATCTTCCGGGGGATCGGTCTCGACCCGCTCGCCCCCGGCAACATCGGCTATCTGCTGTGGATGATCCTCGGCTATCTGCTGGTCTCGGCCGTCCTCGTGGTCGTCCTCGGCCGGCTCGGCGACATGTTCGGCCGGGTGCGCATCTACAACCTGGGCTTCCTCATCTTCGCCTGCGCCTCCGTCGCGCTCTCCCTCGACCCGTTCCGCGCGGGCGCCGGCGCGATGTGGCTGATCCTGTGGCGGATCGTGCAGGCCTTCGGCGGCTCCATGCTCACCGCCAATTCCGCGGCCATCCTCACCGACGCCTTCCCCTCCCGGCAGCGGGGCATGGCGCTCGGCATCAACCAGATCACCGCCCTCGCCGGACAGTTCCTCGGCCTGCTCGCCGGCGGCCTCCTCGCGGCCGTCGACTGGCGCGCGGTGTTCTGGGTGAGCGTCCCGGTGAGCATCACCGGCACCGTCTGGTCGTATCTGAGCCTGCGCGAGATCACCACCGGCCGCCCCGGACGCGTCGACTGGCTCGGCAACGTCACGTTCGCGGCCGGTGCCGGCATCCTGCTCGCCGGCATCACCTACGGCATCCAGCCCTACGGCTCCGACGCGACCGGCTGGGGCAACCCCTGGGTCCTCGCCGGACTGTTCGGCGGGGTGTTCCTGCTGCTCGTCTTCTGCGTCGTCGAGAGCCGCGTCGCCGAACCCATGTTCGCGCTGTCCCTGTTCAGGGTGCGGGCGTTCGCCGCGGGCAACCTCGCCGCACTGCTCACCGCGATCGCCCGCGGCGGACTGCAATTCATGCTCATCATCTGGCTACAGGGCATCTGGCTGCCGCTGCACGGCTACGAGTTCGAGGACACCCCGCTGTGGGCGGGCATCTTCATGCTGCCGCTGACCGTCGGCTTCCTGATCGCGGGCCCGGTCTCCGGCTTCCTCTCCGACCGGTTCGGCGCCCGGCTGTTCTCCACCACCGGACTGGTGCTGGTCGCCGCCTCCTTCCTCGGACTGCTCGCGCTCCCCGTCGACTTCGACTACCCGATCTTCGCCGCGCTGCTGCTGCTCAGCGGCATCGGCCAGGGCATGTTCTCCTCGCCCAACACCTCCTCGATCATGGGCAGCGTCCCGCCGGAGTACCGGGGCGTGGCCTCCGGGATGCGCTCCACCTTCCAGAACTCGGGCACCGCCCTGTCCATCGGCGTGTTCTTCTCCCTGATGATCTCCGGGCTCGCCTCCTCCCTGCCCTCCGCGCTGAACAGCGGACTCCAGGCTCACGGCGTACCGGCCGGCACCGCCGAACAGGCCGCGTCACTCCCGCCGGTGAGCACCCTGTTCGCGACGTTCCTCGGCAACAACCCCATCGCCCATCTGCTCGCCGACGGCGACACGCTCGACCGGCTCACCACCGCCCAGCGCGACGTCCTCACCGGTCACAGCTTCTTCCCGCAGCTGGTGTCGGGGCCGTTCCACCACGGGCTCACCATCGTGTTCGGCGTGGCCGCGGGCATGGCCCTGGTGGCCGCCGCCGCGTCCGCCCTGCGCGGCCGGCACCACCCGAGCCCGCGAGACGCGTCCCCCGTCACCGACGACCCCCTCACCGACGACGGCCGGCGCCCCGCGCGCGAGCGCCCGTGACCCGTCGCCGGACCGAGGGCCGGTCCCCTCAGCCCTCCGCGCCGGCCGAGGCCGCCGCCGCGAACGTCACCTCTTTCGTCCCGACCGTCTCCGCCCGGCGGCCCGGGCCGTTGTGGAAACCCCAGTAGAGGTTGGTGTGGGCGATGACCTGCTCGGGGGCCGGTGCCCCATGGGCCGTGAGGTCCTCCGTGGTGTGCGCGTCACCGACGAGCGTCACGTCGTACCCCCGGACGAAGGCGCCGTGGAGCGTGGAGCGGACGCACATGTCGGTCGCCGCGCCGGTCACCACGACCCGCCCCACACCGCGCCCCGCGAGCACCTCCTCCAGCTTCGTGTCCTCGAAGGAGTCCCCGTACTTCTTGTGCACCACCGGCTCGCTCTCCCGGCGGACCAGCTCGGGCACGTACCGCCAGCCCTCGCTGCCCCGCACGAGGCCCTCGTCCGAGTGCTGCACCCACACCACGGGCACGTCCTCGGCGCGGGCCCGGTCCACCAGGGCGGCGATGTTCGCGACGACACCGTCGCGGTCGTGAGCGCCCGCCATCACGTCGTTCTGCACGTCGATCACGAGCAGCGCGGTGTGCGGCCGGCCGGACAAGGTCGTCATGGAAGCCCCCAGTAGTGGTGTCGGTGGTCACGCCGGTGGACGTGCCGGTGGTCGCGGGGGCTGCCGACCCCCGCGCTCTTCCCTCGACACCCACACTAGGCCCGACCACTGACAACGCCTCGGGAAGCCGTCAGCCCTCGACCGCCGCCTCCTTGGCCGGCACGGCGGGGGCGCTCTGCGACCCGCCCGACCCGCCACCGCGCACCGCGGGGATGACCGCCGCGATCAGCGCGGAGACCAGTGCGAGCCCGCCGCCGACCAGCAGCGCCGTGCGGAAGCCGGACTCGGAGGCGAAGGAGTGACCGCCCATCGTCGTGGTCATCTGGGCGAGGATCACGCCGATGACGGCGGAACCGATCGAGGTGCCCAGCGAGCGCATCAGCGTGTTGAAGCCGTTCGCGGCGGCCGTCTCGTCGAGCGGCACCGAGCTCATGATCAGCGCGGGCATCGCCCCGTAGGCCAGCCCCACACCGCTGTTGATGACGATGCCGACGACCATCAGCCCCCACGCCGACCCCATCAGCGGCATGGACACGCCGTAGCCGACGGCGATGACCAGCGCCCCGCAGACCAGCGTGAACTTCGGTCCCCGGGCGTTGGTGAGCTTCCCGCCGAGCGGCGAGACGAACATCATCATGACGCCGCCGGGCGCCATCCACAGACCGGCCGCGAGCATCGACTGCCCCAGTCCGTACCCGGTGGCCTCGGGGAACTGCAACAGCTGCGGCATCACCAGCATGCTCGCGTACATCGCAAAGCCGACGAAGATCGAGGCGGCGTTGGTGAGCAGCACCCGCGGGACGGCCGCGGTGCGCAGGTCGATCAGCGGATCGGTGGTGCGCGTCTCCCACCAGCCCCAGCCCGCCAGCGCCACGACGGCCAGGGCGAACAGGCCCAGTGTGGTGGCCGAGCCCCAGCCCCAGTCGGCGCCCTCGGAGATCGCCAGCAGCAGGGAGACCAGACCGACGGCGAGGCCGAGCGCGCCGGGCACGTCGAAGCGCTGGCCCTTCGCGCCCGCCGGGACGTCCGGGATCAGGAACCAGATCAGGACCGCGACGACGGCGGCCAGACCGGCCGAGCCCCAGAACAGCACGCGCCAGTCCGCGTACTGCGCGACGGCCGCGGCGATCGGCAGACCGAGCCCGCCGCCGATCCCCATGGAGGCGCTGACCAGCGCGATGGAGGAGCTGAGCCGCTCCATCGGGACCACGTCCCGCAGCAGGGCGATGCCGAGCGGCACCATGCCCATGCCCATCCCCTGTAGCCCCCGCCCGATGATCATGGGCGTCACCGAGGAGGACAGCGCGCACACCACCGAGCCCGCGATCAGCGGCACGGCGCACGCGAGCAGCATCCGGCGCTTGCCCAGCAGATCGCCGAGGCGGCCGGATATCGGCACGCACACACCGCCGACGAGCAGGGTGATCGTGATGACCCAGGCGGCGTTCGCCGACGAGGTGTGCAGGATCCGCGGCAGCTCCGGGAGGAGCGGGGTGACCAGCGTCTGCATGATCGCTGCCGTGATGCCGGCCAGGGCCAGCGTGGCGACCACGCCGCCCGAACGGGCCGTGGTCTGGGGGGCGTCCATGGGACTCGACTCCTCGACTGTGTGTACTACCGGAAGACCGCGCGGAGGCTGCGTGCCCCTCGCGTGCCGAACGAGTGCGGCAAGGGATGTGCATCATACATGTCATATGTATCGCGCATGTTATGTGTGTGGTGCACATGCATATGAGACGATGGAGCCATGGACAGTCCGGCGCACGAGGTCGAGTACGAGCAGATGCTGCTCAGCCGCCACACCTTCCTGAACAAGGGCGGCGGCCGCCGCAAGGACGGCGTGCTGGAACGCAGCGCCTACATCCTGCTCAGCCGCATCCGGGTGCAGGGGCCCATGTCGATCGGCGAGCTCAGTGACGCCTTCGGGCTCGACGCCTCCACCCTCAACCGGCAGACCGCCGCCGCGATGCGCGCCGGACTGGTCGAGCGCATCCCGGACCCCGAGGGCGGGATGGCCCGCAAGTTCCGCCTCACCGACAAGGGCGGCCGGCTGCTCGACGAGGAGCGCGAGGGGATCGTCCGCTCGCTCGACCAGGTGATGGCCGACTGGTCCGACGACGACATCGCCGCCTTCGCGTCCTACCTGAAGCGGTTCAACACGGGCATCGAACGGATCGGCGGCCGCCCCTGGCCCCGGCCCTGAACCCCGACGGGCCGCGCGGCGACGCCCGTCACCACCCGACGCCCGTCACCGCCCGATGCCCCTCGGCACCCGATGCCCGTCACCGCACGCCCGTCACCAGCCGGTCAGCAGCAGATGGTTGAGCAGCAGCGCCACCAGAGCCTGCGCGCCGAGCCATACCCGTACGTCACTGACCAGCGCCCCCGCCGGCAGCAGCCACATCGCGAACGGCAGCCAGATCCGTTCGGTCTCCGCCTTGCTCATCCCGGACAGGTCCGCCGCCAGCAGCGCGGCCAGTGCCGCCCCCACCAGCACCGCGAGCCGCACCTCCGCGGACCACCGCGCCGGTCGCGGCCGTACCAGCCGTACGTCCGCCCGGCTCGCCGCGCCGGCCGGCACCGCCCCCGTGCGGCGCAGTCCCGCCACCGTGGCCGGGCCCACCACCAGTACCGTGCACGCCAGGTTCGCCCACACCCAGTAGCCGTACGGTCGGACCCCGCCCGCCCCCTGGTAGTAGCGCCGCACCAGCAGCCGGTACGCCTCCCACCAGTCGAAGCCGAGCCAGGTGAACACCACCGGCACCACCGCACACCCCGCCACCAGCCACGGCAGCACCGCCCGGCGCCGCGTGCCCAGCAGCAGTACCGCGCCCGCGAGGACGACGAACAGCGCGAGGCCGTACGAGAGGTAGACCGTCAGCCCGCACAGCAGCCCCGCGCCGAGTCCGAAGGCCCATGCCCGACGGCCCGTCGCCGCGAGCGCCAGACACGCCACCGCCCACGCCGCGACCCCCGCGAAGTACCCGTCCGCCGAGGTCCCCACCCACACCGCGGCCGGGGCCAGGACCACGAACGGCGCCGCCCGGCGGGCCAGTTGCTCGCCCGACAGCGCCCGCACGGCGACGAGGACCGCGACCGCAGCCGACGTCCCCACGGTCACGCACCACACCCCCGCCCACGCGCCGCCGCCCAGCCCGATCCGGTCGAGCAGGACGAAGGTGAGGGTCGACGCCGGGGGATGCCCGGCCACGTGCGGCGGCCAGTGCTCCGGCGAGTCCAGCAGGATGTGGTGGGTGAAGTCCCGCAGCGTGGCGGGGATGTCGGAGAAACGGTCCACGGCACGCAGATACTCGTAGCGGGTGGTCAGCCGCCGTGCGAGCCCCCGCTGCCACCCGTCGACGAGGGCGAGGGAGAACGTCCACGCCAGCGCCGCACCCCACACCGCGGCGAGCAGCGCCCGCCACGGCAGCCGGGCGGCGAGCGCGGGACCGTACGCCACCACCAGGACCGCCACGGCCACCGCGGCCGGGGTGCCCGGGCCCGTGTGCGGCGCCCAGTTGGCGTACAGCGGCGGCCATCCCACGTGGAGCGTGCCGTCCCGGCGCTCGATCGCGGTGCCGATGAGCGCGGCCGCCGTCACGAGCAGCGCGGCGGCCAGGACGGCGTACAGATCGCGGCGTCGGTCACGGCGGAGGTCCTGCGGACGGTCGGGGCGGCGGAGGTGCGGGCGGCCGCCGGAGCGGTCGCGGAGGGGAGCGCGGTTCACACCGGAACGCTAGGCCGCGGGCGCGCGGGACGGGCGGCGGCCGGGGCGGACGTCAGTGTTTCGTCATGGTTCGCAGCGGCTTCGCGCAGGTGATCCGCGCCTACGGTCGGGCACATGGCACGGACCACCCTCCTCACCCGCTCACCCTTCGCGCCCGCCTTCTGGCGCAGCCCCGTGCGCGGCACCCGCTTCACCGCGCTGCTCGGTGTCGTCCTGCTCGGCGGGATCACCCTGCTCTTCGTCACCGGACTGCTGTCGTACGCCGCCTACAACCCGGATCTGTCACCGGTCAACGACAAGACCCCGGACAAGGGCCTACTCGGCTTCTACCTCTTCGACTGGCCCACCGATCCGCCCTGGCTCTACCGGCTCACCCAGGGCATCCATGTCACGCTCGGCGTCACCCTGGTCCCGGTGCTGCTCGCCAAGCTGTGGTCGGTGGTGCCGAAGCTGTTCACGCTGCCGCCCGCACGCTCCCTCGCCCACGCGGCCGAACGGCTCTCCCTGCTGCTCCTGGTCGGCGGCGCGCTCTTCGAGTTCACCACCGGCGTGCTCAACGTCCAGCTCGACTACGTCTTCCCCGGCTCCTTCTACCCGCTGCACTTCTACGGGGCATGGGTGTTCTTCGCCGCGTTCCTCGCCCACGCGGTCCTGCGGACGCCGACCGCCCTGCGCAATCTGCGCGAACTCCGGTCGCGGCCCGATGAGTCGGCCGCACAGGAGCCCGCCGACCCCACCGTCTCCCGGCGCGGCGCCCTCGGCCTCGTCGGCGGCGGATCGCTGCTGCTGTTCGCCACCACGGCCGGCCGCAGCTTCGACGGGCCACTGCGGCGCACGGCGCTCCTCGCACCGCACGGCGGCGCCGAACCGGGCAGCGGACCCGGTGCCTTCCAGATCAACAAGACGGCGGCGTACGCGGGCATTTCGACGGCGGAGACCGGCGACGAGGCCTGGCGGCTGACCGTCACCGGACGCACCGGCACCGTCCGGCTGACCAGATCCGCCCTGCTGGCCATGGATCTGCGCAGCTCCGCCCTGCCCCTCGCCTGCGTGGAGGGCTGGTCGACCTCGGACCAGTGGTGGCGCGGCGTACGGCTGCGCGACCTCGCCGCGCTCGTCGGCTACGAGGACCCGCCGGACGTGTTCGTCGAGTCGCTCCAACGGCACGGCGCCTTCCGCCACGCGGCGCTGCGCGCCAACCAGGTGGCCGACCCGCGCTCGCTCCTGGCCCTGTACGCCAACGGCGAGGAGCTGACCCCGGACCACGGCTACCCGGCGCGCGTGATCGTGCCCGCGGCGCCCGGCGTGCTCAACACCAAGTGGGTGGCCCGTATGACCTTCGGAGGTGTCAGGTGAAGGGGGCCGTGAGGAGGGCGGGGCGGCGGCTCGCGGGTGTGCGGCGGGCGGCGGTCCTCGGCAGCCCTTTCCAACTCCTGTTGCTCGCCTGCTCGTTCGCGCTCGCCGGATACGCGGGGACGCGGCTGCTGACGGAGGCGGAGGACCGGTTCCGCCTCGTGCTGTGGTTCGTGGGCGCGGCGCTGCTGCACGACCTGGTGCTGCTGCCGCTGTACGCGGGGCTCGACCGCGCCGCCGTACGGGCGTTCGGCGCGGTCCGCCGCCGGGAGTGGGCCGGATACGTACGCGTACCGGCCGCACTGTCAGGGCTCCTGCTGCTGGTGTGGTTCCCGCTGATCGGCGGGCAGGTGGCCGACCGCTACCGGTCCGCCACCGCGCTGCCCGCCGACGGGTTCCTCGGCCGCTGGCTGCTGATCACCGCCGTACTGTTCGGCGGCAGCGCGCTGCTGCTCCTGCGGCGGCTGCGCAGGGCGACGAAGCGGCGCCCGCCGGCCGACCACTGACCGGCCGGGCGCCAGCCCGCGCGCGCGGCGTACCGGAGCAGCGCCGGTGCGCCGAGCCGGGCCCACGGGAACGCGGCGCCGGGTGCCTCGGCGGCGACGCCCGCACCGTACGCCTCCCGTACGAGGCGGACGTCGGCCCGCTCGTCGACGTCCGCCGCCGGTACCGTCTCGGCGAGCAACAGGCCGCCGGAGCGCAGCAGTTCACGCATCCGGGAGAGGAGGGCCACGGGGTCGCCGCCGATGCCGACGTTGCCGTCGACGAGCAGCGCGGTGCCCCAGCGGCCCTCGCCGGGCAGCGGCTCGAAGACCGAGCGGCGCAGCGCCCGGCCGCCGAGCCGGAGCGTGTGGGCCACGGCCGCCTCGCTGACGTCCACCCCGAGCGCGGGCCGGCCCCGCGCCGACAGCGCGGCCACCAGGCGGCCCGGGCCGCAGCCGACGTCGAGCACCGGGCCCTCGCAGCGGCGCAGCACCTCCTCGTCGGCCGCGTCGGCCGCCGCGCACCAGCGCTCCACCTCCAGCGGCAGCAGCCACCCGTCGGAGCGCCGCAGGAAGAGGGGGCCGCGGCCGGTGCGCAGGGCGTCGGCGTACGGGTCCGCCGACCAGGAGACGGGAACCGGCGAGCGTGACGTACGGCCGGGGCGCGGCGCCGGGGCAGCCACCTCGCCCGGGGCCGTGGCGACGGGCGGACGCGCCTCCCGTGCGGTGGTCATCGGACGCCACCCCCAAGGGGCCGGACACCGGCGGCGGCCGGCCGCCGCCCCTCCGCGTCCGCACCCCGCGGGTCCGAACTCCGCTGCCCCCGGACCCCCGTGAGGCGGTCGAACTCGGCCGCGAAGCGGCTTCCCGGTGCCGCCATGGCGACCGCGTGGGCGTCGGAGGCCGTGTCGACGTCGCGCAGCGGGGGCAGTGCGCGCAGCCGCAGCCCCGCGCGGAGCAGGCGGTCGCGCTGGACCGCACCCGTGCGGTCCGTCGACATCGGCACCCCGCGCACCAGCGCGGGGTCGGGCGCGGCGAGGCCCAGCGCCCAGAAACCGCCGTCCTCGGCGAGCCCGAGGTACGCGTCGCAGTCGTCGAAGCCGACCGTGAGGAGGGCGGGCGTGACGTGCGGCGTGTCCATGCCGATGAGCAGGGCGGGGCCCCGGCACTGGGCGAAGGCCGCCGCCAGCCGCTCGTCCAGGCCGCCCGCGCACTGCGGTACCACCTCGAAGCCGGGCGGCAGCCACGGCCCCGGCCGGCCGTCGAGCACCAGGACGCGCCGGGCCGCCGGGGCCGCCGCCACCGCCGCCAGGGTGTCGGCGAGCGCGGCCTCGGCCAGGGCGGCCGCCTGCTCCGGAGTGAACGGCGGCGTCAGCCGGGTCTTGACCCGGCCCGGCCGGGGCTCCTTGGCGATGACGAGCAGGATGGGCGGATGCGCGAGCGTCATCGGGGCGTACCTCCTTCCACGGCGTGGTGCACGGGCGGTTCGGCGAGGACGCGGCGCATGTCGTGGACCGCCTGCCAGGTCCCGCGCCAGGTACCGGTCACCTTCGACGCGCCCGTGCGCGGCAGATACGGCACGTCGTGCTCGGCGACCCGCCAGCCGGCGTCGGCCGCGCGCACCACCATCTGCAACGGATAGCCGCTGCGCCGGTCGGTGAGGCCCAGGCCGAGCAGTGCCTCCCGGCGGGCGGCACGCAGCGGACCGAGGTCGCGCAGCCGCAGCCCGGTGCGGCGCCGCAGCATCCGGGAGAGCGCGAGGTTGCCGGCCCGGGCGTGCGCGGGCCAGGCGCCCGGACCCTGCGGCCGCCGCCGGCCGAGCACCAGGTCGGCCCGGCCCGCGCGCACCTCCCGCACGAACGGGACGAGGAGCGACGGGTCGAGCGAGGCGTCGCAGTCGCAGAAGCAGACGACGTCCGCGGTGGCCGCCGCGAGCCCCGCGTGGCAGGCGGCGCCGAAACCGCGGCGCGGCTCGCGCACCACCGTGGCGCCGAGCGCGGCGGCGAGGTCGGCCGACCCGTCGGTGGAACCGTTGTCCACGACCAAAGCACGCCAGCCGGGCGGGATGCGGCGCAGCACCCACGGCAGGGCGTCGGCCTCGTCGAGACAGGGCAGGACCACGTCGACGCCGACGGCGTCGTCCGGGTCGGAGGAGTGGGGAGAAGGGCTCGTCACGGCCTTCACCCTACGAATCGGAAACGGACATTCCGGGGCGTCCGCTCCTTACGAAACACGGACGTCGAAGGCCGTCGTCGGCGCTCCCGGGGGCGCGGTGGGAGGCTGGTCGCATGCGACAGCCCAACGAGTCCCCGGCCACCGAAGCGACGGCGCGGGAAGGCGGCGGAGTCCCGAACGCCGCCGGAGTCCCGGCCACCGGCGGCGCCCCGGAGGCCGCCGGAGCCCCGGACGCCTCCGGAGCGCGGATTCTGGTCGTGGACGACGACCCGACCGTCGCCGAGGTCGTCTCCGGATACCTGGACCGCGCGGGATACGTGGTGGACCGCGCCGGGGACGGCCCGGCCGCGCTCGCCCGCGCCGCCGCGCACCGGCCCGACCTGGTCGTCCTCGACCTGATGCTGCCCGGCATGGACGGCCTGGAGGTCTGCCGCCGGCTGCGGGAGCGCGGCCCCGTGCCGGTCGTCATGCTGACGGCACGCGGCGACGAGGACGACCGCATCCTCGGCCTGGAGGTGGGCGCGGACGACTACGTCACCAAGCCGTTCAGCCCGCGTGAACTCGTGCTGCGCGTGCAGTCCGTACTGCGCCGCACCCGGCCCGGGGCGGACACCCGGCCGCTGCGCGCCGCCGGTCTCGTCCTGGACCCGGCGGCCCGGCGCGCCACCAAGCACGGCACCGAACTCGCCCTCACCCTGCGCGAGTTCGACCTCCTGGCGTTCCTGCTCGCCCACCCCCGGCGAGTGTTCGGCCGGGAGGAGCTGATGCGCGAGGTGTGGGGCTGGGACTTCGGCGACCTGTCCACCGTCACGGTCCATGTCCGGCGGCTGCGCGGCAAGGTGGAGGACGATCCGGCCCGGCCGCTGCTGATCCAGACGGTGTGGGGGGTCGGATACAGGTTCGAGCCGACGGGGGCGGAGGCGGCCGAGGCGGCCGGGGCGGTCGGGACGGTCGGGACGGCCGAGGCGGCCGAGGCGGCCGGGGGCGCGGGGCGGCCCGCCGAGGGGAGCGCCGGCCGTGCGTGACACGCTGCTCATCGTCCTGTTCGCCTTCCTCGGCGCCGCCGCCGCCGGACTGCTCGGCCTGGGCGCCCTGTGGCTGCTGCGCCGCCGCTCGCTCACCGCCTCCGTGGCCGTCGTCGCCGCCGTCGCCGTCGGGGCGATGCTGGCCGGCACGCTCGCCGTCGCCCAGGCCATGTTCCTGTCCGCGCACGACCTCTCCGTCGTCACCACGGTCGTCGCCATGGCGGCCGTCGTCTCCCTGGCCACCGCGCTGCTGCTGGGCCGCTGGGTCGTCGCCCGCAGCCGCGAACTCGCCCTCGCCGCACGCTCGTTCGGCGACGGCGGGGACTTCGCCGCGCCCGCGAGCCCCGGCACCGCCGAACTCGCCGAGGTCAGCCGCGAGCTGGCCGCCACCAGTGCCAAGCTCGCCCGCTCCCGGGAGCGGGAGCGGGCCCTGGAGTCCTCCCGGCGCGAACTCGTCGCCTGGATCTCGCACGACCTGCGCACCCCGCTCGCCGGGCTGCGCGCGATGGCCGAGGCGCTGGAGGACGGGGTCGCCGCCGACCCCGACCGCTATCTGCGCCGCATCCGCACGGAGGTGGAGCGGCTCAACGGGATGGTGGGCGACCTCTTCGAGCTCTCCCGTATCCACGCGGGGGCACTGGCGCTGTCGCCGTCCCGGATGTCGGTCTACGACCTCGTCGGCGACGCCCTCGCCGGGGCGGATCCGCTCGCCCGTGAGCACGGGGTGCGGCTGGTGGGGGACCGGATCGAGGCGGTGCCGGTGGAGGTGGACGGCAAGGAGATGAGCCGGGTGCTGGGGAATCTCCTGGTCAACGCGATCCGGCGGACGCCGGCGGATGGGACGGTCGCGGTGGCCGCGGAGCGGTCGGCGGACGGGGTGGTGCTGTCGGTCACCGACGCGTGCGGGGGGATTCCGGAGGAGGAGTTGCCGCGGGTGTTCGACACGGGGTGGCGGGGGACCGATGCGAGGACGCCTCCGGCGGGGGCGGGGTTGGGGCTCGCGATCGTGCGGGGGATCGTGGAGGCGCATCGGGGGAGGGCGGAGGTAAGGAATGTGGTGGGAGGGTGTCGGTTCGAGGTGACGTTGCCGGTGGTGGGGGCTTAGGGCGCGTTCAAGCTCGGGGGGTGCTCGTTGGTTGGGCGGGTGCGAGTGGGTTTGTGGTGGTTCGCGCCGTTCCCCGCGCCCCTCACGGGCGCGGGTGCTCCCCTCACGAGTGCGCGAACTCCCGTACCCCCTCCTCGAACGGCACCTCCGGTTTCCAGCCCAGGTCCGCCCGCAACCGGCTCGAGTCGGCCGTGATGTGGCGGACGTCGCCCAGGCGGTATTCGCCCGTCACCACCGGGGGCGGGCCCCCGCAGGCCGTGGCGAGGGCGGAGGCCAGGTCGGCGATCGTGTGCGGGGTGCCGCTGCCGGTGTTGTACGGGGTCAGGGCGCCCCGGGGTGCGTCCGCCTCCAGGGCCGTCGCGTTGGCGGCCGCCACGTCGCGGACGTGGACGAAGTCGCGGCGCTGGCCGCCGTCCTCGAAGACGCGGGGGGACTCGCCGCGGGCCAGCGCCGAGCGGAAGAAGGAGGCGACGCCCGCGTACGGGGTGTCGCGGGGCATCCGGGGGCCGTACACGTTGTGGTAGCGCAGCGACACCGCCGAGCCGTCGGTCGAGCGGGCCCACGCGGCGGCCAGGTGCTCCTGGGCCAGCTTGGTGGTGGCGTACACATTGCGGGGGTCGGTGGGGGCGTCCTCGCCGACCGGCCCGGGGGCGAGCGCCGCACCGCAGCGCGGGCACGGCGGCTCGAAGCGGCCGGCGTCGAGGTCGGCCACCGCCCGGGGGCCCGGCCGCACCGCCCCGTGCCGCGGGCAGGCGTAGGCGCCCTCGCCGTACACCACCATCGACCCGGCGAGCACCAGACGCCGTACCCCCGCCGCCGCCATGGCGGTGAGCAGTACGGCGGTGCCGAGGTCGTTGCGGGAGACGTACTCCGGCGCGTCCGCGAACCCGGTGCCGAGGCCGACCATCGCCGCCTGGTGGCAGACGGCGTCCACCCCGCGCAGCCGGGCCGCGACCACCTCGGGGTCGCGCACGTCGGCGCCGTCCTCCCGCACGTCCAGCCCGACCGTCTCGTGACCGCGGGCGGCGAGGGCGTCGACGACATGGGACCCGATGAACCCGGCCGAGCCGGTGACCAGTACGCGCATGCCGCCCACGCTAGGCCGGTCGGAGCCCCGCACCCGCCCCGCCGGCCCGCACGTCACCGCTCCGTAAGACCTGGAACCGGCAAGAGGGTCACCCCGACGGCGTCGAGGAGGCCGTCGGGGACGTGGTGCGGACGTTCAGGTCGGGGCGCGGGGTGAGCGCCACCAGCGGCGAGCCCGGCTGGGGCGGCGGCGGGGTGAGCTGGTTCGGGTCGAGCTTGGGCGGCGTCGTCTGCTGGAAGTTGACCTGGTCGTGATTGACCAGGCCGGTCTTCTCCAGCACCGTGATGTGGTCGAGGACCGTGTCGTTGGCCTGGTCGGCGAGCTGCCTGACCAGCGTGTTCCGCGTACTGGCACGGATCTTGGCGATGGCTGGGAAGATCTGCCCGTGCGTCACCCGCATGATGTTGACGGCCGTGGAGTCGAACTCCTTGCCCCGCGAGGCGTCCACCGTGGCCACGAACTGCTGCTGTTGCGGGGTCGCCTGGTTGGGCAGGGTGATGTTCAGCTCGGGCGCGATCCTCCGGCAGGTCTCGTCCAGCCCGGCGTGCCCGACGATCAGGTGCCTGCCCGCCTCCTTCATCGCGTCGGTCGTGCCCCGCTCCAGTGCCTTCTCGCCGAGCGGGTACTCCCACAGCCCGGCCGAGCGCACCTTCACCACGAAGTCCCGGTCGCCCTCGGTGAGCGGGCCGTGCGGGGTGTCGGCGATGACACGGTCGGGGTTGGTGGCCGAGTTCCGCATCCCGAGCACGGCCGGGTACGCGAGGGCGGTGAGCGTCAGACTCAGCGCGCCGAACACGAAGACGGTTCCGGCCATGTTGCGGGACATGCGCATGGGTGCCTCCAGACACGGGCTGCTCGTACACCTGGTACGTCTCGTACACGTCGTACGTCTCGTACACCGGAAGGTACGGACGCCGTCGCCGGAACAGTCACCAGGAGCGCGGGTGATTCGTTCCCGCCGTCGCGCGGTACGAGATGAGCCGTGCAGACATTCCTCCCGTATCCGGACTTCACCGAGTCGGCCCGCGTCCTGGACCGCCGCCGGCTCGGCAAACAGCGCGTCGAGGCGCTCCAGGTGCTGCGCGGGCTGACCGTGCCCGGCTACGGCTGGCGCCGGCATCCGGCGGTGCGGATGTGGACGGGGTACGAGGAGGCCCTCGTCCGCTACGGGTTGCAGATGTGCCACGTCTGGCGCGACCTCGGCCACCAGGACAGCTGCGCGGCCACCATGGTCGCCGACTTCGCCGCCCACCGGCCCGGCACCGCGGTACGGGAGCAGGCGGAGCTGGCCGAGGCCGGTGAACTGCCGCCCTGGCTGGGCGATCCCGCCCTGCACCGCAGCCACCGCTCCGCCCTGGTCCGCAAGGACCCCGACTTCTACGCCCCGCACTTCCCCGGCGTACCGGACGACCTGCCGTACCACTGGCCCGGCTCGGACCGCGGCGGCGAGTGAGCCCCCGCGCGGGTCACCCCAGTGGCGTACGCCCGCCCCTGAGATGCTGGCGCCATGCCGACGACCCCGCAGCCGCCCGTGCCCGCCGGACCCGGACCCGCCGGACCGGTGTCCCCGCGGCCCGCCCCCGAGCCCGTCACCCCCGACGCGCCCGCCGCCCTGAAGTGGCCGCTGCTCACCCAGGAGTGGCTGGACCTCGCCTTCGTCCACTGGGCGCTCGACCCGGACGCCGTCGCCCCGCTGCTGCCCGCCGGGACCGTGCCGGACGTGTACGAGGGGCGGACGTACGCCGGCCTGGTGGCGTTCCGGATGCACCGGGTCGGCTGGCTGCGCTTGCCCGGGGTGCCGTACCTCGGCTCGTTCCCGGAGACCAACGTGCGGCTGTACTCCGTCGACGCGCACGGGCGGCGCGGGGTGGTGTTCCGCTCGATGGACGCCGCCCGGCTGATCCCGGTGCTGATGGGCCGGGCCGGGTTCCGGCTGCCGTACGTGTGGTCCCGGATGGCCGTACGCCACAGGGGTGACCTGATCGGCTACACCAGCACCCGGCGGTGGCCCGGACCCCGGGGCGCGTACTGCAAGCTGGTGGTGCGGCGGGGCGAGCCGATCGCCGAGCCGACCGGTCTGGAGCACTTCCTGACCGCCCGGTGGGGGATGCACAACGCCTTCTTCGGGGACACCGGGTTCCTGCCCAACGCGCATCCGCGCTGGCCGCTGCACCGTGCCGAGCTGGTGCGCTGCGAGGAGAACCTGCTGGCCGCGGCCGGTCTGCCCGGCGACTCGGGGGAGCCGGTGAGCGTGCTGTACTCGCCCGGCGTGCCGGTCGAACTGGGCCGCCCCGCCCGCCCGGCGGGCATTCCGACGCCCTGACGGCCCGTCTCATACCCGTCACATACCAGTGGCGCGCAGCCCCGTCAGCACCCGGTCCGGCGTGAGCGGCAGTTCGCGGAAGCGGACGCCGGTGGCGTGGTGGACCGCGTTGCCGACCGCCGCCGCCGAGCCGACGATGCCGATCTCGCCGATCCCCTTGCTGCCCATCGGGTTGGTGTGCGGATCGTCCTCGTCCAGCCAGTGCGCCTCGACGTCCGGCACGTCGGCGTGGGCGGGCACGTGGTACGAGGCCAGGTCGCACTCGACGAAGTCGCCGAACGCGGCGTCCATCGTGCTGCCCTCGGTCAGCGCCATGCCCATCCCCATCGTCATCCCGCCGATGAACTGCGAGCGCGCCGTACGGGCGTTGAGGATCCGCCCGGCCGCGAACACGCCGAGCAGCCGGCGCACCCGGGTCTCCCCGGTGACCGTGTCCACCGTGACCTCGGCGAAGTGCGCGCCGAACGCGTGCCGTGCGTAGGGACTGTCGGCGTCCGCCGACCCGGTGGTGTCGGCCGATGCGCTCAGCCCGCCCTCCGGGATCCGCCCCGCGTGCTCCGCGAGCCGCTCCGTCAGCTCGGTGCACGCCTGGTGCACCGCCCAGCCCCACGAGGAACTGCCGGAGGAACCACCGGCCAGTGAGGCGGGCGGCAGCTCCGTGCTGCCGACCTCGCTGCGCACCCTCTCCAGCGGCACCCCGAGTGTGTCGGCGGCGATCTGGGCCAGGATCGTCCGGGCGCCGGTGCCGATGTCGGTGGCGTTGATCCGGACCACGAACGTGCCGTCGGGCCGGGCCTCGGCGCTCGCGACGGAGGGCTGCACCAGCACCGGATAGGTGGCGGCGGCCACGCCCGTGCCCACCAGGAGCGGGCCCTCGCGGCGGGCACCGGGGCGCGGATCACGCCCGGACCAGCCGAAGCGGCGGGCCCCCTCACGCAGGCACTCCACCAGGTGCCGGCTGCTGAACGGCTTGCCGCTGTCCGGTTCGACGTCCGGCTCGTTGGCGATCCGCAGCTCGACCGGGTCGGTGTTCAGCGCCACCGCGAGTTCGTCCATCGCGGACTCCAGCGCGTACATCCCGGGGGCCTCGCCGGGGGCGCGCATCCAGGAGGGCGTGGGCACGTCGAGCGGGACGACGTGGTGTTCGGTGAGCATGTGCGGCGCGGCGTACATCACCCGGGCGGGGACCGCGGCCTGCTCCACGAACTCCTTGACGCGCGAGGTGTACGTCGTCACTTCGTGCAGCAGCCCGGTCAGCCGGCCGTCCGGACCGGTGCCCAGCCGCAGCCGGTGCAGGGTGGGCGCGCGGTGGCCCACCACGGCCGGCATCAGGCGGCGGGGGAGCGCGACGGTCACCGGGCGTCCCGTGTGCCGCGCGGCCATCACCGCCAGTACCACGTCCGGACGCGGGGTGCCCTTGGAGCCGAAGCCGCCGCCCACGTGCTCCGCGGTGACGGTGATCCGCTCCTCCGGCAGCTCGAACAGCGCGGCCAGCGTGGACCGTACGGCCGTGGCGCCCTGGGAGGAGGCGTGCACCAGCAGCCGGTCCCCGTCCCAGCGGGCGGTGGAGGTGTGCGGCTCCATCGGGTGGTTGTGCAGCGGCGGCACCCGGTAGGAGACGTCCACGCGGGTGGCGGCCGAGGCGAACGCGCCCTCGGGATCGCCTTGTTGACGGCGGCCGGGATACCCGCCGTTGGCCTGCTCGGGGGTGTACGCCGCCGGGTGCCCGGCGGTGAGCGTCACGTCGTGCTCCTCGGCCGCGTACTCCACCCGGACGGCGGCGGCGCCGGCCCGGGCCGCCTCCAGGCTCTCGCCGACGACGAGCGCGACGAACCAGCCGTGGTGCGGCACGCGGTCGTCCTGGAGCACCTTCAGGGTCGGGTCGTCCGGCTCGGCCAGCCGGGGCGCGTCGTCGGGGGTGAGGACCGCGAGGACCCCCGGCAGTTCCAGGGCCGCCGAGGCGTCCAGGGAGCGCACCCGGCCGCGCGCGACCGACGCGGCCACGGGCCACCCGTACGCCCGGCCGGGCAGCGGATGCTCGGCGGCGTACCGGGCCCGGCCCGTGACCTTCTCCCGCCCTTCGCGGCGCTCGGCCGGGGCGCCGACGGCGGAGCCGGTGGCGGCGACGGAAACCATGGGGTCCTCCTGACCTGCCCGGGGGCAGCGGGATGCGAAGAGATGAGGGTGCGGGGCGGGGCTCAGACCGGTGCCGGGGTGCGGGGCGCCAGTCGGGTGAGGACGTCCAGGGCCACGCCCCGGGTCAGCGGCACCTTGTAGGCGTTGTCGCCCAGCGGCCGGGCCGCCGCCAGCTCCAGGTCGACGGCGTGCTCGAACGCGTCCGCCGTCGGCGCGGCGCCCAGCAGCGCCTCCTCGGCCCGGCGCGCCCGCCACGGCCGGTGCGCCACCCCGCCGAACGCGATCCCGGCCCGGTGCACGACACCGTCGGCCACCTCCAGGACGGCGGCCACCGAGGCGAGCGCGAACGCATACGAGGCGCGGTCCCGGGCCTTGCGGTACGCGGAGGGCAGCCCGGCCGTGGCCGCGGGCAGCACCACCCCGGTGATCAGCTCCCCGGGGCGGATCTCGGTGTCCCGCTCCGGGTGCTCACCGGGCAGCCGGTGGAACTCGGCCACCGGCACCTTCCGCTTCCCGTCCGCGCCGTACAGCTGCACCTCGGCGTCCAGCGCGGCCAGCGCCACCGCCATGTCCGAGGGGTGCGTGGCGATGCACCGCTCGGAGTACCCGAGGACCGCGTGGTCGCGGTGCACGCCCTCCAGGGCGCCGCACCCGCTGCCCGGCTCCCGCTTGTTGCACGGCTTGGTGACGTCCTGGAAGTACGGGCAGCGCGTGCGCTGGAGCAGATTGCCGCCGGTGGTGGCGACGTTGCGCAGCTGCCCGGAGGCGCCGGAGAGCAGCGCCTGGGAGAGCGCCGGATAGCGGTCGCGGACGGCGGGGTGCGCCGCCAGATCGCTGTTGCGGACGGTGGCCCCGGCCCACAGCCCCCCGTCGGGCAGCTCCCGCACGTCGTCCAGCGGCAGCCGGCTGACGTCGATCAGGGTGCCGGGCCGTTCCACGTCCAGCTTCATCAGGTCCATCAGATTGGTGCCGCCCCCGAGGTAACGGGCACCGGGGTGCGCGGCATGGGCGTCGACGGCCTCCTCGACGCTGCCGGCCCGCAGATAGGCGAAGGGTTTCACGGCAGTACGTCCTCCACGGCCTCGACGATGTGCGGATAGGCGCCGCAGCGGCACAGATTGCCGCTGAGCCGCTCGCGGATCTCCTCCCGCGTGAGCGGCACCGGCTCGCCGGACGGGGCGGCCGGATCGGTGACGTACGAGGGATGGCCCGCCACGGCCTCGCCGATCGCGCCGACGGCGGAGCAGAGCTGGCCCGGGGTGCAGTAGCCGCACTGGAAGGCGTCCCGGTCCAGGAAGGCCCGCTGCAACGGGTGGAGCGGGCCGCCGCTGCCGTCGCCGTCGGCACCGTCGGTGCGGTCCTCGGGCGTGGCGAGCGCCGGGAGCCCTTCGACGGTGGTGACCTCACGGCCGTCCAGGGCCACGGCGGGGAGCAGGCAGCTGTTGACCCGGCGCCCGTCGAGCAGGACCGTGCAGGCGCCGCACTGGCCGTGGTCGCAGCCCTTCTTCGCGCCGACGAGGTCGAGGTCCTCGCGCAGCAGGTCCAGCAGGACACGCCGGTTGTCGACGGTCAGCGTGTGCGACACGCCGTTGACGCGGAGCGTCGTCGTGGACCGGCAGTCCTCCGGCAGGGTGCCGACGGCACCGCCGCCCGGTGCCTCGGACCCGGTGGGGCGGGCGCCGTCGCGGGCCCGGTCGCCGGTGCCTGTCTCGTAGTGCGGACCGTCCATGGCGTGGGGAGCCTTCCGTCGCGGCGGGACGCGGTCGCGGCCCGCGCGCCGGCCGGGGCCGCGCGCGGTGCCGTGGGAACCGCGTAACCAGGCTGCGCCACCTGACACGTCCCGGCACGTCGGGAGTGCGGCGCGCGAGCCCGCCAGGAGGGGCCGGGGGCTCAGACGGTGACCACGATCTTGCCGTGGGTGTGCCCCTCCTGGCTGCGCGCGAAGGCGTCCGGCAACCTCTCCAGCGGGTACGTCGCGGCGACGGGCACCGTCAGCTTCCCCTCGTCCGCCAGCCGGCCCAGTTCGGCCAGGTCGGCGCCGCTGGGCCGGACCCACATCCACTGCCCGCCCGCCTCGATCACGCTGTTGTCGGCGATGGACGCGTGCCGCCCGCCCTCGGCCAGGACCGCCCGGGTGACGTCCAGGACACCGCCCACGAAGTCGGCCACCACGTCCACCCCGTCCGGCGCCAGCTCCCGCACCCGGCCGGCGAGCCCGTCGCCGTACGCCACGGGCTCGGCGCCCAGCTCGCGCAGCGTGTCGTGCCGCTTCGGCGACGCCGTGCCGATCACCCGGGCGCCCAGCGCCACCGCGATCTGCACGCCCATGGTGCCCACCCCGCCGGCCGCGTTGTGGATCAGCACGGTGCTGCCCTTGCCGGTGCCCAGCCGGGTCAGCGTCTGGTACGCGGTCAGCCCCGCCAGCGGCAGTCCGCCCGACTGCTCCCACGACAGCGACGCCGGCCGCCGGGCCAGGGCGCGCACGGGGACGGTGACCAACTCGGCGAACGTCCCGCCGTGCACGTAGTCCTTCCGCGCGTACGCCACCACCTCGTCGCCGACCGCGAACTCGGGCGCGTCGATGCCGGTCTGCTCGACGACGCCGGCCACGTCCCAGCCGGGCACCACCGGGAAGACGGTGTCCATCAGGTCCTTCAGGCCGCCGGCCATGAGCTTCCAGTCGACGGGGTTGACCGAGGCGCAGC
Organism: Streptomyces sp. NRRL F-6676; assembly: GCF_000725625.1. GTDB lineage: Bacteria > Actinomycetota > Actinomycetes > Streptomycetales > Streptomycetaceae > Streptomyces. The sequence goes on from NZ_KL647084.1 coordinate 91,202, forward strand.
GCACCCGGACGAGCACCTCGCCGGGGCCCACCTTGGGGCGGGGTCGCCGGGTCTCCGACAGCACCCCGTTGTCGCCGAAGCGGTCGTAGGTCATGGCGCGCATCGAGGTGTCCGCGGTCTTCTCCTGGTCGGTCATGGTGAGGTCTGCCTTTCCGGTGGTCGTCGGCCGCCGTCACTGGTGGTCGTCGGGGCGCGGGCGGTGGTCCGGGTGCCAGGGCGCGGGACCGGTGCCGTCACTCCAGGCTTGCAGGGTGTCCCGGTCGACGCAGAGGATGCCGCACTGCTCGGCGTACTCGACGGCGGGCGCGGTGAAGCCGCTCGTGGTCACGACGGCGGCGACCTCGGCCTCGTGCACGGTGAAGCACGTGCCGCCGAAGCGCTGCATGTCCTGCGAGCCGACCTTGTGGGTGTCGCCGTACCGCTTGCACTGGACGACGAGGCGCCGGCCGTCGGGGGTGATCCCCACCACATCCGCGCCGAGGTCCCCGGCGCCGCCGACCACCTCCACCTCCGTGCATCCGTCGCGCTCGCACAGCGCGGCGACGGCCTGCTCGAACGCGTCGGGGTCGAGGAGGCCGTAGTCGACGGCGGTGTACTCCACGGGTTCGGGACCGAGGTCGGGTTCGGGGCCGAGGTCGGGTTCGGGGAGCGGCGCCGTTGTCCGCTCCGGCTCGAACTCCGGGGCGGCGGGCAGGGGTTCGGTGAGCGTGCGCCCGGTGTGTGCCGGCCCGGCCGGGTGGGGTCCGGCGGTGGTGGGCGCCGCGGGGGCCGGTTCCGTCAGGGAGTCGAGCGCCGTCGTCGTCGCGGCGTCGATCGCGGTGACCGCGCGGCGCGCGGCCCGGCGGGCGGAGAAGCGGCGGCGGCCGTGGCGCAGGGCGAGCGCGGCGGACGGCAGCGCCACCAGACACAGCGCCACCGCCAGGACCGGCCAGTCCGCGGCGGCCCGGGCGGCCGTCCGCGCGGCGAGCCCCAGCACCACCACGACCAGGGCGAGCAGGACGAAGAACAGCGAGGTACGCCGCAGGTCGAAGCCGCGGCCGGGGCGCCGCACACGTATCCGGCGCACAGGTGTGGTGGTCATGGACGGCGGTCCCCCCTCGTGGAGCACACTTCGAAGATCACTCTCTCCGGACGTGTGCCCAAGATCGCCGACTTGAGCCGGAACCGGCGGTGGCTCGCGATGCCGTGCGAGCCCCCGCCGGTTCCGGCGGTGCCGCTCAGCGGCGTGCGGTGTACCGCCGCGAGCGGAGCAGGACGACCAGACCGGCGCAGAGCATCAGGGCGCCGGCCGCGGCGGGCCACAACTGCGACCCGGTCTCGGCGAGGCTGCCCTGCGAACCCTCGGCCTGCGGCGCCGGGTTGGAGCCCACCGTGTCCTGGTCGTCGGTGCCCTCGGCCCGGGAGACCGCGGAGGGCGAAGCGGAGCCGGTGGGCGCTTCGGTGGCCTCCGAGCGCTGGGCGTCGGAGGCGACCGTCGACTCGGTCTTCGGGGTGTCGGCGCCGGTGTTGCCGCCGCCCTTCACGGCGTCGCCGCCGGAGCCCTTGGTGCCGTTCTGCGCGTCCTCCCCGGCCTTCCCGTCCTTCCCGTTCTGCTCGTCCTGCGAGCCGGTGTCGTTGCCCTTGTCGCTGTTGTCTCCCTTGCCGGCGCCGTTGTCCTGACCGCCTTTGCCGCCGCCGTTGCCGCCCTGGTCACCGCCCTTGTCGTCGCCGGGCTCGGTCGCAGGCGGGGCGCCGGCGCCGCAGGTGCGGCCCGCGTTGAGGCAGTCGACCATCTCGTCCATCAACTTCTCGTCCATGATGTTGATGAAGTCGTCGTGGTCGTTGATCGGCTTGTGCAGCTGCTCCGGGAATCCGTCGACCGCGTAGGCGTTCTTCACCCGACCGTTCTCGACGGTCGGGGCCGGGACCTCGTACACCAGGCGCATCGTCAGCCGCGGAATGGCCTTGAAGCCGTTGGCGCAGTTGCCGTCCGCGTCGGCGAACGCGACATGCGTACGGTGGTTGGCGCTGTCGATGTTCTGGCCGTCCCAGCAGCTCTGGAAGGCGAACGAGCGGACCACGTCACTGCCCTCGAAGTGCGCGTTGGCGTTGGCGGGGCCGTTGGTGAAGGCCTTGGCGTCACCGGTGATGATGCGCAGGAACTTCGGCATCGCGACGACCTCGGCGGTCTTGCTGCCGACGTACGTGATCTCGGCCTGCTTGGCGGTGAGGATCTTGCCGACGTTGCCCTCCTTGCCGCCGCCGTCGCTGTTCTGGTCGAAGTCCTGCGTGCCGTCCTGGACGCGGACCACCGGCCAGTAGTACGCCGACCTGTCGCCCTGCTCCTCGCAGGAGGTGTCCGCCGCGGCGAACGTGTCGTTGTTGGAGAAGGCGTTGACGTCCTGGTTGCCGACGTAGTCGTGCAGGTGGTGGGCGCCGTTGGTCACGCCGGGCGCCGCGATGACGTTGTCGGTGTTGTAGTTCTTGTTCTCGTTCACCCCGCAGTCGACGGTGAACGAGCCGCGGGCGACGCCGGCCCCTGCCACGGGGCCGCTCACGTTCGGCTTCACGGTCCGGATGTCGACGAAGTCCGAGGCGTCCGGGCCGTTCTCGTTCTGCCCGTCGCTGCCGGACGGGACGGTTCCGCCACCGCCACCGGTGCCTGCCGTGCCGCCCGGGTCCCTCTTCACCTCGCAGGCCGCCAGATCGTCCAGGCCCGACGGCCGCTGACCGGTGCTCTTGTCGATCGAGTCGCTGATCCGGCCGATGCTCTCCGTCCTCGACTCGGCCAGGGGATCGAGGACTTCGCCCTTGACCTTCTCCCCGGCTCCGGACCTCGCTGCCGTGCCCATCGCGGTCAGCCGCTGGTAGGCGTCGGTGATCTGGCTGTCCATCGCGGCCAGTTCGTCGCTCACGCCCGCCCGGGCCTTCTCCGACAGCTCGGGCAGGTGGTCGGCGACCTCGGGACAGTCGATCGTGCTCCCCGCGGCACCGGCCGGCAGTCGCTGGGAGGTCTCCGACGAGCCCGTCTCGGTGGCCGAGGCGTACGTGTTGACCGCGATCAGACCGGCCCCGCCGAGCATCAGCGCGATCGCCGCCGCCGTACTGCGCCGTGCGGCCTTCGGTCTCCTGCGGGTCCCTCCGGTCACGACATCCTCCTCGACTTGCCACCGGACAGGGCGGGAACAGCCCTCGGGCTCTATACGGAGCCGGGACACAGGATGTTCACAGCAGTCTCAGGGGAATCGGGACCGGCCGACCGCGCCGTCTCAGGAGAATCGGGACCGGCCGTCCGCGCCGTCTCAGCCGGGGAGCCTGGCCGTCAGGCCCTTCGCGCCCGCGCGGACGCTGCCCGCCGCGGCCGCCGGGAGCGCGCCCATCCGGGCCGAGCGGCGCACGAGCTTCGCCTCGCGCCGCAGCTCCTTCGCGGTGTGGCGGCCGCGCCACAGGAGCGAGGGGAGGCCCCCGGTGTCGTCGGCGGCGACGAGGAGCCCGCCCAGCATCGAGACGTTCTTGAGGAAGTGGATGCGCTGCTGGACGCGGTCGGCGTCGTCCTCCGCCTCCCAGAACCGGTGGCCCGCCAGCGTCGTCGGCACGAGCGTGCCCGCGAGGGCCAGCGCGGAGAGCCGGGGCATGCGGCCGAGCCCCAGCAGCACGCCGGCCGCGACCTGTACGGCACCGCTGAGCCGTACGGCCTGCTCGGTGCTGTCGGGCACCACCGGCACACGGTCGGACACGGGCCGGACCACGGGCTCCGCGATTCCCGCCACCCGCTCCGGGTGGCGGACGGAGTCCAGTCCGCCCGCGATGAACATGGAGGCCAGCATCGGACGGCCGAGCACTCGCAACAGACTCATGGGATGGCCCTCTCAGACGGGTCGGCAACGGTGGCGAGCGCGGGGGAGGCGCCCGCTGCCGGGTTCCCCACTGGCCGGACGATCAATCCGCCGACCGTCCCGGTCGCCCCGACCGCGTCATCGCCCCGGTCGCCCCGACCGCGTCAACCGCCCCGGCCGCGCACGGCCGCGTCAACCGCCCCCACCACCCCGGCCGCCCGCTCCGGCTCCGTCCACGAGGGACCCGCACCGGCTCCGTCACAGCTCGGGCGGGACCTTCGCCTGCGTCTCGTCGGTGAGGTGACGGGTGTCGAGCGGCAGCCGCAGCGCGTTGCGCCGGTGCGCGGCCTTCCAGTCGGCCGCCAGCGGCGAGGGCGGCACCGCGAGGACCGGGCAGGCGGCGTGGGCGATGCAGTACCGGCTCACGGAGGGCGACAGCAGCCGGTGCAGCCGGCCGCGCCGTCCGGCGCCGACGACCAGGAGGTCACCGGCGCGGTCGGCGATGTGCACCAGGGCCCGGCCCGCCGGCCCCCGGCCGAGGACGGCCCGCAGCGGCACGCCGGGCCCCGCCGTGCCGAAGGTCTCGTGCAGCACCGTCAGCAGGGCGCGCCGGGCCGGCCGCCGCCACTCGTCGAGCAGCGGTTCCGTGCCGGCCGGGCGGTGGGCGGTGAGCTCGCCGCCGGGCGCGTCCCAGGCGAGCACGGCCCACAGTTCGGCGCCCCTGCGCCGGGCTTCCTCGGCGGCCCGGTACAGGGCCGTCCGGCTGCTGAGGGAATCGCTCGTACCGACCACGACACGAGCGGGTCCCACACCGTCGGCTTCAGACATGACTTCACCGTTCCACGTGTTCGTCTCCCGGACCGCCGCCGCGCGGGCGTCGCATGCGCGTGCGCGCTCCCGCGGGGACCACCGTCCGGCTCACTCCCGGCACGGAGTCCCGGGTACCCGCTCGGCGCCGTTCGGCACGTCCGCGTTCGGGCTCGCGGACCGCGCGGCACGGGTCCGGGCGCCGGATACTCGCTGTTCACCACCGGTCGACCGACCGTACACTGCAACCCACGCGTGCGCGGGTGGGGTTGAATGGGGGGAACGGCATGTCCGGGGATCAGAACGGCACGTCCGCAGACGGCTACGACGAGGGCGGCGACCGGCCGCCCGCGATCGGCGAGCCGCAGCATGAGGCCACCGGGGGCAGGCCCGGTCCGGCGTGGGGACCGCCGGGCTCGGCCGGGAACGCGCCGGGTGCCGCCGGGAGCGCGCCCGGTGCGGTCGGAGGCGGGTCCGGTGCGGCCGGGGACCAGGCCGACACCGGCTGGAGCCGCCCCGTTCCGCTCGAGGGCGGCCGGCCCGAGCCGGCCGCTCCCACGGGGTCGCCGTACGCCCCACCGGGTGCTCCGGCCGGTCCGGCCAGTGCCCCGTACGGTCCGGCCGGGGCGCCCTACGGCCCTGCCGGGGGCGGGTTCCACGTTCCGCCCATGCCCGCCGCCCCGCCGGCCGCCCCCGCGGACGGCGGGCGGGCCGCCGCCGTGGGGCTGCTGAACCTCAGCGGCCTCGGCCTGGGGTACGCGCTCGTACGGCGCCCGCTGCTCACCCTGGTGTGCTGGGTCGCGACCGCCGTCCTGCTCCTCGTCGCGCTGCCCGCCGACCCGGACGGCGTCCCGGCGCTCGCCCTCGCCCTCTACGCCGCGCTCCTCCTCGCCGCCGCCGCCCACGGCGCCGCCGTGGGCCTGCGCACCCGGCTGAGGTGGCCGCCGCGGACCCCGGTGGCCCTCGCGCTCGGCGTCCTGCTGCTCGCCGTCCCGGCGGGCGGTGTCGTGCTGTACGACGGCGCCCGCGACGAGGCCACCGAGCAGCTGCTCCTCGACCGGCTGGACGGCGCCGACCACCTCGTCGAAGCGGCCTCCGAGCAGCCGTTCGACAAGGCCGAGCCCGACTACCGCCGGGCCCTGAAGGCCTACGACGCCCTCGCCACGGACCACGCCGGCTCCCGCGCCGCCGCCCGTGTACCGGACCGGCTGCACGACTTCTACACGACGGTCGGCGCCTCCTACGAGCGGCACCGGTACTGCGACGCCGTACCCGCACTGAAGTACCTGCGCACCGTGCCGCGCACGGTCGACCGCGAGCGGCTCGGCTCACTGGCCCACTGGCCGGACGACCGGCTGGCCACCTCCCTCTACAGCTGCGCGTCGGACGGCCTGACCTCGGGCGACGCGGAGTGGCCCGGCCTCTTCGGGGACCTGCTGACCACGTTCCCGCAGTCCGAGCAGGCGGCCAAGGTGGAACCGGCCGTGAAGTCGGCGGTCGGCAAGGCCGTCAAGGAGGTGGACGGCGACGAGCCGTGCACGGCGGTCTCCCGGCTCGAGGGCCTCTCCGCGCAGATCACGGATCTGCCGGGGGAGAAGGCGGGCGTCGGCCAGGCCCTGGCGAAGGACGCCGACCGGGCGGGCCGCGGCGCCGACGAGGGTGCGTACGACTGCGGCGTCGACCAGTACAAGGACAAGGACTTCGACGCGGCCCTCGAAAGCATGAACGACTTCGTCAAGAACAACAAGCACCACAGGAACCGGGCCCGCGCGCAGAAGATAGCCATCGCCGCGGAGGTCGCGCAGACCGTCCCGGCCGCCGGCAAGCGGCTGCCCACGACGGCCTCCGGCGGCAGCATCTCCGTCACGGTCGAGAACGACAGCCCCGACGACATCACGGTCCTCTACACGGGCCCCGTCACCGGCAGCTTCACGCTCAAGGGGTGCGGCAGCTGCTCCGAGTACGACTGGGGCAGCACACTGAGCCCCGGCTTCGAACCGTGCGGCAAGAGCGGGCGGAACTACCCGCAGCGCACGATCTCACTGCCGGTCGGCACGACGTACTTCGTCCACAAGTCGCGGTCCGACGCGACGACCACGACGCCGTCGTCGGACACGGCCAAGCTGCGCCCCGGGTACGTGTACACGGAATGCGCGTACACGACACGGGGATTCGGCACGGGCACCGGCACGGGGACGGACACCTGACAGAGGGGCGCGGGGCTGTGGCAATGTGCGGCGGGCGCGATCAGACGTACCGCGCCCCCACACCGCCTCATCGCGTCAGCGTCTGGGTGCCCAGGACCGTCAGAAGCGCCAGCCGGTCCGCGTCCTCGCTGCCCGGCTCCGCCGTGTACACCATGATCCGCAGATCGCTGCCGGACACCGCGAGCACGTCGCAGTCCAACGTCACGTCCCCCACCTCCGGATGCTCGATGACCTTGCGCGCCGCCTCGTGCGCACCCACCGCCCCCGACTCCCACAACTCCCCGAACCGCCCACTGCGCGCCCGCAGTTCACCCACCAGCCGCCGCAACCGCGGATCCTCCGGATAGCGGGCGACGGTCGCCCGCAGATCGGCGACGAGCGCCCGCTCGAACGCCCGCAGGGACTCCGGCGTGTGCCGCGCCCGGCTGCCCGGCCCGACGAAGTGCCGCCACACACTGTTGCGTTCGTTGCCCCGCCACCCGGACGGATCGCCCATCAGCGCCGCATACGGCGGATTGGCGAACAGCAGCGTCCAGGACGCGTCGAACACCGCGGCCGGCGTCCCCGCCAGCCGGTCGAGCAGCCGCTGCACACTGGGCGTCACATGCGTGGGCACGGTGTCCCCGCCCGGCGCGAGCAGCCCGGCCAGCCGGAACAGATGGGCCCGCTCGGTGCCCGACAGCCGCAGCGCCCGCGCCAGCGCCTCGACGACCTGGGGCGACGGGTTGGAGGCCCGCCCCTGTTCGAGCCGGGTCACGTAGTCGACGGAGATGCCGGCCAGCATGGCCAGCTCCTCACGGCGCAGCCCCGCCGCGCGCCGTTGCCCGCCCGAGGGCAACCCGGCCGCCTCCGGGGACACCCGGTCCCGCCAGCGACGTACCGTACCGCCGAATTCCGCTGTCGCCATGACCCCCAGTGTGCCGCGCCCGCCGCCCGGCTACCTGGTACTGCTGGTCCCATGAAGCGGGGACTCCTGGCTGCCCCCGCCGCACCGGCGCAGCCTGGACCCATGACCACGACACTCATCACCGGGGCCAACAAGGGCCTCGGACTGGAGACCGCCCGCCGCCTCACCGAGGCGGGACACACCGTCTATCTCGGCAGCCGGGACGCCGCCCGCGGCCGCCGTGCGGCCGACGCGGTCGGCGCCCGCCTGCTCGTCCTCGACGTCACCGACGACGCCTCCGTCGCGGCGGCGGCCGAAGCCGTCGAGGCGGACGGCGGCCTGGACGTACTGATCAACAACGCCGGCATCGAGGGCCGCGGCCCCGGCAACAGCGTCATCGGTGCCGCGGACGTCACCGCGGACATGATGCGCGAGGTGTTCGAGACGAACGTCTTCGGCATGGTCCGCGTCACCCATGCCTTCCTGCCCCTGCTGCGCCGCTCCGCCGCCCCGGTGATCGTCAACGTCAGCAGCGGCCTCGCCTCGCTGACCGCGATGACCACCCCGGGCACGCCGGCGTACGGCTACCCGGGCGTCGCCTACCCGGCCTCGAAGACGGCCGTCAACACGGTCACCGTGCAGTTCGCGAAGGCGTTCCCGGAGATGCGGATCAACGCGGTCGAGCCCGGGTTCACCAAGACGGACCTCAACGGCAACACTGGGATCCAGACCGTGGAGGAGGGCGCCGAGATCATCGTACGGATGGCACGGGTGGGGGCGGACGGTCCCACCGGCGGCTACTTCACCGCCGAGGGCCCGCTGCCCTGGTGAGCCGCGGCCGGTCAGTGGCGTGCCCGCAACTTGCTCAGCAGGCGCTGGGCCTGGGCGCGGCGCCGGGGGTCGGCGGCGGCGCGGCGCGCCTGGTCGATCGTGCGCCGGCCCTGCGGGCTCCTGGCGAACCGCTTGATGCGCTCCATGACTCCGGGCATGACGTTTCCTCCCGGCCCGGCCGGCCACCACGGCCGCCGTGCCTTCGCTCGGTGTGCGCGCGCTTCCTCGCGTGCGCTCCCCGCTCCGGCTACCCCGCATCGGCCGCCCGGCACCTGCCGGACGGCCGGCGCGGGCCCCGGCGGCCCTCCGCGGTGCTCATCGGAGCAGCACCCTTTCGGGTGCAATAGAGCGCGCCGTTGCGGGAACACGGGGGTCCTACCGGCGATGAGCGCAGCGGCGTCCACGACCCGTTGCCGCCGTCGCGACCGCTCGCAGCAAGGAGCCACCCGTGGGACACGGCGGAGACGTCATTCACGAACTGACCACCGACCATCGTGAAGTGGAGGAGATGTTCGCCCGATTCGAGGCGCTCCCGGCCGGGGACAGCCGCCGCAAGGAGCTGGCCGACCAGGCCACCATCGAACTCGTGCGCCATTCCGTGGCCGAGGAGATGCACCTCTACCCGGCGGTGCGCGAATACCTCCCCGACGGCGACTCCCTCGCCGACAAGGAGATCGAGGACCACAGCACGGCCGAGCGCACCATGAAGGAACTGGAGGGCTGCCAGGCCGACGACCCCCGCTTCGACCAGTTGATGACCTCCCTGATGAGTGAGATCCGTGAGCATGTCGCCGACGAGGAGAACAACCTCTTCCCGCGGCTGCGCCGGGCGGCCGGCGCGGAGGACCTCGAGAAGCTCGGCGAGAAGGTGCGTACGGCCAAGAAGACGGCCCCGACCCGGCCGCACCCGGCCTCCCCGGACAAGCCGCCGGCCAACAAGCTGCTGGCCCCCGGCGCCGGCATGGTCGACCGGGTCCGCGACGCCCTGTCGGGCCGCGGCAAGAACGGCTGACGGGACGACCGCCGGCGGCCCGCGCGGCCCCCGCGGCCACCTCGCGACCGGTCCGGGACGGACACCCCGTCCCGGACCGGTCGTCGCGTCGTGTCCGAACCGGTCGCGTCGTACGCGGTCGTCACCGTCCCCGCGGCGAGGCGGTGGTCCGCCGGGGGCCCTGACCGGGGTCCGTGGCGGCGGCGCCCGCGGACACGTCCGGAGCGGGCCGGGGGCGCCCCCTCGTACCGCGCATCCGGGGCGCGAGGTGGCGCGGCGCGGCCCATTGCACCCCGGCGCACACCGCGACGACGAGGACGGCCGCCGCCGCGTCGAACCAGAAGTGGTTGCCGGTGACGACCACCACCGCCAGGGTGAGGACCGGATGCGCGACGGCCGTCCAGCGCACCCGCCCGCGCCCCGCCAGGACGACGGCCGCCGCGACGAGCACCGCCCACGCCACATGCACGGACGGCACCGCCGCGAGCTCGTCGGCGACGACGCTCCCCGGACCGCCCCCGTACACGGACTGCCCGTACAGGGCCGCGGTGTCCACGAAACCGAGCCGCGGCACCAGGCGCGGCGGGGCCACGGCGATCAGTTGCAGGAGCAGCGAGGCGACGGTCACCAGCACCACGCAGGTGCGCAGCCGCCGGTAGGCGGCGCGGTGCCGTCGGAACAGCCACACCAGAACCGCGGCCATGGCACCGAAGTGCAGCACCGCGTAGTACCAGTTGGCGGTCTGCACCAGCCACGAACGGGGCAGCACGGCCTGCTGCCAGGAGACCTCGTCGGGCAGTCCGAGCGACTGCTCCCAGGAGTGGATGCGCACCGCCCGCGCGGTGGCCGTGGCCAGGTCCCCGGCCGCCATCCGGGTGGGGATCTGCCACACCAGGAACACCGCGCACACGACCCCGGCCTCGCGGCACAGCACCGGCACGAGCGGCCACCGCCAGCGCCAGCACGGCAGCCCCGCCGCGCACAGCAGCACGGGGGCCGCGCAGACGGCGGCCCAGGCGAGCACTGTCCGGTCCACGACATCCACCGGGTCCAACCGACGCTCCTTCCGTGAGGACAGGGACGGGGAAGCCCTGAGGTAGGGAAGCCCTGAGGTTCCCGCCCCCACGGGCGGGAAACGGTGAGCGCCGTGACCTCACTCCGTCGCGGCGGCACGCACCCCGAGCGGCGGGACGCGAGGAGGCCAGAGTTGCCGAAACGGCAAAACGCGTGGTCGGCGCCGCCGCGCGTGCCGCAGGATCGTCCCGCGTGCCGGCCCGTCCGTACGCGAGCCGTCCCGCCGAGTCCCGACCCGTCCGCACGCCTGCCGTTCCGCCGAGCCCCCGGGAGACCCCGTGTCACCTTCGCCCGCCACCACCGCCCTCACCCACCGCCTGGTGCCCGCGCCCGCCGGGCGGATCCATCTGGCCGAGCAGGGCAGCGGGCCGCTGGTCCTGCTCGTGCACGGCTTCCCGGAGTCCTGGTACTCCTGGCGCCACCAGCTCCCCGCCCTCGCCGCGGCCGGGCACCGCGTCGCGGCCCTCGACGTACGCGGCTACGGGCGCTCCTCGCGGCCCGCGGCGCTGGAGGCGTACCGCATGCGCGAGCTGGTCGAGGACTGCGTCGCCGTCGTGGAGGCCCTCGGCGAGCGGACGGCGGTGATCGTCGGGCACGACTGGGGCGCGAACATCGCCGCCACCTGCGCACTGCTGCGGCCCGAGGTGTTCCGCGCCGTCGCGATGCTCAGCGTCCCCTACGCCCCGCCCGGCGGCCCCCGGCCCACCGAGGTCTTCGCGCGGATCGGCGGCGAGGACGAGTTCTACGTCTCCTACTTCCAGGAGCCGGGCCGCGCCGAGGCGGAGATCGAGCCCGACGTACGGGGCTGGCTGGCCGGCGTCTACGCCGCACTGTCCGCCGACACGATGCCCGCCCCGGGCGCACCCGACCCGCACTTCGTCTCCCGCGGCGGCAGGATGCGCGACCGGTTCCCCGCCGGGCGGCTGCCGTCCTGGCTCACGGAGGACGAACTCGACGTCTACGCGGGCGAGTTCGAGCGGACCGGGCTGACCGGGGCGCTCAACCGCTACCGGAACATGGACCGCGACTGGGCCGACCTCACCGCCCACCACGGCGCCGCCCTCACCCAGCCGTCCTTCTTCGCGGGCGGGGCGCTGGACGCGTCCACCACCTGGATGAGCGACGCGATCGAGGCGTTCCCGCGCACCCTGCCCGGGCTGGTCTCCTCGCACCTGCTGGAGGGCTGCGGCCACTGGATCCAGCAGGAGCGCCCGGAGGAGGTCAACCGGCTGCTCACGGAGTGGCTCGCCGCGCTGCCGGACGCCTGACGGACCGGGGCGCCGCCCAGCCCGTCCGCGTCGGCCCGGGCACGGCTCCTGCTCCGAACGGCGCCACGTACCGCACCGACCGGCGCGTACTGCCGTCCCCGGGGAACCGCCGGACCAGCATGGTGCCATGCCGGACCGCGACCCCCGCCCCCGCACGCCCGCCGCCGCCGAGGCCGTACGACGGGTACGGCCGCGCCGGCCCACGGAGGTCACGCTGTTCAGCGGCGTCTACGGACTCGTCATGGCCGGTGCCATGGCGGCGGCGCTGGACAGCCCCGGCGAGGCGCCCGACCCCGGCTCCGACGCGCTGTGGGTGCTGCTCACCGCCGTGGCCTCCGCGGCGGCGCACGGCTACGCCCACGTCGTCGCCCACCGCGCCTCGTCCGGCGGCAGGGGCGCCCGTGCCGGGCTGCGGGCGATGGCCGCGGAGTGGCCCGTGGTCGCCGCGGCCGCTCCCACCGTCGTCCTGCTGCTGTTCGCCGTGCCCCCGCTGTGGCGGGAGGAGACGGCGGTCGACACGGCGCTGGTGCTCAACGCGCTGCTGCTCACCGGCTGGGGCGTGTGGACGGCGTGGAGCGCGGGCCGGGGCAGGGGCGCGTGTCTGCGCGCCGGGGCGGCCGACCTGGTCATCGGACTGGTCATCATCCTGGCCAACGCCGTGATCAAGTGAGGGAGCCGGGGAAACGTCCGCCACGTCCGCCGTGGCCGCCAAGGCTGTACGGGGCACGAATCAGCCAACCACCGTGGCGGACCGGCCGTTGTCGCGCGGGCGGCCTCGGGATCGTACGGTGCGATCTGGCCGGAACCTGATCGGTGTGCTTCCCTGAATACAGAACCGCACCACTCCGCCCGCAACTCGGCACGCCGCAGTGCCCGTTGCGGGTTGACACATGTCCGCAACCGCTCGGCCCGCGCAGGAGCCGGCGACGAGAGAGCGCACGGGGGGCGATGAAGACGTCAGCGAGCGACGTGGAGTTCGACGTGGTGAACCTGTCCGGTTCGACGGCCGTGGACCTCGACGACCTGCCCGACAGCGCGCTCGGGGAGTCCCTGCGGCGGGTGTTGAGAGACGTCGTCGACGGTTCGTTCCCCGTGGTGGCCGCGTTCGACTCGGCGATCTGACCGCGCGGGTGGCGTCCGCCGGACGCGGAGAGCAGGGGGTGGCACGTGACGGAGGTACGGCCCTTCCAGGAATGGGTGGTCAAATGCGCTCAGCCGTGCAATCTGGCCTGTGACCACTGCTACGTCTACGAGTTGCGCGACACCAGCTGGCGCAGCAAGCCCCGGGTCATGGCGGAGGAGACGGCGAACCGGCTCGCCGAGAGAATAGCGGAGCACGCGCGGAACCACGGCCTGGAGTCGGTGAGAATCGTGCTGCACGGCGGCGAACCACTCCTCGCCGGCCGGCGTCGAATCGAACATCTGCTGTCAGTGCTCAGGAGTGAACTACGGGGCGTCGCCCACTGTGATATCTCTCTCCAGAGCAATGGAACACTGCTCAGTCCGCACTGGTTGGAGCTGTTCCGCCGGTACGGGGTATCGGTCGGAGTCAGTCTCGACGGCGACCGGGAGGCCAACGACCGCCACCGGCGTTCCAGGAACGGACGGAGCAGTCACACGGCCGTTCAGAGGGGGCTGGAACTGCTGAAGAGGCCGGAGAACCGCGCCCTCTACCGCGGCCTCCTCTGCACCGTCGACCTCGCCAACGATCCCGGATCCGTCTACGAGGCGCTCCTCGCCCACGCTCCGCGGCGAGTCGACTTCCTGTTGCCGCACGCCACTTGGGAGTACCTGCCCCCCGGGCACGATCCACGGCGCACGCCCTACGCGCGCTGGCTCGTCGAGATCTTCGAACGCTGGTACTCCGCACCACGCCGCGAGACCGGGATCCGTCTCTTCGAGAACATCATGGATCTTTCTCTCGGCGGTGAAGTACGCTCCTCCAGCGTGGGACTGGCCGCCTCCGACGTCATCGTCGTGGAGAGCGACGGATCGGTCGAGTTACCCGATTCGCTCAAGGCCGCGTACGAGGGAGCCGCCGCCACCGGTATGAACGTGTTCGACCACGACTTCGACGCGGTGGCCCGCTGCCCGGCCGTCGTGGAGGCACGGGACGAGGGGCCGGAGGCACTCGCCGAGGAATGCCTCGGCTGTTCCGTCTTACGGATCTGCGGCGGCGGACTGCGGACCCACCGCTTCCATCCCCGTACGGGTTTCGCCAACCCCAGTGTCTACTCGGCCGATCTGCGGGTGCTCATCACGCACATCCGGGACCGGGTGACGGCCGACGCCGCCGCTCTGCTGGGGAGGGCATCGTGAGCGATCCCCGGACCCTGCGCATGACGGCGGAGGACTTCGCGGCCCTGGCGGGCTGCCGCCCCACCGCCTCCGCGCTCACCGTCCTGCGGGACGGACAGATCAGCAGACGGCTGCTGATGCTGAAGAGCGTGGCGGACGGAGCCCGGCGCGAACTGCCCGGCCTGTGGGAGGAGTCCGGGGCGGCCGAGGGCTGGGAGCTGTGCACCCGGGCCCGCGCGGCCGACGTGGCCGCCTTCGAACGAGTCCTGCTCCATCCGCATCTGGGCGTCTGGCTCGCCCGCTGTCTGCGTGCCCTGGCGGGCGCCGGTCCCGCGACGGGGCTCGCCGTGGACCTCGCCCGGCTCGGCTCCTTCGGAGCCGCGGCCGCGTTACGCGCCGGCCTGCGCCCGCGCCTGACGCTCCGGGCGCCGGACGGACTGCTGTGGCTGCCCACGCTCGGCACCGTGCGGGTCCCGCGGGGGACGCGGGCGATCCCGCTCGACGGCCGGCACGTCGAACTGCCGGGACACACGCTCACGCTGGACGCGCCCCAGGACGAATGGTCCGCCACCGCGGGTCCCCTGCTCGCCCCGCGTCGGGTCGACGTCGCCGCGCGCGGTACCGCACCCCCGCTGTCCGTCGTGCTGGAGGACAGCGATGTCTACCGGGACGCACACGGACACCCGGTGCAGGGCCGCCAGACGCCCCGCCAACTCTCCTTCTGGCGTGGCACGTTGGCGGAGGCGTGGCAACTGCTCACCGACACGGTGCCCGAACGGGCGGCCGCCTGTGCCGCGCTCTGCGCGGCGGTGGTCCCGCTGCGTCCGGGCCACGACCGGCACGGCCGCAGCTCCTCGGCACGGGAGGCCTACGGGGCGGTCGCCGCCGCCCCCGAACGCGATCCGGCGCGTCTGGCGGAGACCGTGGTGCACGAGACGGCGCACATCGCCTTCGCGGCCCTGGCCGACCTGGTCGACCTCGTCGCCCCGCACGACCGCAGCCGTCACCGGGTCGGCTGGCGCCCGGACCCCCGCCCCCTCGGCGCGGTGCTCACCGGGACCTACGCCCACCTCGCGGTGCTCGAGTTCTGGCGGCGCAGGGCCGAGGAACTGCGGGGCCAGGCCGCACGGGAGGCCGGGGCACGGCTGCACCGGCACGGCGCGCGCGTGGCCGGGGCGCTGGCCACGCTGGACGGCCGCCCGGCCCTGACGCCCCTGGGCGCGCGGTTCGTGCAGCACATGAGTGACGAGGCCGCGCGGTGCGGCTTCCCCGTGAACGGGTTCCCGGTCGTTCACCCGGGCGGAGGTCCGCTGGGCGATTCACTCGTCCGGGCGAGTCCGGTCGAGCCCCCGGTGCCGGAGGAACGGCGGGGCGCGGCCCCGCCGATACGGGCGGAGGCAGGCCGTCACGGCGCTGCCGGGGTCGATGAGAAGGCGTCAGCCAAGGAGATGAGGAGGGGGGCATGGGCGGAACCTACGGCGGGGTGGTGCCGCGAGAGCGCGACGGACACCCCTTATTGTGCGTAAGTGGCAGCATTTCTTCTTATCTAGCCCGTATTCCGATGAACAACCGATTCGGTGTGACCGGCGGCAGTGGGGTTGGCGGCAGCTCCTCATCCACCGCCTGGCACACCCCAAGGTCGCCCACGCCCTGGGAACGTGCCATGCAACTGGAGTCACCGTGAGCCACTTCTACCTGAGCCATGTCCGCAGGGTCGACGAAGAGTGGGTCGCGGCATTTTTCCGTGATCTGAGCGCGGCGGTGGGGGCCCGCATCGGGCGGCCCCCCGAAATGGTGGGCACCCGCGGGGATCCGCACTCCCTCGACGTGCCCCTCGACGCCCTGAGCCGTTCCACGGTCCTGGTCCCCTTGCTCTCACCGCGCTACTTCAGCCAGTCGTACTGCGCCGCCGAGTGGAACTACTTCCAGCAGCGGCTCGACGTGCACTGGTCCCGGACCGGCCGCCGCGCCGACGCCGTCGTTCCCGTCCTCTGGGAACCGGAACCGGATCACGCCCCGCCCGCCGCCCTGCCCTACCCGCCCTTGAAGGTGCCCTCGGAGGCCTACCGGCGGGACGGCGTGCTGCACCTGCTGCGGCTGCGGGCGCGATACCAGGAGGAGTACACGGGCGTGCTCCAGGCGCTGGCCGAGCGCATCGCCGCCCACGCCGAGCGGCTCCCGGAGGTGCACGGCTTCCGTGCCGCGTCGGCCGGTGCCGGGGTCCGCTCCGTCACCCGCACGGGCCGCAGAACGGTCGACTTCGTCATGGCCGCCATGCCCCGCCAGGACCTGCCCGCCGACCGGCACGCACAGCAGTTCTACGGCAACCGCGCCCTGGACTGGTCGCCCTACGCCCCCGACGACAAGGGCGCGCTCGCCTCCCTCGTCACGGACGTCGCCACCGCCCTCGACTTCGCCCCGGACGTCCTCACCCTGGACGACAGCGCCGTCGACCGGGTGGGCGAGGACCCCGACCGGCTGGTGGTGCTCCTGGTGGACGCCTGGGTCGCCAGGGTCCGCGAGAAACAACGGCTGTTCGCCGCGGTCGACGGCCGCCCCGGCCGGTCCACCACCGTGCTGGAGCCGCGCAGCGAGGACGACACCGAGTCCGCCGCCCAGGCCGCCGAACTCGACGAGGCCGTCGACCGCATGCTCCCGCTGCTGCGGCGCAGCTTCGCCGAGTACCAGCGGTGGAGCCTGCCCGACGCCGACCGTTTCACCTCCGCGCTCCGCAAGGCCCTCATCCGCCTGCAGAACGACGCCATGAAGTCCGTGGAGGCCGACCGGGCCCCGGCCGCGCCGGCCACCGGCCTCGCCCCATTTCCCCTGCTTGGAAGGCGCTCCTCATGAAGTTCGACTCGGGTGACGCCGGCACCGCGGAGTCCGGCACCATCGTCACCTTCTACTCGTTCAAGGGCGGCACCGGCCGCACGATGTCCCTGGCGAACGTGGCGTGGATCCTGGCCAGTAACGGCAAACGTGTGCTCGTCATGGACTGGGACCTCGAAGCACCGGGCCTGCACCGCTACTTCACCCCCTTCCTGGGGGACCCCGACCTCGCCTCCACCGAGGGCCTGATCGACCTCGTCCGCAAGTTCGAACTGCGCGTCCCGCGCACGACCGACGAGGACCTGCGGGAGTACGCCCGCGTCGAGCGCTACGCCACGACGCTGACGTCCACCTTCCCCGACGGCGGCTACATCGACTTCGTCTCCTCGGGCAAGCAGACCGAGGAGTACTCGGAGACGATCAACACCTACGACTGGCGCGGCTTCTACGAACGCCGCGACGGGGCGGCCTTCCTCCACGCACTGCGCGAGGACATGCGCCGCAACTACGACTACGTCCTGATCGACAGCCGCACCGGCTTCGGCGACACCTCCGGCATCACGACCATGATGCTCCCGGACGTCCTCGTCAACTGCTTCACCCTCAACACCCAGTCGGTGGACGGCGGCGCGGACATCGCCCGGGACGTCAAGCGCGGCGCCCCCCACGTGAAGATCATCCCGGTGCCCATGCGGGTCGACTACGCCGAGCAGGAGAAGCTCGAGGCCAGCCGCGACCACGCCCGCCGGCGCTTCCAGGAGTTCCTCAAGGACACCCCGCGCGCCGCCGACCCCGACAGCTACTGGGGCGCGGTCGAGATCCCCTACCGCTCCTACTTCGCCTACGAGGAGGTCCTGGCCACCGTCGCCGACACCCCCCGGCAGCCCGCCTCCCTCCTCGCCGCCTACGAGCGCCTCACCACCGCCGTCACCGACGGCGCCATCACCACGTTGCAGGCCCCCGACGAGCAGACGCGCAGGCAGATGCTCGCCCGCTTCCAGCGCGTACGGATGCCCGGCGGCGGGCTCGTGCCCCGGGTCCGGCTGGACTTCGCGGTACGTGACGGCGCCTGGGCGGAGTGGCTCGCCGCCCAGATGCAGGCGGCCGGCATCGCCGTGACCCTGCGGGCCAGCAGCCCGTCCGTCCCGCTGGCGGTGCGCCCCGCCGACAGCGCCGACGTGGTCATCGCGCTCCTCTCGCCGGACTTCGCGACCACCCCCGTCGCGGACGAGATCCGGGCCCTGGCCGCCGCACCCGAAGGGCCGCGCATCCTCGGCCTGCGCACCCGGGAGTACACCCCGGAGCCGGCGCTGCGAGGACTGCCCGGATTCGTCCTGGTCGACGTGGCCGCCGCACAGGCGCTCAACCAGGTCTTCGCCCTCCTCGAACTGGAGCCGCCCGCCGACGTCGCCCCCGAGGGCCCCGCCTACCCCGGCCTGGTCCCCAAGGCGTTCAACGTGCCCCCGCGGAACAACTCCTTCACCGGAAGGGACCTGCACCTGGACCGGCTGCGGACCGACCTGGGCACGGAGGCGCTGCGCCAGGACACCCCGGTGGGCAGGGTCTTCCTGTACGGCCTCGGCGGCATCGGCAAGACCCAGATCGCCCAGG
This sequence comes from Streptomyces sp. NRRL F-6676, assembly GCF_000725625.1. Lineage (GTDB taxonomy): Bacteria > Actinomycetota > Actinomycetes > Streptomycetales > Streptomycetaceae > Streptomyces. The sequence goes on from NZ_KL647084.1 coordinate 109,819, forward strand.
AGTACGTGCACCGCTACGGCGCGCAGTACGACGTGGTGCACTGGATCCCGGCCGAACAGCCGGAGACCATCCCGCCGTTGCTCGCGGAACTCGGCACCGAACTGGGACTGCGCGGCGAGTCGGTCGACGAACTCGTCCAGGCCACCCTCGCCGCGCTCCGGACCGGGCTCGCCGGCCGATGGCTACTGGTGTTCGACAACATCGAGAGCCAGGGCCCGGACCAGGCCGACGCGTCCGTGGAGCAGTACATTCCCGCCGACGGCCCCGGACACGTCATCGTCACCGCGCGCCGCTCGCCCATCGGGCAGGGCCAGAACTCCATCGAGATCGACGCCTTCAACCGGTCCGAGAGCATCGCGCTGCTGCGCCGGCGCGTGGACGGAATGACCGCCAAGGAAGCCAACCGGATCGCCGACACCCTGGGCGACTTCCCGATGGCCATGGAAATGGCGGCGGCGTGGCTGCGCCAGACCGGCATGCCCCTGGAGACGTACCTCGAACTGGTGGGCAGCCGTGTCAGCGCGGTCCTCAGCCGGGACGACGGCACCAGTGGCGGGCCGCAGGAGTCCCTCACCGCGGTCTGGCGGCTCTCCGTCGACCGGCTCGCCCAGAACCGCCCCGCGGCCGTACGCCTGCTCGAACTCTGCTCCTTCCTCTCGCCCGAACCCATCGCGCACTCGCTGCTCTACAGCGACGGCATGCGCAACTACCTCGCCGAAGTCACCGGGGACACCTCGGTGTTCGACCCGATGGTGATGGGTTACCTGATCCGCGACCTCGGCCGGTACGCCCTGGCCACGGTGGACCAGCGCAACCGCTTCATCCAGGTGCACCGGCTGCTCCAGGCCGCCGTACGGGAGTGGCTGGAGGAGGACCCGGAACGGTACGAGCAGATCCGCCACCGCGCCCAACTGGTGCTGGCGGGCGCCCTTCCCTCGGCCGCACTTCCGGAGGAGAGCCCGCAGGTACGCCAGCGCATGGCCGAACTGCTGCCCCACCTGGACCCCTCGGGCGCCGTCTCCAGCACCGACCCGCGCGTCTGCGAGTGGGTGATCCGGCAGGTCCGCAACCAGTGGCTCATCGGTGACCACCGGGCCGCCGCCGCCCTGGGCCGCCGCGCCCTCAATGCCTGGACGGAGTCGGAGACCCTGGGCCGGGACCACCCCCTCACCCTCCGAGTGGCCGCCCAGGCGGCCAACCCCCTGCGCTCGCTGGGACTGTTCCAGGAGGCCTACGACCTCGACGAGGACACCCTGCGGCGACAGCGGGAACAACTGGGCCGGGACAACGGCCACACCCTGGTGACGGCCCGCAACTACGGGGCCGACCTGCGGGGCCTCGGCCGGTACCGGGAAGCCTACGAGTCCGACCAGGAGACCTACGAACTCTGCCGGAACCACCCCGACTTCGGTGAGGAGAACGAGGCCACCCTGCGCGCCGGCAACAACCTGGCCGTCTCGCTGAACCTGGCGGGACGCCCCGCGGAAGGACTCGCCCTCGCGAGGGAGATCCACGAACGGAGCCGGAGCGTCCTGGGCCAGCGGAACCGGCGCACCCTCAACGCGCGCAGCGGTGTGGCGCTGGACCTGCGCGAGATGGGCGAGTACCAGGCGTCCCTGGACGAACTGACCGCGCTGCGCAGGCAGTTCGCCGAGTTGCAGGACGAGTCGAACGACGTTCTGCGTACCGACGCCTCGCTCGCGGTGACCCAGCGCAGGCTCGGGAACCACACCGCCGCCGAGGCGCTGACCCGCACGACACTCAACTCGTTCCAGAAGCGGTACGGCGAGCTCCACCCCGACACCATGTCGTGCGGCGCCAACCTCGCCTGCGACCTGCTCGCCCTGTCCGAGACCAACCCCGAACGCCGGGCCGAGGCACTCGAACTGGGCAAGCGCAGCGTGCAGCTCTACCAGAGCCGGCTGGGCGCCGACCACCCCTTCACCCTGGCCGCGGCCACCAACCTGGTGGCGATCCTGTGCCATCAGGGCGAGTCGACGGAGGCGCTGAAGCTCGGTGACGACACGCTGCGGCAGTTGGTCGCGCGGCTGGGTGAACAGCACCCCGCCACCGTCGCCTGCCGCGCCAACCGCGCCGGGGCGCTCTCCGCGCTGGGGCGGCACCGGGAGGCGACGGCGGAGGACGAGAAGGTCCAGGAGGCCTATCTGGCGCTGTACGGCCCGGACCATCCGCGGGTGCTGTGCGCGCGGTACAACACCGCGCTGGAACGGGTCCTCGCCGGGGACGAGGAGGCGGAGACCGCCCTGCGGGAGGCCGGGGAGGGCACGGAGCGCAAGCTCGGGCCCCGCCATCCCACCTGCCGCGCGATGGTGAACCGCCGGCGGATCGACTTCGACCTGGAGATGCCGCCGATCTGATGCCCCGAGCGGTACCGGACGTGTACGTCCCGCGGGCCCCGGCCGACCGGCCGGGGCCCGCGGGCTGTCCGGACGGGCGCCGGGGTCCGCGGGCATTCCGGACGGGCGCCGGGGTCCGCCGCCCCGGTCGACGCGCGTCAATTCTGGCGTGACGTCGCATACTTGCGGACGAAGCGGCGGACCGTGCGGTTCATCTCCTCCTCGCGCCAGGCCGGCAGACCGTCCAGACGGGTGTGGGCGCCGGCCGTGCCCAGCAGGTCGCCGTCGACGACGAACAGGAACAGCACGCCCACCGGGAACTCGGCGTCCAGCGCCCGCACCAGGTCGCTGTCCGGCGGATGCGGAACGATCACCACCACCGGGCCGAAGTCCCGCTCGTGCTCGCGCAGGGTCTCCTCGTCGTAGACGTCGACGTCCTCCAGCAGGTCCCGGATGCCCTCCACCAGGCCGTCCAGCACACCCGTGCCCGCGGTGATCGGCACCACGAAGTGGTCCCAGGCCAGCGGCTGCTCGGTCGCCCGGTGGACGTAACGGCGCGCGGTGTCGGTGGAGCGGGCGGGCAGCACCGCCACCCGGGGACCCGGACCGCACAGCGTCTCGCGCATCCGGGCGGCCTCCGTGCCCGGCACCCGGGCGTGGGTCACGCTCAGCTCGATCAGCTCCCGGGAGTCCCCGGGCCCGGGCAGCGGCAGCAGTTCGGTGAGGGCCGCGCGCAGCGGGTCGGCGTCCGCCTCCTGCTCGCTCGGCCGCTCGGCGAGCAGCCCGGAGGCCAGCCGGTGCTGCTTCAGCGGCGACAACCCGGCCAGCGGCACCCCCAGCGTCGCGCTGGCCCGGTCCAGGCTGCGGTCGGGCACCTCGCGCAGATGCCGTACCACCTGGTGGTGCACCCGGGAGTCGTTCAGCCCGGCCCGCATCAGCTCCAACTGCGGTGCGATGTCCCGCCGTACGGCCTCCAGATCGCCCCGCTCCGGCCACTCGACGGTCTGCCGGCGGGTCGGGTTCAGCGAGTTGAGCCCGCTGCGCTCCAGCGCCTTCAGATCCACCTCCGGCAGCATCAGCAGGATCACCGGGAAGCCGTCGGTGCGGTTGCGCAGCTCGGCCATCGCGAGCTCGTTCTGCACGTGCTCCGACTTCAGGGCGTGCACCGAGACGATGAGCAGCATGCCGTGCGCGCTGCCCATGCCGTCGGATATCGCCTCCATCCACTCCTGCCCGGGCACCAGCGACTCCCGGTCCACGACGACCGGGGCGCAGCCCTCCGCGCGCAGCAGCTCCTCCATGGCACGCCGCGCGGGCCAGCAACTGCACGGGCAGTCCAGGGGTTCGCTGCGACTGAGGAAGACATGGGGACCGGGCATGGTGCTCCTCGCTGAACTGGGGACGGGGCGACGACGGCGGCCGGCGGCTCGCGGCGCGTGTCGTCAGGGGACGGGTGGGCCGAAGGGGTCGGTCGCCTCCGTCGACCGGGGGCCCGGAGCGGACCGGAGCCGGAACCAGCGGGTGCGGCCCGGTCCGACGGTGAGGGTGAAGGCACCGTCGGCGGCCGCGTGCACGGTCTCCGGTCCGGTGGTGGCCGCCGGGTGCGGGGCCGGTGCGTCGTGGGCGATCTCGATCAGTTCGGACGGCGGCTCCGGGGCCGGCCGGGGGAGCCGGGCGACGACGGGGGTGTCCGCCGTGTTCGTCAGGCACAGGACCGTCTGCCCGGCATGGCCGCGCAGGACGGCGGTGAGCCGCGGGTCCCCGGTCGGCTGCGGTGCGAACATCTCGCCGCGCAGGGCCAGTTGGGCGGCCCGCACGGCCAGCAGGGTCCGCAGCGCCGTCGCCTCGGGCGTCTGTGCGTCCAGCACCGCGAGCGGGACCTCGTGGCACCCGGGCAGGGCCAGCAGCAGGCAGGCCGCGGAGTACGGGGCGTCGGGCGGCAGCGCCCAGGGGGGCACCGGGTGCGAGGCGTCCGCCGGGGTCGCGGGCGGGGCGCCGACCACGAGGTGGCAGTGGGTGTCCGCGGCGCCCGGGCCGCCCCCCTCCGGACCGCCTTCCTCCGCCCTCCCCACCAGCGCCGCCTCGGGGAACGCGTCCAGCAGATGGCGCAGGCGGATCAGCAGCGCCTCGGGCCAGCGGGCGGCGTGGCGCAGACGCAGGCCGTCGAACCGCTCCTCCAGCAGGTCGTACGCCCGCCGCAGCAGCGCCCCGTGCGCGGCGGTGTCGTCCGGCGGGTGCAGGTCGGCGAGCACGCGCAGCCCCTGCGCCCGCGCCTCCTCGACCAGTGCGGTGGTCTCCGGCGCCCCCGGCTCGCGGGAGGCGGGCAGGCAGACGTGGCCCACGCCCCAGCGGCGTGCCCGCACCGGCAGCAGGGGATCGTCCGCGGGCAGTGCGACCCCCACGCTGCCCCGGAGCCACGCCGGACCGGTGCCGTCCGGTGCGGCGGGCACGGGGGCGGGGGTGAACAGATGGGTGCGGCCGTCCTCGGACCGGATCTCGACCTCGCCGCCGTGCCCCGTCAGCAGCAGCCGTCCGCCCGGCGCGGGGCACACCTCCTGGACCGAGAAGGGCACCGGCGCCCCCGTGACCGGCCCGCCGTCCGGCCACGGCAGCCGCAGCAGCCGGGGTCCGCCGTCCGCCGCGACGACCAGCCCGGTCGCGGGCGACACCGCGAGCGAGGTCGCCGGGGCCGGCAGCACCGCCAGGACCACGGAGTCGTCCTCCCGGCCGCGCCCACCGGCCCCGTCGTCCTGCCCGTCCCCACCCCCGTCCGGCCGCCATGTGTGCACCCGGCCGTCCGCCGTGGCCCACACCACCGCGCCCGAGGCCGGGTCGCCGCTCAGCGCGGTGATCGGCTGCCCGGTGCCCCACAGTGTCGTCGGCGTGCCGGTGCCGGACGCCGGGCGGTGGACGACGAGGTCGCCGCGCGCGTCGGCCACCGCCACCACCCCGGCCCGGACCGAGCACCACAGGCGCACCACCCGGGCGGAGTGCGTGAGCGTCGCCAGGTCGCGGCGCGGGTCGCCGTCGGCCGCGAGGACCACGTCGATCCCCGACGCCAGGCACAGCACGGTCTGCCGGGCCAGTCGCGACCAGCCCAGCGCCGTCGGCTCCGCCATGGCCGCCGGGAGGCGGTGCAGTACGGCGTCGGCGGAGCCGTCCAGCGCCGTCGACACCACGTGCAGTCCGCTGTCCGTGACCGCGGCCGTGGCGGCGGGGCCCGCGTCCGCCACGGCCAGCAGCCGCGGAGCGCCCGGCAGTTCGAGGGGCAGTACGGTCTCGCCGTCGTCGACCGACAGGGCGGTGCGGCCGTCCGCGGTGACCGCCGTGGCGCCGCGCCCGGCCGCCCGGACACAGACCAGGGTGGAGCCCAGCTCCGCCTGCGCGCGCAGCACAGTGCCGTCGGGACGGGCCTCGGCGACGACGCCGAGGCGCAGCGCGGCCCGCTCGTCGTCGTACAGGTCCAGTTCGTGCCAGCCGGCCCCCGGCAGTGCGCCGCGCAGCCGCAGCCGGACCCGGGCGGCGCCGCTCGCCGGGCAGACCAGGGCGTCGGGCTCCGGCGGCCGGGTCAGGACGAGGCCGTCCGCCACCGGCCGTACGCCGATGTCGACCTCGCTGTGCACCAGGGACCGCACCGCCCGCACCCGGTCGGCGCCGGTGCGGGCGGCCACGCCGGTGGGCGGCTCCATGCCCAGCCGCTCGGCCGCCATCACCTGTAGCCGCCAGGCCGGCCAGGAGCCGTGCACGTCCTCGGGGAGGCGGGGCAGGAAGCGCAGCACCCAGCGGCTGGCGTCGGCCGCCCCGCCGCCGTCGGCGAGGACCTGCCGGAACAGCGGTGCCAGCGCCTCCTCCACCTCCGCCTCGGCCGGCCGCGGCCCGATCGTCGCCCGCCACAACAGCTCCTCGAACGCGCGGACGAGGGGCGGGGCACCGCGGTGGGCCGTGCGGGTGTACTCGCGGACCGAGCCGAGCAGGCTCAGGTCCCGCGCGGACAGCTCCTGCCGCAGCTCGGCGCCGACCTCCGGGTGCAGCACCAGCGCCCGGCTGTCGGCGGCCTCCACCAGCGGCGAGAACCACAGCCTCGCCTCGAGGCCGATGCCGCTGCGCGGCAGGAACCGCAGCCGGGCGCCGCGCACGAAGTACGGCTCGGCCTGCGCCGCCAGGCAGAGCGAGCGCGCCAGCAGCACCACGTCGGGCTGGTCGCGGCGCTGCTCGGCGATGAGCCGGAAGGCGGCGCTGCGCTCGGGCGCCGCCGTCACGACCCGCGCCCCGATCTGCGCCTGCCGCCCCGGGAGCCGGACCGCCCCGCCCGCACCGGGATGCCGCGGTCCAGGGTGAACAGCGTGACGAGCTGCCGGATCGCGGCCGGGTACTCCCGCACGGGGTGCGGGGTGAGGCAGACGACGGGTGTGCCCGCGCGGCACAGCCGGCGCAGATACGGCAGCCACTGGGCCGGGGTGGCGTGGTTCCGGCCGGGCAGCGGCGGTCGCAGCCTGCCGAGGTCGGACATCAGCAGCACCGGCCGGCCGTGCGGCGGGACAGGGTGCGGCTCCCAGGTGCGGCCGCCGTCGCGGCTCGCGCCCCGTCTGAGCCGGAAGTCGAGCACGGTCAGCCGGTCGGACGGCACCACCCGGGCGGCGAGGGCGGCGAGCCAGGCCTGGTCGTCGCGGAAGGGCCGCATCGACTCGCCCCGGTCGAGCAGCAGGTGCACCCCGGCCCGGGTGGTCGCCCGCTGCCGGTAGGGGACCCGGGGGCGGCCGAGGGGGCCGCCGGCCAGGCTGCGGACCACCAGCTCCAGCAGCCGGTCGTGGTCGACGGTGTGCCCGCCGCGGTACGTGCTGGCCACGGCGAGGAAGACGGCGCGCTCGGACCGCGGGTCCCACGGCGGGGCGGGCCGGGGCGGGGCGGTGACCCAGGGGACGTCGAGAATGTCCGGATGGTCTTCGGGTCCGGCCGGGTCCGCCGGGTCGGCGAGGTCCCGCAGGGCGGGCTCGCCGTCGGGTCCGGTGGGGTCCGGCGGGGGGAGCGGCGCCCGGAGCATGAGCAGAGAGGCGCCGGTGGTCTCCGGGGGAGCGGGGTACGGCTCGGGGGCGGAACCGGCGAGCTCGACCCGGCGAACGGCTCCGGCGGCCGTGGCGTCGGCCCCCGTACCCGCCGCCTCGCCGGCCCCCTTCAGCGGCGCCGGCCCGGCCCTGCGGGACGGGGCCGGCGGACGCTCCTGGCGCCCCGTCCGCGGCACCGCGTCGGCGTGCGGCGCACGCACGGGACGCCGCTCGCCGTCCCGCCCGCCGTCCTCGGCGGTGGACGGCCCGCCGGCCGCCTCCGGCCTTCGTCCCGCCCGCCCGCCCACCGGCGCGTCCGCACCGGCCCGGCCGGCCCCCGCCGGCAGCCCCATCGCCTCGGCGAGCCGCGCCACGCCGTCCGCGTCCCGGACGCCCAGCAGACGGGCAGCCCGCAGCAGATCCCCCACCTGGGTCCGGCGACGGCTCATGCGTACGGCAGGACGTCGGGGGAGCCCTTGACCATGGCGAGGCCCGCCACCGCACGCCACTCCGGGGAGTCGGCGGTGAGCCCCAGCTGCTGACAGGCCCGCAGGGTGTCGAGGAACTCCGCGGTGCTCGCCACCGGCCGCGCGGCGGAGGACTCGGCGTCGAACATCTCGGCCAGCTCGTCGGCGAGCAGCGGGTCGTAGGCGGCTCCCATGTGCAACTGGGCGACCCGCAGCAGGTGTTCGCGGTCCGGGGGTTCCAGGACCAGCGGGATGCAGCGGCGCCGGAAGGCGGCGGACAGCTCCCGCTCCTCGTTGCTGGTGATGACCACGAGCGGTGCGTCGATCCCCTCGGCGGCCGTCACCAGGCGGCGGCCGGGGCCCTCGAAGCGCAGGTTGTTCAGCGGGTCGAGGAGCGCGTCCGGCACGTCCGGGTCGGCCTTGTCGATCTCGTCGATCAGCACCACGGCCGGGCGCCCGCGCAGCGCCGGGTCCGGCGCGGTGCCGGAATGGGCACCGGAACCGTCGGCGGCGGCGTCGAAGGCCGGGTCGACGGACGGGTCCAGGGCCTTCCACAGCACGCCGGGTCGGAAGTACGCCGGCGAGTCGGGGGCGGCCAGCTTCCCCGAGTAGGCGTCGTTCAGCTGCCGGAAGGCCTCCTCGCGCCAGAGCAGGTCGTGCGGCTCGGTGCGGGCGGTGACGACCTCGGCGTAGTAGCGCAGGCCCATCAGCCGGGCCACGTTGGGCGCGAGCGTGGACTTGCCGGAGCCGGGCGGGCCCAGCACGAGCAGCGGACGGCCGGTCGCCAGGGCGATGTTGACCGCGAGGACCGTACGCTCGTCGAAGAGGTAGACCTCGTCGTCCGGCCGGGCCACGCCGCGCGGCGGCAGGAGGGGTAACGGGCTGTCGTGCCGGGTCCCGCCGGGCTCGTCGTCGGGGTCGAAAAGCTTGACGTAGCCCACTGGTTCCCCCTGGTCCCAACTGCCGCGAACGCTCCCTCGACGAGGGTAGCCGACACCCCTGTCAGTGCTGAAGGTTGCCTCCGCGGGTCCGGCCCGGGCGCACCACCCGTACGCCGGGGAACACCGCCCCCTGCCTGGGCACACCGCCCGGCCGGGGGGCGGCGTGCGCCCCGGCGCGCGCGGACGGGCGCGCTCCCGGTGACACCAGATCGACCTGGCTGAGCCACGGCATGTCGTACAGACCCTCCGGTATCGGGCCGTCCGGCCACGGGTCGACGGTGAGGAACATGACCGTGGAGGAGGCGAGGGCCGAGAGGTCGGTCAGGGCCGGACAGCGCACCACCCGCAGCGCGCGCAGGGAGGGGCAGGCGTCCAGCGGGGGGAGCGCGGTGCGGGCGGGGTCGTCGGCGAGGACCAGGGTGCGCAGTCCGGGCAGGTGCGGCAGCAGCTCGTCCAGGCCCTCCACCGCTCCCTCGCACCACAGTTCGGGACATCCGGCCCCGGTCAGCGCGCGCAGTTCCGCGGCCGAGCGGACGACGGCACGCCGCGCCGGGGCGGGCGCCGCCGGCCGTGCCGCCGGCAGCCGGCGGAGCGGCCGGTGGCCGTCGGTCAGGATGCCGCGCGGCTCCTTGCGGTCCCGCGCGGCCCGCAACTCGGCCAGCAGGTCCTCCAGTTCGGCCGACCCGGAGCGGGCCAGCAGACGTGCGGCGTCCGCGGGTTCCACGCCGGCGAGGTGGTGGGCCGCCAGGAACGTACGGACCGCCGGGTCGGAGAAGGCGACGGTGTCGGGCCCGGGCTGGTAGAGCGTGCCCGTACGGTCCGCGAGGGCGGCGAGGAGCCGGTCGGGCGCCGGGGCGGCACCGGCCGCGCGGGTGCCGCGGTCGCGCAGCGCGTCCAGCGCCGTGCGCAGCGGGATGCGCGCGCCGTCCATGTCCAGGGTGGCGACGGCCAGGCTGCCGCAGGCCGTGCGCAGCACGCTGTCGGGCACCGCCGCCCCGTCCTCCCGGACCGGGGGCACCCCACCGGGCTCCGGCCGGGCCCGCCGCCACCCGGCGGAGATCCCGGCCCGCAGCAGTTGGTGGCGCGGGACAGGCCCCGGCAGGGCATGCGCGCGGGAGGCCCGCCAGATCGCCGCGGTGGCCGCCGGGCGCCCGGCGACGCCGGACAGCACCGGGTCCTCGTCCAGCCGCCGTGTCAGCGCGCCCGACAGCTGCCGCTCGCCGCCGGCGGCGAGGGTGTCGAGCAGGGCGCGGACGCCCGCGGGGGCCAGCGCGCGCAGCCGGACGGTGCGGAACTCCGGGCCCAGCCGCTCCCAGGGCACGGTGGCCCCGTTGGTGGCGATGACGCACGGGGCCTGCGGGTGGGCGCGCAGCAGGCGCAGCAGGGACTCCCAGACGGCGGTGCGGTTGCGCGAGGGCACCGCGTCGAGGTCGTCGACGGCCACGAAGGCGTGTCCGGCGCGCAGTTGGCGGGCCGCCCAGCCGGCGGGCTCCCGGGCGGCGGCGCCCGGGGCGAGGGCCGGCACCAGCCCGTCCAGGTCGGGCAGCGCCCCCGAGCGGGCGGAGAGGACGAAGGGGATACGGCAGCCCCAGGGCGCCCGGGCGGCGCCGGCCGTGGTGTGCGGGACGGCGTCCAGGGCCTGCCCGGCCAGCCGGGCCAGTTCGGTGCTGTGGCCCGCGCCCAGCGGCCCGACCAGGAGCAGCCGCCGGCCCAGTTCGGGCAGCAGTTCGGCGGGTACGGTCTCGTCCGTGCCGTCGCCCGCCACCAGGGTGCGCGGGATGCGGGGCGCGGGCACGGCCGGCGCCAGGTGCTTGCGGAACTCCTCGGTGAACACGGCGTCGTCCACGGCGAGGGCGCGGGGCGGCTCGCCCGCCGACCGGTCCTGGAGCGCGGGCGCCGTCGCACCGCTCCTGACGGCCTCGTTCATGTGTGCGACGATCGTCGCGAGGACCTCGTCCAGGGCCGCGCGGTACCGCGGCGCCTGCATCGTGAGCAGGGCGAGCCCCAGCGAGCGGTACTCCGGCGGCTGCCCGGCCGTGAAGACGTCGGCCGCCGCCACCGGTTCCGGCAGCCGTTGCGGGACCGGTTCCCACAGCAGCGGCAGCGCGGTGCGGGGCGCGGTGCCGGTACGGGCCTGGCCCAGCGTCTGGCGGTGCGCGAGGACCGCCCAGTCCTGGTCGGCGGGGCCCTCGCTGAAGTAGGCGGGGCTGCACAGGGCCAGCACGACGTCCGCGGTGGCCACGCCGGGCGACTCGGCGGGCGGCGTGTGCCGCGCGTCCTGCGGGGCCGGCGCCGGGACACGGGTGAACCGCGGGCCCTTGGAGGCGTCCAGCCGTCTGCGCAGCTCGTACAGGAAACGGGCGACCCAGGCCTCGTCCCGGCCGCGCAAATAGCTGACGGCATAGCGGTACACGGACACCACTTCCCCCGTAGATCGGCAGGCGCACCGGCTTCTCGTCCCAGTCTGGCACTGCGGCGGGCGACGGGCGTGGCAGAATCCGGCGCAGCACAACTGATGGCCCGTCAGGGCCGCTCGAAGAAATGTACGGTGCCATGCTCGATGTGTCCGAAGGGGCGGCGCCGCCCCTGGGGAAGAAACAGGAGAACCTCCTCGCCGCGATCCTGCGGGGGGTTCCGGTCCTGGGACACGACAACGAGGCCAGACCACTGGCCGAGGGGGAGGCCCGGCGCCTGCTGCGCGACACCCCCGGCCCCGCCCTCGCCCCGTCGGCCGAGGAGACCGCCGAGCTCAACCGGACCAGGCCACGGGTGCTGAACGCGGTGATCGGCCCGGAGGCCCGGCGCACCGGCTACGTCCAGGGCCTGCCCCGGCACGGCGTGCGGCCGCTGCTGCGGGCGGCTAGCGCGGCGGCCCGCGCCCCGCTGGTCCTGCGGGTGGTCTACGGCGCCAGCACGCAGGTCCCGCTGCGGGCGCTGAGCTACGTGCTGCCGGCCGTCCGCATGGCCGCGCGGCTCGCCGCCGGCGGCCACCGCGGCTGCCATGTCCAGGTGGTCCTCGCAGGCACCCTGGGCGGCCGGCTCAACGCGCTCGCCGAGGAGACCGTCGCCGAGCAGACCGCACTGCTCGGCCACTGCCTGCAACGGCTGCTGTCCTTCGTGGGCCCGGTCGACCACAGCGTCTACGGCACCTCGGCGCCGCCCCCGGTACTGGGCGCGCTCACCGACCTCGTGGACGCGCTCCCGCCCGACCGGCGCGCCCTCGTCCTCGACCGGCTGGACGGCAAGGGCGGCGCCGTCCACGCGGACCAGACCCTGCGGTACGCGGCGGCGCACGTCCTGGTGCACGACCGCCCGCACGGCCGGGCACCCGTACCGCTCACCCTGACGCACGGCACCCCCGCCCCCGCCGACCCCGCGGTGATCGACGTCGGCAGCCTCCAGGAACGCCACTTCCACGACGTACGCCGCTGGTTCGCGCGCTCCACCGGGGCCGAGGACCCCGGCGCGCTGGTCCTCACCCGCCACTCCGTGCCGCCGTACACCATGGCCCGGGGCGGCGACCTCGCGCTGCGCGACTTCCTCGACGGCCGGGACCACGAGGGCGACCCCCTCGCCGCGGCGGCCCGGCACGACCTGCGCCACCTGTGGGACCTGCTCCCGCCGGGCCCCCTGCGCCAGCTCCTCGACGCCCCCGTGGGCGCCGCCCGCTGACCGGGCCCGCGCCCCCTCCGGGGCGCCCACCTGGGGGAATGGAACCCCCGTTCCGGGGCAGTCGGCCCGGCGGCGCGGTCGCACACCGGCCGCGCGCCCCGCACAGCCGACACCCCACGGAGGTCACGGTGACAGAAGGCATCTGGCGGTACGCCCCCACGGCCGGACACACCCCGGACGACGATCTGACCGGCTACCGCGTCGAGGCGACCGACGGCCACATCGGCAAGGTCGACAAGCACTCCGCCGACGTCGGCTCGCAATACCTCGTGGTCGACACCGGCGTCTGGATCTTCGGGAAGAAGGTGCTGCTGCCCGCGGGCGTGGTCACCCGCATCCGCAACGAGGACCGCACCGTGCACGTCGGCCGCACCAAGGAGCAGATCAAGGCCGCCCCCGAGTTCGACGAGGACAGGCACCTCGGCGACCCCCGCTACCGCGACCAGCTCGGGGGCCACTACGGCTCCGGCCACTGAGCCGGGGCCCGGGGCCCGGGGCGGGCGGGTGACCCCGGCCCCCGGCCGGGGCCGACAGGACGCCGCGGCACGGCGGAGGGAGACTGGTACGCATGGGCGCCACCGCACTCGTCGTCATCGACATGATCAACACCTACGATCACGACGACGCCGACCTGCTCCTGCCGTCGGTGAAGACGGTGGTGCCGGTCGTCGCCGGACTGCTCGACCGGGCCCGCGCCGCCGGTGCGCCCGTGATCTACGTCAACGACAACTTCGGCGAGTGGCGCTCGCACCACGGCGAGCTCCTCGACAAGGCGCTGGCCGGGGCGCACGCCGACCTCGTCGAGCCGGTGCGGCCCGACGACGCGTCGCTCTTCGTCGTCAAGGCCCGCCACTCGATCTTCTTCGAGACCCCGCTCGGCTATCTGCTGAGCCAGCAGGGCATCGACCGGCTCGTGCTGTGCGGACAGGTCACCGAGCAGTGCGTGCTGTATTCGGCGCTGGACGCGCACATCCGTCATCTGGAGGTGGTCGTTCCGCGTGACGCGGTCGCCCACATCCACGACGACCTCGCGCGGGCCGCGCTGCGGATGATGGAGCGGAACATGGGGGCGGAGGTGTGCGAGAGCGCGGAGCTGTGGGGCGAGGAGTCGTGACGGGGCGCGGTCCCCGCCTCCCCCGAGGGGTGCGGGGACCGCGCCCCCCTCTCACGCCCGCTTCAGCCGCAGCGTCACCAGCTCGAACGGGCCCAGCGGCAGGGTGATCCGGCCGTTCTCCGTCCGGGGCGCCGGGGCGTCCGGCAGCGCGCGCTCCAGCAGGTCCGTGACCGTCACCGACGCCACCTCGAAGCCCGTGGTGAGCGTCGCCGACGTGCGGCCGCCGTGGGCCTCGTGGAAGCGGACCACCACGTCACCGCTGCCGTCGTCGGCCAGCTTGACCGCGGTGACGACCACCGCGTCCTGTGCGACCGACACCAGCGGCGCCACCGCGCCCGCGCCCGTCACCCGCCGCTCCGGCAGGTTGACCCGCCAGCCCTCGCGCACCGCGTCCCCGATCTCCGCGCCCGGCACCAGGGCGTGCCGGAAGCGGTGCACGCCCTGGTCGGTCTCCGGGTCGGGGAAGCGCGGGGCGCGCAGCAGCGACACGCGGACCGTGGTGGTGGCACCGCGCCCGCCGTCCTGCCGCACGGCCCGGGTCACGTCGTGCCCGTACGTCGAGTCGGTGACGACCGCCACGCCCCACCCGGGCTCCGCCACGTGCACGAACCGGTGGTTGCACGCCTCGAACTTGGCCGCCTCCCAGCTGGTGTTGGTGTGCGTCGGCCGGTGGAAGTGCCCGAACTGTGTCTCCGACGCGTACCGTTCGGCGTGCACGTCGAGCGGGAAGGCCAGCTTGAGGAACTTCTCCGTCTCGTGCCAGTCCACCTCCGTGTCCACCACCAGGCGCCGCTCGCCCGGCGCCAGCGACAGCACCTGCACGACCCGGGAGCCCCCGAAGGACCGTACGACCCGCACGGACGCCCCGTCCTCGCCCGCGCGCACCTCCTCCGCCTCGGTCAGGTCGGTGACCGTGTTGCGGTAGAACTCGTCCACGTCCCACGCGTCCCACATGTTGGGGAAGTCGGGGTGCAGTTGCAGCAGGTTGGCCGGCCGGCCCGGGGCGACCGCCTCCCGGCCCGCCGCCAGGTCGTACACGGAGGGCACCAGGCCGCGCGCGTCCACCTCGATCCGCAGCAGCCCGTTGTCCAGCACGAACCCGCCCTCGGCGCGCGGCTGAAGCGCCGTGGTCCCGTCGGCGGTGACCGCGCCTGCGCCGCCCGCCGGAATGCCGTGGCGGGCGTGCGGGGCCGCGTTGAACACCAGCTCCGCGTCACCGCTGCCGGCCAGCGCCGTCTGCGCCGCCTCGACGATCGCGGTCAGCTCGCGCTCCAGCCGCTCGTACGTGGCACGTGCCTCGCGGTGCACCCAGGCGATGGACGAGCCGGGCAGGATGTCGTGGAACTGGTGCAGCAGCACCGTCTTCCAGATCCGGTCCAACTCCTCGTACGGGTAGGCGAACCCGGTGCGCACGGCCGCCGTCGCCGCCCACAGCTCCGCCTCGCGCAGCAGGTGCTCGCTGCGCCGGTTGCCCTGCTTGGTGCGCGCCTGGCTGGTGAGCGTCGCCCGGTGCAGCTCCAGGTACAGCTCGCCCACCCACACCGGAGGTTCGGGATACTCGGCCTCCGCCTTGCGGAAGAACGCCTCCGGCGTCTCCCAGGCGACGGTCGCCGAACCCTCCAGGTTCCGCATCCGGGCCGCCTTGGCCACCATCTCCCGGGTGGTGCCGCCGCCCCCGTCGCCCCAGCCGGTCGGCGCGAGCGAGTGCCGGGCGACGCCCTTGTCCTTGAAGTTGCGGGCCGCGTGCGCGATCTCGCGGCCCTGCATCGAGCAGTTGTAGGTGTCGACGGGCGGGAAGTGCGTGAAGATCCGTGTGCCGTCGATGCCCTCCCACTGGAAGGTGTGGTGGGGGAACTTGTTCGTCTGCGACCAGGAGATCTTCTGCGTGAGGAGCCACTTCGACCCGGCCGCCTTGATGATCTGCGGCAGCCCGGCGGCGAAGCCGAAGGTGTCCGGCAGCCACGCCTCCTCGTTCTCGATGCCGAACTCGTCGAGGAAGAACCGCTTGCCGTGCACGAACTGCCGGGCCATCGCCTCCGAACCGGGCATGTTGGTGTCCGACTCCACCCACATCCCGCCGGCCGGCACGAACCGGCCGTCCGCCACCGCCTTCTTCACCCGCGCCCACACCTCGGGCCGGTGCTCCTTCACCCAGGCCCACTGCTGCGCCTGCGACATGGCGAAGACGAAGTCCGGCTCCTCCTCCAGGAGCGAGGTCATGTTGGCCGTCGTACGGGCCACCTTGCGCACCGTCTCGCGCAGCGGCCACAGCCACGCCGAGTCGATGTGCGCGTGGCCGACCGCGCTGATCCGGTGCGCGGAGGGCACGGCGGGGGAGGAGAGCACCCCGGTGAGCCGCTCCCGGGCCCGCCCGGCCGTGCCGTTCACGTCCTGGAGGTCGACGGCGTCCAAGGCGCGCTCGATCGCGCGCAGGATGTCCCACCGGCGGGCGGACTCCACCGGCAGCTCGGCCATCAGCTCGCCGAGCACCTCCAGGTCGAGCACCAGCTGCCACACCGTCTCGTCGAAGACGGCGAGGTCCATCCGGGTCAGCGTGTACTGCGGCTCGCTGCCCGCCGTCTCCTTGTCGCCGAGCTGCGTGGGCAGGAAGGGGTGGTAGTCGAGGATGACGGGGTTGGAGGCGGCCTCGACATGCAGGCGCACCTCCTCGCCGCCGGCGACGGGCGCGCCGACGCGCACCCACTGGTTGCGCGGGTTGAGGCCCTTCACCGGGGTGCCGTCGGGCCGGTACACCAGGCCCTCGCACTGGAAGCCGGGCATGTTCTCGTCGAAGCCGAGGTCGAGCAGGGCCTCCACGGTCCGCCCGGCCCACGCCTCGGGGACGGTGCCCGTCACCCGGAACCAGCTGGTGCCCCAGGGCGCCCCCCAGCGGGCGCCCACCTCGATCGGCTCCGGCTCGGCGGCGAGCCCTTCGGCCACCGGTACCGGCTCGCCGGGCGCGTGCCACACCGCCACCTGGAGCGGGACGGACTCGGGGTACACGGCGGGACGGATGCGTTCCTCGAGGACGCGCTTGAGGCGGGCTTCCACGAGGCTGCGGTCGTCATGCATGCGTGTTGCTCTCCATGGGTCTGGACAAACAAGTGCGGGTCACCAGGTGTGGGTGACGTGGGCCGGGGACGATGTGGTGTAGACCTCCCCCACCGTACGCACCTCGAACCGTGCCCTTTCCTCCCCCTCCGCCGGTACGAGCCCGGGCACGAAGAACGCGTGCTGGCAGGTGCCGCCGAGGAACCGCCGGGTGCCGTCGGGCAGCACCCGGTGCAGGGTGTACTGCCGCACCTGCCCGCGCGCCGGCCGCCACGCGAACCGCAGGTCGCCGCCCGAGGCCGCGGTGACCCGCAGCCCGGTGGGCGCCTTGGGCCGCGCGGCCGGCCGGTCGCCGTGCCGTACGGCGAGACCGCCCAGCCGCCAGGCGACCGGTGACCCGTCGGCCGCGGTGAGCCGGACACCCAGCGCGTGCACCGTCCCGGAGTGCCCCGGCAGCCGTACGGCGGCGGTCCGCCAGCCGCCCGTGGCCCCCCGGCTGTGCCGTACCGGCAGATACGTGTACGGGGGCGCCGCCCCGGCCGTCGGCTCGGCGGTGGCCACCGCCAGCTCCACACCGGCCGCCGCCCCGCCGTCGTCCCGGTAGGTCAGCTCGACGACCGTGCCGCCGCGCAGTGGCAGCCGCGTCGCGTACAGGTCGAGGGTGACGGGCGCGGTGAGCGTCCCGGAGACCAGGACGCTGCTGCCGCCCCGCCAGGCGTCCGCGAAGTCGAAGGCGACCGCGGGCCGCTGCCCGTCGGTGCGCACCACCCAGCGCCGGGACGGCAGCCGGTCCTGGAGGCCCAGGTGGTTCCAGGGCGTGTCCGAGGTGACCCGGCCCCGCTCGTACCAGCGCAGTCCGTGGCCGGTGTTGAAGGTGCTCGCGAATGGTACCGAGGTCACCGTCGAGCGGTCGGCGACGGACAGCGCCGGGGCCCGCCAGGGGTCCGTGGTGTCCGGGTGGGCCGGGTCGAGGGAACGGCCGGTCCAGAAGCGGTCGTCGGCGGCGTGGAAGTCGGCCGGGGTGTGCCCGGCGGGCAGGTGGTTGCGGGTCCACTCGGGCCGGTAGAAGCCGAGCGAGGTGACGTGCGGGGCATCGGCCGGGACGATCGCGTCCCAGTTCACCGAGCGGTTCCAGCCGCTCGCCTCGACGTCCACCCCGGCCCACAACGCGTAGCGGTCCCGGCCCAGTCGCTCGGCGAGCTGTCCGGAGGAGGCGAGGGAGGACGCCGACCAGCGGAAGTCCACGAACATGTCGTCGGCCGTCGCGAAGAACGCCTCGTTGCGGCTGTTCAGCGCCCCCTGCCAGCTCACCGAGCCGTCCACCGTCATCGCGTCGTACCAGGTCACGCGCTGCCCCCGGGCCGCCGCCCGGGACTTCAGCTCCGTGACGAAGCCGAGCATGGCGGCGCCCAGCGCGGCGTCCCCGCCCCCGGTCTCGGCGTTGACGAACCAGCCGTCGAAGCCGTAGGCGGCGGCCACCGCGACCAGTCGCTCGGCGAGCGGATAGTGCCCGTCGGCGTCGGTCCGCACCAGGTCACGCGTCCACCGCAGCTGCCCGCCGTAGGCGACGGGCGGCAGGAAGATGTTGCCGAGGACCCGCACCCCGTGCCGGTGGGCGGCGTCCACGATCGGCGCGTTCGGGGCGAGGATCAGCCCCTCGCCCGCCGAGCCGCCCCAGAACACCAGCTCGTCGAGGTACGCCCAGTGGGTGAGCGCGTAGGAGTCGGCGGTGGCCGAGCCCTGCGAGGGGTTGCCCGAGGTGGGCCCGAAGGAGACCAGCGACTGGACACGGGCCTGCCCGGCGCGGGCGGTGGTGTTGACCGGGGCCGGGGTGAAGCGGGGCGCGAGCGGCACGGTGGAGGCGTTGAACGCCAGGTCGGGGTCGTCGTCGGCGCTCCAGCCGCGCAGACTCCGCCAGGTGATCCCGGCGCCGGGCTCGCCGGAGGGCAGCGAGCCCGGGTACCAGTAGGAGGCGAGGGGCGGGGTCGCGGCGGGGAGGGCACCGGGGGCCGTGGGGGCGTCGGCCGCCGCCGGGAGCGACGGCAGCAGGGCGGCGGTCGCGGTGGCGGCGCCGGTGAACAGGACGGTGCGTCTGGTGGGGGTCATGGCGGTTCCTCCTCGGGGGTGGGGGAGTACCTCATGGGGGTGGCGCGGGCTCATGGGGGTGGTGCGGGCTCATGAGGGTTCTGTGGGCGAGGGCGTGCTGCCCTAGGCCGAGGGCAGCACCGCGTCGGGCGTGACGACCTCGGTGATGCCGCGCGTGGCGAGATGGTGAGCGTCGTCCGCGCGGCTGTCCAGCACGGTGGTCGGGCGGGCACCGTCGGCGGTCAGCCGGAAGAACGCCTCGAACACGGCGCCGCCCGGCGCGCACCGGGACCGGGCGGCGGGGTCGGCGGGGACGACCAGGGCCGTGGTGCGCGGTTTCGGGGCGCGGGTGTGCTCCCGGGCTGCGCGGGCGAACACCTCCGCGCTCGGCTTCGGCCGCCGGTCGTTGGTCAGCAGGCCGAGCCCGTACTCGAGTTCGGGGAAGTCGGCGAGGGCGCGGGAGACGTCGTGCGAGCACCACCAGGTGATGCCCCACAGCCCGGGGCAGTCCAGGGCGGCGGCGATCGTCGCCTCCGTGAAGGCCGCCGCGTGCTCGGCCGGAACGAGCGGGGCGGGCGCGCCGACTTCCTGGAGCCACACCGGCCGCCGCACGTCGTCGGCCCACGCCTTGCTCAGCTCGATCAGATAGGCGGCGTGGTGCTCGGTGGGCACCGAGGCACGGCCGTGGCGCTGGGCGGTGCCGTCGAAGACCCAGGAGTGCACGGCCGTCATGGCGCCGTGCCGGGCCGCCTGGGCGGGGGTGAACGGCATGTCGTCCTGGTACCAGGTGGCGTCGTACTCGGCGTGCAGATGCAGCGCCCCGGGGGCACCCTCCTCGCAGGCCGTGAGCATGCGCGTCAGCCAGGCGTCGATCTGCTCGGAGGTGGCGCGGTCGGGGTCGGGGTGCGGTCCCGCGGAGAACTGGTTGACCTCGTTGCCCAGCGTCATGCCGAGGAAGCCCGGCCGGCCGGCGAGGGCGGCGGCGAGCGTGCGGAGATAGGCCGCCTGGCCGTCGAGCACCTCGGGGTCGGTGAACAGATTGCGCCGGTGCCAGGTGCGGGTCCAGGCCGGGAGGTAGTCGAAGCTGCTCAAGTGCCCCTGCAACCCGTCCACGTTGACGTCGAGCCCGCGCTCGGCGGCCGCGTCCACCAGCCGTACCAGGTCCTCGACGGCACGGGGGCGGATCAGGGTGCGGTTGGGCTGGAAGTAGGGCCAGAGCGGGAACACCCGGATGTGGTCGGCGCCCAGCGCCGCGACGGAGTCCAGGTCCGCCCGTACGGAGTCCAGGTCGAAGTCGAGCCAGTGGTGGAACCACCCTTCGCTCGGGGTGTAGTTGACGCCGAAGCGCACGGCAGCAGGCACAGGCATACGTGTCCTTGGACGCGGGGGAGGCGGAAGGAGTGCGCGGAGGTGGGAGGTCAGCCCTTGACGGCGCCCTCGCCGACGCCGCGGAAGAAGTACCGCTGGAGGCAGGCGAACAGGACGATCAGCGGGGCCACGGCGATGATGGTGCCGGCCGCCACGAGACGTTCGTCGTTGGCGAAGGTGCCGTGCAGATAGTTCAGGCCGATGGTCAGGGTGAACTTGGACGGATCGCTGAGCACGATGAGCGGCCAGAGGAAGTCGTCCCAGGAGAACATGAACGCGAAGATCGCGACGACGGCCAGGGTGCCCCGCACCGAGGGCAGCGCCACCCGCCGGAACCGCTGCCAGACGTTGGCGCCGTCGACGTACGCCGCCTCCTCGATCTCGTACGGCAGGTTGAGGAAGGCGTTGCGCATGAGCAGCACGTTGAGCGCGCCGACGGAGCCGGGCAGGACGACGCCGATGAGCGTGTTGTTCAGGCCGAGTTCCCGCATGGTCGTGAACTGGGCGATGATGATGCCCTCCGCCGGCACGAGCATCGCGAGGATGAACACCAGCGTGGCGGCCCGGCGGCCCCGGTAGCGCAGCCGGGCCAGCGCGTAGCCCGCGAGCGCCGAACCGACGCAGTTGGTGACGACGTTGGCGGCGGCCACCTTCAGGGAGTTCAGGACGTAGTCCCAGACCGGGATGGTGTCCGCGACCCGCGCGTAGTTGTGCAGGGTGGGATCGCTGGGCAGGAACTTCGGCGGGGAGGTGAAGATGTCCTCCGTCGGCCCCTTGAGGGACGTGGACAGCTGCCACAGGAACGGGCCGATGGTCAGCGCCAGTACGGCGAGCAGCAGCACGTAGCGCAGGGCCAGTTCCCAGCCGCGGACCCGGCGGCCGTGCTCGTCGGTGATCCGGCGGCGCTCACGGACAGGGGTGGGCGGCTTCTCGACGGTGCTCATGTCTCCTCCCTCCGGTCGGCGCGCAGCACCAGCAGCATCAGGACGACGGCGACGACGAAGACGACCAGTGAGAGGGCGGAGGCGTAGCCGACCCGGCCGGTGAGGCCCGTGCCGGTGCGCTGCACCAGCATGACCAGGGTGGTGTCCTCGCCCGCGGGGCCGCCGTTGGGGCCCGCCATCAGGTACACCTCGGAGAACACCTTGAACGCGGCGACCGAGGAGAGCGCGCCCACCAGCACCATCGTGGAGCGCAGGGCCGGCACCGTGACGGTGAAGAAGCGGCGCACCGCGCCCGCGCCGTCCACCGCGGCGGCCTCGTGCAGTTCGCGCGGCACGTTGGCGAGTGCCGCGAGATAGATGATCATGTAGTAGCCGAGGCCCTTCCACACGGTGACCGCCATGGCGCTGAGCAGCAGCAGCCACTGGTCGCTGAGGAACCCGACCTTGCCCACCCCGATCGTTTCGAGGAGCGAGTTGACGAGGCCGCGCTCGTCCAGCAGCCACACCCAGATCAGCCCCACCACGACGATCGAGGCGACGACCGGGGTGTAGAAGGCGGACCGGAAGAAGGCGATGCCGGGGATGTTCCGCCGCACCAGCAGCGCGAGCAGCAACGGCAGGACCACCAGCGCCGGAACGACACCGAGGACGTACAGCGTGCTGTTGCGCAGCCCGATCCAGAACATGTCGTCGTGCAGCAGCTCGCGGAAGTTGGCGAGCCCGACGAAGTGACCGGGGACCAGGGTGCGGCGGTCGGTGAAGGAGTTGAGCACCGTGGAGACGAACGGGTACAGGATGAAGACGGCGGTGACGAGCAGCCCGGGTGCGGCGAACAGCCAGGGGCTGGTGGCCAGTTGGCGCCGTATCCGGACCGCCGGGCGCGGTGTCCGGCCCTCGGGTCCGCCGGGGCGGGCCAGCCGGCCCAGGCGCCCCAGCGGGCCCGGGCGGCGGTCCGGGCGCCGGGGGCGGGTGACGGTGGAGGTGGCCATCGTGTGCCTCAGCCCTGCTGCTGGAGCAGCCGGTCGCAGGCCTTCACGGCGTCGTCCAGCGCCTCCTTGGGGCTCTGCTTGCCCTGGAGCGCCCTGGCCACCGAGTTGCCCAGCTCCGTCTTCATCTGGTCGCTGAACAGCACCGGTGTGTAGTTCACCGCGGTCTTCAGCGACTTGGCGGAGGCCACCCGTACCCGGGTCTCGTCGGTGCCGTCCTCCTTGGTGAAGTACGGGTCCTGGAGGGAGCCCGCGGTGCTGGGGAAGATGGCGACCTTCTTGGCGAACGACATCTGGTGCTCGGCGTCGGTGACGTAGTGCGCGAAGGCCACCGCGGCCGGTGTGTGCTTGGTCCTGGAGTTCACCATCACGCCCATCACGTACATGTTGACGTGGCCGGTGCTGGTGATCTGGTCGGTGATGCCGATGTTCTTGTACAGGTGCGGCGCCTGCTTCTTGAAGTTGCCGAGGTCCAGGGCGCTGCCGGGGTTCATGGCGACGGCCTCGGTGAGGAACTTCCGGCCCGACGACTCGGGGGTGGCGGTCAGGGCCTGCGGGTCGAGGGCCTTGGCGTCGTACAACTCCTTGTACTTGGTGAGGAGTTCGACCCCCTTGGCGTCGTTGAAGGTGAACCCGGTGCCCTCCTTGTTCATCAGCGGGACCCCGTAGCGGCCGAAGTCCTCGATGGTGGGCACGTTGGCGAGGGTGGCGACCTTGCCGTCGGTCTTGTCAGAGATCTTCAGCGCGTCGGCGAAGAGTTCGTCGTACGTCTTCGGCGGCTGGGCCGGATCGAGGCCGGCCTTCTTGAACAGCGCCTTGTTGTAGAAGAGCGGGCCGGTGTTGAGGTACCAGGGGAAGGCGTACGTGCCGTTCATGCCCGGGACCTGATGGCTCGCCCAGGCGCCGGACAGGTACTCCTTCCGGTACTTCGACGCGGCCTTGTCCAGGTCGAGCGCGAGACCGGCCTTGGCGAGCGGGGCGACCAGGTCGGGGGAGACGTTGACGACATCGGGCAGGGTGCCGCCGGCCGCGTCCGCGCTGATCTTGTCGGCGTAGCCCTCGGCGGGCTGGTCCACCCACTTCACATGGGTGCCCGGGTACTTCTTCTCGAAGTCGGAGACCAGTCCCTCGAAGTACGACTTGAAGTTGGCCCGGAGGTTCCAGGTCTGGAACGTGATGTCGCCCTCGACCTTTCCGGAGGCGTCGGTCGAACCGCCCCCGTCGTCCCCGGAGCCGCAGGCACTCAGCGGCAGGACGACGGCGACGGCGGCAGCGGCGGCGAGGGCTCTGCGGGAGAGGGGCACGGTGACACGGCTCCCTTGCGGTGTCGGAAAAGGTGACGGCAGCGACCCTGCCGCGCACCGCCGAGCCGCGTCAATGCATTAGGCGGAGCTAAATGCATTAGTAGCCCGTCCACGCAGGTCAGCGGTTTGCGGATGCACCCTTGCGGGAGATCGCTAATGCGCTTTAGCCTTGATCACTGAAGCGCATTAGTTCCTCCGGGGTGTTGTATGTTGCGCGGTACGTTCCCCGAGACGTTCTCCGACCCGGGCGAGAGGGAGTGGCACCGATGCCGGCCAGACGGTCACCGGCCCGACGGCCGACGATGAAGGACATCGCGCGGCGCGCGGGGGTCTCCGAGAGCGCGGTCTCCTTCGCGCTCAACGGACGCCCCGGAGTCTCCGAGGTCACCCGCGAACGGGTGCGCCGGGTCGCGGAGCAGCTCGGCTGGCGGCCCAGTACGGCCGCCCGTCAGCTCTCCGGGGAGGGCGCGGCCACCGTCGGCTTCGTCGTGGCCCGCCCCGCCGACACACTCGGCGTCGACTCGTTCTTCCTCCAGCTCATCTCGGGCATCCAGGAGGTGCTGGCCGAGCGTCATCTCGGGCTGCTGTTCCAGGTGGTGGAGAGCGTCGAGGACGAGTGCGCGGTCTACCGCCGCTGGTGGGCCGAGCACCGGGTGGACGGCGTGCTGGTGGTCGATCCGCGCGCCGACGACCCCCGGCCCGACCTCCTCGGCGAACTCGGCCTGCCCGCCGTGGTGATCGGCGGCGGCCCCGACGCCCGCCGGCCGGGCACCTCCACGGTGTGGGCCGACGACGCCGGCGCGATGGCCGCGCTGGTGGACCGGCTGTACGCGCTCGGGCATCGGCGCATCGTGCACATCGCCGGGCTGCCCCAGCTCGCCCACACCGAGCGCCGGATGCGGGCCCTGCGCACCGAGGCCGCGCGGCACGGCCCGGCGGCCGAGGCCGGCTCCGTCACCACCGACTACTCCGACGCGGAGAGTGCCGCCGCCACCCGCCGCGTCCTGGGCGCCGCCGCGCCCCCGACCGCGCTCGTCTACGACAACGACGTGATGGCCGTCGCCGGGCTCGCCGCCGCCACGGAACTGGGCTTCGCCGTGCCGGCGGACCTCTCGGTGGTGTCCTGGGAGGACTCCGCCCTGTGCCGTCTGGTCAAGCCCTGGCTGTCGGCCCTGTCCCGCGACACCGTCGGCTTCGGCCGCACCGCCGCGGGCGAGCTGATGGCCCTGCTGGACGGCGGCCCGGCGCGGACGGTGCAGGTGCCGGTGCCGCGCCTGATCGAACGGGACAGCACGGGTGGGGCGCGCGGGGCGGGCGAGGGCTGAGCGCGCGGCACGGCCGCGGGGCCGACACGCGTCACCGCGGGCGGGTTCCCGGACATGGGTTCCCGGACATGGCTTCGTCCAGGACCCGCCCCCCGTAGCGGGTCCTGGGAAGGGCACCACCATGACCGGCGCGGACGCCGCGCGCCATGCGTAGAAGTGCGTATGGGCGCCGGACGGCGGGGCCTGGCAGTGTCGGGGGAGGGGGAGGGGGAACGCGGGGCTCGGCTTCAGGCGCCGGGGGCGGGCACCGGGAGCAGACCGAGGCGTTGCGCCCTGAGGACGGTGTCGACGCGGTCCCGGGTGCCGAGCTTGCGGTAGAGGTTCTCGACGTGTTTGTGCACGGTACGGGGGGAGATGCCGAGCCGGCGGCCGATCGCGTCCGCGGTCAGCGCCTCGGCGAGCAGCAGCAGGACGGTGACCTCGCGCGGGGTGAGGCGGCACTCGGCGGTCAGGTCCTCGGGGGTGGGGAAGCGGTCCTCGTAGGCGGCGGTCCGGTCCTCGTACGCGGCGGTGCGTGACGGACGTCCGGCGTCCGTGGACCGCTCGCCCCCGACCGTGGTCGCGCGCCAGCGGCCCAGCAGTCCGCGCTGCTCCTCGACCGCGGCGAGCAGGGGCTGGATCCGCTCCGCGAGCCGCAGTTCGTCCTCGGTGAAGTCCGCGCCCGGACGGTAGAGGAGGCAGCCGGTGACGGGGGCCACCGGCCGGGGCAGGGGAATGGCCAGGACGTGGTCGGCGTCCATGACCCGGCCGAGCATGTCCGCCGTCGGGGAGGCGGACCAGGCGCGGCCGGCCGCCCGGCGCGCGGTCACCGGCGTCCGGTCGGCGCCCGTCCCGTAGTGCCGCGCGAAGGGGTACCCCTCGCGCAGCAGTGTCAGCGCGCCCGCGCCGAGCGCCTCGGGCGGCAGGGCGGCCGGGAGGCCGATCTCCCCTTCCGCGCCGTCCCACTCGCCGAGTTTGTAGATCAGCGATTCGCCACCGCACAGCGCGGGCAGCGTCTCGGCCACCAGGGGCCACATCTGGTCGGGATCCCGCTCGTGCAGCGCCGCCACCGCCAGTGACAGCATGCGCTCGTAGGCACCGCCCGGCACGCCTGACATCCGCCCTCTCGCCTTCTCACCCGCACATTCGCGCCACCAACCTAAGCGACGGCGCGGGGGCGGGGCGAAACGGTGTGCGGCGGAGCCGCGGATCCACCCGCCCTCGCACCCTTCGAGGGGCGCTGTGGTTCAGCTCACCTCGTGGGCGTGGCGAGCGGTGGAACAAACCCGCATCCGTGGCCGTTCCTACCTACGTGACTGCGGAGGGAACAGTGTCCCCGGGCCTCACCCTCCGCCCATGGGGAAGATCGTTCGGCTGAAGCCCCATGGAGCCATTCGCCGCGAGGCGACCGCCCTCCGTATGTCACCCTGGACGAGCCCCGGCCGGCCTCCCCCGTCCGGCCGGGGCTCTTTTTTCTGTCCGGAGGCGGGGTACCCGTCGCCGGGTGTCGACGAAGCGGCCCGCAAGGGCGGGTGCGCGGGGCGGGTCGGCCGGCGGCTCCGGCCGCCCGGGCACCGACGGCCGCCCCGTGGTGCTCGTCCCCGGCCTGGGCGCCCCCGGCTACCTGCGGCGCACTACCCGCTGCCGCGCCGCCCACGGCCCCGTACGGCTGCTGGACCTCCCCGGCTACGACGACCCGAGGGGGCCCGTCTGCCCCTCGGCCCTGGCACCGCTCGCCGCCACGGTGGCCCGGTGGCTGGCCGGTACCGCCGGGCCGCCCGTCGTGCTCGCCGGGCACTCCACCGGCGCCCAGGTCGCGCTCCGCGCCGCCACGCTGGCTCCGGAGCGGGTGCACGCCCTGGTGCTGCTCGCCCCCACCTTTCCGCCCGCGCTGCGGCGCCCACTGCCGCTGGCCCGCGCGTTCGCCCGTACCGCCTGGTGGGAGTCGCCCGCCGTACTGCCCACGCTGCTGCCGTCCTACGCCAGGGCCGGCACCCCCCGTCTCGTGCGGTACCTCCGCTCGGCCCAGGCCGACGCCCCCGAGGACACCCTGCCCGCGGTGACCTGCCCCGTCACCGTGGCCGGCGGCGAGCACGACGCGCTCAGCCCGCCCGGCTGGATCCGCACCCTGGCCGACCGCGCCCCGCACGGCACCCCCGTCCTCCTCCCCGGCGCCCACGCCTTCCCGCACGCCGACCCGCACACCACGGCCGCCCTGCTGACCCGCGCGGCGGGCGGCCGGGCGGACGACTGGTGAGCGCCGCCCCGGGTACCCCACCCCCTCGCAGAGCCGGAGCACGCGCGACACCAGGGAGCGGGCCATGGGCCGGAACGGACCACCGCGGGCGGACGACGACACCGCCCGCCTGCGCGCCACCGCCGCGGACGTCTTCGGCTGGGACCATCTCCATTCCGCCCAGCTCACCGCCATGGAGGCGGTACTCGCCGGCACCGACACCCTCGTCGTGATGCCGACCGGCTCCGGGAAGTCCGCCATCTACCAGGTGCCCGGCCTCCTCCTGGACGGGCCCGTCGTGGTCGTCTCGCCGCTGCTCGCCCTGCAACGCGACCAGATCGCCGGTCTGCCCCCGGACACCGGTGCCGTCGCCGTCAACTCAGACCTCACCGCCGCGCGGACCGAGGAGGCCTGGCAGGCGGTCGAACGGGGCGAGGCCCGCTTCGTGTACGTCTCCCCGGAACAGCTCGCCAAGGACGACGTCCTCGACCGGCTCGCCGCCGCCCGCCCCGCGCTCCTCGTCGTCGACGAGGCCCAGTGCGTCACCTCCTGGGGCCACGACTTCCGCCCCGACTACCTGCGTCTGGAACGGGCCGCGCGGCGGATCGGCCGGCCGCCGCTGCTGGCGCTCACGGCGACCGCCGCGCCGCCCGTGCGCCGCGAGATCGTCGAACGGCTCGGCATGGAACGGCCGCGCGAGCTGGTCACCGACTTCGACCGGCCCAACATCCGGCTGGAGGTCACCCGCCACCGGGACGAGGACGACCGCCGCCGGGCCGTCGTCGAACAGGCCGCCGCCCAGCCGAAGCCCGGGCTCGTCTACGCCGCCACCCGCAAGGACACCGAGCGCTGGGCCGAGGAGCTGGCCGCGCTGGGCCTTGCCGCCGAGGCGTACCACGCAGGGCTGAAGGCCGCCGAACGCGCCCGTATCCACGACGCGTTCCTCTCCGGCGCGGCGGACGTCGTCGTGGCGACCTCCGCCTTCGGCATGGGCATCGACAAGGAGGACGTACGGTTCGTGCTGCACGCGGCGCTGCCGGGGTCCCTGGACGCGTACTACCAGGAGATCGGCCGCTGCGGCCGCGACGGGCGGCCCGCCCTGGCCGCGCTGCACTACCGGCCGCAGGACACCGGCATGCAGACGTACTTCGCCGGCCGCGCCCCCGGCCACGACACCCTCGCCGAGGTCGCCGGCGCCGTCCACGAACACGGCGAGGACCCCGCGGACCTGGACGGACTGCGCGCGGACACGGGACTGTCGAGGAACCGCGTCACCACCGCGGTGAACCTCCTCGAGGAGGCCGGCACGGTCACCACCGGCGCCGGCGGCGAGGTGGCCCCCGACCCCGGCACACCGCCCGGCGCCGCCGTGGCCCGGGCCGAGGAGACGGCCGAGGCCCACCGGCGCACCGACAGGTCCCGTGTCGCCATGGCCCGCGCCTACGCCGAGACCACCGGCTGCCGACGGCGCTTCCTGCTCGGCTACTTCGGCGAGGAGTACGAGGCGCCCTGCGGCGACTGCGACGTCTGCGAGGCGGCCGAGCGGGAGGGGACCGGCACCGGGGAGCCGCCCGCGTCCCACCCCGCCGCCGCGGAGTACCCGGTCGGCGCCCAGGTGCGGCACGAACAGTGGGGCGAGGGCACGATCCTCAGCGAGGAGGGCGACCGGATCACGGTCCTCTTCGACACCCACGGCTACCGCACGCTCTCCCTGGAGACGCTGGCCGACCGCGACGACCTGCTGGAGGTCGTACGGCACCCGGGCCGGAACGACCCGCCCGCCTCGTGACACGGGGTCGATCCGGCGTCGTAACCTGGGCCGGTGTCCGGCACCCCCCGTCCCCAGTCCCTCATGCTCACCTTCCTCGGCGACGAGGTGCTCGGGCGCGGAGTCTGCGTGTACACCGGGAGCGTCATCGAGGTGTTCCGCAGCGTCGGGGTCGGCGAACAGGCCACCCGGTCCACGCTCACCCGGATGGTCGGCCGGGGGCTGCTGCGCAGGCAGCGGGAGGGGCGGCGCACGTACGTGGGCCTCACCGGACGGTCGGAGGCCATCCTGCGCGACGGCGAGCGGCGGATCTGGAAGACCGGCGCCGTCAACCGCGACTGGGACGGCACCTGGACGCTCCTCGGCTTCTCCCTCCCCGAGTCCTGGCAGCGCCAGCGGCACGACCTGCGCTCCCAGCTCACCTGGGCCGGGTTCGGGCCGCTGTTCAGCGGGCTGTGGCTGGCGCCGGGCGAGATCGACGTCTCCGGTCTCGTGGGCGAACTGGGCCTCGGTGCCCATGTGAAGGTCTTCCGCGCCACCGCGGACGCGGGCATGGACATCGCCGAGATGATCCACGACACCTGGGACGTTCCCGGACTCGCCGCGCGCTACCGGGAGTTCGACGAGTCCTGGCGCCCCCTGCGTACCGGCGGCGCCGCCTCGGCCGGCGGTGACGCCCTCGCCGCCCGGCTGCGCCTGGCGACCGAGTGGCTCGGCATCATCCGCGGCGACCCCCGGCTCCCCGTGCGCCACCTGCCCGACGACTGGCCGGCGGCCCGCGCGGAGGAGACGTTCCGCACGGTGCACGCCCTCCTGGACGCCCCCGCCCGGGACACCGCCCGCCGCCTCATCGAAACGGTCCCGGCGCTCTAGTACTCCGTGGCGGTTTCGTGAGCCATCCGGTGAGTGGGGACGGACTGCCTGGACGCCGGTACCGGTCACGTCGACCGTCCCCGAGATCCGCCGAACGACGGTCGGCTGACAGCCCCGCGAGGTGTCAGACCTGGCCGTAACCACCGTCGACCTGGTAGTCGGCGCCGTTGACGTGGGAGGCCGCGTCCGAGGCGACGAAGGCGACCACGGCGGCGACCTCTTCCGCGGTACCGGCCCGGGTCATCGGGGTTCCGGTGCCCATCGTGGTGATGAGCGCCTCGCGCTCCTCTGCGGTGGCGGCCAGCTGCGCCATACCGGGCGTATCCGTCGGGCCCGGGCTCACCACGTTCACCCGGATCCCGCGTGGGGCCAGCTCAAGGGCCCAGGTACGGGCGAGAGCGCGGACCCCGGCCTTGGAGGCCGCGTAGAGACTCCGCCCGCGCGACGCCTTGTGAGCGGCCATCGAGCCGATGAGGACGATGACACCACCGTCCGCCAGCAGCGGCAGCGCCTTCTGGACGGTCATGATCGTGCCGGTGATGTTGACGTCGAAGACCGACCTGATGACGTCCTCGGTGATGGTTCCCAGCGGTGCGGTCGCGATCGCCGCCGCGTTGACGACCAGCACGTCCAGCCGGCCGCTGCGCCGCTCCACCTGCGCGAAGAGCCGGTCGAGATCGTCGGCCGAGCGCGAGTCGGCCCGCACCCCGACGACATCACCCGCTATGTCCGTGGCCGCCGCCGTCAGGGTGTCCTGGTCCCGTCCCGTGATGTAGACGGTGCCGCCCCCTTCAACGATCTTCCGCGCGGTGACGTGGCCGATACCGGCACTTCCACCCGCCACGACCGCGACCTTGTTGTGAAATGCGTTGCTCATGGAACTCGTCGTCCGTTCAGCTGGGGGGGGCGTTCCGAAGGGAACGTCCTGGGGAACACAGGCGGTACGAGCCTGCGTCTTGTGCGGACACCGGTGCCAGAAGCCTGCTGATACTGGTACTGGCAGCACCAGGCCGGCACCTCCCGGCTCTGGCACAGTGGACAGGTGCCCACGACCACGCATCGGACCGAACTGCGCGAGTTCCTTCGCTCACGACGCGCACGGGTCTCACCCGAGGACGTCGGCATCCTCCCGGGAGACCGGCGGCGCACCCCCGGACTGCGCCGCGAGGAGGTCGCCCAGCTGGCCGGTGTCGGCATCACCTGGTACACGTGGCTGGAACAGGGGAGGCCGATCAACGTCAGCTCCCAGGTGCTCGACGCGGTGGCCCGCACACTGCTGCTGGACACCGCCGAACGCGACCACCTCTACCGTCTGGCCGAGGTCCCCCAGCCTCCGGTCACCAGCGATCCGCCCGCCGAACTCCCCGGCCACCTCGACACCGTCCTGGAGGCCCTGGACCCGCTGCCCGCCATGCTGGCCGACGCCCGCACCGACGTGCTGCGCTGGAACCGTGCCTACGCGGCCCTGCACCCCGCTCTGGTCAGTGCTCCGCCCGGCAGGCGCAACACCCTCTGGCACCTCTTCGCGGCACCGGAGGGCCGGTACCGCATCGTCAACCGCGAGGAGCAGGCGCCCGAGGCCGTGGCAGGGTTGCGCTATCGCTACAGCCAGAACGCGGGCGACCCGCGATGGCAGGACTTCGTCACCCGTCTGCGCACCGCCAGCCCGCTGTTCTCCCGGCTCTGGGCCACGCACGACGTCGCCCCACCGCACCTGTGCGACAAGCGCTACGACATCACGGGGATCGGTGAAGTGAGCCTGCGTGCCACCGGCATGGACCTGACCGACCACCCCGGCATCCGTCTCGTCGTCCAGACCCCCACCGACAGGGCCGGCCGCGAGAACATGGACCGCCTGCTGCGCCGGGCGAGGCACCCGTGACCAAGGAACCAAGGCCGGGACGGCCCGAGCCGTCAGCACCCGCACACCGGACCGGATCATGATTCCGGACAGCGGCGAGGGTCTGTCGAACGAGCGGTGCCACCAGGGTCGTCGGGGTCACTGACGGGCTGCGGAGAGCCGGCCGTCGAAGGTGATGCCGAAGGCGTTCGGACGACGCGGAGTACCAGGGGCCTGTCTCTCCGTTCCCGTCTGCCGGGCGACGCCCCACGTGCGGTGCGTCCCGTGCATCCCGTGCGCCGTGATGTTGTGCACTCCATTGACTGCGGTGAGAAAACGGCCCTACATTCCCCCGAGCCGTTCCTTCAGTGCACTGATCGTCGCCACCGTCACCGGCCCTTCCGCACCGCACCGCACCCGCCCCGTCCGTCCCCCGACCCTGGGAACGCCCATGTCCGACACCTCCGCGGCGCCGCGCGGCTCGCTGCCCCTCGGTACGCTCCTCGCCGGCTGTCTCGCCGTCTGCCTGGCGCAGATCGGCCTCGCCATGCCGGCCACCCTCAACGGTCTCTTCCAGGAACACCTGCGTCCCGTCGGCTCCCAGCTGACCTGGATATCGGACGCGTTCCTGCTGCCCGTCGCCGTCCTCGAACTCTCCTTCGGCGTCCTCGGCGACCTCTTCGGCCGCAAACGGCTCCTCGTCGGCGGTGCCGCGCTGCTGTGCGCGGGCGAGGTGGTCGCCGCCACCGCCACCGGCATCCACCAGCTCTGGACGGGCCAGGCACTGGCCGGGCTCGGCGCGGCCGCACTCTTCCCGACCTCCCTCGCCATGATCGCGGCCGGCACCCGCACCGGCGCCCAGCGCGCCCGGTCCATCGCCCTGTGGGCGTCCAGCCTGTCCGCGGGCGGCTTCCTCGCCCCGCTGATCGGCGGCATCACCGGAACGTACGGCTCCTGGCGCTCGGCGTTCGTCGTGGTGGTCGTCCTGGCCGCGGTCAGCGCGCTGGTCAGCGGGCTGCTGGCCACGGACTCCCGCTCCCCGGAAGGGCGCTCCCTGGACATCGGCGGGCAACTCGCCATCGGCGTCGGCCTGTTCGCCCTGCTCTACGCCGTCATCCAGGGGCCGGAGGACGGCTGGGGCTCGGCCCCCGTGGTCGTCGCCTTCGTCCTCGCGGCCGTCTTCCTCGCCCTGTTCCTCGCCGCCGAACGCCGGGCCCGCTCGCCGCTGCTGCGGCTGGAACTGTTCCGCAACCGCTCCTTCGCCGTCGCGTCCGTCGTCGCGGTCGTGGGCATGTTCAGCTTCCTGGGCACGGCCTACGCGGCGAGCATCCGGCTCGGCCCGATCCAGCACCAGAGCCCGATGCGGACCGCCTTCGCCTTCCTGCTGCTCAACGCCATCACCCCGGCCCTGACCCCGCTCACCTCCCGGCTGCTGCACCGCCTGCACGCACGGGTGCTGCTCACCGGGGGCCTGGCGCTGATGGCGGCCGGTGACTTCCTCGCCGCCACCCTGGACGTCGACGACCGGGCGCTGACCTCGCTGATCCTGCCCCTGGGCCTGGTCGGCTGCGGGTTCGCCCTCACGGTGTCGTCGATCACCGCCACGGCCGTCAACACGGTGCCGGTGCCGCTCGCGGGCATGGCGAGCGCCGCGACCAATCTGCTGCGCGACTTCGGCTTCACCCTCGGCCCCGCCGTGATCGGCGCGGTGGCGCTCAGCCAGGCCGCGTCCCGTGTGAGCGGGACGCTGGCGGGGGCCTCCTCGCTGGACGCGGAGTCCAGGGCGGCGGCGCACGAGGTGCTCGCGGAGGGCGGACCGCTGGCCCTCAACTCGGTGCCCGCCTCCTCCCCGCCGGGCGCCGCCCGCGCGTACGCGCTCGACGCGCTGGGGCACGGCTACGGCATCGGCTTCGTGGTCTGCGGCGGCGCCGCGCTGCTGGCGGCGCTCCTGGTGGCCACGGCACTGCGCGGACGGAAGGCCGAGACCGGACCGGAGGACCCCCTGCTCGACGACCACCACTCGGCCCCGGTGACCTCCTGACCCTCGCCACCCGGACGAACCGCCCCGCCGACTTCCCCGCGCGCCCTCTCCCGTCCCGCCCCGCGGGGAAGGAGAGGATGGGTACGCAGCGATCCCCCGGCGGTGACGGAGTGTGACACCCATGCGAGCGGTGGCCCGGTTCGACGAGTACCAGCGACGCCACCGCTGGGTGGGGCTGCCGCTCGCCGTGGTCTACAAGTTCTTCGACGACCAGGCCACCTATCTCGCCGCCCTCCTCGCCTACTACACCTTCCTCTCCCTCTTCCCGATCCTGCTGATCCTCGTCGCCGTCCTCGGCACCCTGCTCAGTGACAATCCGGGCCTGCAACGGAGCGTGCTGGACTCCGCGCTCGGCGAGTTCCCCGTCCTCGGCGACCAGATCGGCGAGAACATCCACTCCTTCCACGGCAACGGCCTCGCCCTCGCCGCCGGTGTCGCGGGCAGCCTCTACGGCGCGCTCGGCGTCGCCCAGGCCGCGCAGCACGCGCTGAACAAGATCTGGGCGGTGCCGCGGCACGCCCGCCCCGACCCGTTCCGCTCCCGGCTCAAGGGCGCCCTGTTCCTGTCCGTGCTGGCGCTCGGCCTGTGTCTGACGACGATGCTGTCCACCGCCGTCTCCGCCGTCAACGTCTTCGGGACCGATCCCGGCACCGGCATCCGGGTGAGCGCCGGCATCGCCGCCGTCGTCCTCAACGCAGCGCTGCTCCAGCTCAGTTACCGGGTCCTGACACATTGCAGGCTGCCGCTGCGGCACATGCACGGCGCGGCGCTCGGCGGGGCCTGCGCCTGGCAGGCGTTGCAGTGGGCCGGCTCGTACTACGTCCAGGACGTGCTGCGCGGTGCGACCGCCACGTACGGCATGTTCGGGATCGTCCTCGGCCTGCTGGCGTGGATCTACCTCGGCGCCCTGGTCTTCCTGATGACGGCCGAGGTGAGCGCGGTGCGTGTGCTGCGGCTGTGGCCGCGCAGCCTGCTCACCCCGTTCACCGACCGGGTGCGGCTGACCAGGGGCGACCACCGCGCCTACCGGGCGTACGCGCGGACCGAGGCGTTCAAGGGCTTCGAGCGTGTCGACGTGCGCTTCGGCACCCCGCCGCCGCCCTGGCCCGAGCCCCGGGGCGGGGAGCGGCCCGGGGACGAATCCCCGTAGTCGCCCGGCACGCCAATTTGCAGTGTGCAATGCTCTGTTGGGGCTGCCGGTGGCCGACGGGCGGCCCGGTGCTCAGGAGTGACCTGTACCAGCGGCGGGGCGCTGGGCCCGCCGTGACGGCCACCGGCAGTTCCTCATCCGCTCAGCGGGTTCACGGGTACGACACGACCGTGGACGGCACCGTGGACGTCCCCGACGTGGGCGAGCCCGTGTCGTTGATGACCCGCTCGTACTGTCCCGCCCCGCCGAGCGAGACCACCAGCAGGTCGTGGAACTTCACCCCCGGCGTGTTCGGGGCGGCGAAGCCGTGGTGCTGCACGATGGTGGGGTCGACGTTGTAGTAGCAGTAGCTGCCGAGCCCCCAGCCCTCGTGACTGGTGACCCGGTCGCCCACCTTGTAGGCGGCGTACCCCTTGACCGAGCCGTTCTGGATCGCGGCCTGGTTCGGGGCGTCGTACGCCTTCTCGTTCTGGAAGAAGATCGTGCGCCCGCGCTGCCCGTTCCACTGCACGTCGTACTTGTTGAAGTGCTCCACGAACAGACCCGTGGCCAGCACGTCGTCGCCGTTGACGACGAGCCCGTAGTCGGCCCGGTTGGTCTCCCAGCCGACCCCCGTACCGTGGTCGGCGCGCCAGATCCAGGTGTGGTCGACGATGGTGTGCCGGCTGTTGATCACCATGCTGGTGGTGGCCTTGCCGGCCCCGGCGCCGCCGATGCGCACGAACACGTCCTGCACGGTGGTCGGGTTGGCGGAGTGGTCCTTCGACGCCCCGTTCGGCCCGACCTCCAGCAGGGTGGCGGAGTTGACCGGACCCGCGTCGATGAGGAAGCCCGCGAGGCGTACGCCGTCGACGTCGGCGACCTTCACGGCGGTGGCGCCGTTGTCCGGGACGAGCGTGGCGTACCCGAGGCCCAGCACGACGGTGTTGGCGCGGTCCACCCGGATCGGCTGGTCGACGTGGTAGATCCCGGGCGTGAGCAGCAGGTGCAGGCCCTGCGCGAGCGCCTGGTTGAGCGTGGCCGCGCTGTCGCCGGGGTGGGCGACGTAGAACTGCGACAGCGGCAGCGAGGTGCCGCGGGGTGTGCCGTTGCCCCAGGTGACACCGCGGGCGTTGGTCCGCTTCTCCGGCAGGAAGACCCGGTACTCGCTCCCGCTCAGGTACAGGAACGGCTTCTCGCGGGAGACGGGGGTCGTGCCCAGCGTGGTGTACGGCGGGTCGGGGAAGCTCTGCGCGGGGGCGCCCTCGACACCCGAGAACACCATGTTCCAGACGCCGTTGAGCCAGCTGCCGATCGCGCTGTCCCGGGTGTACCACTGCTGCTGGGAGTACGGTCCCACCTGGCCGTCGATCCGAGAGTCGGCGATGTAGCCGCCGCTCGCCCAGCCGTACCCGGTGGGCTCCAGGTCGAGCCCGCCGCGTACGTGCATGCGCCGGAAGGGGGCCGCCTGAGCCACGGCCCACCGGTTGGTGCCGCTCACCGGGACGAGAGCGAGGTTCTCGGCCGAACGCCAGAAGTTCTGTGTGGCGTTGCCGTCGAACCAGCCGGCGTCGACCGTGACGTCACCGTTGATGGTGGTGTCGTCGGGGGAGAGGCCGAGGCCGGCGATGGAGGTGTAGAAACCGATCTGCGCGTTGAGCCCGTGGTACGTGCCGGGCTTGAACAGCAGCGCGTAACGGCCGGTGTCGAACTGGGCCTTCTCCTGCTTGCGGAACACCTCGTCCAGCTTGGCCTGGATGTCGGGCGTCGAAGGGTCGAAGACCAGCACGTTCGGGCCCAGGTCGCCGCCGGCCGCGAGCCGGCGGGAGCGCGGGCGGGGCCGCGGGTGCGGGCGCCGGTGGTCGGCGGGGGCGGCGGAGGCGGGCGCGGACAGGGCGAGCAGGGCCGGTGTCGCGGCCACCGCGGCGGCGGCCCCGAGAACGGCCCTGCGGCCCAGCTCGCGCGGGCCGGGGGACGCGGGGGAGCGGGTGGGATCGGAAGGGGGCGTGGCGTCCGGGGAGGACGAAGGGCGCATGGGGCGGCTCTCCTGCCGGGAGGGGGTCCGATGGTTCGGAAACTGAACGACGAGGGGGAGGTGAGAGCGCTCTCGTGCCGTGCATGCTTCATCTGGCGTGATCCGTGCGTCAAGAGCCGGGCGGCAAGTTTCCTCGCCGGCGGCCGAGGAAGCGTCAATTGGCCCTGCTCTGCCGGTGGTTGTCCGCTTTCATCGTGATCGTCACCGGACCGGCGTCCTTCACCGTGTCTTCAACAAGTGTGTGTCGCAGGTGCTGCCGCATCTCTTGACGTGTACGCGCGGCCGGGATTAACTCACGTCCTAAATTAAGCCGTGACCGTGCATCACCGGCGCCCCCACCTCCCCGAGGGAGAACCCGCATGCGTTCCTCTCGCACTCCCCGCACCCTGCTCACCGCCCTCGCCACCCTCGCCGCGGCGGCCCTGCTGTCCCCCGCACCGGCCCTCGCCGCCCCCGCCCACCAGGCCGCCGCCACCGCCGGCTGGGACACCGACCGCGCCGCGGCCGCCTACGCCGCCACCCCCTCCGCCGCCACCGCCTCCGGCAGCGAGAACGCCGGCACCGCGCCCGGCCTCGCCTTCGACGGCAACACCTCCACCCGCTGGTCGAGCGACTTCGCCGACAACGCCTGGATCCGCCTCGACCTCGGCACCACCCTGCGCATCGACACCGTCGTCCTCGACTGGGAGGCCGCCTACGGCAAGAGATACGCCCTGGAGGTGTCGAAGAACGGCACCGACTGGACGCCCTTCTACACCGAGACCGCCGGCACCGGCGGCACGGTCACCGCGCACACCTACCCGCAGGAGGTCACCGGCCGCTACGTCCGGATGCGCGGCATCGAACGCGCCACCCCGTACGGCTACTCGCTCTACTCGTTCAAGGTCTACGGCGGCGAACCCGCGCCCGCCTCCACCACCCGCAGCAACCTCGCCCTCAACCACCCCGCGTACTCCAACTTCTACCAGCACGCGGGCAATTCGCCCTCCTACGTCACGGACGGCGGCATCCCCGCCAACCTCAAGGACGACGCCACCCGCTGGTCCAGCGACTGGAACGCCGACCGCTGGGTCTCCGTCGACCTCGGCGCCACCTCCACCATCGACACCGTCGACCTCTACTGGGAGGCCGCCTACGCCGTCGACTACCGGCTCCAGGTCTCCGACGACAACCGCACCTGGCGCACCGTCTACCAGCCCTCCGCCGCCGACGTCGCCGCCCGCCGCGCCAACGTCAAGTCACCGGGCGACGCGGTCGGCCTGCACGACACCGTGAAGCTGCCGCAGCCGGTCACCGGGCGCTACGTCCGCATGCTCGGCGTGGAGCGCCGCTCCTTCTACAACCCGGCCCCCGCCACCGCCCAGTTCGGCTACTCGCTCTACGAGTTCCAGGTCTGGGGCACCGGCGGCAGCGCCTCGGCCGCCTACCCGGCGCTGCCCGGAGAGCAGTCGGGCAGCTACCGCACCACGTTCTTCGACGACTTCACCACCTCCTCCCTCGACCGCTCCAAGTGGCGGGTGGTCCGCACCGGCACCGAGATGGGCCCGGTCAACGGCGAGTCGCAGGCGTACGTCGACTCCCCCGACAACATCCGCACGGAGAACGGCAACCTGGTGCTGCGCGCCAAGTACTGCAAGGGCTGCACCACGGCGGGCGGCGGCACCTACGACTTCACCTCGGGGCGCATCGACACCAACACCAAGTTCGACTTCACCTACGGCAAGGTCAGCGCCCGCATGAAGCTGCCGGTCGGCGACGGCTTCTGGCCCGCGTTCTGGCTGCTCGGCAGCAACGTCGACGACCCGTCCGTCTCCTGGCCGGCCTCCGGCGAGACCGACATCATGGAGAACATCGGCTACGGCGACTGGACCAGCTCGGCCCTGCACGGCCCGGGCTACTCGGCCGACGGCAACATCGGCGCCCGGCAGACGTATCCGAACGGCGGCACCGCCGACCAGTGGCACACCTACGCGGTCGAGTGGACCCCGACCGCGATGCGCTTCCTCGTCGACGACCGCCTCGTCCAGGAGACCACCCGCAGCGTCCTGGAATCGACGCGCGGCAAGTGGGTGTTCGACCACAACCAGTACGTCATCCTCAACCTCGCGCTCGGCGGCGCCTACCCGGCCGGCTGGAACAAGGTGACCAGCCCCTACTGGGGGCTGCCGCAGTCGAGCGTGGACCGGATCGCGGCCGGGAACGTGCAGGCGGAGGTGGACTGGGTGCGCGTCGAACAGAAGGGGTGACGGCCGGCCGCCCCGGACCCCGCCCCGCACGGCGGGGTCCGGGGCGGCCACGACTCCGGGAGCGGTCATTCCTCCGCGGCGTGCCGTCGCATGCGCTCGTTGTGCCAGGCGATGGCCCGGCGCAGCTCCGGCTCGTGCAGTCCGGTGCGGCAGCCGAGCTGGTCCATGGTGAGCGTCGGCGGACCGGTGGTCAGCACCCGCGTTATCTTGGCGGCCCACAGCTCCTCCTCCACGTAGGGCCGCCGCAGATACTGCTTGCGCAGCACCTCGAAATGCTCGTCGCCGCAGGCCGTCAGGGCCCGCAGCCCGTCGTAGCCGTCGTTCGTCGGATGCACGGACGACGAGTCCGGCACATAGCCGCGCTTGGCCTCGTCCTGCGGGAAGGTCGCCGCGCACAGATCGCACAGCTCCAGCGGGAGGATCCTGGCCGGCCGGGCACCTTTCCTGCGCTTCCACATGGTTCCTCCAGGTCTCGTCTCAGGCGGCCTTCTGTGAGGCGGCCGCGTCGGGGCGGAGGTCCGCCAGGGTGAGCCGGTGCGCCGGTGGGTCCGGCAGCACGACATGGTGCGTGGCGTGCAGATCGGGGCCGACGTGCAGCAGTTCGCCCGGCTCCATCAGTCGCCACTGCGGGTTGTCGTCCATGCGTTCGCTGGCGACGACCACGGCGGGGGAGTCCGTCAGGTGCGCGGAGTGGACGCGCAGATGGCCGTCGCTGCCGCTGTGGTCGAGGTGCCGGGTGCCGTGGTGGCCGCCGGCGTGCCGGCGCAGGGTGTAGAGCCGGTGGGTCTCGGGGTAGCGCAGCGCCCACAGTTCGTGGGGCGTGGTGAGGATCAGGTTGAGGGCGTAGACGGGCAGGTTCTCGGCGATCCAGCCGACGGCGCTCTCGAGACCCGCGGCGACGTCGCCGCCGTTGCGGCGGATCTCCCGGGTGACCAGGGCGAAGCACCGCTCGGAGTCGGTGTCGCCCTTCACCAGGGCGCGGTCCTCGCCCAGGTGGCCGTCGAGCCGGTCCAGGCCCTCGACCACGCCGTTGTGGGCGAACAGCCGCCCGTCCTGCTCGAAGGGGTGGGTGTTGCGGGTCTCCAGGCCGCCGGTGGAGGCGAACCGGATGTGGGCGAGGAAGGTCTCCGACTCCACCTTCCGCGCCTCCCGCGCGAACGCCCGGTCCTCGTGGGCGGCCAGTGGCGCCTTGTGCACCTCGGGGGCGCCGGCGGCGGTGAAGTACCCGAGACCGGTGCCGTCGGGATCGTCGTGGCTCTGTTCGCTGAGGCTGTCGGGGGCGTCCAGCAGCCAGAACGTGGCGCGGGTGCGCCGGGGCGCGCTGCTGAGGCCGAACAGACGGCACATCGGTCTCCTCCTTCGGCTCGGACCAGTGGCGGCTCGGATCGGTGGCGGCTGGGATCGGTGACGGCTGGGAGTGCCGGCGGCCCGGACCGGATCAGTGGCGGCCCGGGGTGCGGGGGTTCTTGGTCTCCGCGCCGTGGGCGAAGCCGCCCGCGTCGTCGGCGTCGCGGTGCGGTTCGTGCTGCTTGTCCAGCCGGGCCAGGACCCGGCGCAGGTCCTGCATCAGCAGGTCGGCCAGGTCGTGGCTGAACCCGTTGCGCACCACGATCCGCAGCACCGCCAGGTCGGTACGGTCCTTGGGGAAGGTGTACGCGGGCACCAGCCAGCCGCGTTCGCGCAGCCCGGCGGAGACGTCGAAGACGCTGAAGTGCTCGACGCCGTCCCGCATCCGGAACGCGAACACCGGGATGTCGCTGCCGTCGGTGAGCAGTTCGAACGGGCCGAGCCCGGCGATCTCGCGGGCGAGCCCGGTCGCGACGTCACGGCAGGTCTGCTGCACCCGCCGGTAGCCCTCGAAGCCCAGGCGAAGAAAGTTGTAGTACTGGGCGACGATCTGGGCGCCCGGCCGGGAGAAGTTGAGCGCGAACGTCGGCATGTCGCCGCCGAGGTAGTTCACGTGGAACACCAGGTCGTCCGGGAGGGCGTCCTCGTTCCGCCACAGGGCCCAGCCGACGCCCGGCATGACCAGGCCGTACTTGTGGCCGGAGGTGTTGATGGAGGCGACCCGCGGCAGCCGGAAGTCCCACTCCAGCTCCGGGTCGAGGAACGGGGCGATCATGCCGCCGGAGGCGCCGTCGACGTGGACGGGGATGTCCAGTCCGGTACGGGACTGGAGGTCGTCCAGGGCGGCGGCGATGTCGGCGACGGGCTCGTAGGAGCCGTCGAAGGTGGAGCCGAGGACCGCGACGACACCGATGGTGTTCTCGTCGCACAGCTCGACCGCCTTCTCCGGAGTGAGGTGGAACCGGTCGCCCTCCATCGGCACGTACCGGGGCTCCACCTCGAAGTAGTCGGCGAACTTCTCCCAGCAGATCTGCACATTGATGCCCATGACCAGGTTGGGCCGGTCGGCCGGCCTGCCCTCGGCCCGGCGCCGCTGCTGCCAGCGCCGCTTCAGCGCCAGGCCGCCGAGCATCGCGGCCTCGCTGGAACCGGTCGTCGAGCAGCCCATCGCCCGGTGCGGGTGCTCGGCGTGCCAGAGCCGGGCGAGCATGTGGACGCAGCGCGTCTCCAGCTCGGCGGTCTGCGGGTACTCGTCCTTGTCGATCATGTTCTTCTCGGCGCACTCGTCCATCAGCCGCCGGGCCTGGGGCTCCGCCCAGGTCGAGACGAACGTCGCCAGGTTCTGCCGGGCGTTGCCGTCGAGCATCAGCTCGTCATGGATCACCTGGTAGGCGGTGTCCGGTTCCATCTCGCCGTCGGGCAGCGCGTACCGGGGCACGCGCAGGGGCTCCCGGCTGAAGACCGGGTTGATCTCCAGGTCCCGGCTCTCCTGGCCGTCGTCACCATGATGCTGCACGGGCATGCGCGGTCCGCCTCTCCTCCGGTCACCGGGGCACCGGTTTCGCTCTCCCCCTGCGGGAGTTCCCGCCGCCCGCCCCGCGAACCGCCCACGGCCGGACGAAAGAAGCCCGGGAGCC
Organism: Streptomyces sp. NRRL F-6676; assembly: GCF_000725625.1. Taxonomy (GTDB): domain Bacteria; phylum Actinomycetota; class Actinomycetes; order Streptomycetales; family Streptomycetaceae; genus Streptomyces. Next base: position 151,606 of record NZ_KL647084.1, read on the forward strand.
GTTCGCCGGCCCCCGGTGGCGGGAGGCGCGCGCGGCCCGGATCACCCGGATGGCGGCCTTGATCGCGGCCCGGGGCCGCCCGGCGGGGTCTCCTGGAAGGTGCGTCGTCCCAGGAGGTGCTGACCATGCACGAGATGCGCGTCGGTCCGGAACCCGGCAGCGGAAAACCGGTGTGGCACGTGGTGACCGGGCAGCGGGGCACCAGCCTGTGCGGAGCGGACGTCCCGGACGGCTCGGGACCGTCACCGGACGAGACGGACCACCACTGCCTGCCCTGCATGACCCGCTTCCAGCAGCTGCTGGAGGCGGGACGGTGAACCCGGCCGCGCAGGCGCCGCGGCGCTTCGTGCGGTCCCGGGCCGTGTGTCCGGCGGGAGACCGGGCAGGCGCTCGGGGTGCGCCCGGTGATCACCGCGGCGCCGCGTCCGCCCGGCGGTACGGGAAGGAAACCGTCGAACCGGGCCGAACGGTACATGCACGGCACGTAGTGGAAAGGCGGCAGCGTGAGCGACGCGAGGCCTGACGGACAGTCCCCTCCCCGGAACCGGACCAAGGTGCCGGGGACCGTCGCGGCGCTGCCGCGGCAGGTCCGGGAGGAGCTGGTCTCCAGGCTCCGCCGCAACCGGCGGGCCTTCCGTGCCGAGGACGTCCAGGTCGTCGAGCCACCCCTGCTCAAGCGGGCCGTCGGCGCCTCGGCGCTCGGCAACTGCATGGAGTGGTTCGACTTCGGCGTCTACAGCTACCTCGCCGCCACCCTGGGCAAGGTGTTCTTCCCCGGCGCCTCGCCGGGCGCCCAGCTGATCTCGTCCTTCGCCACCTTCGCCGCGGCCTTCGTCGTACGCCCGCTCGGCGGCCTCGTCTTCGGTCCGCTCGGCGACCGCGTCGGCCGGCAGAAGGTGCTCGCCACCACCATGATCATGATGGCGATCGGCACGTTCGTCATCGGGCTCATCCCCAGCTACTCCACCATCGGCATCGCCGCGCCCGTCCTGCTGCTGCTCGCCCGGATGCTCCAGGGCTTCTCCACCGGCGGCGAGTACGGCGGCGCCACCACCTTCGTCGCCGAGTACTCGCCGGACCGCCGCCGGGGCTTCCTCTCCAGCTGGCTCGACTTCGGCACCTTCGTCGGCTACGCGCTCGGCTCCGCGCTGGTCACCGTGCTGAACCTGGCGCTCACCGACGCCGAGATGCTCGCCTGGGGCTGGCGCATCCCGTTCCTGATCGCCGGGCCGCTCGGCGTGATCGGCCTGTACATGCGGCTCAAGCTGGAGGAGAGCCCGGCCTTCCAGCAGCAGCTCGACGAGCACGAGAAGAGCCTCGCCCAGGAGTCTGCGGGCACGGAGTTCAGGACCATCGTCAAGGAACACTGGCGGTCCCTGCTGATCTGCATGGGCCTGGTGCTCCTCTACAACGTCACCAACTACATGGTCACCGGCTTCCTGCCGACCTACCAGACCGAGACCCTGGACCGCTCCAGCGGCTCCGCCGACGTGCTCGTGCTGATCGGCATGGTGTGGATCGTCCTGCTGATCACCTTCCTCGGCCGGCTCAGCGACCGGGTCGGCCGGCGGCCCGTCTACGCCGTCGCGGCCGCCGCGATGATCGTCCTCGCGATCCCGTCGTTCCTGCTGATCAAGATGGAGGGGACATGGGCGCCGATCGGCGGTGTCCTGATCCTGTCCACGCTGCTCGCCGGGTTCGCCGCGCCGAGCGCCGCGACGCTGCCCGCGCTGTTCCCGACCGCCGTCCGCTACGCGGCCATGGGCATCGGCTTCAACGTCGCCGTGTCCGCGTTCGGCGGGACGACGCCGCTGGTCACCGAGGCGCTGATCAACGCCACGGGGAACGACATGATGCCCGCGTACTATCTGATCCTCGCCGGGGTCATCGGGCTGGTGACCGTGAAGTTCCTGCCGGAGAGCGCGCAGGTTCCGTTGCACGGCTCGCAGCCGATGGTGGGCTCCGCGGAGGAGCGGAGCGAGCTGATCCGGACGTCGAAGGACCTGTACCGGGTGGAGCAGGGGTCGGGGGCGCGCTGAGACCGACGCCCGGGTCCGCCGCGGCAGCCGTGGCACTCGGTTCCGCCGTGGCCGTCGTGCACTCGGTTCCGGCGTGGCCGTCGTGCACTCGGTTCCGGCGTGGCCGTCGTGGCACTCACGGTGACGTGGCCGAGGCCACGTCCGGGGCGTGGTCCGCGCCATATCGCGGGGCGGGACGGCGGGGATATCTTTCCCGCGTCCTCCCCTCCGCCTCCGCGATCGAACGGCCCCGTCGTGTCCGCAGACCTCTCCCCGCTCATCGCCGCGACCTCGCAGTGGCTGACGCTCAGCTACCCGTCGGCGGGCAGCGCGCTGGACTCCGCCCTCGCCGAGGTCCAGGCCCGGCAGGCGGTGACCGTCGCCGCGTGGCTGTGCTACCCGACCGCCGTCGACGCCGAGCTGGCCGCGATGGCCGGATCCGGGGGCTCCGCCCGCCTCGACCGGGTCACGGGCGCGGAACCCGTCGGCGAGGACGAGGAGGGGCTCGGCCTCGCCTGGCGCACCTGGGTGGACGAGGTCGTGGCGAGCTGGGCCACCTGTCTGCTCAGCGACCCGGCGCTCGCCGAAGGGGCGGTCGCCGCGGTCACGGCGGGGGAACACGCGGGCGGACTCCCCCTCGACTTCCGCCGCCTCCTCGCGCCGGACCCACGGGACGTGCGGGCGGCGGCGCTGCTGCGCCACCCGGACCTGGTGGCACCGGTCGCCGACCTGCACCGCGCCCGGCTGCTCGACCACCTCGGACTGGACGAGACGCTGCCGGCCTGACGCCGTGCGCCGGTGGGGGCGCGGGTGTCAGGAGGACGGCGTCGGTGCGGGCGGCGGCGCGGTGGTCATGAGCGCGGTGGTTGTGGTCGCGGGCGTGGTGCGTGGCGGCGAGGCCGTCGGCGGCGGTGTGGTCCTGGGCGGTGTGGGCTCCGGACTGCTCGGCGGCAGCGAGGACGGTTCGATGACCTGCGTGGGCACCGTCAGGGTCGTCGAGCCGGCCTTACGGAAGGTCAGGGTGAGTTTCAGGAAGTCGCCGGCCCGCAGCCGTTCGCCGATGTGCCGCAGCTCCAGGTGCGGTTTCCCGGCGTACAGCTTCCCGGTCGTCTCCGGGGCCACCGTGATCCCGTCCGGCAGCTCGTGGCCCTCGCCGTCGACCAGGGCCACCGACTCGGCCCGGTCGCTCTTCGCCGCGACGAGGGTGTCCTTCGCGTCGCCCTCGTTGCGCACGTACAGATAGACCGGCACGTCCGAGCCCGCCCGCCAGGAGCCGCCTTCGGGATGGGCCGCGTGGACATAGCGGATCGCCAACCGCCCGAGGTCGGCGTTGGCGCCCGGCGCCGAGTAGGGCGGCTTCTGCTCGCCCTCGCTTCCCGCGCAGCCGCCCGTCAGCAGCACCGAAGCGGCCACGGTGAGCGGCGCGATGCCGCGGATCAGTGAGCGCACCGTCATGGGACCTCCCGCGTGACTGTGCGCCGGGAGTACCCGCCGCATGCCCTCCGCAACACGCGGACCGGCGCCGTCCCTCCACCGGCCGCGCCGCACCTCGCGGTCCCTCCGCCGTCCGGGCTCGTCACCCCAGGTGGCGGGTCGGGGCGGCGCCGCTCGGGGCCACCCGCGGGGTGGGCCCCGGTGTCGCCGGGACCCAGAACGGGGCGTCCTCGGACTGCTCCACCCTGGAGCCGTCGGGCCGGTAGCCGTCGCGCGCGCCGACGGGGGCGCGGGAGGCGACCGTCCACAGCAGGACGACCGCGGCGGCCGCGCCGAGCAGCCGGGCGATCCGGCGGCGCCTGGCCCGCGCGTCGAGGTCGCGCCAGGCCGGGCCGGCCCGCCACTCCTCCGGCCGCCACAACTCACCCACGGCATCGGCCGGTTCCCACCCGCCGCCGCCGGAGCCGCCCGCGGCACCCGGGCCGCCGGTGACCGCACCCGCGCCGCCGGACCCGGCGCGGTCGGTGCGGGTCCGGACCCGCGCGCCCTCCGCCCGTTCCCGGGCCGACGGCTCGCGCGGGGCCGATTCCGCGATCGCCCGCTCGTCGTCGTGGGCGAAGCGCGTCCACACCCCTTCCGGTATGGCGGCCCCGCCGTCCTCGTTCTCCGGGGAACCCTCGCCCCCCGGCCCCTGAAGGGTCACGATCCGCTGCTCCCTGCCTCGTACACCCCCGCCCCCGGCCCCCGCCCCGGGGAGCCGCCGGTTTCCGGGGGTCCGCAGATTTTTGCACAGACCAAAGAACCCGGGAACCGGTGCGCGGCCACCCGGCCGCGCCCGACGGGGTGGCCGTCCGTATCCGCCGTTTACCGGACGCCGGGGCGGGTCACCCAGAGGTGACCAACCACGCGTGAAGTGTGAAACCAGGTGTGCCCGAAGGAGTGCGTCATGGCATTGGTGGCCGATTTCGTCTTGCAACGGCTGCGGGAATGGGGGATCGAGCGGGTCTACGGCTATCCCGGCGACGGGATCAACGGCCTGCTCGGCGCGTTCGACCGGGCGGAGGGGCACCCCGAGTTCATCCAGACGCGCCACGAGGAGATGGCCGCGTTCATGGCCTGCGCGCACGCCAAGTTCACCGGTGAGGTGGGCTGCTGCACCGCCACCTCCGGCCCCGGCGCCGTCCACCTCCTCAACGGCCTCTACGACGCCAAGCTGGACCACCAGCCCGTCGTCGCCGTCGTCGGCCAGCAGAAGCGGCTCTCCCTGGGCTCCCACTACCAGCAGGAGATCGCGCTGGAGCAGCTGTTCTCGGACGTCTCCGAGTACTGCCAGATGATCACGCACCCGGGCCAGGCCCGGCACGTGATCGACCGGGCGTTCAAGACCGCCCTCACCACCCGCTCGGTGGCCACCATCATCGTCCCGGACGACATCCAGGAGGAGGACGCCCAGCCCTCCCCGCCCAAGATGCACGGCTCCGTGTTCTCCAGCGTCGGCTGGAGCCGGCCGCGGATGCTGCCCGACGAGGGGGAGTTGCGCAAGGCGGCCGACATCCTCAACGCGGGCGAGAAGGTCGCCATGCTCATCGGCCAGGGCGCCGCCAAGGCCGCGAGCGAGGTCGTGGAGGCGGCCGAACTGCTCGGCGCCGGTGTCGCCAAGGCGCTGCTCGGCCGCGAGGTGCTGCCCGACGACATCCCGTTCGTCACCGGCCCCATCGGCCTGCTCGGCACCAAGGCCAGCGACAAGATGATCCAGAACTGCGACACCCTGTTCATGATCGGCACCAGCTTCCCGTACGCGGAGTGGCTGCCCGACGAGGGCCAGGCCAAGGGCGTCGAGATCGACATCGACGGACGCATGATCGGCATCCGCTACCCGATGGACGCCCATCTCGTCGGCGACTCCAGGGAGACGCTCAAGGCCCTGCTGCCGCTCCTGCGGCGCAAGGAGGACCGCGGCTGGCGCGAGGAGATCGAGAAGGACGTCAGGGAGTGGAACGACCTGTGCGAGAAGCGGGCCGGCCAGCACTTCGAGGGGAAGATCAACCCCGAGGCGGTGGCCAGTGAGCTCTCGCCGCGGCTGCCCGACAACTGCGTCCTGACCGCCGACTCCGGCTCCGGCACCAACTGGTGGGCCCGCCACCTCAAGCTCCGCAAGGGCATGCAGGCCTCGCTCTCCGGCACCCTGGCGACGATGGGCCCCGGCACGCCGTACGCCATCGCGGCCCGGTTCGCCTACCCGGACCGCCCGGTGATCGCCTTCGTCGGGGACGGCGCGTTCCAGATGAACGGCATGAACGAGATGATCACCATCAAGCGGTACATGGACCGGCTCGCCGGGCCCGCGCCGTTCATCTTCTGCGTCTTCAACAACCAGGACCTCAACCAGGTCACCTGGGAACAGCGCGCCATGGCCGGGGACCCCAAGTTCCCGGGCTCGCAGTACATCCCGGACGTCCCCTACGCCCAGTACGCCGAACTCCTCGGCCTCAAGGGCATCTACTGCGACCAGCCCAAGAAGGTCGGCAAGGCCTGGGACGAGGCGCTGGCCAGCGACCGGCCGGTGGTCCTGGAGTTCAAGGTCGACCAGGAGATCGCGCCGATCCCGCCGCACATCATGCTCGCCCAGGGCAAGAAGGCCGCGAAGGCCGCCGTGCACGACCCGGAGAAGGCCGGCATCGCCGCCAAGGGCATGCGGCAGAAGCTCTCCGAGGTCGCCGAGCACCTGCCCGGACGCCACCATGACGGGGAGTGACCCGGCCCCCGGCGCCGGCTCGCCGGCCGACCGCCCGGTCGACGCCGTCGACGTGCACGCCTTCGAGGTGCCCGTCGACGGCCCCGACGGCACCGAACAGGACGGCACCCTGGACTGGGACTCCACCACCATGGTCCTGGTCCGGGTGCACGCCGGCGGCCGCACCGGCATCGGCTACACCTACGGGGACACCTCGGTCGCCTCGTTCGTCGAGTCCAAGCTCGCGCCGGTGGTGCGGGGCGGCTCCGCCGCCGCACCGGCCGCGCTGTGGCACGAGATGGGCGTGCGGACGCGCAACGCGGGCCGCCCCGGCGTCGGCGCCATGGCGCTCTCCGCCGTCGACGTGGCCCTGTGGGACCTCAAGGCGCGGCTGCTGGACCTGCCGCTCGTCCACCTCCTGCCCGCCTACCACGACCGGGTGCCGGTCTACGGCAGCGGCGGCTTCACCAACTACTCCCTCGGCCGGCTCACCGACCAGCTCGGCGGCTGGGTCCAGCAGGGCATCCCCCGGGTGAAGCTGAAGACCTCCCGGGACCCGGAGCAGGACCCCGGGCGGCTGACCGCGGTGCGCCGGGCGGTCGGCGACGAGGCGGAGATCTTCACCGACGCCAACGGCGCGCTCGGCCGCAAACAGGCCCTGTACTGGGCGCACCGGTTCCACGAGGAGTGGGACGTGCGCTGGTTCGAGGAGCCCGTCAGCTCCGCCGACCTGGAGGGCCTGCGGCTGCTGCGCGACCGCGGACCGGCCCGGCTGGAGATCGCCGCGGGCGAGTACGCCTACACCCCGCAGGACTTCGTCAACCTCGTGAACGGCCGCGCGGTGGACTGCCTCCAGGCCGACGTCACCCGCTGCGGCGGCATCACCGGGGTCCTGGAGATCGCCGGCCTCTCGGCCGCCGAACACCTCGACCTGTCCGCCCACTGCGCCCCGGCCGTCTCCGCCCACGCCTTCTGCGCGGTGCGCCGGCTGCGGCACCTGGAGTACTTCCACGACCACGTACGCGTCGAGAGCCTGCTCCTCGACGGCACCCTGTCCCCGGCCGGCGGCGCCCTGCGCCCCGACCCCGCCCGCCCCGGGCTCGGCCTCGACGTCAAGTGGGCCGACGCGGAGCCCTACCGCGTGTACGGAACGCGCCCGGCCCGACCGGGCCAGTGAAGGAGAGCTGACACCAGATGGCGACCACAGCACGCCGCTCGACGCGCGACGTCCCCGCGAAGACCCACCCGGACATCGCCGGAGCGCCCCGGGGCCGGGAGACCGTCGACGTCGGCAGACTGGAGCGCGCGCTGCGCAAGGCGGTGGACGGCGAGGTCCGCTTCGACACCGCTTCCCTCGGCCTGTACGCCCAGGACGCCTCCAACTTCCGCCAGGTGCCGATCGGCGTCGTCGTCCCGCGCACCCTGGACGACGTCGTCGCCGTGCACAGGATCTGCCACCGCTTCGGTGCCCCCGTCCTCAACCGCGGCGGCGGCACCAGCCTGTCCGGCGAGACGGTCAACGAGGCCGTCGTCATCGACCACTCCAAGTACCTCACCGCCATCGGGGAGATCGACCCCGCCAAGCGACTGGTCACCTGCGAGCCGGGCGTCATCAACGAGGAACTCAACCGGCACACCGGGAAGTACGACCTGGTCTTCGGACCCGACCCCTCCTCGCACTCGCGGTGCGTCATCGGCGGCAACATCGGCAACAACTCCTGCGGCATCCACTCCGTCCAGTCGCAGCTCTACGGCCCCGGACCGCGCACCAGCGACAACGTGCACGCCCTGGAGGTCGTCACCTACGACGGCGCACGCTTCTGGGTCGGCGTGAACGAGGAGGAGCACCTCGACGAGATCATCGCCGCCGGCGGCCGCAAGGGCGAGATCTACGCCGCCCTGCGCGACCTGCGCGACAAGTACGCCGACGCCATCCGGGCCGGCTTCCGCTCCGTGGAGGAGGTGCCGCGCCGGGTCTCCGGCTACAACCTCGACGAACTCCTGCCCGAACGCGGCTTCAACGTCGCCCGCGCCCTGGTCGGCACCGAGAGCACCTGCGCCACCGCGCTCCGGGCCGTCCTCATGCTCACCCCCGCCCTGCTCCAGCGCACCACCGTGGTCGTGGAGTACGACGACCTGGCCGGGGCGTCCGAGCACTGCACGGAGATCATCGAGGGCTTCAAGCCGATCGGCCTGGAGGGGCTCGACCACCAGCTGATCAAGGATCAGCAGCTGAAGAACATGAACGTCGAGGACATCAAGGAGCTCCCGCACCCCGAGGGCGGAGCCTGGCTCGTCGTCCAGTTCGGCGCGGACACCACCGAGGACTCCGTCGCCCAGGCGGACCGCTTCGTCGCGTGGCTGACCGGTGAGAAGGGCTACGACCGCGACCGCGTCAGGATCGCCAGGAGCGCCCAGGAGGGCGGCACCAGCGAGCACCTGTGGGCCATCCGCGAGAGCGGCCTCGGCTCCACCGCCTTCCCGCCCGACGGCCAGGACCACTGGCCCGGCTGGGAGGACTCCGCCGTCCCGCCCACCCGCATCGCCGAGTACGTGCGCAAGCTGCGCGAGGTCATGGACCGGTACGGCATCACCGGCGCCATGTACGGCCACTTCGGCCAGGGCTGCATCCACTGCCGGCTCAGCTTCGACCTGCGCACCGCCGACGGACTGGCCACCTACCGCGCCTTCATGGAGGAGGCCGGCGACCTGGTGGCGTCGATGGGCGGCTCCGTCTCCGGCGAGCACGGCGACGGACAGCAGCGCGCCGAACTCCTGGAGAAGCAGTACGGGCCCGAACTCCTCCAGGCCATGCGGGAGTTCAAGACCATCTGGGACCCGCAGTGGAAGATGAACCCGGGCAAGGTCGTCGACCCCTACCGGATGGACGAGAACCTCAAGCTCGGCACCGACTACAACCCGCCGCGCCCCCAGGTGAAGTTCGCCTACCCGGACGACGGCGGCGACTTCGCGCACGCCACCGTGCGCTGCGTCGGCATCGGCAAGTGCCGGGTCCCGCAGGCGGAGAACACGATGTGCCCCAGCTTCCAGGTGACCCGCGAGGAGAAACACTCCACCCGGGGCCGTGCCCGACTGCTGTACGAGATGCTCGAAGGCGACGTCGTCACCGACGGCTGGCAGTCCGAGGAGGTCAAGGACGCCCTCGACCTCTGCCTCGCCTGCAAGGGCTGCACCAACGACTGCCCGGTCAACGTGGACATGCCCACGTACAAGGCGGAGTTCCTGCACCACCACTACAAGTCCGCCCGCCGCTGGCGCCCCCGGTACGCCTACGCCTTCGGGTTCATCGACCAGGCCGCCCGGATCGCCTCCCGCGTCCCCGAGGTCGCCAACCTCCTCACCCACACCCCGGGCCTCGCCCGCCTGGCCAAGCTGGTCGCGGGCATCGACGGCAAGCGGCCCCTGCCGCGCTTCGCCCCGATGACGCTCCAGGAGTGGTTCGCCCGGCGCGGCGGCACGGCCAACCCCAACGGCCGGCCCGTCGTCCTCTTCCCCGACACCTTCAACAACCACTTCCACACCGGCGTCGGCGTGGCCTGCGTCGAGGCGATCGAAGCCGCGGGGTGGCGGGTCATCATGCCCGAGCAGCACGTCTGCTGCGGCCGGCCGCTGTACGACTACGGGTTCCTGGACGCCGCCGAACGCTATCTGCACCGGGTGCTGGACGTGCTGCGGCCCCATCTGCGGGCGGGCACGCCCATCGTCGGCATGGAGCCGAGCTGTCTGGCCGTGTTCAAGGACGAACTGCCCAAGCTGCTCCCGCACGACGACGACGCCCGCCGGCTCACCGGCAACGCGTACCACTTCGCCGAGTTCTTCCAGAAGTTCGACGTCACGCCGCCCCGGCTGGAGGGCAAGGCGCTGCTCTGGGGCCACTGTCACCAGCGTGCCACGGGTGGCATGAGCCCCGACCAGCGACTGCTGGAGAAGATGGGCCTGGAGGTGGAGAACCTCAAGGGCGGCTGCTGCGGGCTGGCCGGGTCCTGGGGCTTCGAGGGCGGCAAGTACGACATCTCCATGGACTGCGGCGAACAGGCCCTGCTGCCCGCGGTCCGCGACGCCGACGAGGACTGCCTGGTGGTGGCGGACGGCTTCTCCTGCAAGACACAGATCAAGGACGCGCGGACGGGACGGCAGGCACTGCACCTGGCCGAGGTGATGAAGGCGGCGCGGGACGGTCGCGCACGGGTGGGTTCCCGGCGGCCCGAGCGGCGGGCGGCGGCCGGGCGCCCGACGCCGCCGGTGCGCGTGCGCGCGGTGCGGGTGGGGGCGGCGGCCGTCGTGACGTCGGCGGCAGCCGCCGCGTTGACGTGGGCCGCCCGCCGGGGCCGCTGACGCGGGGCCCCGGGTGTGGCCCGTCGGCATGTTGACGGGGCAAACCCTGCCGGGGTCCGGCAATGCGGGCCCCGGAACCCCGCGGGCATGATGGCCGCAGGGGAGCACGGGGGGACGGTCCGGGTGCGGACACCGGAAGGTGTCCGCACCCGGACCGGCTGCGTTCGGACGCCGCCCCGCCCCGTCACCCCGTTCAGGAGAGGACCGCGCACGTGCGACCCCTGCGCCCCACCGTTGTCAGTCGGCCCGTTTACCCTGTCTCGACGCATGGACCAGGGGCGAGGGAACCGAGAGCGGGGGCGGATGTGACGGGGGCCGGGGTCGGCGAGGAGCAGTTCGAGGAGTACGCACGGATTCTCGCGGAGGTCTGCGCCAGCGGCCGGCGCCTCACCCGGGACGAACTGGAGGTGCTGCGGGCGCAGGGTGAGCGCGCGGCGGAGGCGGGGTACGGGCTGCGTGCCCTGGTCCGCCGGCACCTCGCGGTCACCCGGGAGCTCTGGCCCACGCTGCCCGTCACCGGCACCGACCGGCTGCTCGCGGTCGTCGAGCACGCGGTGGACGCCTTCGCCGAGGGGCACGAACGCGCCCAGAAACTCGCGATGCGCCAGGAGGAGGCGGCCCGCCGCGAGTTCATCGACGACCTGCTCTACGGCCGCAGCGACCTCGGCCGGCTCTCGGAACGGGCCGAGCGCTTCGGTCTGCTCTTCTCCCGCGCCCACGCCGTCGCCGTCGCCGTCGGGGACCACGCCGTGGACGACACCCACCCGGCCACCCGGCAGGTCGAGGCCGCCCTCGTCGCCCGCTTCGGGGAGCGGCGCATCCTGCTCACCACCAAGGGCGGCCGGCTCATCTGCATCGCCCCCGGCGACGAGAGCGACGTGCTGGCGTTCTTCGCCAAGCAGGCGTACGCGTGCCTGGACGGCGGCCAGGTCGGCCTCGGCCGGGCCCACCCCGGCGCCGGGGGAGTGGTGCACTCCTACGAGGAGGCCCTCAACGCCCTCGACCTCGCCGAGCGCCTCGGCCTGCGCGAACCCGTACTGCGCGCCGCCGACCTGCTCGTCTACCCGGTGCTGGCCCGCGACCGGCAGGCCATGGCCGACCTGGTGCGGCACACCCTCGGCCCGCTGGAGGGCGCGCGCGGCGGCGCCCGGCCGCTGCTCGACACGCTCACTTCGTACTTCGACTCCGGCTGCGTCGCCGCCGAGGCGGCCCGCCGGCTCAGCCTCAGCGTCCGCGCGTTCACCTACCGGCTCGACCGCATCCACAAACTCACCGGCGCCAACCCCGCCGACCCCGTGCACCGTTACACGTTGCAGACGGCGGTGATCGGCGCCCGGCTGCTCGGCTGGCCCGAGTCGGAGCTGTGAGCCGGAACCCCCGGTTCCGTCCCGCTTGACCGAACCCGGCCCGATTCCTTGCGGATCGCTGACTTCGCCTTTGCGCCCGCTGTGTGCGCCCGCCCGTACGCTCCTCTCCTGCACCCTGCGGAAAGCCGCAGGTCAGGCACGGGTTCATGCGTGAGCCCGCGTCACTTCCCGTCATCTCTCGTCATTTCTCGTACGGACGGTCATGAACAACAGACGCAAGAAGCAACTCCTCGACGCCGTGGGCCCCTTGCTGACCCAGGGCGAGCAGGCCGAACTCGCCTCGCTCGCCAAGGTCGGCTCGGTCTCCGCCAAGCGCCGGGTGCTCACCACGGCGGTGGTCGGCGCGCTCACCGCCGGCGCCGTCATCGCCATCGCGCAGCCGCGCCCCATGTACTGGGTGCTCACCGACCGCCGACTCCTCTTCGTGGAGGCCGTCCAGGGCAGCGGCCGGCCCGGCAAGCTCCTGATGTCGCTGCCGCGCGAGTACGTCGCCGCCGCCCCGGCGAGCTCGGCGCTGCTCGGTCTCGGCGCCCGGACCGTCCTCACCGTGCAGGGCCAGGAGCAGGGCCTCAAGCTCACCTTCCCGCCCGCCTTCAAGGCCGCGGGCCGCGACCTGGCGGGACGGCTGACGGCCGCCTGACGCGAAGAATCGTTCCGCCGCTGGTCCGGCTCCGGTGCCGGCGCCGGTTTCGGACCGGGCACGGATCGGTTGCGGCCCGGGCATCCCGGCATACGGCCGCGACCGCTGCGGCACCATCCACCCCATGGGCAGAGACCGGTACGTCGACTTCCTGCGGGCCTGGGCGATCGTCTCCGTGGTCGTCGGCCACTGGGTGATCACCGCGCTGGTCCGGACCCCCGACGGGGAGATCACCGCCCCCGAACTGCTGGTGGCCGTGCCCGGTACCCAGTGGCTGACCCTGGTCTTCCAGATCATGCCGCTGTTCTTCCTGGCCGGCGGGCACGCCGCGGGCGGCTCCTGGGCCCGGGCCCGCGAGACGGGTCACGGGGCGGCCGGCTGGGTCGGGGCCCGGGCGCTGCGGCTGCTGCTCCCGGCGGGGGCGTACAGCGCGCCGGCACTGCTCGCCCTCGCCGTCTGCTCCGGCCTCGGCGTGGACCCCGGCACACTGGCCGTGGTCGGCTGGGCACTGGCCATGCAGTTCTGGTTCCTGCCGGTGTATCTGCTGCTCAGCGCCCTGACCCCGGTACTGCACGCGGCGCACCGACGCTGGGGCGTGCGGGTCCCGGTGGCCATGGCGGCGACGGCACTGCTCGTCGACGGCCTGGTCCTCGCGGCCGGCACCCCGTACATCGGGCCGCTCAACTACGTCCTCGTCTGGGGCGTGGCCTACCAGTCGGGCTTCTGCTGGCGCGACGGTCTGCTCAGCGGACGTCTGCTGCCCGCCGCGCTGACGGCGGGCGGGGCGCTCGCCTTCACCGCCCTGGTCGCCCTCGGGCCGTTCCCGGTCAGCCTGATCCTGGTGACCGGCCGGCGCGTCAGCAACACCGACCCGCCCTCGGCGGCGATGCTCGCGTGGACGGTGGCGCAGACCGGCCTGTGCCTGCTCCTCGCCCCCGCCGTGCGGCGGCTGCTGGACCGGGAGCGGGTGTGGCGTGCGGTACGCCCGGTGGGCGGGGCGAGCATGACGCTGTACCTGTGGCACATGGTGCCGGTCCTCGTGGCCGCCGCCGCGTTCTATCTCACCGGGCTGGCCCCACAGCCGGTGTTGGGGTCGGGGGAGTGGTGGGCGCTGCGGTTGCCGTGGCTGGGCGTGCTGGGGGTGGTGTTGGCGGGGTTGGTTCGGGTGCTGCGGCCCTGGGAGAGGGCGTTGTCCGCGGTGTACGTGTGGACCGGTGCGGGTGCGGGGGCGTCGCGGCGGGCTTGGCAGGTGTGGTGCGGGGTGGCGGTGAGCGTGGCCGCGCTGGCCCGCGTGGCGGACGGGGGGTTCGCCCCCGGCGGACACGTTCCGGTGCCGGCGGCGGTGGGGTTGACGCTCGGCGTCGCGCTGGTGGCGACGTCCGGCCGCCGGCGTGCGGCAGGGCTCCGCGGTGACCGTGACCGGAGCGCGGTGGCCGAGGCGGCGTAGGGGGCGGTGCCGGTGCGCTGTCGGCTGACGGCCGGTGGGCTTCTCGCGCGGTTCCCCGCGCCCCCCGAACGCCCGGGGGCGCCCCTGTCTTTTCAGGGGCGCGGGGAACCGCGCGAGCAACCACGACGCACCCGCACCTGACAACGCGCGACACCACCCCTACCCGCACTCCGCCAACCGCTTCCGCAGGAAGCACCGCTCGGCCTCGTTGGCGACCACGTCGAGCGCCCGCCCGTACGCCACCGCGGCCTCGCCGCGTCGCCCCGCGCGGCGGAGCAGATCCGCGCGGGTCGCGGGGAGCAGGTGGTACCCGCTCAGCGAACCCTCCGCCTCCAGTTCCGCCACCAGCGCGAGCCCCGCCTCCGGTCCCCGGGCCATGCCCACCGCGAAGGCCCGGTTGAGCCGGACCACCGGGGACGGCACCTGGCGGGCCAGTTCGCCGTAGAGCGCGGCGACGTCCGCCCAGTCCGTCTCCGCCGCCGTGGCCGCCGTCGCGTGGCAGGCCGCGATCGCGGCCTGGATCTGGTACGGGCCCGGGCGCCCGCGCCGCAGCGCCGTTTCCAGCAGGGCGGCGCCCTCCTCGATCGCGGACCGGTCCCAGGCGGCGCGGTCCTGGTCCTCCAGGCCGACGGGGACCCCGGCGGCGTCGGTCCGGGTGGCACGCCGGGCGTCGTGCAGCAGCAGGAGCGCGAGCAGCCCGAGCACCTCGGGCTCGTCGGGCATCAGCCGCCCCAGCAGCCGGGCGAGCCGCAGCGCCTCCGCGCACAGCTCCGCGCGCAGCCGTTCGGTGCCGGAGGTGGCCGCGTACCCCTCGTTGAACAGGAGGTACAGCACCGCCAGGACCCCGCCCGTGCGCTCGGGCAGGAGATGCGCGGGCGGCACCCGGTAGGGGATGCCGGCGTGGCGGATCTTGCGCTTGGCGCGGGTCAGCCGCGCGGCCATGGTCGCCTCGGGGACCAGGAAGGCGCGGCCGATCTCGGCCGTCGTCAGCCCGGCCAGCGTGCGCAGGGTGAGCGCGACCCGGGCCTCGACGGGCAGTGCGGGGTGGCAGCAGGTGAACATCAGCCGCAGCCGGTCGTCGTGCACACCGCTGTCGTCGGGGACGCCGTCGTACGACGGCCCGTCGCGTCCCAGCATGGCCGCCTCCCGCAGCTTCACCGCGCCGACCGCCTCCCGGCGCAGTACGTCCAGGGCGCGGTTGCGGGCGGTGGTGGTCAGCCAGGCGCCGGGGCGGCGCGGCACCCCGTCACGCCGCCACCGGTCCAGGGCGCCCGCGAAGGCGTCCTGCGCGCACTCCTCGGCCAGGTCCCAGTCGCCGGTCACCCGGATCAGGGTGGCGACGACCTGGCCCCACTCCCTGCGGAAGGCGTCGGCGACCGCACGCTCCACCGCGTCCGGACCACCCCCGCCCGTCGGGCTCACTCCCACACCGGCCGTACCTCCACCGCGCCGCCGCCGAGTGCGGCGGGGTGCTTGGCGGCCAGGGCGATCGCCTCGTCGAGGTCGGCGGCCTCGACGAAGTCGATCCCGGCGACGTACTCCTTGGTCTCCGCGAACGGCCCGTCGCTGAGCAGCACTTCGTCGCCCGCGAACCGTACGGTCGTGGCGTCGGACGCCGGCCGCAGCCGGGCCCCGCCGGTCACCGCGCCGGCCCGCGCCGCCTCGATGTAGGCCGCGAAGCGGGGGTCGGCCATGACCTCGTCGGGGCTCAGCTCGGTGCCGTCGACCGGGGTGCAGATGAAGAACGCGTACTTCACGACCGTCCCTCCTCACCGGCGGCCACGGACAGGTGCTCGTGGTGGATCAGCCACTGTTCCGCGACCGCCCGGTACCCGGTGCTCACCCGCAGCAGCCGGTCCAGGGCCGTGCCGTCGGCGAGCGTGCCGGTGGTGCGGACCAGCGCCCGGCCGAAGGCCACGCTCTCGTCGACGTGCAGGGAGGACTCGACGACCTCCCGGCGCACCGGCCCGGTCACCGCCCCGTACGCCTCCGCCCAGGCCTTGCGCAGCGCGGCGGTCCCGCGCACGGTGAGGCCGACGGGGGAGACGACCTCCACGTCCGTCGCGTAGCAGGCCAGGGCGGCCTCCACGTCGCGTTCCCGGGCGGCCCGGGTCAGCTCGGCGTCGAGCAGGCGGAGCGGTTCGCGGGCGTCCTCCTGGTGCCAGAACGGCCGTACCTCCATGGCCCCGATCGTGGCCACGGGGTGCCGGGCGGCCGCGGCGACGGCCTCTTCCAGGCTGTCGCACTCCAGCACGTCGTACCCGGCGACGTACTCCTTGGTCTCCGCGAACGGGCCGTCGGTGCGCAGCACTTCGCCCTCCCGCACCCGTACGGTGACGGCGTCGGCCGGCGGCCGCAGCCGGTTGCCGTGCAGCCGCACCCCCCGGCCGCCGAGCTCCTCGACCCAGGGGCCGACGGGGGCCATTTTCGTGGCGTCGGCGGTGTCGTCACCGCAGACCAGCAGCATGTACTTCATGGTTCCTCCCGGTGCGGGTGAGGCGCCCGGCGGGGTTCCTCACCGTGTTCCTGTGCGTGTCCGTCACCCCACCGACGAACGGGCCACCGCCGGATCGACATCGACCGCCCACAATTCGGCACCGCGCCACCGGAGAGCCGAGCGGCTGCGCGGGCGGAGTCCTGCCACGGGGGTGTCCGCTCACCCCAGGCCCTGCTCCGCCCAGATCACCTTGCCCTCCCGCACGTACCGCGTCCCCCACCGCGTCGCCAGCTGGGCGACCAGGAACAGCCCCCGCCCGCCCTCGTCCGTCGTCGCCGCGTACCGCAGATGCGGCGACGTCCCGCTCGCGTCGAACACCTCGCAGACCAGGCTCCGCTCGCGCAGCATCCGTACCCGGATCGGCCCGCTGCCGTAGCGGATCGCGTTGGTCACCAGCTCGCTCAGGATCAGCTCCGTGCTGAAGACCAGCTCGTCCAGGCCCCACTCGGCCAGCCGCCGCGTCACCTGCGCCCGGACCACACCGACCGCCGCCGGATCGGACGGCACCTCCCACTCCGCCACGTTCTCCGCGCCCAGCGCCCGGGTACGGGCCACGATCAGGGCGACGTCGTCGTTCTGACCGGCCGGCAGCAGCGTGTCGAGCACCGACCGGCAGGTCGCGTCCACGGACTCCTCGCCGGTGGCCGCGAGCGCCCCGCGCAGCGCCTCGAGACCGGCGTCGATGTCCCGCTCCCTGCTCTCCACCAGGCCGTCGGTGTACAGCACCAGCCGGCTGCCCTCGGCCAGCTCCATCTCGGCCGTCTCGAAGGGCAGTCCGCCGAGCCCGAGCGGAGGACCGGCCGGCACCTCCGGGAAGAACACCTCGCCGTCCGGGGCGGCCACGGCCGGCGGCGGATGTCCGGCCCGCGCCATGGTGCACACCCGCGAGACCGGGTCGTAGATCGCGTAGAGGCAGGTCGCGCCGGTGATCGCGCCCGTGTCGTCCTCCGCCTCGTCCTGGTCGATGCGGTCGACCAGCTCGTCCAGGTAGGCGAGGATCTCGTCCGGCGGCAGATCGAGGGCGGAGAAGTTGCGCACCGCCGTGCGCAGCCGGCCCATCGTGGCGGCGGCGTGCAGCCCGTGGCCGACGACGTCCCCGACGACGACCGCGACCCGCGCGCCGGACAGCGGCAGCACGTCGAACCAGTCACCGCCCACCCCCGCCTGCGCCGGCAGATAGCGGTAGGCGAGGTCCAGGGCGCTCTGCTCGGGGAAGTTGCGCGGCAGCAGACTGCGTTGCAGCGTCACCGCCATCGTGTGCTCACGCGTGTAGCGGCGGGCGTTGTCGATGGAGACCGCGGCCCGCGCGACCAGCTCCTCGGCGAGGACCAGCTCCTCCTGGTCGAACGGCTCCGGCTGCTCCGCGCGCCAGAAGTTGACCACGCCCATCACCAGCGGGCCCACCCGCAGCGGCACGGTGATCAGCGAGTGGATGCCGTGGTCCATCACCCGCGCCGACCGCTCCAGATCCTGTGCCTGCCAGTCGGGGGCCCGGGACAGATCCGGTATCAGCAGCGCCGTGCCGGTGTTCAGACTGCGCGCCTGCGGGGAGCTCGCGACGAACGTGATGCGCTCGCCCACCGGGTACAGCGGCGCGTCCTTGCGGACGCCGCTGAGCGCCGAGCGGCGCAGGGTGCTGCCCGCCTTCGGCTCCTGGCCCTCCAGCACCTCGGGGGACAGGTCCACGGTGACGAAGTCCGCGAACCGGGGCACGGCCGTCTCGGCCAGCTCCTCGGCGGTCCGGGTGACGTCCAGGGTGGCGCCGATCCCGACCCCGGCGTCGTAGAGCAGCCGCAGCCGTTCGCGCGCCACCTCGGCCCGGCCGGACAGCGCCCGCAGTTCGGTGGTGTCGCGCAGGGTGGCGACGCTGCCGAAGGGGCCGCCGCGCAGCTGGGTGGGCCGCTGGTTGACCGCCAGCAGCCGGTCCTCGACCAGATGCACCTCGTCCGTGGCCACCCGCTGGGAGGCCAGCAGCTCCGCCATGTCCGGGGCGAGGCCCAGCTCGCGCACCTGCCGGCCCTCGGCCGCGTCCGGCAGGTCGAGGAGCCGGTGCGCCTCGTCGTTGGCGAGCAGCAGCCGGCCGCCGCCGTCCACGATGATCACGCCCTCGCGCACGGCGTGCAGCACCGCGTCGTGGTGCTCGTACATCCGGGTCATCTCGGCCGGTCCCAGGCCGTGCGTCTGGTGCTGGAGCCGGCGGCTCACCAGCGCCGTACCCGCCGTGGCCAGGGCCATCGCGATGCCCGCGGCGCCGAGCAGGAGGGGGAGCTGCCGGTCGGTGGCGCCGCCGATGTTCTCGGTGGTGACGCCGGCCGACACCAGGCCCCGCACCGACCCGTCGGGCGCCGTGACGGGGACGACGGCCTGCACGAGGCGGCCGATCGTGCCGTCGATCTCCTCGGTGACGGGGTGTCCGGCGAGCGCGGGGGCGACCGTGCCGACGAACTTCTTCCCGATGCGGTCCGGTTTGGGGTGCGTGTAGCGGATCGCGTCGGTGTTCATGACGACGACGAAGTCCACGTGCGCCTTCTTGCGCACCTCCTCCGCCCGGGGCTGCAACACCTCGGTGGGGTCCGCGCTGTGCAGCGCGTCCAGGGTGCCGGGCGCGTTGGCGAACGTCTCGGCGACGGCGAGCGAACGGTTGCGGGCCTCGTCGGTGCTGTCGTGGCGCACCTGCAACACCAGCGCGACGACCGCGGCGACGACCAGGAGCAGCACGATCACGGCTTGCAGCACGAACACCTGCCGGGCGACGCTGCGGCCCCCGGCGGCGGCCCAGAGACCGGCGAGCGCCCGGCGCCGGCGGGAGCCGGTGCGGGAAAGCGGAGCATGCCCGTCCGCGCGACCGGCACGCGAGGCGCCGTCGCGGCGGGGCGGCTGAGTCCGAGATCGACCCGGCAGTCGGACCATGCCCCATGTCTACACTGCGCACCGCCCCGAGGCCCACCCCGCCCGGCGGGCGGAGCCGGCCCGGGTCCGGAAAAGTCGCCCTTGCCGGAACGGCAAAGATGTTTGCCCGACGTGCCCGGCGGGCGCACGCTTCCCCACAGGCGCCGAACCGCTCGACGCCGGGACGTCCTCAGGAGGGCTCATGCACCCCACCCCCATCAGCGATCCGGCCGCGTTCTGGGAGGCCCGCTACCGGGACGGCGGACGGGTCTGGAGCGGCCGCCCCAACAGCCCGCTCGTCCGCGAGGTGGAAGGGCTCCGCCCCGGCCGCGCCCTGGACCTCGGCTGCGGCGAGGGCGGCGACGCCGTCTGGCTCGCCTCCCGCGGCTGGCAGGTCACCGGCGTGGACATCTCGCCCACCGCCCTCGAACGCGCCGCCGCGCACGCCGCCGAGGCGGGCGTCGGCGAGCGCACCACGTGGGAGCGGCACGAACTGGGCCGTACCTTCCCCGAGGGCACCTTCGACCTGATCAACGTGGCGTATCTCCAGTCCCCGGTCGCCCTCGACCAGGACGGCGTCCTGCACCGGGCCGCCGGCGCGGTCGCCCCCGGCGGCACCCTGCTGATCGTGCTGCACGGCGGTTGGCCGTCCTGGCAGGACGAACCGCCGTTCGAGGCGGAGTTCCCCACGCTCGACGGGCTCCTCGCGCGGCTGGCGCTCCCCGAGGAGGAGTGGGTGCTCGAGACGAAGGAGACGCTGCGCCGGCCGAGCACCTCCCCGGACGGGGCGGAGGGGCACCGCGAGGACAACGTGTGGCGGCTGCGGCGGGTGAGCGGGGGCGCCGCGGTGTAGGCGTGCGGGTCAGCGGGGGTGGCCGAGGGGGCATGCCGTGCCGCCCTCGGCGTCCGGCTTCCAGTGCCGGGCGCAGTACGGCACGTCGCACGCCGCGCAGAATCCCGCGTCGCCCTTCAGCCCGGCGTCGTGCACCTGGGCGAAGGTGCGCGGGAAGACGAAGGCGCGCTGGTAGCGGGCGACGTCCCCGGCCGTGACGTTCTCCCCGCAGCCGTTGGTGTAGGCCTCGCTCTCCGCGACCAGCCACCACCGGCTTCCGTCGCGCCGGGCCGCGTACCGCTGCCGCATCGCGGTGTCCCACCGCGGCCACCTGGCCGGGCTCAGTCCGGGCGGGGTGAACTCGAGGTGAGCGGCCTGGGCCTTGCACACGGCACACACCACGTGCAGGACGAACCAGATCGCCGGAAGCTGTTTCATGGCGGACGTCTCGTGATCGACGGCTGTGGCGGATCGGCACCCATCTTTGCATGGTGCAAGTGGCGTCGTCACCGCGGTCACGAGGGCCGGCCGGGGCCGGCCGGGGCGGTGGTGTCCCGGACGTCCACCACGCCGGGGGCCGGGGTGGCGCCGGGGAAGTCGTCCCGCATCGCGTCGACGCCGTGCTGGGGGCGGGCTCCGTCGAGGAAGCTCCGGCGGTCCGCCCGGCGGGCGTCCGTGTCCAGGCCCATGGCCTCGTCCCGGTCCCGCTCCAGCGCCTCGTCGCACTCGCCGTCCCGGTTGAACGACCACATCAGCTTCGGTTCCCCGTACGGCAGTTCGGTCCCGGGGTCGTCCAGCCCGGCGGTGTGCCAGGTGTGCCAGGTCTTGCCGTAGGAGTTGAGCAGCCGCTTCATGAACGCCTTCTCGGCCTTCTCGGGCAGCCCCGGGGCGACCAGCTGCCCGGAGAGCAGTTCGAAGTTGTGCGGATGCCAGTACGGGCGCTCCGCCTCGGGCAGTGTCTCGAAGAGGTGTTCGGAGACGATGTACTCGATGCCGATCAGCTGGGCGTCCCGGGTGTTGCCGTCGAACAGCACGCACTGCAACAGGTCGTCCTTGACCACTTTGCAGTAGTGGTGGGCCTCCATCTGGTGGCCGGGCTGGCCCTTGGCGCAGTGGAAGCCGACGACGTACACGTCGAAGTCCTTGAGCGGGGCGGCCGACTGGAGTGCGTGGGCCCCGGCCTCCAGGGTCGCCAGCCAGGCGCCCTTGCCCCGGCCGGCCGGGGTGAGGGGGCTCCTGCGGTCCTTGATCTTCGGGTTGAGCGTCACGGTGGTCTCCCGGGGGCGGGGGCTTTTGGGGGGCTGGGGTTCCGCGCCGCCCCGGGTACCCATCGCGGCGCGCATTCTCAACCGGCGCCGGTACCGGTGTCGTCGGTCTCCTCGGTGCTGCGGCCGGAGGGCAGCAACTCGCGGATGTCGGACGGGAGTTCCTCGCCGACCTTGGTCATCAGCTCCGGAGTGAGCGCGGCGTCCAGCACCTCCAGTACGGCGGCGGCCTCGCGGAGCGCCGCGTCCTCGTCCGTGCCCGCGCGGCCGGCGATGCGGCCGGCGAAGACGGGCAGGCCGAAGCGTTCGGCCGTGCCGCTCGGCCGGCCGTCGGCCGCCGCGGACGCGGTGGCCGCCCGGACGGGGGCGGCGAGCTCGGGGGTCAGCTGTGCGGCCAGGTGGCCGGCCAGGCCGGCCGGCAGGCGCTCGCCGAGCGTCCGCAGTACCGCGTGCGTCGCGCGCTCGGCGGCTCCCCGGTCGGGGAGCTGGGCGAGCGCCTGCACCTTTCCGATCATCTCGTCGTGTCGCATGGGAGCGGTGTCCTTCCTCGGGAGACGCTGTTCGGGACCGTCGGGCGGGTACCCGCTGTGGGCCTGCTCCCTCCCCTCCCGCTCCGCCCCTTGGACCTCGCACAACCCCGGGGCGCAGTCCCCGCACCCCCGGCCGGCCCAGAGGGGCGCGGGGCCGTGCCGATGTGCGGCTCCGCCGCGCGGTCGCGACCGGCCACACCCGGCCCGCACCTGCCACACTGCCGACACACACCCCCACCCACCAGAAAGCGCACACCAATGACAATCACCGTCGCCCTCCTCGGCACCGGCATCATGGGCGCCCCCATGGCCCGCAACCTCGCCCGGGCCGGGCTCGCCGTCCGGGCCTGGAACCGTACGCGGGACAAGGCGGAGCCCCTCGCCGCGGACGGCGTCACCGTCGCCGGCACGCCCGCCGAGGCCGTCACCGGCGCCGACGTCGTCCTCACGATGCTCTACGACGGCCCCGCCACCCTCGACGTCATGCGGCAGGCCGCGAGCGGCCTGCGCCCCGGTACCGCCTGGGTGCAGTCGACCACCGCCGGCATCGAGGCCATCGACGACCTCGCCGCCCTCGCCCGCACCCACGACCTCGTCTTCTTCGACGCCCCCGTCCTCGGCACCCGAGGGCCCGCCGAGGCCGGCGAGCTCCTCGTCCTCGTGGCCGGCCCCGGCACACACCGCCCCGCCGTCACCCCCGTGTTCGACGCCATCGGCTCCCGTACCGTGTGGACCGGCGAGGACGGCGCCGCCGGCACCGCCACCCGGCTGAAGCTGGTCGCCAACAGCTGGGTCCTCGCGGCGACCAGCGCCGCCGGCGAGGTCCTCGCCCTGGCCCAGGCGCTCGGCGTCGACCCGCGGCACTTCTTCGACGCCATCGCCGGCGGCGGCCTCGACCTGCCCTACCTCCGCGCCAAGGCGGATCTCGTGCTGAACGGCCGGCTCACGCCCGCCCAGTTCGCCGTGACGACCGCCGCCAAGGACGCCCGTCTCATCGTGCGGGCCGGTGAACGCAACGGCGTCCGCCTCGACGTCGCCGCCGCGAGCGCCGCCCGCATGGAGCGCGCCGCCGCGCAGGGACACGGCGACGAGGACATGGCCGCCGCCTACTACGCCAGCTTCGAGGAGGGCCGGACCCCGCAGACGCCCTGACGGGCCTGCCGCCCCGTGTGGCCGTGCGGCAGCCGATTGGCAATTTGATGGCACATGCATTTAATGTCGATCGAAGTACCGCACATGTGTCACAGAGGAGCAGCACCCTTGTCCAGCAGCCTGTTCACGCCGTACACCCTCCGCGGTGTCACCCTGCCCAACCGGGTCTGGATGGCCCCGATGTGCCAGTACAGCGCGCCCGCGGAGGGGGCGGCCACCGGCGCCCCCACCGACTGGCACCTACAGCACTACGGCGCCCGCGCGGTCGGCGGCCCCGGGCTGATCCTGGTGGAGGCGACCGCGGTGGTGCCCGAGGGGCGCATCACGCCGTACGACCTGGGCATCTGGAACGACACCCAGGCCGAGGCGCACCGCCGCATCACGTCCTTCCTCGACGAGCACGGCGTCGTGCCGGGCATCCAGCTCGCGCACGCCGGCCGCAAGGCGAGCACCGACAAGGAGTTCCGCGGCGGCGCTCCGCTGACACGCGACACCCTCGGCTGGCAGCCGGTCGCGCCGAGCGCGCTCGCCTTCGACGAGGGGCAGTTGGTGCCGCACGAGCTGACCGCCGAGGAGATCCGCGGCGTCGTCGACGCCTTCGTGGCCGCCGCCCGCCGGTCCGTCGCGGCCGGCTACCGGGTCCTGGAGGTGCACGCCGCGCACGGCTACCTCGTGCACGAATTCCTCTCACCGCTCTCCAACCACCGCACGGACGGCTACGGCGGCTCCTTCGACAACCGCGCCCGCCTCGCCGTGGAGATCGCGGACGCCGTCCGCGCCGCCGTCCCCGAGGAGACCGCGGTCTTCTTCCGGGTGTCGGCCACCGACTGGGCCGAGCCGGAGGGCTGGACGGCCGACGACACCGTCCGGCTGGCCGCGCTGCTGAAGGAGCACGGCGTGGACCTGCTGCACGTCTCCAGCGGCGGCACCCTTCCGCACGCCCGCATCCTCGTCGAGCCCGGCTACCAGGTCCCGTTCGCGGCCCGGGTGCGCCGGGAGACGGGGCTGCCGACCGCCGCCGTCGGACTGATCACCGAGCCCGAGCAGGCCGAGAAGATCCTCGCGGGCGGCGAGGCGGACGCGGTGGCGCTCGGCCGCGAGCTGCTGCTCAACCCGTACTGGCCGCGCCAGGCCGCCCGCGCGCTGGGCGAGGAGCACCCCTTCCCGCCGCAGTACGGCCGGGCCGAGCGCGCCCGGTACCGGACGAGCCGCGTCTGACGGCAGGCACGGCGAAACCCCTGCCGCAGGGGGGGCGTTGAGGCTCCGCCGCCGGCTCCCGCTATGTTCTTCCCGGAGTGCTTCCCCCCTGGGGCCTTTCCCGTGCCTCCCAGCTCTCCCGGCGTTGCGAACATCCGGAGCCGACGTGCAGACGACAGACGAACGGACCGGGGTGGCGGGGCCGTCGCCCGCCCCGCCCGGACCGGCCGACGGCGCCGCCGGCCGCGGTCTGCCCCGCTACTGGGCGCTGTGGCTCCTCGCGGCGGCCGTCCTCCCGGGTACGGCACTGTTCGTCGCCGTGCGGGGCGTGGACGCGCCCGCCGTGCAGGCGTGGCGGACCGTCTGCCTGGCCATCACCGTGCAGGCCCTGCCGTTCCTGCTGCTCGGCACCGCCCTGTCCGGCGCCATCAACGCCTTCGTACCGGCCCGGGTGTTCGGGCGGCTGCTGCCGAAGCGGCCCGCGCTCGCCGTGCCGGTCGCGGGCGTCGCCGGGGTCGTGCTGCCGGGCTGCGAATGCGCGTCGGTGCCGGTCGCGAACAGCCTGATCGGACGGGGCGTCACCCCGGCCGCCGCGTTCACGTTCCTGCTCTCCGCGCCCGCGATCAACCCGGTGGTCCTCACCGCCACCGCGATCGCCTTCCCCGGCAGCCCCCTCATGGTGCTCGCCCGGCTCCTCGCCTCCCTCGTCACCGCCGCCGTCATGGGCTGGCTGTGGCTCCTGCTGGGCCGCACGGAGTGGCTGCGGCCGGCCCCGCGGCACACCGGGCACCGGCCGGGGCACAGCCGCTTCACGGAGTTCCGGCGCGGCTTCCAGCACGACTTCCTGCACGCGGGCGGCTTCCTCGTGCTCGGCGCGATGGCCGCGGCCACCTTCAACGTGAGCGTCCCGCGCTCCCTGCTCGACGCGTTCACCGGCTCGCCCTGGCTGTCGGTGCTGTTCCTCGCCGCGCTCGCGATCCTGCTCGCGGTGTGCTCCGAGGCCGACGCGTTCCTCGCCGCCTCGCTCACCGGGTTCCCGCCGGTGGCACGGCTGGTGTTCATGGTGGTCGGCCCGATGGTCGACCTCAAGCTGATCGCCCTCCAGGCGGGCACGTTCGGCCGGGCCTTCGCGGTCCGCTTCTGCGCCGCCACGACGGTCGTCGCCGTCACGTCCGGCGCGCTGATCGGAGGCGTACTCCTGTGAAACGGCCGGTGCAGGTCACCCTGCTCGTCCTCAGCGGCCTCGGCCTGCTGCACACCTCGCTCCTCACCGACCTGTGCCTGCGGTACGTACGGCCGGGGATGCGCCCGCTGCTCATCGCCTCGGGCGTGCTGCTGCTCGCCCTCGGGGTCGCGGAGGCGTGGCCGCGCCGCACAGCGGGGGAGCCGACGGACGGGCGGGCGCACGGACACGACCACTCCGCCGTCCCCCGGGTCGCCTGGCTGCTGTTCCTGCCCGCGCTGAGCCTGCTGTTCTGGGCGCCGCCCGCGCTCGGGGCGTACACCGCCGCCCGGCAGCCGCCCAAGCGGGTCTCGGAGCAGGACCACTTCGACGCGCTGCCCGCCACCTCGCCGCTGCCGCTCACCCTCACCGACTTCACCCGCCGCGTGCGCCAGGACCGTACCCGGGCCGTCGAGGGCCGCACCGTGGAGATGACCGGCCTCGTCACCCCGGTCGCCACGGGGGAGTGGGACCTGACCCGCATCATCATCTCCTGCTGCGCGGCCGACGCCCAGTCGGTGAAGGTGCGCGTCCACGCGAGCACCGCCCCGCCCGCCGACACCTGGGTGACGGTGACCGGGACCTGGCACCCGGAGGGCACCCTGGGCACCTCCTCCGCCGCGGTCGCCCTGGACGCCCGTACGGTGAAGAAGGTGCCTCGCCCGGTCAACGGCTACCAGGACGCCCTGCCGCTCCCCTCCGCGCGCTGAACCCCCGCCGTCCTCACGGCTTGCGGCCGACCCCCACGTACAGCGGCTGGTCGCGGCGCGGGGGCAGGTCCGGGTCCGGGCGCCAGCGGGTGGCCAGTTCCACGCCGGGTGCGCACAGTTCGAAGCCGTCGAAGAAGCGCGCCACCTCGGCCCGGGACCGCGCCCGGACCGGTGTCCCGCCCGCCCGGTAGATCGCGTCGACGCGGTCCCAGATCTCCGGCTGGAACTCCCCGGTGACATGCGACAGCACGAGGAAACTGCCCGGCGCCAGCGGTGCGGTGAGCGTCGCGACGATCTCGTAGGGGTCGTGGCCGTCGGCCACGAACGGCAGCAGCGCGATCAGCGACAGACCGACCGGCCGGTCGAAGTCCAGGTGCTCCCTCGCCCGCTCCAGGATCTTCTCCGGCTCCCGCACATCGGCGTGCAGATAGGCGGTGCTGCCCTCCGGCGTGCTGTGCAGCAGTGCCTCGGCGTGCCGTAACACGATGGGATCGTTGTCGACGTAGACCACCCGCGCGTCGGGCCCGATGCCCTGCACGATCTGGTGCAGGTTGGGCTCGGTCGGTATCCCCGTGCCGACGTCCAGGAACTGGCGCACCCCCTGGCGGGCCAGGAAACGGGCGGCCCGGTGCATGAACTCCCGGTTGGACCAGGCGGTCTCCTTGACGTCCGGCAGCAACTCGACGATCTTCCGGGCGGCTTCCACGTCGGCCGGGTAGTGGTCCTTGCCGTCGAGGAACCAGTCGTACATACGGGCCGAGTGCGGTGTGCCGGTGTCTATCTCGCTCGCGCTGAACCCGGTGTCGGTCATGGCGGCCTCCGCTGCGGTGTTCCGGTGTGGTCGGGGGCCCGCGCGGGCGCGGGCGGTTCAGCGTTACCACGGCGCCGGCCCGTACGACAGGGAACGCGGGCGGTGATCTCCACCCGGCCGGGCCGGTTCATTACGATGAGCCTCCCCGCCCGGGTACGAGAACGGGTACCGGGGCGGGTCGTGAGGGAGTGGGTGCGGTGGACGAGGAGCGCAGGGAGCCCGCCCGGCGGCGCGCCCAGGGCCAGTTGGAGGCGCAGGTGCTGGCGGCGCTGCGCACGGCGCCGGGACCGGTGACGGCGGGATGGGTGCGCGAACGGCTGGGCGCCACGCTCGCGTACACCACGGTCATCACCATCCTCACCAGGCTCCAGGGCAAGCACGCGGTGACCCGGGAGCGGGTGGGCCGCTCGTTCACCTGGACGGCGGCCTCGGACGAGGCGGGGCTGGCCGCCCACCGCATGCGCCGGGTCCTGGACGGCGAGAGCGACCGCGAGGCGGTCCTGGCGAGCTTCGTCTCCGGGCTCACGGCCCAGGACGAACGGCTGCTGCGCGCCCTGCTGCGGCGGACGGAGGGCGACACCGCGCCGGAAGAGCCTCCGGGGGAGCCCTCGGGCGTCTCCCCGGAAGGGCGGGGGCGCTGAGCCGTGGGCGTCTTCGTCCTCCTGCCGCTCGTGCTGCCGCCGACCGCCTGGCCGATCGCCCGGCTCGCCGAGCATCACCTCCACCCGCGCGCGGCCACCCGGCTGCTGACCGGTGTCGGCGTCGTCCTGGCGGTGTGCAGCACGCTCTGCCTGGCGCTGCTGGCGATCGTCGGCACCGCGCAACTGCCCGGCAACCCGCTCCCGGACGCCTGGGCGGCGCCCGAGGTGCGGGCGGCGGTGCCGCGGGACGCGGTGGTCGGCAAGGCGGCCATCGGCGCGCTCGGCGGCGCGGTCGTGGCCTGCGCGGCCCTGCTGCTCCGCCACCACCGGGTACGGCGCCGGGCGGCACGGGCGCTGCGCGGAGTGCGCGGCAGCGCGGTGGCGGTGCTGCCGGACCCCGTGCCGTACGCCCACACCCTGCCCGCCCGGGGGTCGCGGCGCGGTCGCGTCGTGGTCTCCACCGGGATGCTCGCCGCCCTCGAACCCCTCGAACGCCGGGCGCTGTTCGCGCACGAGCGGGCGCATCTCCACGGCCGCCACCACCGCTACCTGCTGCTGGCGGGGCTGGCCGCGCGTGCCAACCCGTTCCTGCGGCCGCTGCGCACGTCCGTGGCGTACAGCGTGGAGCGGTGGGCCGACGAGGAGGCCGCCTCGCGGGTGGGGGACCGGCGGGTGACGGCCCGGGCGGTGGCCCGGGCCGGGCTGCTCTCCCGTACGCCCGCCGCTCCCGGCGCCGCCCTGGTGTCCTTCGCGGCCGCCGGACCGGTGCCCCGCAGGGTGGCGGCCCTGCTGGAGCCGGCGCCCGCCGCGCGGCGCTGGCCGCCCACGTTCACCGCGGCCGGTCTGGCGGCCTGGGCGGCCGCGGCCGGCACGGTGGCGTCGGCGATGTCCTCCGCCGGCTCCGCCGTCACCCTGGTCGCCCTGCTGCACGCGGCGACGCCTCTGTAGAAACCCCTACAGGCAAACCGCGAACGCCGGGCTCAGAGGTCGAACTCGTGCGGCGGCAGGTCCAGGGAGAAGCACGCCTCGCGCACCACGGCCTGCTCGGTCTTGTCGAAGTCGCCGTCCGCGCCGCCGATGACGATGCCGATCTGGATGACCGCCCGTGCCTCGGCGGGCTTCTTCTTGGCCTTGGCGATCTCCTGGAGCACGCTGACCTTGCCGAAGGCGAAGTCGGTGGTGAGCTTGTTCAGATTGTCCTCGAAGCGGCGGCGCAGGTCGTCGGCGGGGAAGTTCTGCAACACCTCGTTGGTGGCGATGAGCTGGGCGACGCGCTGCCGCTCGGACGGGTCCACCGTGCCGTCGGCGGCGGCCACCAGCGCGCACATCGCCATGCTGGCGTCGCGGAAGGCACCGCTCTTCAGGTCGTTCTTCTTCGCCATGAGCTGCGTCTGCATCGTCGACGCGGACTCCTTGAAGCGGTCCCACAGGGCCATGCGCACTCCTACGTGGTGAACGGTCCGGCCCGCCCGTACGACGGACCGGCTGCCGTTGATTTCGACAGCACTGTAGAAACTACCGGCGGTGCCCACAAGTTCCGCCCGGGGAGCGGTGATCCGCCGGTTCGCGCGGTCGGCGGGTGTGCGGTACGATCATCGCAACACGCCGCCGGGAGTGAACGACCGGCCGGAGTGCACGCGTTGGTGGTCCAAGGAAAGACGCCCCGCTTCCTGCGGGGAGATGCAGGTGCAAGGCCTGCCCGGCGCTCCAGTGAAGCCCCGTCCCGGGAAACCGGGGCGGGGCTTCCGCGTGTGCGGGTCGGACCGTGTGCGAATCGGACCCCGCGCGGATCGGACGCTGTGCGAATCGGATCCTCCGCGGATCAGGCCCCCACCGTCCCGTCGATCCCCTCCCTCAGGAAGTCCGCGTGGCCGTTGTGGCGCGCGTACTCCAGCAGGACGTGGACCAGCACCATCCGCAGCGACACCTGCTCGCCCCAGCGCGGCTGGTACCCGGCCAGCTCCAGCGACGCGGCCTCCCGCTCGATGCGGCGGGAGACCTCCACCTCCGCCTCCCAGGCCGCGAACGCCTCCGCGCGGGTCGACGCGCTCGCGTCGTACGCCGCCTGGAAGTCGACGGTGTCGGACCACACCATCGGCGCCTCGTGATCCTCGAACACCCGGCGGAACCAGGCCCGTTCGACCTCGGCCAGGTGCCGCACCAGACCGAGCAGCGTCAGTGCCGAGGGCGGCGAGGACCGCTGCCGCAACTCCTCGTCGGTGAGCCCCTCGCACTTCATGGCGAGCGTCGCCCGGTGGTAGTCGAGGAACGCGCGCAGCGTGTCGCGCTCACTGCCGAAATGCGGGGGGCCGATGCGGCGATCGCTGGTCACGCGGCCCATGCTCGCACGCCGCCGGCGGCCCCCGCCGGTCCGCCCGGCGGATCAGCCGGCCACCGGCGACCGCAGGGTCTCCCGGTGCGCCCTGGCCGCCGCCACCAGCCTGTCCAGCGCGTCCCGGGTCTCCACCAGCTCCTCGATGTGCCGGGACAGCCGTTCCCGCTCCTGCGCCATCCGCTCCAGCGCCGCGTCGGAGTTGTCCGTGCTGGGCGCGTCCACGCACGGCAGCAGCTCGGCGACGGTCCGGCTGGAGAGCCCCGCGGTGAACATCCGCTGGATGAACGCGACCCGCTCGACCTCCTGCTCCGTGTAGTGCCGCTGCCCGCTCGGGCTGCGCACGCTCGTCAGCAGCCCCTGCTCCTCGTAGTAGCGCACCGACCGGACGCTGACCCCGGCCCGTGACGCGAGCTCTCCGATGCGCATGCCGTCCCTCCCGCTGTGACCTGAGGCACAGCACTTGCCTCTGACGTCAATGTCAGGTTTTAGCGTAGCGCCGTGCCCGAGATCCGGGCACCCACGGAGCATCACGGAGCCTCGTATGACCAGCCTTTTCGACGCCTACCGACTGGGCGGACTCGCCCTGCCCAACCGGACGGTGATGGCACCGATGAGCCGCGTCCGCGCCGCTGCCGGGGGCCTGGCCACCCCCTCGATGGCCACGTACTACGCCCAGCGCGCGACCGCCGGACTCATCGTCTCCGAGGGTGTGCAGCCCAGCCTGATCGGACAGTCCAACCCGGGCACCCCCGGGCTGCACACCGACGCACAGACCGACTCCTGGCGGCAGGTGACGGCCGCCGTGCACGCCAACGGTGGCCGGATCTTCGCCCAGCTCATGCACGGCGGCCGGGTCTCGCACCCCGACACCACCGGCAGCCGGCCCGTGGGCCCCTCCGCCGTCGCCGCCACCGGCGAGGTGTTCACCCCGACGGGTCCCCAGCCCGTGCCGGTGCCCCGCGCCCTGGAGACCGACGAGGTCCCCGAGCACGCGCTGTCCTACGCCGAGGCCGCCCGTCGCGCCGTCGACGCCGGCTTCGACGGCGTGGAACTGCACGGCGCCAACGGCTATCTGATCTCCCAGTTCCTCTCGTCCAACGCCAACCTGCGCACCGACCGCTACGGCGGCTCGACGGCCAACCGCATCCGGTTCGCCGTCGAGGCCATGGCCGCCACCGTCGACGCCGTCGGCGCCGCACGGACCGGCATCCGGCTCTCGCCGGGCGGCACCTTCTGGGGCGTCGAGGAGGAGGACGTCCCCGGGCTCTACGCCGCGCTGCTCACCGAACTCGCCCGCCTGGAACCCGCCTACATCCACCTGGAGGCCACCGCCGAGGAGGAGGTGCTGCTCGGACTGCGCCGGGCATGGCCCGGGACGCTCGTCATGAACCCGGTGACCCCCATGGGCGCCCAGCAGACCGGCCGCGCCGAGGCCGACCACTGGCTCGGGCTCGGCGCCGACCTGATCAGCTTCGGCCGCGGCTTCCTCGCCAACCCGGACCTGGTCGAACGCCTGCGCACCGGCGCTCCGCTCGCCCCGGCCGACGAGGCCACGTACTACACGGGCGGCGACAAGGGATACCTGACGTACCCGACGTACCGGCACGCGGCCTGAGCGTGCCCCGGGAAGCCGTGACGGTGCCCCCGTCCGTCGTGCAACCTTCGGGCAAGCCGGGATGTCCCAGTAGGTAAGCGCGGATCCAGGGACGGAAAGGTGCGAATCGCTCGCCGTCCCGCCCCGCGTTCCGGACCACACGGTCCGGAACGCACCTTCCGGGCCGCACAGGGACACCCGCACACACACGCACGGGGGAACACATGAACACGACCCGCAGGCCCCTTCGCCGGGGCACCGCTGCGGCGCTCGCCGCCGTCAGCGCGGCCGTACTGGGACTGGCCGGCGCCGGCGCCTCGAGCGCCGCCTCCCCGGCCGCCGCCGGGACCCGGCAGCTCGCCTCCTCGGTCCTCGGCGACGACTACAAGATCACCCTGACGGCCGTGCGCTCCACGGCCGACGAGTACGCCGCCTCCGTACGGCTGCGGGTCTACACCCGCGACGGCGGAGCCTGGCAGGAGTCCGACAGCGCGGCGGTCGGCGCGCCGGACGGGTGGTTCTGGTACCCGCTCACCGGCAAGAGCGCCGTCTGTCGGTTCTCCACGTCGAGCAGCGAACCCGCGCCGATCGACGTCAGCCTGCTGATCACACCGTCGATCGGCTGCTCCGCGCCGCAGCACTTCACCCTGGAGGAGGGCACCCTGCACACGGGCTGAGCCCGCGGGCTCCGGGTCAGGCGCCGCCGCCCATGAACGCGTCCCCGGCCGCGAAGGCCCCGCCCTTCGCGAAGACCGAACCGGCGAAGCGTTCGCCCATACGGCGATGGGCGGCGGCGTCCGGGTGGAGCGCGTCCGGGAGCGGCAGTTCGGCGGCGTCGGCCTCGCCGTAGAGGTCGCGGCCGTCGAGGTAGTGAAGATGCGGATCGTCGGCCGCCCGCTGGGCCACGATCCGGGCCAGCTCCTCGCGGATGACGTTCAGCGTCAGCTTCCCGGCCGCGCGCTCCGCCGGGTCCCCGGCCGCCCGGAACCGCAGCCGGCCGGAGGCGATGCCGGAGTAGTCCGGGACGCTGGGGCCGGGCGTGTCCTCGTGGATCGGGCACAGGATCGGCGAGATCACCAGCAGCGGTGTCGTCGGGTGCCCCTCGCGGAGCGTGTCGAGGAAGCCGTGGACCGCCGGCGTGAACGCCCGCAGCCGCATCAGATCGGCGTTGACCAGATTGATGCCGATCTTGACGCTGAGCAGATCGGCGGGGGTGTCCCGCATGGCCCGGGCGGTGCACGGGTCCAGCAGCGCACCGCCCCCGAGCCCCAGGTTGATCAGCTCGGCCCCGCCGAGTGAGGCGGCGAGCGCGGGCCAGGTGGTGCTGGGGCTCGCCGCGTCCGAGCCGTGGCTGATCGAGCTGCCGTGGTGCAGCCACACCCGGCGGCCCCGGTCCGGCAGCGGCTCGACGGGGGCATCGGTGCGCAGGGCGAGGAGCTCGGTGGTCTCGTTGTGCGGCAGCCAGATCTCCACATCCTTCGGCCCGGCCGGCAGCTCCGTGAAGCGGGCGGTGCCCGGTACGCCGGGCCGGGACGCGAAGGTTCCGGCGGTCATGTCGATGACCAGGGTGTTCCCGCCGGTCACGGTCGTCCGCCCGGACAGCTTTCCGTCGACGAGCAGGTCGTAGACGCCGTCCGGCCGGGGCGGGACGCCGACGTACTCCCGCTTGGTGGGGAGCGTGTCCAGTTCGACGGCGGTGGCCCGGGTGCGGAAGGCCAGCCGTACGCCGGAGGGCTGGGACTCGGCCATGGCCAGCTGTCCGTCGGCGACCTGGGCGCGGGCCCGGGCGGGCAGCCGGTGCGGGAGCACGCCCTGTGCGGTGTGCTCCAGCTCCAGCGCGCCACGCAGGAGGCCGGTGGTGACGGGGGTGGTGATCCAGTCGGTCATGGGGTGTGCTGCCTCGACGTCTCGGGAGGGGTACGGAAGGCGGCGGGAGGCCCGTTCACGCCGGGGGCCAGTTCCGCAGCAGGGCGTCGAGGGCGTCGAGGATCCGCGGCCAGCTCTCCTGCGAGTCCGGGGCGCTGTGGCTGAAGCCGCCGGCCGCCTCCAGACTGACGTAGCCGTGGAAGACGCTGCCCAGCAGCCGGACCGCGTGCGTCTGGTCCGGCTCGGGGAGGTTGTAGCCGCGCAGCACCGCCCGGGACATGGCCGAGTGCCGGCGGCCCGCGCTCGCCGCCGCGGCCTCCGGGTCGAGCCGGAACCGCGCCGCGTCGTAGCGGCCCGGGTGCTCCCGGGCGTAGTCGCGGTAGACGTCCGCCAGGGCGGTGAGCGCGTCCTTGCCGGCGCGACCGGCGAGGGCGGCGGCAGCGCGGTCGGCGAGCTCCTCCAGGGCGACGAGGGCGATGCGTGTCTTGAGGTCGTGCGAGTTCTTCACATGGGAGTACAGGCTGGCGACCTTGACGTCGAACCGCCTGGCCAGCGCGGAGACCGTGACGTGGTCGAACCCGACCTCGTCGGCCAGCTCCGCGCCCGCCAGGGCCAGTCGTTCCGGGGTCAGCCCCGCTCGCACCATGACGATTTCCCTCGCGTCGACGACGTCCACCGCGAGTATGCATTTACCTAAAAGGTTTAGGCAAATCTACTTCGCTGTTAGGCCGTCGACCGGAGAGTCTCCGACGCGCCCGGACGCACCCTCCGCACCCGCCGTCCGCTCCACAGTCGTCCCGCGCGGCATTGCGGCGCGTTCAGAACGGGTAGTCGGCGATGTCCGGCCGTACGGTGATCCACTGCGTCTCGGTGAACGCCTCGACGTTGGCCGACGCACCGCCGAAGCGGGACCCGGTGCCGGACGCCTTGACCCCGCCGAACGGTGCCTGGGGCTCGTCGGCGACGGTCTGCTCGTTGATGTGGACCTTGCCGGACTCGATGCGGTCGGCGAGCTTCATCGCCGTGCCGACGTCCCCGAGGATGCCGACGGACAGCCCGTACGCGCAGTCGTCGACGATCCGCGCCGCCTCCTCCGGCGTCGAGAAGGAGAGGACCGGGGCCACGGGGCCGAAGATCTCCTCGCGCCAGGCCGGCATGTCGGTGCTCACCCCGGTCAGCACCGTGGCCCGGTAGCAGGCGCCCACGATCTCGCCGCCCGCCGCGACCCGCGCGCCCGCGGCGACGCTGTCGGTGACGATGCCGTGCACCCGCTCCAGCTGGCGCCGGTCGATGAGCGGGCCGAGCGCCACCTCCTCGCGGGCCGGGTCACCGACCGGCAGCGCCTCCGCCTTCGCCGCGAGCGCGGCGGTGTACTCCTCCACCAGCGACTCGTGCACGAGATGGCGGCCGGTCGTCATGCAGATCTGCCCCTGGTGCAGATACGAGCCGAACGCGCCCGCCGACGCGGCCTTCGCCACGTCCGCCCCCGGGAGCACGACCAGGGCGTTGTTGCCGCCCAGCTCCAGATGGGCCCGCTTCAGCAGCCGGCCCGCCCGTTCGCCGATCGCCCGCCCGACCGACGTGGACCCGGTGAAGGAGACGACCCGCACCTCCGGCGCCTCCACCACCGCCCGGCCGACCGCCCCGTCGCCCGGCAGCAGATGCAGCACACCGGCCGGGAGCCCGGCCTCCTCGAAGATCCGGGCGATGACGACACCGCCGCTCACCGCCGTGCGCGGGTCCGGCTTGAGCAGCACCGCGTTGCCGAGGGCCAGCGCGGGCGCCACCGAACGCAGCCCCAGGACGAGCGGGAAGTTGAACGGCGCGATCACGCTCACCACACCCGCCGGACGGCGGCGGGCCAGCGACCAGCGCGCCTCCTCGGAGGTGAGCACCTCGCCCTGGGGATGCGTGGGCAGCGCCGCGCACTCGAAGCACTCGCCGAGGGCGAGCCCCACCTCGAAGTCCGCCTTGGACCGCACCGAACCGGCCTCCCGCACCAGCCAGTCCCCGATCTCCGCGGCGTGCTCGGTGAACAGCTCGCCCGCGCGGCGCAGCACGGCCGCCCGTGCCCGCGGGGCGGTCGCGGCCCATGCGCGCTGCGCCTCGGCGGCCCGTACGGCGGCCCGCCGCACGTCGTCGGCGGAGGCCAGGCCCACCGTGCCGAGACGGTCGCCGGTCGCGGGTTCGACGACCGGTTGCTCGCGCGGGGAGTCCTCCCAGCCGTCGCTGAGGAACTTCCCCGCCCAGACGGCGCTGTCCAGGAATGTCATGGCTGTCTCTTTCTGCCGGTGAGTGGTGGGCGAGATCGCGGGCTGTGGGTTCGCGGGGTCAGCCGGGTGTCGTGAGGGCCGTGTCGACCTGGAGGAGCCGCGGATGGCCGGGCCGTTCGGCGAGGTGGGCACGCAGCTCCTCCACCCCGCCGATCTGCCGGGCCCGCACCCCGTAGCCCTCGGCGATCCGGGTGAAGTCCAGGCCGGGGATGTCGAGCCCCGGCGCGTCCGGCACGCCGAGCAGCTCGCCGAACCAGCGCAGCGCCCCGTACGTCCCGTTCCGCAGCAGCACGACGGTGAGCGGCACCCGGTGCTGCGCGGCCGTCCACAGGGCGGTGATGCCGTAGTTGGCCGAGCCGTCCCCGACGACACCCACGACCGGGCGGTCCGGCTGCGCCATCGCGACGCCGACCGCGCCGGGCAGCCCGAAGCCGAGCCCGCCGGCCGCCGGGAAGTAGTAGGAGCCGGGCCGGCGCAGATCCATCTGGCGCCACCAGGAGGAGGTGGTCGACGTCGACTCCACGACGTACGCGGTGTCGCCGGGCAGCTCGTCGCGGAGCGCGGCGAAGACCTGCTCCGGGTGGAGCAGCCCGTCCCCGGCGGTGCGCGGCTCGGGCACCGGCCGGAACGGCTCCTGCGGGGCGCCGGGGGAGTCCAGCGTCCTGACCAGCAGTTCGATCACGGCACCGGGGTCGGCGACCAGCGCCTCGCCCATCGGGGCGCGGGCGGCGGCGGCCGCGTCCTCGGTCACCTGGAGCAGCCGGGTGCCCTCGGGCAGATACCGGCCGGGCAGATACTCGTGGTAGCGGAACACCGGCGCGCCCAGGACGAGCACCAGGTCATGGCCCTCGAACGCCTCGCAGACCGGCGCGATCCCCGCGGGCAGCACACCGCGGAAGAGCGGGTGGCGGTTGGGGAACGGCAGCCGGAAGAGCGACGGGGCCGCCCACACCGGGGCGTTCAGATGTTCGGCCAGCCGGACGGCGTCGGCGAAGAGACCCGCCGCATCGATGTCGCCGCCCAGCACCAGCGCCGGACGTTCGGCCCCCACCACCCGCTCGGCGAGCCGGCGGGCCTGCTCCCCGCCGGGCACCGAGGCGCGCTCCACCCGGCGGTCGAGGACGGTGGGGCCGTTCTCGTCCGCCTCGGCGTCCCAGTCGTCGTACGGCACGGACAGGTACGTCGGCCGCCGCTGGAGCCCGGCCTCGAAGACGGCCTGCGCCAGCGCGCGCGGCACGTCCTGCGCACAGGCCGGCTCCGCCGCCCAGCCGACCAGGGGTTTCATCAGCGCGGGCGCGTCGACGTTGGCCAGGTTGGCCTCCAGGCCGATGGCCGGGCGCACCTGCTGCCCGGCCACCACGACCAGCGGGGTGCGGGAGGCGGCGGCGTTCGTCAGCGCGCCCATCGCGTTCCCCGAGCCGGAGGCGGCGTGCAGATTGACCAGCACGGGCCGGCCCGTCGCCTGGGCGTAACCGTCGGCCATCCCGACCACCGCGCCCTCGTGCAGCCCGAGCACATAACGGAACCCCTCCGGAAGCCCGGCAAGGAAGGGCAGCTCGTTGGAGCCGGGGTTGCCGAAGACGGTGGTGAGCCCCTGGCGCTCCAAGAACTCGTGGGAGACACGACGCACGGACGGCACGGACGTTCCTTTCCGGTCACTTCAAGGAGTGATGTGGGACACGTTGATGGGGCACACGCTAAGCAGCCCGTGACATGAGCACCAATAGATGTTTCCGTCCGCCGATATAGAGTGCGTCGATATGGCGGCCACCACCGGGAGCTTCGACCTCAACCTCGCCCGCGTCTTCGTCCTGCTGTACGAAACGGGCAGCGTCACGGTCACCGCGGACACCCTGCACGTCACCCAGCCGACCGTCAGCTACAACCTGGCCAAGCTGCGCCGGCACTTCGGCGACGAGCTGTTCCGGCGCACCGGGCGCGGCCTGACCCCGACCGCGGGCGCCCGCCGGCTGTACGGGCCGCTGCAACGGGCGCTGGCCGACCTCGACGGGGCGATCCGCCTCCAGACCGACGAGATGGCGGACCCTGAGGCCATGGCGGGCCGCTTCACCCTCGCGCTCTCCGACCTCGGCGAGGCGACCCTGCTGCCCCGGCTCCTCGCGGCGGCCCGCCGGCGCGCGCCCCGGGTCTCCTTCAGCGTGCGCCCGCTCGACGTGGACGACGTCGAGCACCAGCTGCGCCGGGGCGAGCTGGACGCGTTCATCGCCACGCCGGTGCTGACCTCGCACCGCACGGTGCGCATCCCGCTCTTCCACGAGGGTTACGTCGCCATGGTGGCCGCCGACCATCCCCGCGTCCGGGGCGCG
Source organism: Streptomyces sp. NRRL F-6676 (assembly GCF_000725625.1). Taxonomy (GTDB): domain Bacteria; phylum Actinomycetota; class Actinomycetes; order Streptomycetales; family Streptomycetaceae; genus Streptomyces. The sequence goes on from NZ_KL647084.1 coordinate 189,743, forward strand.
TCGCTGACCATGCCGGAACTGGCCGCCGAGGACCATGCGACGGTGTTCGGCCCCAGCGGACATGTGGCCCCGCGTGCCCTGCTGGCCGCGCACGGCCTGCTGGACCGGGTCGTCGTCGACGCCACCCGGTTCTCGATGCTCCCCTATTTGCTGGAGCAGACGGACCTGATCGCCGTCGTGCCGGAGTACGTGGGCGAGGTCTTCACCGCCTCCCACCGGCTGCGGCTCGTCCGGCTGCCGTTCGAGACGGAGCCGATCGAGGTGGCGCTGTACGCCCGCCACGAGTCCTCACGGAGCCCCTCGCAGCGGTGGCTGGTGCAGTTCATGACGGAGGTACTGGGGGAGCGGGTCAGCCCCGCCCAACTCCCGCCCCACCACGGCCCACTGACCCCCGAGGGCCGCCCGGGAAGCATCGACTGATGCAGTCGGGTACATCCCCTCTGATCCGGTAAGCGGCTTTTGCGGGGTCGAGCTGCTGCGGCCCCGGCCGACATGCCATGATCCTCCCATGGGATCCAACGTGTATTTCGACATCACCATCAACGACCAGCCCGCGGGCCGCATCGTGTTCAAGCTGTACGACGAGGACGTGCCGAAGACCGCGAAGAACTTCCGCGAGCTGGCCACCGGTGAGCACGGGTTCGGCTACGCCGGCTCGTCCTTCCACCGCATCATTCCGCAGTTCATGCTCCAGGGCGGCGACTTCACCCGGGGCAACGGCACGGGCGGCAAGAGCATCTACGGCGAGAAGTTCGCCGACGAGAACTTCAAGAACAACCACACCAAGCCGTACCTGCTCTCCATGGCCAACGCCGGCCCGAACACCAACGGCTCGCAGTTCTTCATCACGACGGTCGTGACGTCCTGGCTGGACGGCAAGCACGTCGTCTTCGGCGAGGTCGTCGAGGGCACGGAGCTGGTCGACCAGATCGAGGCCCTGGGCAGCCAGTCCGGCGCCCCCAAGGGCAAGGTCACGATCGCGGCGTCCGGCACGGTGTGAGCGACCGGAACCGGTCGCGGTGATCATCGCGGCAGAGGGGGGCCCGGGGCACTGCCCCGGGCCCCCTCGGGTTCGGGCCCCCTCGGGTTCGGGCCCCCTCGGGTTCGGGGCCGCCGGTTCGGGGCCGCCGGGGGCGGGGCGGCCGCCACCGTGGGCGGTCGACCGCATGCGGCCCGTCGTAACTTCGGCCAAGCTGAGGCGAGCGCGTGTTTTCCGCCACGGAGAGTGGCCGGTTTGCCCGAGCCAGGAGCGAGTAGGTGATGCCGTGGACGCCCGCGTTGACCGGCAGATAGGAGCCCTCCATGGCGGACAGCGAGACCGATCTCTCCACGATCGATGCCGACAGCGAGGCCTTGAAACGCCACCGCAGACTGTTCAGGGCGGTGAAACGCCGCCGGAACCCCCCACTCCGGCGCACCGACATCACCGTCACCGACGAGTCGGCGGTCCGCCGCGCGGTCAAGGCCGCCTCCCTCGGCAACGCCATGGAATGGTTCGACTTCGGCATCTACAGCTACCTCGCCGTCACCATCGGTGAGGTGTTCTTCCCGTCCGGGAACGACACCGTCCAGCTCCTGTCCTCCTTCGCGACCTTCGCCGTCTCCTTCCTCGTACGGCCCCTCGGCGGCATGGTCTTCGGCCCGATGGGCGACAAAATCGGCCGCAAGAAGGTCCTCGCCCTCACCATGATCATGATGGCGATCGGCACGTTCGCCATCGGCCTGATCCCGTCGTACACCGCCATCGGCTTCTGGTCCCCCGCCCTGCTCATCCTCTTCCGCCTGGTGCAGGGCTTCTCCACCGGCGGCGAGTACGGCGGCGCGTCCACCTTCATCGCCGAGTACGCCCCCGACCGCCGCCGCGGCTACTTCGGCAGCTTCCTGGAGCTCGGCACCCTGGCCGGCTACGTCGGCGCGTCCGGCCTGGTGACGATCCTGACGGCCGTCCTCGGCAGCGACGGCATGCACTCCTGGGGCTGGCGCGTGCCGTTCCTGGTGGCCGGCCCCATCGGACTGATCGGCCTCTACCTGCGGCTCAAGCTGGACGAGACGCCCGCGTTCCAGAAGCTGGAGGACTCCTCCGCCCACCGCGCCTCCGAGGCGGCCTCCACGGTGGAGTCGACCGCGAAGGGCGACATCGCGAAGATCTTCCGCGAGTACTGGCCCACGCTCATCCTGTGCATCTGCCTCGTCGGCGCCTACAACATCTGCGACTACATGCTGCTGTCGTACATGCCGACGTACCTCTCCGACGAGATGGGCTACTCCGAGACGCACGGCCTGCTCATCCTCATCGTCACCATGGTGGTGCTGATGCTGGTCATCAACCAGGTCGGCAAGGTCTCCGACCGGGTCGGCCGGAAGCCGGTACTGATGACCGGGATGCTCGGCTTCCTCGTGCTGTCGGTCCCGTCCTTCCTGCTGGTCCAGCAGGGCAGCCTGGCGGCGGTCTCCGGCGGCATGCTGATGCTGGGCCTGTCGCTGGTGTGCCTGCTCGGCACGATGTCCGCGGCCCTGCCCGCCCTCTTCCCGACCCAGGTGCGTTACGGCTCCCTGTCCATCGGCTACAACCTCTCCGCGTCGCTGTTCGGCGGGACGACCCCGCTGGTGATCACCGCGCTGATCTCCGTCACCGGCAGCGAGCTGATGCCCGCGTTCTACGCGGTGGCGGCGGCACTCGTCGGCGTCGTCTCGGTGGCGTGCATGAAGGAGACGGCCCGCCGCCCGCTGGCCGGCTCCCCGCCGTCGGTGGCGACGCCGGAGGAGGCGGCGGAGATGGTCGAGAGCCAGGCACAGGTGCCGAGGTTCTGACCGGGGCCCGCGCCCCGGCGGCCCACACCCGTCGCGCGGCCGCGGTCTCCACCCCGTCAGGCGGCCGCGGTCTTCTTCCGCCGCCGCCCGGCACCGGCCAGCGCCTCGACGAGTTCGTCCCGGCTCATCCGCGAGCGCCCCTCGACGCCCTGGTCCGTGGCCCGCCGGTACAGCTCGGCCTTGCTGAGCCGCCGCAGCTCGCCCTTCGTGGCGGTCTGCCCGCGGCCTCCCTTCGACGACGGGGCCCGCCGGCGCTCCGCCTTGGGTGAGCCGCGCCCGCGGTCCCCCTTCGACGACGAGGCCGGCCGACGCTCCGCCTTCGGAGCGCCCCCGCCCTCCTCGCGGGCGCTCCCACCCGCCCGGTCGATGCTGCTCCGGAGGGCCGTCATCAGGTCGAGGACGTTCGTGGCCTCCGGCGCCTCCTCCGTGGCCGCGACCTCCTGGCCCGCCGCCTTGGCCCGCACCAGTTCACGCACCTTCTCCTGGTACGTGTCGTGGTAGCGCGCCGGGTCCCACGGCGCACTGAGCGTGTCGATCAGCTGCGCGGCCATGTCCAGCTCCTTGCCCGCGCCCGCCCGCTCGGCCGGCAGCTCGGGCAGTTCCGCAGCCGGGTCGCGCACCTCGTCCGCCCAGTGCAGGGTCTGCAACACCAGAAGCCGCTCCTCCGCGCGCAGCGCCGTCAGATACTGCCTGCCGCGCATGACGAAGGTGGCGATGCCCACCCGCCCGGTCCGCTCCAGCGCCGCCCGCAGCAGCTCGTACACCTTCAGGTACTGCTCACCGCGCGGGGCGACGTAGTACGTACGGGCGAAGTAGACCGGCGCGATCTCGGCCAGCTCCACGAAGTCGGTGATGTCGACGGTCCGGGAGCGGCCGGGGGCTATCTCGTCGAGTTCGCCGGGCTCCACGACGACGTACTCGCCGCGCTCCACCTCGTACCCCTTGACGATGTCCTGGGTGTCGACGTCCTCGCCGGTGCGCTCGTTGACCCGCTTGTTGCGGACCCGGTCGGCGGTGCCGCGCTGCAACTGGTGGAAGTGGACGGTGTGGTCCTCGGTCGCGGTGAACAGCCCGACCGGCACGGTGACCAGCCCGAAGGTGATCACCCCGGTCCAGATCGCACGTGCCATGACCACCCGCTCCGTTCCCGTTCCGTTCCGCCCCGCCGGGCGGCGCGCCGGACGGAGCCCCCGTTGCCGACCACGCTGGCACCTCCCGCGGCGGCACGCGCGCCGGGCGCGGCGGGCGGGGGAGCGCCGGGGCTTCGCGGCCCGGCCGCCTCCGGGCGGACGTGCCCCGTGCGTCGTTCCGTGCGGGCGGTGCGGGGCTGGGCGCGGAGTTCCCCGCACCTCCAAGAGTCCCTGCGGGTCCCGGGGGCAGGGCTTCCCCGCCCCCCCCCAAGAGCCTTCCCGGGGCCCCGGGGATCTCGGCAGTGCGCTCCCGGCCGACCTCGGCCGGCCCGGTGAGACGACCCCGCCGGCTGCCTACCGGGGCGGCCGGTCCGACCGCTCCAGCTCCCGGGAGGCCCGGCGCGCCGTCCGTTCCGCGTCGGCGAGGGCGTCGGCCGCCGCCCCGTGCGCCTCCTCCGCGCCCCGGCGCTCCCGCTCGGCCCGCTTCAGCTCCTCCCGCGCCCCGCGCAGCGCCCGCTCGGCCTCGGACACCTGTTCCCGGGCCGCGTCGACGCGCTCCCCGGCCCGCGCCAGCTCCGCACCGCTGTCCGCCTCCTCCGCCCGCCGGTCGCCCAGCCGCTCCTCGGCCTGCCGCGCGGCCTCCCGGGCCCGGGCGAGCCGCTGCTCCCGGGCCCGGCGCCGCTCGGCGAGCTCGTCGCGGACCGGCCCCTTCTCGGCGGGCGGGCGCTTCGAAGACGTCCGTTGTGCGGGTGAGGGAGGGGCCGGGCGGCCGGCCGGCGTCCCGTCGGAGGGGAACTCCGACGGCGGGACGAGCCCCCGCTCCAGCCGGCCGCCGGCCCACCGCTCGGCCGCGTCCGGGTCGGCGAGCACCGCGCGCAGGGTCTCCTCGACCTCCTGCCGCACCGGGTCCGACAGCCGGTGACCGGCCTCCTCGGCGTGCCGGACGGCCTGCCCGGACAGCGCGGCGACCACGCTCCGGCGGCGCGCGGAGAGGTCCTTGAGCCCGGCGGCGTCCAGCGTGCGGTACGCCTCGCGCAGCGACTGCCCCAGCTCCAGGAACCGCCGGCTCTCCTCCGGTTCCGCGCGCAGCAGCAGGTTGGCCGCCCAGGCTCCCAGGGTCGGGCGGCGCGCGGCACGGAGCCGGCGGGTGTCCTCGGCGCGGCCGTCGGCCCGTGCGGCGGCGGCCAGCTCCGTACGCCGGGCGACGAAGCCGGACGGTGGCGTGGCGTACAGCTCGTCGAGAGCCGGCTCCGCCCCGCTCCGGCCGTCGCCCCCGGGGTCCGCGCCCTTGTCCCGCATGCGTCTCAGCCTCCACCGCGGCGGCCGGTCCCGCACGCCGGTGAACGGGGGATCACGGCTTCAGGGAATCTTGGTGTCCGCCGAGTTTGTGGGTAGACGGCTTCTGGAACAACGGTCAGAGCTCAGGAAGAGGGCGGATCGGATGGACGGGGCTGCCCGGAACGAGGACCAGCTGCTGGACGACGGGCCGATGCGGGCATCGGCGGCCTACGAAGGCAGACCCGGTGACATCGCGCGGGCGCGCGACCTGGTCCGGGACTTTCTGACCCGGGTGCAGTCCGAGCACGGCTTTCCGGTGACGGAACGCGCGATGGGCACGGCACAGCTGGTGGTCAGCGAACTGATGACGAACGCCTGCAAGTACGCGGCCGGGCCCTGCCTGGTCGATCTGGGGCTGGACGCCGACCGGGTGGAGATCACCGTCTGGGACAGCGCCCCCGTGCTGCCGGTGGCCAAGGCGGCCGATCCGGGCCGGGTCGGGCAACACGGTCTGGAGATAGTGATGGCCGTCTGCCAGAGCTTCGAGGTGCACCGGGAGCCGGTCGGCAAGCGCACGATCGCCGCGATCGCCCTTGGGGAGGACGCCACCGGGTAGGCCGTCAGGGGCCGGGGCCGGGGCCGGGGCCGGGGCCGGGGCCGGGGCGGGGCCGGGGCAGTGCCCGTGTGCGGCTCCGCCGCGTGGGCGCGGTCCTTCGGAGGGTCCGGGGCGCAGCCCCCGGGGCCGGGATGGCGGGGGCGGGGAACCCGCACACGCGCTCCCCGCCCCCGCCATGACGCCGCGTCACTCGGGGGCGCTGCACCGGCCCCCCCATGAGACGCTCCCGAGCGGGTACTGGGCGCGGCATGGGATCACTGAGTTCACCGGTGCTGCTCGTGCTGTTCATCGCCAGCGCGGCCGCCATCTGGTACGCGGGCATCAAGCTGTCCGACACCACCGACGTGCTCGCCGAGCGCCTCCACCTGGGCAGCGCGCTGGGCGGCCTCGTCCTGCTGGCCATCGCGACCAACCTGCCCGAGATCGCCATCACCGCGAGCGCGGCACTCTCCGGCGAACTCGACGTCGCCGTCGGCAACATCCTGGGCGGCATCGCCCTGCAAACCGTCGTCCTGGTGATCCTCGACGCCGCCGGGGTACGGCCGCGCGCGCCGCTGACCCGGATGGCGGCCGGCCTCCAACTCGTGCTGGAGGGCGCGCTGGTGGTGGTCGTGCTGGCCGTGGTGGTCATGGGCACCCAGCTCTCGCCCGGCCTGCACGCCGGCGGGCTCGCCCCCGCCTCGCTCGCCATCGCCCTGCTCTGGGTGATCGGCCTCGTCCTGCTGAACCGGGCGGGCCGCGGGCTGCCCTGGCGGGAGGGCGGGGACGCGCCCGACGCCCAGCCCGAGCCGCGCGGTCACTCGCGCGGCAAGAAGGAGAAGGCCGCGACCAAGAAGGGCGTGGGCACGGGCCGCGCGGCCCTGATCTTCGGCGCCGCGGCGCTCGCCACCCTGGTCGCCGGTGTCGTCATCGAGCGCAGCGGCGAGGAGTTCTTCGCCCGGCAGGGCCTGAGCGGCATCCTGTTCGGCGCCACCGTGCTGGCCGCGGCCACCTCGCTGCCCGAGGTCAGCACCGGGCTGACCTCCACCCGGCTGGGCGACTACCAGCTCGCCATGAGCGACATCTTCGGCGGCAACGCCTTCCTGCCCGTGCTGTTCCTGCTCGCCGCGCTGGTGTCCGGCGAGCCCGTCCTGCCGGCCGCGCACGACACCGACATCTACCTCACCGCGCTCGGCATCATCCTCACCGTCGTCTACATGGCCGGGCTGATCTTCCGGCCACGCCGCCAGTACGGGCGGATGGGCGTCGACAGCGTCGCCGTCCTCGTCATCTATCTGATCGGCATCGGGGGACTGGCGACCATCGCCACCTGACCCTCCGCGGCGCGTCTCAGTGCTCGCGCAGGTCCCTGACCCGGCGGATCTTGCCCACCGAACGCTCCAGCGTCTCCGGCTCCACGACGGTCACCTCCGCCGTCAGCCCGATGTCGTCCTTGATGCCCCGGGCGATCGCCCCGGCGGCCGCCGCGCGCTGCCCGGCCGGGGTGCCGGGGCGGGCCTCCACCTGGACCGCCATGTGGTCGAGCCGGCCCCGCCGGGTCAGCCGGAGCTGGAAGTGCGGGGCGACACCGGGGGTGCGCAGCACGATCTCCTCGATCTGGCTGGGGAACACGTTCACACCGCGCAGGATGAGCATGTCGTCACACCGCCCGGTGATCTTCTCGATGCGGCGGAAGGCCGGACGGGCCGTCCCCGGCAGCAGCCGGGTGAGATCCCGCGTGCGGTAGCGGACGACGGGCATCGCCTCGCGCGTGAGCGAGGTGAGGATCAGCTCGCCGCCCTCGCCCTCGGGCATCACCGCGTCCGTCACCGGGTCGACGACCTCCGGCAGGAAGTGGTCCTCCCACACATGCAGCCCGTCCTTGGTCTCCACGCACTCCTGGGCGACGCCGGGGCCCATCACCTCCGACAGCCCGTAGATGTCCACGGCGTGCAGATCGAGCCGCTCCTCGATCTCGCGGCGCATCTCCTCCGTCCACGGCTCGGCGCCGAAGATGCCCACGCGCAGGGAGGTGGAGCGCGGGTCGATGCCCTGGCGTTCGAACTCGTCGAGCAGGGTGAGCATGTAGGACGGGGTGATCATGATGATCTCGGGCCGGAAGTCCTGGATGATCCGCACCTGGCGCGCGGTCATCCCGCCCGAGGCGGGGATGACCGTGCAGCCGGCCCGCTCGGCGCCGTAGTGCGCGCCGAGACCGCCGGTGAACAGGCCGTACCCGTAGGAGACATGCACCTTGTGCCCCGCGCGGCCGCCGGCGGCGCGGATCGAGCGGGCGACGAGGTCCGCCCAGACGGAGAGGTCGTGCTCGGTGTACCCGACCACCGTGGGGCGCCCGGTGGTCCCGCTGGAGGCGTGGACGCGGCGCACCTCGGCCATGGGGACGGCGAACATCCCGAAGGGGTAGGTGTCCCGCAGATCCGCCTTGGTGGTGAACGGGAACCGCGCGATGTCCTCCAGGGTGCGGCAGTCCTCGGGGGTGACACCGGCCGCGTCGAACTTCCTGCGGTACAGCTCCACATGGTCGTACGCGCGGCGCAGGGTGGCCCGCAGCCGCGTGAGCTGGAGGTCGCGCAGTTCCTCCCGGGACATGCGCTCGGCCTCGTCCCGCAGCTCCGCCGGGAGCGGCCGGCCGCGCCGGGGCCCGGCGGCCGCCGGGGTCGTGGTCTCGCTGCTCATGGTGCCTCCTCCGTGCGGACGCCGGCCCCGGTGTCCTGCGGGGCGGGCGCCCGTGTGCTCCCGACCGTGCGGCTGCGGCCGCGGAACTCCGCGATCAGCTCGTCGCCGCGCAGGACGCTCACGTCGTACAGACCGCTGCGGCCGTAGCGGGTGCGCTCCCGCGCGGTGGCCACGAGGACGTCGCCCTCGCGGGCCGGGGCGACGAAGTCGATGCCTGCCCCGGCCGCGACGGTCACGGGGCCGTGGCTGTTGCAGGCGCACGCGAAGGCCGTGTCGGCGAGGAGGAACAGATAGCCGCCGTGCGCGATGCCGTGTCCGTTGACCATCGACGCCGTCACCGCCATGCGCAGGACGGCGCTGCCCTCGCCGTACTCGACGACCTCGATGCCGAGCCGCCGGGAGGCCTCGTCCGCCTCGAACATCGTCCGCGCGGGGTCCGGCCCCGCCTGTACGTTTCGCGTCACCGTACCGCCACCCACTCCGTGCCGCCCGAGGCCGCCAAGCGCCTGCCGTGCGCACCGACCGACCATTCGGTCCTGTGCGGCACGGCCATGTAATCCAGCCACGTCGAAGGGTGTCAAGAGGTGCAGCCCGTCCCCTCCGCTCTTGCCAGGACCCGGGGCGCGCACCGTACTATGGACCGAACGAACGGTCGGTTGGCGCAGGTGCGGACCTCGGGCGACAAGGGGGCACACGCGGTGGAAGGCGGGCAGATGACCAGGACGGAATCCGGCGTGCCGGCGCCGGGCGGCGGCACCGGCCCCGGGCCGGCGGACCTCCCCGAGAGGTTCGACGCGACGATCGCACGCGACCAGCGCATCGAGCCGCGCGACTGGATGCCGGACGGCTACCGCAGGACGCTGGTCCGGCAGATCGCCCAGCACGCGCACTCGGAGATCATCGGCATGCAGCCCGAGGCCGAGTGGATCACCCGCGCCCCCTCGCTGCGCCGCAAGGCGATCCTGCTCGCCAAGGTCCAGGACGAAGCCGGGCACGGCCTCTATCTGTACTCGGCGGCCGAGACCCTCGGCGTCGACCGGGCCGACCTGAACCAGCGGCTGCTCGAAGGACGCCAGAAGTACTCGTCGATCTTCAACTACCCCACGCTCAGCTTCGCCGACGTCGGCGTCATCGGCTGGTTCGTGGACGGCGCGGCGATCTGCAACCAGGTCCCCCTCTGCCGCAGCTCCTACGGCCCCTACGCGCGCGCCATGGTCCGCGTCTGCAAGGAGGAGTCGTTCCACCAGCGGCAGGGCTACGAACTGCTGCGCACCATGACGCGCGGCACCGACGCCCAGCGGGAGATGGTCCAGGACGCGGTGGACCGCTGGTGGTGGCCCTCGCTGATGATGTTCGGCCCGCCCGACGAGAACTCGCCCAACTCCGCGCAGTCCATGGCCTGGAAGATCAAGCGGCACAGCAACGACGAACTGCGGCAGCGGTTCGTCGACATGACGGTCCCGCAGGCCGACGCCCTCGGCGTCACCCTGCCCGATCCGGAGCTGCGCTGGAACGAGGAGCGCGGCCGCTACGACTTCGGCACCCCCGACTTCGCCGAGCTGACGCGCGTCATCAAGGGCGACGGCCCCTGCAACGCCCAGCGGATGGAACGCCGCCGCACCGCCCATGAGGAGGGCGCCTGGGTGCGCGAGGCGGCCGCGGCACACGCCGCCAAGCAGGCGGCCCGGACCCGCGAAGGAGCGGCGGCATGAGCGACACCACGGCCCCCAGGGGCGACTGGCCGCTGTACGAGGTGTTCGTGCGCGGCAAACGCGGCCTGAACCACGTGCACGTCGGCTCGCTGCACGCGGCGGACGACCGCATGGCCCTCACCCACGCCCGCGACCTCTACACCCGGCGCAACGAGGGCGTGAGCATCTGGGTGGTGCGCAGCGACCTCATCACCGCCTCCACCCGCGACGAACGGGACCCGTTCTTCGCCCCGAGCGCCGACAAGGTCTACCGCCACCCCACCTTCTACGACATTCCCGACGACGTCCCCCACATCTAGGAGCAGGGCATGAGCGACGACCACGTCTATCTGTCCCTGGCGGGCGGACCGGACGAGGACGCCGAGGGCGACACCCGCTGGGCCTTCGGCACCGGCTTCGAGGACCCGCTGCACGGCGTGGACACCGCCGTGCCCGCCGGCCTCGACACCGCCGCACTGGCCGCCCACTGCCTGGCCCTCGCCGACGACGCGCTGGTCTCCGCCCAGCGGCTCGCCGAATGGACCACCCGCGCCCCGGAGCTGGAGGAGGAGGTCGCGCTCGCCAACATCGGCCTCGACCTGCTCGGCCAGGCCCGGCTGCTGTACGCGCGCTGCGGCCAGGTCGACGGCACCGGACGCGGAGAGGACGCCTACGCCTACTTCCGTGACGCCGCCGGCTTCCGCAACGTCCGCCTGGCCGAACTCCCGAACGGGGACTTCGCGTTCACGATCGTGCGGCTGCTGGCGCTCTCGAGCTGGCGGCTCGCCGAGTTCGAGCGGCTCACCGCCTCGCCCGACCCGGTCCTCGCCGCCGTCGCCGCCAAGGGCACCAGGGAGCTGGCCTACCACCGGCAGTACGCCGCCGAGTGGGCCGTCCGGCTCGGGGACGGCACGGAGGAGTCCCACCGCCGGATGCGCACCGCGCTGGACGGGGTCGGCCCCTACCTCGGCGAACTCTTCGCCGCCTGCGACGTACGCGAGGAGGTCACCGCCGTACTCGCACAGGTCACCGCGGCGGGCGGACTGCCGATGCCCGACGCACCCGCCCTCCCCGGCGCCGGCCGCGACGGCACGCACACCGCGCACCTCGCCCCGCTCCTCGCCGAACTCCAGAGTGTGGCCCGCGCCCACCCGGAAGCCGCGTGGTGACCGTGCGAACCCTTCCCCCGCGCGGCACGACCGCGGCCGACGCCCGGCGGATCGCCGCGCGGGTGCCGGACCCCGAGCTGCCCATGCTCACCCTCGCCGACCTCGGCGTCCTGCGGGACGTGCGCGTGGCGGAGGACGGCACGGTCGTCGCCGACCTCACCCCCACCTACTCCGGCTGCCCCGCGATGGCCGAGATGCGGGCCGAGGTCGCCGCCCGGCTGCGCGCCGCCGGACACGCGCGCGTCCAGGTCCGTACCGTCCTCGACCCGCCCTGGACCACCGACTGGATCACCCCCGAGGGCCTCCGCAAGCTCGCCGCGCACGGCATCGCCCCGCCCGGCCCGGCGCCCCGGCCCACGAGCGGCCCCGTACCGCTCACCCTGTCCCCGACGCGGCGCGCGGTGCCCTGCCCCCGCTGCGGCTCGGCGCGCACGGAGGAGACCTCCCGGTTCGGCTCCACCTCGTGCAAGGCGCTGTGGCGCTGTCTCGACTGCCGGGAGCCGTTCGAGCACTTCAAGGAGATCTGATGGACGACGTGCTCGCCGCGGGCGCGACCGGAACGACCGCCACGGCCCGCCGCCCCCGGCGCCGGCCCGCCTTCCACCCGTTGCGGGTCGCCTCGGTGGAACGGCTGTGCGAGGACGCGGTCGCCGTCGGCTTCGACATCCCCGGGGAACTGGCCGAGGAGTTCGCCTTCGCGCCCGGCCAGTCCCTCACCCTGCGCCGCCGGATCGACGGGCGGGACGAGCGGCGCTCGTACTCCATCTGCGCCCCCGTCGGCGCTCCGCCGCGCATCGCTGTGCGCGAGGTGCCCGGCGGGTTCTTCTCCTCCTGGCTGGTCCATGAGGTCCGGCCCGGCGACACGGTCGAGGTGATGGGCCCCACCGGGGCCTTCACCCCCGACCTCACCGTGCCCGCCCACCATGTGCTGATCGCCGCCGGGTCCGGCATCACGCCGATGCTGTCCATCGCGGAGTCGGTCCTCGCCGCCGACGACCGTTCCCGCGTCACGCTCCTGTACGGCAACCGCCGTACCGGCTCGGTGATGTTCGCGGACGAGCTGGCCGACCTGAAGGATCTGCACCCCACCCGGTTCCAGCTCGCCCACGTCCTCTCCCGGGAGCCGCGCGAGGCCGAGCTGTTCTCGGGGCGGCTGGACGCGGCGCGGCTCGGCACGCTGGTCGGGGCGCTGGTGGATGTGGAGAGCGTGGGGCACTGGTGGCTCTGCGGGCCGCACGGGATGGTGCGCGACGCCCGGTCGGTGCTGGCCGGGCTGGGTGTGGCGGGGGAGCGGGTGCACCAGGAGTTGTTCTACGCGGACGACGAGCCGGTGCGGGTTGTGCGTCACGAGGAGGTGTCCGTCGACGGGCCCGTCAGCCGGGTCACCGTCGTGCTCGACGGGCGGGCGACGACGTCGGTGCTGCCGCGGGGGGTGACGGTGCTGGACTCCGCGGCGAGGGTTCGCCCGGACCTTCCGTTCGCCTGCAAGGGCGGTGTGTGCGGGACGTGCCGGGCGCGGGTGACGGCGGGGTCGGTCGACATGCGGCGCAACTACGCGTTGGAGCCGGGGGAGGTGGAGGCGGGGTACGTCCTGACGTGCCAGAGCTATCCGGTGACGGAGGAACTGACGGTGGATTACGACGGGTGAGGGGAGGGCGGGCGCTCCGCCTCCGGACCCCCGGAAGATCGCGCGGTTCCCCGCGCCCCCCTCAGGGGCGCGGGGAACCGCGCGACAAGCCACGACGCCCCCGCAGCCCCGACCTGTTGGGCGCCGTCCGTCACCGCCGCCCCCGTACCAGCAGGTACAGGAAGTACGGCGTCCCGACCACCGCTGTCATCAGACCCGCCCCGAGCTGCGCCGGGGCGATCACCGTGCGGCCCAGGACGTCCGCCACGCAGACCAGGGCCGCGCCCAGCAGTACCGCGACCGGCACGACCCGCACATGCCGGCGGCCCACCAGGGAGCGGGCGGCGTGAGGGGCGACCAGGCCGACGAAGCCGATCGTGCCCGCCGCGGCGACCGCCGTCGCGCTCAGCAGCACGGCGAGCGCGAGGAGGCCCAGCCGGGCCGGACCGAGGCGCAGGCCCAGGAGCCCGGGCGTGTCGTCGTCGATCGAGACCAGGTCCAGCTCGGCCCGCCGGACCACGGCCACCACGAGTCCCAGCACCAGCACCGCCGCCACCGGCAGCGCGTCCGGCAGCGTGCGGCCGTACGTCGAACCGGACAGCCAGGTCAGCGCCTTCGTCGCGTTGAACGGGTCGGTCAGCACGATGAGCAGGCTGATCAGCGCCGTCGTACCGGCGGACACACCGACGCCGACGAGCACCAGCCGGTGCTGCGGGAACCCGCCCCGCGCGGCGAGCCCGAACACGACGACCGCCGTGACGGCCGCCCCCGCGAACGCCGCCCCGGCCACCCCCCACGCCCCCGCCGCCGGCACCGAGGTGACCAGCGCGACGGCGCCGAGCGCGGCCCCGCCGGTGACGCCGAGGACGCCGGGCTCGGCGAGCGGATTGCGGGTGACGGCCTGCACCAGGGTGCCGGACAGCGCCAGCGCCGCCCCCGCGAGAAGCGCGGCGAGCACGCGCGGGACCCGGGTGTCCAAGACGTAGGAGACCGTGCGACCCGCCCTGCCCTGCGCCCAGTTGACGACGTCGCCGAGGAGCAGCTTGGAGTCGCCGAGGAGCACGGCGGCGACCACCACCACGACGAGGACGACCGCGAGCCCGGCCACTGTCGCGGCGAACACCGCCCGGCTCGGGATCCGCAACCGGTCCGGCGCGCCCGCCGAGGCGGTGTCCTTGACCCGCAGGGCCATCCCGACCAGGAACACCGCGCCGACGACGGCGGTGACGACCCCCGTCGGCACGGCCACGGCGAGCCGCGCGGAGACGACGGCGCGCAGCAGCACGTCCGAGCCGAGGACGAGCCCCGCCCCGGCCAGCCCGGCGACGGGCACGAGCGCCCGGGCCCGGGTGAACGCCCGGTGGCGGCGGGCCAGCGGCCGGACGAGCGCCGGGGCGCACAGCCCGACGAACCCGAAGGGTCCGGCGAGCGTCACCGCGGCCGCCGAGAGCAGCGCGGCGAGCAGGACCACCGTGACCCGCGTGCCCCGCACCGGAACGCCGAGCCCGCGCGCGGCGTCGTCGCCGAGCGCGAGGGCGTCGACCCGGCGCGCCACCAGAAGCAGTCCGACGGCACCGGTCAGCGCCACCGGCAGCATCTGGAGCACGCCGTCGAAGCCGTTCTGGCTGATGCTGCCCTGGTTCCACTGGTAGAGGCCCTCGGTGCGCTGCGGGAACAGCAGCAGCAACCCCTGGGTGACGGAGGTCAGTCCGAGGGCGAGGGCGCTGCCCGCCAGGACCAGCCGGACGGTGCCCCCGCCCGGCCCGGACAGGCCGAGGACGACGGCCGCCGCGGCGAGCCCGCCGGCGAACGCCACGCCCGAGGAGGCGACCAGCGGCAGGGAGACCCCGCTGACGGTGACCACACCGAGCGCGAGGTACGAACCGGCGTTCACGGCAAGGGTGTCGGGCGCGGCCAGCACATTGCGGCTGACCGCCTGGAGCGCGGCGCCCGCCATGCCGAGGGCGGCGCCGACGAGCAGTCCGGCGGCGGCCCGCGGCAGCCGGGAGGCGACGACGACGGAGGCGTCGCCGGCGTCGGCGCGGCCGGTCAGCGCCTTCCACACCTCCGCCGGGCCGACCGCGGCCGTGCCCTGGGTGAGGTCGACGACGGCGAACGCCACGACCAGGAGCGCGAGCGCGGCGGTCACCGCCGCGGCGCCGGCGGTCCGGGGCGCGGCGGCGGCCTGTGGGCGGGTGACGGGTGGGGGCGCGGTGACGGTCACGGCGCTACTTCGTCAGTGCGCCGACGACGGCGTCGATGTACGCCACCATCGACTCCGGGCCGCCGAACATCCAGATGCCGTCGGGCAGCCGGCTCACGTGGTCCGCCTTGACGAACTTCAGGGACTTCCACACGGAGTTCTTCGCCAGACCGTCCGCGAACGGGTCGTCGCCGTCGCTGTCGTTGGAGAGATACGCGAACCGCACGTCACCGAGGCCGGTCAGTCCCTCCACGTCTGTGCTGGCGAGGCCGTAGTTCTTGTCGCCCTTGAGCGTCCAGGCGTTCTTGAGGCCGATCTCCTCGCTGACCGCGCCGATGAGGGAGCCGCTGGTGTACGGACGGATCGTCACCTGATTCGAGACGACGTAGCCGTCGGCGAAGGCGTACTTCGCCCCGTCGAGCCCCGCGTCGGCCAGCGCCTTCCTGCCCTCGGCGACCTTGGCGTCGAACGCCTTCCTCACCTCGGCGGCCTTGGCCGTGGTGCCGGTGGCCTTCGCGACGAGGTCGAGGTTGTCCTCCATCTGCCCGATCGGGTCGGCGGCGTCGGCGGAGCGCAGCGTGAGGACGGGGGCGACCTCGCGAAGCTGCTCGAGGACGGAGGCGGACAGGTCGGTGGTGGCGACGACGAGGTCGGGGTGGAGCGAGGCGATCGTGTCGGTGCTGGGTTCGCCGCGGGTGCCGATGTCCTTGGGGCTGTTCTTCAGCGGGACGGCGGAGTCGTAGGCCTTGTAGCCCTTGACGTCGGCGGCGCCGACGGGGTCGACCCCGAGCGAGACCAGGCTCTCGACGGCGTTCCACTCGGTGCCGACGACCCGCTTCGCCGGGCCGTCGAGGGTGACCTTGGTGCCGCTCGCGTCGGTGAGCGAGATCTTCTCGGCGGTCTTCGCCCTGGTGTCGGCGGCGGGTTCGGTGGTGCCGCAGGCGGTCAGGGCGAGGGCCGCGAGGGTGCCGGAGGCGGCGAGGGCGAGGGAGCGTCTCATGACGGGGCGTGGAGCCTTTCACTGCGGGTGTGGTGGCGGCCGAGCGCGCGGGTGCGCAGCCGGCCGGTGAGGGGGTCGGTGCCGACCTCGATGCGGATGCCGTAGGTACGGGTCAGCAGGTCGGGGGTGAGGACGTCCTCGGGGGTGCCGTCGGCGAGCACGCGGCCCGCGCCGAGCAGGGTGATCCGGTCGGCGACGGCGGCGGCCTGGTCGAGGTCGTGCAGGACCACGCCGACGGCGATGCCGTGATCGTCGGCCAGATCACGGATCAGGTCGAGGAGTTCGACCTGATAGCGCAGATCGAGGTAGGTGGTGGGCTCGTCGAGCAGGAGGACGCCGGTCTCCTGGGCGAGACAGCTCGCGAGCCAGACGCGCTGGAGCTGTCCGCCGGAGAGGTGGTCGGCGCCGCGGTCGGCGAGCGCGGTGACGCCGGTCAGGGCGAGCGCGCGGTCGACGGCGGCCGCCCCGCCGGGGTCGGGGCGGCCCCAGCGCCCCCGGTAGGGGTAGCGGCCGAAGGTGACGACATCGCGGACGGTGAGGCCGCTCGGGGTGGGCCGGCCCTGGGTGAGCAGGGCGACCCGGCGGGCGAACTCCCGTGCGCTGAGGGCGAGTCCGTCGGCGGGCGCGTCCTCGTCCGGGGCGTCGAGGGCGAGCGTGCCGGTGCGGGGCCGCTGGAGACGGGCCAGCGTGCGCAGGAGCGTGGACTTGCCGCTCCCGTTCGGGCCCACCAGCGCGGTCACCTCGCCGGGGCGCAGGGTGAGGCCCGCGGCGTGGACGACGTCGACGCCGTCGTACGCCACGGTCATCTCTCGGGCCGTCAGTTCATGGCCGCGCGAAGGGAAGCCCGCGGCGGGCGCGTCACCTGAAGTCACGCGACGAAGGTTAGCCTACCCTTACTCATTCTTCGAACGGGTGGGTCACGTTCTGGAACGGGGCGCGAGGCGGGCGCCGTGGGGCGAGAGTCCCAGGTGGGGGCCGGTGTCGAGTGCGGGAGCGCCCAACTCCGTTCGCCGTCGGGCTGGTTGAGGGGCGTCGCCGCCCGGAGGGCGTCACTCGCCCGGCTCGGGCATCCCCGTCATCAGTCGCGCATGGCGCAGCAGCCGCTGTTCGACCTCCTCGGCCGTCGCCACCCCGGAGAGGACGTCGATGCCGTACCCGTCCTCCAGGGCGACGAAGGACCGGGCGAGGAAGTCGGCGGGGGCGGCCAGGCGGAAGTCGCCCGAGGCCGCGCCCTCCTCCAGCACCTGCTGGTAGAGGCCGGTCTGCTGGGCGAGGAAGGCGGTGTTGCGCGCGGCGGCGGCCTCCACCCGGAAGGCGACGGGCAGCAGCTCGTACAGCAGCCGGCTGGTCGTCTCGGCCTCGCCGGGGAACGGGATGCCGGACGCGACGCACGCCGAGAGCCGCGCCCACGCGGTGTCGCACGCCTCCACCGCCGCGCGGCGCCGCAGGACGTAGGTGTCGGTGCCCTGTTCGAACACGGCGACCAGCAGGTCGTTGATGTCCGGGTAGTAGTACAGGACCGAGGCCGGGGTCAGTCCCGCCTGGGCCGCTATGTCGCGCAGTCGCGCGTTCGTCACCCCGCGTTCGAGCACGGTCTGTGTCGCGGCCTGCACCAGCTGTGCGCGTCGGGCGGTCTGGTTGCGGGGACGCGGCATGCGGTCATCCTCTCACGGCCTCCGGTACGACCTCTTGACGCCCCGGTGTTCGTTAATCAAACTTCGTTTAACGAATCACGGAAGGCAGTTCCCCATGGCCTCACCCCTCCCTCTCGCGCTCGTCCAGGCCCCCGCGCCCCCGGCCGGGAACCTCGACACCTTCGCCTCCGGTCTGGAGCGACTGGCGCGGCAGCGGCCGGCAGTACGCCTGTACGTCCACCCCGAGCTCCACCTCGCCACGGCCGCCCCCGGCACCGTCCCCGGCGAGGACGGACCGGCCCCCGAGGAACTGGCCCAGCCGCTCGACGGCCCCCTCGACCGGCGGCTCGGCGAGCTCGCCGGTGACCTCGGTGTCTGGCTCGCCCCGGGCAGCCTGTACGAGCGGGGCGCGGACGGGAACATCTACAACACCGCCCCGGTGTACTCGCCCGAGGGCCGCCGGGTGGCCGCGTACCGCAAGATCTGCCCCTGGCGCCCCTACGAGAGGGTCACGCCCGGCACCGAGTTCGTCGTCTTCCAGATGGGCGAGTACGGCCGCGTCGGCCTGACCATCTGCTACGACGCCTGGTTCCCGGAGATCACCCGCAACCTCGCCCACCTGGGCGCCGAGCTGATCCTCAACGTCGTCCAGACGCCCACCAGCGACCGCGAGCAGGAGACCGTCCTGGCCCGCGCCAACGCCCTCACCAACCAGGTGTTCGTCGCCAGCGTCAACGCCGCCACCCCCACCGGGGTGGGGCGCAGCCTCCTCGTGGACCCCGAGGGCCGCGTCCGCGTCCACGCCCCGGGCGCCGACGACTGCGTCCTGACCGACGTCATCGACCTCGGCGAGACCGCCCGCGTCCGCCGGTACGGCACCGCGGGGCTCAACCGTCCATGGGAGCAGTTCCGGCCCGGCGACGCCGCACTCGACCTGCCGCTCTACTCCGGCAGGATTGAACCCAGCACCTGGGGAGCCGGCCACGGCGGCTCACCCCTCACGGAACGGCACGAAGCCTCATGACCACCACCCCCGAGACCGGGACGACGTCCGGTCGCCTGGTGCCCAAGCTCGGCCTGCTGTCCCTCGTCGTCTTCGGCCTGGCCTACATGGCACCGGCCATCGTGGTGTCGACGTTCGGCGTCATCGCGGGCACCTCCGGCGGCGTCGCGCCCACCGCGTACCTCGTCGCCACCGTGGCCATGACGCTCACCGCGCTCAGCTACGGCAAGCTGGCCCGCGACTACCCCGCCTCCGGCTCGGTCTACACCTACGCCCGCAAGCTCCTCGGCTCCCGCATCGGCTTCCTCGCGGGCTGGGCCCTGCTGCTGGACTACCTCTTCCTGCCCATGGTCGCCTGGCTGATCCAGGCCCTCTACCTCCATGTGCAGTTCCCGGCGCTGCCGACCTGGGCCTGGCTGGTCGTCGTCATCGCCGTCACCACCCTCGTCAACGCGCTGGGCATCGTGCTGGCCGACCGCGTCAACAAGGTGCTGCTCGGACTGACCAGCCTCGGCCTGCTCGCGCTCGTCGTGGTCTGCGTGCACACCCTGGGCGGCTCCTCCGCCTCCGACGGGGGGCACGCGCTGTGGAACCCGGCGGCCTCCGTCGGCACCGTCACCGCCGCCGCCGCGATCGCCGCGTACTCCTTCCTCGGCTTCGACGCGATCAGCACCCTCAGCGAGGAGGTGCGCGACCCCCAGCGCAACGTCCCCCGCGGCATCCTGCTCACCGTGATCGTCGGCGGCGGCATCTTCTTCGTCCTCTCGCTGCTGCTGCAATGGGTGCACCCCGGTGCCGTCTTCGGCGACGAGTCCACCGCGGGCTACGAGGTGGCGATCCAGGCCGGCGGCAAGGGCTTCGCCAACATCCTCAACGCCATCACCCTCGTCGGCGGCATGGCCTCCTGCGTCGCCATCCAGGCCAGCACCAGCCGGCTGATGTACGTCATGGGGCGCGACGGCGTCCTGCCCCGCCGCACCTTCGGCACGCTGCACCCGAGGCTGCGCACCCCGCTGTTCAATCTGCTGCTCATCGCGGTGATCGGCCTCTTCGCCACCCAGCTCTCGCTGGAGACGGCCACCTCGTTCATCAACTTCGGCGCCTTCCTGGCCTTCACCCTGGTCAACGTCTGCGTCCTGACCGCCTGGGTCCGGCACCGGCGCTCCGGCAACCACCGGTCCGTGCTCACCCACGCCGTCCTCCCGGTCCTCGGCGCCGCCGCCGACATCTACCTGCTCACCAAGCTCAGCCACACCGCCGTCCTGCTCGGCCTGGGCTGGCTGGTCCTCGGCATCGTCTACCTGTGCGTCCTGACCCGCGGGCTGCGCCAGGAGCCGCCGGAGCTCCACCTGGAGGAGACCTCCTCCGAGGGGACCCGCGTGACCGCGCCGGAGTGACCCGACGGCGCCCGACCACACCCCCCGCAGGCCCCGGAGCGACCCTCCGGGGCCTCGCCGTGCCGCGCGCCCTTCATGTGCCCGATAGGTGCGTGCACCCCGCAACTTGATCTCGATAGGTAGACTGTTGATCAAGATTGCACCAAGAGATCTCAAAAACATGGAGGGGGTCAGTGGTGGGTGCTCCACGCCTGAGCAGTACGCCGTTGCCGGGAATCGGTGTGCGGTACGACCTGACGACACGGGAGAGGCGGCGGCTCTCGGTGGTGGCCCACCGCGACGGCGCACGGACCCTGAGCGCCTACCGCACGGACGACCCCGACGCCTGCGCCCTGTCCGCGCGGCTCACCGCGGGGGAGGCGGAGGCGCTCATCGACGCCCTGCGGCCCGCCCACCAGAGCCCCAGCCTGCTCTCCACCACCGAACTCGGACTGGTGGCCGAGCGCATCGAGCTCGCGGCCACCTCGTACTGGAACGGGCGGTTGCTGGGGGACACCCGGATGCGCACCGAGACCGGCGTCTCCATCGTCGCCGTCCTGCGCCTTGCCGAGGCGATCCCGTCGCCCACCCCGGACTTCCGGCTGGCGGGCGGAGACATCCTCATCATGATCGGCACCCGCGAAGGGGTCGATGCCGCCGCGGTCATACTCGGACGGGAGTGAGCGCCTGTGCACTCCTCTCCTGTCTTCCTCATCGAGTTCGGCAGCATCATCCTCGGCCTCGGCCTGCTCGGCCGGTTCGCCGCCCGCTTCCAGTTCTCGCCCATCCCGCTCTATCTGCTGGCCGGTCTCGCCTTCGGGCAGGGCGGGCTGCTGCCGCTCGGCGCCAGCGAGGAGTTCGTGGCGATCGGTGCCGAGATCGGCGTCATCCTGCTGCTGCTCATGCTCGGCCTCGAATACACGGCCAGTGACCTGGTCTCCAACCTCAAGACGCAGTACCCCGCCGGGCTCGTCGACGCCGCGCTCAACGCCATGCCGGGCGCCGTCGCCGCGCTGCTGCTCGGCTGGGGGCCGGTGGCGGCGGTCGTGCTCGCCGGGGTCACCTGGGTCTCCTCCTCCGGGGTCATCGCCAAGGTCCTCGGCGACCTCGGACGGCTCGGCAACCGCGAGACGCCGACGATCCTGAGCATCCTCGTCCTCGAGGACCTCTCGATGGCCGTCTACCTGCCCATCGTCACCGCGCTGCTCGCCGGGTCCGGCCTCGCGGCCGGCAGCCTCACCCTGGCCGTCGCGCTCGGCGTCGCCGGGCTGGTCCTCGTCCTCGCCGTGCGGTACGGGCGGCTGGTCTCCCGGTTCGTCTCCAGCGACGACCCGGAGAAGCTGCTGCTGGTGGTGCTCGGGCTCACGCTGGTGATCGCCGGGCTGGCGCAGCAGTTGCAGGTGTCGGCGGCGGTCGGCGCGTTCCTGGTGGGCATCGCGCTCTCGGGCGAGGTCGCCGAGGGCGCGCACCATCTCCTCGCGCCGCTGCGGGACCTCTTCGCGGCCGTCTTCTTCGTCTTCTTCGGCCTGCACACCGACCCCTCCAGCATTCCGCCGGTACTGCTGCCGGCGCTCGCGCTGGCGGTGGTCACCGCGCTGACGAAGATCGCCACGGGGTACTGGGCCGCGAAGCGGGCCGGGGTCTCGGCGGGGGCGCGCTGGCGTGCGGGCGGCACGCTCGTCGCCCGCGGTGAGTTCTCCATCGTCATCGCCGGGCTCGCGGTGACGGCCGGCATCGAACCGTCGCTCGGGCCGCTGGCCACGGCGTACGTACTCATCCTGGTGATCGTGGGCCCGCTCACGGCACGCTTCACGGAGCCGGTCGCGTTGCGGATCACGGGGCGCCGGCGTGCCCCCGCGAACCGTGGCGACGCGGGGGTGGGGGGTCCGCGCCCCCACGAGTCGCTGGACACCCCGGAAGACACGGCGGCCCACCCGTAACACGGGGTGCGCCCCCTTTGCACCGGGGGTGCGGGGCGGTGCGGGCTGGATGCGCAGTCCCCCGCGCCCCTGGGCGGGTGGGGGTGGGCGTCTGAGTGGGATGGTGCGGGCCGGTGGGGGTTGGTCGCGCAATTCCCCGCGCCCCTGGGTGCGTAGGGGCTGGCCTTTTCAGAGGGCTGAGCCGTGCGAGGGTACTGTCCTGGGCACTCCACGGCGCCGTGCACCCTTGGGGGCGCGAGGAACTGCGCGACCAGCCACGATGGGCCCGCGGTCGCCGAGCCGCACGCGCTCCCGAGCTGTGTCGCGTGCGCGCGCCGCGCCCCGTCAGGGGCGCGACCAGCCACGGCGGGCCCGCGGGCGCCGAACCGCACGCACCCCCGGGCCCTGTCGCGCCGCGCGCGCAGCGCGGGGGTCAGCCGCGCCGGCCGCCCCCCGCGCCGCCGCCGGAGCCACCGGCGCGGGTTCCGCCGCCGCCGCGGCGGCCACGGCGGGGGGACGTGCTCCGCCGGCGTTCCGGCGCCGCGGCCGGCGCCGCGACAACGACCGGCACACCCGACGGCTCCCGCGCCCCCGTGATCTGCTCCAGTTCCGCGGGCTCGCCCGCGGACACCCGCGTCGTCCGCGGGGTGATCCCCGCATCCGCCATCAGCCGCGACATCTCCCGCCGCTGGTGCGGCAGCACGAGCGTCACCACCGTGCCGGACTCACCCGCCCGCGCCGTACGCCCGCCCCGGTGCAGATAGTCCTTGTGGTCGCCCGGCGGGTCGACGTTGACGACGAGATCGAGGTCGTCGACGTGGATCCCGCGCGCCGCGACGTTCGTCGCGATCAGCGCGGTGACGTGCCCGTCCTTGAACTGGGCCAGTGTCCGCGTGCGCTGCGACTGGGACTTGCCCCCGTGCAGCGCCGCCGCCCGCACCCCGACCGCCAGCAGCTTCTTGGCCAGCCGGTCCGCCGCGTGCTTGGTGTCGAGGAACATGATCACGCGCCCGTCGCGCGCGGCGATCCGCGCCGTCGTGGCGTGCTTGTCCTCGTCGTCGACGTGGAGCAGATGGTGCTCCATCGTGGTCACCGCACCCGCCGCCGGGTCCACCGAGTGGACCACCGGGTCGTGCAGATAGCGCCGCACGAGCCGGTCGACGTTGCGGTCGAGCGTCGCCGAGAACAGCAGCCGCTGTCCGTCCGGACGGGTCCGGTCGAGCAGCGCGGTGACCTGGGGCATGAACCCCATGTCGGTCATCTGGTCGGCCTCGTCCAGGACGGTGAGGGCGACACTGTCCAGCCGACAGTCGTCGCGGTCGATGAGGTCCTTGAGCCGCCCGGGCGTGGCGACGACGACCTCCGCCCCGGCGCGCAGCGCGCTCGACTGCCGGCCGAGCGACACGCCGCCGACCACCGTGGTGAGCCGCAGCCCGAGCGCGCGGGAGTACGGGGTGAGGGCGGCCGTGACCTGCTGGGCCAGCTCACGGGTGGGGACGAGGACGAGCGCCAGCGGATACCGGGGCTCCGCCCGCTGTCCGTGCATACGGGCCAGCAGGGCGAGCCCGAAGGCCAGGGTCTTGCCCGACCCCGTCCGCCCGCGGCCCAGTACGTCCCGCCCGGCCAGCGAGTTCGGCAGCGTCGCGGCCTGGATCGGGAAGGGCGCGGTCACGCCCTGGGAGGTGAGGGTGGCCAGCAGCCGCGCGGGCAGGCCGAGGTCGGCGAACGTCTCGACCGGCGGCAGCGCCGGCGTGATCGTCGTCGGCAGCGCGAACTCGCCGTGCGCTGCGGCCGTACGTCCGCCGCGGCCACCGCGGTTGGAGCCGGATCCCTGGCCCCCCGAGCGCTGCGGGGACCCGGAGCCCTGACCACCCGCCCGCTGCGGACGGGGACGGCGGCTCCGGGCGGAACGATTGTCGGTACGGGCAGGACGATTCATGCGGGGGCCTTCCTCGATGCGGCACGTATCGAGGAATTCCCGAGGCACCCGCGGGCGCCGTCGACCGGCCGTGACCGGCCGTGGGGGAATCGCAAGAATGAGCCGAAGAGACGTCGGACGGACGCCCGACGGAATGGAACTGCGGAGAACACACAACGGGCTGGGACCCGCACCCCGAGAGTGCGGGTCCCAGCCGTGCAGAACGCGTCGGCGTCAGGCAGGAACGATGTTCTCGGCCTGCGGGCCCTTCTGGCCCTGCGTGACGTCGAAGGTCACCTTCTGGCCCTCCTGAAGCTCACGGAAGCCGGAGGTGGCGATGTTCGAGTAGTGGGCGAACACGTCAGCGCCGCCACCGTCCTGCTCGATGAAGCCGAAACCCTTTTCCGAGTTGAACCACTTCACGGTGCCAGATGCCATGTTGTATCTCCTTTGGGGCAGTACCCGGAACCGCGTGTGCGGACCGGCGCCGCAGCGACGATGTACCCGACCGAAGATTCGGAAGACCTCGGACGAAATGACATCCGAAGGCCCCGGAAACGAAAAAAGCGCCCGTCGACAAAAGGTCGGCCGAGCGCTCGAAGCCTCTGGTAACCAAAACTGCAACAGCTCCAACGCTAGCACAGTCGTGGCGGAGTGCCCCCGGTGACTTGGTGGGGGGTCGGCCGGCGGGCCCCCCGGCACGTGCGCCGGACCGTGCGCCGAGGTGCCTGTCGGCGCCATAGGCGGAGAATGGCAGAGATGTCCGGAATGGGAGTCGAGGGTGGAAGCGGCGTCGGCGACACCGCCGGGGCCGGTGCCGCCGGGGTGCCCGCGCTCGTCGGGATCGGCGGGGTCGTGTGGGAGCCGGCGGCCGGGCGGCTGTGCTGCGACCCGACGGCGCTGGCCGTGCTCGGCATGACCCGCGAGGAGTGCGAGGAGCATCCGGAGACGCTGGCCGCCAGGGTGCTCGCCCAGGACATGCCCAGGCTGTTCGCCGAGGCCCGGCGCGTACTGGACCGGCAGACCGACTTCAGCCTCTACTTCCGCCTCCGGCACCCGGACGACGACGCCCGGTGGACCCACGCGCAGGGGCGGGTGCTGCGCGACACCGACGGGCGCGTGCTGCGCGTGGTCGGCGTCGTCCGGGACGCCCGCCCCGACGTGGAGGCCCGCGACGCCCACGCCGCGGACCCCACCGGCGCCCGCCACGCCGACATGGTGCAGGAGCTCACCACCGCGCTCACCCGGGCCGCCACCGTCGAGGAGGTCACCGAGGCCCTCGTCCGGGCGGGGCTGCTCGGCCCGGCGACGGTCAAGAGCGTCGCGGTCTGCTGCGAGGACCACGGCCATGTGCTGCTGCTGGCCTCCCGGGGTTTCCCGGCCCCGGTGGTCCGCGCGCTGCGGATGAGCCGGCTGGAGGACCCGCTCCCGCTGAGCGAGGCGATCCGCACCGGCCGGCCCGCGTTCCTCGACGACCACGCCGCCCTCCTCGACGGCTACCCGCAGCTGCGCGGCCTGCTGCCCGCGGACGCGCGCGTCGGCTACGCCGTCCTGCCGCTGACCGCCCAGGGCCGGACCTTCGGCGCGGTCGGCCTGGCCTCGGAGGGCGGCGGTTTCCCGCCGCAGGTGCGCACCCTGCTGCTCGCGCTCAGCGGCACCATCGCCCAGTCGTTGCAGCGCGCGCTGCTCTACGACCGGACCCGGGAGATGGCCGCCGGGCTCCAGACCAGCATGCTCCCGGCCCGGCTGCCGCAGACCCCCCTCCTCACCCTCGCCGCGCGCTACCGTCCCGCGCCGTTCGCCCACGAGGTCGGCGGCGACTGGTACGACGCGCTGCCGCTGTCCGGCGGCCGTACCGCCCTGGTCATCGGCGACGTCCAAGGGCACGACGTGCACGCCGCCGCCGTCATGGGGCAGCTGCGCACGGCCCTGCGGGCCTATCTAGCCGAGGGGCACTCGGCGCGGGCCGCGCTGAGCCGGGCCGGTCGGTTCCTCGCGGAACTGGGCACCGACCGGTTCGCCACGTGCACCCTCGCCGTGCTCGACCCCGTGGCCGACGAGGCGGAGGTCGTCCGCGCCGGGCACCTCGGGCCGCTGGTGCAGCACGCGGACGGGCGGTGCGCCTGGTATCCCGTGGCCGGGGGGATGCCGTTGGGGATCTTCCCGGAGGAGGAGTGCCCCACCACCCGCGTTCCGTTCGGGGCGGGGGCGACGATGGTGCTGTGCACCGACGGGCTGGTGGAGTCGCGGACGGCGGACATCCAGGAGGGCAAGGACGCGTTGGTGCGGGCGTTGGGGGCCGGGCCGGCGGGGGCGGGCGCCTTGGAGCTACTCGCCGATCATCTGCTGACCGCTGTCGCGGATCCGGCGGGGAACGCGGACGACATCGCGTTGCTCGTCGCCCGCCGGACACCCGGAGGACGCGCCCAGGCGGCGGGGCCGCACACCGGCACACCCTCGCGCCTCTGAGCGTTCGCGTTGAACGATTCATCGTCGTGCGGGTGTTGTGTGATCAAGTCGTGATGGCGACTGACCGGTATTCATCCAAGATCCGTTGACGTGGATCATGTGGGCTGTCTACCGTCCGGGCAGCCGTGTTGAAACCATTCACGCTGTCGTCAGCGCGGTGTAACTACTCAGCCCTGTAAAGGACTTGCGTCATGCGCTCGCCGAACGCCCGTCGTACCCGTGTCGCCCTGGCCGCCGTCGCCTCGCTCAGCGCGGCGCTCACCGCCTGCGGCGGCAACGAGGACGACGGTGCCTCGGGTGCCCGGTCGGCGGACCCCGACGCCACCGTCAAGACCGGCCTGACGGTGGCCTTCCTGCCCAAACAGCGGGACAACAACCTGTACTTCACCAACGCCGACCTCGGCGCCAAGTCGGCCGTCGAGGAACTCGGCTCCGCCTACGAGGACTTCGGCTCCAGCAGCGCCACCGACATCGCCGGGCAGAACTCGTACATCAAGATGCTCGCCCAGCAGGAGGTCGACGCCCTGGCCGTCTCCGCACAGGATCCGGCCAAACTCTGCACCGAGCTGAAGAGCGCGATGAAGCAGGGCGTCGTGGTCGTCACCTACGACTCGGACACCGACCCCGAGTGCCGCGACGCCTTCATCTCCCAGGCCTCCGCGGAGGACCTCGGCCGTACCGAGGTGCGGTTGATGGCCGAACAGATCGACAATCAGGGCGAGATCGCGATCCTGTCCGCGTCCAGGACCGCGGAGAACCAGAACTCCTGGATCGACTACATGAAGGACGAGCTGCACAAGCCCGCCTACAAGGACATCGAGCTGGTCGAGATCGCCTACGGCGACGACGACCCGGACAAGTCCGTCCAGGAGGCGCAGCGCCTGTTGCAGAAGTACCCCGGCCTCAAGGGCATCATCTCCCCGACCACCATAGGCATCGAGGCCGCCGCCCGCGTGGTGTCCGGGTCCGCCACGTACAAGGGCAAGGTGAAGGTCACCGGCCTCGGCACGCCCAACGAGATGCGCAAGTACGTCGGGGACGGCACGGTCGAGGCGTTCGAGCTGTGGGACCCGGCCAAGCTCGGCGAGCTCACCGCCCGCACGGCCGTCGCGCTGGCCTCCGGGCAGATCACGGGTGACAAGGGTGAGAGCTTCAAGGCCGGCGGCATGGGCGAGTACACCATCGGTGAGGACGGCGTGATCAACCTCGGCAAGCCGCAGGTGTTCGACAAGAACAACATCGATCAGTTCGACTTCTGACGCTCAGGGTCCTTCTGATGGATCTCCGTGGGAGAAGGAGCGGCGTTCGGTGCGTGCTCTCGCCGTGCCGTGTGGAAGCCCTCGTAGCGGCGCTACTTGGGCTTCCGTCGGGTGCAGCGGGGCCCGGTCCGTCGTCCCCTGCACGAACGGCTGCTTCGTGCACAGGCCGTGCCCGGTGAACAGCGGTCGTACGGCGGTGGCGCCGGTGCTCTCGGCGCCCTCGCGCAGCACCGAGTTGAGGGCCGCGAGACGGGAGCGCAGCACCTTGGCCTTCTCCTCGGTGAGCCCTTCGTCCTTCAGGCAGCCGAGATCCTCGCCGAAGGGGTCGTAGTACTCGTTGACCAGTACCTTCGGGTGCTGGGGCAGGTCGGAGAGCCGGCTGAGCAGCGTCTCGTAGTCCAGCGTGAACCGGGAGATCCGGCGCTGGAAGAAGGCGTCCGAGGCATTGTCGTCGCAGCTCGGCGAGGCGGCGCAGAGCCGGACGAGGTCCGCCCAGCCGACGTCGTTGGCCCCGACGCTGACGATGACCAGCGAGGCGTCCGTGGCGCGCTGCGCCTCGGCGAGCTGCGGCGGTGCCACCCGGTCGCCGAGTATCTGCACCCCGAGCAGCCCGTCGCGGACCGTGGCGCCGGAGCAGGCGAGGTTGAGCACCTTCCAGCGGTTGTTCTCCGCGAGCACCCGCGCGTACGCGTCGGCGCTGCGCTTGCACGCGGTGTCCAGTGCGTCGGGGTCGGGCAGCGGACGGTTGCCCGTGCCGGCCGCGGTGGAGTCCCCGAGGACCACGGCCCGTACGTCGCCGAGCACCGGGCCCTCGGCGCGCGGCACCGCGGTGACCGGGCTGCGGCCCACCAGGTCCGCGAGCGACCGGACCTTGCGCAGCGCGTCGGGGGTGGAGGAGGCCAGCAGGTAGAAGCCGACGGCGTTGAGCGCGCACACCACCGCGACGCCGGCCGCCAGCATCCGTACGGTGCGGCGCCACGGCATGCGGCGCAGTCCCGTCCAGGCGGCGAGCAGCAGCAGGACCAGACCGACGGCGACGGCCGTCTCCCACAGGCCGTAGCTGAGCCAGCCCGAGGCCAGTCTGCCCTTCAGATGCAGTGCGAGCTGGCTGTGGTCGCCGGATCGCAGCAGATGGTCCACCTGGGAGTCGGTGGCTATGTGCGTGAGCTGGAGCCGTGGCCGGATCGGTCCGTCGAAGTGGACCTTCGTCGGGATCGGCTGGCCGAACAGATCGAGTTCGCCGGGCCCGGACAGGCTCAGCCCCAGGGGCGCGGCCCCCACCCGGACGGTCTGGCCCGCCACCGACACGGATTGCAGCGGCGTGAGGCGCACGGCCAGCCACACGGCCGCGAGCGCCGCCGCGGCCATGCCGACGACGTGGGCGAGGACGATCCCGGCGCGGCGCAGCACCGGGTGCGGGCGGCGCGGTACTGGAGCTGTTCCCGTCGCTTCCTCCGGTCTTCCGGTCACTGCCGGTCGCCTCCGCCCCGTCGGTCCGTCGTCACCGGTCGCGGGCGCCCGCGGACCACCGTGGTGGGCAGGCGCGCCGGTCATCCCGGTTGAAGTGCCCCGCGCCGCGCCTCCTACGCCTCTCCCGGCGGACGCCGTCCCCGGCCCGAGACGGCGTCCCGGACACGGTCGGCGATCCGGAGCACGGGGCCGAGCATCTTGTGCGCGGCGGGGGAGTGCGGCGCCGACGGGTGGGGGCGCAACGGCGCCCTGGTCAGGGTGATCCGCACCTTGTCCCCGAGGAAGACCAGCTGCTCCTCGGAGACCTCGGCGGCGAGCAGCGGGAACAGCCGGTTCTCCTCGTCGGCCACATGGGCGCGGACCTCGCGGATCAGTTCCCTCAGTACGCGGTCGAGGTCCGGGTGGTCCGCGGGCAGGCCGTCGAGACCGGCGGCGAGCCGCTCGACGGCGGCGTGGTCGGCGATCTCCTTGTCCGCCAGGGCGTCCCCGTCCGGGACGTGCTCGCGCACCGCCGGATACAGGAACGCCTCCTCGGCGGAGGAGTGCCGCATCAGCCGGCTCACGGCCCGGTCCGCGCAGACCCGGCGTTCGGGGCTCGACGGGGGCAGCTCCTCGATCCGCGCGAAGAGCCGCTCCACCTCGCGGTGGTCGCTGGTCAGTTCCTCGATGACGGTTCCGCCGTGCCACGGCATCGCGGTCACCTGCCTTCCGGACCCTGGGCTGCCCCGGCGCCGGACGCGGCCGGGCCGTTCGGCGGGTCCCCGCGGTGCGGCACGCCGAAACGGCGGGGCGGAGCGGACGGTGTCCGCCGCGCGCCACCGCCCGCCGCCGTGTGCCGCTCCGGCGGTGCCGGGCGCGTGCCATGAGGCGACGTCAGGACGCGGCCGGGCGGCGGGTCCTGCGGCCGTACGCCTTTTGATGCCGGATTCAAGAAGTCGTGTCGATGTTGTTGACGCCGAGTCGAACAAGGCGCACATTACTTCTCGGTAGAACCGTTCGGTAACCGAGTGGCACCTCCCCGTTCCCCCGTCACCCGATCCCCGTCCCCGCCGACGGCGCGCGCGGCGTCCCCGCGCCCGGCCGCCGCCGGCCTCTCTTGAGCCGCCGAGTTCCCCACCCGTACGCCGCCGGGCACCGCCGTGCCCGGATCCGGCCTGCCCGACTCCGAGGAGAGAGCAGAATGCCCAGACGTGCACTCCGCCGTGCCCTGACGGCCGCCGCCACCGCCGCGAGCGCACTGGCCCTCGGCCTGGCCGCACCCAGCAGCGCCCACGCCGCCGCGCCCCTGCCGTACGTCGCCCTCGGCGACAGCTACAGCGCCGGTTCCGGCGTGCTGCCCGCCGACCTCTCGGCACCCCTGCTCTGCCTGCGCTCCACGCTGAACTACCCGCACGTCATCGCCGAACGCACCGGCGCCGACCTCACCGACGTCACCTGCGGCGCCGCCGAGACCGGCGACTTCACCGAGGCCCAGTACCCCGGCGTCCCCGCACAGCTCGACGCGGTCAAGAGCGACACCCGCCTGGTCACCCTCACCATCGGCGGCAACGACAACAACACCTTCATCGGCGCCATGCTGGCCTGCGGCACCGCCGGCATCGTCACGGCCGGACACGGCAGCCCCTGCAAGACGCTGTACGGCAGCACCTTCGACGACCAGATCGACGACACCACCTACCCCGCCGTCAAGGCCGCCCTCCAGAAGGTCCACGCCAAGGCACCGAACGCCCGGGTCGCCGCGCTCGGCTACCCCTGGATCATGCCGGCCGCCGCCGACAGCTCCTGCTTCCTCAAGATGCCCATCGCCTCCGGCGACGTGCCGTATCTGCGCGCCATCCAGGCCCACCTCAACGCGGTCATCGGGCGCGCCGCCCGGGAGACCGGCGCCACCTTCGTCGACTTCTCGAAGACCTCCGACGGACACGACGCCTGCTCGGCGAGCGGCACCCGCTGGATCGAGCCCCTCCTCTTCGGCACCAATATCGTCCCCGTCCACCCCAACGCGCGCGGCGAGCGCGCGATGGCCGAGCAGACGATGTCGGCCCTCGGCCTCGACTGACCGCCGGACCGGCCCACCGGCCGGTGGCCCGCCGCCGTACCACGCCGGCGGCGGGCCACCACCCCTCTCACCGGCGGACACCGGCGGACACCGGCGGACACCGGCGGACCGCCACCGCTCAGCCGCGTCCGGACCGGTCGGTGACCGGCGGCCGGTCCGGAGCCTCGTCGTGCGAACGCCGGCGCCGCCGCACCCGCCACACCACGAGCAGCACGACCACCAGCACCGCGATCACGACGGCGGCGGCCCGCCCGACCAGACTCTCGGCATGCTGGTACGCGGCGCCCGCCCCGTACCCCAGCAGCGTGAACCCGACCCCCCAGACCAGTCCGCCCAACGCGTTGAACAGCAGGAACCGCCGGTACGGCATCCGCGAGGCCCCGGCCAGCGCCGGCATCAGCGCGCGGAACAGCGCGACGAACCGGCCGAGGAACACCGCCGCGGGACCGCGTCGGCGTATCAGCTCGCTCGCCCTGTCGACTCCCTCGGAGTGACGGCGCAGCGGCCGGCTGTTCATGATGCGCGGCCCGAGCCGCCGCCCGATCTCGTACCCGACGCTGTCGCCCGTCACCGCGGCCAGGACCACCACGGCGGCCAGCAACCACACGTCCACGGTGCCCTGCCGGGCCAGTACCCCGCCGATGACCACCGCGGTCTCGCCCGGCAGGACGAAGCCGAAGAACAGCGCGTCCTCGGCGAACACCAGACCCGCGACCACGAGGTAGATCACAGGTCCGGACAGCCCGCTGAGCCAGTCGGTCACGACGTGCACCCGCCGACTCCTTCCCGCACCGGTCAGCCGGGACGGCCCACTCGTACGTCGCCCCGGAGTACGGCGGGTTCCCCCGGGAGGCCTCCCGCAATCCGGCGGGTCCGCGCGCGGCAGGACGCCGCCGGCGGTGTCGGTCAGGCCGGGCCCAGCAGGGCGGCGAGCGTGGTGACCACGCCGTTCTCGGTGTGCGCGGGCGCCTGGTGGCGGGCACGGAGCTTGATCTCGGGGTGGGCGTTGGCCATGGCGAACGACCAGGTCGCCGTGTCGAGCATCTCCAGGTCGTTGAGGTAGTCCCCGAAGACCACCGTCTGCTCCGGCGTGATGCCGAGGCGCCGCTGGAGACCGCGCACGGCGGCGCCCTTGTTGGCGGTCGGGTTCATCACGTCGGTCCAGTGCTCGCCGGAGAGGACGACCTGGTGGGTGAGTCCGTACCGCTTCAGCGCGGGCGCGGTGCCCTCCTCGGCCCGGCCGAAGTCGTAGAAGGCGAGCTTGATGAGGTCGTCGTCGACGGCGGTGACGTCCTCGACCTGCTCCAGGCGCGCGTAGTACTTGCGTACCTCGGCGAGGAAGGCGGCGTCGGTGCGCTCGACGTAGGCGGACTTCTTCCCGCACACCACCGTGCCGACGTCGACCCCCTGAGCGGGCAGCTCCCGCATCGTGCCGACCACCTCGGCGACGACGTCGCGGTCCAGCACGTCGGAGCTGAGCTCATGGCCGTCCCGGACGACATAGGTGCCGTTCTCGGCGATGAAGACCGTACCGGCGGCGGCCCGCCGGAACTGCTCCCGCAGGGTGGCGTACTGGCGTCCGCTGGCGGGGCAGAAGACGATGCCGCGCCGTTCCATCCGGCTCAGCAGCGGCCAGAACTCCTCGGGTATGCGGCCCTCGCTGTCCAGCAGGGTGCCGTCCATGTCGGTGACGACGAGCCGGATGTCGGGCCGGGCCTCGGACAGCGGGGGGAGCGGGGGCGTCGGATGGTGCGGGGAGGTCATGAATGTCCTGAGCAGGGCGGGTGTGTGGTCCTCCAGTGTAGTGAGGGACGTTTGCGGAGGCCGGAGGGGGTGCGAAGGGCTCCGCGCACGGTGAGTGCGCGGAGCCCGGGGGGTCAGGACGTGGTGCAGGAGACCGTCGGCCAGGTCCAGCTTCCGTTGGTCTGGATGGTGACGCCCCAGTTGTCGCCGCTGCCGTTCGGTTTGGCGGTGAGCACCTGCGCGCTGGGGTAGCTCGCGCTGATGTTCCAGGTGGAGAGGATCTTCTCGGGGGAGGGCACGTTCATCGTGACCGTCCAGTTGCTGGAGCCGCTGACGGAGACGTTGAGGTTGTAGATGCGCGGGATCGCCGCGAGGGTGTTGGCGGGCCACTCGTGCATGAGGATGACCTGCCCGTTGCCGAGCCGGTTCACCGCCTGCACGATCGCGTCGGTGCTCGCGCCGTTCCAGTCCTGCGAGTCGACGTCCCAGATGACCTCGGTCAGCCCGTACTTGGCCTCGACCGCCTTCAGCGTGGAGTTGGTCTCCCCGTACGGCGGCCGGAACAGCTTCGGCGTGCCGCCGCCGGCGTTGGCGATGGCCTGCTGGGTCCGTGACACCTCCGAGTCGATCGCCGACTGGCTCTGCTGGATCAGATGCGGGTGGGTGTAGCTGTGGTTGCCCACCCACATGCCCGCGTTGACCTCGGCCGCCACCTGGGAGGGGTACGAGGCGGCGTACTGGCCCTCGTTGAACATGGTGGCCCGCAGCCCGTTCTGCTTGAGGGCGTTGAGCACGGCCGGGGTGTGGTCGTTGGACGGGCCGTCGTCGAAGGTGAGTCCGACGTACCCGTTGCAGGTGGCGGCCTGCGACGGGGCCGCGTCGATCACCGCCGTACCCGCCACGGCCAGCGCGACGACCGCCAGCCTGGCGACCAGGGAACGCAGCGCCGGTGGTGCCGTGGTTCTCAGTGGTGCCGTGGTTCTCATGGGGACCTCCTCTCCGTTCCGGTCGCGGTCAGCTCGCCGAGCAGCTGACGGTGGGCCAGGTCCAGGTGCCGTTGGTCTGGATGGTGACGCCCCAGTTGTTGCCGCTGCCGTTCGGTTTGGCGGTGAGCACCTGCGAACTGGGGTAACTGGCGCTGATGTTCCAGGTGGAGAGGATCTTCTCGGGGGAGGGCACGTTCATCGTGACCGTCCAGTTGCTGGAGCCGCTGACGGAGACGTTGAGGTTGTAGCCGCTGCTCTGGTAGCCCTCGGTCGCCAGGATCATGTAGTGGTTGAGGGTGCCGAGCGGCATGCCGTGGGACTGCCAGGCGTCGAAGTGGTTGCCGGTGGTGATGGTGCCGCCGGTGCGCTTGGACTGCCGGACGCTCCAGTACTGGTTGAAGGTCTTGTTGTCGCCCTCGATGGAGGGCGCGTTGGTGCGGGTCGTCTCGTAGATGTCGTACGTGCCGCCGTCGCTCGTGACCGTGCCCTTGTAGTTGCCGGTGGGCCGGTAGGTGCCCCAGTTGTCGACGATGTAGTACTCGACGAGCGGGTTCGACGACCAGCCGTAGAGCGACAGATAGGCGTTGCCGGACGGGTTGAAGCTGCCCGAGTAACTGACGGCCTTGCGGCTGCCGTTGCTCCAGCCCTTGCCCGCGACGAAGTTCCCGGTGTTCCGCCACGAGGTGCTGTAGTTCCCGCCGGACCCGGTGTTCATGGAGACGGTGCCGGGGCTGTCGGTCCAGAACGAGTAGTAGTAACCGCCGCTGGTGCCGGTCTGGTTCGAGGTGATCGTGTCGGCACTCGCGGTGCCGGACAGCATCAGCGAGGCCACGGCGGCCAGGGCGACGGCCCAGGCTGCCCTGACGAGCAGGGTGAGGCGGCCGCCTGCGCGGCCTCTGGGATGGACGAGCGCGTTCATGTCGGTTGCGTCCTCCTGCGGATCGGCTGGTGTGGGGGGTGGGCGGCGCCGGCACGGCCCGTGGGGCTCTCAACGGCGAACAGTGTTGGCCTGACCTTGTCAACTGTCAATAGTTTCGGTGTCGTTAACGAAAGCTTCGAGAGTTTCGGGGGTGCGAAGAAGGGTGTACGTGCTGGTCATGGCCAATGATGAGGAGGGCGCCTCGAAAGTCATACTTAACGCCGTGGGGCGTGGGGTGGCACCGAGTGCCGTATGTCCGAAACTTTCGGGGCTTCCTGTGTCACGGTGCCGGGCGCCTTCCGGACTGTCGGGGGCGGTGCGTGGAAACGTGTCGGGGCAGGGAACGATGGGGTGAGGAAACGGGCGGGGTGAGGGAGCGCGGTGAGCGAGCGTCAGGACCGGGAGTGGACTGCCATGACGCCCGGCGACTTCGACCGGGAGGCACCGCTGCGCCTGAACGTGGGCACCGGGCCCACCCCCGTACCGGCCGAGCCCGACGAGTACGGCACCGCGCCCCTGTTCGGCGACGAGGCGCCGGCCCGGCCTCCGGCGCCCCGGCCGGCCGGACGCCGGACCGTCCGCGTCGAACAGGACCGGCTGTTCTAGCGGCACCGACCGACCGCTCCGGCTCCGTCGGCCGCCGACCTGCCCGAAAGGTCCGCAAGGCCCGTCGCGCCTATATTGGCCTGGTGATCGGTCGTCTGGATTTCCTGTACGCCGCCGACGACAGTGTCACCGACAGTGACGTGCTCCGGCTCGCCGTGCAGCACGCGATGGCGGAACTGGGCGCCCTGGGCGGATGCGTTCATGTGCGGGGGAGCGGGGGAGAACTCCACCTCGTGTCCTCGGCGGGTCTGCCCGCGGTGTCCGTACGGGCCTGGGAGGTGCTGCCCGGTGACAGCGCCTCCGCGACGGCGCGGGCGGTGGGCTGCGACGGGCGCGCGTGGGACCCGCCCGGCAGCCGGCCCGCCGACGCCGTGCTGCCGCCGGCCGGCGCGGCCGGCCGGGTCGCCGTCCCGCTGCACGGCGCGGAAGGGCGGGTCGGCGCCCTGACCCTGCTGACCGGCCGCCGCCGGGAGCCCTCGGCCGAGGAGTGGCGGTTCCTGCGCCAGGTCGCCGACTGGGTCCACGACCGGCTCACCGCCTGGCCCCTCCCGGACCCGCCGGCCCGCATCCCGGCGACGAACCCCGCCGACCCCACGGCCCCCGCCCCCACCGACGCACGGGAACTCGCCCGCGCCCTCTGGAACGCCGAGGACGCCCTCCTCCGCGTCGACACCGCCTGGCGGGTCACCGCCGCCAACCCCGCCGCCCGTGCCCTGCTCGGTCACCCGGACGGGCCCACCGCCGTCGGCCGGGTCCTGTGGCAGGAGCCCGGCCCCTGGCAGCCGCCGGACGCCGAGGAGCGGTGCCGTCTCGCCGTCGCCCGCGGGCGCGCCGCAGGTTTCGACGCCGTGCTGCCGGCCACCGGACGCTGCCACCACGTACGGGTGCTGCCCGCGCCCGGCGGCGCCGTCCTGCACGTCATGGAGGCGGGCGCGTGGCGGCGCCGGCAGGCCGACGAGGTGGCCGCCATCCGCGGCTCCGCCGAACGGGCCCGCAGCACCGTCGAGCTGACCACCGCACTGGCCGCCGCACGCACGTCCCAGGACGTGGTCACGGCGGTGGCCGAGCGCGTACTGCCGCCCTTCGCGGCCCACGGCCTGCTCGTCCTCGTCCGGGAGGGCGACCGCCTCGCGTACATCGGCTCCGTGGGCTACCCCCGGTCCTTCCTGGACGACATGGGCGGCACCCGGGGCATGACCATGACCGGCCGCCTGCCCGCCGAACGGGCGCTCCTGCGCGACGAGCCCCTGTTCTACGCGTCCCGCGAGGAGTGGCTGGCCGACAACCCCGGCGACGACCGGCCGCCCAGCACCAAACAGGCCTGGGCGTTCCTGCCGCTCACGGCCTCGGGGCGCACCTTCGGCGTCTGCGTCATGGCGTTCGACACCGAGCGCCGCCTCACCCCCGAGGAACGCACCCTGCTCCTCACCATCAGCGCCCTGGTGGCCCAGGCGCTGGAGCGGGCCCGGCTGTCCGACGCCGAACTCACCCGCTCCCGCGAGCTCCAGCGCGATCTGCTGCCCCGGCACCTGCCCCGGCTGCGCGAGGCGACCGCCACGGCCCGCTATGTGCCGGCCGGACAGGGCTCGGACGTGGGCGGCGACTGGTACGACCTCATCCCGCTCTCGGCCGGGCGGGTCGCCCTGGTGTGCGGGGACGTGATGGGACACGGACTGTCCGAGGCGGCCACGATGGGCCGGCTGCGCACGGCGACGCACACCCTGGCCGCCCTCGAACTGCCGCCGGACGAACTGATGGGCCACCTCAACGACATCGTCGCGGAGATCGGCCCCGACGCCTACGCCACCTGCCTCTACACGCTGTACGACGCCACCACCGGCACCTGCACCGTGGTCCGGGCCGGCCATCCGCCCCCGCTGGTGGTGCACCCGGACGGCCGCACCGCCTACCCGGACGTCCCCGACAACCCGCCACTGGGCGGCGCCCGGCCGCCGTTCGAGACGGCGGACCTGACGTTGCCGGCCGACAGTCTGCTGCTCCTCTACACCGACGGCCTGGTCGAGTCGGCGCAGCGGGACATCGACGAGGGCATGGCCGCGCTCGCCCGGCTGGCGGCCGCCGCCGACCGCACCGACCTCGACCGGCTCGCGGACCATCTCGTCGCCCGGCTCCTGCCCGGCGGGCAGCCCGCCACGGACGACGCCGCGCTCCTCGTGGCCTGTCTGCACGCGCTGCCCCGGGCGGACGTGGCGTCCTGGCAACTGCCCGACGGTCCCCGGGCGGCCGGCGAGGCGCGCCGACACGTACGGGAGCAGCTGGCGACCTGGCATCTGGACGACCTGTCCGTGACGACGGAACTGCTCGCGAGTGAACTCGTCGGGAACGTGGTCCGGCACGCCAAGGGCCCCATCGGCTTCCGGCTGCTGCGCACCGGCGCCCTGGTGTGCGAGGTGTCCGACGCCAGCCTCACCATGCCGCGCGTCCGGCGTGCCTCGGAGACCGACGAGGGCGGCCGGGGGCTGCAATTGGTGAGTGTGCTGGCCGAGCGGTGGGGCAGCCGGTTCACGCCCGACGGCAAGACCATCTGGACCGAGCAGCCGCTGACACCGTCGCCCGAGACGGTCGCCGAGGCACTGCTCTCCCTGGCGGACGCGGACTGACGCCGCGGCACCCGCGTACGGGTGCGCCGTGCGGGGCGGCAGGGGCGGCGGCCGAACGTGTACAGTCCCTGGCGCACGCCAACAACCCTGCTCCACCCCCGTGTTCACGGTGCGCGGTGCGACGGCGACGGCGTGCCGACCCCCACGAGCACACGGAAGCCAGGTACCGCAGTGCATGAGCGCAAGCCGCGTTGGCGGCTGCCCCTGACCGTCACGGCCGGCCTGCTGGCCGCCACCGGACTCGCCACCGCCCCGCCCCTCGCCCTCGCGTCGTCCACGGAGTCCTCGGGGTCCTCGGCCAACGCGACCGCGCAGAGCCAGGACGCCACCCGGCAGAGCGCCTTCGCGCGGGCCGCGGCGGAGTACCACGTGCCCCTGCCCGTCCTGCTCGCCGTCGCCTACCACGAGTCCGCGTGGGACGCGCCCGAGGGCGAGCACAGCACCAGCGGCGGCTACGGCCTCATGCATCTCACCGATGTGACGCCGAAGATGATGGCCGCGGGCGAGGCGGGCGCGGCCGGCCGCGCCGACGCCAAGAAGCTGGCCGCCGACCCGGCCCTGCACA
Source organism: Streptomyces sp. NRRL F-6676 (assembly GCF_000725625.1). Classification (GTDB taxonomy): domain Bacteria; phylum Actinomycetota; class Actinomycetes; order Streptomycetales; family Streptomycetaceae; genus Streptomyces. The sequence continues at coordinate 228,491 of NZ_KL647084.1, forward strand.
CCCTCGACGCGGCGGCCGACCTGACGGGCATGTCGTCCGGCGCGCTGCGCGACGACGAGGACGCCAACATCCGCGGCGGCGCCGCCCTGCTCGCCTCCTACGCCAGGGCCACCGTCGGTGACACCCCGTCCGACCCCGGCAAGTGGTACGCCGCCGTGGCCCGTTACAGCGGCTCCCAGGACGAGCGCGCCGCCCGCGCCTTCGCCGACCGGGTCTTCGCCACGATCCGCGGCGGCGCCGCCGAGACCACCGGGGACGGCCAGCGCGTACGGCTGTCCGCCGCACCGGACGTCAAGCCCGCCACCGGCCAGCTCGCCGTGCTGGACCTGAAGAAGACGGCCGCGGACGACACCGAGTGCCCGGCGGAGCTCGACTGCTCCTTCGTCGCGGCGGCATCGGCCAACGGCCAGGTCTCCGACCGGCCCGCCAACGGCATCCGGATCGACTCCATCGTCATCCACGACACCGAGTCGTCCTACGAGTCGGCCATCAACACCTTCCAGCAGCCGGGCGGCGGTTCGGCGCACTACGTCATCCGCTCCTCGGACGGCGCCGTGACCCAGATGGTGCCCACCAAGGACCTCTCCTTCCACGCGGGCAACTACTCGGCCAACATGCACTCCCTCGGCATCGAGCACGAGGGGTACGCCGCCTCCGGGGGCACCTGGTACACCCAGACCGAGTACGAGACCAGCGCCGCCCTCGTCAGATACCTGGCCGACCGCTTCGACATCCCGCTGGACCGGCAGCACATCATCGGCCACGACAACGTGGCCGGCCCCAGCTCCGCCCTCGTCTCCGGCATGCACTGGGACCCGGGCCCGTCCTGGGACTGGCAGCGCTTCATGCGCCTGGTCGAGGCCCCGGCCGACGGCAAGCACGGCGTCGGCCCGGTCGGCACGGCCGTGACGATCACCCCTGGCTACGCGGACAACGAGCAGACCGTGCGGGTGTGCCCGTCCGACGACCCCACGGGGAACACGCCGGAGTGCACCGAGCGCACCCAGCCGTCCAACTTCGTGTATCTGCGCACCGCGCCCAGCGACACCGCCCCGCTCTTCGGCGACCAGGCCCTGCACGCCGACGGCGTCGGCACCGACCGTGTCAACGACTGGGGCAGCACCGCGCAGGCCGGTCAGCAGTTCGTCGTCGCCGGGCGCGAGGGCGACTGGACGGCCATCTGGTTCAGCGGCGAGAAGGTGTGGTTCCACAACCCGCACGGCTGCAACACGACCCCCGCCCACGACGTGACGCTGGTCGGCGCGGCCGGCACCTCGCCGGTGGCGGTGTACGGGTCGAGCTACCCGGACGCCGACGAGTACCCCGACGGCCTCTCGCCCTCCACCCAGGCCCCGCTCAGCGCCTACCGGGTGCCGCCCGGCCAGGCCTACGTGGCCACCGCGCAGGCCGAGCCCACCGACGACTACTTCCCCTCCAGTGGCCGGGTCGTGACCGGCGGCAAGAAGATGTACACCATCCAGTACAACCACCGCACGGCCCTGGTGTACGAGGGTGACGTGACCGCCGGGAAGTGACGGCACACCGGCACCGACCGGGCCCCTCGCCCCCGCACCCGCGGCGGGCGAGGGGCCCGTTCCGTTCGCCCCTCAGCCGTCCAGCGAGGCCACGTACGGCGCCAGCTTCTCCGGGTTGAGGATCCACAGGAGCCGGTCGATGCCGTCCGCGCGGGCGTCGATCGACAGCAGCGCCTTCGCCGTCCCCTCGGACGAGACCAGCACCGCCGGACGCCCGTTGGCCTCCACCCACCGCACCTCGGCATCGGGCCAGAAGCGCGGCGCGAAGGCCACCATGACCTTCGACACATGGGTCCGCCCGACGATCGGGATGCGCGCCGCGTTGCGGATGCCGCCGCCGTCGGAGTAGTGCACGACGTCGGCGGTGAGGACCCGCTCCAGCGCCGCCAGGTCGCCCGTCCGTGCCGCGGCCACGAACACCTCGAGCAGCCTCCGGTGCTCCGCCGGGCTCACCCGCTCCCGGCGCTCGGCGGCCAGATGCCTGCGCGCCCGGCTCACCAGCTGGCGGGCGTTGGCCTCACTGGTCTGAAGGATCTCCGCGACCTGCCGGTGCGGGTAGTCGAAGGCCTCCCGGAGCACGTACGCGGCCCGCTCGAGGGGGTTCAGCTTCTCCAGCAGGAAGAGCACCGCCAGCTCGACGGCCTCGGCGCGCTCCGCGCCCACCTGCGGGTCCGCCCGGGTGTCGAGCGGCTCGGGCAGCCATGGGCCGATGTAGGTCTCCCGCCGTGCCTGGGCGGACGTGGCCCGGTTGATGGCGAGCCGGGTGGTGACGGTGGTCAGGAACGCCGCCGGTTCACGGACGCCCGTACGGTCGGTGTTCTGCCAGCGCACCCAGGCGTCCTGGAGGATGTCCTCCGCCTCGGCCGAGCTGCCGAGCATGCGGTAGGCGATGCCGAACAACTGCGGCCGCGCCGCGAGGAACTGCCGGGTCGCCCGGTCCAGGGAATCGGCCTCGGCCTCGGTCTGCATGCTCGTCCCTTCCGGCGGCGGGGCGCCCATGCTATCGCCGCCCCGCCGGCACACGCGCGGGAGCCGCCCCCGGACCCGGGACGGCTCCCACGCGTTGCGAGTGCCGCTCAGCCGAACTGCCCGGGCTGGTAGCCGCCGGCCGGCTGCTGGTTGATCACGTTGATGCGGTTGTAGGCGTTGATGACGGCGATGAGCGAGATCAGCGCCACCAGCTGCTCCTCGTCGTAGTGCTTCGCGGCGCGCGCCCAGGCGTCGTCGGTGACGCCGCCGGAGGCGTCGGCGAGGCGCGTGCCCTGCTCCGTCAGCTCCAGTGCGGCCCGCTCCGCCTCGGTGAACACCGTGGCCTCGCGCCAGGCGGCCACCAGGTTGAGCCGCACGGAGGTCTCCCCGGCGGCGGCGGCGTCCTTGGTGTGCATGTCGGTGCAGAACCCGCACCCGTTGATCTGGCTGGCGCGGATCTTCACCAGCTCCTGGGTGGCGGCCGGCAGCCCGGCGTCCGAGGCCGCCTTCCCCGCCGAGTTGATGTGCTTCAGCACCTTGCCGCCGAGCGCACTGCCGAAGTAGTCGAGCCGCGATTCCATGGTGAACTCCTGGTCGAGTAGCCGGTTACACACTGCTGACCGGACAGGCCCACGGGATGTGACACGCCTCCGGGAAGAAATCCGAATGGGTGCCGTGGGCGGGCGGGGCACGGGCGGTCTGCGTACGTTCGGTGACGAGCGCGTCACCCTGTGATGCGGGCCTCTCGGCCCGCCGCGGGCGGAGGACGCGGCTCCGGGCCGGTTGCCGGTCCGTTCCCCATCCCGCCCGCGCAGGGGAGTCGCCCCCGCGCCGGCCCGGCGGAAGGTTCATGGAAGTGGCGATATCCCTTGCCCGGCGCGTCACGGTGGTGGCGGCGTGTACGGCGTCCCTGGTTCTCACGGGTGGTCCGGCGGCGTGGAGCGTGCCCGCCGCCACCGTCGTCGCGGCCCCGCACGGCGGCCCGGCCCCGCGCGGCGGTGACACCGAGGACCGTGCGCCGATGCCGGCGGACCCGATGGCCTACGAGTTCGGCCGGACCCTGGCGTCACTGGACGTGGAGGAGCTCGAGACGACGTTCCTCGCCCAGATCGTCGCCCAGTACCGGACCGTCGTCGACATGGCGCGGCTCGAGGTCGAACGCGGCGCCGACGCCGCCGTCCGCGACCGGGCCAGGGCCATGGTCACCGACCGCGGGCAGCAGGCCGAGCAGTGCGAGAAGTGGCTGCACGACTGGTACGGCATGACGCCGGAGCAGGCCATGGACAAGGCGCCGGCGAAGGCCCGCGAGCAGATGGCCGCGCTGCGGCAGGGCATGGCGCGGATGACCGACGACCTGCGCAAGGTCGACAAGGGCGAGAAGTTCGACACCGAGTTCGCGCGCCGGATGGTCTCCCTGCACTCCGCCGCCGCCGTCGAATACTCCGAACCGCAGGTGCGCGCCACGCACCCGGAGCTGCGCGCGGCGGCGGCCTCCGGCATGAACTCCCAGCTCGCCGGGGTCACCGAACTGATCGGCTGGCTGACCGGCCAGGTCGCCGACGCCCAGGACAGGGGGGCGCTGCCCACGACCCCGCAGACGCCCCAGGCCCCGGTGCCCCAGGGCGCGGCGCACGCCGGCGCCGGCGGCACCCAGGGGCCGGCCGCCCCGCTGACGGCGGCCGCCGGCGGCGCGCTGCTCGCGGTGGGCGGCGGCTTCGCTCTGACGCTGCTGCGCCGCAGGCGCGCGACCGTGCGGCAGCGGGGCTGAGCCCGGCCGCGCTCCGGCCGCTCCCGACCGGAAGGGAGCGGCCGGAACGCGGTACCTCGGACACCGCGCTCAACAAATCGAGACACATGCAAAAGTCTGTACAAGCTCAAAGCAACAAATCTTGACGAGAACAATCGCCGCGCGTACGTTCCGCAACGGCCGCAGGTGCGTGAATTCGGCCTGCCCGCCCACCCGTTGGAAGCTCCGCCCCCACCTTCCGCCGAGGAGTGCGCCGTGCACGGAACGAGACGTATTGTCATGCTCAGAACCAGAGTGCGGGGGCGGCTGCTGTCCCTCCTCGCCGTCCTCGGACTCGCCCTGGGCGCCCTGGTCGGCCTGCCCGGGGCGGCCCAGGCCGCCGGTTCGCTGCCGTGCGACCTCTACGGCGACGCCGGCACCCCCTGCGTCGCCGCGCACAGCACCGTGCGCGCCCTGTTCTCCTCGTACGACGGCCCCCTGTACCGGGTCACGCGCGTCTCGGACGGCGCCGCCACCGACATCGGGCTGCTGGCGCCGGGCGGTTACGCCGACGCCGGGCGCCAAGACACCTTCTGCGGCGGCACGAGCTGCCGTATCACCCGGATCTACGACCAGACCTCGCGCCACAACGACCTCAACCCCGGCCCCGCGGGCACCGCCGGCATGGGCGCGGACCGCGGCGCCGACGCCAGCGAACTCGCCGTCACCGCCGGCGGTCACAAGGTGTACGGCATCTTCACCTCGCCCGGCGTCGGCTACCGCTCCACGGGCGCCGCCTCCGGTGTCGCGGTCAACGGGCAGCCCGAGGGCGTCTACATGGTGGCCAGCGGCACCCACGTCGGCTCCGCCTGCTGCTTCGACTACGGCAACGCCGAGAGCACCCCGGCCGACACCGGCAACGGTCACATGGACGCCGTGTCCATCGCCACCACCTGCTACTTCGCGCCCTGCACCGGCTCCGGGCCGTGGGTCGAGGCCGACCTGGAGAACGGCATGTTCCAGGGCGACAACGGCTCCAACACCGCCAACCGCGGCAACAACAGCACCTACGTCACGGCCGTGCTGAAGAACAACGGGCAGACCCGGTACGCGCTCAAGGGCGGCAACTCGCAGTCCGGCGGGCTGACCACCTGGTGGGACGGCGGACTGCCCACCCGCGGCGGCTACCAGCCCATGCACCAGGAGGGCGGCATCATCCTGGGCACCGGCGGTGACAACAGCAACTGGAACATGGGCACGTTCTTCGAGGGTGCGATGGTCTCGGGCTACCCGAGCGACGCCGTCGAGAACGCGGTCCAGGCGAACATCGTCTCCGTCGGCTACTCCGGCCAGACCAACGTGCCCAACGGCCCCCAGGGCACCATCACCGGGCCCGGCGGCAAGTGCGTCGACGTGGCCGCCGACGACACCGGGGTCAACGGCGCCGCCGTGCAGCTGTGGGACTGCCAGTCCTACGCGGAGGACCAGCACTGGACCCACAACCCCGACGGCTCCCTCTCCACGCTCGGCCGGTGCCTGGACATCGAGAACAACGGCACGGCCAACGGTGCCAAGCTGGAGCTGTGGGACTGCAACGGGGTGGGCGGCCAGAAGTGGGTGCGGCAGGCGGACGGTTCGCTGCGCAACCCGCAGTCCGGGCGGTGCCTGGACTCGCCCAGCGGCGCCACCGGCAACGGCACCCGGTTGCAGATCTACGACTGCAACGGCTCGGCCGCGCAGAAGTTCTCGGTCGACGCCGGTTCACCGGTGGCCGGTCCGGGGAGCAAGTGCGTGGACGTCGCCGCCGACGACACCGGGGTGAACGGCACCGCCGTGCAGCTCTGGGACTGCCAGAGCTGGGCCGTCGACCAGCACTGGTACCACGCCTCCGACACCTCGCTGCGCACCCTGGGCCGGTGCCTGGACATCGAGAACAACGGCACGGCCAACGGTGCCAAGGTCGAGCTGTGGGACTGCAACGGGGTGGGCGGCCAGAAGTGGGTGCAGCAGGCGGACGGTTCGCTGCGCAACCCGCAGTCCGGGCGGTGCCTGGACTCGCCCAGCGGCGCCACGGCCAACGGCACGCGGCTCCAGATCTACGACTGCAACGGTTCGGCCGCGCAGAAGTTCGCACTGGGGTGACGGTCGCCGTGTGAGCCGGGGTACGGCGCCGTCCGGGCGTCGTGCCCCCGTCATGCGTATCTCCGTCATGCGTGTCCCCGTCGGGCGTGCCGCGCTCAGTCGCCCGACCCCGCACGCACCGCGCGGCCCACCTTGGCGCGCAGGGCGACGAACGCGTCGGAGCCGCGGGTGGCGATCTGGTCACGCTCGCCCGGGAGTTCGACCGGGAGGTCCAGGACGATGTGGGCGGCAGGGCCGGGCGAGAGGACGACCACCCGGTCGCCGACGTAGACGCTCTCGTCGATGTCGTGGGTGACCAGGACCGTCGTCGTGCCGTCGGCGCGGTGCACCTGGAGGAGCAGATCCTCCAGATCCTCCCGGGTCTGCGCGTCCAGCGAGCCGAAGGGCTCGTCCAGGAGCAGCAGGGCCGGACGGCACACCAACGCCCTGGCCAGCGCCACGCGTTGCTGCATACCGCCGGAGAGCTGCCAGGGATGCCGGCGGGCGGCGTCGGACAGGCCGACCCGCTCCAGCATCCGCGTGGCCTCGGCGCGCCGCTCGGTGCGGCGCAGGCCGCGGCGGCGCAGCGGCAGGGCGACGTTGTCCAGGACCGTCAGCCAGGGCAGCAGCGAGCGGCCGTAGTCCTGGAAGACGACCGCCAGCCGGTCGGGGACCCCGATGACCGGCTCGCCGTCCAGGCTGATCGTGCCCTCCGTCGCGGGCAGCAGCCCGGCGATGGTGCGCAGCAGTGTGGACTTGCCGCAGCCCGACGGGCCCGCCACGCACAGGAGTTGCCCGTCGGGCACGGTGAGGGTGAGGTCGCGCAGCACACGTTGGTCGCCGTAACACCGGCCGAGGGAGTCGAGACGCAGCATGCCGGGCCTCACCCGGCCCAGGGGTCGGTGTAGAGCGCCTCGCCGGTGTCGGCGATCCGCAGGTGCAGCAGTCGCGGGCCGTCGTCGTCGTCCTCGTCCGCCGCGGCCAGCACCCGGTCCAGGGCGGCCGGCAGCCCGGCGGGGTCCTCCGCGTACTCCGCCGGGCAGCCGAAGGCCGCGGCCAGGGCCGGGAAGTCGACGCCCCCGATCTCCGTGCCGGGCACCGGGGCGACGCCGATACGGCGGCCCAGGCCGCGCACGGCCGCGTACCCGCCGTTGTCCAGGACGACGTAGCTGACGGGCGCCCGGTGGCGGGCGGCGGTCCACAGTGCCTGGACCGAGTAGAGCGCGGACCCGTCGCCGAGCACGCACACCACCCGCCGCCGGTCCGCCAGCGCCCGCCCCACGGCCAGCGGCAGCCCCCAGCCGAGGGCCCCGCTGCCGGTGGTGAGGAACCCGCCCGGGGCCTCGACGGGCACGCGCGCGTGGAGCGCGTCCCGGTGACTGGGCGTCTCCTCGACGAGGACCCGGTCCCGGGGCAGCCGGGCGCGCAGCGCGTCGAAGACGTACTCCGCGGTGAGCGCGTCCCCCGGCGCGGCCGGGGCCGGTGCGGGGCGGGGCGGAGGCGGTTCCCGGTCGGCGGGTTCCAGCAGTGTGGTGAGTTGGGCGAGCGCGGTCCTGAGCGTGGTGACGACGCTGGTGCCGGTGGGCAGCCAGGCCGCCTGTGCCGGATCGCAGTCCAGGTGGAACAGCTCGGTCCCCGGCCGCAGCGGCGGACCGTCCCCGGCCACGTGGTACGTGAACACCGGCGCCCCGAGCGCGACCACCACGTCGTACGCGGCGAGGCGGTCGGCCAGTTGCCCGGGGACCGGCGGCAGGAAGCCCTGGAAGAGGGGGTGCCGTTCGGGGAAGCCGGAGCGGCCGGAGAGCGGGCTGATCCACACCGCCGCCCGGGTCCGCTCGGCCAGCGCGACGGCCTCGGGGAGCGCCCCCTCGTCGTCCACGCCGGGACCGACGACCAGTGCGGGGCGGGCGCACCCGGAGAGGCGGGCGGCCACCGCGGACAGCGCGGCCGGGTCCGCGGTGAAGCCGCTGTGCACCGTGCGCGGGAGGACGGGCTCCGCCGGCCGGTCCCAGTCGTCCTCGGGGACGGAGACGAACACCGGCCCGCGCGGCGGTGTCGACGCGATGCGGTGGGCCTCGGCCAGCACGGCGGGCACATCGGCGGCGCGCTCGGGCTGCCGGGAGAACTTCACGTACGGGCGCGGGAAGCGGGCCGGTTCGTCCGCGCCGAGGAACGGCCGGAGCTGGAGCAGGGAGCGCGACTGCTGGCCGGCGACGATCACCAGCGGGACGCGGTCGCGGTAGGCGTTGAAGACGGCGCCGAGCGCGTGTCCGACGCCGCCGGCCGAGTGCAGGCTGACGAAGGCGGCGCACCCGGTGCCCAGGGCGTGGCCCGCGGCCATGGCGACCGCCGTGGACTCCTGGAGGCCCAGGACGTAGGCGAAGTCCTCGGGCCAGTCGCGGAACATGCGCAGTTCCGTCGAGCCGGGGTTGCCGAAGACGGTCGTCATGCCGGTGTCGCGCAGGAAGCCCGTGACGGCCTCCCGCACGGTGGTGCCGCGCGGGGGAGTGCGCGCCCCGTCGGCGCCCCCGGTGGTCCCGTCCGCCGTGCCGCTCATACGCTTCTTCCCCCGTTCCTCTCCCCGCCGCCGAGGAGCCGTCCCTCCGCCGCCAGCAGGCCGGTGTTGAGCAGATGACCGAGCACGCCGAGCAGGAGCAGCACCGCCCACACGGTGAGCAGGTCCGAGCGCGACTGTGCGTCGGTGAGGGCGAAGCCGATGCCGTTCGCGGTGCCCGGCAGCAGCTCCGAGAAGACCATGAGGATGAGGCAGAGCGACAGGCTCAGCCGCAGCCCCGCGAAGATCCGCGGCAGCGCGGAGGGCAGCAGCAGGAACCACAGCCGCTCCAGCGGGGTCAGCCGCAGCACCGCGGCCACGTCCAGCCGCAGCGGGTCCGTGGCACGGGCGCCCTCCGCCGTGTTGACCAGCACCGGCCAGAGGGCGCTGAACGCGATCGACGCGAGCTGCATCGGCGTGCCGAAGTCGAACACGACGACGAACACGGGCACCAGGGCAGGCGGCGGGACCGCCCGCGCGAACTGGAGCACCGGGTCGCACAGCGCGTAGACCCGCGGTGAGCGGCCGACCGCCATGCCCAGCGCGATCCCGGCGACGGCCGCCAGCAGGAACCCGGCGCCCAGCCGGCCGAGGCTCGGCAGGATGTCGTCGACGGCGGCGCGGGTGAGGAACACGTGCCGGACGGGCCCGGAGAACCACAGGTCGTAGGCGTGCCGGACGATACGGACCGGCGGCGGGAAGTAGACGCTGCGGTGGGCCACGGTGACCGCCTGCCAGCCGGCCGCGGCGAGCACGGGCACCCCCAGCCGGAGCAGGAGACCGCGCGGCCCGCCCCCGCCGCTCACGCGTCCGCCGCCCGGCGGTGGTCCGGCGTCCACGGGAACAGCCGGCGCTCCGCCCACACCAGGACGCCGTTGAGGACGAGCCCCAGCGCGCCCGCCCAGACCACCCCGGCCAGGACGTCACGGGTGCCGTCGGTGGCGAGCTGCGCCTGGGCGATGAAGATGCCGAGCCCCTGCCCGAACCCGGACAGCAGCTCCGTCGCCACCGCCAGGATGAGCGCGACCGCCGCCGAGATGCGCACCCCCGCCGCGACGAACGGCGCCGTCCCGGGCAACTCCACGCGCAGCAGCACCGCGAGCCGCCCGAAGCCGAAGGCGCGCAGGGTGTCCTTGGCGAGCGGGTCCGCCTCGGCGAGGCCGTACACCGTGTTGAACAGGACCGGCCACACGCACGCGTAGGTGATCAGCGCGACCTCGGTACGGGTGCCCGTGCCGAGGAGCAGCGAGACGAGCGGGATCAGTGCCACGGAGGGCAGCGGGCGCAGGAACTCCACCAGGGTCCGCACGGCGGCTCCGACCAGCGGCAGGCTGCCCAGCAGCAGCCCCAGCGGGACGGCGATCGCGCAGGCCAGGCCGAGCCCGTACGCCCAGGCCCGCAGGGTGGCGCCGACGCCGTCGAGGAAGACGGGGTCGCCCGCCAGCCGGACGGCCCGCGCCACGACCTCCGAGGCCGGCGGGAGGTAGGCGCGGCGCACGATCCCGGCGCGGCCCAGCACCTCGCAGATCCCGAAGGCGAGCAGCACGCCGAGCACACCGAGTCCGTGCCGCCGGGCCCGGCTCATGCCGAGTCCGAACCGCCGGGCCCGGCTCATGCCGAGTCCGTGCCGCCGGGCCCCGCTCACTTGACCAGCAGGGTCGCCGGGTCCAGCGGCTTCTTCAGCAGGCCCTGCTTCGACATCAGCGCGGTCAGCCGGCGCAGTTGCGCGGGATCGGTGGCGGTGGCGTAGGAGGGCAGTGCCATGGACGTGGCCTGGGCCGCGGTGACCTTGGTGTACTGGGGCAGTTCGGCGCGTACGGCGTCGGGGTCCTCGGCGGCGATCTTCGAAGCCGCGCGGATCGCCCGCTGGAACGCGGCGGCGGCCTTGGCGTGCCCGTCGGCGTACTTCCCGGTGGTGACGTAGCCGCTGATGGGCAGCGAGGAGACGGGCGCCGTCCCGCCGTCGATCAGCACCCGCGCCTTGACCTGTTCCCGGATGGCGCTGTCGAAGGGCTCGACCGCGTGCACGGCGTCGACCTGGTGCCGTTCCAGCGCGGGACCCATCTGCGGGAAGGCGATCTGCCGGTAGACGGGACGGCCGAGGCCCTGCTTGTCGAGGATGGCGTCGAGGGTCAGCGACTGGATGTTGTTGAGGATGTTGACCGCGACCTTCCTGCCCTTCAGATCGGCGGCGCTCCTGATGTCCGAGTCCTCCGGCACCAGGACGTCCATCATGTGCGGGGCCACCCGTACGCCCTCGCTGACGATGCGCAGATCGAGGGTGCCCTTCTCGTCGGCCTGGAGGAAGGTGACGTAGTTGGCGCCGGCGATCACGTCGACCTGGCCGTTCTTCAGCGCGGGCAGGGCCTGGATGCTCTGCTGCACTGGCTGGATGGTGACGTCCAGCCTCTCCTTGGTGAACAGCCCCCGGTCGCGGGCGAGATACAGCGCGGCGACGTCGGTGAGCGGCAGCGCGGCCACGGTGATCCTCTCGTGGCCGCCGGACGACTTCGACCCGCCGCCCCCTCCGTCGTCGCCGCAGGCCGCGAGGGACAGCGCGAGTACCACTGCCGCCGCTGCCGGTTTCCCCCAAGTTCCCCGTAAGTGACGTGACGTCATGGACAGCATGCCTACCAGACACGTGTCATGAACACCATCAATCGGGCGGGGCGGAACGCCGCGCCCCGGGGAAAGACCGGGCAAAGAGGTCGCGCCCGCGGCCGCTCAGTGGACCGAGAACCCGCCGTCGACGAAGAGCGACTGCCCGGTGACGTAGGCGGAGGCCGGACCGGCGAGGAAGACGGCCGCGCCCGCGAAGTCCTCGGCCAGACCATTGCGTCCGGTCATCGTGCGCGCGGCGAGCGCCTCGGTCTTCTCCGGGTCGGACGACAGCCGCGCGTTGAGCGGGGTCATCACGAAACCCGGCACGAGCGTGTTGCACGTGACGCCGTACGGCGACCAGGCCTCGGCCTGTGAGCGGGCCAGCGACTCCAGCGCCCCCTTGGAGACCCCGTAGGCACCGCTCTGCACGAAGGCCCGGTGCGCCTGCTGCGAGGTGACATGGATGATCCGCCCGAAGCCGCGCTCGGCCATGCCGGGTCCGAACCGCTGCCCGAGCAGGAAGGGCGCCTCCAGGTTCACCGCCATGGTGGTGTCCCACACCTCCGTGTCCAGCTCGCCCATCGGGGGCCGCAGATTCACCCCCGCGCAGTTGACGAGGATGTCCGGCTCGCCGAAGATCCCGGCGGCCTCCTCGGCGGCCGTGCGCACCCCGGCGCGCCCACCCAGGTCGGCGCTCACCCACGCCGCCCGGCAGCCGTCGGCCGCCAGCTCCTCCACGGTGCCGGCCAGCTTCGCCTCGTCCCGTGCCACGACCACCACCCGGGCCCCCGCCCGCGCCAGCGCCCCGGCGATCGCGCGCCCGATCCCGGAGCTCCCGCCGGTCACCACGGCGACCCGGTAGTCCAGTGCGAACATGGCGGAGAGGTAGTCCCTGGAGCTCATGCGCGCAGCCTAACCGGGTACGGCTGTGCGTACGCCCGGCGGCGGCTGTGGGGAAAGTGTCCCCGGAGTGTCGAGCAGGCATTAACTCGGGATATTTGAGGGTGAGTTGAGAGTCCTACCCGGAGTAACAAGATCGAATTGCCGTATGAACCCTTCGCAGGACGCCCTCGAGCGGGCACGTCTGGACTATGAGAACCACCTCGAGACGTGCCGGCAGTGCGCTCAGGACCGGGTGCCGTGCGCCGCGGCGAAACACCTGCGGCGGCTCTACAACAACCTCGGCAGAGCGGCCAACACCGAACGGGCCCGCCACCGCCCCTGAAGGGCGACGGCGGGTCCGTTCCGTTCGCCGGTGACCGGGAGCCGCGTCCTCAGTGGCCGAGCGTCGCGCGCAGCGAGGGCTGCAACAGATCGGCGTGGGCCCGGACCATGTCGTCGCACAGGTCCCAGATGCGCTCCACGGGCAGCGTGGCCGCGGTCGCCGGGTCGGTCATGGCGGCCTGGCGGATCGAGCGCGGGTCGTCCTCCAGGGCGGCCCGCACCACCAGGTCGTTCATGCTCAGGTACGTACGGTTCAGCGCGGCGCACTGGGCGGGCAGCGCCCCCACCCGCGTCGGCTGGACACCCCCGCCGTCCACCAGGCAGGGCACCTCGACGGTCCCGGAGGCGGGCAGGTTGTCGATCAGCCCCCGGTTCGGGACATTGCCGTACACCGTGCGCGGGGTGCCCGTGGTGATGCTGTGGATGATCTGCGGGGCGTACTCCATGGTGCCCTCTACGGTGAGCGGTTCACCCTTGGCGAGGGCCTCGCGGGTCTGCTCGTAGGCGGCCACGTTCTCGTCGACGATGCCCAGGTAGGCGCCGACCGGCAGCCGCAGCCGCTCGATCTCGCTGTCGTGGTGCAGATACCAGGGCACGTACTCCGAGGAGTGCTCGCTGGTCTCGGTCGGGTAGTAGCCGAGCCGCCGGTACATGTCCACGCGTACCCGGCGCCGCAGCTGGGGGTCCTCGGCGATCAGCGCGTCCAGGCGCGGGTACAGGTCCGCGCCCCGGTGCTCCAGACGCAGCAGCCACGCCTGGTGGTTGACGCCGGCCGCCCGGTAGGTGACCTCGTCGTAGGGGACGCCGAGCAGGTCGGAGAGGTCGCGGACGGTCCAGTACACCGAGTGGCACAGCCCCACGACACGTGTCAGCCCGGTGGCCTGGGCGAGGTACTGGATGTTCATCGTCATCGGGTTGGTGTAGTTGAGCAGCCAGGCGTCGGGGCACACCTCGGCGATGTCCTCGGCGAGCGACTTCAGCAGCGGGAAGGTGCGCAGCGCGCGGAAGATGCCGCCGATGCCGAGGGTGTCGCCGATGGTCTGGCGCAGCCCGTAGCGGGCCGGGATCTCGAAGTCGGTACGGGTGGACTCCCGCATGCCGACCTGGACGATGTTGATGACGAAGTCCGCGTCGGTGAGCGCCGCGCGCCGCTCGGCGTGGGCGGTGATCCGGGGCCGGGGGCCGTCGCCGTCCCGCCCGGTGCGCTCGTCCGCGATGAACTGGGCGGCGCCGCGCGCGGTGTCGAGCCGTTCGGGGTCGATGTCGTGCAGGGCGATGTGCGCGCCGCGCAGCTCGGGGAAGGCCAGCAGGTCGGCCAGGAGCCCCTGCGTGAACACGACGCTGCCCGCGCCGATGAAGGCGATCTTGGGGGTGGTGAGGGACATCAGAGTTCTTCTCCGTAGCGGGCGCCGCCGGAGCGCGCCCCGTTCCGAGTGGTTCCGGCGGCGGGATCGATGCCGCCGGAGAAGGGCAGGTCGTAGGGGTGCGGCAGGCCGGGGAGCCGTCGCTCGCGCGGGCTCATCCCTTCAGGCCGCTGGAGGTGATGGACTGGATGAAGGTCTTCTGCGCGGCGAGGAAGGCGAGCAGTACCGGAAGCACGGTGAGCACATTGCCCGCCATGACCGCGGACCAGTGGGTGTGGTGCTGCCCCTGGAAGGTCGTCAGACCGAGCTGCAACGTGTACTGGGTGTCGTGGTTGATGGCGATGAGCGGCCAGCTCAGGTCGTTCCAGGTGGTGAGGAACGTCAGCACCGCCACCGTGCTCAGGGCCGGCCGGGACAGCGGCAGCACGATCCGGAACAGCACCCGCAGCCGCGAGCAGCCGTCGAGCCAGGCCGCCTCCTCCAGTTCCCTGGGCAGCGACAGGAAGAACTGCCGCAGCAGGAACACGGCGAACGGCGTCACCAGCGAGGGCACGATCAGCGCGCCCAGGGTGTCGATCAGGCCCAGCCGCTTCATCACCAGGAAGGTGGGGATCATGGTGAGCTGGAACGGGATCGCCATGGTGGCCAGCATCAGCCCGAGCAGCAGCCGGGAGCCCGCGAACCGCATCCGGGCGAACGCGTAACCGCCCAGCGCCCCGAGGAGCAGATTGGACACCACCGCGGTCACCGACACGATCAGCGAGTTGGCGAACCAGCGCGGGAACATGGCGTTGCCGATGACGTACCGGTAGCCGTCCAGATGGATGCCGGAGGGCCACAGGGCGGGCGGGAAGCGGTTGATCTCCGCGTCGCTCATCACCGAGCTGAGCGCCAGCCAGACCAGCGGCACGGCGAACAGCAGGCACAGCGGTGCGAGGAGCAGGTGCCAGGCGCTGAACGGCAGCCGCCCGCGGCGCCGGCCGGGGCCGCCGTCCGCCGGGACCCCCTGCGGGGCGGGCGGGGCGGAGGACAGGGAGGGGGCGGAGGACGTGGCCGTCATCGGGTGGCTCCTTCGATGCCGCGGCCGGTGCGTGCCCGCAGCGCCCGGACCAGCCGGGGCAGCACGCCGAGGACGATCAGGACGAGCGCCAGGGTGTAGGCGGCCGCGGCGCCGTAACCGGCGGTGAAGTTCTTGAAGGCCTGCTCCCAGATGAAGTAGACGATGACCGAGGTGGAGCCCAGCGGCCCGCCCTTCGTCGTCACGTACACCAGGTCGAAGACCTGCAAGGCGTTGATGGTCTGCCACAGCAGCAGGAAGACCAGGACCGGGGTGATCGCGGGGAGGGTGACATGGCGCAGCAGATGGCGGCGTCCGGCACCGTCGAGGCGGGCCGCCTCGACCAGCGAGGGCGGCACGTCCTGGAGGGCGGCCAGGAGCACCACCACGCAGAAGCCGGTGCCGCTCCACAGCGAGATCGCGATGAGCGCGTACAGCGCCTGCCCGGGGTCGGTCAGAAAGCCCTGGGGCGAGATGCCGATCTTGTGCAGCACGGAGTTGGCCGCGCCGAACTCGGGGTCGAGGATGAAGGAGAACAGCACGCCCTGCGCGGTGGCCGAGACCACGAACGGCACGAAGACGAGGGTGCGGTACAGGCCCACCAGCCGGATCCGCCGGTTCAGCGCGAGGGCGAGGAACAGACCGAGACCGATGGAGAGCGGCACGTACAGCACCGTGTAGAGCAGGGTGCTGCGGACCGCGTCGGCGAAGTGCGGGTCCTGCGCGAGTGCGCGGTAGTTGTCCAGACCGACCCAGCGACTGGGGGTCACCAGGTCGTCGGCCTGGAACGACAGCAGCAGCGACCAGACCACCGGGACGACGCTGAGCCCGAGGATGACCAGGACCGAGGGCGAGATGAACGCCCACGCGGTGGCGGTCTCCTGGCGCCTGCGGCGCCGTACCGAGCCGGAGCCGGCGGGTGCGCCGGTGCGCGGGGCGTCCGGGTCCGTGCGGTTTCCCTGCTCCTTGCCGTGGTCCGCGAGGGTGAGGGGAGTGGGTAGACGGGGCATGGTGGTCCTCTCAACGCGGGATGAGCAGGGCGGCGTTGGCTTCGTCCGCGCAGGTGCGCAGCGCCTTGGCCGGGGAACTGCGGCCGAGGAGTACGGCGACGATCGCCTGGCCGAGCGCCTGGGAGATCTGCGGGTAGGCCGGGTGCACCGGGCGGGCCCGGGCCGAGTCGAGGGCCGAGGTGAAGACGTGCAGTCCCCCGACCTTCTTCTCCCGGTCCTGCCAGGCGGGCAGCGCCTCGGTGGAGCGGGTCAGCGGGAGGCTGCCGGCGTCGATGTCCCACCGCACGTCCTGCGCGGGCTCGGACAGCCAGGTGACGAACGTGCGGGCCGCCTCGACCCGGGCCGGGCCGTTGTCGAAGACGGTCCAGGTGTCGGGCCCCGAGATGGTCACCGGCTTGCCGCTGTACGTGGGCAGCGGCACCACGTGGTAGTCGATCTTCGCCTGGCGGACGTCGGGCAGCTGCCAGGGGCCGGTGGGCACCATGCCCATCCGGCCGGAGGCGAAGACCTGGTACATCTGCTCGCTGCCGGGCTTGGGGTCGATGTACACGCTCTTGTCGCGGGCGAGCGCGGCGACCGTCTCCAGGGCCCTGACCCCGGTGTCGGCGAAGCCGATGTGCTTGCCGTCCTCGGCGACGACGTCGCCGCCCAGGTCCCAGATCATCGGCCACAGCCGCCAGACGGTGTCCTCGTCGCCGACGCCGGGCCAGCCGGTGCCGAAGACACCGCGCCCCTTGTCGGTGAGCTTGCGGGCGGTGTCGACGAAGTCGTCCCAGCTCCAGCCCGCCTCGGGCAGTTCCAGGCCGGCGTCGCGGAACAGCTTCTTGTTGCACACCACCGCGAGCGCGTCGAGCAGCGCGGGCGCGGCCCGTACCTGTCCGTTGAGGGTGATGGCCGCGCGGGCCGGGGCCCAGAAGCTCTTCCACGGCACGGGGCCGTCGTGCAAGGTGTCGGTGAGGTCCACCACCGAGGGGCTGCGGGCGACGCTCGCCAGGTCGGAGCCGAAGATGTAGGCCACGTCGGGGAAGGAGCCGGCGGCGAGGGCCGCGGTGATCTTCTGGAGCATGGCGTCGGACAGCACACCGCCGCCGGCGTCGACCCGGATTTTGGGGTGGGTGCGGTTGAACTCCGCCACCAGCTTCTCGATCGCGGCCCGCCCGGTGTCCGACTGCCCGTGCCACAGCTCGACGGTGACCCGGCCGTCGGCGCCGACCCCGTCGTCCGTGCCCGCCCCGCAGCCGGCCAGGGCGGCGCCGGCGGCGGTGCCGAGCGCGAGCCCGCCGCCCCGGCGCAGGAGCGTACGGCGGGACGGGCCGGCGTGGCTGCCGGACGGACGGTGTGGTGCGGCCATGGGTGCTCCCGGGGAGGTGCGGAACGGGTGGATGTCACGGGCGTCGTACGGGCGTCGTACAGGTGTCACGGACGCTTCGGGACGGGCGGGACATCGCGGAAGGAGATACCGGCACGGCGGCGGTGTGGGGGTACTGCGCGGTGCGGGGCGAACAGGGGCGGAGCGGGCGGCGGTGCGCCCCCGAGGGCGCCCGCCGCGGGACGGGTCCGTCAGCAGGTCTCGCGGACGTAGCCGTCGCTGCCGGGGGCGGAGACGTCCACGTCGCGCAGGACGATGCTCAGCCGGTCGCCGAACTGGGAGCACGCCTTCTTGAGGTTGGCCTTCTTGTACTCGATGACGACGACGTGGTCGTCGTACGCGTCGGCGTAGTCACCGCACTCGTTCCACTCCGCGCACTCCTCGGCGACGGCGAAGTCCGTGCCCATCTCCTTGTGCGCGGAGGCGAGCTCGGCGGTGTTCTTCTGCCCGATCGCCAGCCCCTTGTCGTGCGCGTGGGCGGAGAGCAGCTTGATGAACGCCTTGGCGTTGGACTCGCTGAGCAGGTCCGTACGGTCGAAGGTGTCCAGGTTGTCCGGCTCGACGGCGTCGAAGCCCTTGTCGGCGCAGGAGTCGATCCAGGAGTCGACGCGGTCGGCGATCCGCTGCCGCTTGTCGGCGGTGCGGATGTCGAGCATCGCCTCGCCCCAGTCCTCGTCGTACACCACCTTGCCGCTGCCGTCCCGCAGCAGCAGGTCGCCCCACTCGTCCTCGGTCCCCGGCTGGGCCTGGAACGCGTTGACGTAGCAGATGTTGTACAGGCCCTTGGCCGGAGAGGCGGTGTGGTCGCGGGAGACCACCTTCACCCCGGCGGGCGGGGTGTAGGGCTCGCCGATCTGGTAGTCGAAGTTCGCGTGCACCGGGGGCAGGGAGACGGACGCGGTGGTGGAGGCGTCCGCCGTGGTGCAGGCGAGCAGCGGACAGAGGGCGGCCGCGGCGGCCGCCCCGACGAGGGCGCGCCTGCGGGACCGTAGGTGAGAGGTGTGGGGCATCTCTGCGCTCCAGAGGATGGGGGGTACGTCCCCGCCTCGGACCCCGGCTCCGCGCGGAAGTCCTGGCGACTCAGTCCGGACTTACGGCGCGGGGCCGTGCTACCGGCTGGGCGTACCTCTGACGCCGGGTGCTCGACCCAGGGCGTTGCATGGAGTAAAGCGAGCAGCTTTCGCCATGTCAACAGATCGAACATGCGCACTTTGCGCACATGGTCATGGCGGTGCGCACATGGCGGCGGGTGCCCGGGCCGGTGCGATCCGTGGTCGTGGCTGGAAGAAAGGTGGATGTCCGGTCGGCGTGGGTCGGTCTATGCTTCCTCGCATGCTGAAGACCGAGCGTCATGCGCGCATACTTGAGCATGTTTCCGCGCGTGGGGCCATGGATGTCACCGAGCTGTCCCGGCTGCTCAAGGTCTCGGGAGCCACCATCCGGCGCGATCTGCAACAGCTCAGCCGGCAGAACCTGCTGCGCCGGACGCACGGGGGAGCGGTACTGGGCGGTGCGGCGCTGCGCGGTGCCGGGCCCGAACTCCCGGTCCCGCACCGCAGCGGGCACCGCCGCGCGGAGAAGCAGGCCATCGCGCGGGCCGCGGCCGAACTGGTCCCGGAGGGCGCGGTCGTCGGGATGACCGGCGGCACCACCGTCACCGAGATCGCGCGGGTACTGGCCGCGCGCGGCCGGGTCACCATCGTCACCAACGCGGTCAACATCGCCGCCGAGATGGTGCCGCACAAGGGCGTCACGCTGGTCGTCGTGGGCGGCTCCGCCCGTACCGAGAGCTATGAACTCGTCGGCCCCATCGCGGAGAAGACGCTCGCCGACCACCACACCGACGTCACCTTCCTCGGTGTGGACGGCATCGGCGCGGCCCACGGCTGCACGACCCACGACCAGTTGGAGGCGGCGACCGACCGGGCGTTCCTCGCCAGCAGCGACCGTACGGTCGTGGTGGCGGACCACTCGAAGATCGGCCGGGTCACCTTCGCCAAGATCTGCCCGCTGCGGGACATCGACCGCCTCGTCACCGACGCCGCCGCGCCCGCGGCCGTCCTCGCGGACATCGGCGACGCGGGCGTGGCGGTGACGGTGGTGTGAGGGCGGGAGGGTGAGACGGCGTCAGGCGCGCTGCCCCGTGGGGTCCGGGTCGCTCTCGGGGCGGGCCGGGGCGGGGGCGTCGGTGGTCCGCTGCCGGGGGAGTTCGATGGCGGCCTGCGCCGGGGCGTCGGCGTCGGCCTCCGCGGGAGCCGTCGCGGACTCCTCGGCGAGGCGTTCCATCCCGCTCGTGGTCTTCAGCGGCTTCTCCTTGAGGAAGACGACGGTGACGAGCGCGAGCAGCGCGCAGGGCGTGGCGAACAGGAACAGATCGGCCGTGGCCACCCCGTAGGCGTGCTCGACGATGGAGCGCAGGGGGGCCGGCAGGGTGTGCATGTCCGGCACACCGCCGCCGCCCGCGCTCCCGCCCGTCGGGGTGATGCCCGCCTCGCGCAGCCCCTTGGCCGTCTCGGTGGCCACCCGGTTGGCGAGGATCGCGCCGAGGACACTGGTGCCGATCGTGCCGCCCATGCTGCGGAAGAACGACAACACCGAGGTCGCCGCGCCGAGTTCGGCGGCGGGCACGTCGTTCTGGGCGGCCAGCACCAGGTTCTGCATCAGCATGCCGACACCGATGCCGAGCACCGCCATGAACAGGCTGAGCAGGGCGAAGGAGGTGTCCGCGCCGATGGTCGAGAGCAGCCCCAGACCGACGGTCATGGCGACGGCTCCCGCCACCAGGTAACGCTTCCACTTCCCGGTCCGGCTGATCACCTGACCGGCCACCGTGGACGACACCAGCAGACCGAGGATCATCGGCAGGCTCATCAGCCCCGCCACCGTGGGCGACTTGCCGAGCGAGACCTGGAAGTACTGCGAGAGGAACACGGTGCCGCCGAACATGGCGACACCCACCAAAAGACTGGCCACGGTGGTCAGCGCGACCGTGCGGTTGCGGAAGATGCCCAGCGGGATGACGGGTTCCGCGGTGCGGGACTCCACGAACACCGCGACGGCCAGCAGGACGACACCGCCGCCGGTGAGCGCGGCGGTCTGCCAGGACGCCCAGTCGAACTGGTTGCCCGCGAGCGACACCCAGATCAGCAGCGCGCACACGCCCGCCACGATCAGGAACGCGCCCAGGAAGTCGATCTTCACCTCGCGCTTGGCCGTGGGCAGGTGCAGGGTGCGCTGGAGCAGCGCGATGGCCAGCAGCGCGAACGGCACGCCGATGAAGAAGCACCAGCGCCAGCCCAGCCACGAGGTGTCCACCAGCACACCGCCGACCAGCGGCCCGGCCACCGTGCCCACCGCGAAGACGGCACCGAAGACGCCCGCGTACTTGCCCAGCCGGCGCGGCGGGATGACGGAGGCCATGACCACCTGGGCCAGCGCCGTCAGACCGCCCGCGCCGATGCCCTGGACGACCCGGCTGACGATGAGCAGCCCCACGCCGTGCGAGAAGCCCGCGAGCAGCGAGCCGACGACGAACATGCTCAGCGACAGCTGTAGCAGCAGCTTCTTGTTGTAGAGGTCCGACAGCTTGCCCCACAGGGGCACGGTCGCGGTCATCGCCAGCAGCTCCGCCGTGACGACCCAGGTGTAGGAGGACTGGCTCGCGCCCAGGTCCGCGATGATGGTGGGCAGGGCGTTGGACACCACGGTGCCCGCCAGGATGGCGACGAACATGCCCGCCATCAGGCCGGACATGGCCTGGAGTATCTGGCGGTTCGTCATGGAGGCCGGGGACGCCTGATCGGGCGCCGGTGGTGCGGTCACGGTTTCTCTTTCGACAGGGATCGACGGGGCCCGCGGGGGCCGACGGCGATCACGGGTGAACTCGGAGGGGTACGGAGGGGGCGGCGGGGGAGGGCCGGCCTCGCGCGGCCGCCGGGGGTTACCGCCGCGGTGCCGGGAGGCCCGCCGCGAGCAGCGTGAAGACCTGCTGGAACACCTCGGCGAACGAGGCCCCGTCGCGGCGGGAGCACCAGTGCTCCACACCGACCCGGACCGCCGTGTGCGCCACGGCCGCCAGCAGCCGCGGATACAGCTCCAGCGCCGCACGCCGCGCCTCGTCGGTGGGCGAGCCGGTGGCGGCCGAGCCGGTGGCGGCGGAGCCGATCCGTGCGGCCACCGCCTCCGCCAGTGCCGTCTCGTCGGCCATGTGGGCCCCGAGGCTGCGCACCAGCAGATGCGGTGCGGAGCGCAGCACCTCGGCGTGCAGCCACCACAGCTCGTGTTCCTGCTCGGCCTCCGCCAGTTCGGCCGCCAGCGCGTCGCGCAGCGCCTCCAGCGGGGAGAGCGCGGCGGGCGCCGCGAGCAGCGCGGCGCGCACCCGGGTGCTGGCCTCGGTGTCGATGACCACGAACGCGTCGTCGCGCGAGTCGAAGTAGTTGAAGAACGTCCGCACGGAGACCCCGGCCGCCGCGCTGATCGCCTCGACGGTCACCTTGTCCACCCCGTGCTCGGCGGCGAGACGGATCGCGGCCTCGGCCAGCGCGGCACGGGTGGCCCGCTTCTTCCGCTCGCGCAGTCCGCCCTCGGCGGCGCCCTTCTCCGACATGCTTGCATGGTATGCAAAAGTGCAGACTCTGCAAAATCCGCCCCGGCGGGAAAGGTCCGCGCCGGTGAGGCCGCTATTGACATGGACGAGACGTGTCCGACCGGCATATCGTTCACCGGCCGCGTGATCATCCGCGAGCCCGTTTCTTCCGTTCTCGTCCGTGGGGGGCGCCGCCGTCATGTCCGCATCCAGTGAGCCGCAGCAGAGACCGGCGGGACCGCCCGCGGAACCGGGGGAGCGGGCGCGGAGCGCGGCATCCGTGCCGCGGGCGGTGCCGGGCCGGGCGTCCTCCGTGCTGCTCGCCGTGGCCGTCGCGGGCCTCGCCCTCGTCGCCGTCACCGACCTGGTGAGCATCTTCGCCGGGATACGGCTGCGGGGCGTGGTGGACGGGGACACCGGTTTCCTCACGGCGTCGCAGCGGGAACTGGACGACGCCGCCGGCTTCTACGACGCGGTCGCCCGGTACCAGGTCATCGCGTATCTGCCCTGTGCGATCGCCTTCGTCACCTGGTTCTTCCACCTGCGCCGCCTGACCGGCCCGCTGGCCCCCGACCGGTTCCGGCACGGGACCGGGTGGGCCGTCGCGGCCTGGTTCATCCCGTTCGCCAACATCTGGCTGCCCCACCGCGTCGCCGCCGACATGTGGCGGGCCGCCACCCCGCTGCCGACCGGGGAGACGCCGTACCGCGAACGCCTGTGGCCGGTGCACCTGTGGTGGGCCCTGTTCGCGTTCGGCATCCTCTTCAACCGGGTGGCCGGGACCAAGTACGACGATGCCGAGCTGCTGACGGACATCCGGTCCGCCGTGACGCAGTACATGGTCGCCGACGCGCTCAACATCGCCGCCGCGGCCGCCGCGGTGCACTTCGCGGTGCGGCTGACCCGGATGCAGCGCCGCAAGGCGGCCGAGGGCCCCTACCTCGCCTCGCCGTTCACCGGCGCACCGCTCTGAGACGTGCCGCGGCGCGCAGGGACCGGCCGCCCCCGAGGGCGACCGGTCCCTGTGTTGCCGTACGGTCCGCTCAGCCGGCGGCGAGCAGTTGCAGCGTGTCGATCACGCGGTGGGAGAAGCCCCACTCGTTGTCGTACCAGGCGACCACCTTGATGTGCCGGCCGTCGACCCGGGTGAGCGCCGAGTCGAAGACGGCGGAGGCCGGATTGCCGGTGATGTCGGCGGAGACCAGCGGGTCCTCCGAGTACTCGAGGATCCCGGCGAGCGGCCCGTCGGCCGCGGTCCGGTAGGCCGCGAGGACCTCGTCACGGGTGACGTCACGGGCGACGGTGGTGTTGAGCTCGACGATCGAGCCCACCGGCACGGGCACGCGGATCGAGTCGCCCGACAGCTTGCCGTCGAGGTTCGGCAGCACCAGGCCGATCGCCTTGGCCGCGCCCGTGGTGGTCGGCACGATGTTCACCCCGGCGGCGCGGGCCCGGCGGGCGTCGCGGTGCGGGCCGTCCTGGAGGTTCTGCTCCTGCGTGTAGGCGTGCACGGTGGTCATGAACCCGTGCTCGATACCGGCGAGTTCGTCGAGGACGGAGGCCAGCGGCGCGAGCGCGTTGGTGGTGCACGAGGCGTTGGAGACGACGGTGTGCGCCGCCGCGTCGTAGGCCTCGGTGTTGACGCCGTACGCGAGCGTCACGTCGGCGCCCGCCGAGGGGGCGCTGACGAGCACCTTGCGCGCACCGGCGGTGAGGTGGACGCGGGCCGCCTCGGCCGAGGTGAAGCGGCCGGTGGCCTCCAGCACCAGGTCGACGTCCAGTGCGGACCAGGGCAGCTTCGCCGGCTCCCGCTCGGCGAGCACCTTGATGCGCCGGCCGTCCACCACGAGCGTGTCCCCGTCGACGCTCACCGGACGGCCGAGCCGGCCCGCGGTGGTGTCGAAGGCGAGCAGCCGCGCGAGCGTGGCGGGCTCGGTCAGGTCGTTGACGGCGACGACCTCCAGGTCGCCGCCGCGCTCCAGCAGGGCGCGCAGCACATTGCGCCCGATGCGGCCGAATCCGTTGATGGCGATGCGAGTCATGAGTGTCAGGTCCTCTCCGTGGTTCGCCACCAGACTCGCGCGCCCCGGGGGCGCGGGACAGCGGCACGATCGCCACGGTCCGCAAGGATCGTGCCAGCCGTCAGCCGTCAGCCGTCAGCCGTCAGCCGTCAGCCGTCAGCCGTCAGCCGTCAGCCGTCAGCCGTCAGCCGTCAGCCGTCAGCCGCCGGCGCACGGGGCGCGCGGTCTACTCGCCCTTCGCGAACGTCCGCCGGTACTCACTCGGCGTGGTGCCGAGGATCCGCTGGAAGTGCAGCCGCAGATTGGCCCCGGTGCCCAGGCCGACGTCACCGGCGATCTGCTCGATGCTGCGCTGCGAGCGTTCCAGCAGTTCACGCGCCACGTCGACGCGGGCCCGCATGACCCACTGCATCGGCGTGTACCCGGTGTCCTCGGCGAACCGCCGCGAGAACGTCCGCGGCGACACCTCCGCGTGCCGGGCCAGCGCCCGCAGGGTGAGGGGCTCGTCCAGCCGGCGCAGCGCCCACTCCCGGGTCGCGGCGAACCGCTCGCCCAGCGGCTCCGGCACACTGCGCGGCACGTACTGCGCCTGCCCGCCGCTGCGGTAGGGCGCCGCGACCAGCCGCCGGGCGGCATGGTTCGACGCGGCCACCCCGAGGTCGCCGCGGAGCAGATGCAGACACAGGTCGATGCCGGAGGCGGCCCCGGCGGAGGTGAGCACACTGCCCTCGTCGACGAAGAGCACGTTCTCGTCGACCCGCACGGCCGGGTGCTTCGCCGCGAGCGCGCGGGTGTAGTGCCAGTGCGTGGTGGCGCGCCGGCCGTCCAGCAGTCCGGTGGCGGCGAGCGCGAAGGCGCCGGTGGAGATCGCGGCGAGCCGCGCGCCCCGGTCGTGCGCGGCCACCAGCGCCTCGACGACGGCGGGCGGCGGCTCCTCCCGGTCCGGGAACCGGTATCCGGGCACGAACACGATCTCGGCCCAGGCGAGCGCGTCGAGCCCGTGCGCCACGTGGTACGACAGTCCGTCACCCCCGGCCACGAGCCCGGGCGCCGCGCCGCACACACGTACCTCGTACGGCATGCTCGCGCGGGTCGTGAACACCTGCGCCGGAATCCCGACGTCGAGCGGCTTCGCCCCTTCGAGCACGAGCACGGCGACGCGGTGGAGAGGGGGAACGGACACGGGAACAGATTACGGTGGCTGATCAGGGGCGCGGGGCCCTGTCAATGTGCGGCCGTGCCGCGCGTGCGCGTCTTTCGGGGGTCCGGGGGCGCAGCCCCCGGGGACGGGAAGGGCGGGGGCGGCGGGGGCGATAAACCGCCCCGCGCACCCCCGCCCACCCCACCTACCGGAAGGAAACCGTCACCGGTGCGTGCACCGACCGGCTCGGCAACGTCACGGTCAACGTCCCCGCGTCCCGGTCCAGGTGGTACGACTTCGGCGACAGCCGCTTCCCGTTCGCCGAGACCTTCCCCGGCACATGATCACCGAGCCCGACCAGCGTGACCGTCCACTCCCGCTTCTTCACCTGGCCGCGGAAGGACCCCTGCACCCCGCCGATCGACACGGTGTGCTGCGCACCCTTCACCCGGTAGCGCACGGTCGTCGTGGCGCTGTGGTGCCGCCCCGTGCCGGTCCCGTCGTCCTCGTACAGCCGGTACGACCCCGACTTCCCGGCCGCGACGGTCAGCGTCACGTCGGTCAGCGGACTGCGGTCGTCGGACGACACGTCGTGCGTGCGGGTCGGCATGATGCCACCGGCCTTGATGAACACCGGCATGGTGTCCAGCGTGGTGGTGACGTCCTGCGTCGTCCCGCCGGTGTACGTCTTGCCGGTGAAGTAGTCGGTCCACTGCCCCGGCGGGAACCAGACCGACGTCGTGGCCGAGTCGCCGGGGTCGGTGACCGGGGCGACCAGCACGTCGGACCCGTAGAAGTACTCGCTGCCGGCGGTGGCGTACGCCTTCGCCTCGTCCGGGTACTCCAGGTAGGTGGGCCGGACGATCGGCACACCGGTGCGGTTGGCCTCCTCGGCGAGCGAGTAGGTGTACGGCACCAGGTTCTCGCGCAGGTTGAGGAACGCGTCGGCCGACTTGCGCGCCGCCGTGCCGTACTGCCAGGGCAGCCGGTCGCTGTGGTTGCTGTGCAGCCGGTCGATGGGCTGGAAGGTGCCGAACTGCACCCACCGCGCGTACAGGTCGTCGGGCAGCTTGCGCGTGGTGCGCGTCTGCCCGCCGTCGGTGTACTGCTCCGAACCGGTCAGCCCCGTCGTGTCGTTGTGGCCGCCGATGTCGTGGGTGATCGACGCCATCCCGGTCGCGGCGGACTCGCCCGGGGTGTAGCCGACCTCCATCTTCAGCACGCCCCACGTGGAGGAGGTGTCACCGGTGAAGTGGACGGTGGAGCGCTTGTCCGCCCACGGTCCCGTGGGCAGCCCCGCCTGGCCGCTGTACCCGGCCGCCTGGAGCGAGCCGTAGGCGCGGGAGAGCACGAAGCCGCGGCCCTCGTTCTCGGCGGTCATGGACGCGTACTGCTGGTTGATCCAGGCGTCCGGGGTCACGCCCGGCAGCGAGGACTGGGAGGCGTCGCAGCACCAGTCGAGCCACCAGAAGTCGTTGCCCTGCTGGTCCATGGTGCGGTGCAGGTCCAGGTAGGCCTGGAGCTGGTCGGGGTCGCCGAAGTCGAAGGTGTAGCAGTCGTTCCCGGCGCCGGCGCTCCCGCCGCAGCCGCCCTTCTTCAGCTTGCCCTTGGCGGTGGCCTGGGCCTTGGCGAACTGCGGGTCGGAGCCGAGGATGCTCGGGTGCACGTTGAGCGTATTGTGCAGCCCCTGGGCGTCGGACCAGTCGGTGAAGAAGCCCTTCGGGTCGGGGAACCTCTTCGTGTCGATTTCCCAGCCGCTCCAGTCGTTGACGGCCTTGTAGTCCGTGTCGGTCACCAGCACGTCGAGCGGGACGCCCTCGGAGCGGAAGGCCGGCAGGATCTTCTTCTGGTAGTCCTCGGCCGTACGGTCGATGTACTCCGAGTACCAGACGCCGTAGGCCCACTGGGGCAGCAGCGCGGGCGGGCCGGTGAGCGTGGCCAGGTCCGTGAGGCCCTGCTTGTAGTCGTGCCCGTAGCCGAAGAGGTAACCGTCCTGGTAGGCACCGCCCTTGTGCTCCGGGCGCTGCCGGATCTTCTTGGTGGCGGTGTCGTACAGCGCCGACGGGGTGTCGTCGAGCAGGTACCAGCCGTCCTTGTTGAGCAGACCGGGCGTGGTGACGGGGGCGGCGCCGCTGCCGGTCACGCCGTCCAGGCCGCGGCGGTATCCGCCGAGCGCGAGGTGCGGCGCGGGCGCGGGGTCGCCCGTGGCGGCCACGGAGACGGTGTCCGCGTTGATGTGGCAACTGCCGTCGTCCGGGCAGCCGAGGGTGACGTCGTTCTCGCCCTTGGCGAGCTTGACCGGCACCGAGGCCGTCTGCCAGTCGTCCCAGTTGTCCGTCGCCGGGAACTCGAGCGTGGCGTGCGCGTCCCCGGCGGTGACCGAGGCGGTACGGGTCTTGTGCTGCCCGTCGCCGCCGGTGCCGTTGGCGTAGCGCACCCGCAGGGTGTAGGTGCCGTCGGCGGGCACGCCCACCAGATGCGTCGTCAGGCCGGAGCCCTTGTTGAGCTCGGCGACGAAGCCGGTGCCCGCGTAGCCGGTGTGGTCCGTGGCGCCGGCGGCCGAGCCGCCGATCCGCCCGGCCTCCGCCTCACAGCTCACCCCGAACGCGCAGTCCCTGATCGCGGTGGTGGCGACCGAGGGGTACGCGTCGCCGGGGCGGACCAGCGCCACGCTGTCCAGGTTGACGTCACCCGAGTCCGAGGCGGTCCGGGTGAGGGCGAGCGTGTGGTGGCCCGCGCCGAGGTCGACCTTGGCGGTGGCGAGCTTCCAGGTGTCCCAGCTGCCCGTGGTGGGCAGCGAGATCTTCTGCGGCGAGCCGCCGTCCACGGTCAGGGTGAGCGTACGGGTCTCGTTCTTGCCGTCCCCGCCCACGGAGTTGGCGTACCGCAGGTCGAACTGGTAGCTCCCGGCCTCCTTGACATCGATGTCAGACGATGCCGAGGCGCCCGTCCCCTCGAAGCCCGCGGCGAACCCGATCCCGGTGTGGTCCCGGTGGTCGGAAGCCAGGGACACCCCGCCCAGCTGGAGGTCCTCCGCCTCGCACAGCGCGCCGAGGGTGCAGGTCAGACGGTGCCAGGGAGAGGCGGTGACCGGCGAATCGCCCGCCGTCACGTCGACGGAGAGGTTGCCCGCGTCGAACGGACCCGAGCCGACCTTGTACCGCAGGGTCACCGCACTGGTCCTGATGGTCAGCCAGCCGTCGGCCGTCCGCGAGGTGTACGAGGCCGGGGAGAACCCGCTGCGCCCGATCGCGTTGAACGTCGGGTCGTCGGTGAACTTCCCGTCGGCCGCGTACTCGGTACGGATCAGCGTCGGTGAGAGGACCTGGAAACGGGCGTCACCGGAGGTGACGGTCGGGATGCGTTGGCTGTGCGCCCCCTTGGCCGTCGCCGCGCCGGTGCCTGCCACAGTCATGGCGGCGGCGACCGCGAGAACGGTGGCCACCCCCGTGTGTCGTCGTACGGTTCTCAGTCGTCTTCTCGGCGGTGAGGTGCTGGTCATGGACAATTCCGTTTCTCCTGTCGGCCATTGCCGCTCGTCCACGCCGGGCGGACCGTGACGGAAGATCGGCCGCACAGCGTGCACATGGCATAGGAGCACGGACCTCCGGTTCATGTCCATGCAAGTGACTCGACGGAATCGGGAGTTGCGCGAATTCGCCCGGTACCGGTCGCTACGCGTCCGCGGGGACGGCGGCCCTGGTCAGCGTGGTCGCCGTCCGTACGGCGCTGGCGACCGCGGTCTCCGGATCGAGCCCGCACAGATCGGTGAGGACGAACAGCGCCTCGGCGCTCACCGCCACCGCGAGGTCCCGTTTCAGCTGTGCGAGGGCCTCCGGGTCGCTCGCCCCGAGCGTGTCCCGGAGCGGCAGCAGCGCGTGGTCGATCAGTCCGAATCGGATGCCGGGGCGGGCGCTCACGGCCTCCGGCCGCACGATCGTCGCCGCGATCATGGCGCGTACCGCACTCTGCCGGGCGAGCACGCCGCGCAGCAGGAACTCGGTGGCGAACGCGACCCGTGCGACCGGGTCCGTGCTGTCCGCGACCGGCGCCAGGGCCTCGGCGGGGGGCGGCCAGGCGCCCGCCAGGGCCTCGCTGACCAGTGAGGGCAGGTCGGGGAAGTAGCGGTAGGCGGTGGCCTCGGACACCAGGGCCCGGCGGGCGACCAGTGGCATCGTCAACTCCGTTCCGTCCGCGATGAGTTCGCGGGCGGCCGTCACGATCGCCGTCCGGGTGCGCTGCCGCTGGTTGGCGCGGCCGCCGGCCGTCCCGGTGCCCGTGTGTGCGGTCATCGAGCGCTCCTTCCTCCTGTTGGGTGGCTCCCATACTAGCGCTTAACCCTCGTTATGAGAGCGCACTTGCATTACGGGATTCCTGTCTCTACTCTCCTGAGAGTCAACTCTCACGAACCGCGAAAGGGGACGGCATGAGCGCCACGAACCAGCCGTCCGTCGTCGGACCGGACGACGGCGAGAGCATCCAGCTCGGCACCACCCGCATGCGCATCCTGGAGGACGGCAGCACCACCGGACACCGCCTCGGCATCGGCGAGATCACGATCGCCCCGCACACCGAGGGCCCGCCCCAGCACCGCCACGCCCAGCACGACGAGGGCTTCTACGTGGTCTCCGGCACCGTCCACTTCACCGTCGGGGACACCACGCACGAGGCCCCGGCCGGCACCCTCGCGATGATCCCGCCGGGCGCCCCGCACACCTTCGCCAACCTCGGCGACGAACCGGCCGTCATCCTCAACACCTTCACGCCCGACCTGTACGTGCAGTACTTCCGCGATCTGCGGAACATGATCGCCGGCGGCCAGGAGCTGACGCCGGAGTCGACGATCGCGGTGATGGGCCGTTACGCCACGGTCCCGGCCACCGACTTCGCCTGACGGCGCTGCCCTCTCCGTACGTCCCCCCTCTCTTCCCACGGCCCGTCCGAGCCGCACCAAGGAGCACCGACATGACCCGCACCACCCACACCCTCACCCTCGACCAGGGCACCCTCGACCTCACCGTCGACCAGTACGGCGAGCAGGGCCACCCCTTCCTCCTGCTGCACGGAGGCGGCGGCCCGGCCACCGTCACCCCGTTCGCCGGCCTGCTGGCCGAACAGCGCCCCGCCAGGGTGTTCGCCCCCGTCCACCCCGGCTTCGACGGCACCACCCGCCCCGACCGGCTCACCGACGTCCCCACCCTGGCCCGGATCTACGCCGAACTCCTCGACACCCTCGGCCTGCGGGACGTCGCCGTCGTCGGCAACTCCATCGGCGGCTGGATCGCCGCCGAACTGGCGGCGCTCGGCAGCGACCGGATCACCAGCGTCATCCTCGTCAACGCCGTCGGCATCGCCGTCCCCGGCCACCCCGTCGCCGACACCTTCTCCCTGACGCCGGTGGAACTCTCCCGGCTCTCCCTCCACGACCCGTCGAAGTTCCGCTTCGACCCCTCGGCGCTCACCGACGCACAGCGCGCGGTCATGGCCGGCAACCGGGCCGCCCTCCAGGTCTACTCGGGTCCGCACTCCATGGCCGATCCCACCCTCATCGACCGGCTGGCCAAGATCGCCCACCCGACGCTGGTGGCCTGGGGCGAGAGCGACCAGGTCGTCGACGCCGACTACGGGCGCGCCTACGCCGAGGCCGTGCCCGGCGCCGAGTTCCGGCTCCTTCGGGCCACCGGGCACATGCCGCAGACCGAGACCCCCGACCAGCTGCTTCCGGTGGTCTGGGACTTCGCCGACGCCCACGCCACCCACCGGCCGCAGCACTGACCGGCGGACGGAGCACCGACGTGCCGGCGACCGACCGCGGGCGACCGACGGTGATCCTGGCCGTGTGCTGCCTCAGCGTGCTGCTGGTCAGCCTCGACACCACGATCCTCAACGTCGCCCTGCCCGCCGTCCAGGCGGACCTGCACTGCTCGCTCGCGGGACTGCAATGGACCCTGGACGCCTACACCCTCGTACTGGCCTCGCTGCTCATCCTGGCCGGCGCCACCGCCGACCGGGTGGGCCGGCGACGCGT
Organism: Streptomyces sp. NRRL F-6676; assembly: GCF_000725625.1. Taxonomy (GTDB): domain Bacteria; phylum Actinomycetota; class Actinomycetes; order Streptomycetales; family Streptomycetaceae; genus Streptomyces. The sequence goes on from NZ_KL647084.1 coordinate 259,796, forward strand.
CCTCCACCTCGGCCTCGTGCTGTTCACCGCAGGCTCCGCCCTGTGCAGCCTGGCCCCCTCGCTGAACTGGCTGATCGTCTTCCGCATGGCGCAGGCGCTGGGCGGCTGCATGCTCACCCCCGTCGCCATGGCCATCCTCACGCACGCCCACCCGCGGCCGAAGGAGCGGGCCCGCGCCATCGGCGTGTGGGGCGGGGTGGTCGGCATCAGCATGGCGGCCGGGCCGGTCCTCGGCGGCGTGCTGGTGCGGAGCGCCGGGTGGCGGTCGGTGTTCTGGCTCAACGTGCCCATCGGGCTCGCCGCGCTGGTGCTCGCCGCCGTGTTCGTCCCGGAGTCGCGCGCGCCGCGCCCCCGCCGGGCGGACCCGGTCGGACAGCTCCTGCTGACCGGCGCGCTCGGCACGCTGACGTACGCCGTCATCGAGGCGCCGGGCCACGGCTGGACCTCGCCGCTGATCCTGTCCTGCCTGCTCGCCGCGGCGGGCGCGCTGGCCGCGTTCGTCCCCTGCGAACTGCGGCGCGAGGAGCCGCTGATCGACCCCCGGCTCTTCCGCGACGCCTCCTTCGCCGGGGCGACGGTGACGGCGGTGTGCGCCTTCACCGCGCTCGGCGGCTTCCTGTTCGCCGCGTCCCTGCATCTGCAACGGGACCTGGGGCTCGGGCCGCTGGCGGCGGGGACGCGGCTGCTGCCGATGGCGGTGCCGTCGCTGCTGTGCCCGCCGCTGGCCGGGCGGATGGTCGCCGGGCGCGGCCCGCGCCTCCCGCTGCTCCTCGCCGGGGCCGGCATGGCCGCGGGCGGCCTGCTGGCCCTCCCGGCCACCCGGCCCGACACGCACTCCACCCTGCTGCTGCACCTGGCGTTCGCGCTGTTCGGGGTGGGCTTCGGCTTCGTCAACGCGCCCATCACCGACACGGCGGTCTCCGGCCTGCCGCGCGCACAGGCCGGCGTGGCCGCCGCCATCGCCGCCACCAGCCGCCAGGTCGGCGCGGCCCTCGGCATCGCGGTGACCGGCGCGGTACTCGCGGCGGGAAGCCGCACGGCCGCGTGGTGGATCATCGCCGGGTGCGGTGCGGCGGTCCTCGCGGTGAGCGCCTTCACCGCCCGCCGCCGGCCCGCCGCCGCGCACCCCGACGCCGTGGTGGCGCGGCTGCCGGTACGGGGTCGGGGTCAGGACTGGTCGTCGGCGGGCCGGCGCAGCCCCGCGACGAGGATGCCGACGAGGCGGCGGGCGTCGTAGTCCGGGTCGTGTTCCGCCCCGATGCAGAGGTTGCCCACGCCCCGCATGAGCTCGTACGCCTTCGGGCCGGGGCGGATCTCGCCGGACGCGACCGCCGCGTCCATCAACTCGGCGCAGACGGGGAGCAGACGGTCGAGGAAGTGGGCGTGCAGGGACTGGAAGCCGGGGTCGTCGGAGCGCAGTACGGAGGCGAGGCCGTGCTTGGTGACCAGGAAGTCGACGAAGAGGTCGATCCACTGGGCGAGGGCGGCGTGCGGGGTCGCGGCGCTCGCCAGCAGGGCCGGGCCGGCCTCGGCGCAGGCCTCGATCTGGTGCCGGTAGACGGCGACGATCAGGTCCGCGCGGGTGGGGAAGTGGCGGTAGATCGTGCCGGTGCCGACGCCCGCCCTGGCGGCGATGTCCCGTACCGGGGCCTCCACGCCGGAGGCGACGAAGGCCGCGGCGGCCGCGTCCAGGAGGGTCTGGGCGTTGCGGCGGGCGTCCGCCCGCTTGGACCGGGCGGTCTGGGCGGTCGGGGCCGTGCGGTCGTCGGCGTCTTGCACGCGCGTCCCTTCGGTGTGCGTTGGCGGGGGCCGTCTTGGCGGCTCCCATTGTCGCACCGGTGGGTGGGGGTGGGGCTGCGGGTGTGGTGCCGGCTTGCCGCCGGCGGGGGTGGTCCGCGCGGTTCCCCGTGCCCCTTCGGGGGGCCGGGGTCATGCCGTGGTCTCCGCCTCCCCCGGGGTACGGCGGGCCATCCATGCCGCTGTCAGGGCGCCGGAGATGTTGTGCCAGACGGAGAAGACCGCGGCGGGGAGAGCGGCGAGGGGGGTGAAGTGGGCGGTGGCCAGGGAGGCGGCCAGGCCGGAGTTCTGCATGCCGACCTCGAAGGCCATCGCGCGTGCGGCGGGGCGGCCGAGGCGGGTGAGCCGGCCGCAGCAGTAACCGAGGGCCAGCCCGCAGCCGTTGTGCAGTACGACCGCCAGCAGGACGGTCCCCGCCGCCGACCTCAGCGTGTCCGCGCTGCCCGCCACGACCACGGCGACGATCGCGGCGATGGCGAGCGAGGACAGCCACGGCATCGCGCCCAGCACCCGCTCGACCCGGCGCCCGGCGACCAGTCGCACCACCAGCCCCGCGAGGACGGGCAGCAGCACCGTCTTGAGGATGTCGGTCACCATCGACCCCGCGTCCACCGGCAGGTACTCGCCCGCCAGCAGCAGCGTGAGCGGCGGTGTCAACAGCGGCGCGAGGACGGTGGAGACGGTGGCCACCGAGACGGACAGCGCCACGTCGCCCCGCGCCAGATACGTCACCACGTTGGACGCGGTCCCGCTCGGCGCGCAGCCGACGAGGATGACACCGGCCGCGAGCGCGGGGGACAGGTGCAGCAGGTGGGCAAGGAGCCAGCCGAGCCCCGGCATGATCACGTAGTGGGCGGCGAGACCGAGCAGCACCACCCAGGGACGCCGGGCGACGCCCCGGAAGTCGTCGAGCGACATGGTGAGCCCCATGCAGAACATGACCACGCCCAGGAGGTAGGGCACATCGGTGCCGTACCCGGAGAACGTGCCGGGGGAGAGCAGACCGGCCGCGCCCGCGGCGATGACGAGGAGCGGGAAGACGGTGACGGCCCGGCGGGCGGCACGGTCCGCCGGAGCCGGGCCGCCGCCCGCGCCCGTGGGGGAACCGGTGGTCGGTGTGGGGGACTGGGAGCTCTGCATAAGATGCATGTAAATGCCATGTATCGGTGTGCGGCAACGCCGTCTCGGTATACGGGCAGCGAGGGCCGCGGGACTACCTGGTGGGCACCCGCCGCGCCGTCGCGGGAGTGGTCGACGGTGACCGGGTGCTCGGCACGGCGGCGGAGGTGACCTCGATGCGGTCCCCGACGCGGGCGCGCTCGTAGAACCACTTCGCGTCCCCGGCGTCGAGCCCCAGCCACCCCGTCCCGGAGCCGAGCGAGCGGGCCGCCTCGGCGGAGGCGAGGCCGCCGGCGTAGACCTGCGCGTTGTCGGCCGTGCGCAGCTCCACCACGTACGGCACCTTGTACGCGTAGCGGTCCTTGGCGGCGGCGTCGTCCGGGAGCAGCAGGGGTTGGCGCTTGGCCGTGACCGTCAGCGTGCCACCGGCCGGGAACGCGCCGAGGGAGGCGGAGTCGACCCGCATCACCCGGTTCCCGGAGAGCAGTGTGTGCCCGTCGAGGTCCAGGGAGCCGTCCACCTGCCGCGGCACCGGTGCCGCCGTGGGCCGGGGCGAGGCGGCGGACGCCGCGGTCTGCCGGTGATGGCGCGGGCCGGGGTCCTGGGGATGCACGGCGAACACGACCGCCGTCAGCGCGCAGGCGGCCGTGGCCGCGGTGCCGAACGCGGCCGTCGTCCGGCGGCGCAGCAGCCGGCGCCGCGCCCGGAGGCGGATCTCGGCGGGCGGCACGGGGGCCGCGGTCTCGTGTGCGGTCGCCAGCTCGCGCAGCGCGGTGGCCAGCTCATCCGACACGGCCGCTCTCCCTCCTGGCCGGCTCCTCGGCCTCGTCCACCGCCAGCCGCCGGGCCAGCGCCGCCCGCCCGCGCGACAGCCGGGCCTTGACCGTTCCCACGGGCGCACCGGTCTCGGAGGCTACCTGTTCGACACTGAGGTCGCACAGATGGTGAAGGACGATCGCCATCCGCTGACTCTCCGGCAGCTGCCGCAACGCGGCCACCAGGGCGGCGCGTTCGGGACCCGGACCCGGCTCCGATTCGGGTGGCGGGCTGCGGCGCATCAGCTCCACCCAGCGCTTCGCCCGCCGCCAGCGGCTGACCGCGAGCCGCATGGCCACCGTGCGTATCCACGCCTCCGGCGCCTCGTCGGCCAGGAGCCCCCGACGCCGGTCCCAGGCCCGCACGAACGCCTCCTGCACCACGTCCTGCGCCTCGCCCAGATCTCCGGTGAAGGCGTAGAGCTGCCCGGTCAGACGGGGGAACGCGGCCGCGTAGAAGGCGTCGAACTCGTCCTCGGTCATGCTCTCCACCGAACGTCTCGGAATCCCGTGCGACCCACCCGTCCCTGACGTACGGACGGATCACACGGGTCGCGCACATCGAAGCACACCCCGCGGTGGGTACGTCGTGGGGCCGGGGCGTTCGCGCCCGGCCCCGCATGCCTGTGCCGGGCGACGGTTGGTGTCGCCCGGCACGTGCTGAGCGGGGATCAGAGGCCGTCGGCCGCCGTCAGCGCCTGAAGGGCGCTCGCCTGCGTGCGCCAGTCCCTGGTGTTCGGGGTGCTGCCCGACCAGCGCTGGCCCAGACGGTTGAGGGCGTCGCGGTCGGACGCCCAGACCGTGTCGGCCTGCTTCCTGAGGTAGGTGCGGTAGGCGGAGGATCCCGTGGCGCCGGCGAGGTCGGCGAGGTGCCGGACGAAGACGCCCTTGAACTGCTTCTGGTTGTCGTCGCAGGTGCCGGTGCCGGTGTCGCAGGACTCGGTCAGGACGCCGTCGCGGGTCAGTGACGAGGAGGAGAGGGCCGCGTCGGCCAGACGCTTCGCGGTGCTCAGATAGCGGTCGTCGCCGGTCGACCGCCACAGTTGGGTGAACGCCCCGATGGCCAGCCCCTGGTTGTAACTCCACACCGTCTGACCGTTGTTGGCGCAGCCGTCGGTGAGACCGTCGTTGACGAGCCCCGAGGAGTTGATCAGACCGCTGTTCAGGTACCAGTCGGCCGCCGTGGTCGCCCGGGCGCCCCATGTGGTGTCGCCGGACAGCCGCTGGTGCAGTGCGGTGGTGAGCCACAGATAGAGCCCGTTGGTCACCGCGTTCTTGTACGTGCGCTCACGGTTCCACCAGACCCCGCCGCCGCAGGTGCCGGTGTCCCAGAACGTGTGGATGTACGAGGTGATCGTCACCGCCTCGTCCAGGTACCGGCGTTCGTGGGTGTAGTCGTACGCGTCCACCCAGGCGATCGCCCACCATGCCGCGTCGTCGACGGCACGGCTGATGAAGTGGCCCTCGATCGGATCGGAACCGCGGCCGCCCGCGGGGAAGACGCCCCGGTTCTGCTCGAAGGTGCGGGCGACGGCCCAGTCGTAGTCGTGCGTCCCGGTCCGCCGCGCGAAGTCGACGAGCGCGCTGAGCGTGGCCGCCGAGTTCCACCAACTGCTGCGCCACCAGCCCTCGTTCGTCTGGTACGACGCCATCAGCGCATCGGCCGCCGCCCGGGCCCTGGTCGGTGCGGGGCGGGCCCACGCCGTGCAGCTGCCCTCCTGGTGCCCGGCCGCGCGGCCGCAGGCGCGGACCGCGCCGCCGTAGAGCAGGCCGCGCGGGTCCCGGGTGGCGAACATGGCCGTACGGGCCGAGGTGGCGCCGGAGGCGACACTCGTGCGGCCCAGGGAGGAACCCTCGGGCCAACTGGCGCCCTCGTCCCAGGAGCGGTCGAGCCAGATCTCGTCGCCCTGGCCGCCGTTCTCGACGACACCCCAGGCCATCGCGTTGCGCTGGTCCACGTGGAGGCTGATGGTGCGTCCGAAGAGCGTGGTGGACGGCACCGGACGCTCGTCACCGGCCGCCGTGGCGGGGTTCGCGCCGTCGCAGTGGGTGCCGTCGCACACCTTCGGGTACACCCAGTCGGTGCAGCCGACCCCGGCCGCGTCACCGCAGGCGCGGATCCAGCCCCGGCGGTGCCCCACGGGGTCGGTGATGTTGTACATGAGGGTGCGCGTGCCGGTCCACGTGCCGGGGATGCCCGCCTTGCCCAGCAGCCCCTCCCAGGTGGCGCCCCGGTCCCAGGAGCGGTCGAGCCACACGGCGTCGCCCTGTGTGCCGTTGTCGATGCTCGCCCACGCCATGTCGTCCGGGTCGGAGACGTGCAGCCGCAGCACGCGTCCGTTGATCGTGCGGTCGGCGACCGGGAAAGTCTCCTTCTGCGCGCGGGAGGGGTCCAGCGTGTCGCACGCCAGCGCGCAGACCTGCGCCGTCGCCGCCCGGGAGGGCGTGGGCAGGGCGACGACGCCGGCCAGGGCGCCGGTGAGCGTCAGGAGGAGGGAGAGGAGGAGGGGGAGGGACCGCGCCTTCTTGCCGCCGGACAACGTTGTCGTCCGGCGCGGGCGCTTCACGAGAACGCTACTGAAGCCGTTCACGAAGCCGTTCACGACGCCGCTCATGACGCCGCTCATGACGCCGCGTTGAGCAGGTCGAGGGCGCTCTGCTGGCGCGCCGCGTCCACCGTGTCCAGCGGGCCCGACCAGCGCAGCCCGTACTGGTCGAGCGCATTGCGGTCGGCGGAGTGGGCACGGTCCGCCTGGCGCCGCAGATAGGACGTGTAAGGGTGGTCGGAGAGCACGGAGTTGAGCCGGGCCAGGCCGCGCACGTCCGCGCCCTTGAAGGACGGGCCGTCGCCCCCGCAGTCGCCGCTCTCGCACGGGTCGCGCAGGATGCCGTCACTCGTGTGCAGCGAGGACGTGGTGGTCGCCGCGTCGGCGATCTGACGGGCGGCGGTCAGGGTCCCGGAGTCGCCCGTGGCCTTGTAGAGCTCGGCCAGCGCGCCGAGCAGGACGCCCTGGTTGTACGACCACACGGTGTCGCCGTTGTTGCGGCAGGTGGAGAGGTTGACGCCGTCGTTGACCAGGTGCGAGCCGTTGATCATGCCCGTCCCCTGGAACCAGCTCCAGCCGGACCGGGCGCGGGACAGATACGCCGTGTCACCCGGAACGCGGTTGTGCAGGGCCGCGTTGAGCTGGATGTAGAGGGAGTTGGCGATGGCGTTCTTGTAGGTGCGCGCGGTGCTCCACCACACCCCGCCGCCGCATGTGCCGTCCCAGTAGGCGGCCATGTGGTCGGCGTCGGCGCGGGCGGTGTTCAGATACCGGCTGTCGCCCGTGAGGTCGTAGGCGGCCACCCAGGCCAGGCCCCACCAGCCGGTGTCGTCGAGGTAGTCGTTGCGGAACTGCCCGCCCTGGGCGCCTATGTTCTGGTCGTAGGTGCGGGCGATCGCGTAGCGGTAACTGCCCATGCCCGTCACGCGGATGTTGTCGATGACGGCGGTGAGGGCGTTGGCCGAGTTCCACCAACCGGTGGTGTCGAACAGGCCGGTGCCGTAGTTGTACAGGCTCATCAGGCCGGTGGCCGCGGCGGTGCGCCGCTCGCCGGCGTTCCAGGTGGTGCGGGCCCAGGCGGTGCAGGCGATCTCGCCGCGGTCCCCGGCCTTGCCGCAGGCACGCAGCGCGCCGACGCCGTGGTTGTTCCAGTCGTCGACGTTGTACATCAGGGTGCGCCGGCCGCGCTGTCCGGCGGGCACGGTGGTGTCGCCCAGCTTGCTGCCGGAGTTCCAGGTGCGGCCGCCGTCGAGGGAGCGGTCGAGCCAGACCTCGTCGCCGGGGCTGCCGTTCTCCAGGGAGGCCCAGCCCATCGCGTCGCTGTCGTCGAAGTGCAGGACGAGGGAGCGGCCGTAGATGCTCGCGGTGACGGATGCCCGGTCGCCGGGGGAGGAGGCGGGGTCGCGGGCGTCGCAGTAGGTGTTGCAGATGGTCGCCGTCGTGGCGGTGTCCGCGGCGGTGGCCGTGGTCGAGGTGAGGGGAGTGAGGGCGGCGCCGAGGACCATGGCGAGTGCCACGGCGGGCCGGCGCAGCGGGCTGCGTCTGTCCATGGGGGTCATGGGACCTCCCTGCTCGGTGGGGGGACCCGGTCCCGGCCGTCGGGGCGTGCGCCGTGCGGTCGCGTGCCGCGACGGTGGGGCCGGGGAGGTGGGGTGAGAGCGGGGTGGAGGTGAAAGGGGGGAGAGCGCTTTCAGCGAGGCGCCTTGCGGGGACGCCGGGCACAGAGAGCGCTCTCAGACGGTAGTGCCGAGCAGGGAGGGCGTCAACGGGGCGTGGCGGGGGTGGAGTTGGGGCCCCGTCGTCGGGGGTGGAGTTGGGCCTCCGCTGTCGCAGGCGGAGTTGGGCCTCCGACGGGGGCCGGCGTGGCGGACTGGGGCGGCTCCCCGCCGTCGCAGGCGTACGGCGGCCGGATCAGGCGTGGGTGCGCAGACCGTCCAGTACGAGGTCCAGCAGACGCTCCGCCTGCGCGCGCTTGTCGGGGCTCGCGGAGGTGAGGGCGATGCCTTCGAGGGCGGCGCCCATGTCGTCGGGGCCGATGTCGGTGCGGATCGCCCCGGCGGCCACGCAGGCGTCCATGAGGGTGCCGAGGGCGCCCCAGATCAGCTCCCGGCTGTGGCCGTACGGGTTGCCGCTGCCCGACGCGGCGATGGCGCGCAGCGCGTCGATCACGCCGTACTTGACCGTCACGTAGTCGAGGAAGAGCCGGGTCCAGGCGTGCAGCGCCTCCAGGGGAGGTCTCTCCGCCAGCAGGGCGGGGGCCGCGTCGCAGAGCTGGGCCACCTCGTTGCGGTAGACGGCTTCCACCAGCGCTTCCCGGGTCGGGAAGTTGCGGTACAGCGTGGCGCTGCCCACCCCGGCCTCCTTGGCGATGCGCTCCAGATGGGCGTCGAGTCCCTCCGCCGCGAAGACGCGCACGGCCGCCGCGAGGATCTTCTCCCGGTTGCGCCGCGCGTCGGCGCGCAGTGGTCGTGCCGCTTCCTCGGTCATCGGTCCTCGTGATCCCTTCCCAGCGTTCCGGCTTGCTAAGTGGGGGCGCCCCCACTTAGTCTTCGAGGGAAGTGGGGACGCCTCCACTTCCACTGTAGGCCAACGACTGGCCTGCTCCTCTACCGAAGGACGCATCATGTCGGGCATCAAGGGCAAGGTCATCGCGCTCACGGGCGCCAGCAGCGGCATCGGGGAGGCGACGGCGGTCCATCTCGCCGCGCGGGGCGCCCGGCTGGTGCTGGGTGCGCGGCGCGAGGACCGGCTGGACGCGGTGGTGGACCGGATCACGGCGCAGGGCGGCGAGGCGGTCGGGATCGTCATCGACGTCACGCGCCGCGCGGACCTCGTGCGCCTGACCGAAACGGCGGTCGACCGCTTCGGCCGGCTGGGCGTCCTGGTCTCCAACGCGGGCACCATGGCGGTCTCGCCGTTCGACGAACTGCGCCAGGACGACTGGGACGCCATGGTCGCCACCCATGTCACGGGCCTGCTGAACGGCATCGGCGCGGCGTTGCCGGTCTTCCGGCGGCAGCGCTCGGGGCAGTTCGTCAACGTGGCCTCCACCGCGGCCCATGTGGTGAAGGCGCCCATGGGCGTCTACGCGGCGACGAAGACGGCGGTGAGGATACTGAGCGAGGGGCTGCGCCAGGAGGCGGGACCCGATCTGCGCGTCACCCTCGTCTCCCCGGGCTTCACGGACACCGAGGGCGTGGGAAAGACGGCGAGCCCCGAGGTCGCGGCGGCACTGGTGCGGCAGCGCGACGAGATCGCCATGCCGCCCTCGGCCGTCGCCTCGGCCATCGGGTACGCGATCGAGCAGCCGGCGGGCGTGGACATCGGGGAGATCGTCATCCGCTCGACCGCGCAGGCCTGACGGCCGCCCCGCGCGGTCGGGCGGCGGCGGGCTCAGCCGCCGTGGGTGGAGCCGCTGCGGTAGTCCGTGTACGTGTACGGGTTGTCGAGGATCTTCGTCTCCGGCACGTCCGGGTTCATGCCCTTCTGCCAGCCCTCCTCGCCCAGCGACTCGCGCAGATACGCCACCGTGCCGTCGATCTCGCGCCGCGCCGCCGCCAGATCGACGCCCAGCAGCCGGTGCTCGTGCTTGACGACCCTGCCGTTCACCACGACCGTGTGCACATCGCCGCGCTGGGCCTGGAACGCCACGTGGCCGTAGGGGTTGAGCAGCGGGAACGAGACCGGCGAGTGGTCGTTCTTGATCAGTACGACGTCGGCCTTCCGGCCGGGCTCCAGGCTGCCCAGATCGTCACGGCCGAGCGCGTGCGCGCCCCCGCGCGTGGCCCAGGAGACGACCTCCTCGGCGCGCAGCGCGGCGTGCGTGACGGTGTCGCCCTTCGCCTGCGCCTGGAGGTGCTCCCGGGAGCGGTCGGCGCCGAGCGTGGTCCGCATCGCGGAGAACAGATCGCCGCTCCACCAGACGCTGGTGTCCATGGACAGCGACACCGGGATGCCGTGGGCACGGATCGCCCAGGTGGGAGGGTAGCCCTGGCCCGCGCTCTGCTCGCTCTCCGTCGAGACGGAGACAGAGCCCCCGGTCGCGGCGATGCGGTGGTAGGAGTCCGCGGAGAGCGAGGCGGCGTGCACATAGACCGTCTCGGGGGTCATGAACCCGTGGTCGTACATCAGCCGGATGCTGTCGTCGCCGGTCGCGCCCCACACACCGGCGTGCGTGGTCACCGGCACACCGAGCTCGCGGGCCACCTCGAAGGCCGGCTTCTCCGGGAAGGCGGGGTCGCCGGTCACGTCGAAGGCGAGCTGGAAGCCGAGCATGTCGTCCCCGGCGACACGGCGTGCGAAGTCGCGGAACTCCGGGGTGGCCGTCCACTCGGCGGGCGGCTGCTGGATGTTGCCGTAGGCGAGGACGGCCCGGCCGGGCACCGAGCGCAGGGCGTCGACGGCGGCGTCGGCGTGGTCGACCGTCTGGAGGCCGTGCGACCAGTCCACGACCGTCGTGACACCGGCGTCGATCGCCTCGATCGCGGCGAGCAGATTGCCGGCGTGCACGTCCTCGGGGCGGAAGAGCCTGCCGGACTCCAGGTAGTACCAGACGAAGTACTGGGTGAGCGTCCAATCGGCGCCGTAGCCGCGCATCGCGGTCTGCCACATGTGGCGGTGGGTGTCGATCATGCCGGGCATGACGATGCCGTCCGTGGCGTCGATGACGGCGGTGCCCTCGGGGACGTCGAGAGCGGGACCGACGGCGGCGATGCGGTCGTCGACGATCAGCACGTCGGCGCCCGTGAGCACCCGGCGCGACGCGTCCATCGGCAGTACCGTCCCGCCTCGCAGGACCACCGGTCGTCCCGGCCGGAACTCGCTCGACTCGCTCATCCGTGGACTCCTCACACCGCGGGCGCGACCGAAGCTGGCGGACGAGCGTCCGCCAGGCGGTCAGCAATTGATGGATGTCACTCTGAGGAGCGGGCCGAGCAGTGTCAAGCGGCAGCGCGGAATCGGTTCGGACGGGGGAGTGGAGGGGAATGGGGAAGGGTGTCCGTCCACCGGCCGGGCGAGGGGCCGACCTTCGGACGACACCCGTCGGGAAGGGGGTCCGCAGTCGCGCCGTGACTCCGGCCTGCTCGTCTCACCTGCGCTTCCGCCGGCCGGAAGCGTGGTGGCGGTGCGGGGTCTCGTCCGGGAGCGCTCGTCCGCGTGGCGGACGGACCGTGCAGTAGGGTGGCGGCCGTTTCGCCGGCTCCTTCCCCGGTGTTCCCGGCCGTTCCGGGCCGTTCCCGACTGTTCCCGATCGTTCCCGACTGTTCCGAGGAGACGCCATGCCGCGCGAGGGCACCGGACCGGATTTCATCGAGGCGCTGGCCCGCGGCCTGGAGGTGATCACCGCCTTCGCTCCGCACCGGCCCGTCATGGGCCTCAGCGAGCTCGCGACGGCGACCGGGCTGGCCCGGCCCACCGTGCGCCGCATCCTGCTCACCCTCCAGGAACTGGGGTACGTGCGGGCGGACGCGCAGGGGTTCGCGCTCACCCCGCGCGTGCTGGAGCTCGGGGTCGCCTATGTGCGGTCCATGGGGCTGTGGGACGTGGCCCGGCCGCACATGGAGCGCCTGTCGGCGGGGACCGGCGAGTCCGTGTCCGCGGCCCAGCTCGACGGCTCGGACATCGTCTACGTGGCGCGCGTGTCGGTGCCGAAGATCGTCGCCCTCGCCGTCCAGATCGGTACGCGCTTCCCCGCCCTGCAAACCTCGCTCGGCAAGGTGCTGCTCGCCGCGCTCGACCCGGAGCGGCTGGACGGCGTCCTGGCCGAGCCCAGCCGGTCCGGGCTCACCCCGCGCTGGCAGCCGGACCGCGCCGAACGCGACGCGGAGCTGCGCGAGGTCAGGGCGCGCGGCTGGGCGCTCACCGACGAGCAGCTCACTCTGGGCATCCGCTCGGTGGCCGTGCCGCTGCGGGACGGTTCGGGCCGGGTGATCGCCGCGCTCAACGTCAACGCGCATGCCGCGGAGACCTCCGTCGAGCGGCTGCTCGACCATCATCTGCCCCTGCTGTTGCAGGCGGCCGGCGAGATCAGTGCGGACTTCGCGCGTCTGGAGACGGCACCTCACGTCGTGCGGTGACGTGGGGTCGGCTGGGAGTGCGCCCGCCGGGCGGGGAGGTGACGGTGTTCTCGCGGGTGCGGGTGCGGGTGCGGGTGCGGGTGCGGGTGCGGGTGCGGTGCGGGTGAGGGCGCGGGCGCGGGTGCGGGCTGGCTGGGCGCGCAGTTCCTCGCGCCCCTGTAGGGAGCCGCCTCTTGACGTGCGTGCCGTCGGGCGTGCCAGAATCAGTGAGCGGACAGTCGTCCGCAGAGCGGTCAACCATGGAGGCGGTCCTGATGGCAGACGACACCGGGCCCGGCCGGACCGCCCAGGACGGCGGCCCCCTCTCGGGGCTGCTGGTCGCCGACTTCTCCCGGATCCTCGCGGGCCCCTACGCCACCATGCTGCTCGCGGACATGGGCGCCGACGTCATCAAGGTCGAGGGGCCGCGCGGTGACGACACCCGCACCTGGATGCCCCCGGTGCGCGACGGCGTCTCCACGTACTACCTGGGCGTCAACCGAGGCAAGCGCGCCCTCACCCTTGACCTGCGCGATCCCGATGACGCCGAAGCGGCCCGGGAACTCGCCCGCCGCGCGGACGTCCTGATCGAGAACTTCAAACCCGGCGGTCTCACCCGCTACGCCCTCGACTTCGACTCCGTACGGGACGCCAACCCCGGCATCGTCTACGCCTCCATCAGCGGCTTCGGCACCGGCGCGGGCAAGCACGTACCCGGCTACGACCTCATGGTGCAGGCCATCTCCGGGCTGATGAGCCTCACCGGCGACCCGGACGGGCCGCCGTACCGGGCCGGGATCTCCGTCTTCGACGTGATGGCCGGCAACCACGCCGTCATCGGCATCCTCGCCGCCCTGCGCCACCGCGATGCCACCGGCACCGGCCAGCACGTCGAGGTCAACCTGCTGTCCTCGGCGCTCACCGGACTGGTCAATCACAGCTCCGCCTACGCCGCCGGCGGCGTCGTCCCGTACCGGATGGGCAACGCGCACCCCAGCGTCTTCCCCTACGAGCCGCTGCCCACGGCCGACAACGACCTCATCGTCACCGCCGCCAACGACGGCCAGTTCCGCAGACTCTGCGAGGTGCTCGGCATCCCGGAGACCGCCGACGACCCCCGCTTCGCCCGCAACGCCGACCGCACCGCACGCCGCGACGAGCTCCGGCCGCTGCTCGTCGAGCGGCTGCGCACCCGCGGCGCCCTGGAGTGGTTCGAGCTGCTGGTGGCGGCCGGGGTGCCGTGCGGGCCGATCAACACCATCGACGGCGGCTTCGCGATGGCCGAACGCTTCGGCCTGGAGCCGGTCGTGGAGGTCGGCGAGGGGGAGCGCGCCGTGCCGACCACCCGGCACCCCATCCGCTTCTCCGAGACCCCGGCCGCCTACCGGCTGCCCCCGCCCGAACCCGACGAGCACGGTGCCGAGATCCGCGCCTGGCTCAAGGGCCCCCGGGCCGACGGGACTTCACCGACCACCCGGGAGGACGGCGATGGCTGACGAACGCCCCGCACACTCCGCGCCTCCGGCGCACCCCGCGCCCCCCGTCTACCCCACCGCCCTCGGCGCCTCCTCCCGCGAGTCGATCACCCTGCTCGGCCACGACCTGGCCCGCGAGATCATGGGCGAGGTCGGCTTCGGCGAACTCGCCTTCTGGCTGGCCACCCAGCGGCGGCCGACCCCCGGCGAGACCCGCGTCTTCGAGGCCGTGCTCGCCGCCCTCGCCGACCACGGCTTCACCCCCACCGCGATGGTGACCCGGCTGACCTACCTCTCCGCGCCGGACTCGGTGCAGGGCGCCCTCGCGGCCGGACTCCTCGGCGGCGGCTCCCGCTTCCTCGGCGTCACCGAGGACTGCGGCCGCTTCCTGCACGACGTGCTGACCGGCCTCGACGGGGCGCTCCCGACGGACGACGCCGGCTGGGACGCGGTGGCGCTGGAGACGGTACGAGCCCGGCGCGCGAGCGGCCGGTTCGTCCCGGGGCTCGGCCACCACGTGCACAAGGACGGCGACCCGCGCACCCCCCGGCTGCTCGCCCTCGCGGCGGAGGAGGGCCTCCTCGGACCGCACCTCGCCCTCTTCACCGCGATCGGCAGGGTCCATCCGCGGGTGCTCGGCCGTACCCTGCCGTTGAACGGCGCCGGAGTCTGCGGGGCCGCCCTCGCCGACCTCGGGCTGCCGCTGGAACTGCTGCGCGGCTTCGCCCTGCTGGCCCGTACCGCCGGGCTGATCGGACAGCTCGCCGAGGAACTGCGGCACCCGGTGGCCAACGACATGTTCCTCTCCGTCGACCTCAACAACCGCTCCGTACCGCCCGACCCCTACACCCCCGAGCCGCCCGCCGGCCCCACCCACGGAGGTCCGCATGGCTGAACTGGTCGCGGTCATCGCGTCCACCCACCACCCCTTCTACTACCGCGCCTCCACCTCAACCGGCGACGACCGCCCGCCCTTCGCGGACGAATGGGTGCGCAAGGTGGAGGCGTTCCGCGAGACCCTGACGACGGCGCGCCCGGACGTGCTGGTGATGGTGGGCTCGGACCACTTCCACCAGCTCTGGCTGGACAACATGCCCCAGTTCCTGGTCGGCAAGGCGCCCGTCTACGACGCCAACTTCTACAACGAGGAACGCGAGTTCGGCCTGCCGAGGATGGTCCTCCAGGGCCAGGAGGACCTCTCCGCGCACCTCCTGCGCGGCGGCCTGGACGCCGGCTTCGACCTGGCCTTCTCCAACGAGCTGCGGATCGACCACTCCATCACGTGTCCGATCATCACGCTCCGCCCGCAGAACGACCTGCCGATCGTCCCCGTCTACACCAACATCTTCGCGCCGCCGCTGCCCCGCCCCGAACGGTTCGTCCAGCTCGGGCGCGCCATCCGGGCGCTGGTCGAGTCCTGGCCCGCCGACCGGCGGGTCGCGGTGATCGGCACCGGGCACCTCTCCCTGGAGCTGGGCGGACCCCGGCAGTTCGGACCCACCGGACCCGACCCGGAGTTCGACCGCAAGGCCGTCCGGTGGATCGCGACGGGGGACATCGAGGGCTGTCTGTCCGAGGTCACCCTCGACAGCCTTCACCTGCCCGGCAACGCGACCCACGGCTTCATGGACTTCATGCTGATGATGGGCGTGGCGGGGGAGGGGCTGAAGGCCGACTACGTCGACACCTACGACCTCTTCCACACGAGGGAGGCGTACTTCACCTGGTACCCGAAGGGCGGCCGGCCGTGAGCAAGTACCTGCTGAACAAGTTCCTGTTCACCGTCGACCGCGACCCGGAACTGGTCGAGCGCTACCGCGAGGACCCGCGCGCCACGGTGACGAGGTGGGAGGAGGAGTACGCCAACCGCATCCTCAACTGCGTCACCGGCGAATCCTCCACCTGGCTGCGGTTCGACGACGCCGAACGGGAGGCGCTCGCCACCCACGACTACGTCACCCTCTTCGAGATGGGCGCGCATCCCTTCCTCACACTCACCCTGTTCATCGGCCTGTTCGAGCGGGACCACCCGCCGATGGGCTTCCAGACCGAGTACGCGAGGAGACTGGCACACATGTCGCTGCCCTACCCGGACATCGCCACATGAGGGCGGCGGAACTGCGCGAGCCCGGCCGGCCGCCCGTCGTGGCCGACCGGGAGGCGCCCGTGCAGGGGCCCGGACAGCTCCTCGTCGAGGTGCTCGCCGCCCCGATCACCCCGCTGGACCTGCTCTGCGCCACCGGCACCTCCTACTTCGGCCGGCCCGCGACACCGTACGTGCCCGGCGTCCAGGGCGTCGGCACCGTCGAGGGCCGCCCGGTGTGGTTCGCCACCCCGGCCGGGATGGCACCGGGCGACGGCAGCATGGCCGAGCGCGCCGTGGCCCGCGCCGAGAACGTCGTCCAACTCCCCGACGGCACCGACCCGGTGGCCCTCGCCGCGCTCGGACTGTCGGCCGTCGCCGCGCACATGGCGCTCACCTGGCGCGGTGAACTCGGCCCGGGCGAACAGGTGATCGTGCTGGGCGCCGGCGGGGTGGTGGGCGAGGCGGCGGTCCGGCTCGCCCGTGCGGCGGGCGCCCGCCGGGTGGTGGCCGGGGCCCGTTCCCCGGCGGCCCGCGAGCGCGCCCGGCGGGCCGGCGCCGACGCCGTCGTCGCCCTGGACACCGACGACGTCGCCGAACTGGCCGCCCGCTTCACCGAGGCCGCCGACGGTCCCGTGGATCTCGTGCTCGACCCGCTGTTCGGCGCCCCGGCGGCGGCCGCGGCCCGGGCGCTCGGTCCCGGGGGACGGCTGGTCAACCTCGGCAGCTCGGCCGGCGAGACCAGCCCGCTGGACTCCGCCACCCTGCGCAGCAAGTCGCTGCGGGTGCTCGGCTACACCAACAACGAACTGACCGTGCGGCAGCGTGCCGAGGCGATCACGCACATCGCGGCCCGGGCGGCGGACGGACAGCTCTCCGTCACCCACGAGACCGTCCCGCTGGCCGACGCCGGCCACGCGTGGCAGCGCCAGGCGGCCGGGGCCGCGGGAGGACGGATCGTGCTGGTGCCGTGAACCGCGATCAGCGCAAGGCAGTTGAGTCCGGGGAAGTTCCCTCCCGCCCCTCCGGGAGTCCCGTTCCGTCGTGCTGTACCGGGTGCACAGACGGACGGGACAAACGGGGGACACGGCACCCATGCGGTCACTGCCCGGACACCGGCTCGGCACTCTCAGCACCTGGGTGACGGCCGCCGCCGTCGCCCTCGGCCTCGCAACTCCCCAGGCACCCGCCGCGGCGGACGCCGGCTGCCCCGGCGCTCGCCACCGGCGAGTCCGACGGACTCGACCTCGGTCCTGGACGCGGGCGGGCGAAGGTCCGCTGTGCGAGGCGGAGTTCAGCACCGACGCGCTTTACGCGCCGCGCGGCCCCGGCGCACCGGAGATCGACCCGGTGCGCAGACCGGTCCGCGTGCGCGTCCTGCTCGTACGGCGACTTCGCCCCGCTGTGGGAGACCTTCCCCCCCCCATCCACCAGCCGCTGCCCTGGATCGACGACCACGACCACCTGGCCACGTCGGGCCGGCGCGCGGTCGCGGGGATGTCCATGGGCGGGTTCGGCGCCCTGAAGTACGCCGCCCAGTACCCGCCTGGAACACCGCGCTCGACGGGGACCTCACGGCGGGCGGGGTGCCGCACCGCTACCGCGCGGCTCCCGGCGCCGACGGGGAGCTACTTCCGTCCGGCGAGCCAGTCGGCGAACCGGACCTCGCCCAGCCGCGCGTCCGGGCCGGGCAGAAGGGTGGTCTCCTCCAGCACGGTGCCCCAGTACGGGGCGTTCGGGACCGTGACGACGGTACGGGGGTCGCCGCCCGCGGCGAGGGTCTCGCGGACGATCCCGTCGAGCCGGAACACCTCGGGCCCGGCGACCTCCACCACACCGCCGACCGGCGCGCCCACCGCCGTACGGGCCACGGCGGCGGCCACGTCGGAGGAGTGCATCGGCTGGATGCCGACGGGCGAGAGGCGCACGGCGTCGCCCTCGGTCACCGAGTCGGCGATGCCGTTCAGGAACTCGAAGAACTGCGTGGCGTGGACGATCGAGTACGGGATGCCGGAGTCCTTGATCAGATCCTCCTGCACCTGCTTGGCCCGGAAGTAGCCGCTCTCCTGGAGGCGCCCGGTGCCGACGACGGAGAGCGCGACGTGGTGGCCGGTACCGGCCTCCGCCTCGGCCTTGAGGAGGTTGGTGGTCGAGGCGCGGAAGAAGTCCATGACCGCCCGGTCCTCGAACGAGGGCGAGTTGGAGACGTCGACGACGACCCGGGCGCCTCGCAGCGCCTCGGCCAGGCCCTCACCCGTCAGCGTGTTCACGCCGGTGCTGGGCGCGGCCGGCACCGCCTCGTGGCCGTGCTCGCGGAGCCTGTCGACGAGCTGGGAGCCGATGAGGCCGGTTCCGCCGATCACTACAACCTTCATGACTGCGATCCTCTCGGGGGTCCGCGCGGGCGCGGGGCCCGGCGGAGCCGGACGGCCGCACGGGCGATGACTGTCTGCACCAGGAAGACCAGACTCGCCCCCGATTCGTGACACCGCACGGCGGAGCGCGAGCGGTGAGTGGCGGGCGGTGGGCCGCCGGGCCGCGGCCGGCCGGGAAGTTGCCGCCGCCCGGCGTCGGTTCACCCAGTCCGGGTACTTCACCGGCGAGGGGCCGTACGGCCCGGTCCGCGTCGCCGCACGCCGGTCCCGCCGTGCCGCCCCCGGCCGACCGCAGCCGCCGCCGCGCGGCGCGACCGTCGCAGCGCCGCACCTCAAGGAGCGCCTCATGGACTACGAACGTGAGCTGGCCGAGATCGAGCGGCAACTCCTGACCCAGGATCCCCACCTCGCGGCCGAGCTGGACACCTTCGGGGACCTCACCGCCGCCCGCCGCCCCCCGCGCCCGCCCGTGTCTGCGGTTCCCCCGGCCCCCGCCGCCCCGCCGCGCTCGCGCACCGCGCGCCGCAGGCGACGGCTGCTCATCGCGGCCTGCGTCGCCGTCGCGCTGATCGTCGTCGCCCTCATGTCCGCACTCAGCGCGGGAGCCGCCACGCACCGCCCGGAGCACCCGTCCCGCCCCGGTCACGCCGTCCAGAAACCGGCCGGCGCCGTCCAGGAACCGGCCGGCGCCGGCCACGGGTAGCGCGGCCACCCGGCCGCCCGGACACCGCCGGCGTGGAGGGTCCGGGGTCGTTCGCCCTGCGCGGGATCCGGGGCCGTCACCGCGGTTCGCCCGGCGCGGCCGGCCGGTCGGCGACGGTCAGCGCTTTCACGCGGCCGCGGTGAACGCCGCGTCGATCGCGGTGTCCGTGCGCGCGTGCACGACCAGCCGGCAGCCGCCGGTGTCCGCACCGTCCTCGAGCAGCCGGCGCGCGGGGGCGCTGTGGGTGGCCACGGACATCAGGACACCGAGATTGCTGCACAGGCGGTGGGCGCGCAGTACCGAGGCGACCGCCGCGCCGCCCGTGGCGGGTTCCTCGAGGACCACCACGACGGGCATCGGACGGTACGCGTGGACCAGGTTGCCGATCTCCGCGGCGAGCGCGGCGCGTCCGGCTGGGCCGGGATCGCGGTGCACGGTGATGACGAGGACGCCACGCTCGAGCGCATGAGACAGCATGCCCTGATCCCTTCCACTGGCCATTTCCGTTGCCGCGGAAGTACCCCGGGCGGGCCGGGCAAATCGGGACGTTGGTTGTTTATGCCCGGGCGGTGCGGTGACTTGACCGGGGCCGTGCATTCCCGCACAGACATTCCGGAAGAGGAGCCGCACCATGGCGAGCATCAGCCCCATCGACCTCCAGAAGGCCCTGAAGGGCGCCGACTACCCCGCGAGCCGCGACGACCTGGTGAAGCTGGCCAAGGACAACGGCGCGGACGACAACCTCGTCGACAAGCTCTCGAACTCCGGGGTGGACGAGTTCGACGGTCCGAACAAGGTCCAGAAGGCCGTGTTCGACAACAAGTAAGGTCGTGTCCGACAACAAGTAGCGAGCGGGCGGCCCGCCGGCGCGACACCGGCCCCGCTCCCCGGCTCGGGGGGCCGGGCCGGCGTGGTCTCAGGAACCCTGCCGCTTCCGCGTGAGGCCGGACGTCGCCGTGGCGAGCAGAGGGGCGAGCGCGAGCACCAGCGCCAGCCCGACGAGCATGCCGTACAGCGGCGGCCCCGGACGCGAGATGCCGGAGGCGATGAGTAGCGCGGTGGCGGCGGCCGGCGGATGGTGCGAGTCGAACAGGTGCAGGAAGAACAGCGTCAGGCCCACCGCGAGGGCCTCGGCGCCGATCTGCCGGGCGGTGTCGGAGTGCTGTGCGGCGATCGACGGATGGCTCCACAGGCCGAAGACCGCCAGACAGGCGAGACCGCAGGCGATGGCGCACGCATGGCCCACCACGGCGCTGCGCAACCGCGCGCCGACGCTGTCGGGATGGGCCAGCAGCAGATACGCCGTCGGCCCGAGCGTCGTGGTCAGTGCCACCCAGCCGATCGACTGCCCGATGGCGCCGACCCCGGCCAGCAGCACGGCGGACAGCAGGAACAGCCGTACCCCGGCGACCAGTCGCCCGCGCCAGTCGGGCCGCCCGCCGTGCCCGCCCCGGCCCGCCGGCCCCGGCGTCCGCGGCGCCTCCCCCGGCCTCACCCGTGCCCGCCGGTGGCCGCGGGGCGGTCCGGTCGCGGGATCGTCCTCATGACGTGCTCCCTTCCTGTGCGAGAGCTGGGGAGTTCCCGCCGTGCGGCCCGTCAATCGGCGGCGGACGCCCGGACGGCGGCGCCCTGTCCGAGGGGTGGATTCCATACGTTTCCCATAGGAAAACTGATTAGGGTGCGGCCCATGGATTTCTCCGGGCCGATCATCCTCTCCGGGGCTCTCGTCGGCCTCGCCGTCGGACTCACCGGTATGGGCGGCGGCGCGCTCATGACGCCGATCATGGTGATGGTCTTCGGGGTGAACCCCACCGCGGCCATCGGCAGCGACCTCGCCGCCTCGGTGTTCATGAAGCCGTTCGGCGCGGTCGTGCACCAGCGCGCCGGCACGGTGCGCTGGGACATCGTGCGCCGGCTGCTGCCCACCGCCGTGCCCGCCGCGTTCGGCGGTGTCTTCCTGCTCCGGATGCTCGGCGACGGCGACGCGTTGCAGCGGCGCGTGAAGTACGTCATCGGCGTGGCGCTGCTGCTCGCGGTCGTCGGCATGCTGGTCCGCATGTGGCTGGACCGGCGGCGCGCCGCCGCCCCGGCCGACGCCGGTGAGGTGACCGTACGGCCGCTCGCGACCCTCGCGATCGGGCTGGTCGGCGGGACCGTCGTCGGCATGACCTCGGTCGGCTCCGGCTCCCTCATCATCGTGATGCTGATGCTGGCGCACCCCCGGCTCAAGGCGAACCATCTCGTCGGCACGGACCTGGTGCAGGCCATCCCCGTGGTGGCCGCGGCCGCCCTCGGCCACCTGGTGAGCGGGGACGCGGACCTGGGCCTCGCGGCGACGCTGCTGATCGGGGCGATACCCGGAGTCGTCGTGGGCGCCTTGCTGTCGACCCGGGTCACCGGGCCGGCGCTGCGGTGGGTCCTGGTGGTGCTGCTGACGGGGTCAGGACTGTCCATGCTGAAGGTGCCGGGGGGTGTCCTCGTGGCGGTGTCGCTGCTGATCGCGGGGGCGGGAGTGGCCGTCACCCTGCGGGAGCGGCGGCGGGCCGTGCCGGCGCCTGCCGAGCACGGTTCCGCGGCCCTCATGGAGCACTGAGGGCCGTCGCCGCCGCGATGACCGCGAGGTGGGTGAGGGCCTGGGGAAAGTTGCCCAGGAGGGCGCCGGTGGCGGGGTCGGTCTGTTCGGTGCACAGACCCACGTCGTTGGCCCTGGCGGTGAAGTCGTCGAGCAGTTCGGCGGCCTCCTCCGTTCGGCCCGTGCGGTGCAGGGCCTCGACGAGCCAGCCCGAGCAGGCGAGGAAGGCCCCCTCCTTCTCCCGCTGTCCGCTGTAGCGGTACAGCAGACAGCCACCGGCGCCCAGCTCGGCGCGTACGGCCCGGACCGTGGCGGACAGCCGGGGATCGTTTCCGGCGCAGAAGCCGGTGCGCGCGGCGAGCAGCGTGGCCGCGTCCAGCTCGTCGGTCCCCGCGTAGAAGGTGTACGACTGCTTCGCCTCCGACCAGCAGCAGCGGTCGATCCAGTCCCGTACGGCGTCGCGCTCCTGGCGCCAGCGCGGCACGTGCGGGCTGCTCATACGACCGGACTCGGCCAGGCGTACGGCCCGGTCCAGCGCCGTCCAGCAGCCGAGTTTGCTGCTGGTGTACTGCCGCCGTTCCCCCAGTTCCCAGAAGCCGGAGTCGGGGGACCGCCACAGGTCGCAGACCCGGTCCGTCATCCCGCCGAGCAGCGTGTTCGTCGCGCCGTCGAGATGGCCGCCCCGGGCGCAGTAGCGGTGGACCGCGTCGAACAGGTCTCCGTAGGAGCCCAGCTGGAGCTGCGCGGCGGCGGCGTTGCCCACGTGGACCGGGGCGGAGTCGCGATAGCCGGGCGCCCAGGACACCTCCGTCATGCCGCCGGACACCGGCCGCCCGCTCAGGGCGTACAGCGGGCGCAGACCGGGGGCCTCGTGGGCGACCGCGTCCAGCAGCCAGGAGACCCCGGCGTGCAGCTCCTCCGACAGGCCCAGACGGGAGAGCGCGTCCAGCGCGTAGGAGCCGTCGCGGATCCAGGCGAAGCGGTAGTCGTAGTTGAGCGGCCCGCCGATCCGCTCGGGCAGCGAGGTGGTGGCCGCGCCGGCGATCGCACCGGTGGCGCTCGAGGTCAGCGCCTTCAGGGTGAGGGCGCTGCGCAGGACGGCGGCCCGCCATCGGCCGTCGTACCGCACGGTGCCCGACCACTGCCGCCACGCGGCGGTGGTGCGCTCGACGCGCAGCCGGACGTCCCCGGGCGCCGGGACGTGCACCGGCTCGGTGTCCGTCGCGACCAGGGCGAGCAGCGCGGTGGTGCCGGCCTCCAGTTCCGCCCTGCCGTGGACGGCCCGGCCGTCGGCCACCGGCTCGCCCAGCCCCTCGGTGACGACGGCGAGCTGCTGGTCGCCGACCGTGAGGAGGGGCACGCCCCGTTCCCCGCGCGCCCAGGGGCTGCTGCGGGCGTCCAGCCGGTGCCCGGGGGCGACCCGCCACTCCATCGGCACCCGGCCGGACTCCACCGTGACCACCCGGGCCAGCTCCGTCCACGGCAGCCGCCCGAGCGCCCCCAGATTGAGGGCGTCGGTGACCCTGACCACGCCGTCCCGCGTCGTGAAGGTCGTCTCCAGGACCATGGTCCCCTCCGCATAGCGGCGGGTGACCTCGTACGGCACCGCGGGGGCGAGCGTGACGTGGCCGCCACCGGACGGGTCCAGCAGCGCGGCACACAGAGGCGGGGAGTCCAGAGCCGGCGCGGCCAGCCAGTCCACCGCGCCGTCCGAGGCGACGAGGGCGGTGGCGCGGAGGTCGCCGAGGAGGGCGTAGGAGCGCAAGGGGGCGAAGCCGTCTGTTCTCGTGGGGGTCACGTTCCCTCCGGTACCCCGGTCGAGGGTGCGCCGTCCGCGGTAGCCCGCGCTGTCGTGGAGTCGGCCCAGCGGGTTCACACCTTCGCCCCGTCGCCCGTTTGCCCACCCCCTCGTCGGGGGTACCCCGCATCCCCCGGCGGGGGACCCCGGCCGGGCGCCGAGGAGCGAGGGAGAGAGAGCACTCATGCCGAGCAGGACAGGGCGAAAGCTTGCGGTGGTGACCGGCGGGACCGCCGGAGTCGGCCGCGCGACCGTGCGCGAGTTCGCGGCCCGGGGGTACGACGTGGCAGTGCTCGCCCGGGGCCGGGCCGGTCTGGACGGTGCGGTGAAGGACGTCGAGGACGCCGGGGGCAGCGCGCTGGCCGTCCCCACCGACGTCGCCGACCACGAGGCGGTGCGGCGCGCCGCCGAGCGGGTCGAGCGGGAGCTGGGCGAGATCGACGTCTGGGTCAACGTGGCCTTCGCCGGCTCGCTCGCCTTCTTCTGGGACACCTCTCCCGAGGAGTACGAGCGGATGACCCAGGTCACCTACCTGGGCCAGGTCAACGGCACCCGGGCCGCGCTCGAGCACATGCGGCCCCGCGACCGGGGCGTCGTCGTCAACGTCGGCTCGGCCATGGCCTACCGCTCCATCCCGTTGCAGTCCGCGTACTGCGGCGCCAAGCACGCGGTGAAGGGGTTCAGCGAATCGGTCATGACCGAGCTGATCCACGAGCGGAGCAAGGTCAGGGTCTGCATGATCCAGCTCCCCGGCCTCAACACCCCGCAGTTCAATTGGAACCTCACCCGGATGCCGAAGCACCCCCAGCCGGTGCCGCCCGTCTTCCAGCCGGAGCTTCCCGCGAAGGGCATCGTCTTCCTCGCCGAGCATCCGCGGCGCAACCTGTGGGTGGGCCTGTCCACCGCGTACACCATCCTCGGCGAACGCCTCGCTCCCGCGTTCATGGACCGCTACCTCGGGCGCAAGGTCGTCGAGGGCCAGCAGACCGACGAGGACCTGCCGCGCTGGGGCGCCAACATCGACGAGCCCTCCGACGCGACGGAGGACCGGGGGGCGCGCGGCGGCTTCGACGCGCAGGCGCACGGGCGGGACCCCGTGCTGTGGCTCTCCCAGCACCGGCGTGCGCTGCTCGGCGGCCTCGCGGCCACGGCAGCGGCGGGCCTCGCCGCAGCCACGGCCACGCGCGGTCGCCGCTAGGTCGTGTCCGCAAAGTGTGGTCGTCGTTGGTCTGTTCGTGGTGCGTCGTCATGAGCTGACTGATGAGTCGTGGGCGGTGATCGGGCCGTTGCTGGCGCCGCCGCGGATGGGCAGGCCGGTGCGTGACCGTCGCCA
>NZ_JOHS01000014.1 GCF_000725625.1 Streptomyces sp. NRRL F-6676
CAGCGCCACCGTGTGCTCGGGGAGCTGGAAGTTCCCGTCGGGGAGTTTGACCGCGCCCTCCGGGACCGCCGCGCCCTCGGGGAAGTGGAACGTGCCGTCAGGCAGCTTCAGCGCACCCTCCGGCAACGTGAACGCGTTCTCCGGCAGCTTCGGGATCTCGATGTTGCCGACGCCCTTCAGCGCCTTGCTGATGTCGCCGATCTTCGACAGACCCGCCCCGGCGCCCTTCATGACGTACGTCATCGGGTCGATGACCTTGCCCGCCTTGCCCGCCACCGACAGCACCTTGGCGACCGCACCCGCCTTGCCCGCACCCGAAGCCGCGGCGCCCGAGCCGCCGGTGAACACGGTGGTGAGGACGTTGAAGGTGACCGCCCCCGCGGCCCGTGCGGGGTTCTTGCCCCACTCGTCCCACGCCGAATCACGCAGCCAGGAGGGGAGCTTGTCGTCGGGCAGGGTCCAGAAGAGGGTGGAGGCGCCGGGGATGGAGGAGATGACCAGGCCCGTGGCCAGCTGGGCGAGGCCCTTCCACGCCTGGCCCATCGCGTCCCAGCCGCCGAAACCGACCAGCGTGCCCAGACCCTTGATCGTGCCCCACACACCATCGACGATCAGGCCGTCCCACACGAACGACTTCACCCAGTGGCCGACCTCGTACCAGTGGTGCTTCTCCTCCACCGGGTCGCCCCACGGCAGCTTCGCGTTCTTCAGATCCTCCGCGTTGAACCCGTACTGGTCCTTACGGTCCGAGCCGTCGCCCGCGACCATCTGCGTGCCGCCGAAGATCGCCGTGATCTTGTTGTGGCAGGTCCGCTCCGCCGCCCAGAACGCCGCGACCGTCGTCGTGATCTCGTCCCGGAACGCCGCGACCGTCGTCGTGATCTCGTCCCGGATCCCGTTGTGCTCCTCGACCTTGTCCCCGTCGTACTCCCAGTCGTCGTCGTCCTTGACCGAGTTGACGAACGTCGTCGCCTTCGTCTTCAACTCCACCAGCTTCGACACCAGCGGACGGATCTCCGTGGCGTACGACGACAGGGCCGACGAGACCGTCTCCAGGTCCGTCGCGAAATCCTCCGCACGGTCCTTCACCGGCTTCGTCGACGCGAACAACTGCTCCGCCTCCGGAGCCGTGTAGTACGCCGACAACCCCTGGAACCGGTCGTGCGGACGTTGCCCGCGTCCGTCTTCAGCCCCTGATGCGCCAGTTCCAGTTGGAACAGGTCGCCCGTGAACTGCGGTATCTGCTCGGGCTTGATCACGCGTTTTCACCCCCGTGTGTCCGTGGGTCTTCCCGTCGGACAAACTCGCGTCAAGTTCAGACCATCATACAAAGACGTACTGACAGTGCCTCAGGGTTGTTACCGATGGGCCACAAATCTCTTCATGTGTGAGGGACTTGCCCTGGCGCCTCCCGGTTCCCGGCCTGCCCCGTGTGCGGTCTCCGCAACCGGGAGACCCCCACCCGCCGTCCTCCCCCGCAACGCCGGCCACGAGAATCCCCTGGTCGGGACGATCGGAGGGACGGTTCGCGTGGACCAGGTGGGGCAGACGGAACAGACCGAGCAGACCGAGCAGACCGAGCGGAGAGAACAGGCGGAGAGCGCGGGGCACGACAAGGCCCGCAGAAGACCCTGGCTCCGCTGGACCCGGCGCACGCTCCTCGCCCTCGCGCTCCTCCTCGTCCTCCCGCTCCTCGCCATGCAGGCCACGCTCCGCTTCAACTACGCGGGCGACACCGCCGCCGGTACGTACACCCGCGACCGTGACGCCCTCTGGCTCGGTCACGCCTGGGTGGACGGGCGGAAGACCGACGCCGATGTCGCCGCGCTCGCCGGCCGGCTGAAGAAGACCGGTGTCCGCGACCTGTACGTGCACACCGGGCCTCTGGAGCATGACGGGACTCTCCCCAAGTCGCTCTATCCCAGGGCCGGTTGGTTCCTCAAGGCCGTGCACCGCGCGCTGCCGCACGTCCGGGTGCAGGCCTGGCTCGGGGACGTGCTCGCCACCGAGGGGCCGACCGGGATGCGGCTCACCGACGCCGCCACCCGCGACCACGTCGTCGCCTCCGCCCGCCAGATCCTCGACGCCGGCTTC
The DNA here is from genome assembly GCF_000725625.1 of Streptomyces sp. NRRL F-6676. GTDB lineage: Bacteria > Actinomycetota > Actinomycetes > Streptomycetales > Streptomycetaceae > Streptomyces. Next base: position 2,095 of record NZ_JOHS01000014.1, read on the forward strand.
CAGGGCGCCCACTTCGACCTGGAGCCCCTGCACTCCGGTGACCAGGACTACCTCCACCTCCTCGACCGGCTGCACCGCGTCACCGCGGACCACGACGCCCTGCTCTCCGTCGCCGCCCACCAGATCGACCCGCTCCCCGGCTTCCACTCCTTCTGGGGCACGGTCGCCGGGCACCCCAAGTGGTGGTCGCAGGCGTACTTCGGGCAGGTCGCGCGCCGCGTCGACCAGATCGCCGTCATGTCGTACGACACCATGCAGCCGCTGGAGAGCACGTACGGCGGCTATGTCGCCGAGCAGACCTCGCTCGCCCTGGAGGCCACCCCGGCCGGCACCGACCTGCTGATGGGCCTGCCCTTCTACCACGAGAACCGGTTCGGCCACTGGGCGCACGCCGAGACCGTCCCGGGGGCCGTCCGTGGCGTCCGCCTCGGCCTGTCCCGCACCGACGCCGACCGCGCCCACTTCGGCGTCGCCCTGTACGTCGACTTCGCCGCGACGGAGGCGGACTGGAGGGCGTACCAGGAGGACTGGGTGGACGGGGCCCACCCGAACCCAGGCTCCTGACGAGCGGAGATCACGTCCCCGACGACCGCCGCCGGATCTTCGACCCCAGCCACACCAGTGGGTCGTACTTGCGGTCCGCCACCCGCTCCTTCAGCGGGATCAGCGCGTTGTCGGTGATGTGAATGCCCTCCGGGCACACCTCCGTGCAGCACTTGGTGATGTTGCAGTAGCCGAGCCCGTGCTCGTCCTGCGCGGTGCGCTTGCGGTCCAGGCCGGTGTCCTCGGCGGCGTCCAGCGGGTGCATGTCCAGCTCCGCGACCCGCATCAGGAAGCGCGGTCCGGCGAAGGCCGGTTTGTTCTCCTCGTGGTCGCGGACGACGTGGCACGTGTCCTGGCACAGGAAGCACTCGATGCACTTGCGGAACTCCTGCGAGCGGTCCACGTCCTCCTGCATCATCCGGTACTCGCCCGGCGCCAGCTCCGCCGGCGGTACGAACGCCGGGACCTCCCGCGCCTTGGCGTAGTTGAAGCCGACGTCCGTCACCAGGTCCCGTACGACGGGGAAGGCGCGCAGCGGCGTCACGGTGATCGTCTCGGCGCGGTCGAAGACCGACATACGGGTCATGCACATCAGCCGGGGCCGCCCGTTGATCTCCGCCGAGCACGAACCGCACTTGCCCGCCTTGCAGTTCCACCGCACCGCCAGATCGGGCGCCTGGGTGGCCTGGATGCGGTGGATGATGTCGAGGACGACCTCGCCCTCGTTCACCTCCACCGCGAAGTCGGCGAGGCCGCCCCCGCGCACGTCGCCCCGCCACACCCGGAACCGGGCCTCGTAGCCGCTCATTCGTACAGCTCCTCCTCGGCCAGATACTTGACCAGCTCCTCCTTCTCGAACAGGGCGAGCAGGTCCGGACGGATGGGTGTGGTGGTCTCGCGTACGAGCTCGATCTGGCCGCGTACCGGGTCGGTGGCCGCGAGGCCGCCGGTGGGGTCGGCGGGGCGGCACAGCAGGTTGACCGGGCGCCAGGCGTTGTCCATCTCCGGGTGGTCCTCGCGGGTGTGGCCGCCGCGCGACTCGGTGCGCTCCAGGGCCGCCCGCGCCACGCACTCGCTGACCAGCAGCATGTTCCGCAGGTCCAGGGCGAGGTGCCAGCCGGGGTTGAACTGCCGGTGCCCCTCGACTCCGGCCCGCCGGGCCCGTACCCGCAGCTCGGCCAGCTTCTCCAGGGCCCGTTCCATCTCGGCCCGGCGGCGGATGATGCCGACCAGGTCGTTCATCGTCTGCTGTAGCTCCTGGTGGACGCCGTACGGGTTCTCCGGCGGGCGGCCGGCACTCTCACCGCTCTCCTCGCCCGGCTCCGGCCCCTCCGCCGAGAACGGCCGCAGCGCCTCCGCCGCGGCCGCGTCGATCTGGGCGTCGTCCGCCACGGGGCGCGCGTCCGCGTGGGACGCCGCGTGCTCGGCCGCGTGCCATCCCGCCCGCCGCCCGAAGACCAGCAGGTCGGACAGCGAGTTGCCGCCGAGCCGGTTCGAGCCGTGCATGCCGCCCGCCACCTCACCGGCCGCGAACAGCCCCGGCACCCCGCGCGCCGCCGCTGTGTCGGAGTCGACCGCGACGCCGCCCATGACGTAGTGGCAGGTGGGGCCGACCTCCATCGGTTCCGCCGTGATGTCGACGTCCGCCAGCTCCTTGAACTGGTGGTACATCGACGGCAGCCGCCGCCGGATCACCTCGGCCGGCATCCGCGTCGACACGTCGAGGAAGACCCCGCCGTGCGGGGAGCCGCGGCCCGCCTTCACCTCGGCGTTGATGGCCCGCGCCACTTCGTCGCGCGGGAGGAGTTCGGGGGGCCGCCGGTTGTGGTCCGGGTCGTCGTACCAGCGGTCGGCCTCCTCCTCCGACTCGGCGTACTTCTCCTTGAAGACGTCCGGAACGTAGTCGAACATGAACCGCTTGCCCTCGGAGTCGCGCAGCACCCCGCCGTCGCCGCGCACCGACTCGGTGACGAGGATGCCTTTGACCGACGGCGGCCAGACCATGCCCGTCGGGTGGAACTGCACGAACTCCATGTTGACCAGCGGCGCCCCCGCGAGCAGCGCCAGCGCGTGTCCGTCGCCCGTGTACTCCCACGAGTTCGACGTCACCTTGAAGGACTTGCCGATCCCGCCGGTCGCGATCACCACGGCGGGGGCTTCGAGGACGAAGAAGCGGCCCGACTCGCGTTCGTAGGCGAAGACACCGGCGACGTCGCCGTCCGCGTCCTTGAGGATGCGGGTGACCGTGCACTCCTGGAAGACCTTCAGCCGGGTCTCGTAGCCGCCGGTCTCCTTCTTGTCCTCCTGCTGGAGCGAGACGACCTTCTGCTGGAGTGTGCGGATCAGTTCCAGGCCCGTGCGGTCGCCGACGTGCGCCAGGCGCGGGTACTCGTGCCCGCCGAAGTTGCGCTGCGAGATGCGGCCGTCCTGGGTACGGTCGAACAGCGCGCCCCAGGTCTCCAGTTCCCACACCCGGTCCGGGGCCTCGCGGGCGTGCAGCTCGGCCATGCGCCACTGGTTGAGGAACTTGCCGCCGCGCATGGTGTCGCGGAAGTGCACCTGCCAGTTGTCGCCGGAGTTGACGTTGCCCATCGCGGCGGCGATGCCGCCCTCGGCCATCACCGTGTGGGCCTTGCCGAACAGCGACTTGCAGATCACCGCCGTCCGCGCGCCCCGCTCCCGCGCCTCGATCGCGGCGCGCAGCCCGGCGCCCCCGGCACCGACGACCACGACGTCCCACTGCTGCCGCTCCACCACCGTCATCGAAGGTCCCATCCGTCACCGGAGACTCAAAAGCGAAAGAAAGCCAGAACAAGCCAGGAACGAGGAGCATCAGAAGAAGCGCGGATCGTCGAAGACCCCCGACGCCACGAGGTACACATAGAAGTCCGCGACCGCCACGCTCACCAGCGACGCCCAGGCGAGCTGCATGTGCCGGGCGTTGAGCCGCCCCACGAACTGCCACGCCCGGTACCGCACCGGGTGCTTCGAGAAGTGCCGGAGCTTGCCGCCGACGATGTGCCGGCAGGAGTGGCAGGACAGGGTGTACGCCCAGATCAGCGCGATGTTCGCCAGGAAGACGAGGGTGCCGAGCCCCATGTGGCCCCAGGCGTGGTGCGCGTCGCGGAAGGAGAGGACCGTGTCGTAGGTCAGGACGCCCGCGACGAGGATCGCCGCGTAGAAGAAGTACCGGTGGACGTTCTGAAGGATCAACGGGAAGCGGGTCTCACCGGTGTACGTGGCGTGCGGTTCGGCGACGGCGCAGGCGGGCGGGGAGGCCCAGAAGCCGCGGTAGTACGCCTTGCGGTAGTAGTAGCAGGTGAGCCGGAAGCCCAGCGGGAAGATCAGGATGATGATCGCCGGGGAGATGCCCCACCAGCTGCCGAAGAGGTCCCAGTTCGGGCCGGCGTGCATCGGGCGGCACCGCTCGGCCAGGCACGGCGAGTAGAACGGCGAGACGTACGGGGCGGCGTAGTAGTCCGTGTCGGCGAAGGCCCGCCAGGTCGAGTAGACGATGAAGGCCAGCAGCCCGGCGGCGGTGGTGGCGGGCGCCAGCCACCAGCGGTCGGTGCGCAGATGGCGGACGCCGATCGCGGCGCGCGTACCGCCGCGTACGCCGCCGCTGCTCGGACGGGGATCCGTGGCGGGGGGCTCCGTACCGGTCGTCACCTGAGCCCCTCGTCGTCCGAGTCCGTCCACAGGGTGCTGTCGTACGGGGTGTCGGGGATCGTCAACAGCGGTGGGCGGTGCGGGCGTTCGGGTCCGGGGGAGGACTCGCGCAGCAGGGCGACGCTCTCGCGCAGATGGTCGGCGTCGGCCCGGACCCGGCGCATCTCCAGGCCGCCGGAGGAGCCGAGCTGCTGTTCCAGCCGGCGCAGCGACCTGACCAGGTCCTCGACACAGCGCTGAACGGTCGTCAGTTCGTCCTGTACGGACATGGGCGTGACCTCATTTCCGCGGGCCTTCGGGACAGGGCCTGGGGGCGGCACGTACACGCGCCTGCGAGTGTCGCGCGTCACAGTGCGCCCTGGGAACCCGTGTGCACGGATTGACGGCGCGGGCGGTGGTGCCCGGCGCGCGGGGCGGCGTACGAGCCGGGGCGGGCGCGCCGGGCGCGGGGTGCGGTGGGCCGAACGGGTGGGGTTCGGCGGGGGCGGCCGCCGTGTCGCTTGGGCGGGGCCCGGCCCCCGCCATCTGATCGGAGGAGCCGACAAGAACGACAAGAGTGATGAAAGTGCCGAAGTCGAAGACGACGGACCACCGGAGGTGGCAGTGATGTCCCACGACGGCGTCCGGCCGCGCGCCCTGCGGCGCTCGACCGCGTTCCTCCTCGCGGGCGCCCTCACGGTGTCCGCGCTCTCCGCCTGCACCTCCGACGAGAAGGAGAACCGGCCGCCGGCCGGCCAGGACATCGCCCCGGCCGCCCGCGCCCTCGTCGCCGACGGCGGCACCCTGCGCTGGGCGGTGGACGACGTGCCCGCCACCCTCAACACCTTCCAGGCGGACGCCGACGCCGCCACCAGCCGCGTCGCCGGTGCCGTACTGCCGTCGCTGTTCCGGCTCGACGCGCGCGGCCGTCCGCAGCCGAACCCCGCCTACCTGGAGTCGGCGAAGGTGGTCGACACCGAGCCGAGGCAGGTGGTCCTGTACCGGCTCAACCAGCAGGCCGTCTGGAGCGACGGCCGCGAGATCGGCGCCGCCGACTTCGCCGCGCAGTGGCGCGCCCTGTCCGGCAAGGACAGCGCGTACTGGACGGCCCGCAACGCCGGGTACGACCGCATCGCGAAGATCGAGCGCGGCCACGACGACCTCGAGGTGAAGGTCACCTTCGCCCGCCCCTACGCCGACTGGAAGTCGCTGTTCACGCCGCTGTACCCGAAGGAGGTCATGGGTACGCCGGACAGCTTCAACGACAGCGCCCGCAGCAAGCTGAAGGTGACGGCCGGGCCGTTCGCGCTGAAGAAGGTCGACCGCAAGGACGACGAGGTCACTCTCGTGCGCAATCCCCGTTGGTGGGGCTCCCCGGCCAAGCTCGACAAGATCGTGCTGCGGGCGGTGCCGCGCGACGAGCGGATCGAGGCGCTGGCCGGGGACAAGGTCGACCTCGCCGAGGTCGACCCCGACGACGCCGTTGAGATCACCGCCGCGCACGGCACGAGGAGCGGGGCGCCGTCGCAGGGGGCGGCGGGGGCGAAGGCGAAGAAGGACCCGCACAAGAAGAAGGAAGACGGCAAGGCGAAGGGCACGACGGAGGACGAGGCCAGGGCCGAGGAAGGGAGTGACGCAAAGAGCGACGCAAAGGACGAGGCCGAGGCCGCCGCGCGGCGGAAGGCGTTGCGCCGGTACGTCGTCCGCAGCTCGCTCGAACCCGCCTACACCCAGCTCGCCCTCAACGGCTCCGCGGGCGCCCTCGCCGACGAACGGGTCCGCCGGGCCGTCGCCCGCGCCCTGGACCGTACGGAGCTGGCGGCGCTCGTGCTGAAGCCGCTGGGGCTGCCCGCCGTGCCCGTCGGCAGCCATCTCGCGCTGGCCGGGCAGCCGGCGTACGAGGACAACAGCGGCGCGCTCGGCGGTCAGGACGCCAAGGAGGCCCGGGCCCTGCTCGCCGACGCGGGCTGGGTGCTGGGCGGCCCGGTGAAGAAGGAGAAGAAGAAGGACACGGCGGGGGGCAAGGGCGAGAAGGACGACAAGAAGTCCGACGAGGGCGACGACGACGGCACGTACATCGTCGGCGAGGACGACAAGCCCGGCGAGGCGGAGGGCTCCGGGAACGGCGACGGCTCCGGGCGTTCCGAGGAGCGTGCGGCCCGGTCCGCGGACGGCAAGCAGTACCTGGGCGAGCCCGGCACGGCACGGCACGGCGGGGCCCCGGGCGCGTACGCCCCGAAGGGCACCGCGGCCCCGGCCCGCGCGGCCGACGCCGTGCTGGCGAAGGACGGCGAGGCGCTGTCGCTGCGGTTCGTCCTGCCGTCGGGGCCGGGGTCGGCCTCGCTGCGGGCGGTGGGGAAGCGGATCGCGGAGATGCTGCGGAAGGTTGGCATCCGCACGAACATCACCGAGGTGCCGGACGACAGCTACTTCAAGGACCACATCGCGTCCGGCGAGTACGACCTCGCGCTGTACTCCTGGCCCGCGACGGCGTTCCCGGCGACGGACGCGCGGCCGGTCTACGCGAAGCCCGTGCCGGGGGAGGACGGGGAACTGAAGGTCGAGCAGAACTACACGCGGGTCGGGACGGATCAGATCGACCAGCTGTTCGACGAGGCGCTCGTCACGCTGGACCCGGAGAAGGAACGGGAGCTGATGCGCAAGGCGGACTCCCGCATCTGGGCCGGCGCGGCCTCCATCCCCCTCTACCAGCGCCCCCAGCTCACGGCCGCCCGGCCGGACCTGGTCAACGCGGGTGCGTTCGGGTTCCGGACGCCGGTGTACGAGGACATGGGGTACGCGACGAAGACCCCTGATCCGTCGGCGCCGTCCGCCACGTCGTCCTGACGGGTGCGGGTGGGGGCCGGCGGCGGGTTCTCGCCCCCGCCGCCCCTACCCTTCCCGTCCTTGACAAGGGGCTCCGCCCCTTGGACCCCGGAGAGCCCGGGTGGTCGGGGTGCGTTGGCGGGCGCGGGTGTGCGGGGGGTTCTCGCGCAGTTCCCCGCGCCCCTGAAAGCAGGGGCGCGGGGCTGTTTCGCTCTGCGGCTCCGCCGCGTGGGCGCGACCAACCGCAACGACCCCGCACCCGCCAACGCACCCCGGACCCCCGAGCTCCCAGGCGCCCCCGCCCGGAGCGCGTCCGGGGGTCGGAGGGGAGCCCTCCGGGCCCGGACAGCCCGGGCCGGCGCCGGCACGTACCATGGTGTACGGCCGAGGCGTGCAATGCCCGGCATGGCCGGCGCGACTCTGACGGACACGCCGGCCGTCCTCAATCCCGGGAGATACGCCTCACCATGGCTGTGACTGCTACGCGTCACGACATCCGCAACGTCGCCATCGTCGCCCACGTCGACCACGGCAAGACCACCCTCGTCGACGCCATGCTGAAGCAGGCCGGCGCCTTCGCCGCCCATCAGCTCGACCAGGTCGACGACCGGGTCATGGACTCGAACGACCTGGAGCGTGAGAAGGGCATCACGATCCTCGCCAAGAACACCGCGGTGAAGTATCACCCGAAGGACGGCGGGGACCCCATCACCATCAACATCATCGACACCCCCGGCCACGCCGACTTCGGCGGCGAGGTCGAGCGCGGTCTGTCGATGGTGGACGCGGTCGTCCTCCTCGTCGACGCCTCCGAGGGCCCGCTCCCGCAGACCCGGTTCGTGCTGCGCAAGGCGCTTCAGGCCCGGCTGCCCGTGATCCTCTGCATCAACAAGACCGACCGCCCCGACTCGCGCATCGACGAGGTCGTGAACGAGGCCTACGACCTCTTCCTCGACCTGGACGCCGACGAGGAGCAGATCGAGTTCCCGATCGTCTACGCCTGCGCCCGGGACGGCATCGCCTCCCTCACCAAGCCCGAGGACGGCACCGTCCCGCAGGACAGCGACAGCCTGGAGCCGTTCTTCACCACCCTGCTGGCGCACGTCCCGGCCCCCACGTACGACGAGAGCCTCCCGCTCCAGGCGCACGTGACCAACCTGGACGCCGACAACTTCCTCGGCCGTATCGCGCTGCTCCGCGTCGAGCAGGGCGAGCTGCGCAAGGGCCAGACGGTGGCGTGGATCAAGCGCGACGGCACCGTCGCCAACGTCCGCATCAGCGAGCTGATGATGACCGAGGCGCTCACCCGCAAGCCCGCCGAGAAGGCCGGCCCGGGCGACATCTGCGCCGTCGCCGGCATCCCGGACATCATGATCGGCGAGACCCTCGCCGACCCCGAGAACCCGATCGCGCTGCCGCTGATCACGGTCGACGAGCCGGCGATCTCCATGACCATCGGCACCAACACCTCGCCGCTGGTCGGCCGCGGCGGCACCGGCAAGGGCGCCGACGCCAAGGCAGCCGTCAAGGACCGCAAGGTCACCGCCCGCCAGGTCAAGGACCGTCTGGACCGCGAGCTCGTCGGCAACGTCTCGCTCCGCGTGCTGGACACCGAGCGTCCGGACGCCTGGGAGGTGCAGGGCCGCGGCGAGCTGGCGCTGGCCATCCTCGTGGAGACCATGCGCCGCGAGGGCTACGAGCTGACCGTCGGCAAGCCCCAGGTCGTCACCAAGGAGATCGACGGCAAGGTGCACGAGCCGGTCGAGCGCATGACGATCGACGTGCCCGAGGAGCACATGGGCGCGGTCACGCAGCTCATGGGCGTCCGCAAGGGCCGCATGGACAACATGTCCAACCACGGCTCCGGCTGGGTGCGCATGGAGTTCGTGGTGCCCTCGCGCGGTCTGATCGGCTTCCGCACGGAGTTCCTGACGCAGACCCGCGGCACGGGCATCGGCCACTCCATCCACGAGGGCCACGAGCCCTGGTTCGGCACGCTCACCACGCGTAACAACGGCTCGCTGGTCGCCGACCGCGCCGGTGCCGTCACCGCGTTCGCGATGACGAACCTCCAGGAGCGCGGCGTGCTCTTCGTGGACCCGGGCACCGAGGTGTACGAGGGCATGATCGTCGGCGAGAACTCGCGCTCCGACGACATGGACGTCAACATCACCAAGGAGAAGAAGCTCACCAACATGCGGTCGTCCTCGGCCGACTCGTTCGAGGCGATCGTGCCGCCGCGCAAGCTGTCGCTGGAGCAGTCCCTGGAGTTCTGCCGCGACGACGAGTGCGTGGAGGTCACCCCGGAGGCGGTCCGCATCCGCAAGGTCGTCCTCGACCAGCGCGACCGCGCGCGGGCGGCGAGCCGGGCCAAGCACGGCTGACATCCGCCCCCACCGACCGGCGACGCCGGGCACTCCGCGCTGCGGGGTGCCCGGCGTTTCCGTTCGTCCGGGCAGAACGGGGCGCGGGAGGGAATGAGACGAGGGGAACATAGGGAAAACCCTCTGCGACGGGTCCGGACCGGATCAGGGCCCTCCGTTCACCCGTAGCCTTTCGAGTGACCGCCCGGCCCGCGTCCCTCCGGCCGCCGCCGGCGGGCCCGGATGAAGCGCGTCACAGCACGCCCCGCGTCGGCCTCACCTCTGCGAGTGACGGCTCTGCACAGCGGGTAGGGACGCCGCAACCCAATTTCTCCTGTGATCTCCCGTTGAATGTCCGGAATGCGGACGCCCAGTGCCGATAGATGTGTAACAAGTCTGTTTCGGGGTGATCTTTCACCAAACCCTTTGTCCGTATTTCGGAAGAACTGGGCAGTAGGTGTGATCGAACCGAGACCTTTGAGGTGTGGTTCGGTTCCAGCCGATGGCAGATAGTTAGGCGCGTAGATGCTCGGAGCGAAGGGTCACGCGTCGGTAGGCCGGCGGCGACTCGCGAGCGGTGGGGGCACCTGACCATTGCAGGCACCGGTGACGGAGCCATGGCCTGTGCCCCACCATGCGGTGAACCATTGGACTCATGAGGAGGAACCCATGCGCGGTGCCAAGAGCGCCAAGTGGGTCGCGATAGCCGCGGTAGTGGCACTGGGTGCCACCGCCTGCGGTGGTGGCAACGACGACGGCGACAGCAAGGCCGCGGCCGACCCGAACGGCAAGTTCTCGGTCGAGGTGGGTGAGCCGCAGCACCCCTTGCAGCCGGCGAACACCATGGAGTCCAACGGCAGCATCGTTATCAAGTCGCTCTTCTCCGGGCTTGTCGACTACGACTCCAGCGGCAAGATCGTCATGGTCAACGCCCAGTCGGTCGACACGAAGGACAACAAGACCTTCACGGTCAAGCTGAAGCCCGGCTGGAAGTTCCACGACGGCACCCCGGTGACCGCCACGTCCTACGTCAAGGCGTGGAACTGGGCCGCCAGCCCGGCCAACAAGCAGACCAACAGCTTCTGGTTCTCCGACATCCAGGGCTACGACGACGTCGCCCCGGCCAAGGGCAAGGCCAAGGCGGACACCATGTCCGGGCTGAAGGTCGTCGACGACAACACCTTCACCATCACGCTGTCGAAGCCGATCCCGTACTTCGTGTACAAGCTCGGCTACGAGGTCTTCGACCCGCTGCCGGAGTCCTTCTACAAGGACCCCAAGGCCGCGGGCGAGCACCCGGTCGGCAACGGCCCGTACAAGTTCGTCAGCTGGCAGCACAACAAGCAGATCGAGGTCGCCAAGAACGCCGACTACAAGGGTCCGAACGCCGCCAAGAACGGTGGGGTGATCTTCAAGAACTACTCCAAGCTCGAGACGGCCTACCAGGACCTGAAGTCCGGCAACCTCGACGTGATGCGCCAGGTCGCCCCGCGTGACCTGCCGGTGTACAAGCAGGACCTCGGCGACCGTGCCGTGGACCAGTCGTACTCCGCGATCCAGACCATCGCCGTCGCCTTCTACACCAAGCAGTGGAAGGACATCGACCCCAAGGTCCTCCAGGGCCTGTCGATGGCGATCGACCGCGACACCATCACCAAGACCGTGCTCCAGGGCACGCGTGAGCCCGCCACCGGCTGGGTCGCCAAGGGCGTCCTCGGCTACCAGCCGGACGCCGCCGGTGACATCACCAAGTTCGACCCGGCCAAGGCGAAGCAGCTCATCAAGGAGGGTGGCGGCGTCCCGGGCAACAAGATCTCCATCCAGTACAACGCGGACGGCGGTCACAAGGAGTGGGTGGAGGCCGTCTGCGGCTCCATCACCAAGGCCACCGGCGTGAAGTGCTCCGGCGACTCCAAGCCCGACTTCCAGTCGGACACCAACGCGCGTGACAACAAGCAGGTCAAGTCGCTGTACCGGTCCGGCTGGGTGCTGGACTACCCGTTCATCTCCAACTTCATCCGCGACCTGTTCGGCACCAAGTCCGACGGCAACCAGGGCGGCTTCTCGAACAAGAAGGTCGACGACCTGATCGCCAAGGCCGACGCCGCCGGCACGCTGGAGGAGTCGGAGAAGCTGTACCAGCAGGTCGAGAAGGAGCTGGTCAACTACATGCCGAGCATCCCGCTCTGGTACTACAAGGTCAACGCGGGTTACTCGGAGAAGGTCTCGGGCGTCAAGTACGCCCAGGACGGCGACCCGATCCTGACCGGCATTCAGGTCAAGAAGTAACCGCTGACGACAGCGTGAGCCGTGCCGCACCCACGCGGGGTGCGGCACGGTGTCGGCCGGAAGGCCGGGGGGCCCTTTTCGCCGCGTACGTACGGAATCCGTAGGGGAAGCCGCTCGTACGGGGCGAAAGGGGCCTGCCGCTGTAACTGACATGGAGGCACCATGGGGCGCTACGTCGCGCGGCGACTGCTCCAGATGATCCCGGTCTTCATCGGGACGACCCTGCTCATCTTTCTGATGGTCTACGCCCTGCCCGGCGACCCCGTGCGCGGGCTCTTCGGCGACAAGGGCGCCGATCCGGCGGTCCTGAAATCGCTGCGGCACCAGTACGGCCTGGACCAGCCCGTCCTGGTCCAGTACTGGCACTACATGAAGGGCATGGTCCTTCACCTCGACTTCGGCACGGAGATCGCCAGTGGCCGCCCGGTCACCGAGATCCTCGGCGACGCCTTCCCGGTGACCCTGCGCCTGGCCGGCATGGCCTTCGCGATCGAGGCGGTCCTCGGCATCGTGCTCGGTGTCATCTCCGGCATGCGCGCGGGCAAGGCGGTCGACACCGTCATCCTCGTCGTGACGCTGCTGCTGATCTCGATCCCGATCTTCGTGCTCGGCTACATCTTCCAGACGGTGTTCGCCTTCAAGCTGAACCTGCTGGATCCCTCGGTGAGCGACGCCACCAACTACAGTCAGCTGCTGATGCCCGCCATCGTGCTGGCCAGCGTCTCGCTCGCCTACGTGGCGCGGCTGACCCGTACCTCGGTGGCGGAGAACCTGCGGGCCGACTACATGCGCACGGCCATCGCCAAGGGGCTGCCGCGCCGCCGCGTGGTCGGGGTGCACCTGATGCGCAACTCGCTCATCCCGGTCGTCACCTTCCTCGGCACCGACCTCGGCGCCCTGATGGGCGGTGCGATCGTGACCGAGGGCATCTTCAACATCCACGGCGTCGGAGGCACGATCTACCAGGCGATCATCCGCCGTGAGGGCACCACGCTGGTCGGGCTGGTCACCATCCTCGTCCTCGTGTACCTCTTCTGCAGCCTGATCGTCGACCTCCTCTACGCGGTTCTGGACCCGAGGATCCGTTATGCCTGAGCTCACCACATCCGCCGACCAGGCCACGAAGGCCACGGCGGGCGCCGCCGCCGGCGCCCCACTGCCCGAACCCAAGCCGGAGAAGACCCGCAGCCTGTGGGGCGACGCCTGGCAGGACCTGCGCACCAACTGGATCTTCATCCTCTCCGCGGTGCTCATCCTGCTGCTGCTGGTGATGGCGGCCTGGCCCGGCCTGTTCACGGGTGCCGACCCGAACGACAAGGACCTGGCCAACCACTACCTCCAGCACCCGCACTACGGCAGCGTGTTCTCGGCCGACTGGCTGGGCTACGACGCCCAGGGCCGCAGCGTGTACGCCCGCGCCATCTACGGCACCCGTGCCTCGCTGCTCGTGGGCGCCGGCACCACCGTCGTGGTGGTGCTCTTCGGCGGCCTGATGGGCATGATCGCCGGTTACTTCGGCGGCTGGATCGACGCCGTGCTGTCCCGGGTGACGGACATGTTCATGGGCATCCCGTTCCTGCTCGGTGCGATGGTGGCGCTGAACTCCTTCACCGAGCGGTCGATCCCGGTCGTCATCGGGGCGCTCGCCTTCCTCGGCTGGACACAGACGGCCCGTGTGATGCGCGGTTCCGTCATCACCGTCAAGTCGACGGACTACGTCCAGGCGGCCAAGGCACTCGGTGCCGGAACGGGGCGCATCCTCTTCCGCCATGTGCTGCCCAACGCGGTGGCGCCGGTCATCGTCGTGGCCACCATCTCGCTCGGCATCTACATCGGTGCCGAGGCGACGCTGTCGTTCCTGGGCCTCGGCCTGGACGGAGTGTCGTGGGGCAACGACATCTCCGACGGCGGCAACTCGATCCGGGTCGCGCAGTACATCATGCTGTACCCGTCGATCATGCTCAGCATCACGGTGCTGGCATTCATCATGCTCGGTGAGGCCGTCCGCAACGCCCTCGACCCGAAGACACGCTGAGGGAGGCGTACGTGACCACCATCGAAGAGACCACCCCCGTGCCGTCGCCCCGCGACGCCGGGGCCGACGGCGGGCCGCTGCTCGACGTGCGCGACCTGCACGTGGAGTTCCACACCCGCGAGGGCGTCGTCAAGGCCGTCAACGGCGTGAACTACAGCGTCGGCGCGGGCGAGACCCTCGCCGTGCTGGGCGAGTCCGGCTCCGGCAAGTCCGTGACCGCGCAGGCGATCATGGGCATCCTGGACATGCCGCCCGGGAAGATCCCCCAGGGCGAGATCCGCTTCCGCGGGCAGGACATGCTCACCATGTCCGCCGAGGAGCGCCGCAAGATCCGCGGCCGCCGGATCGCGATGATCTTCCAGGACGCGCTGTCCTCGCTCAACCCGGTGCTGACCGTCGGCTACCAGCTCGGCGAGATGTTCCGCGTCCACCAGGGCATGTCCAAGAAGGACGCCAAGGCCAAGTCGATCGAGCTGATGGACCGGGTCAAGATCCCCGCCGCCGCGGCCCGGATCAACGACTACCCGCACCAGTTCTCCGGCGGTATGCGCCAGCGCATCATGATCGCCATGGCGCTGGCCCTGGAGCCCGAGCTGATCATCGCCGACGAGCCGACCACGGCCCTCGACGTGACGGTCCAGGCCCAGGTCATGGACCTGCTCGCGGAGCTCCAGCGCGAGTTCAACATGGGCCTCATCCTGATCACCCACGACCTCGGCGTCGTCGCCGACGTCGCGGACAAGATCGCCGTGATGTACGCGGGCCGGATCGTCGAGCAGGCGCCCGTGCACGAGCTGTACAAGCGCCCGGCGCACCCGTACACCCGCGGCCTGCTCGACTCGATCCCGCGCCTGGACCAGAAGGGCCAGGAGCTCTACGCGATCAAGGGCCTGCCGCCCAACCTGCTGCGCATCCCGTCCGGCTGCGCCTTCAACCCGCGCTGCCCCAAGGCCCGGGACATCTGCACCACCGAGGTGCCGCGCCTGTTCCAGGTCACCGAGCAGGACGGCACCGAGCTGCCGGGCCGCGCCTCGGCGTGCCACTTCTGGGAGGAGACGATCCATGGCTGAGCTCAGCAAGAACGACGAGCGGGCGGACGCCACGCCGAACGTCTCCAAGGTCGAGACGGCGAACGCGCACTCCGAGGCGGAGTCCGTCGCCGCGCTCGAGGCGCCCGTCGGGCGCGGCGAGCCGATCCTTCAGGTGCGTGACCTGAAGAAGCACTTCCCGCTGACCCAGGGCGTCCTGTTCAAGCGGCAGATCGGCGCGGTCAAGGCCGTCGACGGCGTCTCCTTCGACCTGTACCAGGGCGAGACGCTGGGCATCGTGGGCGAGTCCGGCTGCGGCAAGTCCACGGTGGCCAAGCTCCTGATGAACCTGGAGCGGGCCACGGCCGGCGAGGTCTTCTACAAGGGCCAGGACATCACCAAGCTGTCGGGGCGCGCGCTGACCGCCGTGCGCCGCAACATCCAGATGGTGTTCCAGGACCCCTACACCTCGCTCAACCCCCGTATGACGGTGGGCGACATCATCGGGGAGCCCTTCGACATCCACCCGGAGGCGGCACCCAAGGGCGACCGCCGCCGCCGGGTGCGCGAACTGCTGGACGTCGTCGGCCTCAACCCCGAGTACATCAACCGCTACCCGCACCAGTTCTCCGGCGGCCAGCGCCAGCGCATCGGCATCGCCCGCGGCCTCGCGCTCAACCCGGAGATCATCATCTGCGACGAGCCGGTCTCCGCGCTGGACGTGTCCGTCCAGGCGCAGGTCATCAACCTGATGGAAGCGTTGCAGGACGAGTTCAACCTGTCCTACATCTTCATCGCGCACGACCTGTCGATCGTCCGGCACATCTCGGACCGGGTGGGCGTGATGTACCTCGGCCGGATGGCCGAGATCGGGACCGACGAGCAGATCTACGAGCACCCGACGCACCCCTACACCCAGGCGCTGCTCTCCGCGGTGCCGGTGCCGGACCCCGAGGAGCGGGAGGGCCGCGAGCGGATCATCCTCACCGGTGACGTCCCCTCGCCGGCCAACCCGCCCTCCGGCTGCCGCTTCCGCACCCGGTGCTGGAAGGCCCAGGACAAGTGCGCCGAGCAGGAACCGCTGCTGGCGGTGCCCGAGCGCTTCAAGGGCGCGGACACCCCGGCCGCGCACGAGTCGGCCTGCCACTTCGCCGAGGAGAAGGACATCGTGGGCGCGGCCTGACGGCTCGCCTGTCCACGGCCCGGTTCCCCGCGCCCCCGGTGAGGGGCGCGGGGCCGTGTCTTTCGCGCGGCTTCGCCGCGGGGGCGCCGAGGGGCCGCGCCCCTCACTGGGGGCGCGGGGAACTGCGCGAGCAACCACGACGTGCCCGTACCCGCCGTACAATCCACGCCCCCCGAGTTCTGAGGCGCCCGGCGCCAACCCCGCGTCACGCCGGGGTCTGCGCCCGCGCCCAATGGCAGGCGACAGCCGCCCCCGGACCGCCGCCCAGGACCCCCGGGTCCTGCGTACGACACGCCTCCGCCACCCCTGCCCGCCCGGCTTCGCCGCTCCTCAGCACCGGACACCGCGGATGGAACCGGCACCCGCCCGGCACCTGCGAGGGATCCGGGGCCTCCCCGGCGAGAACCACGGGCTCGCCGGGGGAGTCCGGCAGCACGGACAGCAGCGCCCGCGTGTACGGGTGCCGCGGCGCCGACAGCACCTGCTCGACCTCCCCCGTCTCCACGATCCGCCCGAGGTACATCACCGCCACCCGGTCGGCGATGTTCCACGCGAGCCCCAGATCGTGCGTCACCACCAGCGCCGACAGCCCCAACTCCGTGCGCAGCCGCAGCAGCAGCGCGAGGATCTCCCCCCGCACCGACGCGTCCAGCGAGGCCACCGGCTCGTCGGCGACGATGAGTTCGGGCTCCAGGACGAGCGCCCCCGCGATCACCACCCGCTGCCGCTGCCCCCCGGACAGCTCGTGCGGATGGCGCAGCAGGAACCGCTCGGGCGGCCGCAGCCCCGCCCGGGACAGCGCCCCGGTGACGGCAGCCCGCTCGTCCCCGGCGTACCCGTGGATGCGCAGCCCCTCGGCGACCGCGTCGTACACCGTGTGCCGCGGATTGAGGGAGCCGGAGGGGTCCTGGAGCACGAGCTGCACCCGCCGCCGGTACGCCTTCAGCGCCCGCGAGGAGTACGTGAGCGGCGCCCCCGCGAACGTGACCTGCCCGGACGTCGGCCGGACCAGGCCGAGCAGCGCCCGCGCCAGCGTCGTCTTGCCGCACCCGGACTCGCCGACGAGGGCCACGATCTCCCCGGCCCCGATGTCCAGTTCGACGCCGTCCACCGCGCGGGCCGGGGCGGCCCCGTGCCGTCCGGGGAAGGTGACGTGCAGCCCCCGTGCGCCGAGCAGGGGCGGGGCAGTCGTCGTCATGTACCGCTCCTCGTCTCCCCGGCGACCGGAGCCGCGGGCCCCGGCACGGCAGGCCGAACGTGCACGCACGCGGCCCGGTGTCCCGGCGCCGCCTCCCGGGGCGCCGGGTCCTCCCGCGCGCACCCCGCCAGCGCCACCGGACAGCGCGGATGGAACGCGCAGCCACCGGGCAGCGCGGCCGGGTCGGGCGGGTCACCGGCCAGACCGCGCGGGGCGAACCGGGAGGCCGGGTCGCCGATGCGCGGGAAGGCCGCCGACAGCGCCTGGCCGTACGGATGCCGGGCGTGCTCGTGCACGGTCCGCGCGGGCCCCTCCTCGACCACCCGGCCCGCGTACATCACCGCCAGCCGGTCGCAGGTGTCGGCGAGCACCGCCAGATCGTGACTGATCATGATGAGCCCCACGTCCTGCTCGGCGACCAGCCCTTCGATCAGCCGCAGCACCTGCGCCTGGATCATCACGTCCAGCGCGGTGGTCGGCTCGTCGGCGACGATCAGCCGCGGATCGCAGGCCAGCGCCATGGCGATCATCACGCGCTGCCGCTGCCCGCCGGACAGCTCGTGCGGATACGCCGAGGCCCGCGCGGCCGGCAGCCCCACCTGTTCGAGCAGCTCGCCCGCCCGGCGCCGGGCCGCGGCCCCGCTCTCCTCGCGGTGCAGCAGGATCGGCTCGGCGATCTGGTCGCCGATGCGGTGTACGGGGTTGAGCGAGTGCATCGCCCCCTGGAAGACGATCGAGGCACCGGCCCACCGCACCGCCCGCACCCGCCCCCACCGCATCGTCAGCACGTCCTCGCCGTCCAGCAGGACCTCCCCGGTGACACGGGTCCCGGCGGGGAGCAGCCGCAGCAGGGCGAGCGCCAGTGTGGACTTGCCGGAGCCCGACTCGCCCGCGACGCCGAGCTTCTGCCCCGCCTCCAGGGCCAGGTCGACGCCCCGTACCGCGGCCGCCCCGCCCGGATACGTCACCCGCAGGTCCCGCACGTCCAGCAGCGTCAACGTGTCACTCCCAGCCTGGGGTTGAGGACGGACTCCACCGCGCGCCCGCACAGCGTGAACGCCAGCGCCACCACGGCGATGGCGATGCCCGGCGGCACCAGGTACCACCAGTCGCCGGAACTGACCGCGCCCGCCTCGCGCGCGTCCTGGAGCAGCCCGCCCCAGGACACCACCGACGGATCGCCGAGCCCGAGGAAGGCCAGCGTCGCCTCGTTGAGGATGGAGAGGGACACCATCAGGGTCGTCTGTGCGAGCACCAGGGGCATCACGTTCGGCAGCACGTGCCGGGACATGACGTGCCAGTGCCCGCCGCCGAGCGCCTTCGCGCGTTCGATGTACGGCCGCGACTCCACCGCCAGCGTCTGGGCGCGGACGAGGCGTGCCGTGGTGGGCCAGGACGTGACGCCGATCGCGAGGACCACCGTGCCGAGCGAACGGGACATCACGGTGGCGAGCGCGATGGCGAGTACGAGCGTGGGCATCACCAGGAACCAGTCCGTGACGCGCATCAGCACGGTCGCCCACGCGCCCCGGAAGTGCCCGGCGGTGATCCCCACGAGAGCGCCGATCGCCACCGACAGCACCGCGGCGAGCAGCCCCACAAGGAGCGAGACCCGCGAACCCCACACGACCAGCCCGAGCAGATTGCGGCCGTAGCGGTCGGCGCCCAGCGGGAACGCGCCGCTCGGCCCCTGGAGCGGCCGGCCCGGGGCGTCGGTCACGCTCGACACGTCGGAGCCGACCGTCAGCGGCGCGGTCAGCGCGACCAGTGCGAACAGCACGAGCACGGCCAGGCCGACCAGCCCGGAGCGGTGGGTGCGGTACTGGCGCCAGAACCGGGCGGCGGCCCGGCGCCGACGCTGCCAGGCGAGCGCGCGCGGACCGGCGCCGAGGCCGAGGCCGGGGCCGGTGGCGGCGCCGGGTTCGGGCCCGGGCTCGGGGTCCGGCCCGGCGGCCGGGGGAGTGGCTTCGGTCGTCATCGGCCCACCCGGGGGTCGAGCAGCGGATACACCAGGTCGGCCAGCGTGTTCATGACGATCACCGCCGAGGCGAAGAAGAGGAACAGCCCCTGGACCAGCGGGAGATCGGGCACGCTCAGCGCCTGGTAGAACAGGCCGCCGAGCCCCGGCCAGGAGAACACCGTCTCGACGAGGATCACCCCCGCGACCGTCCGGCCGAGGTTGACGAAGACCAGGGTCACGGTCGGCAGCAGCGCGTTCGGCACCGCGTGCCGGCGTCGTACCAGGTCGTCCCTGAGTCCCTTGGCGCGCGCGGTCGTCAGATAGTCGCTGCCCATCTCGTCGAGCAGCGCCGAGCGGGTGACCAGCAGCGTCTGCCCGTACTCGACGGCGACGAGCGTGACGACGGGGAGGACGAGGTGGTGGGCCACGTCCAGGACGTGGCCCAAGCCGTGGGTGCCGGCCGACTCCATGCCGCCGGTCGGGAAGAGCCCCGGGACCGGGCCGGCGCCGACCGAGAACACGATGATGAGCAGCAGGCCCAGCCAGAACGACGGCACCGAGTACAGGGTCAGGGCGAGGCCCGTGTTCAGGCGGTCGCCGAGGCGGCCGTGGCGCCAGGCGGAGCGGGTGCCGAGGGTGATGCCGAGGGCGGTGTAGAGGACGAAGGCGGTGCCGGTGAGGAGGAGGGTGTTCGGGAGGGCCTCGGTGATCTTGTCGAGCACCGGGGTGCGGAACTGGTAGGAGGTGCCGAGGTCGCCGGTGAGGGCCTTGCCGCAGTAGTCGGTGAACTGTTGCCAGAGGGGGAGGTCGAGGCCGAACTCGCGGCGGTACGCCGCCAATTGCTGGGCCGACACCGGGCGGCCGCCGGTCATCGTCTTGACCGGGTCGCCGGGGATGAGGCGGAAGAGGAAGAAGCCGGTGACGAGGACGGCGAGGAGGGAGACGAGGGCGCCGGCGAGTTTTCCGGTGACGTAGCGGAGGTAGGCGGTGGGGGTGGTCGCGCTGCGCGCGGGCTTCGTCGTGGGGGTGTCGGTGTCGCGGACCGGTACGGGGCCGGTGCCGGCGCTCACGGTCGCCTCCCGGCGGGGGTGGAGGGTTGTGCCGCCGGGATTTTCCTCGCCCCCGCCGCCCCTACCCTTCCCGTCCCCGGGGGCTGCGCCCCCGGACCCCCGTGGGGTGGGTTGTCGGGTGCGGGTGGGTGGGGGTTTCTCGCGCAGTTCCCCGCGCCCCTTTCAGGGCGCGGTTCGTCGCGCCCGTGCGGCGGAGCCGCAGATCGATACAGTCCCGCGCCCCTTTCGGGGCGCGGTTCGTCGCGTCCGTGCGGCGGAGCCGCAGATTGATACAGTCCCGCGCCCCTTGCGGGGCGCATCGCGCTACTCACGGTCCTCTGCCGTAGCCCGGCGGCGTACGGCTACGAACGCGCCCAGGGCCACCAGGACCACGACTCCCGCGACCACCCCGATGACGACCCCCGTCGAAGAGGAGCCGTCCGACGAACCGTCGGACTTCGCCGGTTTCGCCGACCACCAGCTCCAGTAGCCGTCCTGGCCGTAGATGTTGCCCGCCTTGGCCGGCATCGTCCGGATCCCGGCGATCTGGTCGGTCCGGTAGGCCTCCACGGCGTTGGGGTACGCCATGACGTTCATGTACCCGAGGTCGTACAGCCGCGACTCCATCCGCTTGACGAGGTCGGCCCGCCGTGCGGGGTCGTACTCGGCGAGCTGGCGGGCGTAGAGGGAGTCGTACGTCTTGTCGCAGATGAAGTTGTCGGTCGCGCCGGTCTCCTTCGGCGTGGCCGGCAGCGCGCCGCAGGTGTGGATGGACAGCACGAAGTCCGGGTCGGGGTTGACGGACCAGCCGTCGAACGCGAGATCGTACGTGCCGGCCAGCCACGGGTCGGACACGTTGTCGAGGCAGTCGAGCGTCACGCCGATGCCGAGCTTGCCCCACCACTCCTTGAGGTACTGGCCGACCGCCTTGTCGTTCGGGTCGGTGGCGTGGCACAGGAGCCGGTAGCTCAGCGGCTTGCCGTCCTTGCCGAGCCGCTTGCCGGCGCCGTTCTTCTTGTAGCCGGCCTCGTCGAGGAGGCGGGCGGCCTTCGCCGGGTCGTAGCCGAGCTCCTGGTCCGCCGACGGCTTCCAGAAGTACGTGGAGAAGCGCGGGGGTATGTACCCCGCCCCCTCGACCGCGTGGCCCTGGAACACCTTGTCGACGAGCGTCTCGCGGTCGACCGCCCGGAACAGCGCCTGGCGTACCCGCAGGTCGCGCAGCGAGGGGTCGCCGTCGCCCATCGGCGTGCCGTCCTTGGCGCGGGCGCCGGGGTTGACGGCGAGGGCGTAGAAGCGGCGCCCCGGCGCGTCGTTGACCTTGATGTCCGGCTGCCGCGCGAGCGAGGCGGACTGCGCGGGGGTGAGGCCGCTGACGAACGACACCTCGCCTTTGCGCAGGGCCGCGACCGCCGCGTCACCGTCCTTGTAGTACTTGAAGACCAGCTCGTCGAATTTCGGGGCCCCGCGCCAGAACGTCTTGTTGGCCTTCATGCGTACATAGCTGTCGGCCTTGTAGCCCGTGAGGACGTACGGGCCGTCGCCCACGACCGGGAACGTCTTGTCGTTGTTGAACTTGGCGAGGTCCCCGACCTTGGACCAGACGTGCTCCGGCACGATCGGCACGTCCAGCGCGGTCATCGTGGCCTGCGGTTTCTTTAGCTCGACGACGAGCCGGGTGGGGCTCGGTGCCGTCACCTTCCGGAAGTTGGCGACGAAGCTGCCGTTCGCGGTGGCCGCCGCCTCGTCGGTCATCATCTTGTCGAACGTCCAGGCCGCGTCCTTCGCGGTGACCTTCTGTCCGTCGGACCACTTCGCGTCGGAGCGGATGGTGTACGTCCAGGTCAGCTTGTCCGCGGAGGGCGACCACTTGGTGGCGAGGCCCGGGACGGCGTGCGCGTCCCCCGGGTCGTAGTCGGTCAGGTATTCGTACATCAGCCGGTTGATGCTCGTACTGGACAGGCGCGTCGCCAGGAACGGGCTCAGCGAGTCGACGCTCTGCGCCACCGCGACCGTGAGGACCCTGTCGCCCCCCTCCTTCGCCTCGGCCCGCTGGGGCGAGGGATTCAGGGGCGTGACGAGCGCGGCCGACAGGGCCAGGGCGCTCGCTCCGGTGAGCGCGGCGAGCCGCAGCACCGCCGGGCGTGCGGCCCGCCCTCCCCGTGTGCCCGGCGGTTCCCGGTGCCCTCTGCCGTGTCGGACTCTCGCGCTCATGGTTGTGACCTCATGTCATCACTCGCACAGGAACGGCTGGTTGGACTGTGTTCGGTCTCCGTCGGGAGGGTGGCGGCGGCTGGGTCGATGAGTGTGTCTATCAGCGCCGCTCCGGGCCCGTCAACGGTGCGTGAACTGCCTATGTGGCCTGCGGAAACGCCGAGTTGACGGTCGCGTCGCGGACATTGGTTCAGACCGTTGAAGCGTTCCTGGTGGAGCCGTGACGGATGGTGCGCGTGAGGTCGCGTCGGGGCGGTGCGCCTGCGGCGTCCATGGGCCGGACGGGGGACGCGTAACTCGTACAGGCGGGCTGAATGTGCGTGATGTCCTATAAGAGGAAAAGGTGGCGGGTGAAGCGCCGCACGCCGGTGTCGGCGCCCGGCGCGTACCCGAGGAGGCACCATGCAGGGAGCCGCACCCGTCCGCTGGACCGCCGCCCTCGCCGTTCTCCTGCTCACCGCGACCGGCTGCGGCTCCCCCGCCGCCGCCGACGGCGGCCCCGGTGTGCTCAGCTCCTCCTGGGGCGACCCGCAGAACCCGCTGGAACCGGCCAACACCAACGAGGTGCAGGGCGGCAAGGTGCTCGACATGATCTTCCGCGGCCTCAAGCGGTACGACCCGAAGACCGGCGCCGCCGAGAACATGCTCGCGGAGCGGATCGAGACCAAGGACTCCCGCACCTACACCGTCACCGTCAAGGACGGCTGGACCTTCAGCAACGGCGAGAAGGTCACCGCCCGCTCCTTCGTCGACGCCTGGAACTACGGCGCGAGCCTGAAGAACAACCAGAAGTGCGCGTACTTCTTCGGCTACATCGACGGCTACGACAAGGTCCACCCCGAGTCCGGCAAGCAGACCGCCGACACCCTCTCCGGACTGAGGATCACCGGCCCGCGCACCTTCACCGTCCGCCTCAACCAGAGCTTCTCCGGCTTCCCCGACACCCTCGGCTACGCCGCCTTCGCCCCGCTGCCCCGCGCGTTCTTCACCGACCACGCCGCCTGGCTGGAGAAGCCGGTCGGCAACGGGCCCTACCGCGTGAAGTCGTACGTCAGGGGCGCGCAGATGTCGCTGCGCACCTGGAACGCCTACCCCGGCCCCGACAGGGCGAAGAACCGCGGCGTCGACCTCAAGGTGTACACCGACAGCAACACCGCCTACACCGACCTGATGTCCGGCAACCTCGACCTCGCCGACGACATCCCCGCCGCCCAGCTCAAGAACGTCAGGAGCGATCTCCAGGGCCGGTACATCAACGTCCCGGCCGGCATCCTGCAAACCCTCGCCTTCCCGTTCTACGACGGGAAATGGGACAAGCCCGGCATGGCGAAGGTCCGCACCGGCCTGTCCATGGCCATCGACCGCGACCAGATCTCCCGCACCATCTTCCGGGGCACCCGCACCCCCGCCACCGACTGGACCTCACCCGTCCTCGGCACGGAGGGCGGCTACCAGGAGGGCCTGTGCGGCGACGCCTGCCGCTACGACCCGAAGCGGGCGAAGGCGCTGGTCAAGGAGGGCGGCGGACTGCCCGGGGGGCAGCTGAGGCTCACGTACAACGCGGACACCGGCTCCCACAAGGCGTGGGTCGACGCCGTCTGCCACTCCATCAACAACGCGCTCGACGACGACCGGGCCTGCGTCGCCAACCCCGTCGGCACCTTCGCCGACTACCGCAACCAGATCACCCAGAAGAAGATCGCCGGACCCTTCCGGGCGGGCTGGCAGATGGACTACCCGCTCATCCAGAACTTCCTCCAGCCGCTCTACTACACGGGCGCCTCCTCCAACGACGGCAAGTGGTCCAGCGAGACGTTCGACGACCTCGTCGACCGGGCCAATGCCGCCGTCGACCAGGCCACCTCCGTGAAGCTGTTCCAGCAGGCCGAGGAGGTGGTCCGGGACCAGATGGCCGCCATCCCGCTCTGGTACCAGAACGGCAGCGCGGGCTACTCGGGCCGGCTCTCGGGCGTGGCACTCAACCCCTTCAGCGTGCCGGTGTACGACCGGATCGAGGTGAGCTGACCAGCCATGGGCCAGTACGTGCTGCGGCGACTGCTGCAAATGATCCCCGTCTTCGTCGGGGCCACCCTGCTGATCTTCCTCATGGTCAACGTCATGGGGGACCCCGTAGCCGGACTCTGCGGCGACAAGGCGTGCGACGCCGCCACCGCCGCCCGGCTCAGGGCCGAGTTCGGCCTCGACCGCCCCGTGTGGCAGCAGTACCTGACCTACATGGGCAACGTCTTCACCGGCGACTTCGGCACCGCGTTCAACGGGCAGGAGGTCACCGCGCTGATGGCCGCGTCCTTCCCGGTCACCGCGCGGCTCACCCTCGTGGCGATCGTCTTCGAGGTCGTCCTCGGCGTCACCCTGGGCGTGGTCACCGGGCTGCGGCGCGGCCGGCCCGTCGACACCGGGGTGCTGATGTTCAGCCTCGTCGTGATCTCCGTCCCCACCTTCGTCACCGGGCTGCTGCTGCAACTCCTGCTCGGCGTCCAGTGGCACTGGATCACCCCGTCCGTCTCGCTCGCGGCGAGCTACGACGAGCTGATCGTGCCCGGCCTCGTCCTGGCCTCCGTCTCCCTCGCCTATGTCACCCGGCTCACCCGCACCTCGATCGCGGAGAACCTGCGGGCCGACCACGTCCGCACCGCCGTCGCCAAAGGGCTGCCGCGCCGCCGGGTGATCGTCCGGCATCTGCTGCGGACCTCGCTGATCCCCGTGGTCACCTTCATCGGCTCCGACATCGGGGCGCTGATGGGCGGGGCGATCGTCACCGAGCGGATCTTCAACATCCACGGCGTCGGCTTCCAGCTCTACCAGGGGATCCTGCGCCAGAACACGCAGACCGTCGTCGGCTTCGTGACGGTCCTGGTGCTGGTCTTCCTCGCCGCGAACCTGCTCGTGGACCTGCTGTACGCCGTACTCGACCCGAGGATCCGCTATGCCTGAGCGACCTTACGAGCCGTACGAGGCCTTCGAGCCGGGCGGGGCGGACGGCACCGTCGCGGGTACGGGCCCCGGCGGCGCCGTCGCCCCGACCGGCACCGGCGGCACGATGGACCTCGCGGTGGGCGAGGCGGCGACACTCGAGCCCTCCCCGGAACCGCCGTCGGAAAAGACGGCGAAGCCCCGCTCCCTCTGGTCCGACGCCTGGCACGACCTGCGGCGCAACCCCGTCTTCCTCATCTCCGCGCTCGTCATCCTCTTCCTCCTCGTCATCTCCGTGCGCCCCTCGCTCATCGCCCCCGGCGACCCGCTCTCCTGCGACCTGGCCAACGCCCAGGAGGGCTCCCGCCCGGGGCATCCCTTCGGCTTCGACGGCCAGGGCTGTGACGTCTACGTCCGGACGGTGTACGGCACCCGGATCTCCATCGGCGTCGGGGTGCTCGCCACGGCCGGGGTCGCGCTGCTCGGGTCGGTGCTCGGCGGGCTCGCCGGGTACTTCGGCGGGGTCGGGGACGCGGTCCTGTCCCGCCTCACCGACGTGTTCTTCGCCATCCCGGTCGTGCTCGGCGGCCTGGTCCTGCTCTCCGTCGTCACCAGCGACACCATCTGGCCCGTCGTCGGCTTCATGGTGCTGCTCGGCTGGCCGCAGATCTCCCGGATCGCCCGCGGCTCGGTCCTCACCGTGGGGCGGCACGACTACATCCAGGCAGCCCGCGCGCTCGGCGCCTCCCACACCCGGCTGCTGCTGCGGCACATCGCGCCCAACGCCGTCGCCCCCGTGATCGTCGTCGCGACCATCGCGCTCGGCACGTACATCGCGCTGGAGGCGACCCTGTCGTACGTCGGCGTCGGGCTCCGGCCGCCCACGGTGAGCTGGGGCATCGACATCTCCGCCGCCTCCCCGTACATCCGCCAGGCCCCGCACATGCTGCTGTGGCCCGCCGGAGCGCTGGCGCTCACCGTGCTGGCGTTCATCATGCTCGGCGACGCGGTGCGCGACGCCCTCGACCCGAAGCTGAGGTGAGCCGCCGTGCGACGTGACGCGAACGCGAGGCCCGCGCCGGGAACGGCGGACGAGGCCGCCCCGCTGCTCGACGTACGCGACCTGCACGTGGAGTTCCGCACCCGGGACGGCGTCGCCCGCGCCGTCAACGGTGTGAATCTGCGGGTGGCGGCGGGGGAGACGCTGGCCGTGCTCGGCGAGTCCGGCTCCGGGAAGTCCGTCACCGCACAGGCCGTCATGGGCATCCTCGACACCCCGCCGGGCCGCGTCACCGGCGGCGAGGTCCGCTTCAAGGGGCGTGACCTGCTCACCCTTCCGGAGGAGGAGCGCCGCAGGCTGCGCGGCGCGGAGATGGCGATGATCTTCCAGGACGCGCTCTCCGCCCTCAACCCCGTCCTCACCGTGGGCGACCAGCTCGGCGAGATGTTCACCGTCCACCGCGGCATGTCCCGGCGCGACGCCCGCGCGAAGGCCGTCGAACTGATGGACAGGGTCCGCATCCCGGCCGCCGCCCAGCGCGTACGGGACTATCCGCACCAGTTCTCGGGCGGCATGCGCCAGCGCGTCATGATCGCGATGGCGCTCGCGCTGGAACCCGCGCTGATCATCGCCGACGAGCCGACGACCGCACTCGACGTCACCGTGCAGGCACAGGTCATGGACCTGCTCGCCGAGCTGCGGCGGGAGTACGCGATGGGGCTCGTCCTCATCACCCACGACCTCGGCGTCGTCGCCGACGTGGCCGACCGGATCGCCGTGATGTACGCGGGCCGGATCGTCGAGGAGGCCCCGGTCCACGACCTCTACAAGGCCCCGGCCCACCCGTACACCAGGGGCCTGCTCGACTCGATCCCCCGTCTGGACCACAAGGGCGCCGAGCTGCACGCCATCCGGGGCCTGCCGCCGAGCCTCACCGACATCCCGCCGGGCTGCGCGTTCCACCCGCGCTGCCCGCGCGCCCGCGACGTGTGCCTGACCGACGAGCCGCCGCTGTACGAGGCAGGCGAGGACCGGGGCAGCGCCTGCCACTTCTGGAGGGAGTGTCTGCATGACGCCACCTGAACCGGTGTCCGAGCCGATCCTCGAGGTGACCGGGCTGGCCAAGCACTACCCGCTCACCCGGGGCGTACTGCGCCGCCGGGCGGCCGGCGCGGTACGGGCCGTCGACGGCGTCGACCTCGTGCTCGGCGCGGGCGAGACCCTCGGCGTCGTCGGCGAGTCCGGCTGCGGCAAGTCCACGCTCGCCCGCCTCCTCGTCCACCTGGAGCGCCCCACCGCCGGCCGCATCCGCTACCGCGGCGAGGACGTCACCGGACTGTCCGGCCGCGCGCTCAAGGCGGTCCGCCGCAACGTCCAGATGGTGTTCCAGGACCCCTACACCTCGCTCAACCCCCGTATGACGGTGGGCGACATCGTCGGAGAGCCGTACGAGATCCATCCCGAGGCGGCCCCGAAGGGCGAACGGCGCCGGAAGGTACGGGAGTTGCTGGACGTGGTCGGCCTGAACCCCGAGCACGTCAACCGCTATCCGCACCAGTTCTCCGGCGGCCAGCGCCAGCGCATCGGCATCGCCCGGGCGTTGGCGCTGCGCCCGGAGATCGTCGTCGCCGACGAACCGGTCTCCGCGCTCGACGTCTCGGTCCAGGCCCAGGTGATGAACCTGCTGTCCCGCCTACAGGGGGAGTTCGGCCTCTCCTACGTCTTCATCGCGCACGACCTGTCGGTGGTACGGCACCTCTCGGACCGGGTCGGCGTGATGTACCTCGGCCGCATCGTGGAGACGGGCACGGACACGGAGATCTACGACCACCCGACCCACCCGTACACCCAGGCCCTGCTCTCCGCGGTCCCGGTCCCCGACCCGACGGCCCGCGCCCGCCACGACCGCATCATCCTCACGGGCGACGTCCCGTCCCCGGCGAACATCCCCACGGGCTGCCGCTTCCGCACCCGCTGCTTCAAGGCGGAGGCGCGCTGCGAGACGGAGTCCCCCCTGCTGGAACTCCACGGCACAACGCCGATGCCCCATCCCTCGGCGTGCCACTTCGCGGCGGAGCGCACGGCGGTCGCGCCGTAGGGCGCCGGGAAGCGGGGGCTCGCCACGACGGTGTTCGGCCGCCGGAAGGCGGGCGGCCCACTGCCGTTCACCTCCGCCGCACGTCACCCTCGCGGTACGGGCCAAGAGTGCGACTTTTCCGGCCCAAGATCGACGGCCGGGACCGCGGAAGCCTGTTCCTCGGTAGCCTCGTCCGGCAACCATCCCCCCAGTCACGCCAGTTCATCGGTGACGTGCGTTCAGGAGTGTTTTTCCATGCTCAAGAAGTTCTTCGTGTCCGCGGCGCTTGCCGCCACCGCCGTGGGCGGCATGGGCCTCGGCGCCGGTACGGCCTTCGCCGGCGACAACAACCCGGACGTCGCCGCCGGCGTCTACCCGTCGTACCAGGCCTGCATGGACGCGGGCTACGCCGGCGTCCCCCAGGACCGTTGGATCTCCTGGCGCTGTGACCCGGTGGCCGGTGGCCAGTACCTGCTCTGGGTCGGCGGGACGCGCTGACCGATGTCACCGGCGGTGGAACGCGGGCGCCGCGTTCCACCGCTCGTCCGTCCCCGCCGAACGGCAGGCCCCCGGGCTGTCAGGCGCCCAGCACCGCCGGCCGCAGGACCTCCTCGCACCACGTCCGGAACGACGTCGTCCCGACGAAGGTCTCCGCGTCCGTACGGGAGACCCCCTCGTCCAGCCCCTCGTTCCGCGCCCGCATCATGTCCACCATCCCCGAGGTGAACGCCTCCGGCACGCCACGGGACGTGAACACGGCCGCGTAGTCCTCCAGCGACACCTGCTCGTACCGCACGGGCCGGCCGAGCACCTCGGAGGCGATCCGTGCCCGGTCGGTCGCCGTCAGGTCCTCGGGGCCGAGGACCGGCACCTCGCCCGTGCCCGTCCACGTCCGGTCCAGCAGCAGCCGCACCGCCGCCGCCGCGATGTCCGCCGTGGCGACCGGCGGCTCCGGCCGGTCCGCGGGCACCGTGTCCGTGAAGGCGCCGCGCTCACGGATCGGCCCCGCCTGCCGCAGCAGGTTGTCGATGAACGTCGCACAGGCGAGCGCCCGGTAGGCGACCCCCGAGCCCGCGATCAGGTCGTCCATGGCCAGCGAGGCTGTGACGAGCCCCGCGCGGCCGGCGACGGGCGTACCCCGCCCGACCGACGACACGGCGACCACCCGCCGCACCCCGTGCGCGGCGAACGCCTTCGCCGCGGGCCGCGTGAACCCGGAGTACGCCTCCTCCAGGCTCGCCGCCAGCGGATTCGGGGGCACGACCCAGAAGACCGCGTCGACCCCGTCGAACGCGCGGTCGACGACCTCGGCGTCACCGTGCGAGCCGACGACGACGTCGACCCGGTCGCGGACGTCGTCCGGGAGCTTCGCGGGGTCGCGCACGATCACCCGCAGGTCCTCGCCCCGCGCGGGGGCTTCGTCGAGGAGTTTGCGCAGCACCTGGCTGCCGATGGCGCCCGTGGGCGTGGTGATGAGGATCATGCGGTCAAGTCTTCGCGCGCCCCCGCCCGCGCGTCCAATACCCTTCCCCGCCGATTGATGCCCTTGGGGTATCAATGCGGGGCCTCATTGATACCCTTCAGGTATGGACCTCGATCTGCGCAAACTGCGCTACTTCGTCGCGGTCGCCGAGCACCGCCACTTCGGCCGCGCGGCCGAGCAGCTCTACATCGCCCAGCCGGTCCTCAGCCGGCAGATCCGCGCCTTCGAGCACGAACTGGGCTGCGCGCTCCTCACCCGCACCACCCGCAACGTCGAGCTGACGCCCGCGGGGGAGCGGCTGCACGAGGAGGCGCGCCGGGTCCTCGGCACCGTCGACGCGGCGGTCCGCCGGGTGCACGAGGCCGACCGGGGCGTCGCCCGCCTCGCCGTCGCCTTCGCCCCCGGACTGCACGTCTCGGAGGCGGTCCGCGCCTTCACGGCGGCCCGCCCCGGCGTCCAGATCGACCTCGTCCCGTTGCAGTGGTACGACCAGCACGCCCCGCTCCGCGACGGCCGCGCCCACGTCGGCTTCCTGCGCAGACCGTTCGACGACGACGGGCTGCGCACGCTCCCCATCGGTCACGAGCCGAAGGTCGCGTGCCTGCCCGCGGCCCACCCACTGGCCGGCCGCACCTCGCTGACCTGGGCTGATCTGGCGGGCGAGAAGATCCTCGACGCGCAGCAGCGCCGTACGGCCTCCGTCGAGGAGAAGTTCGAACTCATCGCCGCCGGCTACGGCATCGGCCTCGGCCCGCTGAGCGTGGCCCGCACCTACTCCCGTCCCGATCTCGTCGCCGTCCCGATCACGGACGCCGAGCCGTACGAGACATGCCTGGCGGCCCCCGAGGGCAGCCGGGACGAACGCCTGCGCGACTTCCTGGAGATCGCGACGAAAGTCCTGCGCGGGTAGCGCACGGCGCGCCCCGCAGCTTCGCACGCCCCGCACCCTCGCACGCCGTACCCTCGCACCTTCGCGCGCCCCGCGCTCGCGCCCCCGCCCCCTCGTGCGCCCCGCCCCCCCTCGCGCGGCGTGGGCGGGCCGCTCCGGTGCCGTGAGCGGCCCGCCCGTCGTGCGGTTTGCGTCAGGGGCCCCCTAAGCGATCCCCAACGACCGTCGCAGGAAGTCCAGTTGCAGCCGCAGCAGGTTCTCCGCGACCGTCTCCTGCGGGGTCATGTGCGTGACCCCTGACAGCGGCAGCACCTCGTGCGGCCGCCCGGCGGCCAGCAGGGCCGACGACAGCCGCAGGGAGTGCGCGACGACGACGTTGTCGTCCGCCAGCCCGTGAATGATCATCATCGGCCGGTGCGGGCCCTCCGCCGCGTCGACCAGCCCCGCGTCGTCGATCAGCGAGTTGCGCCGGTAGACCTCCGGCTGCTCGCCGGGCAGGCCCAGGTACCGCTCCTGGTAGTGCGTGTCGTAGAGCCGCAGATCGGTGACCGGCGCGCCGACCACCGCCGCGTGGAAGACGTCGGGGCGGCGCAGTGCGCCGAGTGCGGCGAGGTACCCGCCGAAGGACCAGCCGCGGATCGCGACCCGGTCCAGGTCGAGCGGGAACTCCTCGGCGAGCGCGTGCAGCGCGTCGACCTGGTCCTGGAGGACGACCTCCGCGAGGTCGTCCCGCACGGCCTTCTCCCACGCGGGGGAGCGGCCCGGCGTGCCCCGCCCGTCCGCGACGACCACCGCGAAGCCCTGGTCCGCGAACCACTGCGAGGTGAGGTGCGGGTTGTGTGCGGCCAGCACCCGCTGGCCGTGCGGACCGCCGTAGGGGTCCATGAGCACCGGCAAACGGGGACCGCCGGTCTCACGGGGGTAGTCCGTAGGCATAAGCACGGCGCATGGGATTTTCCGTGCGCCCCCCTCTACGAGGCTCACGCACGGGGAGAAATTCGGACTTTCCGCGTACGACGCCACGGTCGTCGCCGGCTTGCCGCCGCGAAGTACCTGCACACGGGGGCCCGGCCGGTCCGGCACCGCGCTGACCAGCACGGTCACGCCCCCGGCGCGCACCGCCGAGTGCACGCCGGGCTCCTGCGAAACGCGCTCCACCCCCAGCTCGTTCACCCGGTAGACGTGCACCTCGCCGAGCTCCGGCTCGGCCGCGCCCGCCCCGGCGGAGGCCGAGACCAGGACGTCGTCGGCGGTGACGTCAAGTACCGCCCGCACATGCAACTGCGGCCCGGTCAGCGGGCGTTCGCCGACCGCGAGGACCCGCGCCCCGCCCTCGTCGGCGATCCGCACGAGCTGTCCGGAGGGGCTCCAGCACGGCACACCGGGGAAAAGATCGAGCCAAGTTGGATCTTCGTCGGCGTGCACCATCCGGGTCGCTCCGGTGTTCGGATCCACGGCCAGGATGAGCTGACTGCGCTGGTCGCGGGCCTGTACGAGGATCAGTGGCGCACCCGCCGCTGACCAGTGCACTCGCGCCAGATAGGGGTAGCCGGCGCGGTCCCAGACCACCTCCGTGCGCACCCCGTCCAGGCCGAGCACGAACAGCCGTACGTCCGCGTTGTCCGTACCCGCCGAGGGGTACGCCACGGGCTGCGGGGCCCGGCCCGGATGCGCCGGGTCGGAGATCCACCACCGCTGTACGGGGGCGTCGTCCACCCGCGCGACCAGCAGCCGGTCCGAATCGGGGGACCACCAGAACCCGCGAGAACGGGACATTTCCTCGGCCGCGACGAACTCCGCGAGACCGTACGAAACGCCCTCCGACTCCGGTGCGAGCAGCGCCCGGTCGTCCTCGCCCTCCGCGCCCACGACCCGCAGCGCGCCCCCGGCGACATAGGCGACATGCCGCCCGTCGGGGGACGGGCGGGGGTCGATCACCGGCCCGGCGGCGGGCAGTTCGCGCGCCGTACCGGCCCGCAGCTCGGCCGCGAACAGCCGCCCTGACAAGGCGAAAGACGCCAACTCGACGGCGCCGTCGGTGGCGTAGCCGACGATGCCCGCGCCCCCCTCGCGGCTGCGCTCGCGCCGGGCGCGCTCCTCCGGCGGCAACTGCTCGTCGGCGCCCGCGAGCAGGGCCGCGGGGTCGGCCGCGAGCCGTTCCGTGCCTCCCTCCAGGTCGAGAACCCACAGCTGCTGCACCCGGTCGGTCCCGGACGCGGACCGCAGGAACGCGACCCGCGACCCGTCCGGCCCGACCGTGAACGCACGGGGCGCGCCGAGGGTGAAGCGTTGGGTACGCGCGTGTTGGCGCGGGAAGGAAAGTGGCTCGGTCGTCATGCCCCGACCATATTGGCCATGCGCCCCCTTGTGCGGCCGTGCGCGGGACGATGCGCGCGCCCGGATAGTTATGATCACAAGCGCATAGTGGGTATGAACCCGCTGGCTGCTGTACGGATATGTCTGCCCCCATAGTCCGACCCCCCGCGTCCCTGGGATCTTTGGAGGTGAACCGCCGTGGCACTCTCGATTTCGGCGGTGGTGCTGCTGGCGATCATCGTCGTTCTGCTGATCAGGAAGTCAGGCCTGAAGGGCGGACACGCGGTGGTCTGCGTGCTCCTCGGCTTCTACCTCGCCTCCTCGACGATCGCCCCGACGATCAACGACCTGACGACGAACATCGCGGGGATGATCGGCAGCATCAAGTTCTGACGCAGGGGTCCCGCGCGCCTTCGCGCCCCCGGGACCCACGGAACAGGGCGGGGCACGGGCTCCGGACGCGAGGTCCGAAGCCCGTGCGGTGACCTTCCCGAGGTCCGGCTGCCCCGGATGCGACGGTGTACGCGTCGCAGCCCGGTTCTTTCACACCTCCGACGCGAACGGTACGAAGCCGGCCCGGGCGGAGGGGGCGAAGGCGAGAAGGGGGCCTTCGGCGTTCGTGGAGTCGCGCACGAGTCGCGCACGTGGACGAACACCACCCCCTCCGCAACTACGACGGCCGCGAGGGGGTGTTCAGGGGGCCCGCAGGTCGCTGCCGCGACGGTGCCGGCTGGCGGTGTCCGCGGCGACGGTCACCGACTCGGCGTCCGGGGCCACGCGTATGGCTCGCGGCCGTGTGGTGTGCGGCAAAGCTTCGTTCCGTACACCGGACAGCACCTCGTGGGGGCCCAGGCCCTCGGGGTGCCGGCGGACCGCGCGTATCCACCAGGCGACGACGGCCAGGCAGGCGCCGGGGACGAGGAAGCCGGCCGTCGTGGTCGCCGGGTCGGCCGCCAGGGCGTACGCCACGTCCCGGTAGCCGACGTCCCGTACGGCCTCCGTTCCGGCGGAGGCGGCGCGGAAGGCGACGTCGGGCAGGGCGGTGCCCGCGACGAACCACATCAGGGCGAAGGGGAGGCCGAGCAGGGCGGCCCGTAGCGACAGCGCGCCGGTCCCCGGCCTGTCGCCGCTCCCCGTGACCAGCTTCAGCAGCAGCGCGTGCTTGCCGGGGGTCGCGCCGCTCCAGCGCGGCACCACCACGAACCAGACCAGCCAGACGAGAAGCGGGACCCATGGCACCGGGTCCGGGCCCAGGACGAGGAACACCAGCACGGCGGCCGACCCGGACAGCAGGACGACGCCCGTCACGTCGAGCAGCAACGCGACCAGCCGCCGGCCGAAGGGAACCTTCAGCGGATCGAGGGCGCGCGCGTCCAGCGTGCTCAGCTCCGGCAGCGCGCGGGCCAACGGCCCGGCCAGCGCCCAACCGAGCGCCGCACCCGCCGTGTTGGCGAGCAGATCGTCCACGGCGAAGAGACGGTACGGGCACGCGTAGAGCCCGTACAGCCCCGTGTACTGCGTGACCTCGAAGAAGAGCGACCCGGCGAAGCCCGCCAGGGTGGCGGCCACCGGCCCCCGCCGGGCGTGCACGCGCACGAAGACCCCGAGCGGGAGCAGCAGGGCCAGGTTGAACACCGTCTGCCAGACCGCCGGGTTGCCGAGCACCAGGTCGTGGAAGGTGACGCGATGGTGCGCCTCCTTCCAGATGTCGCCGACGAAACTGCCGGGCATCCACTGCGGGTGCGCGAACGAGGGGTGTGCGGCGCACACGTCCACCGACGCGGACGGCAGCGGCACGATCGTCAGACAGAACGCGGTGAGCCCGTAGTACACGCCCCCGAACAGCGAGAACGTGCGCCAGCGGGTCATCACCCCGTGCCGCCGGTACACGACCACGGCCATCGGTACGAGCAGCAGCATCGCGAGCCCCGGGAAGAGCAGGGCAGCGGTACGTATGGGCAACAGATAGGAGTCCGTCACGGCTCGCACTATACACAGCGCGTATACATGCGCTGTATAGATCTTGGTGCGAGGCCGTGCGAGGCCGTGCGGGCCGGGGGTGCCGGAGGCTAGGCGGGCCGCAGGCCGTCGAAGAGGACGCGGAGCATGCGGGCGCGGGAGGGCGGGGAGTCCGCCGAGGCCGCGGCGATGCCGTAGACCAGACGCAGGATGTCGCGGGTCTCGATGTCCTCGCGGACCGAGCCCGCCTCCTTCGCCGCGCCCACCAGCGTCTCCGTCGCGGCCATGAACCGGTCCTTGTGGTGCAGGAGGATCTCGGGGGTCCCGGCCAGGGCGAGGGCCGTTCTGAACGTCGTCGCGATGCCGCGCTGTTCGAGTGCGTCGACGAGGTGTTCGCGCACCCAGCGCTCCAGTGCCGTGCCCGGCGTCTCCTGCTCGGCGAGCTGCGCCGCGTGGTCCGCGAGCGCCGCGATGTCCGGTCCGTAGACCGCGGCGACCAGGGTCTCGCGGGTGGGGAAGTGCCGGTACAGCGTGCCGGGGCCCACTCCGGCGCGGCGGGCGACGACGTCCAGCGGTGCCTCCACGCCCAGTTCGGCGAAGGCCTCGCGCGCGGTCGACACGATGTGGTCGTAGTTGCGGCGCGCGTCGGCACGCATCGGCCGCGGCTGTGGCTGTGGTTGTGGCTGCGACGGTGCGTCGTCCATCGGGACCTCCTTCACGGGTGCCTCCACGGAGCACGGAAACGGACGCATTCTCCGCTTGGCTGTGCCCAAGCGGAGACTTTCTCCGTATAGTCGTCGTCGCGAGCAAGCGGAGAAGCTCTCCGTTTGCTGCCTCCTGCTCTTCCTGCTTCCTGTTTCCTCTCCGGGAGATCGTCCCATGCGCTACCGCACCCTCGGCCGCACAGGCATCCAGGTCAGCCCCTATGCGCTCGGCACCATGAACTTCGGCGCCCTCGCCAACGCCGACCACGACGAAACGGTCCGCATCATCCACAAGGCGCTCGACGCCGGCATCAACCTGATCGACACGGCCGACAACTACTCCCACGGCGAGTCGGAGCGGATCGTCGGGAAGGCGCTCAAGGGGCGCCGCGACGACGTCGTCCTCGCCACCAAGTTCTCCAACCCCATGGGGGACGGGCCGAACCGGCGGGGCGGTTCGCGCCGTTATCTCATGACCGCCGTCGAGGACTCGCTGCGGCGGCTGGAGACCGACTACATCGATCTGTACCAGTACCACTACCCCGACGACGAGACCGATCTGGAGGAGACGCTCTCCGCGCTCACCGATCTCGTCCGGGCCGGGAAGGTGCGGGCGATCGGCACCTCCAAGCAGCCCGCCTCGGGGCTCGTCGAGGCGCACTGGATCTCCGAGCGGCAGGGGCTGGCGCGCTTCCGCAGCGAACAGCCGTACTACTCGATACTCAACCGGGGCATCGAGCGTGAGCTCCTCCCCGTCACCCAGCGGCTCGGCATGGGCACGCTCGTCTGGAGCCCGCTGGCGCAGGGACTGCTGACCGGGCGCGTACGCAAGGGGCAGGCGTCGACGCTGAGCCGGAGCGGGCCGTGGTTCGCGCACCTTGAGGACGCCCGGCGCATCGACGCGGTGGAGCGGCTGGTGCCGGTCGCGGAGGAGGCGGGCGTTTCGCTGACGCACATGGCGGTCGCCTTCGTGCTGGCGCATCCGGGGGTGACGGCGGCGCTCCTCGGGCCGCGCACGGAGGAGCAGTTCGACGATCTGCTGGCGGGGGTGGGCGTCGAGCTGAGCGACGACGTGCTCGACCGGATCGACGAGGTGGTGCCGCCGGGGGAGGACGTCGGGGCCATCCAGATGGGGTACCGGCCGTCGGCGTTGCTGCGGGCGGGGCTTCGGAGGCGGGGGGCGGGGGAGCGGGCGGCCGCGGAGGGCTGAGCGGGGAGGGGTTCCGCCCCCGCCGCCCTGCTCTTCCCGTCCTTGACAAGGGGCTCCGCCCCTTGGACCCCGGGGTGCGTTGCCGGCGTGCGGCCGGCGGGGCTTCTCGCGCGGTGCCCCGTGCCCTCGCGGTGCCCCGCCCCCCGAGGGGCGCGGGGTACGCCGCCCGCCTCGTAGGGTGGGGCCATGACCGATCTGCCCGACCGGCGTCTTCTGCTCGTGCACGCGCACCCGGACGACGAGTCGATCAACAACGGCGCGACCATGGCCCGGTACGCCGCCGAAGGGGCGCACGTCACCCTGGTCACCTGCACCCGCGGCGAACGCGGCGAGGTGATCCCGGACGCGCTGGCCCACCTCGCCGGCGACCCCGACCTGCTCGGCGCCCACCGGCTGCGCGAGCTCGCCGCCGCGATGGGCACCCTGGGCGTGACGGACGTACGCCTGCTCGGCGGCCCCGGCCGCTACCGGGACTCCGGGATGATGGGGCTGCCCGACAACGAGGACCCCGACTGCCTCTGGCAGGCGGACCTCGACGAGGCCGCCGGACACCTCGTCGAGGTGATCCGCGAGGTACGCCCCCAGGTCCTCGTCACCTACGACGACAACGGCGGCTACGGCCACCCCGACCACATCAAGGCCCACCGCATCGCCATGCGCGCCGCCGAACTCGCCGCCGACGCCACCGCCTTCCCGGCGGCGGGGGAACCCTGGGAGATCGCCAAGGTCTACTGGAACCGGGTGCCCCGGCCGTACGCCGAGGACGCCTTCGCCCGGCTCGCACAGGCGCTTCCCGAGCTCCCGTTCGACTCGGCGGCGAGCATCGCCGACGTCCCCGGGGTCGTGGCGGACGAGCGCGTCACCGCCGCCATCGACGGCACCGCGTTCGCCGTCGCGAAGGCCGCCGCGATGCGCGCCCACGCCACCCAGATCGACGTCGCCGAACCCTGGTTCGCCCTCTCCAACCACCTCGCGCAGCCACTGTTCACCACCGAGTTCTACGAGTTGGCGCGCGGCGAGCGGGGTACCGGTGAGCGCGGTGCCGAGCGGGAACGGGACCTGTTCGAAGGAGTGAGCGAGGCATGAGTACACGTACGCCGGGCGGACCGGGCCCTGGCCCCGGCAGCGGGCTCGCGCAGCCGCTGTCCATGCCGTCGCCCGGGCGGGCCGCCGCCTACCTGGGGCTGTTCGTCCTCGGCGCGGTCGTCGGCGCCGCCGGTACGCTCGTGCAACCGGGCTGGTTCCCCGGCGGGTTGCTGCTCGCCCTGGCCGGAGCCGCCGGGCTCTTCCTCGGCGGTTCGCGCGCCCTGAACACCCGCGCGGGAGCCGTCGCGCCGGCCGCCGGCTGGATGATCGCCGTCATCCTGCTCACCGCCAGCCGGCCCGAGGGCGACTTCCTGTTCGGCGCCGGGATCGGCTCGTATCTCTTCCTGCTCGGCGGCATCGTCGTCGCTGTGATGTGCGCCACGCTTGCCCAGGGACGGCAACCCGACGGGCCCCGTGCCCGACTTGCCAAGTGACGTACCACTTCGCCGCTTCCTCTCCGTGCGGGTCCCGTGGGAGTTTCCCCGGTGGACGCGCTCGGGGGACCTGAAGCGGCCAGTATCGTGGTGCGCGCCGCCGCGCCTGCCCCGGGCGCTCGCTCCCGTGCGAGCAGGGGGACTCCCACTGTGAGGTCGCGGCCGGCGGTGAAGCCAACCGGGAGAACCTGCCTTGAGTCGTGAAACTGACAGTTCGTCCGCCGGGCGCAACGGGCGCAACGGGCGCGGTGGTGCCGCGTACCCGTCGGGGACGCCGCCGTACGGCACCCCCACGGCTTCCGAGGACGGCGCCGACGCGGGCCGCGGCGGAGCGCGGCCGGAGGAGCGCAAGACCGAGACGACGCTGACCACGCGCATCCGCATCAACATCCCCGGATCGCGGCCCATTCCGCCGGTCGTGATGCGTACGCCGGTGGCCGGTGACGCGTCCGCGGCGACGGGCGGCGCCGAGGACGGGGGCTCCGGTTCCGCTTCCGCGTCCGGCCCCGCCGCCGACGACCTCGGCGGCTCGGCCGATCCGGAGACCACCGGGTCGATGCGGGCGCTCGGCGCGTACGACGGGGCGGGGAGCCCCGGCGTCCCCGGAGGCTCCGGTGGCGCGGGCACGGCCGAGTTCCCTGCCGTGACGCCGCAGTCGTCCCCGGCCCCGGCCGAGGAGAAGGAGAAGACGAGCGACTGGTTCGCCCCGCGCAAGTCCTCCGGCAGCCCGGGGACGTCCGGGACGTCAGGAGCCTCTGGGACGTCCGGGACCTCCGGGGCGTCGGGGAGCAGGGCGCAGCAGGGCGGCGGGGCGCTGCCCGCCGGTCCGGCCGCCGGTGGACCGGCAGGGGCCGGCCCCGGCAACGGCGGTGCGCGGCCCGGCGGTTCCGGCGGCCGACCCGGTTCCGGCTCCCGCCCGGGCTCCGGCGGTACGAACGGCGCCGGGCTCCCCGGTGCCACCGGCGGCCCCGTCGCCCCGGGCCACGGCGGCGGCACCGGTTCCTTCGACGTCTCCGCGGCCCTCGCCGCGGCCTCCCTGCGCGGCGACGCGGACGCCGACGCCGTGGACCCGTCGGCGGGCGCCTACGGTCCCGACGGCGAGGCGTACCCCTCCTCCCCGGAGGACACCGGCTCGTACGCCGTCGGCGGCGGTGAGACGTACGGCGGTGAAACCTACGGTGGTGAACCGTACGGCGGGGGGACGTACGCCGGTGAACCGTACGGCGGCGAGCCCTTCGGAGCCCCCGCGGCCCCCGGCGGCCCCTACGCGACCGGCTCCCCGGAGGACACCGGGTCCTTCCCGGTGGGCGGCGCACCCGACGCCGGCCTGCCGCACCCGGACGA
Source organism: Streptomyces sp. NRRL F-6676 (assembly GCF_000725625.1). GTDB lineage: Bacteria > Actinomycetota > Actinomycetes > Streptomycetales > Streptomycetaceae > Streptomyces. Next base: position 41,864 of record NZ_JOHS01000014.1, read on the forward strand.
GCTCCCGTACTTCTCCCAGGCCGGCGGCCCCCGCACCGACGGCGGCGCCCCGGCCGGGCCGACCACCGGACCGGTCACGGGCGACACCCCGCTCGCAGGCCTGCCGGTCCGGCGCGCGCCCGGCGGTCCCGGCCGGCAGGGCGTGCCCGGCGCCCCGGCGGGCCAGGGTGTGCAGGGCGGTCAGGGCGACCGGGCCGCCGCACAGGGCGCGCTGCCCGGCGGCGGGCTCAGTGACGACACCGCCGTGCTCACCCCGCAGCACCCCGTCCCCGGCGGCCAGGGCTACGGGGCCGGCGACAACGTCTCCGGACACACCCTGACCAGTGGCATCCCGGTCATCCCGTCCGACGGCCAGGGCGGTCGGCCCTTCGGCGGCCCGGGCGGCGGCGAGCCCTCGGGCCCGCACACCCCCCCGAAGCTCCCGGACGCGCCCCAGCCGAAGCCGGCCCCCTCCGGGCAGGGCGCGAACGCCAAGGCCGCCGCCAAGCCGGCCAAGAAGAAGGGCCGCAGCAAGACGGCCCTGCTCATCGGCGTGCTCGTCTTCGCCGGCGGCGTCGCGTACGGCGCGGGCCTGCTGATGAACCACTCCGACGTGCCCAAGGGCACCACCGTGCTCGGTGTCGACATCGGCGGCGGCACCCGCGACGAGGCCGTCCAGAAGCTGGATGCGGCGCTCGGCGACCGTACGAACAAGGCGATGAAGCTGAGCGTCGGCGGCGACACCGTCAGCCTCAAGCCCGACCAGGCGGGCCTCCAGCTCGACAGCAAGGCCACCGTGGCCGACGCCGCGCACAGCGACTACAACCCGGTGTCGGTGGTCGGTTCGCTGTTCGGGCAGAAGCGGGTCGTGGAGCCGGCCATGCCGGTCGACGAGGAGAAGCTGCGGGCGGCGCTGGAGCAGGCCGCGGGCAGCGCCGGCGCCAACGACGGCACGATCAAGTTCGAGCCGGGCAAGGCGGTCCCCGTGTACGGCAGGAGTGGCCAGGGCATCGACGTCGCCAAGTCGACGCAGGCCGTCCAGCAGGCGTACCGGACCCAGGTGGAGACGGGCACGGCGGCCACGGTCAAGGTGCCGACGACGGCCAAGGAGCCGACGGTCACCAAGGCCGAGGTGGACCGCGAGATGAAGGCGTTCGCGGAGCCGGCGATGTCGGGGCTCGTGACCGTGAGGACGGCCGACGGCCTGCACCAGGTGTCGTTCAGCCCGGAGAACTCCCTGTGGAAGTTCCTCCGGGTCAAGGCCGTCGACGGCAAGCTGGTCGACTACTACGACCGGTCGGCGCTGAAGAAGCTGTACGGCGACACGTTCGACGGCGTGCTGATCACCCGCGGTTCGGGGCAGAAGAAGGCGGTGACGGTGGAGGACGTCATCAACACCCTCCGCCCGGCCCTGCTGAGCAAGACCAACCGGGTCGCGGTCATCGACACGAACCCGAACTGAGGCGGGCGGTTCACGGTCAGGGGGGCGGTCTCCCGGCGGCACTTCGGTGCCCGTCGGGAGGCCGCCCCTCACACATGCGGCACGGCAGGCCCGGCACGACATGACATCTGTCATCGCATAGTCGGGATGCGCGGCACTGCCGCCGGCGCGTTCCGCCCGGGAGCATTGCACGCATGACGATGACAACGGGGGCGTCGGCCCAGCAGGACGTCGCGGTGGGGTTCGACCGCGTCAGCAAGGCGTACGGTGACGTACGCGCCGTCGACGGGCTCAGCCTCACCCTGCACCCCGGCGAGACCGTGGCCCTCCTCGGCCCGAACGGCGCCGGCAAGTCCACCACCCTGGACCTCCTCCTCGGCCTCAAGCACCCCGACTCCGGCACGGTCCGGGTCTTCGGCACCGGTCCCCGCGAGGCGATCGTCGCCGGCCGCGTCGGCGCGATGCTCCAGAGCGGCGGGCTGATGGACGAGGTGACCGTCGCCGAACTCGTCACGCTGGCCTGCGCGCTGCACCCGAGGCCGTACCCGGTCTCGGACGTGCTCGCCCGCGCCGGCGTCACCCAGATCGCCGACCGCAAGGTCAACAAGCTCTCCGGCGGCCAGGAACAACGCGTCCGCTTCGCGCTCGCCACCGCCGGCGACAGCGACCTGATCGTCCTCGACGAGCCGACCACCGGCATGGACGTCACCGCCCGCCAGTCCTTCTGGGCCACCATGCGCGACCAGGCCGACCAGGGCCGCACGGTCCTGTTCGCCACCCACTACCTGGAGGAGGCCGACGCGATAGCGGACCGCGTCCTCGTCCTGCACCGCGGCCGGCTCCTCGCGGACGGCACCGCCGCCGAGATCAAGGCCAGGGCGGGCGCCCGCCGGATCTCCTTCGACCTGGACGGCGAGATCGACGAACCGGCGCTGCGCGCGCTGCCGTTCCTCACCACGCTCACGGTGTCCCACGGCGGCTCCGCCGCGGGCTCGGGAGGGACCGTCCGCATGCAGTCCACCGACGCCGACGCCACCGTGCACGCCGTGTACGGACTCGGCCTCTACCCCCGCAACCTCGAAGTCGCCGGCCTCGGACTCGAGCAGGCCTTCGTCGCCCTCACCACCGCCGAGGAGGCCAAGCAGTCGTGAACAGTCTCATCAAACTGGAACTGACCCGCGCCCTGCGCAACCGCAAGTTCCTGTTCTTCTCCGTCGTCTACCCGTCCGTGCTGTTCCTGCTCATCGCGGGCAGCGCCGACGACACCACCAAGGTCGACGGCACGGGACTGACCCTGCCGACGTACATGATGGTCTCGATGGCGTCCTTCGGCGCGCTCACCGCCGTCCTGATGGGCAACAGCGAACGCATAGCGAAGGAGCGGGAGAACGGCTGGGTGCGGCAACTGCGGCTGACCACCCTGCCCGGGCGTGGCTACGTCCTGGCCAAGACCGCCGGTGCGGCCGTCGTCAGCCTGCCGTCCATCGTCGTCGTCTTCGCCGTCGCCGCCGTCGTGAAGAACGTGCGGCTGGACGCCTGGCAGTGGCTCGCGCTCACCAGCGCGATCTGGGCCGGCAGCCTCGTCTTCGCGGCGCTCGGCGTCGCCATCGGCTACCTCGCGAGCGGGGACGCGGTCCGCCCGATCACGATGATCGTCTACTTCGGCCTGTCCATACTCGGCGGCCTGTGGATGCCGACGACCACGTTCCCCCAGTGGTTGCAGGACATCGCCAAGTGGGTGCCCACCCACGCGTACGCTGCCCTGGGACAGGCGATCGAGCAGAGCCAGGCCCCGCACGCCAAGGACATCGTCGTCCTCGCCGTCTTCTTCGCCCTGTTCACCGGCGGTGCGGCCTGGCTGTACCGGAAGGACACGCTGAAGGCGTGAGCACGATGACGGACAACCCGCCGTACGACGACGAGGCAGAGCCGGACCGCCTGGTGCGCATGGGGCAGTCGCCCCGCAACCGGCGCGAGCTGCTGCGCAAGGCCCTCTGGATCGGTATCTGGCTGGTCTTCCTCAACTCCCCGTTCGCGGACCTCTTCTCCGGCGGCCACAGCACCGCCGGGACGGTGGGCGGGTGGCTCGGGCTCGCCGTGTTCGTCGGCCTCTACCTGGCGCTGGTCTCCCGGAACATGGGAGGCAGACCGTTCCCCCGGTGGCTGGTCGGCGGCATCATCGTCGCCCTCGGCGCGCTGGCGGCCCTGCTGCCGCTCGCGCTCGGTCCGGACTGGGTCGGGCTGTTCGTCTATGTCTCCGTCGCCTGCGGGATGGCGCTTCCGCTGCGCACGGCGTACTGGGCGATCCCGGGGACGGCCGCGCTGATGGCGCTCGTCGTGGCATACGTGGACCGGGGCCAGCTCAGCGAGATGGTCCTGCTGACGCTGCTGATCGGGTTCGCGATGACCAGCGTCAGCCAGCTGGTGCGGACCACGATCGAGCTGCGCCGGGCCCGCGCCACGGTCGCCCAGCTCGCCGCGAACGAGGAGCGGCTGCGGCTCGCCCGCGACCTGCACGACCTGCTCGGGCACTCGCTGTCCCTGATCACCCTCAAGAGCGAGCTGGCGGGCCGGATGCTGCCGGCCCACCCCGACAAGGCGGCCCAGCAGGTCGCCGACATCGAGAGCGTCAGCCGGCAGGCGCTGGTCGATGTGCGCGAGGCGGTCAGCGGCTACCGGCGGCCCCGGCTGGCGGCGGAGCTCGCGGGCGCGCAGGTCGCGCTGGCGGCGGCGGGCGTCACCGCGGACCTGCCCGCCGAGCCCGGTCTCGACGGTGTCCCGGAGGAGAGCGAGTCGGCGCTGGCCTGGGCGCTGCGCGAGGCGGTCACCAACGTCGTACGGCACAGCGGGGCCCGGCGGTGCGTGGTCTCCCTGGTGCGGCGGCAGACGCTGGACGGGCCGGTGCTGGAGCTGTCCGTCGAGGACGACGGACCGGGCGGTGTCGCCGGCGCGGCCGGTGCGGCGTCCTCCGGCGGCGGGCACGGCAACGGGCTGACGGGGCTGACCGAACGGCTCCAGAAGGCGGGCGGTTCGCTGGAGGCGGGCCGGGTGGGCCGGTCGGGGCAGGCCGGTCCGGGGCAGGCGGGCAAGGCGGCCGGGCGCGGTTTCCGGCTGGTGGCCCGGGTGCCGGCGGGGGTCCTGGCGGACGCGGCCGGGGGAACCGGCGGGGCCGGGGACACCGTAGGATCCGGGGCATGAGCCGCACGATCAAGGTCCTGCTGGCGGAGGACCAGTCCATGGTCCGCGAGGCGCTGGCCGCGCTGCTGGGGCTGGAGGAGGACATCGAGGTCGTCGCCCAGGTGGCGCGCGGTGACGAGGTGCTGGCGGCGGTGCGGGAGCACGCCGTGGACGTGGCGCTGCTGGACATCGAGATGCCGGGGGCCACCGGGATCGAGGCGGCGGCACGGGTGCACCGGGAGCTGCCGGGGGTCAAGCTGGTCGTCCTCACGACGTTCGGACGGCCCGGGTATCTGCGCAGCGCGATGGAGTCGGGCGCGGACGCGTTCCTGGTCAAGGACGCGCCGGCGGCGCAGCTCGCGGAGGCGGTGCGCAAGGTGCTGGCGGGGGAGCGGGTGATCGACCCCACGCTCGCGGCGGCGGCCCTCGCGGAGGGCGCGAACCCGCTGACCGACCGGGAGCGGGAGGTGCTGCGGGCGGCGGCCGACGGGGCGACGAACGCGGAACTGGCGACGGCGCTGCACCTGTCCCAGGGGACGGTACGGAACTATCTCTCCACGGCCATCCAGAAATTGACCGCCCGCAACCGGACGGAGGCGGTCCGGATAGCCCGTGAGAAGGGCTGGCTGTAGGCCGGGGGCGCCTAGTAGCTCGGGGGGTTGGCGGGTGCGGGTGCGTCGTGGCTTGTCGCGCAGTTCCCCGCGCCCCTAAAAGCCGGGGGGCGCCCCCTGCTTTCAAGGGGCGCGGGGAACTGCGCGAGCAACCACACTTCGCCCGCACCCGCCAACGCACCGCACCCCCCGAGCTCATTCGCGCCCCTGCGCCCCTGCGCCCCGCGCCCCCGCGCCCTTCGGGCGCCGACGGGGGCGCGCCTCAGTTCAAGCGGGCCCTAGCCGCCCGCGCCTCCGCGCGGACGGCCCGGGCCGCGGGCCCGTCCATCACCCGCACCACCTCCGCGTACGCCTCCAACTCCGCCGCCCCCGCGAGGAACTCCCCCCTGAGTACGAGCGTGCGCGCGTACTCGTAGCGCAGGCGGGCCGGATGCGACGGCAGGCACAGCGACAGCCGCAGCGCCCACAGGGCGACATCGGACCGCTCCGGCCGCGCCGCCGCCCACGCGCGGACGTTGTTCAGGACGCGGAGCACGATGTCCAGCGGATCCGCCGGCGTCAGCATCGCCGGATCGAGCACCGCCCCCGTCGCCCCGGCGACCAGCAGCTCCGCGTCGTCGCCGGTCAGCACGTGCCCCCCGGCGAACGGATCCACCAGCACCTGCTCGGCGCCCGACCCGAACCCGACCACGAAGTGCCCCGGCAGCGCCACGCCGTACACCGGCGCGCCGGCCCGCCGGGCGACCTCCATCCAGAGCACCGACAGCAGGATCGGCAGCCCGCGCCGGCGTCGCAGCACCTCGTGCAGCAGGGACGACTCCAGCCGCTGGTAGTCGGCCGGTGCCCCGGCGAACCCGTGGCGCCCGCCGAGGAGTTCGGCCAGGGCCGTCGCCCAGGAGCGCGGCCCGCCGGGCCGGAACGGCAGTTGCCCGGCCAGCTCGTCGAGCCGGATCCCGACGGCGTCCATCCCGGCGTCGTCCAGCGTGCCGTCCGCCGCCGCGCCCACGAGCAGGCAGAGCGCGGCGAGGTCGGGCCGCTCGGCCCGGGCCTCCTCCGCGAACCGCCGCCGTACCTCCTCGCTCCGCTCCGGCCCCGGCGGAACCGGCCGCACCGTCGGCCACATGCCCGCCACGCTCAGCCGGCCCGGCCGGGGGCGCCGTCACCGGCGGGCTCCCGGAAGTGGTGGTACGAGTGGTGCGCGGCGAACCCGAGCCGCCGGTAGAGCGCGCGGGCACCGTCGTTGTCCGACTCCACCTGGAGCCAGGCCGCCGAGGCGCCCTCCTGGAGCGCGCGCCCGGCCAGCGCGGCCATCACCGCCGTGGCGAGCCCGCGCCGGCGCAGCGCGGGGTCGACCTCGACCGCCGCGAACCCGGCCCACCGCCCGTCCACGACGAGCCGCCCGATCGCGGCGGGCGTCGCGCCCCCCGCACCGGAGTCACCGGCCCCGTCACCGGGAACCGTCGCGAACCACACCGACGGCCCGCTCCCGAGCACCCGCAGCGCGACCTCGTCGATCCCCTTGCGCTGGTAGCGCCGCAGCCATGCCCCGTCGGCCGTGCGGGACAGCAGGACGTCCTCGGGCGCCGTCGGCCCCGGCTCGCGGTCGACGAGCGGGGCGAGCGCGCCGGTCCACAGCTCGGCCGTCACCTCGCGCCGCCAGCCGCGTTCCGTCAGCTCGGCGCGCAGCGCCTCCTGTGTGCCCTCGCCGCCGGTCGCCGCCTGCACGTACGCGGGCAGCCCACGCGCCGCGTACCAGCGCCGTACGGCCGCGAGCGTGTCGTCGAGCGGCAGCCCGGGGTCGCCGAGCGGCAACGCCGAGTTGGCCCGGCGGGTGAACCCGGAGGCCGCCCGCAGCTCCCACTCGCCGAGCCGCTCCCGCTCCACCGGCTGCCAGGCCCTCGCCGCGACCCGCGCCAGCTCCCCGTACGACGCGGCGGGGCCCCGGCGACGCGCCCGGGCGGCCGGTACGACCTTGCCCGCGACCAGCGTCTGAGCCGCGATCCGGACGGTCTCGCCGTCCCGCCGTGTGATCAGCAGCACACCGTCGTCCCATGATGTGAGAACGCCAACCGTGTCGGTGAACTTCTCACTCTCGGCGGCATGTTCGGTCCTGCGTCGCACCGAGACGCGTTTGCCCACGTCAGCGGCGGTGATGCGGACCTCGAGCCGCCCGCCCGCAGAGATTTCCACAGGTCGGTCCACCCCTCCTGTTCGGATCATGCCCAGGAACGGAGATACTAGGTGCGGGCATCGACGACGCCGCGCTCCCGCGCGCCAGGCGGCGGAGCCTGAGGAGGCCCGCCAGCGCCCAATCGAGGAGGAACGACAGCGTGACCTACGTCATCGCAGAGCCTTGTGTCGACGTCAAGGACAAGGCGTGCATCGAGGAGTGCCCGGTCGACTGCATCTACGAGGGCAAACGGTCCTTGTACATCCACCCGGACGAATGCGTCGACTGTGGAGCCTGTGAACCGGTCTGCCCGGTCGAGGCGATCTTCTACGAGGACGACACTCCGGAGGAGTGGAAGGACTACTACAAGGCGAACGTCGAGTTCTTCGACGAGCTCGGCTCGCCCGGCGGGGCCAGCAAGCTGGGTCTGATCGAGCGCGACCACCCGTTCGTCGCGGCGCTGCCCCCGATGAACCAGTAGCCGTCGCAGGCACAACGCGTCGCGGCACGCACGCACCATCCGCGGGCGTGCCGCCCCGGTCCCGTACGGCGCCCGCCGCGCCGTGCGGGACCGAGGCGTTCGGGGCCCCGCCCCGAGCAGGCAGAGAAGAAAGAGAGCCGATCCCGTGTCCGCAGCCTCCGGCCCCCCTCCCGCCGCCCGCCACCGCCCTTCCGCGGAGTCGCTTCGCGACCGCCTTCCCGCCTTCCCCTGGGACAAGCTCGCGCCGTACAAGGCGACGGCCGCCGCGCACCCGGACGGGATCGTCGACCTGTCCGTCGGCACCCCGGTGGACCCGGTTCCCGACCTGATCCAGAAGGCGCTGGTCGCCGCGGCCGACTCGCCGGGCTACCCGACGGTCTGGGGTACGCCCGCGCTGCGTGACGCGATCATCGGCTGGGCGGAGCGCCGGCTCGGCGGCCGGGACCTGACCGACCGCCATGTGCTGCCGGTCGTCGGCTCCAAGGAACTGGTGGCCTGGCTGCCGACCCAGCTGGGCCTCGGCCCCGGCGACACGGTCGCCTACCCGCGCCTGGCGTACCCCACGTACGAGGTCGGCGCCCGGCTGGCCCGCGCCGACCACGTGGCGTACGACGACCCCACCGAGCTGGACCCGGCCGGTCTGAAGCTGTTGTGGCTCAACTCCCCGTCGAACCCGACGGGGCGGGTGCTGGCCAAGGAGGAGCTGGCCCGGATCGTGGCCTGGGCCCGGGAGCACGGTGTGCTCGTCGTCTCCGACGAGTGCTACCTGGAGCTGGGCTGGGAGGCCGACCCGGTCTCGGTCCTGCACCCGGACGTGTGCGGCGGCTCCTACGACGGCATCGTCGCCGTCCACTCCCTGTCCAAGCGGTCCAACCTGGCCGGCTACCGCGCGGCGTTCCTCGTCGGCGACCCGGCGGTGCTCGGACCGCTGCTGGAGATCCGCAAGCACGGCGGCATGATGACCCCGGCACCGACACAGGCCGCGGTGGTCGCCGCGCTCTCCGACGACGCGCATGTGCGCGAGCAGCGGGAGCGGTACGCGGCACGGCGCACGGCGCTGCGCGGGGCGCTCCTCGCGCACGGCTTCCGGATCGAGCACAGCGAGGCGAGCCTGTACCTGTGGGCGACGCGCGACGAGTCCTGCTGGGACACGGTCGGCCACCTCGCCGGCCTGGGCATCCTCGTCGCCCCCGGCGACTTCTACGGCCCCGCCGGCGCCCAGTTCGTCCGCGTGGCCCTGACCGCCACGGACAACCGCGTCACCGCCGCGGTCGCCCGCCTGCGCGGCTGACGGGGAGCGGCCGCCGGCCGCGGGGCCGCGGGTGCCCTCACCCGCCGTCGGCGAGGCGCTGGATGGTGGCGCCCAGCCAGGCCTCCAGCTCGGCGGGGTCGCCGAGCGCGGAGCGCAGGACCCGGCGGCGGGTCGAGACGCCGAGCACGAACGCGTCGATCGCCGCCGCCCGGTCGCGGGCCTCGGCCTCGTCCAGGCCGCTCGCGTGCAAGTACCGGTGCAGCGGCTCCAGCGACTGGGCGTCGAGAAACGCGGCCAGCGCCTCCGCCGCCTCCGGGCGCTCGCCGGACGCGCGCTGCAACACGAGCAGCGGATCCTCGCCGGGCGCCCCGGACCAGCGCCGTACGATGCTCGCCGCGAGGCGCGCTCCGAGCGTGGAACGGTCCCCGTCGAAGGAGTCCGAGACCGGGATCTCCACCCGCGTCGCCGCCAGGAACAGGCCCTCCTTGCCGCCGAAATAGCGCGTGATCAGGTTGGGCGACACCCCCGCCGCGTCGGCGACGCCCTTCACCGCGACCGCGCCGTATCCGTGCCGGGCGAACTGACGCCGGGCGTGCTCCAGAATCCGCTGCTTGGTGGCGGCCGCGTCACGAGAACTCATGGGGACGACCATACACACGATGTGTACGGCGATACACAATGATGTGTATGGTCGTACACATGATCGACGAACTGCGAGAGCGCCTCCGGCGGACGCGACGCGTGGGAACCCCGTGGAGCGCGGACGCGACGCGCGGCCTCACCGGCTCCCGCCTCGACGCCCTGCTCGACCACTGGGCGAACGGCTACGACTGGACCGTGCACGAGCGCCGCATCGACGCGCTCCCCTGGGAGACGGTGCGGACCGGCGACACGGAGCTGCGCCTGATCCACCAGCGGTCCGCCGACCCCGGCGCCCCGGTCGTCGTTCTGCTGCACGGCTGGCCGGACTCGGTGCTGCGGTTCGAACGCCTCCTGCCGCTGCTCACCGACCTGCACGTGGTGGTGCCCGCGCTGCCGGGCTTCCCCTTCGCGCCCCCGCTCACCACGCCCGGCATGTCGGCGAACCGGATCGCCGGAGTCGTCGCGGACGCGCTCGCACAGCTCGGTCACCCGCGTTACACCGTCTCCGGCGGCGACGTGGGCGGCACCGTCGCCGAACTCCTCGCCGCCGCACACCCGGACCGGGTGACGGCTCTGCACCTGACGAACGTCGCCCCGCAGCACGCCTTCACGGCGGACCCGGCGCGGCTCGCGCCCGACGCGGCGGCCTACCTGGAACGGGCGGCGCGGTGGCTCCGGACCGAGGGCGGGTACATCGCGGAGCAGTCCACGCGGCCGAACACCCTCGCCGTCGCCCTCGGCGACTCGCCCGCCGGACTCGCGGCATGGCTCGTCGAGAAGCTGGAGTCCTGGTCCGACGCGTCGGCCTTCACCCCCGACGAGCTGCTCACCTGGGTCACCGCCTACTGGGTCACCGGCACCATCGGTACGTCCTTCGCCACCTACACCGAACCGGCCGAGCTCCCCGCACGCATCGGCACGCCCACCGTTCTCTCCGTGTTCCCGCACGACACCAAGCCCGAGCCGCGCAGCTACGCCGAGGCGTTCCTGAACGTGCGCGCCTATGTGGAACACCGCGCCGGCGGCCACTTCGCGGCCTGGGAACAGCCGGAGGCCTACGCCGCCGACCTGCGCCGCGCGGTCGCGCTGGACGGCTGAACCGACAGGCGGCCGCGCGCACGGAGAAACCCCCGGGTCCGGGACCCGGGGGCTTCGTGCGGTGCGAGGCGGTGTCAGTGGAGCGGCAGGCCGTCGACCGGGAGGCCGCCGGCCGGGGCCGCCTTCGTGGCGGACGACGCCACGTCGCCCAGCGCGCCGCCGGCCTGGCCCGCGGCCTCGCCCGCGGTCTTCTGCGCCACCGGGACCGCCGTCTTGACGACCTTGCCACCGGCCTTGCCCGCGGCCGGCACCGCCTTCTTGACCGTCTTGCCGCCCGTGTCACCCGCCATGCCGGTGACGTGCTGGGCGGTGGCGTCGACGTTGTTGGCGACGTGCGCACCGTCCAGCGCGGTCACACCACCGAGGTCGGGCGTGGCGGGCAGGGCCGTCGTCGCCGCGCTGGCGGAACCGGCCGCACCGACCACGGGCGCCGCTCCGGCTGCGACGATCAGCGCGGCACGGGCGATCCGACGGGTCAGGGGGAGGGACATGTTGCTCCTTCGGACGGAAAAAAACGGTGGGGAGCCGGTGCGATTCGGCAGTTGATCGCCCCGGGTCGGACGCAGTGACTACCGCTTCAGGGCCCTGAAGGTTGCGGCGGAACACGGTAAAGAGTTGGCAATGCATCGCATTATCGGGCGGGCGGAAATGCGGGCAAAAGAGTCATCGGGAAAGGGGTGCGGATTCCCCGTATCCCTTTCCCCGCAAGGGATTTCAGCGGTGCGCGGCGGGCGCGCCCAGGGCCCTCCGGCAACCCGTCGTCACCCGCCGGCGTGACCCCGCCGTGTCGCTCCCAGGGCTGAAGACCCGTACGACTGCCCGAGACGGGCGCACGGCCCGGTGGCGGCCGGCTCCCGGGCGTCCGGGCCGCCGTCGGTCCCCGGGTGGCCGAACTGCCGTCGGTTCCCGGGCGGCCGGACTGCCGTCGGTCTCCGGGTGGTCGAACTGCCGTCGGTCTCCGGGTGGTCGGGCTCCCAGTCGGTCCCCGGCCGACCGCTCCGTTCTCAGTCCCCGGTGGCGATCCGGACGACCCCCGCCACCGAACCGCCCGCTGCCCCACCCCCGTTCTTCGCGTCCTCCCCGACCCCGGCGCCCTGCCGGGGTCTTCCGACCGTCCGCCACTCGTCGGCGGAACCGCCGCGCGACCACTCCCGGCCCGCGTAGGACACCTTGGCGATGTGCAGGGACGAGGAGTTGGCCACCGCCCAGTGCGCCAGCTCCCAGCCCTCCCGCCGCGTACCGCCGGACGGTGCCCCGCGCGGCACCGGCACGGTCACGGAGGCGGGCGCGTGCCGGGCACCCCGGCCGGCGGCGGCCGGGGTAGCCGTGACGGAGGCCCGCACCTGTGCCGCCGCCGGCCGGAGCACGTCCCGCCCGAAGTCCCGTACGAGCGCCGCGCGGACCGCGTCCGGGCCGCCGTACGGGGTCGGCGCCGGGCGCCCCTCGCAGGTGAGCGCGGCCGCCGAGTGGCCGGTCAGCGCGGTGGCGAGCACTCTGGCGTCCGGTTCGTGCCTGGCGTACGCGCGGGGGAAGCCGCTGCGCTGCACCCGCTGGGCGGCCACCGTCAGCGGCAGCTCCGCGTACCCCGGCACCTCGACCAGGTGGTCGTAGAACGCGCCCGCCGCGTACGCCGGGTCCATGATCTGTCTCTTCGTCCCCCACCCCTGTGAGGGGCGTTGCTGGAACAGGCCGAGCGAATCCCGGTCCCCGTGCCCGAGGTTGTGCAGCCCCGACTCCTGCAACGCGGTCGCCAGCGCGATGGTGACCGCCCGCTCCGGCAGGCCCCGGGCGGTGCCCACGGCGGAGATCGTCGCCGCGTTCTCCGTCTGCTCCGGCGTGAACTCGTACGACTTCCCGCTGCCGTGCCCCGCCACCACCCGGCAGCGGGGCGCGCCCCCGCCCCCGGCCAGGTACTGCACGGTCAGATAGCCCGCGAGAGCGGTCAGCACGGCGAGCGCCGCCCCCCAGCGCAGGAGCCGGCCACGCCGGAGGAAGCCGGGGGAGGGACGGTGGCCGGGAGCGGCCGGGCGGGCCGGGGAACGGGCTGAGGAGAGGGCCGGGGAGGGGGATGGGGAGAGGGACGGTTCTGACACGGCGTACAAGGTACGCGACAGTACGCAGTCACGAGGGAGCCTGTGGACAACTTCCGGAACGGTCCGTTCCGCCGGTCGCGGCAACGGCCCGCGCCGTCGCCCGCGTTAGGGTCGGGCCATGCACGACACCCCGCTCGACCTCACGCTGGACGCCGCGCGGCTCACCGCGCGACTCGTCGACTTCCGCTCCGAGAGCGGCACCGAGAAGCCGCTCGCCGACGCGGTCGAGGCCGCGCTGCGCGCCCTGCCGCACCTCACCGTCGACCGTCACGGCAACAACGTCGTGGCCCGGACGGAACTGGGCCGCTCCGAGCGTGTCGTCCTCGCGGGCCACATCGACACCGTCCCCATCGCCGACAACGTCCCCTCGCGGCTGGACGAAGACGGCGTGCTGTGGGGCTGCGGCACCTGCGACATGAAGTCGGGCGTGGCGGTCCAGCTGCGCATCGCCGCGACCGTCCCGGACCCCAATCGCGATCTGACCTTCGTCTTCTACGACAACGAGGAGGTCGCCGCCCACCTCAACGGCCTCCGGCACGTGGCCGAGGCGCGCCCCGACTGGCTGCGCGGCGACTTCGCCGTACTGCTGGAGCCCTCCGACGGCCAGGTCGAGGGCGGCTGCCAGGGCACCCTGCGGGTGCTGCTCAAGACCTCCGGCGAGCGCGCCCACTCCGCGCGCGGCTGGATGGGCTCCAACGCCATCCACGCCGCCGCCCCGATCCTGGCCCGGCTCGCCGCCTACGAGCCGCGCTACCCGGTGATCGACGGCCTGGAGTACCGCGAGGGCCTCAACGCCGTCGGGATCTCCGGCGGCGTCGCCGGCAACGTCATCCCGGACGCGTGCGTGGTCACCGTCAACTTCCGCTACGCGCCCGACCGCAGCGAGGAGGAGGCGCTCGCGCACGTGCGGGAGGTCTTCGCGGACTGCGGGGTCGAGGAGTTCACCGTCGACGACCACAGCCCCGGCGCACTGCCCGGCCTCTCGCACCCCGCCGCGGCCGCCTTCATCGAGGCCGTCGGCGGCACCCCGCAGCCCAAGTACGGCTGGACGGACGTCTCCCGCTTCAGCGCGCTCGGCATCCCCGCGGTCAACTACGGCCCCGGCAACCCGCACTTGGCCCACAGGCGCGACGAACGCGTCGACACGGCGAAGATCCTCGCCGCCGAGGAGCGCCTGCGCGCGTGGCTGACGGCATGACCGGACATGCGTGGGTCCCCCGCCGGTAACCCGTGTGGATCTAGGCTGAAGTGGTACGACCGGTCGAGCGGAGGGAGCGCGTATGCCTACCGGCAACCCCGAGGGCAAGAAGGTGCCACCGGACGAGACGCGTGAGGGACCGGTGCTCCGCAGGCGGGGCCAGGTGCAGGAGAGCACCACGGACCAGCGGCTGCTGGACGAGCGCGCGCCGACCGACTGGGTCCACACCGACCCCTGGCGGGTCCTGCGGATCCAGTCGGAGTTCATCGAGGGCTTCGGCACCCTGGCCGAACTGCCGCCCGCGATCAGCGTGTTCGGCTCGGCCCGGACCCCGGTGGACTCACCGGAGTACGAGGCGGGCGTACGGCTCGGACGGGGCCTGGTGGAGGCCGGCTTCGCGGTGATCACCGGGGGCGGGCCCGGGGCGATGGAGGCGGCCAACAAGGGCGCCTGCGAGGCGAAGGGCGTCTCGGTCGGCCTCGGCATCGAGCTGCCCTTCGAACAGGGTCTGAACCCGTACGTCGACGTCGGCCTCAACTTCCGCTACTTCTTCGTGCGGAAGATGATGTTCGTCAAGTACGCCCAGGGCTTCGTGGTCCTCCCCGGCGGCCTCGGCACCCTCGACGAACTCTTCGAGGCGCTCACCCTCGTCCAGACCCGGAAGGTCACCCGCTTCCCGATCGTCCTCTTCGGCAGCGCGTACTGGGGCGGCCTCGTCGACTGGCTCCAGAACACCCTCATCGCCCAGGGCAAGGCCTCCCAGACAGACCTGACCCTCTTCCACGTCACGGACGACGTGGAGGAGGCGGTGGCACTGGTGTCGAAGGAGGCGGGAAGGTAGCAGCGCCCTGAAGAGGGGCGCGGGGAACTGCGCAATCCTTTACGGGGGTCCGGGGGGGCGCAGCCCCCCGGGGACGGGAAGGGCAGGGGCGGCGGGGGCGAAAAAATCCGCCCCCGGGAACCGGCCCCCGGCGGAGCCGTCAGGCAAGCCCCCGCCGCGCAACCGCCGGTTCCGCCCACCCGGCGATCGCGGACACCATGTCCAGCACCTGCCGCGTCTCCGCCACCTCATGCACCCGGTACACCCGCGCCCCCAGCCACGCCGACACCGCCGTCGTCGCCAACGTCCCCACCACCCGCTCCTTCACCGGCCGGTCCAACGTCTCCCCCACGAAGTCCTTGTTGGACAACGACACCAGCACCGGCCACCCCGTCTCCACCATCTCCCCCAGCCGCCGCGTCGCCTCCAGACTGTGCCGCGTGTTCTTCCCGAAGTCGTGCCCCGGGTCGATCAGCACCGACTCCCTCGGCACGCCCAGCGACACCGCCCGCTCGGCCAGCCCGAGCGTCACCCGCAGGATGTCCGCCATGACGTCGTCGTACGTCACCCGGTGCGGCCGCGTGCGGGGCTCGGCACCCCCCGCGTGCGTGCACACCAGCCCCACCCCGTACCGCGCCGCGACCTCCGCCAGCCCCGGATCGACGCCGCCCCACGCGTCGTTGAGCAGATCCGCCCCCGCTTCGCAGACCGCCTCGCCGACCTCGGCCCGCCAGGTGTCGACGCTGATGACCACGTCCGGGAAGCGCCGCCGCACCTCCGCGACGAAACCGACCGTCCGCCGGGCCTCCTCCTCCGCCGTGACCTCCTCGCCGGGACCGGCCTTGACCCCGCCGATGTCGACGATGGCGGCGCCCTCCGACACCGCCTGCTCCACGCGCGCGAGGGCCGGCTCGTCGCGGAACGTCGCTCCCTGGTCGTAGAAGGAGTCCGGGGTCCGGTTGACGATCGCCATGATCACCGGCTCGTGCTCGCCGAATTCACGCCCGCCCAGCCTGAGCATCCCCTGTGACCTCTTCCCGTACGTCCGCTTTGTTGACCGCCTGCGACCCTAACTGTCGGACCCGCATGGCACGATCGGACGCGAGCAGTTCCCAGACCCTCGGGACAGCAGTTCTCGGACCTTCGAGACAGCAGTTCCCAGACCTCACGAACCGAGAGCGTGGACCCCGGCGATGTTGATGTTTCTGTTCCTGGTCGTCGCGCTCGCCGTCGTGGTCGCCGCGGTGACACTGGCCGTGGTGGGCGGCGGCGAGAGCGCGGCCCTGCCCGAGGCGGCGCCGGAGCGGCTGATGGACCCGCTGCCCCCGGACCGGCCGGTGAACAGGGCGGACGTGGAGGGCCTGCGCTTCCCGCTCGCCGCCCGCGGCTACCGCATGGCCGACGTCGACGACGCGCTCGGCCGCCTCGGCGCCGAGCTCGCCGAGCGGGACGCCCGCATCGCCGACCTGGAGTCCGCGCTGGCCGGTGCGCGTACGGCCGGTCCGGTGCCGCTGGACAAGCCCGACGAGGAGGGCCGGCGGTGACCGCCGGCGAGGCCCTGGCGGGCGCGGACGGCCGCTTGCGCTGCCCGTGGGCGCTGTCCACCGAGGACTACGTGAAGTACCACGACGAGGAATGGGGCCGGCCCGTCCACGGCGACGACGCGCTGTACGAGCGGCTCAGCCTGGAGGCGTTCCAGTCGGGGCTGTCCTGGATCACGATCCTGCGCCGCCGCGAGGGGTTCCGGGCGGCGTTCGCCGACTTCAAGATCGCGGCGGTGGCGGAGTTCACGGAGGCGGACGCGGAGCGGCTGCTGGGGGATGCGGGGATCATCCGGAACCGGCTGAAGATCGATGCGACGCTCGCGAACGCGCGGGTGCTGGCGGAATGGGCGCCGGGGGAGCTGGACGGGCTGATCTGGTCGTACGCGCCGCGGGGGGAGGGACGGGCGGTGCCGGAGACGCTCGCCGACGTGCCGGCGGTGACACCGGAGTCGACGGCGCTGTCGAAGGCGTTGAAGAAGCGGGGGCTGCGGTTCGTGGGCCCCACGACGGCGTACGCGCTGATGCAGGCGTGCGGCCTGGTCAACGACCACCTGGCCCGGTGCGCGTCCCGCGGGTGACCCCGCGTCCCCCCAGGGGCGCGGGGCCGAGCCGCATGAAGGGGCGGGAAGGGCAAGCGCGGCGGGGGCGAGAAGAAACCCGGGGGAGCCCCCCTCTCCTCACCGCCCCATGAACTTCGGCTCGCGCTTCGCCGTGAACGCCCGGACCGCCGCCGCATGGTCCTCCGACGAGCCCGCCCGGGTCTGGAGTTCGTCCTCCTTCTCCAGTGCCTCCGACAGCGAGTGCGACAACCCGAACGCCACCGACTCCTTCAGCGCCGCGTACGCCAGCGTCGGCCCCTCGGCCAGCCCCCGCGCCACCGCCGCCGCCTCCGCCCGCAGCTCCGCCCCCGGCACCACCCGGTTCGCGATCCCCAGCTCGTACGCCTCCTGCGCCCGCACCTTCCGCGGGAACATCAGCAGGTCCATCGCCCGCCCGGGCCCCACCACCCGCGGCAGCGTCCAGGAGATCCCGGAGTCCGCGGTCAGCGCGACCGCCGCGAACGACGTGTTGAACGACGCCGTGTCCGCCACGATCCGGTAGTCCGCCGCCAGCGCGAACCCGAAGCCCGCCCCCGCCGCGACCCCGTTCACCGCGGCGACCACCGGCTTCGGCGCCCCCGCGAGCGCCCGCACGATCGGGTTGTAGTGCTCCCGCACGGTGGACATCGTCCGGTCGTCCCCGCTCTCCCGGTCCGCGGCGAGGAGGTCCTCGTGCTCCTTGAGGTCCTGGCCCACGCAGAACGCCCGCTCCCCGGCCGCGGTGAGCAGAATCGCCCGGACGGCCGAGTCCGCGGCCGCCGAGCGCGCCGCGTCCCGCAGTGCCTCCTTGGCGACGACGTTCAGCGCGTTCATCGCCTCCGGGCGGTTCAGCACGATCGTCGCGAGCCCGTCGTTCACCTCGTACAGCACGGTGTCGGCCATGGCGTCCCCTCGATGCAGGTCGTAGTGCGGTCCGGTGCGGCAGCACGACGTACCCGCCGGTATGTCCGGCCCGTACGTCCGCTCCGAAGGACAGCATGGCGGAGTTCTCCCGCGTCCGACCGGCGGGCGCATGTGACCTGCGTCAAAGAACCGGGCGGCGGGTCCGGCACCGAAACGGGCCGCCGGGCGGCGAAGTATCGCAGCAGCATCGCCGAATTGAGTGGTTTTGCTCGCGCGCGTTGCCCAAGCGATGCCGACTGATGTTGGTCATCGGGTCCTGAGATGCGGGATAATGGCCAGGAAGCAATGTGTTCGATGCCGGTGTCGTGTGTCCTTCGAGGGACCGCGTGCCCTTTCGCGGGGGCCGTCGGCTGACGATGACCTGGTTTCAGGAAGGGGTACGAGCATGGCGGCCATGAAGCCGCGGACGGGTGATGGCCCGCTCGAGGTGACCAAGGAGGGGCGGGGCATCGTCATGCGCGTTCCGCTCGAAGGCGGCGGCCGGCTCGTCGTCGAGCTGACCCCGGACGAGGCCGACGCGCTCGGCGACGCCCTCAAGAAGGTCGTCGGCTGACGCGCGAGCGGCCCTTATCCCCTTCAGCGGCCCAGGCATCGACACGACGACGCCTGGGTCGCTCCCTTTCCCCGTCCCGCTCCCGGTTCCTTTCCGGGCCGGCTGCGGGCAGGCCGTCGCCCACCGGCAGCAGCGACGGCACCAGGTCCTGGCTCTCCCGCACCGCCCGCAGCAGCTCCCGCAGCCGGACCACCTCGGCCGGCTGCGGACCGGAGTCGATGGTGCGGCCGTCGGCGAAGACGCCCTCGAAGACGACGAGCCCGCCGGGCCGCAGCAGGCGCAACGATTCAGCGAGAGCCGGGGCAGCACGTCCAGGGCGCGGCCGGGGATGAACCGGGCCCGGTTGCTGGCGAAGCCGGCCGCGCGGAAGGCCTGCCGGGCGAACTGCTGGCGCTCCGGCTCCGGGTCCACCGTGGTCAGCACGCCGTCCGGGCGCATGCCGTGCAGCAGATGGATGCCCGACACGCCGGTGCCGGTGCCGATCTCCGCCACGGCCTTGGCGTCCACGGTGGCCGCGAGCAACCGCAGGGCCGCACCCGCGCCGGGCGACACCGAGCGCAGCCCTGCCTCCCGGGCCCGCTCCCGGGCCCAGTGCAGCGCGTCGTCCTCGGCGACAAAGGCGTCGGCGAACGCCCAGCTCGTCTGCCGGTTGGCGGTAATGACCCTCTCCTGTCCCCGTTGTTGCCTCGGCGTGACTGTATCCGTTGGCGTCGGGAACCCGCAGATGGGACCGGGCGTTAAAAGGGGCGAGGAAGACGACGGGGGAGTGAGCGGGGGCAGGAGATGACGAAGTGCGCCGAGCAAGTGCTGACGCAGCCGTATGAGCCGGATCAGCGCGTATCAAATTCTCGTAAAACCGCTTATCCGGAGCTAACGGGCGGGGTGGCTATGGTAGGGGCTCCACTGGACACCACCAGAGCCGACAGGGGAGGTGCGGCCGCGCCCGAGGAACGGGGAGGAGCGTTTCGACGACTCCTCGGCTCGGCGGGCAGGCCGAAATCCGTGACCAACACCGCTGACCGCATCCAGGCTGCCGACTCCGCTCAGACAGCGACCTTCTCCTCTGAAGCGGACTCGCAGGCGTGGACTCCGCCCACCTGGGAGGAGATCGTCAGCACGCACAGTGGCCGTGTCTACCGGCTCGCCTACCGCCTGACGGGCAACCAGCACGACGCCGAGGACCTCACCCAGGAGGTCTTCGTCCGCGTCTTCCGCTCCCTGTCGACATACACGCCCGGCACCTTCGAGGGCTGGCTGCACCGCATCACCACCAACCTGTTCCTCGACATGGTCCGCCGCAAGCAGCGCATCCGCTTCGACGCCCTCGGGGACGACGCGGCCGAGCGGCTGCCCAGCCGCGAGCCCACCCCCCAGCAGGTCTTCAACGACGCGCACTTCGACGCGGACGTGCAGCAGGCGCTCGACACCCTCGCGCCCGAGTTCCGCGCGGCCGTCGTCCTGTGCGACATCGAGGGCCTCTCCTACGAGGAGATCGCCGCCACGCTCGGCGTCAAGCTCGGCACGGTCCGCTCCCGGATCCACCGCGGCCGCTCCCAGCTGCGCAAGGCGCTCGCCCACCGGTCGCCGGAGGCGCGTGCCGAGAAGCGACGCGGGTTCGCCTTCCCGGGAGTGCCCGCGCTGGGAGGAGGGGGCGCGACCGCGTGAGTGGATCACGTCGTCCCACACCGGCCGAGCAGCATCTGGGCGACCGGCTCTCCGCCCTGGTGGACGGAGAGCTCGGTCATGAGTCGCGTGAGCGCGTCCTGGCGCACCTCGCCACCTGTGCGAAGTGCAAGGCCGAGGCGGACGCCCAGCGGCAGCTGAAGAGCGTCTTCGCGCAGGCCGCGCCGCCGCCGCCCTCCGAGAGCTTCCTGGCCCGCCTCCAGGGCCTGCCCGCCGGGGGCGACCCCGGCGACGGCGGCTCGCCGTTCGGCGCCACGGGTCCCGGCGGGGCCGGGGGCGCGCGCGGTAGCCGTCCGGGGCGGGTCTCCCCGGAGACCGGGCTGTTCGGCGTCTCCGCCGACCCTTTCCGCTACGTCCCCTCGGGCGCCCACGCGACCGCGCTGTCCCCCTCCGAGGGCCACGCGCTGTCCGGGGACCCCGGCGGTGACCGCGGCTTCCGCATCGCCCATGTGGGCCGGCCCGAGGAGCGGCCGGCCTCGCGCGGGCTGCGGTTCGCGTTCGTCGCGGCCGGGGCGGTGTCGCTGGCCGCGATCGCCCTCGGCGGGGTGACCGCGGGGAGTCCCGCGGACACGGCGTCGGAGGCGCGGGGCGGGGCGGGAGCCGGCAGCAACGTCAGCCCCGCGCAAACGGCGGGTGCGACGGCGGCGACGTCCGAGGGGCGCCGGCGGCGCACCGGGCCGCTGCTCGCGCAGGGCAGGCGGATGCCGGAGGGGTCGGCTGCGGTGTCCGTGGACGCGCCGTTGTTGCCGGGAGCCGGGGGCGCTCAGGCGCAGGGGGTGTCCCAGGTGCTGACGGCGCCGGTGGAGGCGGTCGCCGTTTCCCCGCTGATCCGTCCCCTGGCGGCGACGCCGCCGTTTCCGCTCGGGACCTGGCCCACGACGCCGGTCCTGACGCCACCGCCGCTGCCCTGACGGGGGTGAGGAAAGGTTCGGAGGGCGACCCTGGTTGAATCCGGTCGCGCCCTTCGATGGAGGACACCATGAACCAGGACGGCGACCTCGAACCGGACCTCCCCCAGCCGGCCGTCACCACCACCCCCGCCCCACAGCCCTGGCACCGCTACGACCCCTGGTCCCCCACCCCCTTCCAGCACGCCCCCGCACCCCCGCCCAGCCGCCCGCAGCCACAACGCCGCACACTCGTCGCCACCACCCTCGCCGTCCTCCTCCTCTCCGGCACCGCCGGCCTCGCCACCGGCGCCTACCTGGAGCACGAGAACCTCCGCGCCACGCTCCCGGAGACCGGAGGGGACACCCCGGCCCGCCCCGCCCGCAGCGTCACCGACATCGCCGCCCACGCCCTCCCCGGCGTCGTCACCCTCCACGTCAGCGGCGTCGGCGAACAGGACACCGGCACCGGCTTCGTCTTCGACACCCACGGCCGCATCCTGACCAACAACCACGTCGTCGCCCCCGGCGACTCCGACGGCGGCGAGATATCCGTGACGTTCACCGACGGCCGCACCGCCCGCGCCACCGTCGTCGGCCGGGACGCCCACTCCGACCTGGCCGTCGTCGAGGTCGAGAACGCCCAGGGCCTCACCCCGCTCGCCCTCGGCGACTCCGACGACGTCCGCGTCGGCGACCCGGTCGTGGCGATCGGCGCCCCCTTCGACCTGCCGGGCACCGTCACCTCCGGCATCGTCAGCGCCACGAAGCGCTCCGTCACGGCGGACGGCGAGAAGGGCGAGGACGCCGACGTGTCGTACACCGACGCGCTTCAGACCGACGCCCCGATCAACCCCGGCAACTCCGGCGGCCCCCTCCTCGACGGCCGCGCCCGCGTCATCGGCATCAACTCCGCCATCCGCGCCGCCGACGGCGACTCGGGCGCCGAGGAGGGCCGCAGCGGCTCGATAGGGCTCGGCTTCGCCATTCCCGTCAACCACGCCCGGCAGGTCGCCGAGAAACTGATCGCCGAGGACCGCGCCGGGGGCGCCGGCTGAGCGCCGCCGAAACCGCACAGGACGCGCAGAACGCACAGGAACGGGGCGAATGCCCCGCCCCACAAGGGGCACAGCAGGGCGAACGCGGCGTGTACATGCGGTACAGCGGCCCGGGCAGTACCGGTGTCCGGGTGTCGCCGGGTACCGTGGACCCGGCCCGGACCACGGAGGACGCGACCAGAAGGCCGCTGACGGACTGCCCGAGGGCCGCGGACATCGCGAGGAGCTTCAGGTGTTCAATGACATAGGACCGTTCGAGCTGGTGACGATCGTCGTCCTTGCTGTGCTCGTCTTCGGTCCGGACAAGCTCCCGAAGGTCATCCAGGACACGATGCGGACGATCCGCAAGATCCGCGAGTTCTCGGAGAGCGCCAAGCAGGACATCCGCAACGAGCTCGGCCCGGAGTTCAAGGACTTCGAGTTCGAGGACCTCAACCCCAAGACGTTCATCCGCAAGCAGCTGGAGAACGACGAGCTGGGGCTGAAGGAGATCCGCAACGGCTTCGACCTGAAGAAGGAGATGGCCGAGGTCGCGGACGCCGTGCACAGCGAGCCCGAGGCGGCGGGCGCCGGCGCGGGGGCCTCCGGTGGCAGCGTCGACATGCGGAAGAAGCCGGAGCTCACGAAGAAGGCCACGCCGGAGGAACGGCCGCCCTTCGACGCGGACGCGACCTGACGGCGGTCCGGCCGTCGCCGGTGACCATGGCGCGGCCGGCGTGTCCGTCGCCCGGCCCGCGTACGCCGTGCGCCCCGCGTGCGCCCCGGCCCGCGTGTCGGGCCCCCGGCCGGCGCCCGTACGACGTGCACGAGGCCGTACGCGCCGGGTGTTTCCCGGCCGCCCGGAGAGCTGTGGCTATGCTGCCCAGTTGTTGTGCGGACCAGAAATGAGCGAGGACGCCCGTGGGGGGCGGGCCGCTCGGGTCCCGCCAGGAACTGAGGAGGCGTCCGGGTACATGGAGACGACGAGTCGGGTGGGCGCGCAGGCGCCGGCCGCGGAGGACGGACAACAGGTCCCCTCCGCCCGGCGTACGGTCGACGGCTACCTGCGCGCGCCCTTCCCTTGGTACGGCCTCGACGAGGCGTTCACGGGCCCGCGCTGGCTGATGCAGGTGGGTACCGCCGCGGACGGCGCGGTGGAGCACGGTTCGATCGGGCACGGCGACGAGCCGTCCATCCGTCATGAGACGACGGAGGACGAGAAGGAACGGTTCGCGGTCGTGGTGACGGTCGCCGCGCACCCGGGCCGGCGCAGCCCGGACGGCACCGGGCAGCTGGAGGCCACGTCCGTGTCCTCCGCGGCCTGGCTCGCGGGCGCGGGGCTGCTGACCTGCACCTGGCCCGGACAGCTGGACCACACGCTGCGGGACGACTGGCTGGAGCAGCAGACCGAGACGGCGTGGATCCTCGCGGACGATCTCGACGGGCCTGAGTGGTCCTCGCTGTCCCTGCCGGTGGACGGCGTGCCGACGCCGTTCCACTACCGGGAGTCCGAGTACGGCTGGGTGCTGGCCGGCTCCACGGAGCAGGGGGTGCACGTGGGGGCGTACGGGCGCGGGATGAGCGCGTACGGGTTGGGCTTCGCCGTCGCGGACATCGGCGCGTACGCCTAGCGGTGAGATGCGGCGGTAGCGGGGACGCGCCCTCCCGCCGTGGGGGCTGTGCGGCAGTGCGCCTGCGGGCCGGATTGGGTCGCTCGCGCAGTTCCCCGCGCCCCTTTGGGGCGCGGGTGTCGCCGCATGGGATCAGCGCGCCCCCTGGCGCAGTCGCCGTAAGGCGCGCAAGGGGGCTTGCCCTCTGCTGAGCCCTAGAACTTGTTCTTCGGGGTGATGCCCAGCGTCATGCCGGCCAGGCCGCGCTGGCGGCCGCCCAGCTTGCCGGCGATGGCGCGGAGCGCGGCGCCGGCGGGGGAGTCGGGGTCGCTGAGGACCACCGGCCTGCCCTCGTCGCCGCCCTCGCGCAGGCGGACGTCGATCGGGATGGAGCCGAGGACGGGGACCGTGGCGCCGGTGGTGCGGGTGAGGCCGTCGGCGACCGTCTGGCCGCCGCCCGTGCCGAACACGTCGACCATCTCGCCGCAGTGCGGGCACGGCAGGCCCGACATGTTCTCGACCACGCCGACGATCTTCTGATGGGTCTGCACGGCGATGGAACCGGCCCGCTCGGCCACCTCCGCCGCCGCCTGCTGGGGCGTCGTCACGACGAGGATCTCGGCGTTCGGCACCAGCTGGGCCACGGAGATGGCGATGTCGCCGGTGCCGGGCGGGAGGTCGAGCAGGAGGACGTCCAGGTCGCCCCAGTAGACGTCCGCCAGGAACTGCTGGAGGGCGCGGTGCAGCATCGGGCCGCGCCAGACGACGGGGGCGTTGCCCGGGGTGAACATGCCGATGGAGATGACCTTCACGCCGTTGGCGGAGGGCGGCATGATCATGTTCTCGACCTGGGTGGGACGGCCGTCCGCGCCCAGCATGCGCGGCACGCTGTGGCCGTAGATGTCGGCGTCGACGACGCCCACCTTCAGCCCGTCGGCCGCCATGGCCGCCGCCAGGTTGACCGTGACGGAGGACTTGCCGACGCCGCCCTTGCCGGAGGCCACCGCGTAGACGCGGGTGAGGGAGCCGGGCTTGGCGAAGGGGACCTCGCGCTCGGCCTGGCCGCCGCGCAGGGCGGACGCCAGCTCCTTGCGCTGCTCGTCGCTCATCACGTCCAGCGTGACGTCGACCCGGGTGACGCCCTCCACGCGGGAGACCGCCTCGGTCACGCCCCGGGTGATCGTGTCGCGCATCGGACAGCCGGAGACCGTCAGGTACACGGTCACGGCGACCGCGCCGTCCGCGCCGATCTCCACCGATTTGACCATCCCCAGCTCGGTGATGGGGCGATGGATCTCGGGGTCGTTCACCGTCGCCAGTGCCTCGCGCACCGCGTCTTCCGTAACCATGTCCACGATGGTACGGCGCCGTACGGGGCCCTCGGGCGGTGCGTCAGCGGTCTTCTGCGTCACGTCCGCGCCCGGGGGCGGGCGGGAGCCGGTCAGGCGCCTGCGGGAGGCCCCGGTGACCGCCTGCGGGGCCCTCGGCGTGGTGCGCCGGATGGCCGTCGCGGCGGTCCTCCAGTTCCTTGACGAGGTCCTGGAGTTCGGAGCGGATCCAGTCGCGGGTCGCCACCTCGCCGAGCCCGATGCGCAGCGCGGCGATCTCGCGCGTCAGGTACTCGGTGTCGGCGATCGAGCGCTCGTTCTGCTTGCGGTCCTGTTCGAGATTGACCCGGTCGCGGTCGTCCTGCCGGTTCTGCGCGAGCAGGATCAGCGGGGCGGCGTACGAGGCTTGGAGGGACAGCGCCAGGGTCAGGAAGATGAACGGATACTCGTCGAACCGCAGGGAGGTGGGCGCGGCGACGTTCCAGACCACCCACAGGATGATGACGACCGTCATCCAGACGATGAACCGCCCGGTGCCCAGAAAGCGCGCGATGCGTTCGGACAGGCGTCCGAACGCATCCGGGTCCCATTCCGGCAGCAGCCGGCGGCGCGGCGGGCGCGGCTGGTCCAGCCGGTTGCGCGGACGGGTGCTCGCGGTGGCGCCCACGGGAGTGCGCTCACGTGCCTCGCGGTCAGGAGTCACCGGGCGCCCCCTCCCCGAGGTGGAACTCCGTCTCGCGCCAGTCCTCGGGCAGCATGTGGTCCAGGACGTCGTCCACCGTCACCGCGCCGAGGAGCGAGCCGGACTCGTCGACGACGGGCGCGGCCACCATGTCGTACGCGGCGAAGAACCCGGCGACCACGGGCAGCGCGTCGTCCGGGGCAAGCGACTGGAGATCGTCGTCGATGATCGAACTGACGAGCGTGTACGGGGGGTCGCGCAGCAGCCGCTGGAAGTGGACGGTGCCGAGGTACTTGCCGGTCGGGGTGTCGTCCGGCGGCCGGCATACGTACACCTGTGCGGCGAGTGCGGGGGAGAGGTCCCGGTTCCGGACCCGGGCGAGCGCGTCGGCGACGGTGTCGTCGGGCCTCAGAATGATCGGCTCCGTCGTCATCAGACCGCCGGCCGTGTGCTCCTCGTATGACATCAGCCGGCGCATGTCGGCCGCGTCTCCGGGCGCCATCAGGCTCAGCAGCCGCTCCTGGTCGTCCTCGGGAAGCTCGGCGAGCAGGTCGGCGGCGTCGTCGGGGTCCATCGCCTCCAGGACGTCCGCGGCGCGCTCCTCCTTCAGCTTGCCGAGGATCTCGATCTGGTCGTCCTCGGGCAGCTCCTCCAGGACGTCGGCGAGGCGGTCGTCGTCCAGGGCGGCGGCGACCTCGGCGCGGCGCTTGGCGGAGAGGTGGTGCAGGACGTTGGCGAGGTCGGCGGGGCGCAGCTGTTCGAAGGTGGCGAGCAGGTTCTCGGCGCCCTGCCCGTGCTCCTCAAGGGAGAACCCGGTGACGGCGGACCACTCGACGGTGAGGGTCTCGCCCCGGTTGCGGCGGAAGGCGCCGCTCCGGCCGCGCTTGCGGACGAAGACACGGTCGATCTCCCAGTCCCGGCGGGCGGGGAGCTGCTGCACCGACAGGTCCAGGACGGTGACGTCCTCGCCGCCCTCGACCAGCGTCACCCGGCGGTCGAGCAACTCGCCGAAGACCAGCCGCTCGGTGGGGCGCTGTTCGAAACGGCGCACGTTGAGCACGCCGGTGGAGATGACCTGACCGGACTCGATGCTCGTCACACGGGTCATGGGCAGGAAGATACGGCGCCGGGTCGACAGCTCGACGACCAGCCCGAGCAGCCGCGGGGGGAGCCGGCCGACCCGGAACATGACGACCAGATCGCGGACGCGGCCCACCTGGTCACCGGTCGGGTCGAAGACGGCGACGCCGGCGAGGTGCGAGACGAAGATCCGGGGGGCGCTTGCCGCCATTCGCGCGCCTCCTTCTCGTGCTGTGCGTCCTGTGCGTGCCGTGTGCGCCGTGCGCACTGTGCGCTTCTCGGCCTGTCCTGTTCCCGACTGCCCGCTGAGACCGGGTTCAGGCTAGCCGGTACCGGTACGGAACGCCCTGGTGAGGGGTCCGGACGGACTGGCTCCGGTACGGGCCCGGCGCACCGGTACGCTGCGGTACGCCGATGGCGGATCACACGAGAGGCACCCCACCTGTGACTGCAACTCCCCTGGGCCGTAACCGCAGAACCGCGCTCGCGGGCGCGCTGTGTGCCGGACTGGTGGTGACGGGGACGGGGCTCACGGGGTGCAGCGAGGACCCGGACGCGGGCACCAACGGGGTGGGCAAGCTGCCGGCGGAGCAGATCCACAAGCGGACGCTCGCGGCGGCGGAGGCGGCGGACACGGTGCGGCTGTCGGGCGCGGTGGTGAGCGGGAAGACGACGTACAAGCTCGACATAAAGCTGTCGGACGACGGTGCCTCGGGGGCCGTGACGGCCGAGAACGCGACGTTCCAGTTGCTGCGGGTGGGGGAGCAGCTCTATCTGAAGGCCGACGCGGCGTTCTGGGAGCAGGAGGACGGCGGGAGCAAGGGCTCGACGGGGACGGCGGCGGAGAAGCTGGAGGGCAAGTACGTGAAGGTGCCGGACGAGGACCCGGCGTACAAGCGGTTCAGTGGGTTCACCGACAAGGACACGCTGCTGACGGGGCTGCTCGCGTTGCACGGGGGGTTGTCCACGGACGGGCGGCACGAGGTGGACGGGGTACGGACGGTGCGGGTCGCCGGGGGCGACGGGTCCGGGGGTGCGCTGGACGTCTCCCTCGAAGGCAAGCCGTACCCTCTCCGGCTCTCCCGCGCCGGGAACGCGGGCGCGCTCACCCTCACCGACTGGAACAAACCCTTCACCCCCAAACCACCCCCCACCGACGAAACCGTCGACTACGGCACCGACCTCCCCACGACGTAAGCACCCGGCTGCCTCTTCTGCGCGGCTCCGCCGGGGGGCGCCCCGTAAGGGGCGCGGGGCTGTGTTGTCTGCGCGGCTGCGCCGCGGGTGCGCGGGCAACTGTGCGCCTCGCAAGGGGCGCGGGGAACTGCGCGCCCAGCCCCCTCGCACTCGCACCCGCCCCACACCCCCCACCCCACGAGCTCTTGGGCGCTCAGCCCCCGGGGTCGAAGGGGCGGAGCCCCTGGGGGACGGGAATGGGTAGGGGCGGCGGGGGCGAAACAACTGAACCGTCAGCCGACCGCGGACCGCACCCCGGGCCAAAGCTCTCAACTTCGTTCGAGCAGGGGGGACCCCCGTCGCCCACCCGTGCCGCCCCTAGCGGCACGCATGCCCGCAGCTGGGCGTGCCCCGCAGCGAACCGTCGGCGGCCCGAGCCGCCCACGGCGAGCCGCGCCCGACACCGAACCGCAGCCCGGGCGAACCGCCCGCAGGCTGGGCGTGCCGCGCGGCGAGCCGCAAGCCGGGCGAGCCGCAAGCCGGGCGAGCCGCCCGCAGCGTCGCGCGCCGGGCGAGCCGGCTGCTCAGCGGATGCGGCCGGCGCGGCGTCGGCGCCGCAGGAGCCGGGGGAGCGCCGCCGGCATCGGCATGCGCGTCGTCACCGGCGCCTCCACCGGCACCGCCGCCAGCGACCCCGACGGCAACCCCCCGGGCTCACCCGCCGGCTCCAGCCGCAGCACCCGGCACTCCCGCGCCCACCTGCCCGGCATCGCTTCCCCGTCCACCGCGTTCAGCCGCTTCCCCTTGAGCTCCGCCACCGCGGCCTCCCACGCCGCGGACCCCGCCGCCAGCTCCACCACCCGCGCCGGCCAGCTCACAAGCCGCCCGCCCTTGTCCTTGCTGCGCACCGTCACCACCGCGTCGCCCCCGTCGACGAGCCCCGGCAGCGGCTGCTCCCCGGGCCCGTCGCCGACGACGCACACCGCGCCCTCGTGCCAGACGTGCCACAGCGCACGCGTCGGACCGGGCACCGCCTCGTCCCCGCCGTCCGCCGCGAGCACACCGCCGCGCACCCAGATCAGCCCGGACTTCTTCGTGGCCTCCTCTACGAGGGCCCGCGCGAGCAGCTCATTCGTCATGCGCTTAGGGTATAGCGGCCGTTCACAGCCACCCGTTCCGCTTCAGCGTGCGGTGGATGGTCAGACACAGGGCGACCGTGACGCACATGACGACCGGGTAGCCGTAGCGCCAGTGCAGTTCGGGCATGTGCTTGAAGTTCATGCCGTACACCCCGCAGACCATCGTCGGCACGGCGATGATCGCCGCCCAGGACGTGATCTTGCGCATGTCCTCGTTCTGCGCGACGGACGCCTGCGCGAGGTTGGCCTGGAGGATGGAGTTCAGCAGCTCGTCGAAGCCGACGACCTGCTCGTGCACCCGGGCCAGGTGGTCGGCGACGTCACGGAAGTACTTCTGGATGTCCGGGTCGATCAGCCGCATCGGCCGCTCGCTGAGCAGCTGCATCGGCCGCAGCAGCGGCGAGACCGCCCGCTTGAACTCCAGCACCTCGCGCTTGAGCTGGTAGATGCGCCCGGCGTCGGTGCCCCGCGGGGTGCCCTTGCGGCCCGGCGAGAAGACCTCCGTCTCCACCTCGTCGATGTCGTCCTGCATGGCGTCCGCGACCGCGATGTAGCCGTCGACGACGTGGTCGGCGATCGAGTGCAGCACCGCCGAGGGGCCCTTGGCGAGCAGCTCCGGGTCGTGCTGGAGCCGGTTGCGCAGCGCCCGCAGCGAGCCCTGCCCGCCGTGCCGGACGGTGATGAAGAAGTCCCGGCCGGTGAAGCACATGACCTCGCCGGTCTCCACGACCTCGCTGTTGGCGGTGAGCCGGTCGTGCTCGACGTAGTGGATGGTCTTGAAGACGGTGAACAGCGTGTCGTCGTACCGCTCCAGCTTGGGCCGCTGGTGGGCGGTGACCGCGTCCTCCACGGCCAGCGGGTGCAGCCCGAACTCGCTCGCGAGCGCGGCGAATTCGGCGCCGGTCGGCTCGTGCAGACCGATCCACGCGAAGCCGCCGTCACGCCGTACGAGGCGCATCGCCTCCTGCGGGGTCAGCCGGCCCGGCGTCTCGACACGGGCGCCGTCGCGGTAGACGGCGCAGTCGACGACGGCGGACGGCGTGGCGGGGTCGCGGGTGGTGTCGTAGGTGCCGTTGTCCTTACGGCCGGCCGGGCGGGACGGGCGGACCACGGCACGCAGGTCACGGATCATCGACATGGCAGGCTCCTTCGCGGGGCGGGCAACGAAAGGCCGCTACGAGGGGTGGAACTGCCCGGAATGAGGACGTTCTGACGTGAGGGGTTTCGGCACGTCCACAAAGCGGGGAGCACCGCGCCGTCGCGGTGGCGAGCTTCGCTGCTGATACAGGTCAGATGCGATCAGGCAAACCAGGCAGACCAGGCAGACCAGGCAGATCGGGCAGGTCCGACAGATCAAGCAGGGCGAAACGCACGTGCTCTTCCGTGGTGCGCGCAGCGTCGAGGTGACAGCCGGCCGCGAGAATGTGGAGTGGCCGGGAGGACCGCGTCAGCGGCGGGAAGAGCGGGTGGTACTGCACGGTCGACTTCGGTCCATGCCAGCCCCACCTCCTCCGGCCGGTCCCCCGTGGGGGACGATCCATTTCCCTTGTTTAAGGGTGCCCCGTGTAGGGGAGTTTCATGGGCGTCGGGGCCTGAGCGCCACGCTTCTGCGTGCTGCCCCGAACGACCGGCTCAGCGTATCAGCCGACCGGCATGTCAAGGCGCCGCTTTGCCCTGTACTGGCGAGTTCTATGCTCGCCGCATGGCAGATGTTCTCCCTCTGGTCGAGGCCCGGCTGCACACCGCGCTGGGCGAACCGGACGCGCGCGCCGCGGTCACCTTCCTCGGCACGGACCGCGTCGAGGTGCTGCGTTTCACCGACGGGGACGTCGTCCGCTACGCCACGCTCGGCATGTCCGCGCAGCCGATGAGCGACCCCACCGCGGCCCTCGCCGACCCGGTGAAGGGACCGCGCGCGGAGCTGGTCCTCTCCGTCCGCGCCGGGCGGGCCGACACCGACAAGGCGCTCCGCCCGCTCGCCGTACTGGCGGCGTCCCCGCAGGTGGAGGGCGTGGTGGTGGCCCCCGGCGGCTCGCTCGACGTGGGCGAGCCGCTGTGGCCGGGCGCGCCCTTCACCTCCGTACTGGTCGCGGAGCCGGGCGGGCTGGTCGAGGATTTGGAGCTGGACGAGCCGCTGGACCCCGTACGGTTCCTGCCGCTGCTGCCCATGACGCCGAACGAGGCCGCGTGGAAGCGCGTGCACGGAGCGGGCGCCCTCCAGGAACGCTGGCTGACGCACGGGACGGACCTGCGGGACCCCGCCCGCGGGTCCGTCCCGCTCACGTGACCGATCTCACCAACGGTCCGGCCGCACCGCTCAGTTGGCGAAAACGGTGACCCCGTCCTCGGTGGCGTGCCGCGGCTCCAGCTCCTCCGCTTCGTGGGACAGTGCTCGACGCCGTACGACGACGACCAGCGCGCCCACCACGGCCGTGACGGCGGCGACGACGAAGGGGACGTGGACGTCGGTCCACTCCTCGATCTTCGGCGCGAAGTAGGGCGCGGCCGCCGCGGCGAACCAGCGCACGAAGTTGTACCCGGCGCTCGCCACCGGGCGCGGCGCGTCCGACACGCCCAGCGCCAGCTCGGTGTAGACGGTGTTGTTCACGCCGATGAAGGCACCGGACAGGATCGTGCACACGACGGCCGTGGTGTGGTCGCCGTAGCCGAGGACCAGGACGTCGGCCGCGAGCAGCACCAGGGAACCCCCGAGCACCTTCAGCGAGCCGAACCGCTTCTGCATGCGCGGCGCCACGATCACCGAGAAGACGGCGAGCAGCACGCCCCAGGCGAAGAACACGGCACCGGACTTGTACGGCGTCATGTTCAGCACGAACGGGGTGAAGGCCAGCACGGTGAAGAACGTGTAGTTGTAGAAGAACGCCGAGACGGCCGCCGACGCCAGACCGCCGTGCCCGAGCGCCTTGAGCGGGTCGAGCAGTGAGGTCCTGCGGGCCGGCTTGGGCTGCTCCTTCAGGAACGCCGTGATGCACAGGAAGCCCACCGCCATCAGGAAGGCGGTGCCGAAGAAGGGGTAGCGCCAGCTGGCGTCGCCGAGCAGCGCGCCGAGGAGGGGGCCGCAGGCCATGCCGAGACCGAGGGCGGACTCGTAGAGCAGGATCGCCGCCGCACTGCCGCCGGCCGCGGCGCCGACGATGACGGCGAGCGCCGTCGACACGAACAGGGCATTGCCGAGCCCCCACCCGGCCCGGAAACCGACCAGCTCCCCGACCGAGCCCGAGGTGCCGGCGAGCCCGGCGAAGACGATCACGAACGCCAGTCCGACGAGCAGCGTCCGGCGCCCGCCGATCCGGCTGGAGACGAACCCGGTCACCAGCATCGCCACGGCGGTGATCAGGAAGTAGGAGGTGAACAGGAGCGAGACCTGGCTCGCCGTGGCGTCCAGGCCCTTGGCGATGGACGGCAGGATCGGGTCGACGAGTCCGATGCCCATGAAGGCGACGACGGAGGCGCCGGCCGTCGCCCAGACGGCCTTCGGCTGCCGCAGGAGGCCACCGGCTCCCGCGTCGAACGGGTCCTCCTGGGCGGGACCCCGGGTACTGCTGCGCATGCGCTGCGCTCCTTCCCGACGTGGGACGACGACCGGGGCGGGGACCCCGGAACGGGCCGAACAGATGGTTGGCAATTACACACAATAACTTAGCTGTGCTAATTAGTGCAATATGCATCTAGTCACGCCCGTCGAGGGCGGCCCTTCCGTGCCGCCCGGACGGGTGATCGTCCTTGACGCGGCGCGGCACGGGGAGGACCGTTGGGCCTTATGAGGGGCGAACCCAGTTGCCCGAAGTGCGGTGGCCGGGTCAGGGCTCCCGGACTCTTCGCCGACTCCTGGCAGTGCGACGTGCACGGGACGGTGCATCCGCTTCAGCCCGTGATACCGCCCAGCGTCGAGGCCCTCGGTGTCGTGGTGCACCGGGCCCGGGTCCCGGTGTGGATGCCGTGGCCGCTGCCGGTCGGCTGGCTGTTCACGGGCGTCGCCTGCGCCGGCGACGACCGCAGCGGCGGCCGCGCGACGGCCGTGGCGTGCTCCGGACCCGGACCACTGGGCGGAGTCGGCGAGATGATCCTGGTCGCCGAGGAACTCGGCGTCGGCCTCGGCGCGCGCTACGCGGGCATCGACGGCCCCGACCCCGGCCCCTATCTGAACGTGGAGAAACCCCCGCAGGCCAAGGTCCTGGCGGCGGGCCGCCCCACCCCCCTCTGGCATGTCACCGGCACCCCCGAAGACCGCGCGGTCTTCGCGGGCGAGGCGCGCGGACTGTGGCTCTGGGCGGTCGTCTGGCCCGAGCAGACGGGGCTGCTCATGTACGACGAGCTGGTCCTGACGGACCTGCGCGACGCGGGCGCGGAGGTCGACCTGCTGCCGTGCGGGGCGCTGTCGCCGCGGCTGCTGGAGCCGTAGGGGGCGCGAGCGGGGCCGCGCCCCGGGGCTGTGGGGCGCCGGGCCCCGCGTGGCGAGAGGGCGCCCGTCCGGGGCCGCGTGCGGTGGGGGCGGTCTGTGGTGGGGTCGGGCCGGTGGCGGGGACGGCTTGTGGCGGGGACGGCTTGTGGCGGGGTCGGTCTGCGGTGGGGACGGTCTGCGGTGGGGGTGCCCTGTGGCGGGACGGCTAGTGGTGGGGACGGCCTGCGGTGGCGTCGGCCTGCGGTGGGGACGGCTCCCCCGGAGGGGAGGTGGTCCCGTCCCGTTATCCTTGAGCGTCCCAGCCGTCCCGTCCGCCCGGAGCAGCACCTCGTGCGCATCGACCTGCACACCCACTCCACCGCCTCCGACGGCACGGACACCCCCGCCGCACTCGTCCGCAACGCGGCCGCCGCCGGACTGGACGTCGTCGCACTCACCGACCACGACACCACCCGCGGCCACGCCGAGGCGCTCGCCGCCCTGCCGAGCGGCCTCACCCTCGTGACTGGCGCGGAGCTCTCCTGCCGCCTCGGCGGCGTCAGCATGCACATGCTGGCCTACCTCTTCGACCCGGAGGAGCCCGCGCTGCTCGCCGAGCGCGAACTCGTGCGCGACGACCGTGTCCCCCGCGCCAAGGCCATGGTCGCCAGGCTCAACGACCTCGGTGTCCCCGTCACCTGGGACCAGGTCGCCCGCATCGCCGGCGACGGCTCCGTCGGCCGCCCCCACCTCGCCTCCGCGCTCGTCGAACTCGGCGTCGTCCCGACCGTCGATGACGCGTTCACCCAGGACTGGCTGGCCGACGGCGGCCGCGCCCACGTGGAGAAGCACGAGACCGACCCCTTCGAGGCGATCCGCCTCGTCAAGGCGGCCGGCGGCGTCACCGTCTTCGCGCACCCGGCCGCGAGCAAGCGCGGGCGCACCGTCCCGGAGTCCGCGATCGCGGAGATGGCCGCGGCGGGACTGGACGGCATCGAGGTCGACCACATGGACCACGACCCCGACACCCGCGCCCGGCTGCGCGGCCTGGCCAAGGAGCTGGGCCTGCTGTGCACGGGGTCCAGCGACTACCACGGCACCCGCAAGACCGTCGCCCTCGGGGAGTACGCGACGGATCCCGAGGTCTACGGCGAGATCACCCGCCGCGCCACGGGGGCGTTCCCCGTCCCGGGCGCGGGCGGATCGTGACACGCCGGGATCCGCGCCGGGGGCTCGTGCTTCGGTAGCCGACCGGCTCCGGCCGGTCGGGGCCGCGCCCCGACCCGACGGCGTCGGCCCCGGGGCCGGGTTGCGGAGACCGGGGCCGGTTCCGTTCCGGCCGGGGGCGTCTCCGCTCCGACCGGGACCGGCCCTTTCGGCCGGGGGTTGCTCCGTTCCGACGGGGGCCGGTCGCGTTCCGACCGGGCTCGGCTCCGTTCAGATCGCGGTCGGATCGGGTTCCGACCAGGACTGGACCGGTTCGGCCGAGGTGGGATCGGTTCCGGCGGGGGCCATACCGGTTCCGGCCGGGCCGGGTCGTGACTTGAACCCGGTCGAGCCCGAGCCCTGATTCCCGGCCCGCGCCCGCGCCCGCGTCCGCGTCTCGATTCGGCCCTGGTTCACGTCGCGTCTTGGCGGGGGTCTGGCTCACGTCGTGGCTTGGCTTGGGACTGGCTCGCGTTGCGGCCTGGTTCGGGCTCGGCCTCGGCCCGCGATCTGGTCCGCGTTCCGGCTCGGGTCCGGTCGCGTGTCCTGATCGGGGCTCCGGTTGTGTCCGCTCCCGCAGCGGGGTCGGTCACCCGGGTGGCGACGTGGATCCGGCTCGTTGCCGAGCCAGCGTGCGCGGTCCCGCGTCAACGCGCTCGGCCGGGGGCCCCAACGTGGGTTCGACCGGCGGCCGGGCGCGCCCTGCGCGGTGCGCTCGATTCGGGTTCCCGCGTGGTCCGGGGCCGTTCCGGGCCGCGCCGGGCACCGGGTCGCGACGTGAGCCCTCCGGTTCGGTGCGGACCGGGCTCGGCGCGAGCCGACTGCGGACCGGCTCCCGGGCCCGGAACCCGGCGCGGGCCGGGTCCCACGCACCGACCGGCGGGCCGGGAACCGGTGCAGCCCCGATAGTCCACCCCGCCGCGCGGCCACCGCGCGGGCCCCACCCCGCCGAACCCACGTCACTCCGACAGGCCCCGGCGGCCGGCCGCCACCACTCCGCACTCACCACCCACCCACTGCTCCATCCACCCACCCAGTTCCTCACTCACTGCAAGGCCTATCCCCATGTTCGACCTCGCCGTCTTCGGCTCCCTCTTTCTGACCCTCTTCGTCATCATGGATCCCCCGGGGATCACCCCGATCTTCCTCGCTCTCACCGCGGGCCGACCCGGCAAGGTGCAGCGCCGGATGGCGTTCCAGGCCGTGTGCGTGGCCGGCGGCGTCATCGCCGTGTTCGGCGTGCTGGGCCACCAGATCCTCGACTACCTGCACGTCTCCGTCCCGGCGCTGATGATCGCCGGCGGTCTGCTGCTGCTCCTCATCGCGCTGGACCTGCTCACCGGCAAGACCGACGAGCCGAAGCAGACGAAGGACGTCAACGTCGCCCTCGTCCCGCTCGGGATGCCGCTGCTGGCGGGGCCCGGCGCGATCGTGTCGGTGATCCTCGCCGTGCAGCGCGCCGACGGCGTGAGCGCGCAGGTGTCGGTGTGGGCGGCGATCCTCGCGATCCACGTCGTGCTGTGGCTGGTGATGCGCTACTCGCTGCTGATCATCAGGGTGATCAAGGACGGCGGCGTCGTCCTGGTGACCCGCCTGGCCGGGATGATGCTCTCCGCGATCGCCGTCCAGCAGATCATCAACGGCGTCACACAGGTGATCAAGGGAGCCTGACACCGACTCCACTCGGCGCACGACAAAGCCCCTGTACGGCATCGTGCCGTACAGGGGCTGCATACGTTGTGTCGGGTACGTCGTTACGAGGCGGGCGTGTCGGCCGGGCGGATCCACAGGCGCTGCCCAATCGCGGCGGCCTGTTGCACGATCTGATTGACGGAGGCGGCGTCCACGACGGTGGTGTCCACGGGCCTGCCGTCGACGTCGTCGAGGTGCATGATTTCGAAGCGCAAGGGCTTCTCCCTTCGTCTGGTCATCCTCCAGGGGAGAACTACTGGTGAGTGTGAGGGGCGGGGCGACGGTGCGTCCCGTCCGCGTATCTATGCAACGGCATGCTTCCAACAAACATTCCCTACGCTAAAGAAAATTTTCGAGCGTCTAATTACCAGCGGGTACAGGGGCGGCTGGGACTGCCCTCATGGGCGTATCGTCCGATCATTTCCTCGCACAACTCATCGGGACCGGTTGTGTTCGCTGCGTGACGGCCGGGACAATGGACGCGATGAACGACGACGACCTCACGGCGCTCGGCGCCCGCATCGACCGTACGAACGAGCTGCTTCAGCGCATGCTCGCCGAGGTGGCGAAGACGCCCTCGACCCACGCGATCTTCGTCGACGCCGGCTACCTCTACGCGGCGGCGGGGCGACTGGTCGCCGGCACCGAGGACCGGCGGTCGTTCGACGTCGACGCCGAGGGACTGATCGAGGCGCTCATCGACAAGGCCCGCACGATCTTCGCCGACAGCCGGCTGCTCCGCGTCTACTGGTACGACGGAGCCCGGCGCCGCATCCACACCGCCGAGCAGCAGTCCATCGCCGAGCTGCCCGACGTGAAGGTCAGGCTGGGCAACCTCAACGCCAACAACCAGCAGAAGGGCGTCGACTCCCTCATCAGATCCGACCTGGAGTCCCTCGCCCGGCACCGCGCCATCAGCGACGCGGCACTGCTCGGCGGCGACGAGGACCTGGTCTCGGCGGTCGAGGCCGCGCAGGGCTACGGCGCCCGGGTCCATCTGTGGGGTATCGAGGCACCGGAGGGCCGCAACCAGGCCGAGCCCCTGCTCTGGGAGGTCGACAGTCAGCGCACGCTCGACCTGGACTTCTTCAAGCCGTACGTGTCCCGGCGGACCGCGGCGACGTACGAGGCGTCGCCCGCGGTCCGGCCCACGCGGGAGGACGTGCGGTTCGTGGGGGCGCAGATCGCGGCGAAGTGGCTGGCGGCGCGGGGCCGCGACTCACTGCGGGAGCTGCTGCCCGGCCACCCCTATCTGCCGGGCTCGGTCGACCAGGACCTGCTGGTGGAGGCGGAGGGGCTGCTCCAGTACTCGCTGCGCGGCCAGGCGGACCTGCGCCGGGCGCTGCGGGAGGGCTTCTGGGAGCACTTGCAGGCGCAGTACTGAGCCGGGCGCCCCTTTTCCTTCCTCCGGTCTCCCCTCTTCAGCTGATCGTGCCGTCCCAGAAGTCGACGAGCGCGCGGGCGGTTTCCAGGGGGCGGTCGGTGTTGGGGGAGTGGTCGGCGTCGGCGACGATCGTGCGGCGGGCGTCGAGCCGGACGGCCATCTCGTCCAGCAGCGGGACGGGCCAGGCGTCGTCGTGGTCGCCGGAGACGACGTGCTTGGGCAGCGGGACGGCGGCGAGTTCGGCGACGCGGTCGGGTTCGGTGCACAGTTGCCGGCCGGTGGCGAGGAGCTGGGCCGGGCTGCCGGCGAGCCAGCGGCGGCGGAGGTCGTCACGGTCGTCGGGTCCGGAGTCGAGGGCGCCGGTGTCCGGGTGCTCGGGGCCCCTGGGGTGCTCGCGGTCCTCGGGGGTCTCCATCAGCTGGATGGCGTTCCACACCTGGGCCATGTCCATCACCGAGAGCGCGTCGCGCAGCAGCTTGACGCGCTGCTGCTGGGACGCGGAGATCTGTGCGGGGCCGGAGGACATAAGGGTGAGCGAACGGAACGGGGTCGGGTCGAGCAGGACGGCGGCGCGGGCGATCTGGCCGCCGAGGGAATGGCCGAGGAGATGGACGGGGCCGGTGGCGCCCAGGGCGGTGGCCTGGGCGAGGACGTCGCGGGCCAACTCGCTCTGGGCGTACGGGGCTTCGTCGTCCCGGGGGCCGGGGGTGCCGTACTGGCCGCGGCCGTCCACGGCGACGGCGCGGTAGCCGGCGGTGGTGAGGTGGGGAAGGAGGTCGATGAAGTCCTCCTTGCTGCCGGTGAAGCCGGGGAGGAGGAGGGCGGTGCCGTGGGCGGGGGTGCCGGCGTCGAGGACGGCGAAGGGGCCGCGAGGAGTGGGGAGGAGGTGGGAGCGGGTACCGGGGGGCGGGACGAAGCTCGACGGACGGCTCATGCGCCCGAGGCTATCGCCCCTCACCCCCGGCCCACCCCGGCCACCCAGGCGCGCGGGAACCGCGCGACCAACCACAGCCGCACCCGCACCGCTGCCCCCGCTCCGTCCGCGTCCGAGCTGCCCGCGTCCGAGGGCTCGCCTCCAGCCCTCCGGCCCACCCCGGCCACCCCAGGGGCGCGGGGAACTGCGCGAGCAACCACGACCCCACCCGCACCCGCCAACGCACCGCCGCCCCCGCTCCGTCCGCGTCCGAGCCGTCCGCGTCCGGGGGCTGGCCTCCAGCCCTCCGGCCCACCCCGGCCAACCCAGGGGCGCGGGGAACTGCGCGAGCAACCACGACCCCACCCGCACCCGCCAACGCACCGCCGCCCCCGAGCCGTCCGCGTCCGGGAGCTGGCCTCCAGCCCTCCGGCTCACCCCGGCCACCCCAGGGGCGCGGGGAACTGCGCGAGCAACCACAGCCGCACCCGCACTCGCCGACGCACCCGTCCGCGTCCGAGCCGTCCGCGTCCGGGGGCTCGCCTCCAGCCCTCCGGCTCACCCCGGCCACCCCAGGGGCGCGGGGAACTGCGCGAGCAACCACAGCCGCACCCGCACTCGCCGACGTCACGATCACGCGATCATGAACCGGGCCGACTTCTGGCCATGGGTGCCGCGGGGGCTCAGCCCTCCGCCGACTCCGTGGACGCCGCCGCCTTCTTCCGCGTACGGCGCGGCTTCACCGGCTCCTCGGCAGCCTGGGCCGGGATGTCCGGCTCGGCAGCCGCGGCCTTGCGCGTACGCCGACGCGGCTTGGCCCCTGCGGCCTCGGCCTCGGCCTCGGCCTCGGCCGCGACCTCGGGCTCGCCCACGTCCGAAGCCGCGACGGCCTTCTTCCGCGTCCGGCGAGGCTTGACCTCGCCGCCCTCCACGGCCGCCACCGCCTTGCGCGTCCGCCGTGCCTTCGGCGCCTCGGCCGACTCCGTCGCCTCGGCGGTCCCGACGGCCGCCTCCGCGGCCTTACGGGTCCGTCGGCGCGGTTTCTCCGCCGGCTCCGACTCCTCCGCGGCCTGCGCGGGAATCACCGCGGCCTCGGCGGTCCCGACCGCCGCTTCCGCCGTCTTCCGCGTCGTCCGCCGACGGGGCTTCGCCTCGACGGCCTCCGCCGTGTCCAGTGCCGTCTCCGCGGCCTCCGCCGACGCCGCGGCCTTGCGCGTACGGCGACGGGGCGCGGCCGGAGCCTCGGTGCCCGCCTCCGGGGCGGCCTCCGCGGCCTCGGCGGTCCCGACCGCCGCTTCCGCAGCCTTCCGCGTCGTCCGCCGGCGCGGCTTCGCCTCGACGGCCTCGGCCGTGTCGACCGCCGCCTCGGCCGCCTCGGCCTGCTTCCGCGTCCGCCGACGACGCGGCGCCGTCACGGCATCCGCGTCCGCCGACGGAGCCGTCACCTCGGCCGCCTCGACAACGACAGGCGCCTCAGCAACGACGGGCGCCTCGACAACCGGCGCCTCGGTGACCTCGGTCACCGCCTCCGGCACCACCGCTTCCGCCGACGCCCCGGACCGCGTCCGCCGGCGCCGCCGCGGCGCACGCCCGGCGACGGCAGGCTCCGCCCGCTCCGTGCCCTCCGCGCTGCCCGCACCGTCCGCGCTGCCCGCACCGTCCGTCGGCGCAACCGTCCGCTGCGCCGCCTCCGCGTCGAGCGGCGCACCACCGCGCGTACGCCGGCGCCGACGCGGCGTCCGCGCCGAGCTCTCGCGCTCGCGGTCACGCTCCCGCTCCCGCTCCACCGTGTCACGCCCCCCGCGCGCGCCCCGGCCGCCGCGCGCCCCGCGGCCGCCGGTCTCGCCCAGGTCCTCGATCTCCTCCGCCGCCAGCCCGGCGCGCGTGCGCTCCGAGCGCGGCAGCACACCCTTCGTGCCCTCGGGGATGGAGAGGTCGGAGAAGAGGTGCGGGGACGTCGAGTACGTCTCCACCGGGTCGTGGTAGTCCAGACCCAGCGCCTTGTTGATCAGCTGCCAGCGCGGGATGTCGTCCCAGTCGACGAACGTGATCGCCGTACCCGACGCGCCCGCGCGGCCCGTACGGCCGGTGCGGTGCAGATACGTCTTCTCGTCCTCGGGGGACTGGTAGTTGATGACGTGCGTGACGCCCTCGACGTCGATGCCGCGCGCGGCCACGTCCGTGCAGACCAGCACGTCGACCTTGCCGTTGCGGAACGCGCGCAGCGCCTGCTCGCGCGCGCCCTGGCCGAGGTCGCCGTGGACCGCGCCGGAGGCGAACCCGCGGTGCTGGAGCTGCTCGGCGATGTCGGCGGCCGTCCGCTTGGTCCGGCAGAAGATCATCGCGAGCCTGCGGCCCTCGGCCTGCAGTATCCGCGCGACCATCTCCGGCTTGTCCATGGAGTGCGCGCGGTAGACGAACTGCTTGATGTTGGCCAGCGTCACGCCCTCGTCGTCCGGCGCGGCGGCGCGGATGTGCGTGGGCTGCGACATGTACCGGCGGGCCAGGCCGATGACCGCGCCGGGCATGGTCGCGGAGAACAGCATGGTCTGCCGGCGCTGCGGCAGCATGGCGATGATCTTCTCGACGTCGGGCAGGAAGCCGAGGTCGAGCATCTCGTCGGCCTCGTCGAGGACGAGACACTTGACGTGCTTGAGGTTCAGCTTCTTCTGG
This sequence comes from Streptomyces sp. NRRL F-6676, assembly GCF_000725625.1. Classification (GTDB taxonomy): domain Bacteria; phylum Actinomycetota; class Actinomycetes; order Streptomycetales; family Streptomycetaceae; genus Streptomyces. Next base: position 83,317 of record NZ_JOHS01000014.1, read on the forward strand.
CCGGCCAGGTCGAGCAGCCGCCCGGGCGTGCCGACGACCACGTCGACGCCCTTCTTCAGGGCCTCGACCTGCGGCTCGTAGGCGCGCCCGCCGTAGATCGCGGTGACGCGCACATTGCGCACCTTGCCGGCGGTCAACAGGTCGTTGGTGACCTGGACGCACAGCTCGCGGGTGGGCACCACGACAAGTGCCTGCGGGGTGTCGGTGACGTCCTCGGGGCGGGCGCGGCCCGCTTCGACGTCGGCGGGGACGCTCACGCGCTCCAGGAGCGGGAGCCCGAAGCCGAGCGTCTTGCCGGTGCCGGTCTTGGCCTGGCCGATGACGTCGGTGCCGGAGAGGGCGACGGGGAGCGTCATCTCCTGGATGGGGAAGGGAGTGATGATGCCGACGGCCTCCAGGGCCTCGGCCGTCTCGGGAAGGATTCCGAGCTCTCGGAAAGTCGTAGTCAGGGTGCTGCCTCTTCTGTGTGCGCGGCGCGAGGCGAGCGTGGGGGTCGTGACGTCCGACCGTGCCGGGGACGACGGCCGGCCTTCGAAGGCCGGGCCGGGTGGCACGGGACGGGACCACAGCCGACGCTCTCGGACCTGTCCGGCAGGCCCAGCGCTCGTACCGCTGAGGGACCCTCCCGAATGGCGTACATACAATGCCGTACGACCGAGGAGGGCTGTCGGGTCGGAGCCGATCGGGCCACCGACCGGGCATCCTCATTCGTGCGGCCCGTCGCATACTTGGCGGGCCAATACCACCATACCCCGGATTCCCGCACATGCCAGGGCCGGTTCCGTGACGTAGTCGTCGTCACACCGACCGACCGGGCTGACCAGGGCTTCCCCCGGGGGGTGAGCGGACTATTGTGCGCTCCATGACGACCTCTGACAACGCCTCCGACACCGCGGCGCCCACCGCCGAAGGCACTCCCGCGCCGACCGGCATCGCCGCACGCGACTGGGCCGACGCCTCCGCCGACCCCCAGTACCGGGCCGCGGTGGCGGACCTGCTGGGCGCGCTGGCGTACGGGGAGCTGGCGGCGTTCGAGCGGCTGGCGGAGGACGCCAAGCTGGCGCCCACGCTCTCCGACAAGGCGGAGCTGGCCAAGATGGCGTCGGCGGAGTTCCACCACTTCGAGCAGTTGCGCGACCGGCTCGGCGAGATCGGCGTGGAGCCGACGGAGGCGATGGAGCCGTTCGTCGCCGCGCTCGACGGCTTCCACCGGCAGACGGCGCCCTCGGACTGGCTGGAGGGGCTGGTCAAGGCGTACGTCGGCGACTCGATCGCCAGCGACTTCTACCGAGAGGTCGCGGCGCGGCTCGACACGGACACGCGTGAACTGGTGCTCGCCGTCCTCGACGACACGGGGCACGCGGGCTTCGCCGTGGAGAAGGTGCGCGCCGCGATCGACGCCGAGCCGCGCGTCGGCGGCCGGCTCGCGCTGTGGGCGCGGCGGCTGATGGGGGAGGCGCTGTCGCAGTCGCAGCGGGTGGTGGCGGACCGCGACGCACTGTCGACGATGCTGGTGGGCGGCGTCGCGGACGGTTTCGACCTCGCGGAGGTCGGCCGGATGTTCTCCCGCATCACGGAGGCGCACACGAAGCGGATGGCCGCGCTGGGCCTGGCCGCCTGACGGCTGCGGCCGCTACAAGGGGCGCTGCCCCTTGGCCCCCGGGCGCCTGACGGCTCGGGGGCGCTTGTTGTCCGGCGACTGCGCGGGAGGGGACGTCTCGCGCGGTTCCCCGCGCCCCCGAAAACGGGGCGGCGGGGCCGAGGGAGCGCCTATGCCGTCGTCGCCGAGTGGCCGCGGCGGAACCGCTTCTCGGGACGCAGCAGCAGCGACACGGACGCCGCCGCGACCACCGCCGCCCCCAGCAGGCTCACCAGCGCATGCCCCGCCCCCACCGCACTGTGCGCGAGGAACGCCCCGAACAACCCCCCGGCCACCCCCGTCGGCAGCACGAGACGGCGCCCGGGAAGCCGGTGCGGCAGGCGATAGGCGGCGGCCCAGGCAAGGGCGAAACCGAGCAACGCCGAGCCCAGCGCTTCCAAGATCATGGTCGGGTTCCCTCCCGCACGGCCGGGTGCAAATCGGTCGTAGCCGGTCTACCCCGGGGCCACGGACGACAACCCTCCTCTGTGGCGGAGATGTGTGCCCGCTGTGTGGACGCGCGCATGCGGAGGGGCCCGGAACGGTGTACGTTCCGGGCCCCTCCGCGCGTCCTGCGGCGCGCCCTACAGCGCGCTGAACCCCACCCGACGGGCGGTCGGCTCACCGATCTCCACGTACGCCAGGCGGTCGGCCGGGACGAGGACCTTGCGGCCGTGCTCGTCCACGAGGCTCAGCAGCTGCGACTTCCCGGCCAGTGCCTCGGCCACGGCGCGCTCGACCTCCTCGGCACTCTGACCGCTCTCCAGAACGATCTCGCGGGGCGCGTGCTGCACGCCGATCTTGACCTCCACGGCTATAACCCTCCGACGGTCAGTGAAGTGCGCGATCTCCCGCGCCGTACCCCGCACACATTAGCCCGGTGAGGGGACGGACACGCTCCGCCGGGCAACGCCAGGAGCGAACAGCGGACGGGAACAAACGCGCGCGGACGCTCCCGCACCCTCAGCGAGACTGCTCGTGCCCCTGCTCGTGACCCTGTTCGTGTCCCTGGTCGCTCCCGTGCAGCGGGAAGCCGGCGATGCCGCGCCAGGCCAGCGAGGTCAGGAGCTGCACCGCCTGGTCGCGCGGCACGCTGCGGTCGCTGTGCAGCCAGGAGCGGGCCACCACCTGGGCGAGTCCGCCGAGGCCCGAGGCGAGCAGCATCGACTCGGCCCGGGAGAGCCCGGTGTCCTCGGCGATGACGTCGCAGATCGCCTCGGCGCACTCGTTCGTCACCTTGTCGACGCGCTCGCGCACGGCCGGCTCGTTCGTCAGGTCCGACTCGAACACCAGCCGGAAGGCGCCGCCGTCGTCCTCGACGTAGGCGAAGTAGGCGTCCATGGTCGCCCGGACGCGCTGTTTGTTGTCCGTCGTCGAGGCCAGCGCGTGGCGCACGGACTGGATCAGGGACTCGCAGTGCTGGTCGAGGAGGGCGAGGTAGAGGTCCAGCTTGCCCGGGAAGTGCTGGTAGAGGACCGGCTTGCTGACGCCGGCGCGCTCGGCGATGTCGTCCATCGCGGCCGAGTGGTAGCCCTGCGCCACGAAGACTTCCTGGGCGGCGCCCAGCAGCTGGTTCCGTCGGGCACGGCGCGGCAGCCGCGTACCCCGCGGGCGTGCCGCCTCTGTCTGCTCGATGGCTGTCACGCCGCCTCCCACTTTCGTCCACGTGCGGTGTACACCGCGCCGCCATCGTACTTTTGGGTAACCGCGGTGTGCGCGGTGCGAGCGCAGAATTTCACGGACCGGACAGCGCCGGGAGCGGCGCGGATCCGCCCGCTACGGGGCGTACGGGGGCGAACCGGCGCCCGGGGGCCGCGCCGGTCCGCGCCCCCGCCCGCGGTCGCCCGCCCCCGCCTGCGGTCGCCCGCCGGCGGACGCGCCCACGGACGCCGTCGCCCGGCGGCGGTCGTCCGGACGCGCCTTGGGGCATCGCCGCTCAGCGGTAGTCGTCCTCGTCGAGTTCCACGACGCGCGCCTGTTCCGCCAGGTCCGCCTCGTCGGCGCGGTCCGCGTCCTCCCCGCTCGGCACGTCGTCCCGCCGCGGGGCGACGTCCGCGAGCTGTTCGGCGGCGTCGCCCTCCGGCGCCTCCACATCGATCTCGGTGGTGCCGGTGTCGCCGTCCTCGTCCTCGAAGGTGTCGGGATCGGTGGGGTCGACGGTCATGGGGGGCTCCCTTCCAGTGACCGGAATGCGGCGTGGTCCGTATCCGTCGCCAGGTACCCGAACCTGTGAGGGCGAACACATGAGCCCCCGCGTGATCGTCTCGTAACATTGCCGCATGTCTTCGACCGAGCTGCCGGCCGCACCGGCCACGACCACTGTTCTGCCGAAGGTCGCGCCCGTCAGGGTCGCGGAGGGCGAGGAGCTCAGGTCGGTGTCACTGCCCGGGGTCACCCTGACGGTGCGGTCGAGACAGCCGGCCCGCGAGGGGCTGCCGCCCGCGCTGTACGTGCACGGGCTCGGCGGTTCCTCGCAGAACTGGTCGGCGCTGATGCCGCTGCTCGACGACGTCGTCGACAGCGAGGCCGTCGACCTGCCGGGCTTCGGCGACTCCCCGCCGCCGGACGACGGCAACTACTCGATCACCGCGCACGCCCGCGCGGTGATCCGCTTCCTCGACGCCTCCGGGCGCGGCCCCGTGCACCTGTTCGGCAACTCGATGGGCGGCGCGATCGTCACCCGGGTGGCCGCCGCCCGTCCCGACCTCGTCCGTACGCTCACGCTCGTCTCGCCCGCGCTCCCCGAACTGCGGGTGCAGCGCAGCGCGGTCCCCACCGGACTGCTCGCCGTGCCCGGCGTCGCGGCCCTGTTCACCCGCTACACCCGGCAGTGGACGGCCGAGCAGCGGGTCCGCGGCGTGATGGCGCTCTGCTACGGCGATCCCGCCCGCGTCACCCAGGACGGGTTCCGACACGCGGTGGAGGAAATGGAACGGCGGATGCGGCTGCCGTACATGTGGGACGCGATGGCCCGCTCGGCGCGCGGTCTGGTGAACGCCTACACGCTGGGCGGACAGCACGGGCTGTGGCGGCAGGCCGAACGTGTGCTCGCCCCGACGCTCCTCGTCTACGGCGGCCGGGACCAGCTCGTCGGCTTCCGCATGGCCGCGCGCGCCGCCCGCGCCTTCCGCGACTCCCGTATGTTGACCCTGCCGGAGGCGGGACACGTGGCGATGATGGAGTACCCGGAACGGGTGGCGGTCGCCTTCCGCGACCTGCTGAGGGACACGGAGGCGGAGGCGTCCGCAGTGGAGTCCGTGTCCGCGGGTGCGGGACCGGTGCCCGGTGTGACCGATACGACCGATGCGGGGAGCTGAGGCGCGGCGTGGGACGACACAGCCGCAAGCGAGGGAACGACAAGGCCACCCGTAAGGGTGGCAACCGGGACGCGGGCGAAGCGGCGGGCCCGGCGGCGACGGCGAGGCCGTCGGGGCCGTCGGGCCCGGGAGGCCCGGCGGAGCCGGTCGCGCAGGCCGGTCTGCCGCGCCGGCCTCCCGCACGCGACGGTGCGGGGGTCGCCGGCCCGGGTCCGGCCCGCACTCCGGGCGGGCCGGGACGCCAGGGAGGGCCGGGCGGCCCGGGCGCCGCACGGTTCCCGGACGGTACGCCCGCCCAGGGCGTCCCGCGTTTTCCCGACGGCACCCCTGCGCACGGTGTCCCCCGTTTCTCCGACGGCACCCCGGCGAGGGGTGTCCCGAGGCTGCCCGACGGCACCCCGGCGAGGGGTGTCCCGAGGCTGCCCGACGGTACGCCCGCGCAGGGCTTCGCACGGCTGCCCGACGGCACGCCGGCCGGTGGGGTGCCTCGGCCGGGGGGCGGGACCCCCGCCCACGGTGTCCCGCGTGTGCCGGGCGGGACCCCCGCGCAGGGCGGCCCCCGGACGCCCGCTCACGGCGTCCCGCAAGTACGCGGCGGGCACCCCGAGCAGCGGGAGCCCGGCGGTGGATGGGGACGGGTCGGCGCGGTGTCCGCGCGGGGTGCGGCCCCGGCGGCCGGGAGCCCGGCCGGTGCCGCGCCCGCACCCGCCGCGCGGTCCTCGCGCGGCCCCCGGCAGGAGTACCTCGACGCCTTCGGCGAGAACGCCGACGGGCGCCGTGACACCGACAGCCGTCGTGACACCGACGGGCGCCGTGAGAGCGACGGGCGCCGTGAGAGCGACGGGCGCCGTGAGAGCGAAGACGGCACCGGCACCAGCACCAGCCCCCGTACTCCCACCGCACCCGACGTCGTCGTCCCCGCGCGCCGGTCCGCCGGCAAGGGCCGTGCCTTCACCGGTGTCGCGGCCGCCGCCGTCACCACCGTGCTGGCCGTCGTCGTCGCGGGCCAGGTCACTGACGGGCGCGGAGAGGGCTCCGCACGCGCCCAGTCCGCCACCGGCCGCGCCCGCGACATCCGGGGTGCGGGCGGCGCCGGAGCCGCCGCGTCGCCCTCCGCCTCCCCGAGCGCCGCACCGCTGACGTACGCACAGAAGATGGCCAAGGTCTACCCGCTCGCGGCCGACACCAAGGGCTCCGGGAAGTTCGCCGCCGTCCCCGGCACCGCCAAGGCGCCGGGGCCCGGGCGGACGTACACCTACCGGGTGGACGTCGAGAAGGGGCTCGGTCTGGACGCCGCCCTGTTCGCCAAGGCCGTGCAGACGACCCTCAACGACGACCGCAGCTGGGCCCACGGCGGCGACCTCGCCTTCGAGCGTGTCTCCTCCGGCAAGCCCGACTTCGTCATCACGCTGGCCAGTTCCGGCACGACCGCCGACTGGTGCGCCAAGTCCGGCCTCGACACCACCGAGGACAACGTCTCGTGCGACTCGGCCGCCACCGAGCGCGTGATGATCAACGCCTACCGCTGGGCCCAGGGCTCGAAGACGTACGGCGACGACCACATCTACGCCTACCGGCAGATGCTGATCAACCACGAGGTCGGCCACCGGCTCGGCCGCGGGCACGTCAACTGCGAGAAGGACGGCGAGCTCGCGCCGGTCATGCAGCAGCAGACCAAGTTCCTCGACCACGACGGCATTCACTGCCTGGCCAACCCCTGGCCGTACCCGAAGGGTTGAGGCACCGCCGGGCGGAGGGGCGGCGCGCGGAGCGGTGCGCACGGCTGATGTCAGATTGACATAAGGCGTGCACCCGTTCTAATTTCGGCGCATGTCGTCCCGCCGTCCCGCCCCCCGCGCCGCCATCGAACTGGCGCTCATCGGTGTGACCGCACTCTGCGTGGCCGACATTCACTGTCGCTGACGCCCGCCCCGGCGCGCGTCGGCAGTCTCCTCCGTCGTGTCCGTCGTCCGTCCGTGTCCACCGCCGTGACCCGTCCTGTTCCGGTCACGTCCGTCGGCACGGTCCCCTCGGCCCGACGGTCTTCTCGACGACGTACGACGACCCGTCGCCAGGGCAGACGCCTGCTGCTCCTCGTCTCACTTCTCGTACCAGCCGTCTCGCGATCCGGGACGGCGGGCGAGAACTCCCCTGAGAGGTCGTCATTCCGATGCGCCAACCGTCCCGCACCCGCACTCCGCGCCGCCTGGCAGCGGCGTCCCTCGGCCTGGTCGTGGCAGCGGGTGTCGCCGCCTGCGGTCCGGAGGACAACGATGCCAAGGGCGCCGGCGGCGACTCCACGCCCCACAAGGGCGGCACCCTGACGGTGCTCAACTCCCAGCCGCAGACCGACTTCGACCCGGCCCGGCTCTACACCTCCGGCGGCGGCAACGTCCCCTCCCTGGTCTTCCGCACCCTCACCACCCGCAACCGCGAGAACGGCGCCGCCGGTGCCAAGGTCGTCCCCGACCTCGCCACCGACACCGGCCGCCCGAACAAGGATGCGACCGTGTGGACGTACACCCTCAAGAAGGGGCTGAAGTACGAGGACGGCACCCCGATCACCGCCGCCGACATCAAGTACGGCATCGAACGCTCCTTCGCCCCCGAGCTCTCCGGCGGCGCCCCCTACCTGCGGGACTGGCTGGTCGGCGCGGCCGACTACCAGGGCCCCTACAAGGACAAGGGCAAGGACGGGCTCGACGCGATCGAGACGCCGGACGAGCGGACCCTCGTCTTCCACCTCAACAAGCCCGAGGGCGAGTTCCCCTACCTCGCCACGCAGACCCAGTTCGCGCCCGTCCCGAAGGCCAAGGACACCGGCACGAAGTACGAGGAGCACCCGGTCTCGTCCGGCCCGTACAGGGTCGTCAAGAACGAGAACGACGGCGAGCGGCTCACCCTGGAGCGCAACACGCACTGGTCCGCCGCCACCGACGCCGAGCGCAAGGCGTACCCGGACAAGATCGACGTACGCTCCGGGCTGGACTCCTCCGTGATCAACCAGCGGCTGTCCGCGTCCCAAGGAGCGGACGCGGCGGCCGTCACCACGGACACCAACCTCGGTCCGGCCGAGCTCGCCAAGGTCAGCGGCGACAGGAAGCTCGCCGCACGCGTCGGCACGGGCCACTTCGGCTACACCAACTACCTGGCGTTCAACCCGAAGGTGAAGCCCTTCGACGACCCCAAGGTGCGCCAGGCCGTCGCCTACGCCGTCGACCGGTCCTCCGTCGTCAACGCGGCCGGCGGCTCCGCGCTCGCCGAGCCCGCGACCACCTTCCTGCCCGACCAGAAGTCCTTCGGCTACACGCCCTACGACCTCTTCCCGGCCGGGAAGTCCGGCAACGCGGCCAAGGCCAAGGAGCTGCTGAAGGAGGCCGGGCACCCGAACGGGCTGACGATCACGCTCACCCACTCCAACGCCAAGGACTTCGAGACCAGCCCGGAGATCGCCACCGCCGTCCAGGACGCCCTGAAGAAGGCCGGGTTCACCGTCCGGCTCCAGGGTCTGGAGACCAACGACTACAGCGACCGGACCCAGGACACCAAGACCGAGCCCGGCCTCTTCCTCGCCCACTGGGGCGCCGACTGGCCCTCCGGCGGTCCCTTCCTCGCCCCCATCTTCGACGGGCGGCAGATCGTGAAGGACGGCGCCAACTTCAACTCCGGCTTCCTCGACGACACCGCCGTCAACACCGAGATCGACGCCATCAACAAGCTCACCGACCTCGACGCGGCCGCGAAGCGGTGGGGCGCGCTGGACAAGAAGATCGCCGAGCAGGCCCTCGTCGTGCCGCTGTTCCACCCCGTCTACAAGCGGCTCTACGGCGAGGACGTCAGGAACGTCGTGATCAGCGACTGGACCGGCGTCCTCGACATCTCCCAGGTCGCGGTGAAGTGACGCCGTGAGTGAGGCATTTCTCGTCACCGAGGCCGCCGAGGCCGCCGAGGCCGCCGAGGCCGCCGAGGGCCCCGGCGGCTCCGGCCGCTCCGGGGCCTCCGGGACCGGGCCGGCGCCGGGTGCGCCCGCCCCCGTCCCGGCGGCCTCGGGGGCCCGGCAGTTCTGGCGGCGGCTGCGCACACAGCGCGCCGCCCTCGTCGCGGGCGGCGTCGTCGCCCTGCTCGTCCTGGTCGCGCTCGCCGCGCCGCTGCTCACCGCCCTCGAGGGCCAGGACCCGACCACCTATCACCCCTCCCTGGTGGACTCCGCGCGCGGCGGCGTCCCCGTCGGACCGCTGGGCGGCATCGGCGGCGACCACTGGCTCGGCATCGAACCGCAGACCGGACGCGACCTGTTCGCCCGGCTCGTGTACGGGGCCCGGGTCTCGCTGGGCGTCGCCCTGGCCGCGACCGTCGTCCAGGTCGCCATCGGCGTCCTGATCGGCGTCGCCGCCGCGCTCGGCAACCGCTGGCTCGACCAGGTGCTGAGCCGGGCCACCGACATCATCATCGCCATGCCGCTGATGATCATGGCCCTGGCGCTGCTGGCGATCGTCCCGGACGACTTCCCGCGGCCCGTGCTGGTCTCGCTGGTCATCGGGTTCGTGGCCTGGGGCGGCATCGCCAAGATCGCCCGGGCCCAGACGCTCACCCTCAAGCAGCTCGACCATGTCGCGGCGGCCCGGCTGAGCGGCTGGGGCACCTGGCGCGTCGCCCGCCGCGAGCTGTTGCCGGGGCTGGCCGCGCCCGTCATCACCTACGCGGCGCTCATGGTGCCGAGCAACATCACCATCGAGGCCGCCCTGTCCTTCCTCGGCGTGGGCGTACGGCCGCCGACGCCGTCCTGGGGGGAGATGCTGACCTCGGCCAACGTCTGGTACGCGGCGGCGCCGCAGTACCTGCTGCTGCCGGCGGGCGCGCTGTTCGTGACGGTACTGGCGCTCACCGTCCTCGGCGACGGCGTCCGCACGGCCCTCGACCCCCGCGCGGCGTCCCGGCTGCGGGTGGGGACGGGGCGGCGGCGGGAGAAGCGGGCGGCCGGGGCGTCCCCGGCCGAGGCGTCCCCGGCCGAGGACGCCGCCACGGCGGCCCGGACCGGCGGCGGCGACCAGCGGAAGGAGGGTGCCGCATGACCGGATTCGGTGGGTTCGCGCTGCGGCGTGCCGTCGGGGCCGTCGTCACGCTGATCGCCATCTCGGCGATCATCTACGTCGTCTTCTACGCCACCCCCGGCAACGTCGCCCAGATCACCTGCGGCCCGCGCTGCTCGCCCGCCCAGGTGCACCAGGTCGCCGAGCAGCTCCGCCTCGACGATCCGCTCTACCTGCGCTACTGGCACTTCCTCCAGGGCATCGTCGTCGGCCAGGACTACTCCACCGGCACCTCCGTCGAGCACTGTTCGGCGCCCTGCCTCGGACTGTCGTACCGCAGCGACCAGCAGGTCACGCAGATCATCCTGGCCAAGCTGCCCGTCAGCCTGTCGCTGGTGGCCGGTGCCATGGTGCTGTGGCTGCTGCTCGGCGTCGGCACCGGCGTGCTCTCCGCCTGGCGGCGCGGCCGGTTCACCGAGCGCGCGCTGACCGGAGTCACCCTGGCCGGCATAGCCACGCCCGTCTTCGTCATCGGCCTCGTGCTGATGATCGTCGTCTGCGGGCAGTGGGAGCTGCTGCCGTTCCCGCAGTACGTGGCCTTCACCGAGGATCCCGAGCAGTGGGCGTGGAACCTGCTGCTGCCCTGGCTGACCCTCGCGCTCGGCGAGGCGGCGTTCTTCGCCCGGATGACCCGGGCGGCCGTGCTGGAGACCCTCGCGGAGGACCACATCCGCACCTTCCGCGCCTACGGCGTCGGCGAGCGGGCGATCGTCGGCCGGCACGCGCTGCGCGGGGCGCTCGCGCCCGTGATCGCGCTCAACGCCAATGACTTCGGCTCGGCCGTCGGCGGTGCCGTGTTGGTCGAAACGTTGTTCGGGCTGCCTGGCATCGGACAGGAACTGGTGCACGCCGTGGACGTCGTCGACCTGCCGGTCGTGGTCGGGATGGTCCTGGTCATCGGCTTCTTCGTGGTGCTGGCCAACGCCGTCGCGGACGTGCTGTACGCGGTGGCCGACCGACGGGTGGTGCTGTCATGAGTCCGGTGGACGGGGTGCCTGACACGCACCCGGTGGACGGGGCGTCCGAGACGCACCCGGTGGATGGGGCGCCCGGCGTGCAGTCGGTGGATGGGGTGCCCGGCGTGCAGCCGGTGGATGGGGTGCCTGACGTGCAGCCGGTGGATGGGGTGCCCGACACGCACCCCGCGGACCTGGTGGTCGTGGACGGGCTGACCGTCGGCTTCGGCGGGCTTCGGGCCGTCGACGGGCTCTCCTTCACGCTGGCCGAGGGTGCCGCCCTCGGACTGGTCGGCGAGTCCGGCTCCGGCAAGTCGACGGTCGCCTCGGCGCTGCTCGGGCTGCACCGCGGCACGGGTGCCGTCGTCGGCGGTTCGGTGCGGGTGGCGGGCGTCGACCCCGCGCGGGCCTCCGACGAGGAACTGCGGCGGCTGCGGGGCGGCACGGCGGCGATGGTCTTCCAGGACCCGCTGTCCTCCCTCGACCCGTACTACGCGATCGGCGACCAGATCGCCGAGGTCTACCGCGTCCACACACGTGCCTCCCGGCGCGCGGCACGAGCGCGTGCCGTCGAGGTCCTGGACCGGGTCGGCATCCCAGACGCCGTACGGCGCTCCCGGGCGCGGCCGCACGAGTTCAGCGGCGGCATGCGGCAGCGGGCGCTCATCGCCATGGCGCTGGCCTGCGAACCACGGCTGCTGATCGCCGACGAGCCGACGACCGCGCTCGACGTCACCGTCCAGGCCCAGATCCTCGATCTGCTGCACACCCTGCGGCAGGAGACGGGGATGGGGCTGCTCCTGGTCACCCACGACGTGGGCGTCGCCGCCGAGAGCGTCGACGAGGTGCTGGTCATGCGGCACGGGCGGGCGGTCGAACACGGTCCGGCCGGCGAGGTGCTGGCGGCGCCCGCGCAGGCGTACACCCGGGAGTTGCTGGCAGCGGTGCCGCGGGTGGACGCGCCGCGGGCTCGGCCCGGTGCGGACGGAGACGGGGACGGGCGCGGCCAAGGGGCCGGGGCCGTGGCCGGTGAGGTCGTACTGGAAGCGGTGGGACTGCGGCGGGAGTTCGGGCGCGGCAGGCGCGCGGTCACCGCCGTGGACGACGTGTCGCTGACGGTGCGCCGGGGCGAGACCCTCGGTGTGGTGGGGGAGAGCGGCAGTGGGAAGACCACGCTCGGCCGAATGCTGGTCGGGCTGCTGGAGCCGACGGCCGGCGAGGTGCGGTACGAGGGCCGGCCGCACACGGGCGTCCGGCCCGCCGTCCAGATGGTGTTCCAGGACCCCGTCTCCTCCCTCAATCCCCGCCGCAGCGTGGGCGAGTCGATAGCGGACCCGCTCAGGGCGCGGGCGGCGCGGGGCAGCCGTGGGGCAGGCGAGACGGGGAAGGCTGGTGAGTCGGCGAAGGCTGGTGAGGTCCGGAAGGCCGATGGGGCGCCGGAGACCCGTGAGGCGCCGGAGACCGGTGAGGCGTCGGAGACCCGTGAGGCGCGGGAGGCGCGCATTCAGGGGCGTGTGCGTAACCTGCTGGCGCGCGTAGGGCTCGACCCGGCGCACTACGACCGCTACCCGCACGAGTTCAGCGGCGGTCAGCGCCAGCGCATCGGCATCGCCCGCGCGCTGGCCGCCGACCCCGAGGTCATCGTCTGCGACGAGCCCGTCTCCGCGCTGGACGTCACCACACAGGCCCAAGTCGTCGCCCTGCTCGGCGAGTTGCAACGCGAACTGGGCCTGGCGCTCGTGTTCGTCGCGCACGACCTGGCCGTCGTACGGCAGGTCAGCGACCGGGTCGCGGTGATGCGGCGCGGCCGGCTCGTCGAGTACGGCCCGGCCGATCAGGTGTACGACGCCCCCGCCGATCCGTACACCAGGGAGCTGCTGGCCGCTGTCCCGGCGCTCGACCCGGCGGTCGCGGCACGCCGGCGCGCGGTGCGGAGGGAGAGCGAGCCGGAAGCGGCGGCCGAGGAATCGGCGGTCGTATGACAAAACCGCACGTCGTGATCGCCTAGCGCGGCCAACGCGGCCCGTCCGGGAAAGTTACGACGGTTCACCCCTTTCGGTGGCGCGATGGACAACCGTCCATCGCGCCACCGGCATGTCCGCATACGTTCTTCCCGCTGCGAGCCGCCGGACAACGGCGGCTCCCCACACGGGAGATCGGGGATGCACTCGTGCGCATCGGACTGCTGACGGAGGGTGGTTATCCGTACGTGAGCGGTGACGCCAGGCTCTGGTGCGACCGGCTCGTGCGCGGGCTCGCGCGGCACGAGTTCCACGTCTACGCGCTCAGCCGCAGCCGGCGGCAGGAGGACGAGGGCTGGATCCCGCTGCCGCCCCAGGTCACCCGGGTGCGCACCGCCCCGCTGTGGACCGTCGCGGACGACAACGCCACCCACGGCCGCGATCTGCGCGGCCGCCGTGCCCTGCGCCGCTTCACCGAGGCGTACGCCGACCTCGCCCGCGCGGTCTGCGAAGGCGGCCGTGCGGACGGCCGCTCGGGTGCCCGGGCGAGCGGCTGCTCGTGTGTCCGGGCGGGCGACCGCGAGGACGCTTGCGTGAGCGATTGCCCGAGCGGTTGCGTGGGTGATTGCCCGGACGGTGGTCCGGGTGACGGTCCGCACGGCTGTGCGGGCGACTGTCAGGCGGACCGTTTCGGCAACGCGCTGTACGTCCTCGCCGACCTCGCCCGCGAGGAGGGCGGACTGGGGAGCGCGCTGCGCTCGGAGGGCGCGTTGCGCATCTGGGAGCGCGCCTGCCGCGCGCCCGGAGCGGCGCGCACGGCGCACGGAGCGCGCGTGGCCGAACTCCTCACCGTGGCACGGCACGTCGAACGCGCCCTGCGCCCCCTCTCCCTGGACTGGTACGAGGACGCCGGGCTCGGTGCGGTCGACCTGTGCCACGCCACGGCGGGCGGCCCCGCAGCCCTGCCCGCACTGCTCGCCCGGCACTTCTCCGGGGTGCCCCTCGTGGTCACCGAGTACGGCGTCCCGATCCGGGCGCACTACCTCGCCACCGCCGACGCGCCCCCCGCCGTACGCGCGCTGCTCGCCTCCTTCCACGGCCTGCTCGCCGCCGAGGTGTACCGGCGGGCCGCCCGCATCACCCCCGGCAACGCCCACGTCCGCCGCTGGCAGGAACGCCTCGGCGCCGACCGGGCCAGGCTGCGCACGGTCTACCCCGGCATGGAGGCGTCCCGCTTCGCCGAGGCGGCCGGTGCCGGTGAGGGGAGCGAGACGTCCGGTTCCGACGACGGAAGCCAGGCGGCTGGTTCCGGCAAGGGGAGCGAGGCGGCCGGTTCCGGCAAAGGGAGCGAGACGGACACGCTGGTCTGGGTGGGGCGCGTCGACCCCGCCAAGGACCTGGTCTCCCTGCTCCACGCCTTCGCCGAGGTCCGCACCCGCGTGCCGACGGCCCGCCTGCGCATCGTCGGCGCCGCCGCGGGCGCCGAGGGCCTGGCCTACCTCGACCACTGCCGGGCCCTGGCCGCCCGGCTCTTCCCGGACGACGGCCCCGAGGGCGCCCACGCCCCCGACGACCGCCCGGTCTCCTTCGAGGAGGCCGGTGGACCGCACGCCCCCGACCTCGCGACGGTGTACGCCGCCGGAGCGGTCGTCGTCCTCTCCAGCGTCGTCGAGGGCTTCCCCGTCAGCCTGGTCGAAGCCATGTTCTGCGCCCGTGCCACGGTCTCCACCGACGTGGGCGCCGTGGCGGAGGTCATCGGCGGCACGGGCCTGGTCGTACCCCCGCGCGAACCGGGGGCGCTCGCGCAGGCGTGCGTGGCGCTGCTGCGCGACCCCGAACGGCGCTCGCGCCTGGGCGCCGCCGCCCGCGCACGCGCCCTCGAACTGTTCACCGTGGAGCAGAACGTCATGGCATTCGACGGCATTTACCTCGACGTCGTCTCGCACTCCCCGCGTCGCCGGGTGTTCGTCGACGACAGGGGCGCGCCGCTTCCCTTCGGCACCCCCGCCGAGGCCCACCTCCCCGGCAACTGGACCGGCCCCCGCCGCCCGCCCCGGCGCGCCCCCCAGTGGGCCTCGGACACCACCCCGCCCGCCGCCTTCGCCCAGCGGCCGGTACCGGCGGGAGAGGGCGCCACCCGATGAGCGACCTGCGCACCGACCACGAGACGCCCGGAACCTGGACCGGGCCGGGCCCCGGGGCGGGGGGGGGGGCCCCCGCCCCCCCGCCGGCCCGGCACCGCCGACCCGGTCAAGGCCCTGATGCACCGGCACCACGACCTCTGCGCCCGGGCCGTCGACCCCCTCGAGATCGCCGCCGGTCTCGAGGCGCACGGAGTGACCGACCGCACCGCCGCCCGCTTCCGGCACCGTGACGTCTTCTCACTCGCCGAGGAGATGCACGCCCGCTTCCCCCGGGACCCCGACGACACGGCCCCGGGCCTTCCCCCCGCCCCCCGCCCCCCCCCCCACCCCGCCCCGGCCCTGCTCGCCCTGCTGCCGGGTCTGCTGTGCGCGGCGACCGTCGTCGGGGCGCGCCTCACCGACGGCCGGCCCCGTTTCGCCGTGGCCGTCGCGGGCGCCCTGTTCGTGGCGCTTGCCCTGCGCGCCGCCCTCCGCCGGGGCCCCCTGGCCGGCCCGTACCCCACCTCCTCCGGCACGCAGACCTGGACCGTCTGGCTGCTGGCGTACGCCCTCCTCGGCGACGGCCTGCTCGGTCAGGGCCTGACCGGCGGCCCCGACGGCCCCTGGTCCCCCGCCACCGCCCCCTTCCTCGCCCTCACCCTCGCCTGCGCCCCCGCCGTGTGGTGCGCCCGGCTATTCACCGCGCTGGCCGGGCGCCGCCTCGGCACCAGCCGTGCCCTGGACGACTTCGCGGCCTCCGCCCGCCCCCTCCTCCTCGGCGCGTTCACCCTCTTCCTGGGCGCCCTCCTCGCCCTCCTCGCTCTGTGCGGCGCGCTGCTCGGCGCGCACCCCGCGTACGCCGGCGCGGGTGCCCTCGGCGCGCTCCTCCTGCTCGCCCGGCTGCTCACCGCGCACGGCTTCACCCATGCCCCGGCGGCCGCACTCGCCACCGCCGGTGCCACCGAGGGCCTGGCCCTGGCCACCGTCTTCGCCGCGCGTCTGCCCGGCTGCGCCCTCCTCTCCGTCCCGGTACAGACCCTCACCGACGCCTGGGGACCGGGCGCCGTCCCCGCGCTGGCCTGCGGCACCACCGCCACCGCCCTGCTGGTCCATGCCGCCCGCACGCTGACCCGGGCCTCGGCCCACGCCGCACCGTATGAGCCCCGCTGACGCCACCCCCCGCCCCACCCGCGGCCGGGCCCGCGCACCGCGCCTGGGCCATCCGCACCCGCACAACCCCCTTGAAGGAGAAACCCAGATGATCACCTCCCGACCCGGAACACCCGGTGAGTCCGTCCCGGGAGGCGCCCGATGAGGGTCCTGCTGATCGGAGCCAACGGATACCTCGGCCGCTTCGTCGCCGACCGTCTGCTCGCCGACCCCGCCGTGCAGCTCACCGCGCTCGGCCGCGGCGACGACGCCGACGTACGGTTCGACCTCGCCACCGGCAGCCCCGGCGCGCTCACCCGTTTTCTGGACGCCGTCCACCCCGGAGTCGTCATCAACTGCGCCGGCGCCACCCGCGGCGGCGCCCGCGAGCTCACCCGCCACAACACCGTCGCCGTCGCCACCGTCTGCGAGGCCCTGCGCCGCAGCGGCTGCGGTGCCCGGCTGGTGCAGATCGGCTGCGGTGCCGAGTACGGCCCGAGCCAGCCCGGCTCCTCCACCGCCGAGGACTCGGTGCCCCGGCCCGGAGGCCCGTACGGCGTCAGCAAACTCGCCGCCACCGAACTCGTCCTCGGCTCCGGTCTGGATGCCGTCGTCCTGCGTGTCTTCTCCCCGGCCGGACCCGGCACCCCCGCCGGGTCACCGCTCGGACGGCTCGCCGAGGCCATGCGCCGGGCCATGCAGTCCGGCGACGGCGAACTCAAACTCGGCGGCCTCGGCATCCAGCGCGACTTCATCGACGTCCGCGACGTGGCCCGCGCCGTCCACGCGGCCTCCCTCTCCGCCGCCCAGGGCGTCATCAACATCGGCTCCGGCCGTGCCGTGCGGCTGCGCGACGCGGCGGCCGTCCTCGCCCGCGTGGCCGGCTTCGGCGGCGCGCTGCACGAGATCGACGCCCCGCCCGGCCCCGTCCGCGCCGTCATCGGCCACCCCCGCGGCGAGTCGGACCACGCCGGCCCGGCCGCCCTGCCGTACCCGGACGGCTGCGGCAGCTGGCAGCAGGCCGACGTGCGCACCGCCCGCGACCGGCTCGGCTGGCGCCCCCGCATCAACCTCGAGGAGTCCCTCGCCGACATCTGGATGGAGGCCGCGTGCCGTATCTGACCTCCACCGCCACCGGCACCAGACGCACCCACGTGGGCCCCGGTGTCGGTGTCCCCGGCTACGCGCATCCCCTCCTCGCCCCCGACCAGTGGAACGCCCTCGCCCGCCCCGGCGCGCCCCTCCACTGGGCCGTCCTCAACGTGCACGACGGCCCCGGCGTCTGCCCCGACCCACGCTGTCTGGAGGCGGCCGGCCGGCTCCGCAACGCGGGCGTCCGCGTCCTCGGCCGGCTCGACGCCGCCTACGGCAGACGTCCCTCCGGCGAGCTGCTGTACGATGCCCGGCGCTACCTCGACTGGTACCGCGTCGACGGTTTCCTGCTGCGCCGCTGCCCCGCGCACCGCGAGGCCCTTCCCGGAATTCGGCGCACGACCGCCGCGCTCCGCGCCCTCCGTGACGAGTGCCACCTCGTCCTCGGCCACGGCACCCACCCGCACCCCGGCTACGCCTGCCTCGCCGACCAACTGGTCACCTTCCAGGGCCCCTGGAGCGAGTACCGCTGGTCGCAGGTGGCCGAGTGGACCGCCGAGCATCCGCCGGAGCGCTTCTGCCACTTCGTGCACGGACTGCCCCGCGGCCACCTCGACGAGGCCCTGCGTATCGCCCGCTGGCACGGCGCGGACACCGTCTACTTCACCGACCGCACGGACCGCGGCGGCCGAGCGGACCCCTGGGAGGCAGTGCCCGGCTACTGGGACGAGATCGTCTCGCGCCTCGGAACGGGTGTCTCGGAATGAAGAAGGGCGTGGCAGTGTTGCAGGGAGAACAACCGTAGTGATTGACCGACCAACGGAGTCCCCGTGTCGCTGCCACCCCTGGTCGAGCCGGCCGACGAGCTCACCGTAGACGAGGTTCGCAGGTACTCCCGCCACCTGATCATCCCCGACGTCGGGATGGACGGGCAGAAGCGGTTGAAGAACGCCAAGGTGCTCTTTGTGGGCGCCGGTGGCCTTGGCTCGCCCGGTCTGATGTACCTGGCGGCCGCGGGCGTGGGCACGCTCGGCATCGTGGAGTTCGACGAGGTCGACGAGTCGAACCTGCAACGTCAGGTCATCCACAGCCAGGCCGACATCGGTCGCCCCAAGGCCGAGTCCGCCCGCGACAGCATCAAGGGCATCAACCCGTTCGTGAACGTGGTCCTGCATCAGGAGCGGCTCGAGGCCGACAACGTGATGGACCTGTTCAGCCAGTACGACCTGATCATCGACGGCACGGACAACTTCGCGACCCGCTACCTGGTCAACGACGCCTGCGTGCTGCTGAACAAGCCGTACGTCTGGGGTTCGATCTACCGCTTCGACGGCCAGGCCTCGGTCTTCTGGTCCGAGCACGGCCCCTGCTACCGCTGCCTCTACCCGGAGCCCCCGCCCCCCGGCATGGTTCCCTCCTGCGCTGAGGGCGGCGTCCTCGGCGTGCTGTGCGCGTCCATCGGCTCCATCCAGGCCAACGAGGCCATCAAGCTCCTCGCGGGCATCGGCGAGCCGCTGGTCGGCCGTCTGATGATCTACGACGCCCTGGAGATGCAGTACCGCCAGGTCAAGGTCCGCAAGGACCCCGACTGCGCGATCTGCGGCGACAACCCGACCGTCACCGAGCTCATCGACTACGAGGCCTTCTGCGGCGTCGTGTCCGAGGAGGCCCAGGCGGCGGCCGCCGACTCCACGATCACTCCCAAGCAGCTCAAGGAGTGGCTCGACGACGGCGAGAACCTCGAGCTCATCGACGTGCGTGAGCCGAACGAGTTCGAGATCGTCTCCATCCCGGGTGCCCGTCTGATCCCGAAGAACGAGTTCATCATGGGCAACGCCCTGGAGAGCCTTCCGCAGGACAAGAAGATCGTCTTGAACTGCAAGACGGGTGTCCGCAGTGCGGAAGTCCTCGCGATCCTGAAGTCCGCCGGCTTCTCCGACGCCGTGCATGTCGGCGGCGGGGTCGTCGGCTGGGTCAACCAGATCGAGCCGGACAAGCCGGTCTACTAGACCGCGCCGCATCTCCCTGCCGTGGCCTTCACGGGCCGCGTGACCTTCCGGGCGGCGGGGGTGCCGGACACCGCTGGTGTGCGGCACCCCCGCCGTCGTCATGAGCAGACCTTGCCGTCCTTCGGCACCGTCCCGTTCAGCAGGTAGGAGTCCACCGTCGCGTCCACGCAGTCGCTGCCGCTGCCGTACGCCCCATGGCCCTCGCCCTTCCAGGTGAGCTCCACCCCGACGCCCTTGCCCAGCTCGTCGGCCATCCGTCGGGCACCCTCGTAGGGCGTGGCCGGGTCCCCGGTGTTGCCCACCAGCAGGATCGGGTCGGCTCCCGGCGCACTGACCTCCGGAGTGTCGTACTGCCCGGCCACCGGCCAGTCGTGGCACCAGCCGGCCGTGTCCCAGCCCAGGAAGTCGCCGAACACGGGCGAGATCTCCTCGAACCGGGCGAGCCGCTTCCGCGTCTCGGCGGGCGTCGGCCGCTGCTTGTCGTCCAGACACGATATGGCCCGTTGGGCGTGGCTCGACGTGCCGTAGTGCCCCGAGGCGTCCCGCTCGTTGTAGCCGTCGGCCAGGGCCAGCAGCGCCGAGCCGTCGCCGTTCTCGGCGGACTTCAGGGCGGTGGTGAGCGTGGGCCAGCCGTCCTCGCTGTACAGCGGGAGCACGATGCCGGTCAGCGCGAGGGTCTCGGTCAGTTCACGGCCGGACGAGGTCGGCAGCGGCTTCGCGTCGAGCCGGTCGAGCAGGTCGGCGATCTTCCGTGTTCCCTCCTTCGGGTCCTGCCCGGTGGACTTCAGGTAGTCGTTGAGCGCCCGCTGGAAGCCCTGGGTCTGGTTGAGCGCGTGTCCGACGGTGTCCGCCGTCGGGTCCACGACCGCGTCGAGGACCACGCGCCCCACGTTCTTGGGGAAGAGGTGCGCGTACACACCGCCCAGTTCGGTGCCGTAGGAGATGCCGAAGTAGTGCATCGAGTCGTCGCCGAGCACCTGGCGCATCAGGTCCATGTCGCGTGCGGTGTCGGTCGTGGACACATGGGACAGCAGCGAACCGGCGGACTTCTCGCAGTCCTGGCCGAAGTCGGCCGCGTCGTCGAGGAACGCCTTCTCCTCGGCGGCGTCGTCCGGGGTGGCGTCGACCTTCTCGGCCGCCTGGATCTCCTTGTCGTCGCGGCAGCGGACGCCCTCGCTGGCGCCCGTACCGCGTGGGTCCCAGCTGACCAGGTCGTAGCGCTCATGGAGCCGGTCGACCGTGCTGCCGTACGAGGGCAGCGTGGACACCCCGGAGCCGCCGGGCCCGCCGAAGTTGAACAGCAGCGAGCCGAGCCGCTTGCCGTTGCCGCCGGTGGCCTTTGAACGGATCAGCGCGAGCCCTGTCGTTCTGCCGTCCGGTTTCGCGTAGTCCAGCGGCACCTTGATCGTCGCGCACTGCCATCCGTCGCCCGGCGCGGGGGAGTCGGTGGTGCCCTTGCAGCGGCCCCAGTCCGGATCCTGGCCGGTCAGCGAGGCCGGCAGCCCCGAGGACGCCCCGCCCGACCGCTTGCCGCCCGTGTCCTCCTTCCCAGTGTCGGACGAGCCCGAGTTGCAGCCCCCCGCCAGCAGGGCGGCGGCGGCCGCCAGAGCCGTCCACCGTGCGTAACGCGCCATGTGCCCTTCCCCCTCACAAGCCGTCCGCATCGGTTGCACGGACCGCGGTCAGGCCATAGTAGGCGCACCGCGCCGAAGTCGTGCGGGCCTGTGGATAACCCTCTGACCTGCGGCTTTCCGGGATTGAGGTAGCGGGAACCGGGACGGTCCCGGCCTTTCCTACAGCGCTTCCCGGCGGGTGAGGTGGTTGAAGAACAGCCAGCCCGGCAGCACCGGCAGCCACAGCGTCAGCAGCCGGTAGAGCAGCACCGCGGGGGCCGCGACCTCCTTCGGCAGGCCGACGGCGATCAGGCCGACCGTCAGCGTCGCCTCCACCGCGCCCACACCGCCCGGGGTCGGCGCGGCGGAGCCCAGCGCATTGCCGGCGAGGAAGACGACCGCGACGCTGGCGATGCTCAGCGAGGTCGAACCGTCGCCGAACGCGCGGATCGACGCGTCCAGGCACATCACGAAGCAGGCGGTCAGCAGCAGCATCCCGCCGATGCCCGTGATCAGCTTCTGCGGCCGCTGCAACACGTCCAGCATGCGCGGCACGACGCCCGCGAACAGCGACCGCACCCGCGTGACCACGAACTTCCGCAGGAACGGCACCGACGTGACCACGAGCACCAGCACCGCGACCGTCAGCAGGCCCGCGATGACGGTCCGGGACGGGGAGAGCGACGGCGTCTTCTCGGTGCCGGTGAGATACCCGAACGACAGCAGCATCAGGATGTGGCAGCCCAGCCCGAACAGCTGGGAGGCGCCCACACTGGCCACCGCCAACCCCGGCCGCACCCCCGCCCGCTGCAAGAACCGGGTGTTGAGCGCGACACCGCCGACCGCGGCCGGTGCGACGATCTTGACGAAGGAGCCGGCCACCTGCGCGGCCACGGTCCGCGGGAACGGCACCCGCTCCGGCACGAACCCCAGCAGGCTCATCGCGGCGGCGACATAGCTCAGCGCCGAGAAGCCCACGGCAGCGGCGACCCAGCCCCACTGCGCGCTCTCGAACAGTGTGTCGAACTCGATGTGGGTGAGCTGCGTGAGCAGGAAGTACGCGCCGATGGCGCCCGCGATGAAGCTGATGAGCGTGCGCGGCCGCACCCGCTCCAGGCGGACCGGCTCCACCGGGGCCTGCGGGCGGATCCGCAGCACCTGATGGCGGATCTGGCTGAGTAGATCCTCCTCGCGCACCTCCTCCAGGGCGTCGTCGATCGCCCGTTTCTGCGCCCGCTGCTCGGCCCGCACGGCCTTCTTGTCGGGCCGCTCGCCCTTGTCCAGCCGGACGGCGGTGCTGCCGGTCCGTTCGGCGGCCTCCCCGGCCGGCGGCTCGGGGTGCTCGTCCCGGGCGGGCCTGGACTGCCGGTACGCCTCCAGGACGGCCTCACGCTCGCGTTCCGCCCGCTCCCGGCCGAGTCTGCGCAGCGTCGCGCGCGTGGCGCGGGTCAGCGCGATCGGCTGGAGCATCGGCAGACAGTCGGCGACCGCGTCGGGGCCGAGAACCTCCACGGCCGCGGCGACCGCGCGCTCCGCGCCGACCCGCAGCCCGAACGTGGTCAGCAGCTGCGCGATGTCCATGCGCAGCACCAGGTCGCCGGCCGCGATCTCCCCGCCGCGCAGATCGGTCAGGATGACCGTGCCGGAGCGGTCGACCAGGACGGCGTCGCCCGCCAGTCTGCGGTGCGCGATCCGGCGCGACTGCAAGGAACGCACCTGCTGCCAGGTGTCGTGCATCAGTCCGTCGGTGATCCGGGGGTCGTCCAGCGAGTCCAGGGTGCGGCCGCCGGTGTGCTCGTAGACCAGCATCACGGCGTCGGGACCCAGCTCGGAGGTGGCGATCAGCTTCGGCGCGTTGGCTCCGGCCGCGATGGCCGCATAGGCCAGCAGGGCCTCCTGCTCCAGCGCCTGGCGCAGCGACTGCAGACTGCTCCGGGTGGTGATGCCGCGCAGCGTCAGCCGCCGCCAGGCCCGGTAGAAGAACCCCTGGGCCTGCTGCTCCCGGTCGACGACCGTGACGTCGAGCGGCGGGCCGTCCTCCAGGGTGACGAAGTAACGCCGGCCGCGGTCGCTGTTCTCCGGGCTGTCCGGGAAATCCTCGCGGGCCGCCGTCAGCGGATGGAACCCGACCGTGCGCAGCCCCGCCATCAGCGTCCGGCCGGTGGGACGCACGTTCGGGGAGCCGACGGCGTACAGCGTGCCGTAGGCGACGCTCCAGCCGATCAGCACCGTCAGGATGATCGAGAAGGGGGTGGTGTAGCCCGTGACGAGCATCGAGAACGCGTCCAGGAGCAGCACCACCCACAGCACGGCCCGCCAGCGAGGCCTGCGGGACATCCCGACGGCCGTCATATAGGCGATGACGGGGGCGAGGTAGCCGTGCACCGGGTCGGTCAGGGCGTGCGTGTCACTGGGGGAGGGCTGGGTGAGCGCCTCCTGGATGGAGTGGGGGGCCGCCTGGGCGACCCACAGGTCGGTGGCGAGCGTCACCCCGTGCGCGAGGACGGCGGCCAGCACGCCGTCGGCGATACGCAGCCCGTCGCGTTTGATCAGCCGTTCGATCGCGAAGGCGACCGGGACCAGCAGGATCGCGATGCTCGACGCCAGGCCGGCGAGCTTGATCAGCAGGTCGGGGGCCTGTCCGGTGCCCTTGTTGATGTCCTGTTCGAGCCCCGAGGTGGTGCCGTGCGCGAAGGCCGCGATCATCAGCAGGACGACGACCGCGAGGAGCCCCACCCCCAGCCGCATGAGGTCCGAGGGACGGTGCACGCGCGCGGGGAGCAGCGGTTCGTCGCCCTCCACCTCGTCGTTGTAGATCTCTTCGGCCGGTTCCGGTCCCGCGCCGGACGCCTCGGGGGCGTCCGTCTCGTGGTCGTGCTCGCCGTTGTCCGGCCCGCTGTCGTCCGGCGCGGCGGTGTCCGGGCGCGACGACGCCTCAGAGGTGCCCTCCGCGCTCTCGGAATGCACACCCTGCTGTCTCATCGTCTCTTCTTGGTCTCGTATCACCTGTCACCGCCCGCACGATGGTGGCATGCCCGTCCGACATACGGGGTCATCAGGGTGCACATGCGGGAGCGCACAGTCTGCCCGACGCTCCCCTCGGGAGCGAGGGACGGCCCCGGCCGCCCCGTCTCCCATTGTCGGTGGCGTCGTGCAGGATGGGACGGATGAGCGAGGAGAGCCTTCCGGCGGGTGCCGTGCCGGAGTACGCGGAGCGGGTCCTCGAGGTCGCCGAGCTGATCCCGCCGGGGCGCGTGATGACGTACGGGGACGTCGCGGAGTGGCTCGAGGACGGCGGGCCGCGCCAGGTCGGCCGGGTGATGGCCCTGTACGGGGGCGCGGTCCCCTGGTGGCGAGTCGTGCGCGCCGACGGCGTGCTGCTGCCGGGAAGCGAGCTGAGAGCCCTCGGCCACTACCGGGAGGAGGGCACGCCCCTGAAGGAGGCCGGCCGGGCCGCCGAGGGGCATGTGCCCCGCCTCGACATGGCCCGGGCGCGCTGGGACGGCACCGGGCACGCACCGGGGCGGGCCTGATGCCCGCCGGCGCCGGCCGAGGCGGCGTGCGACCCGTGCCCCGTACGGGGGACAGAGGGCACTTGCGGGACATGACGTACGTTCGTGCGGTGAGGAACGCATGCGGTCCCTGTGCCCGCGGAGGCGGCCGGGAACGACCGGAAGGCGTTCTTCCGGCGGTGTCACCGGCGTAGCGTCGGCGGCACGCGCCGCCCTCACCCCACGGCCCCCGCCCGCCACGCGCGGCACCCCGCCCACTCGTACCAGCACCAGGACCGGCGAACCACGTGAGCTCCTCTTCCTCCACCAGGCGCCTGCCGCACCCCCCGGCGCGGCAGGGGAACCGTGGCGCTTACCGACTGGTCCGTACCCCGCCGGCCCGGCCGGCTCCCCCTCGTCTGGACGCCGGTCAGCGTGCCGTGGTTGACCACGGCGCCGGCCCCCTCCTCGTCCTCGCGGGCCCCGGCACCGGCAAGACGACCACGCTGGTGGAGTCCGTGGCCGCCCGGATCGCCCGCGGCACGGACCCGGAGCGCATTCTGGTGCTGACGTTCAGCCGCAAGGCGGCCGTCGAACTGCGCGACCGCATGGCGCTGCGGATCGGCGCGGAACGGGCGCCCCGGGCCACCACGTTCCACTCCTTCGGCTACGCCCTGGTCCGCGCCCACCAGGACAGCGGCCTGTTCGTGGAACCGCTGCGGCTGCTGTCCGGCCCCGAACAGGACGTCACCGTGCGCGAGCTGCTGGCCGGCCAGCCCGGCCTGGAAAAGCTCGGCCTCGCCCATGTGCGCTGGCCCGACGACCTGCGCGCCTGCCTCACCACCAGGGGGTTCGCCGACGAGGTCCGCGCGGTCCTGGCCCGCAGCCGCGAGCTCGGCCTCGACCCCGCCGCCCTGGAGGCGTTCGCCCGCCGCATCGGCCGCCCCGACTGGCTGGCCGCCTCCGCCTTCCTCGCCGAGTACCTGGACGTCCTCGACCTCCAGGGCGTCGTCGACTACGCGGAACTCGTCCACCGCGCGGTGCTCCTCGCCCGCCGCCCCGAGGTCGCCGAGCAGCTCGCCGCCCAGTACGACGCCGTCTACGTGGACGAGTACCAGGACACCGACCCGGCCCAGGTACGGCTCCTGCACGCGCTCGCCGGCGGCGGCCGCACCCTGGTGGCGTTCGGCGACCCGGATCAGTCGATCTACGCCTTCCGGGGCGCCGATGTGGGCGGCATCCTTCAGTTCCCCGACGCCTTCGCGCGCGCGGACGGCGCCCCGGCCCCGGTCCGGGTCCTGACGACGTCCCGCAGGTCCGGCGCGGCCCTGCTCGCCGCCACCCGCCTGCTCACCCGGCGGATGCCCCTGACCCGTCTCCCGGCCGAGAAGGTGCGCGCCCACCGGGAACTGACGGCGGCGCGCGAGGGCGGCCGCGTCGAGGTCCGCACCTACCCCACGGCCGGCACGGAGCTGGACAACATCGCCGACATCCTGCGCCGCGCCCACCTGGAGGACGGCGTCCCGTGGGGCGAGATGGCCGTCCTGGTCCGCGCCGGCGCCCGCAGTGTCCCGGGCGTCCGCCGCGCCCTCACCGCCGCCGGAGTCCCCCTCGACGTCGACGGCGACGACCTCCCGCTGCGCCACGAGCCCGCGGTGGCCCCCCTGCTGACGGCCCTCAGGGCGGTCGCCCGCGCGGAGGCGGCGGACGGTGACGGGGCGGACGAAACGGACGCGGAAGGCGCCGAGAACGAGCAGGACGCCGCGGCCGGCTGCTGGCTCGACACCGAGACCGCGCTCACTCTGCTCGCCTCGCCTCTGGCCGGCATGGACGCCGCCGACCTGCGCCGCCTCGGCCGCGCGCTGCGCGAGGAGGAGCGCGCCGCCGGCAGCCCCGTGCCACCGCCGTCCGACGACCTGCTCACACGGGCCCTGGCCGAGCCGGAGCGCCTGGTGGCGCACGACCCGGCGTACGCGCGCGGGGCGCAGCGCCTGGGCGCGCTGCTGCGGCGGACCCGTGAGCGCCTCGCGGGCGGGGGGACCGCCGAGGAAGCCCTCTGGGAGCTGTGGAACGGCACCCCCTGGCCGCAACGCCTGGAGCGGTCCTCGCGGCGCGGCGGCGCGGCCGGCCGCAACGCCGACCGCGACCTGGACGCTGTGTGCGCCCTGTTCGCGACCGCCGCGCGCGCGGAGGAGCGCGTCGGCGGACGCGGCGCCCTGAACTTCCTGGAGGAGATCGAGGCCCAGGACATCGCCGCCGACACGCTCACCCGCAGGGCGGTGCGCCCCGACGCCGTCCGCCTGATGACCGCTCACCGCTCCAAGGGCCTGGAATGGCACCTGGTGGTCGTCGCCGGCGTCCAGGAGGGGCTGTGGCCCGACCTGCGCCGCCGCGGCTCCCTGCTGGAGGCCGACCGCATCGGCCGCGACGGGCTCGCCGAACCGCTCAGTCAGGGCGCGCTCCTCGCGGAGGAGCGACGGCTGTTCTACGTGGCCGCCACGCGCGCGAAGGAGCGCCTCGTCGTCACCGCCGTGAAGGCGCCCGCCGACGACGGTGACCAGCCCTCCCGCTTCCTCGCCGAGCTCGGCGTCGAGCCCCGGGACGTCACCGGCCGCCCCCGCCGCCCGCTGTCGGTCTCCGCGCTCGTCGCCGAACTGCGCGCCACCACCGTCGACCCCGAGACCTCCCCGGCGCTGCGGGAGGCCGCCGCCCGGCGCCTGGCCCGGCTCGCCGCGCTCACCGACGAGGACGGCCGCCCGCTGGTCCCCTCCGCGCATCCCTACCGCTGGTGGGGCATGTTCGAGCCGACCGAGAGCAAGGTGCCGCTGCGCGACCGGGACAAGCCCGTCGCGCTCTCCGGGAGCGCCCTTGACCAGCTCGCCCGCACCTGCGCCCTCCAGTGGTTCCTGGGCCGCGAGGTGAAGGCCGACGCGCCCGCCACCGCCGCCCAGGGCTTCGGCAACGTGGTGCACGTCCTCGCCGACGAGGTCGCCTCCGGCCGCACCCCCGCCGACCTGGAGGTGCTGATGGAACGGCTGGACTCGGTGTGGAACGCGCTCGCCTTCGACGCCCCCTGGAAGTCGGACCAGGAGAAGGCCCACGCGCGCGTGGCGCTCGAACGCTTCCTGACGTGGCACATCGACTCGGGCGGAGTGCGGGCCGGCCGGACCGCGGTCGCCAGCGAACAGGACTTCGACGTCACCCTGGAGGCCGGTGACTACGAGGTGCGCATCCGCGGCAGCATGGACCGCGTCGAGACGGACGGCGAGGGCCGCGCCTACGTCGTCGACTTCAAGACCGGCAAACAGGCGCCCAGCGCCGCCGAGGTCGCCCGCCACCCCCAGCTCGCCGTCTACCAGCTCGCCGTCCGCGAGGGCGCGGTCGACGACGTGTTCGACGGCACCCGCCCGGAGCCGGGTGGCGCCGAACTCGTCCACCTCCGCCAGGGCGCCGCCAGGAAGGACGGCGGCGAGACCCTGCCCAAGGTGCAGTCCCAGGAGCCCCTGGAAGGGCAGTGGGTCGGCGAGCTGCTGGCCACCGCCGCCGGCAAGGTCCTCGACGAACGGTTCTCGCCGACGGCCGGGCAGCACTGCGCGCACTGCGCCTTCCGGGCCTCGTGCAGCGCCCGCCCGGAGGGACGGCACGTGGTGGAGTGAGGCCCCGGTTGCCTGCGTGACGGACGGCACCACCCGTGCCGACCTGCGCTTCTGCCGCCCCGAGGGCCGGCCGCGGCCTTCGTTGTCAGTGGCCGCCGTTAGCCTCGTTCCATGCCCGCCCCTCTCACCGACCCCGAGCAGCTCAAGGAGCTCCTCGGCATCCCGTTCACCCCGGAGCAGACGGCCTGCATCACCGCACCGCCCGCCCCGCAGGTGATCGTGGCCGGAGCCGGCTCGGGCAAGACCACGGTGATGGCCGCCCGCGTGGTGTGGCTGGTCGGTACCGGCCAGGTCGCCCCCGAACAGGTGCTCGGGCTGACGTTCACCAACAAGGCCGCGGGCGAACTCGCCGAACGCGTCCGCAAGGCCCTGGTCAGGGCCGGCGTCACCGACCCCGACGCGATCGACCCGGACAACCCGCCCGGCGAACCGCTGATCTCCACGTACCACGCCTTCGCCGGCCGGCTGCTCACCGACCACGGGCTGCGCATCGGCCTGGAACCGACCTCCCGCCTGCTCGCCGACGCCACCCGCTACCAGCTCGCCGCCCGCGTGCTCCGCGAGGCGCCCGGCCCCTACCCCGCCCTGACCCGGTCCTTCCCCGACCTGGTCGGCGATCTCCTCGCGCTGGACTCCGAACTCGCCGAGCACCTGGTGCGGCCCGAGGACGTCCAGGCGTACGACACCGGGCTGCTGGACACCCTGGAGGGCGTCCGGCTCGGCAACGCCGATCTGCGCAAGGTCCCCGAGGCGGCCGCCGCCCGCCGCTCCCTGGCCGGACTGGTCGCCCGCTACCGCGCCGCCAAACGCGAGCGGGACCTGCTCGACTTCGGCGACCAGATCGCCCTCTCCGCCGCCCTGGCCGGCCTGCCCGAGGTCGGCCGGATCCTGCGGGACGAGTTCCGCGTGGTGCTCCTCGACGAGTACCAGGACACCTCCGTCGCCCAGCGGGTCCTGCTCTCCGGGCTCTTCGGCGGCGGCACCGGCCACCCCGTCACCGCCGTCGGCGACCCCTGCCAGGCGATCTACGGCTGGCGCGGCGCCTCCGTCGCCAACCTGGACGACTTCCCCGAGCACTTCCCGCGTGCCGACGGCCGCCCCGCCACGCGCCAGGCGCTCAGCGAGAACCGGCGCAGCGGCGGCCGCCTCCTCGACCTCGCCAACGGCCTCGCCGCGCCCCTGCGGGCCATGCACGCGGGCGTGCAGGCGCTGCGCCCGGCACCGGGCGCCGAACGCGACGGCCAGGTCCGCTGCGCCCTGCTGCGCACCCACGCCGAGGAGATCGACTGGATCGCCGACGCGATCGCCCACCTGGTGCGCACCGGCAAGGAACCCGGCGAGATCGCGGTCCTGTGCCGCACGGCCGGCGACTTCGCCGAGATCCAGGCCGCCCTCGTCGCCCGTGACGTGCCCGTGGAGGTGGTCGGCCTGTCCGGGCTGCTGCACCTGCCCGAGGTCGCCGACCTGGTCGCCGTCTGCGAGGTGCTCCAGGACCCGGGCGCCAACGCCTCCCTGGTCCGCCTGCTCACCGGCCCGCGCTGGCGCATCGGCCCGCGCGACCTGGCCCTGCTGGGGCGGCGCGCCCGCCTTCTCGTGTCCCACGCGCGCGTGGCCGACGACGACCCCGATGTGCGCCTGGCCGCAGCGGTCGAGGGCGTCGACCCCACCGAGGTGATCTCGCTCGCGGACGCCCTCGACACCTTTCTGGAGCTGCCCCTGGAGGCGGAGCACGAGGACGACGGACTGCCGTTCTCGTCCGACGCCCGCGTACGGTTCGCGCGGCTCGCCGCCGAACTGCGCGACCTGCGCCGCTCGCTCGCCGACCCGCTGATGGACGTGCTGCACCGCGTGCTCGCCGTCACCGGCCTGGAAGTCGAGCTGTCCGCCTCCCCGCACGCGCTGGCCGCCCGCCGCCGCGAGACCCTGGCCAACTTCCTGGACGTCGCCGCCTCCTTCGCCGCCAACGAACCCGAGGCGAGCCTGCTGGCCTTCCTGGGGTTCCTGCGCACCGCCGCCCAGTACGAGAAGGGCCTGGACAACGCGCTGCCCGGCGGCGAGAACACCGTCAAGGTGCTCACCGCCCACAAGTCCAAGGGCCTGGAGTGGGACGTCGTGGCCGTCCCCGGACTGGTCACCGGCACTTTCCCGAGCACCCAGGGGCGTGAGAAGTGGACCGCCCAGGGCAAGGTGCTGCCGCATCCGCTGCGCGGCGACGCCGACACGCTCCCCGAGGTCGGCTCGTGGGACTCCCGGGGGCTGCGCGCCTTCCACGAGGCGATGAAGGAGCACCAGCACACCGAGGAACTGCGCCTCGGCTACGTCACCTTCACCCGCCCCCGGTCGCTGCTGCTCGGCTCCGGTCACTGGTGGGGCCCGTCCCAGAAGAAGCCCCGCGGGCCCTCGGACTTCCTCACGGCCCTGTACGAGCACTGCGCCGCCGGGCACGGCGAGATCGAGGCCTGGGCGGAACCGCCGGCCGAGGACGAGGAGAACCCCGCCCTGCTCGCGGCCGCCGCCGACCAGGCCTGGCCGCTCCCGCTGGACGAGGCGGCGCTGGCCCGCCGCCGGGCCGCCGCCGAGACCGTACTGGCACACCTGGACCGCGCGCTCACGCACCCCGAGGCAGCGGCCGCCCGCCCCGGGGCCGCGCACGCGCCTTCCCCGTCCCCCTCGTCCTACGAGGACCCGGACTGGCCGCCGCCGGACGACGAGCCGCCCTACGATCCGCCGGACGACGAGCCGCCCTACGACCCGCCGGACGACGAGCCCCCTTACGAGCCGCCCTACGACGAGCCGATCCCCGAGGAGGGCACCGGCCCCGACACCTCCGACTGGGACGCGTGGACGGCCGACCGTCCCGTCGTGCCGCACCAGGCACCGGCCCCCGAGTCGTCGGCGGACCCGGAGCGGGTGCCCCGGTCCCGTCCGGGCGACGCCGCCGGTGGTGATCCGCTGACCCCCGAGGAGGTCCGCACGCTCGCCTCCTGGGACCGCGACCTCGACGCGCTCACCGGGGAGCTGCTGCGGTCCCGCGCGCGCGTCACCGAGGTCGTCCTCCCGGCCACGCTCAGCGCCTCACAGCTGATGAGACTGGCCGCCGACCCGGACGGTCTCGCGCAGGAACTCGCCCGACCCATGCCCCGCCCCCCGCAGCCGGCCGCCCGCCGGGGCACCCGGTTCCACGCCTGGATCGAAACCCGGTTCGAGGCCCTGCGACTGCCGATGCTGGAACCCGAGGAGCTGCCCGGCACCGAGGCGGAGATCGCCGACGAGCGCGACCTGGAGGCCCTCAAGGACGCCTTCGCGCGCACGCCCTACGCCCACCGCACCCCGTACCGCGTGGAGGCCCCCTTCCAGCTGGGCATCGCCGGACGTGTCGTACGGGGCCGCATCGACGCCGTCTACCGCGACGGCGAGGGCGACGCGGCGACGTACGAGATCGTCGACTGGAAGACCAACCGGGCGCCCACCGCCGACCCGTTGCAGCTGGCCGTGTACCGGGTGGCCTGGGCCGAGCAGCAGGGCGTGCCCCTGGAGCGGGTCACGGCCGCGTTCGT
This sequence comes from Streptomyces sp. NRRL F-6676, assembly GCF_000725625.1. Classification (GTDB taxonomy): domain Bacteria; phylum Actinomycetota; class Actinomycetes; order Streptomycetales; family Streptomycetaceae; genus Streptomyces. The sequence continues at coordinate 114,970 of NZ_JOHS01000014.1, forward strand.
GTACGTGCGCGGCGGCGAGGTCGTACGGCCGCGGAATCTGCCCGGCCGTGCCGAACTGGAGCGGCTCCTCGGCGCCGAAGAGGCCGACGAACGGGCCGGCGGACGGACCGACGCGGAGCCCTCGCCGTCGGCCGGGGACGACGGGTCGTTCGACGGCGGCACCGCAATGATCATCGGCGAACCCGAAACGATCACCGATGGTGTCCCGCCGCCCACCGGCGAACCGCCGGGAGGGGATGTCGGTCCAGGCCGATAGGCTCGTGGGTATGAGCACCACCCCGGACAGCGCCGTCCGCACGTACATCGACCGTCACCGCGCCGCCTTCCTCGACGACCTCGTCGAGTGGCTGCGCATCCCGTCGGTGTCCGCGCAGCCCGAGCACGCCCCGGACGTACGGCGCAGTGCCGAGTGGCTCGCCGCCCGGCTGGCGGAGACCGGCTTCCCGACCGCCGAGGTGTGGCCCACCCCCGGCGCCCCCGCCGTCTTCGCCGAGTGGCCCTGTGAGGACCCGCGGGCGCCCACCGTGCTCGTCTACGGCCATCACGACGTGCAGCCCGCCGCCCGTGAGGACGGCTGGGACGGCGACCCCTTCGCGCCGGAGATCCGCGGCGACCGCCTGTACGCGCGCGGAGCTGCCGACGACAAGGGGCAGGTGTTCTTCCACACACTGGGCGTCCGCGCGCACCTGGCCGCCACCGGGCGGGAAACCCCCGCCGTCCACCTCAAACTGCTGATCGAGGGCGAGGAGGAATCCGGCTCCCCGCACTTCCGCGCCCTCGTGGAGAAGAACGCCGGCCGGCTCGCCGCCGACGCCGTGATCATTTCCGACACCGGCATGTGGTCCGAGGACACCCCCACGGTCTGCACGGGCATGCGCGGCCTCGCCGAGTGCGAGATCGTCCTGCACGGCCCCGACCAGGACATCCACTCCGGCTCGTTCGGCGGCGCGGTCCCCAATCCGGCCACCGCCGTCGCCCGCCTGGTCGCCGCGCTGCACGACGAGCACGCGCGCGTGGCGGTCCCCGGCTTCTACGACGGTGTGGCCGGACTCACCGACCGCGAGCGCGCCCTCTTCGCCGATCTGCCCTTCGACGAGGAGCGGTGGCTGCGCACCGCGAGATCCACGGCCACCCACGGAGAGGCCGGCTACACCACCCTGGAGCGCGTCTGGGCCCGCCCCACCGCCGAGGTCAACGGCATCGGCGGGGGCTACCAGGGCCCCGGGAGCAAGACCGTCGTCCCCTCCTCTGCGCGGGTCAAGCTGTCGTTCCGGCTGGTCGCCGGGCAGGACCCCGACCACATCGAGAAGGCGGTGCGCGCCTGGGCCGCCGACCAGGTGCCCGCCGGGATCCGCTGCGAGATCACCTTCGGCCCCGCCACCCGCCCGTGCCTGACCCCACTGGACCACCCGGCGCTCCAGTCGGTCGTACGGGCGATGGGCCGGGCCTTCGGCCGGCCGGTCCGGTACACCCGGGAGGGCGGCTCCGGCCCCGCCGCCGACCTCCAGGAGGTGCTCGGCGCCCCGGTGCTGTTCCTCGGCATCTCCGTGCCCTCCGACGGCTGGCACGCACCGAACGAGAAGGTCGAGCTGGACCTGCTCCTCAAGGGCGCCGAGACCGGCGCCCACCTGTGGAGCGACCTCGGGGAGAACTGGCGCCATGAGCGCTGAGCGTCCCGCAGGGCGGACCGGCCGCCGCCCCCGCCCACGGGCGCGGCACACTGGAGGAACCGCCCCGGACACCCCGAACCCGCCGGATCCGGTCGCCTCCCGCCGTACGTCCCGTTGAACCGCCCACCGAATCCACCGCTGCACTGGGGGAGTTGGAAGCACCTGTGACCACCTGGACCGACCACACCGCCGACCGCGACCGGCCCGTCTCGCTCACCGCCCCGAGCGGCGTCGACCGGGCCGCCCACCACCGGCTCGACGAGGCATGGCTCGCGGCGGCCTGGAGCCACCCCTCGACGCGCTGCTTCGTGGTCTCCGGCGGCCAGGTCCTCATCGACGAGACGGAGGACGGCAGGACCGAACTGGTCATGACGCCGTCCTTCGAGGCCCCGCTGACCGAGGCGCACCGCTACTTCCTCGGCACGGACGACGACGGGGTGAGCTACTTCGCCCTCCAGAAGGACGCGCTGCCGGGCCGCTTCGACCAGTCCGCACGCCCCGCCGGGCTGCGCGAGGCCGGGCTGCTGCTGTCCCCGCGCGACGCGGGCCTGATGGTGCACGCGGTCGCCCTGGAGAACTGGCAGCGTCTGCACCGCTACTGCTCCCGCTGCGGCGAACGCACGGTGATCGCGGCGGCCGGCCACATCCGCCGCTGCCCCGCGTGCGGTGCCGAGCACTACCCGCGCACCGACCCCGCCGTGATCATGGCGGTCACGGACGACCAGGACCGCATCCTGCTCGGCCGCCAGGTGCACTGGCCCGAGGGACGCTTCTCCACGCTCGCCGGATTCGTCGAGCCGGGGGAGTCCATCGAGCAGTCCGTGCGCCGGGAGGTCTTCGAGGAGGCCGGCATCACCGTCGGCGAGGTCCAGTACGTCGCCAGCCAGCCCTGGCCCTTCCCCTCCAGCCTCATGCTCGGGTTCATGGCCCAGGCCACCGACACCGACATCAACGTCGACGGCGATGAGATCCACGAGGCGCGCTGGTTCTCCCGCGAGGACCTGCGGGCCGGCTTCGAGTCCGGCGAGGTCCTTCCGCCGTACGGCATCTCGATCGCGGCCCGCCTGATCGAACTCTGGTACGGCAAGCCGCTGCCGACCAGGGCCGTCTGAGGCGGGAGACCGCGACCGGACGACGACGTGCGAAGGCCCCCGCACCTGCGGGGGCCTTCGTGTGAAAAGGGGGGCGGGCGTCAGGCGGCCATGGCCTGCTTGACCTGGGCCAGGGACGGGTTGGTCATCACGGTCTCGGAGCCGGAGGGGGAGACGACCAGGACGGTCGGAACCGTCTGATTGCCGTCGTTCACCTTCTCCACGAACGCCGCGGACCGCGGGTCCTGCTCGATGTTGATCTCGTCGTACGAGATGCCTTCACGGTCCATCTGGCTCTTCAGCCGACGGCAGTAGCCGCACCACGTGGTGCTGTACATCGTCACAGTGCCCGACATGTCGGTCCGTGCTCCTTCTCTCGTCAATGAGCGGGATGCGTGATCACTGACCTCTTGAACGCATGTCAAGGTTCCGTCATTCCCCGGGCGCGGCCGCTTGCGCCGCCGACGCGAGAACGGACGGTATTAGTACGACTACAGGTGCCTCCCTGTGGACAACCCGCCGCATCCGTCCCCGCCGACCTGGCAGCATGGCGGGGTGACAGCAGCAACGCATTCCCCCCTCTTCCCACGGGTACCGGACTCCCCGGACGCCGTGCTCGACGGGCTCGACCCCGAGCAGCGCGCCGTGGCCACGGCCCTGCACGGCCCGGTGTGCGTGCTGGCCGGGGCCGGGACGGGCAAGACGCGGGCGATCACCCACCGCATCGCCTACGGGGTGCGCGCCGGCATCCTCCAGCCCTCCAGCGTGCTCGCCGTCACCTTCACCAACCGCGCCGCGGGCGAGATGCGCGGCCGGCTGCGCCAGCTCGGCGCCGCAGGCGTCCAGGCCCGCACGTTCCACTCCGCGGCCCTGCGCCAGTTGCAGTACTTCTGGCCGAAGGCGGTCGGCGGCCCCCTGCCCCGGATCGTCGACCGCAAGATCCAGCTCGTCGCGGACGCGGCCGCCGCCTCCCGCATCCGCCTCGACCGCAACGAGCTGCGGGACGTCACCGCCGAGATCGAGTGGTCCAAGGTCACCCAGACCGTCCCCGGCGACTACGCCGCGACGGCCGCCAAAGCCTCCCGCGCAACCCCCCGCGACCCCGCCGAGATCGCCAAGCTCTACGAGGCCTACGAGGAGATCAAGCGCGACCGCGCCGTCATCGACTTCGAGGACGTGCTGCTGCTCACCGTCGGCATCCTCCAGGACCGGCGGGACGTCGCCGAGCAGGTCCGCGCCCAGTACCAGCACTTCGTGGTCGACGAGTACCAGGACGTCAGCCCGCTCCAGCAGCGCCTGCTGGAACTGTGGCTCGGCGACCGCGACGACCTCTGCGTCGTCGGCGACGCCAGCCAGACGATCTACTCCTTCACCGGCGCCACCCCCGACCACCTGCTCGACTTCCGGGTCCGCCACCCCGGGGCCACCGTCGTCAAGCTGGTCCGCGACTACCGCTCCACACCCCAGGTGGTCCACCTCGCCAACGGACTGCTCTCCCAGGCCCGCGGCCGCGCCGCCGACCACCGCCTGGAGCTCGTCTCGCAACGCCCCGCGGGACCCGAGCCCTCCTACGCCGACTACGCCGACGAGCCCTCCGAGGCCGAGGGCGCCGCCCGTCACGTGCGCGCACTGCTGGACTCCGGGGTCCCCGCGGCGGAGATCGCGATCCTTTTCCGCACCAACTCCCAGTCCGAGACGTACGAACAGGCGCTGGCCGACGCAGGGATCCCCTACCAGCTGCGCGGCGCCGAGCGCTTCTTCGACCGGCCCGAGGTGCGCAGAGCGATCCACGCCCTGCGCGCCGCCGCCCGTTTCGGGGCCAACGACTCCCGGCTCGACGACGCGGACGACCTGCCCTCCCAGGTGCGGGCCGTGCTCTCCGGCGAGGGCTGGACCGGAGAACCACCGGCCGGCTCCGGCGCGGTCAGGGAACGCTGGGAGTCACTGGCCGCGCTGGTGCACCTCGCCCGTGACTTCGCCGCCGCCGGACCGGCCGTCACCCTCGCCGACCTCGTCGCCGAACTGGACGAACGGGCCGGCGCCCAGCACGCCCCCACGGTGCAGGGCGTCACCCTCGCCTCACTGCACTCCGCCAAGGGACTGGAGTGGGACGTCGTCTTCCTGGTCGGTGTCGCCGAGGGCATGATGCCGATCAGCTACGCCAGGACCGACGAGCAGGTGGAGGAGGAGCGCCGGCTTCTCTACGTCGGCGTCACCCGTGCGCGGGAACGTCTCTTCGTCTCCTGGGCGCTCTCCCGCTCGCCCGGCGGGCGCCCCAACCGCCGTCCCAGCCGGTTCCTCGACGGACTGCGCCCCGGCTCGACCGCGGCGGGAAGCAGGAGTGGCGGCGCGGGAGGCGCCGGGGGAGTGGAGCGCGGATTCGGGTCCGCCGCCCGCGGCGCCGCGCCGGGTGCCGTGCCCGCCGCCCGCCGCACCCGTCGGACGGTGGCTCGCTGCAAGGTCTGCGGACGCACCCTGACCGAGGCCGGAGAGATGAAGCTGATGCGCTGCGAGGACTGCCCCTCCGACATGGACCAGGGGCTGTACGAGCGGCTGCGGGAGTGGCGGGCCGTGCAGGCGGGGCGCAGCGGACAGCCGGCCTTCTGCGTCTTCACCGACAGGACGCTCATGGCGATCGCCGAGACCGTGCCCGAGGAGCCGGAGGAGCTGGCACGGATTCCCGGCGTCGGCATGCGGAAGTACAAGCGGTACGGAGCCGACGTGCTGGCCATCTGCGCAGGCCAGGAGGTTGGGGAGGGCGAGGGGGAAGTTTGAGGCCAACTCGTCGAAAAAATAGTTTGCGCATGCCCGGGGAATCCCCATAGGTTCTAAGCCACGGGGACGGCGGCCTTCTCCAAGGCCCTGATTCCGTGTTGTACTTGCACATCCGAACGGATCGGCTCACCGCCGGTCCCAGAGACGCCGAAGGGAGGCGAGTTCAGTGATCAGCATCAACAGCAGCTTCGTCAGCACCGCCAAAATGACCGATCGCTCGGCCGTCTCCGCGTGCACGCAGGGCGTCTCGAACCTGGGCACCGGTGTGTCCGGCATTCGTGCCGACCGTCCGGTGTCCTCCCTGCCTCTCTCGGGCCTTCCCGTCCGTGAGCGCGATGAGCGACCGACCAAGGCACTGGAAGCAGTAGTGGCACAGGCGCATGCCTATGCCTTTGCCGCCGCCGGTGCCGGATTCCGGAAGCAGACGACGCAGCACCACCTGATGTGGGCCTTCCGCGGGCCTGAACCCTGGAGTGATCCAGCCTGATCGCCGATCAGGCAGGCGCCTTCAGGGCCGCGGAACCCAACCGGGATCCGCGGCCCTTCTGTTTGTCCCGTACCGGGACCGGCAGCCGAAGGACCTCGGAACAAGAAAAGACCCGGTACCAGCCGCCACCCGGCCCCACAGGGCCGGACCGACCAGACGAGGAAGACGAACCGTGCAACTCGAAGCGCACGTCCCGTCCGTACCGCCTTCCGACACGATCCCCAAGCCCGTCCTTCCGGAGGACTCCACCTTGACTCCGCTCACCGCGCTCACCGCGCTCGACGACGCCATCGAGAACCTCGGTGTGCCCGTCCCCTGCCGCTCGTACGACCCGGAGGTCTTCTTCGCCGAGTCCCCGGCGGACGTCGAGTACGCCAAGTCGCTCTGCCGTACCTGCCCGCTCGTCGACGCCTGCCTCGCCGGCGCCAAGGAGCGCCGCGAGCCCTGGGGCGTCTGGGGTGGCGAACTGTTCGTCCAGGGCGTCGTCGTCGCCCGGAAGCGGCCGCGTGGCCGCCCGCGCAAGAACCCGGTCACGGCATGAACACCCCCGGCACGATCAACCGTCCCCTCACGCTCGACCCCACGAAGCAGGCCCCGATGAAGCCGTCCACCAGCGAGCCGACCGGCTCCGCGATCGAAGACGTCACCACCACCGGTGCGAACGACTCGCGCCAGAACAGGACCCGCGAGATGCAACTCATCCCAGAAGCCCTGGCTCGTGCGCATATGCACGACCGACTGCGCGAGGCCGAGCGGGAACGCCGGGCCGTGCGCCTGGCGGTGGCCCGCCGGATGCAGCGCCGGGCCGAGCGCGCGTCGCTGCGCGCCCGCCGCGCGCTGGCCATGGCCGTGATGCAGTGACCCACGACAGCCGCCGCCGACACCGACGTCGCCGACGGTGACTCCACCCGGGGGCCGGTCCACCAGGACCGGCCCCCGGTCCCGTTCCCGTACCCCGCACGCACCCCGCGCCCGCCGGGCGGACCGGCGGCACAGGCCTGACCGGACAGGCTTGACCGGTCGTGCCCGCCCGGTCAGGCCTGTGCCGCCGACCGTTCCCCGGAGCCGTCACCGAGTTCGTCCCCGGCCTTCTGCTGTCCGGGGAGCTGTACCGCCTCGCTCTCCTCGTCGTCCACGGCCTCGTCGGCCTCGTCGTCCACGGCTTCGTCGGCCTCCGTGAACTCTTCCGTGACTTCTTCCGGCTCCACCAGGTCGTCCGCGTCCTCCTCGATGGCGAAGCCCGGCAGCCACTGTTCCAGTTCCTCGCGCAGCCGTACCGTCGCGCCCAGCTGGCACAGCACGCCGATCGTGCTGAGGGTGACCCGGTGGATCAGCAGGTAGGACGGGGGCAGGTTGAGCTTCTTGCCCAGTTGGTAGGCGGGGGAGCGGGGGTCCGCCACCCGGGCCGCCTGACTGCGCATCCAGCCGCGGGTGAAGGTGAACTCCTCGACCCTGGCGGGTTCGATGATCGGCAGGAGGTAGTCCAGGACCGCGTCAGGGTCCAGATCGATGGACTCCCTGACGAAGCCTTCCTCCCGCAGATGCGTGTAGACGAAGTCGGCGTCGCCCTCGAGTGTCCTCCGCAGCGAGCGGCCTATCGGTGCCGGCAGGCCCCCGGGGAGCCGGTCGACCGTGCCGAAGTCCAGAACGCCGAGCCGCCAGTCGTCCTCGCCGTCCGGCCCGCCGGGCAGCAGCCGGAAGTTGCCCGGGTGCGGGTCGGCGTGGAGGAGACCGGTGCGGGCCGGTCCGGAGAAGAGGAAGCGGGCCAGCAGCTGGCCGGCGCGGTCGCGCTGCTCCTGGGTGCCGTTGGAGATGATCTCCGACAGCGGTGTCCCGTCCATCCACTCGGTCACCAGCACCTGCTCGCACTGGTGCACCACCGCCGGCACCACCACGTCCGGGTCGTCCGCGAACTCCTCCGCGTGCGCCTGCTGTGCCGCCGCCTCCAGGTCGTAGTCCAGTTCCTCGGAGACCCGGTCGCGCAATTCGGTGATCAGCGGCTTGATGTCCATGCCCGGGACCAGCGGACCGAGCAGCCGGGCGAACCGGCTGAGCTGGTTCAGATCGGAGAGCAGCGCGTCGCCCGCGCCCGGGTACTGCACCTTGACCGCCACCTCGCGGCCGTCGTGCCACACCGCCCGGTGCACCTGGCCGATGGACGCGGCCGCGGACGGCTTGTCCTCGAACTCCAGGAACAGTTCCTGCCAGCCCTCGCCCAGCCGTTCCGTCAGCACGGCGTGGACGGTGCGCGTCGGCATCGGAGGGGCCGCCTCCTGGAGCTTCGTGAGCGCGGCACGGTAGGGCCCGGCGACCTCCTCGGGCAGGGCCGACTCGAAGACGGACAGGGCCTGCCCGAACTTCATGGCGCCGCCCTTGAGCTCGCCGAGGACCTTGAACAGCTGGTCCGCGGTGCGCTGCTGGAGCTCACGGCCCACGAGCTCCGCCGACTCGCCGACGATCCGTTTGCCAAGTCCCCAGGTCGCCCGTCCGGCGAAGCCGAGCGGGAGCGCGGCGAGCTTGGCGGTCCGGGTGACCGCCTTGCGGGGAAGATCAGACATGCGCCCTCCAAGTCCTGGACAACCGTGTCGCGGGTGCCTTGCGGGACATCTCCGTCGACGGCTGCCGCACCGCCATTGTCGCGCGTGCTCCGCCGTCCTCCGCGGCCCGTGCCCTGTTACCTTTCTCCGCCGTCTCCCCGTCGCCCTTCCGCGCCGCGCCGCAGGGGCACTCGGGGTGACCCCACACCGGGCGCGCGTGCCAGTCGAGCCGCGGCACCGAGGCCTCCCAGCGGGCGCCGGCGCTCGCCGGGGACTGGCCGTCGAGGAAGGCCAGCGCGTGTCCGGCGGCGAGCGAGGCGACCGTGGCCGCCAGTGCCAGGTCGCATGCCTGCCCGGGACGCGGGCGTCCCGAGCGCCACTGGGCGACCAGCCGCGGCCAGGTCTCGTCCCGGTCGGACCGGTCCCGGTCCAGACAGCCCGCGCAGGCGGTCTCCCCGGGCAGGACCAGCGGTCCGACCACGCCCGTGCCCTCGACGACACCCGCGTACATATGAGGAGTCCCGGAGGCGAGCAGCGGCTCGGCGGCGGCCGGGTCCGGGGCGTGGACGGCGAGCCCGTCGCGCGGGGCGAGAACCACCAGGTGCAGACCGGGGTCGGCCGCACCGCCGGTGCCTGCGGCGGTGGGCCGGCGACCCCGGGGCCGGTCGGGCGCCGCCCGGCGCACCGCCCGCCGGGCCGCCTCGTCCCGGCGTTCGCCGACCGACTCTGCCGGCAGCCCGCCCGGCGCCACGTCCCACGGCTCGACCCGCCCGATGTCCCGCACCTCCACCTCACCCACCCCCGCGCCCGCCAGTAGCGAGGCCAGAACGACGCCGACCCGTCCGGCCCCTCTGACCTGCACCCGCAGCGACCGGCGGGCGGCGAGCCGGCTCAGCCCGGCGCCCGGCTCGCGGGCGACGAGCGACAGGGAGGCGAGGTCGGGCCGGAGCCGGTCCAGGACCTCCTTCTTCCCCCGCAGCTCGGCACCCTCCGGGCCGCCGCCCGTCGCGTCGTCCAGCAGGCCCGACGCCGAGAGCCGTGCCACGAGCGTGTCCACATGGCCGTCCGGCAGACCCATCCGCCGGCTCTCGTCCCGCAACAGGGGCAGCCCCCGGGTGCCGTCGAGCAGGCCGAGCAGACTGCCCGTCGCCGTGTCCACCGGTCCCACCACCATGGCGTGCGCGGGAGCCATCCCGAACTGCACGGTGTTCAGATCACGCCAGCCGCGCCGCAGCGCGGGCTTCACCATCGGATGCATCACAGTCCCCCGTAGTCGTGTCGTCGGGTGTTCATCGACGAGTGCCAGCATGCCGCGCCGGCGGCGGACCGTGCCCCGAGTTGTCCACAGGCGCGGGCATTCGTCGTACAGGTCCTATAAGTCGTACCGGTTGCGTGGGCGAGTCCGGGCCACTCGCCAACCGCGTCCGGAAGGAGGACTTCCTCCCCGCGCAGCGGGTAACGTCTGGGCGTGCCCGCCGATCCACCGCACCGCGCAGCCGAACCACCGCGCAGCACGACGAGCCCGCCGCTGGGCGGCCCGGCGACGAGCGCGATCGAGGTGCGCAGAAGCGCGCGACGGCGCCGAACGGTCTCCGCGTACCGCGAGGGCGATCGCACCGTCGTGCTCATCCCCGCCCGGATGTCCGAGGCGGAGGAACAGCGCTGGGTCACCGTCATGCTCGACAAACTGGCCGCCCAGGAGAGCAGGCGCAGACTGGGCGACGCCGAACTGGCCGAACGCGCCGAGCGGCTGTCGGTGCAGTACTTCGAGGGCCGGGCCCGGCCCACCAGCGTCCGCTGGGTCACCAACCAGAACACCCGCTGGGGCTCCTGCACCCCCGCCGAGGGCAGCATCCGCCTCTCGCACCGCCTGCGGGACATGCCCGAGTACGTCGTCGACTACGTCCTCCTGCACGAACTCGCGCATCTGCTGGTCCCCGGGCACGGGCCCCGTTTCTGGCGGCTCCTGGAGGCCTATCCGCGTACGGAGCGGGCCCGCGGCTACCTCGAGGGGGTCGCGGCCGCCGGACGGCTGCCGCACCAGCCCGAACCGCCGGGCGCATAGCCGCGCGGCGGTTCCGCGGCGTCCGGCGGACAGTTCCGGACCCGGGCCCGGTTGTGTACCGGGTCTGTACCGGCTTCCTCCGATGTCGGACTTTGCCGTTAGCCTGGCGCGACGCACTCGCACTCGGGATGGGGGACGGTCGTTACGCATGGCCAGGGAATTCCAACGCGGCCACAAGGCCAGGATCAGTGACCTCACCGCGGGAACGGATCTGTACGTGGGCGTGCAGATCGCCGGTCCCGGACTGACGTTCGACATCAGCTGCTTCGGGCTCGACGCCGACGAGCGGCTCTCGGACGATCGGTACTTCGTCTTCTTCAACCAGCCGAAGACGCCCGAGGAGTCCATTCAGCTGCTCGGCGCCCAGGCGGGCGACACGGAGTCCTTCCGGGTGACGCTGGACCGGATCCCGCCGCAGATCCAGAAACTGTCGTTCACCGCGACACTCGACGGCGGCGGCCAGATGTCGCAGATCGGCCCCGGCTATCTGCGCATCGTCGCGGGCGGCGAGGAGGTCGCCCGCTACCCGTTCAGCGGCTCCGAGTTCAGTACGGAGCGGGCCGTCATGCTCGGCGACTTCTACCTCAAGGACGTCTGGCGGTTCGCGGCCGTCGGCCAGGGCTTCGACGGCGGACTCGACGCGCTGCTGAAGAACTTCGGCGGCGAGGTGCTCGACGAGGAGGAGCCGGCCTCGCAGCAGCAGCAGCCGCAGTCCGGCGCCGCCCCCGGCTTCGCCCCGCCGCCCCAGGCCGCCGCACCCCCGGCCTTCGGCGCCCCCGCCGCCCCGGCGGCACCGCAGCCCCCAGCACCCGCACCGGCCCCCGTTCCGCCCCCGGCCCCCGCGCCGCAGCCCGTACCGCAGGGCTTCGCACCGCCCCAGGGCGGCGGCACGCCACCGCCCGCCCCGGCGCCCGCGCCCCCGGTGCACGCCGCGCCGACCATCGTCGCGCCGCTGAACACTCCGCCCGCCGGCACGGTGCCGCCTCCCGCCCCCGCCCCGTACGCGCAGCCGCCCGGTCCTCCCGGCCCGCCGCCCGGCTACGGTCAGCAGCCGCCCGCCCCGTCGGCCCCGATGCCGCCCGGCTACGGCCAGCAGGGCCCGCCCGCGCCCCCCGGCTACGGGCAGCCCCCGCAGGCGCCGCCCGGCTACGGCCAGATCCCCGGCCAGCCCGGAGCCCCGGGCGCCCCCGGCGCGCCCGCCCCCTACGGCATGCCCACGGGCGCCCCACAGGGCGGCGCGGGCGTCACCGCCGCGCTCCAGGCGTACCGCGAGGCCCCCACCGGTCAGCGCTGGACGCAGCAGAACAAGAAGCTCGTCCGCGTCGACCTCGGCGTCGGCGGCCAGCCCGTGCTCGCCCGCCAGGGCAGCATGGTGCTGTACCAGGGCAAGGTCGACTTCGGCTACAAGGGCGCGGGCTTCGCCGGCCGCATCGTGGGCAACGCCACCGGCCAGGAGATGCAGCTCATGCGCTGCACCGGCCAGGGCCAGGTGTTCCTAGCCGAGGGCGCCGCCCATCTGCACCCCGTCGAGCTCCAGGGCGACGCGATCTGCGTCTCCGCGGAGAACGTCCTCGCCTTCGACGAGTCCCTCCAGTACGAGGTCCGCCGCATCGAGGGCCACGGCATCCCCGGCGGCGCGCTGTTCACCATGCAGTTCCAGGGCACGGGCACCCTCGTCGTCAAGACGCACGGCACGCCGGTGGTGCTCCCGGTGACCCCGACCACGTTCGCCGACTGCAACGCGGTCGTCGCCTGGTCCGCCGCCTCCCAGGTGATCGTCTCCAGCCAGGTGCGGATGCGCCGCAACGCCTACCCCGGGGACACCGGCGAGAGCGTCAACCTGCAATTCCGCGGCGCGCCCGGCAACTTCATCGTCGTCCAGCCGTACGAGGTCTAGGGGAGCCCGTCATGAACCAGCCACTCGCGGGCTACGCCCCCGCACCCGTCACCGCCCGCATGGAGAACCACGGCAGCCACATGCTCAAGGTCGCCATGCAGAGCGGAAGCGACCTCCTCGCGCGCGTGGGCTCGATGGTCGCCTACGAGGGATTCATCCAGTACGAGCCCAACCCGCCGGCCGTCCGGCAGATCGCCCGCGACTGGGCCACCGGCGAGGGCGCGCCCCTGATGAAGTGCTCGGGCGACGGACTGCTCTACCTCGCCGACTACGGCGCGGACGTCGTCGTCATCAACCTCAACGGTGACGCGATCTCCGTCAACGCCACCAATCTGCTCGCCTTCGACGCACACCTGTCGTGGGGTGTCGAACGCGTCAAGGGGCTCGCCAAGTTCGCCGGGCAGGGCCTGTGGAACACCAAGATCTCCGGGCAGGGCTGGGTGGCGCTGACCTCCCGGGGCACCCCGATCGTCGTCGACTGCGGCGGCGGCGAGGACGAGACGTACGTCGACCCCGACGCGCTCGTCGCCTGGTCCCCGAACCTCAAGGTGAAGGGAAAGCGCAGCTTCAAGGCGTCCTCGCTGATCGGGCGGGGCAGCGGCGAGGCCTATCAGATGGCGTTCTCCGGGCAGGGCATCGTCGTGGTGCAGCCCAGCGAGGACAGCACCGACCGCCTCCGGATCCGGGGCTGAGGGGGAGCGACACACACCATGCAGAGTTCTCTTTTCGCCCACAACGACCAGCAGAGCCAGGAGCGCTACAGCCTGCAGAATGCGCAACTGCTGCGCGTCGTCCTGGAGGGGCACGACGACCTCCTGGCCCGCAAGGGCACGATGGTCGCCTACCAGGGGCTCGTCGAGTTCGACGCCGAGTACCAGCACGGCGGTCGGCGGCGCGCGCGTGCGCACACCGGCGAGGGCCTGGACCTGATGCGCTGCCACGGCCAGGGCACCGTCTACCTCGCCAACCTGGCCCAGTACGTGCACCTGGTGGACGTCGAGCAGGACGGCCTCACCGTCGACAGCGCCTACGTCCTCGCCATGGACTCCTCGCTGCACCACGAGGTCATCGCCGTCGACAGCCAGTACGGCATCTCCGGCTCCGGCAAGTACCAGCTCAACATCACCGGACACGGCAAGGTCGCCCTGATGACCTCCGGCGCCCCGCTGATGATGCAGGTCACGCCCGACAAGTACGTCAACTGCGACGCCGACGCCATCGTCGCCTGGTCCACCGGGCTGCGCGTGCAGATGCAGGCCCAGACGCACTCCTCGGGGGTGTGGCGGCGCCGCGGCAACACCGGTGAGGGCTGGGAGCTCAGCTTCATGGGCAGCGGCTACGCGCTCGTCCAGCCCAGCGAGCTGCTGCCGCCGCAGAACGCGGTGATCGGCCAGGGGCTCGCCGCTCAGTTCGGCATGGGCCAGCAGGGCGCGCGCGGGCAGAACCAGGGCAACGTCTGGAGCTGACCCCGGCAGACAGCGGTAAGGGGCGCCCGCCATGGCGGACGCCCCTTACTCGTGCCTGGTACTTGTGCCCGGTACTCGTGCCCGGCCGTCAGAGTCCGGCCCGCGTCGCCTCCAGCAGCCGGACGACCGAGTCGTCCGCCACGTCCGCCACCGCGTCGTACGGGAACCAGCGCAGGTCGAGCGACTCCTCGCTGATCGCCTCGACCGCCCCCTCGGGGGCGAGGGCCGCGTACTGCACGTCGAGGTGCCACGCGCACGGCGTGTGGTGCCGGTCCAGCCGCACCGGCCCGCCCGGCAGCAGCGTCAGCCCCGCGATACCGGACTCCTCCGTCGCCTCGCGCAGCGCGGACGCCGCCAGGGAGGCGTCCTCGGGCTCGCAGTGGCCGCCCATCTGCAACCAGATGCGCAGCTTCCGGTGCAGGGTCAGCAGGACCCGCCCGCGTGAGGGGTCGATCACCATGGCGCTCGCCGTGAGATGCCCGTCCCGGCAGGCCTTCCACATGCCGTCCGGATGAGCCGCGAGGTGGTCCAGGTAGAGCCGGCGCAGCGCGTCCTGCTCCGGGTCCCGGTCCTCGTAGCCCTTGAGGACCAGGACCGCGTCGTCGTGCAGGCTCACTCGGCGCCGTCGCCCTTGCTGTCGTTCTCGCCCTTGCCGTTGCCCTTGTCGCCCTTGTCGCCCTTGTCGTCGGTCGCGTCCGCGGAGCCGCCGTCGTCCTTGTTCAGGTCGGGCTTCGCGTCGGGCTTGTGCGCCGCCTCGCCGAGCATCTTGTCCAGCTCGGAGAAGTCCAGCTGCTCGTGGTGGACGAAACCATCCGGGTCGTCCAGGTCGGAGGCGTTCGGCAGCATGTCAGGGTGCGCCCACAGCGCGTCCCGGCCGTCCACGCCGCGTGCGTCGGTCAGCGACGCCCACAGCCGGGAGGCGTCCCGCAGCCGGCGCGGACGCAGCTGAAGACCGATCAGCGTGGCGAACGTCTGCTCGGCCGGGCCGCCCGAGGCGCGGCGCCTGCGCAGCGTCTCGCGCAGCGCGTCCGCCGACGACAGGCGAGGCTTGGCCGCCGCGTGCACCACCGCGTCCACCCAGCCCTCGACCAGCGCCAGCGCCGTCTCCAGGCGGGCCAGGGCGGCCTTCTGCTCCGGGGTGTCCTCCGGCTGGAACATGCCCTGCTGGAGCGCCTGCTGCAACTCCTCGGGGTTCTGCGGGTCGAACTGGCCGACCACGTCCTCCAGCTTCGCGGTGTCGACCTTGATCCCGCGCGCGTACCCCTCGACGGCACCGAAGAGGTGCGAGCGCAGCCACGGCACATGGGCGAAAAGGCGCTGGTGGGCGGCCTCGCGCAGGGCCAGGTACAGCCGCACCTCCTCCATCGGCACGCCCAGGTCCTTGCCGAAGCCCTCGATGTTGAGCGGCAGCAGCGCGGCTTTGCCGGCCGGGCCGAGCGGCAGGCCGATGTCGGTCGAGCCGACGACCTCGCCCGCGAGCACGCCGACGGCCTGCCCGATCTGCGTGCCGAACATGGCGCCGCCCATCGAGCGCATCATGCCGATGAGGGGACCGGCCATCGCCTGCATCTCCTCCGGCAGGACGTCGCCCATGGCCGCGCCGACGCGTTCGGCGACCGGGTCCACCAGGTCCTTCCACACCGGCAGCGTCGCCTCGACCCACTCCGCGCGGCTCCAGGCCACGGCGGTGCCCGCACCCGACGGCAGGGACGTCGCGTCGTCGAGCCACAGGTCGGCCAGCCGGACGGCCTCCTGGACCGCCGCACGCTCGGCGGGGCCCACGCTCGCGTCCTTGGTGCCGTTCGGTGCGCCCTGGGCGACCGTCTGGCGGGCGATCTGCTGGGCCATGTCCCAGTTCACCGGCCCGCCCTCGTAGGAGAGCATCTGGCCGAGCTGCTGGAACGCGGCCCCCAGATCGCTGGGGTTCAGGGAACCGAACATCGCTGCGAACGGGTTGTCGGCGCCGGCGCCGCCGGCTCCGGGCGACCCGAAACCGAACGGATTGGCCGGTCCCTGACCACCACCGCTCTGCTGGTCCTTCTTCTTGCCCTCGTCGCCGTCGTCCGGCTCCTCCGGCGGAAGGCCGAATCCGAATGGGGTGTCACTCACGGGGTTCCTCGGCTGGTTGGGCCACCGGCTCTCACTCCGGCGGCTGGCTGCCCGACAACACCACCCAGCGTAGACACCTGGACCGGTTCGGGCCTCGGTGCGTCGCCGACTCCTGGGCTGCGGCAGGATGGATGCCACCCGGTGCGCACGCGTCCACCGCCTGCGTACCGTCGCGCTCGTACTGAAGACAACCGCTGGAGACGCCCGGTGAGTTCCCCAGATCCACAGGTTCGCGCAGCGCGAAACCACACAACCGGCCCGGCCGGCCGCGGCCCCGTCGTCGCGGTCACCGGTGCCGCGACCGGGGTCGGAGCCCTGCTCACCGAGCGGCTCGCCGCCTCGGACGAGATCGGAGAGGTGATCGCGCTCGACGAGCGGCGCGGCGAGTGCGCCGCCGCCCAGTGGCACGTCCTCGACGTGCGCGACCCGGCCATCGCGGAGAAGCTGCGCGGCGCGGACGTCGTCGTCCACCTGGCGCTCGACCTGGATCTCGAGACCGACGCGGCCGCCCGTACGGCCTACAACGTCCGGGGGACGCAGACCGTGCTGACCGCCGCCGCGGCCGCCGGGGTGCACCGGGTGGTGCTGTGCACCTCCGCGATGGTCTACGGGGCGCTGCCGGACAACGAGCTGCCGCTCTCCGAGGACGCCGAGCTGCGGGCCACCGCGGAGGCGACCGGGGTGGGCGACCTGCTGGAGATCGAACGGCTCGCCCGGCGGGCCCCGCGCGCACACCCCGGGCTCAATGTGACCGTCGTCCGGCCCGCCGTCCTGGTCGGCGGCACGGACACCGCGCTGACCAGGTACTTCGAGTCGCCCCGGCTGCTCGTCGTCGCCGGGTCGCGGCCCGCCTGGCAGTTCTGCCACGTCGAGGACCTGTGCGGGGCGCTGGAGTACGCCGTCCTGGAGAAGGCCGACGGGGAACTCGCCGTCGGCTGCGACGGCTGGCTGGAGCAGGAGGAGGTCGAGGAACTCAGCGGCATCCGGCGCATGGAGCTGCCGTCGGCCGTGGCGCTGGGCGCGGCGGCGCGGCTGCACCGCATCGGGCTCACCCCGTCGCCCGCGGGCGACCTCGCCTACACGATGTACCCCTGGGTGGTGAGCGGGAGCCGGCTGCACGACGCGGGTTGGCGGCCGCGCTGGACCAACGAGGAGGTGCTCGCGGCGCTCCTGGAGGAGGTCTCCGGACGGCACACGGTGGCCGGACGGCGGCTGGGTCGCAAGGACGCGACGGCGGCGGGCGCGGCGGGGGCGACGGTGGCGCTGCTGGGCGCGGCGGCGGTCGTACGGCGGGCACGCAAGGCGCGACGGCGGTAGACGGCCCGGGGGCGCGCCGGACGCCGGGCGCCGGGTCGGCACGGTCGGCGTCCTGGCGCCGGGGGTGCGCGGCCGGTGGCCGGGTGATCCGGTCGTACGTTCCCTGGTTGTCGGTGCCGTGCGGCACGATGGGGGGCATGGCTGGTATCCAGGAGCACCCCGGTGAGCGCGCGGCCGGGGATCCCATCAAGTTGCTCGGCATCCGTGACACGCCGCTCTCCGTCGACGAGGTCTTCCGGGCCGTGGGGGACGACGCCGCCGGAGGCACCGCGCTGTTCGTCGGCACCGTGCGCGACCACGACGGCGGGGCCGACGTCGACGCCCTGTCGTACTCGAGCCATCCGAGCGCCGAGGCCGAGCTGCGGCGCGTGGCCGAGAAGGTCGTCGCCGACTACCCCGTGCGCGCGCTGGCCGCGGTCCACCGGGTGGGGGACCTGACCGTCGGCGACCTCGCCGTCGTCGTCGCCGTGGCCTGCCCGCACCGCGGCGAGGCGTTCGAGGCGTGCCGGAAGCTGATCGACGACCTCAAGCACGAGGTGCCCATCTGGAAGCACCAGACGTTCTCCGACGGGACGGAGGAGTGGGTGGGCGCCGACGCCTGCTGATCCGCCGCCCCGGCGCGCGTGCCCGCCGCTCCCGCGACACGCGCCGGCCGCCCGCTCCGGCCGCGTGACCCACCCCCTGGCGTGCGCGTTAGCATGCGGATGATTAATCTGTTGATCAGTCAGTCGCGGACGCTCAAGGGGTTGGGAGGTCGGCATGGCGGCGCTCGCCTGGTTGCTGATTCCGTTCGTTGCCGCGATCGGTGCCGGACTGTGGGGCGGATGGGCCGGCCGGAACCGCAAGACCATCGGTGACGGTTCCGAACTCGCCGGATACGCCCGCTTCCGCGAGGCCATGGAGAAGCCCCGCACCGGGGTCTGAGGCCCCGCGGCGCACGGCCGGGCCCGCCGGCGTCCTCAGGGGCGTCGGCGCCCCTCGCGCCCCGGAAAGGGAGCCGGCGCCCCTCTCGCCCCGGACGGACGGCCCCGACGGTGCGCCTACAGGTCCGTCCCGTACTGTCGTTCCATGCCACGCCGCACCGCGACGATGCTCGCCTCCACCTTGATGCTGATCGCACTCCTGTGCGCGGGGGTGTTCATCAAAGTGCCGTACGCGGAGATGTCCCCGGGGCCGACGGTGAACACGCTCGGCGACCACGACGGCGAGCCGGTGCTACAGATCTCCGGGCACAAGACCTACGGGACGAGCGGTCATCTCAACATGACCACCGTCCGGGTCACCAGTGCCGACTACAAGATGAACCTCGTGGAGGCCGTCTACGGGTGGCTCGCGCACGACGACAAGGTCGTCCCGCACGACACGCTCTACCCCGACGGCAAGACGGAGGAGCAGTCCACCCAGGAGAACGCCGAGGAGTTCAGCCAGTCCCAGGAGAGCGCCAAGGTGGCCGCCCTCAAGGAGCTCGGTGTCCCCGTCGAGTCCTGGGTGATCGTCTCGACCGTCCTCAAGGACTCCCCGGCCGAGGGCAGGCTGCACGCCGGTGACGTGATCAAGGCCGTCGACGGCACGGCGGTGAAGGCCCCCGACGACGTCGCCGACCTGGTCACCAAGCACAAGCCCGGCGAGAAGGTCTCCTTCACCATCGTCCCCGCCAAGGAGCAGGCCGCCGCCGAGAAGGAGCACCGGAAGGCGACGAAGACGGAGAAGGTGACGATCACCACCGCCGCGTCCGACGACACGGGCGCCGAGCGCGCCATCGTCGGGATCTCCGCCGGAACCGATCACACGTTCCCGTTCTCCATCGACATCAAGCTCGCCGACGTCGGCGGACCGAGCGCCGGTCTGATGTTCGCCCTCGGCATCTACGACAAGCTCACCCCCGGCAGCCTGACCGGCGGCACGTTCGTGGCGGGCACCGGGACGATCGACGACGCGGGCAAGGTGGGCCCCATCGGCGGCGTGGAGATGAAGACCGTCGGAGCGCGCGACAAGGGCGCCCGCTACTTCCTGACGCCCAAGGACAACTGCGCCGCCGCCGCGGAGGACACCCCCGACGGGCTCACGCTCGTCAGGGTGAACACCATCGGCGACGCCCTCGACGCCCTGAAGGACATCCGCGGCGGCCACACCGACGACCTGCCGAAGTGCACCACCAAGGGATGAGCGCCGGCGGACGGTGACGGCCGGCACGCGCGTGCGCACGCGCGTGCCGGGCGGGAACGCCTCCGGGGAAGACCGGGCGTCAGTCCTCGAACGTCGACGCCAGCGCCTCCGCGAGACCCGGCACCAGGTCCGCCCCGGTGAGCACCTCCGAGGGCGCGTCCTTCTCGCGCAGCCGCAGCGCGGACTCACGGGTGCCGTCCCGCAGCACGGCGACCGTCATGCGCACCTCCTGCCGGTCCGGGTGCTCGGCGACCCACTGGTTCAGCCGGGCCTCGTCCAGATCGCCGGGGACCGCGGCCTCGGCCGACGGCGGCAGCATCAGGCGCTCCACCGTGAGCGCGCAGCCGGCCACCGCGTCGGGCCAGGCGATGGTGCCGAGGAACTCGTCCAGCGGCCGGTCCGCGGAGATCTCCTCCTGTTCGATGGGGGTGAGAGCGGTGGTGGCCGCGAGTTCGTCGTCCAGGCCGAGCTGGGCCGCGAGGGAGGGTTCCTGGGCCCGCAGCCGGGCGGTGTCGACGAGGGCGAAGAGGCGAGCGGGCTGGTCCCAGCCGAGGCCCGAGGCGTACTCGTCGATCTCGAGTACGGCCCGGGTGAGGGGGTTCGCTGCCATGGGAGTGTTGGACATGGTCACAATCCTCTCTCGTTAATCCCCGGATCCGGGAACCGGTTAAAGCATGAGTAAGTTGCATAGGTGAGGCCCCGCGATCTCGGGAGACGACCGGGGCCGGCCGACGGGGGTCCGCGCGCACGACAGAGGCGGGGGCCGACCGACCAACAGCGACTTCGAGGTGCACACCTTGGCTTTCCAGATGCCGGACCGCGGCGGAGGCCCGACGGGGCCACGGATCAGAGTGGGCCGCCCGTCCCGGCGTGTCCGGACCCTGCTGATGACGCTCGGCGTCCTGGCCGTCCTCGGCATGGCGTTCACCATGTTCGCCGGGTTCTGGACGGACTGGCTGTGGTACCGGTCGGTGCACTACTCGTCGGTGTTCACCACCACGCTGTGGACCAAGATCGGCCTCTTCTTCGTCTTCGGCCTCCTGATGGCGATCGCGGTCGGCGTCAACATCTGGCTCGCCCACCGGCTCCGCCCGCCGCTGAGCGCCATGTCGGCGGAGCAGCAGAGCCTGGACCGCTACCGCATGGGCATCGCCCCGTACAAGAAGTGGCTGCTGCTCGGCATCACCGCCCTGGTCGGCCTGATCGCCGGCGCCTCCGCGGCCGGCCAGTGGCGCACCTGGCTGATGTGGGTCAACGGCGTGCCGTTCCACCAGAAGGACCCCCAGTTCCATCTGGACGTCTCCTTCTACGCCTTCGACCTGCCCTGGTACCGCTTCCTGCTCGGCTTCGGCTTCGCCGCCGCCGTGCTCTCCCTGATCGCCGCCGCGCTCACCCACTACCTCTACGGCGGCCTGCGGGTCACCAGCCCCGGGGCGCACGCCACGGCCGCCGCGACCGGCCACCTCTCGGTGCTGCTCGGCGTCTTCGTGGCCCTCAAGGCGGTCGCCTACTGGCTCGACCGGTACGGCCTCGCGGTCAAGTCCAGTGACTTCAAGGCCACCGGCAACTGGACCGGCCTGAGGTACGTCGACGCCAACGCCTATCTGCCGGCCAAGACGATCCTGTTCTGCATCGCCGTCATCTGCGCGCTGCTGTTCTTCGCCACCCTGTGGCGGCGCACCTGGCAGCTGCCCGTCATCGGCTTCGGCCTGATGGTGCTCTCCGCCATCCTCATCGGCGGCCTCTACCCGGCGATCGTGCAGAAGTTCCAGGTCCAGCCGAACGAGCAGGCCAAGGAAGCGCCCTACGTCGCCAAGAACATCAAGGCGACGCGTGAGGCGTACGGCATCGACGACGCCGAGGTCTCCGAGTACGCGGGCAAGGGCAAGAACAGTGACGGCGACCAGCTCCGCGAGGACGCCGACGCCGCCGCGAGCCTGCGGGTGCTGGACCCCAACATCGTCTCGCCGACGTTCCAGCAGATGCAGCAGGTCAAGAACTACTACGCCTTCCCGACCAACCTGGACGTCGACCGCTACACCGGCAAGGACGGCAAGGAACAGGACACGGTCGTCGGTCTGCGGGAGCTGAACCTCGACGGCATCCCGAAGAACAACTGGATCAACGACCACTTCCGTTACACCCACGGCTACGGCGTGGTCGCCGCCAAGGGCACGACCGCCGACAGCAACGGCCAGCCGGTGTACACCGAGTCCGGCCTGCCCTCCACCGGTGACCTGCCGACGCACGAACAGCGGGTCTACTACGGCGAGAAGACCACCACGTACTCGATCGTCGGCGGTCCCCAGAAGGAGATCGACTACTCCGACGACAAGGGCGAGAAGGCCTACACCTACAAGGGCGACAGCGGCGTCAGCCTCTCCAACCCGATCAACCGGGCCGCGTACGCGGTGGCGTTCAGCGAACCGCAGATGCTGTACTCCGGGGCCATCGGCGACGGCTCGCGCATCCTGTACAACCGCACGCCCAAGGAACGCGTCGAGGCCGTGGCCCCCTGGCTGACGATCGACGGCGACGCCTACCCGGCGGTGGTCGACGGCAAGATCCAGTGGATCGTCGACGCCTACACCACCACCAACGGCTATCCGTACGCCTCCCGCACCACTCTGGGCGACACGACGGCGGACTCGCTCACCGCGGCCAACAACCAGCGGGCGGTGGTGGCCCAGCAGAACCGGGTCAACTACATCCGCAACTCGGTCAAGGCGACGGTCGACGCGTACAGCGGCGAGGTCAAGCTCTACCAGTGGGACACGAAGGACCCCGTCCTCAAGACGTGGATGAAGGCCTTCCCGAACACGGTGCAGCCGAAGAAGGAGATCTCCTCCGACCTGATGGCCCATCTCCGCTACCCGCAGGACCTGTTCAAGGTCCAGCGGGAACTGCTCACCCGCTACCACGTGAAGGACGCCCAGACGTTCCTCAGCGGCAGCGAGGTGTGGCAGGTGCCGAACGACCCGACCAACAAGTCGGGCGACGCGGTGCCGCCGTACTACCTGAGCATGAAGATGCCGGACCAGCAGTCGCAGGCGTTCTCGCTGACGACGACGTTCACGCCCAACGGGCGGGACAACCTCAGCGCCTTCATGGCGGTCGACTCCGAAGCAGGGACGAAGGACTACGGCAGGATCAGAATCCTGCAACTGACGAGTGCGACGGCCGACGGCCCCAAACAGGTGCAGAGCCAGTTCAACTCGAACTCCCAGGAGAACATCACCGAGTTCATCAGACAGGTGAGAAACGGTGACTCGGAGATCGAGTACGGCAACCTCCTGACGGTCCCGCTCGACGGGGGACTGCTCTACGTGGAGCCGGTCTACGTACGCGGTGGCGGACTGAAGCTGCCACTGCTGCGCAAGGTGCTGATGACCTACAACGGCAGAACGGCCTTCGAGAACACGCTGGACGAGGCGCTGGACAAACTCTTCGCCACCGACGGCTCGACGACCAAGCCGCCGGACTCCGACCAGGACACCACCACACCACCAGCGACCAGCAACCCGACGGTCAAGGAAGCGCTCAGCGACGCCCAGAAGGCCTTCACCGCCGGCCAGGAAGCCCTCAAGAAGGGCGACTGGGAGGCGTACGGCAAGGCGCAGCAGGACCTCCAGGACGCGCTGAAGAAGGCGGAGGACGCGCAGTCCGCGGCCGCCAAGAGCGGCTCGGGCGGCAGCAAGAGCAGTGCCGGCAAGAGCGGTGACAGCAAGAACGGCGACAACGGCGACACCAAGGAGAGCGACAAGAGCAGCAGCGACAGCAAGGACGGCGACGGCGCGAGCAGCGACAAGAGCGCGAGCTCGGCCGACGGCTGATCCGACGCCCCCCGCGCCGTGATACTGTGAACTCACAACGGCGCGGGGTGGAGCAGCTCGGTAGCTCGCTGGGCTCATAACCCAGAGGTCGCAGGTTCAAATCCTGTCCCCGCTACTGATGACGAAGGCCCGGATCCTCAAGGATCCGGGCCTTCGTGTGCGTTGACCGCATTCCCGCGCCTCGGCGCGGCCGTCACCTCTGACCTGCGGAACGCCACCTTCCGGTGAGTGTGGTTCCTCTCCTCTGACACCTGCGAACGCGTGTGCCGACGTGCGCAGCAGCCGTGCTGTGCCGGGGAGTTGGGCGCGCTGTGTTTGACTTGTCTCTCTGTGGGCATGTCGACAAAACGCTGTAGTGACCTCACTGGCTGCGGTATACCAGGTGTACCCAGGTTGCAGGTGGTGCGACGATGGACGTTATGGGGGACAAGGCAACTCTGTTCGAGACAGGGCGGTTTGGGCGGCCTTCCGGGGCTTTCGGGGCTTCCGAGGTTTCTGACGTCTCCGGACGGGACGAGACCACGGAGGTCGCCGAGGAGTTGGCGGAGGAGGCGCGCAGGCGCGCGGCGGCGGAGGCCGGCGACGTCGAGGCGATGAGCGTCCTCGGCAGCATGCTGCTGCGCCGCGGTGATCTCGACGGAGCCGAGCCCCAGCTGCGTGCCGCCACCGCCGCCGGTGACCGGGCCGCAGCCAACAACCTCGGGGTCCTGCTCCACCAGCGGGGCTACCCCGACGAGGCCGCAGGCTGGTGGCGCATCGCCGCCGTCGCCGGCTCCACCGCCGCCGCGCACGCGCTCGGACGGCACCACCGCGAGCGCGGTGACGAACCGGCGGCCGAGTACTGGCTGCGCCAGTCCGCCGAACAGGGACACATGCTCGGCGCCTACGCCCTCGCCGACCTGCTGGAACACCGCGGCGACCCGGGCAGCGAGCACTGGATGCGCGTCGCCGCGCAGCGCGGCCACCGGGAGGCCGCCTACCGGCTGGCCCGGGCGCTGGACCGGGGCGCGGACGCGGCCGGGGACGGCCTGGGCATCGCGCCGAACGCCGGGGGCAGAGGGGGCGCGAGAGGCGCACCACCGGGCCCGCGGGGTACGGACGCACGCGCGGCGCGGACCAAGGGCGCCGACGGCGCCGGACCGGCGCCGCTCGACGAGGCCGAACAGTGGTACCGGCAGGCCGCCGCACGCGGCCACCGGCGGGCCGCGCTGCACCTCGGCGCGATCCTGGAGAAGCGCGGTCAGCTCAAGGAGGCGGGCCGCTGGTATCTGACGTCCGCCAAGGACGGCGAGGCGCGTGCCGCCTGCGCGCTCGGCTTCCTGCTGCGCGACGCCGGGGACACCGAGAGCGCCGCCGTGTGGTGGCTGCGGGCCGCCCAGGAGGGCGACGGCAACGCGGCCAACGCGCTGGGCGCGCTGCACGCCGAGCGCGGGGAGACGCAGACCGCCGAGCGGTGGTACCGGGCCGCCATGGACGCCGGTGACGTCAACGGCGCGTACAACCTGGGGCTGCTCTGCGCCGAGCAGGGGCGGACCGGGCCGGCCGAGCAGTGGTACCGGAGGGCCGCGTACGCCGGGCACCGGGAGGCGGCGAACGCGCTCGCCGTGCTGCTGCTCCAGGGCGGTGACGCGGCCGGGGCCGAGCCCTGGTTCTCCAAGGCGGCGGAGTCGGGCAGCGTGGACGCCGCGTTCAACCTGGGGATCCTCTACGCGGGGCGCGGCCAGGAGCGGGCCGCGCTCGGCTGGTACGAGCGGGCGGCGGCCGCCGGGCACACCGAGGCGGCGTTGCAGGTCGGGATGGCGCGGCTGCGGGACGGGGAGGAGCAGGAGGCCGAGCGGCATCTGCGCTGCGCCGCGGGGGGCGGCAGCGCGGAGGCGGCGTACCGGCTCGCCACGGTGCTCGACGCGCGCCGGCCGCCCGCGCCCGCGCACGAGCTGGGGGAGCCGGCGCGGGAGAAGAGCGAGTGCGAGGAGTGGTACGAGCGGGCCGCGTCCCAGGGGCACCGGCGCGCGCAGGTGCGGGTGGGGATGCTCGCGGCCGGGCGGGGCGAGGTCGTGGAGGCGGCGCGCTGGTACCGGCTCGCGGCGGAGGCCGGCTCGCGCAACGGCGCCTTCAACCTCGGCCTGCTGCTCGCCCGCGAGGGGAGCGAGCCGGAGGCGGCCCTGTGGTGGACGCGCGCCGCCGACGCGGGGCACGGACGCGCGGCGCTGCGGCTCGCGCTGGTGTACGCGCGGCGGGGCGAGCTGGCGGAGGGGCAGCGCTGGGCGGACCGGGCGGTGGAGCTGGGGCCGGGCGAGGTCGCGGAGCGGGCGGCGCGGTTGCGGGACGCGTTGCGGGAGGAGCTCTCGGCGTAGGGTCCGCCCCCTGGATTCCGCACGGCCGGGCCCCGGAAGGGGAGCGATTTGCTTCTGCTTTCCCTCGTGACGTAACGTTGTGTTCGTCGACGCGGGGTGGAGCAGCTCGGTAGCTCGCTGGGCTCATAACCCAGAGGTCGCAGGTTCAAATCCTGTCCCCGCTACTGAAGGCCGAAGGCCGGAATCCGTAAGGGTTCCGGCCTTCGGTGTGTTCAGGACCTTCGGTCTGTTCAAGTGTCCCGCCTGCGGAGTGTTCAGGTGGCCTGCGGAGTGTTCAGAAGGCCTGGCGGGCGTCCCGGCCTTGGCTCAGGCCGTCGTCGGCTCAGGCCTTCGTCGCGCAGTTCGGGCAGAGGCCGCGGTAGGTGACCTCGACGTCCGACACGGTGAAGCCGAACCGCTCCGAGTCGGGGAGGTCGGCCAGCGGATTGCCCGACGGGTGGACGTCGCGGATCGAGCCGCAGCCCGCGCACACCAGGTGGTGGTGGGGGCGGTGCGCGTTCGGGTCGTACCGCTTGGCGCGCTTGTCCGTGGCGACCTCGAGCACCTCGCCCAGCGAGACCAGCTCGCCGAGGGTGTTGTAGACCGTCGCCCGGGAGATCTCCGGCAGCTTCACCGCGGCACGCGCGTGCACCTCGTCGGCCGTCAGATGGACGTGCTCGCCGTCGAGGACCTCGGCCACCACGCGCCGCTGCGCGGTCATGCGCCATCCGCGTCCACGCAGACGTTCCAGTAGGTCACTCATGGTTTCCAGCCTAACAGCAAGGGTCCCAGATCCTGAACAGGTGTGATTCTGGAGCTCAACTTGACTTGGACTAAGTCCAACGTAGGATCGATTACGGAAGCGGCCGCGGGGCATCCCGGACATACCGGCCGGAGACCCCCTTTCGCAAGGCTTGACGCAGGAGGCGCACGTGACGCAGGGACCGCTGACCACCGAGGCCGGTGCCCCGGTCGCCGACAACCAGAACAGCGAGACGGCGGGCGTCGGCGGCCCTGTGCTCGTCCAGGACCAGCTCCTGCTGGAGAAGCTGGCCCACTTCAACCGGGAGCGCATTCCGGAGCGCGTGGTGCACGCCCGCGGCGCCGGCGCGTACGGAACCTTCACGGTGACCGCCGACGTCACGCAGTACACGCGTGCCGCGTTCCTCTCCGAGGTCGGCAAGCAGACCGAGACGTTCCTGCGCTTCTCGACCGTGGCCGGCAACCTCGGCGCCGCGGACGCCGTCCGCGACCCGCGCGGCTTCGCGCTGAAGTTCTACACCGAGGAGGGCAACTACGACCTCGTCGGCAACAACACCCCGGTGTTCTTCATCCGGGACGCCCTCAAGTTCCCCGACTTCATCCACACCCAGAAGCGCGACCCGTACACCGGTTCGACCGAGATGGACAACGTGTGGGACTTCTGGGGGCTGTCCCCGGAGTCCACGCACCAGGTGACCTGGGTCTTCGGCGACCGCGGCATCCCGGCGTCCTACCGCCACATGGACGGCTTCGGTTCGCACACCTACCAGTGGAACAACGAGGCCGGCGAGGTCTTCTGGGTCAAGTACCACTTCAAGACCGATCAGGGGATCAAGTGCCTCACCCAGGAGGAGGCCAACCGGCTCGCCGGTGAGGACCCCGACTCCCACCAGCGGGACCTGCGTCAGGCGATCGAGCGCGGCGACTTCCCGTCCTGGACCGTCGGCGTGCAGATCATGCCCGCCGCCGAGGCCGCCACGTACCGCTTCAACCCGTTCGACGTGACCAAGGTCTGGCCGCACGCGGACTACCCGGTCATCGAGATCGGCAAGCTGGAGCTCAACCGCAACCCGGAGAACGTCTTCGCCGAGGTCGAGCAGTCGATCTTCTCCCCGGCGCACTTCGTGCCCGGCATCGGTCCCTCCCCGGACAAGATGCTCCAGGGCCGGCTGTTCGCCTACGGCGACGCGCACCGCTACCGCGTCGGCATCAACGCCGACCACCTGCCGGTGAACCGCCCGCACGCCACCGACGCGCGCACCAACTCCCGGGACGGCCACCTCTACGACGGCCGCCACAAGGGCGCGAAGAACTACGAGCCGAACAGCTTCGGCGGACCGTTCCAGACCGACCGTCCGCTGTGGCAGCCGATCCCGGTCACCGGCGCGACCGGTGACGCCGCGGCGCCGCTGCACGCCGAGGACGACGACTTCGTCCAGGCCGGCAACCTCTACCGGCTGATGACGGAGGAGGAGAAGGGTCGCCTGATCGGCAACCTGGCCGGCGCCCTCTCCCAGGTCTCGCGCGAGGACATCGTCGAGCGCGCGATCGGCAACTTCCGCAACGCCGACCCCGACTTCGGCAAGCGACTGGAGGCCGCGGTCCAGGCCCTGCGTGGCTGACCAGGAGACGCGCGGTGCCCGTGCGGGGTTCGCCCGCACGGGCACCGACGCGTGTCAGGCCGTCGGCACCGGCTGCCGGGCCGGGGACCAGCAGCGCAGGATGTCGCGGACCGAGACGATGCCGGCGGGCTCGTCGCGGTCCATGACGATCAGGTGCCGGAAGCCGCCGTGGGTCATGGCGCGGGCCGCGTCCTCCAGGGTCCACGAGGGTGCGGCGAAGACGACGTCGGTGGTGGTGTGGGCGTGGGCCGGCTCGGCGTCGGGGCTCAGGCCCCGGCCGACGGCGTCGAGGATGTCGCGCTCGGTGAGGATGCCGAGGCCGCCGGCGTCCGGGTCGAGGACGACGGCCGCGCCGACGCGCCGGGCGGACATCAGTGCGGCTGCCTGCCGCAGGGTGTGTGCGGGGCCGATGGTGAGGACGACCGTGCTCATGGCGTTGCGGACGAGCATGGCGTGAGCCACCTCCTACGAGTTCCGGATCGGTCCACCCCCGCGCGCCGGGGGACGGCGGCGATCGCCCGTGAAGGGATTCACAAGTTCACAAGTGGGGGGATTCTCAGAGTCGCAGGCAAGGGGCGGGTCAACAAGAGGGCGCGTGCGGCGAATTCGGGCGCGTGGGCGAAGAGGGAGCGCGGGCGCGTGCGGCCAACGGGGGGCGCTCGGCGCACCGCCCCGCTTCAGTACCGCTCGTTCAGGTGATCCAGCAGCTCGTCGTGGAGCAGGCCGTTCGATGCGGCGGCGTTGCCGCTGTGCGGGCCCGGGCGGCCGTCGAGCCCCGTGAAGCTGCCGCCCGCCTCGGTCACGATGATCGCGTTCGCCGCCATGTCCCACAGCGACAGCTCCGGCTCCGCGCACAGGTCGACCGAGCCCTCGGCGACCATCATGTACGGCCAGAAGTCGCCGTACGCGCGCGTGCGCCACACCTTGCGGGTCAGGTCCAGGAAGCCGTCCAGCCGGCCGCGCTCCTCCCAGCCGCCGAGCGAGGAGTACGCGAAGGAGGCGTCGGACAGCCGCGAGACGCCCGAGACGCGCAGCCGGGACGCCGAGGACAGGCTGCGCCCGGTGAACGCGCCGTGGCCCTTCGCCGCCCACCAGCGGCGGCCGAGCGCGGGGGCGGAGACCAGGCCGACGACCGGCTGGAAGCCCCCCTCGTCCGCCTCCGTCAGCGCGATCAGCGTCGCCCAGACGGGCACCCCGCGCACATAGTTCTTGGTGCCGTCGATCGGGTCGACGACCCAGCGGCGCGGACCCGTGCCCTCGACGCCGTACTCCTCGCCGAGGACCGCGTCCCGCGGCCGGGCCCGCTGGAGCTGACCGCGGATCAACTCCTCGGCCGACTTGTCGGCCTCGCTCACCGGCGTCATGTCCGGCTTGGTCTCGACCTTGAGGTCGAGCGCCTTGAACCGGTCCATCGTCGCGGCATCGGCGGCATCCGCGAGGACGTGGGCGAGACGCAGGTCATCGAGATAGTCGGCCATGACTGCACGGTATCTTCCACGCTCCCGCCGGGGCCAGCAGGGCGGCCGGGGCGGCGGCGTCACCGGGGCTGCGGGGCCGGGCCGCCGCGCGTCGAAGGCGCCTGTCCGCTCCCGCCCGCCCTGAGGCCTTGACAGTACGTGCGGGGGCGTCAACTGTGGGCGACAGGAGTGGCTCTATCCGGGAGGCGACGATGCCGGCAGCGCGGGAGTCCCTGCTCGACGCTGCCTTCTCGGCGCTCGCGAGCCGGCCGTGGGCCGGCGTGCGCATGGTGGACGTGGCCGCCGCGGCGGGCGTCTCCCGGCAGACGCTCTACAACGAGTTCGGCAGCAAGGAGGGGCTCTCCCGCGCCCTGGTGCGGCGCGAGGCCGACGCCTATCTCGCCGGTGTCGAACGCGTCCTCGCCGCGCCCGCCGAGGGCCGCGAACGGCTCGCCGCGCCCGCCGAGGGCCGTGAACGGCTCGCCGCGCTCGCCGAGTGGACGCTGTCCGCCGCCCGCGGCAACCCCCTCGTACGCGCCATGCTCACCGGCTGCTGGGGCGAGCGGCTTCCCGCGCCGACGCTGTCGGCGGTGCCGTCGTCCTCCGCGGTGCCCGCGCAGCGGCGGGCCGACGGGCCGCTGCCCTCGCCCTCCGACTTCGTGACGCTGGTCCGCGACCGCACCGTGGCCGCGCTCTCCGGGCCCGGCGTCACGAAACCGGAGCTCCTGGAGATCGCCCGGTCCGCCGAGCTCGTGGTGCGGCTCTCGCTGTCGTGCGTCGCGGCGCCACCGGGCGACGGCTCGGTCGCCGATCTCGTCCGCACCGCGCTGCCGCGCCAGTCGAGGTGAGGCGTCGGCCGGCCGGGGTCCGTCGGTGCGCGCGGCCCGCGGGCCGCCTCAGTGCGCGGAGCCCGAGAGCTGGAGCCCGATCACACCGATGATCACAAAACTGATCGACACGATCTTGAGCGTGGAGACCAGGTCGCCCAGGAACACCATGCCGTAGATCGCCGTGCCCGCCGCGCCGATGCCCGTCCACACCGCGTACGCCGGGCCCACGTCGAGCTTGCGCAGCGACAGGGTCAGCAGGCCGAAGCTGCCGAGGGCGAAGCAGCAGAAGGCGATGGTCGGCCAGAGCCGGGTGAAACCGTGGGACAGCTTGAGGCACACGGCGAAGCCGGTCTCCAGGATCCCGGCCACGATGACCAGCAGCCACGCCATGTGCTGTCCCTCCGTAACGCCGCGCGCCGCGCCGCCGACCCCGCGCCCGCGCCGCTCCACACGCCCTGTGACTGCTTCGTTCGGTTCGCCCGGCCGTGTCCGGCCGGTGCGATTATGCCTTTACCGGCCGCGTACGGGTGCAAACACGATTTCGGTCATGCGCCGCGCACGCCGGGGGAGACAGTTGTGCGAGGCGGGTCAGTCGCCCTCCGCGCGCTCCCGGGTCGACAGCAGCCGGCGCAGCGAGTACAGCCGGGCCGGGTCGGCGTGGCCCTGGGCCACCCAGTCGTCCAGCGCGCAGTCCGGCTCGTCGTGGCTGCACGCGCGCGGGCACCCCTCCGTACCCCGCTCCAGGTCGGGGAAGGCGTGGATGACCCGCGACGGGTCGATGTGCGCGAGCCCGAACGACCGTACGCCCGGGGTGTCGACCACCCAGCCGCGGCCGCCCTCCAGCGGGAGCGCCAGCGCGGAGGTGGTGGTGTGCCGGCCGCGGCCCGTCACCGCGTTGACATGGCCCGTCGTACGCCGCCGCTCCACGGGCACCAGCGCGTTGACCAGCGTGGTCTTGCCCACCCCGGAGTGGCCGACGAACGCCGTCACCCTGCCGTCCAGTTCGGCCCGTACGCGGTCGGCGGCGTCGCCGTTCTCCAGCTCCTCGCGGCTGGTGACGACGTACGGGATGTCCAGATCGCCGTAGAGCTCGAGGAGTTGGTCGGGCGACGCCAGGTCGGACTTGGTCAGGACGAGGAA
Organism: Streptomyces sp. NRRL F-6676; assembly: GCF_000725625.1. Taxonomy (GTDB): domain Bacteria; phylum Actinomycetota; class Actinomycetes; order Streptomycetales; family Streptomycetaceae; genus Streptomyces. The sequence goes on from NZ_JOHS01000014.1 coordinate 146,527, forward strand.
CGGCGTGAGGCCGCCGTCGTACGCGGCGACCAGGCAGCGGTCGATCAGCCGGGGGCGCGGCTCGGGGTCGGCGAGGGCGGTGACGATGGCGAGCTGGTCGGCGTTGGCGACGACCACGCGCTCGTAGGGGTCGTCGTCGTCGGCCGTGCGGCGCAGCACCGAGGTGCGCTCCTCGATGCGGACGATGCGGGCGAGGGTGTCCTTGGCGCCGGACAGGTCCCCGACCAGGGCCACCCGGTCGCCGACGACCGCGGCCTTGCGGCCCAGTTCCCGGGCCTTCATCGCCATCACGGTCCGGTCCTCGACCAGGCAGGTCAGCCGGCCCCGGTCGACGGTGAGGACCAGGCCCTCGGCCGCGTCCTCGTGCTTGGGCCTGATGTGGGTGCGCGGCCGGTTGCCCCTGCGGTTGGGGCGGCTGCGGATGTCGTCCTCGTCGGTGTGCTTGCCGTAACGGCGCATGGTCCCGGTCCGCCCGTCAGTTCCCGAGCATTCCGGCCCACAGTTCGGGGAAGTCCGGCAGGGTCTTGGCCGTCGTCGCCACGTTCTCGATCTCCACGCCCTCGACCGCCAGGCCGATGATCGCACCGGCCGTGGCCATGCGGTGGTCGTCGTAGGTGTGGAAGATCCCGCCGTGCAGCGGGCGCGGGCGGATGTGCAGCCCGTCGGCGGTCTCGGTGACGTCCCCGCCGAGTTCGTTGATCTCCTTGGTGAGCGCGGCCAGCCGGTCCGTCTCGTGCAGCCGCAGATGGGCGACGCCGCGCAGGGTCGACGGGGAGTCGGCGAGGGCGGCGACGGCCGCGATGCCGGGGGTCAGCTCGCCGACCTCGCCGAGGTCCACCTCGATGCCGTGCACGGCACCCGAACCGGTGAACTCCAGACCGCGCTCGGTCAGTTCGCAGGAGCCGCCCATCTCGGTGAAGATCTCCCGCAGTCGGTCGCCGGGCTGGGTGGTGTGCTCGGGCCAGTCGGGGATGACGACCGTGCCGCCGGTGATCAGGGCGGCGGCGAGGAACGGCTGCGCGTTCGACAGGTCCGGCTCGATGGTCAGATCCCGGCCGAGCAGCGCGCCGGGCGTCACCCGCCACACGTTGGGCTCGCCGCCCGACTCCGGGGTGTCCACCTGCGCGCCGACCGCGCGGAGCATGTCCACCGTCATCCGGATGTGCGGCAGGGACGGCAGCGAGGAGCCGGTGTGGCGGACCTCGACGCCCTGGTTGAAGCGCGGCCCGGAGAGCAGCAGCGCCGAGACGAACTGGGACGAGGAGGAGGCGTCGATCTCCACCGGGCCGCCGTCCAGGGCGCCGCCGCCGTGCACGGTGAGGGGGAGCGCGCCGCGGCCCTCGTCGTCGATGCGGGCGCCGAGGGCGCGCAGGGCGTCGATCACGCCGTGCAGGGGGCGTTCGTACGAGCGGGGGTCGCCGTCGAAGCGGACGGGGCCGTCGACGAGGGTGGCGACGGGGGGGAGGAAGCGCATGACCGTGCCGGCGTTGCCGACGTCCACCGTGGCGGGGCCGTGGAGGGTGGAGGGGATGACGCGCCAGGCCTCGCCGGGGCCGGTGGCCGTGCCCGCGCCCGTGCCTGCGGCGGAGTCCGCGTGCGTGGTCGCGGAGTTCGACGACACCGTTTCCTCGATGCCGACGCCCATCGCGCGCAGGGCGCCGGCCATGAGGAGGGTGTCGCGGGAGCGGAGGGGGCGGCGGAGCCAGCCGGGTTCGGAGGCGAGGGCGGCGAGGACGAGAGCGCGGTTGGTGACCGACTTGGACCCCGGTACGTGGACCGTCGCGTCGACGGCTCCGCGCGCGTGGGGGGCGGGCCAGAGGGCGGTGTGGGCGGGGGTTGCGGTCATGGGGCGCAGTCTAGTGGCTGGGGGTGGGGGCGGATCTTGATCGCGAGAGGGTGATTCGCCCCCGCCGCGGACCCCCGAGGGGTGGGCGGTCAGATCTCCAGCAGCCAGCGCGTGCCGCCCACCAGCGCGCACAGGGAGACCGCGTGGAAGAGGAACAGCCAGAGGGCCGGGGGGACGTTCGTGAGGCGGGAGAGTTGGTCGGCGTCGGAGTCGCCGGCGTTGCCGCGGCGGCGCTTGGCCTGGAGTTCGAAGGCCGGGCGTACGCCGCCGAGGAGCAGGAACCACACCACCGCGTAGGCGAACGCCGCCTGTACCTGGGCACCGGTCAGCCACGACACCGCCAGGAACAGGCCGCCGGTGACGACCACCGTCAGGACGCCGTACGCGTTGCGGATCATCACGAGCATCACCAGCAGCAGCGCCGTCGCCAGCCACAGCAGTGCTGTGATGTGCCCGGCCGCGAGCAGCGCGGCGCCGCCGAGGCCCAGCAGCGGGGGAGCGGTGTAGCCCGCGGCGGCGGTGAGGATCATGCCGATCCCGTGCGGCTTGCCCCGGCTCACCGTGAGGCCGCTGGTGTCCGAGTGCAGGCGTATGCCCGTCAGCGTGCGCCCGCTGAGCAGCGCCACCAGGCCGTGGCCGCCCTCGTGGGCGATGGTGATGGCGTTGCGCGAGACCCGCCAGACGCCGTGCGGGACGACGGCCGCGAGCGCGGCGGCCAGCGTGACCAGCACCACCCACAGATCCGGGTCGGGCTGGACACCGAAGAGCCGGTCCCAGAGCTCCGGCAGCGAGGGGATGGCTTGGCTGTTCATGATCGGTGAGGGCTCCGGGAGGTCGGGCCGGGCGGGGACGGCGCCCGGCGTCGTCGTTGAGGGGCGGCGGGCCGGCCTGGCAGTGTGGCACGTATGTGCGGACGGTATGCGGCGAGTCGTGGACCCGAGGATCTCGCAGAAATCTTTGAGATAGAGAAGTGGGAGCCCCAGGAGGTCCAGGAGGCCCAGAGGGCTCAGGAGTCTCACGAGGCCCGCAATCCCCAGGAGCCCCAGGAGCCCACCGGGTCCCTCGTGCCCGACTACAACGTGGCCCCCACCAAAGAGGTCCTCGTCGTCCTCGACCGCCCCCTGAAGGACGCCTCCTCGCCGCGTCCGGTTCGCCAGCTACGCCGGCTGCGGTGGGGGCTCGTGCCGGCCTGGGCGAAGTCGCCCGAGGGCGCGGCCCGGATGATCAACGCGCGGGCCGAGACGGTGCACGAGAAGCCCGCCTACCGCCAGGCCTTCGCCACCCGGCGCTGCATCCTCCCCGCCGACGGCTACTACGAGTGGGTCACCGGGAAGGAGGAGCGGGACCTGGAGGTGGAGGGGAAGCGGAAGCGGGCGCGCAAGCAGCCCTACTTCGTGACGCCCGCCGATGGGTCGGTGTTCGCGATGGCCGGACTGTACGAGTTCTGGCGCGACCGTACGCTCCCGGACGGGCACCCCCGGGCCTGGTGGGTGACGTGCTCCGTGATCACCACGGAGGCCGAGACCGCACCGCTCGCCGTGCCGCCGCAGGAGGGCCCCAAGGCGCTCGCCGACATCCACCCCCGCATGCCGCTGATGCTGACGCCGGACCGGTGGGACGCCTGGCTGGACCCGCGCCGCACCGACACCGCCGAGCTGCGCGAACTGCTCGCACCGTCGCCGGAGGGGCTCATGCGGGCGTACCCGGTCGGCACCGCGGTGAGCAATGTCCGCAACAACGGCCCCGAACTGCTGAAGGAACTGTCGGGGCCGGAGGAGGGCACGCTTTTCTGACCCACTTTTCTGACCCGCTCCTCCGACCCGCTCCTCCGACCCCGCCGTCTCCCCTCCCCTCCCCTCCGCTCCCTCCGTCGGCGCACCCGAGGCGGCACCATGGGGCAGGTGACCACCCCCGCGACAGCCACCACGGAAACCGTCGACACCCCGGCCGGACCCGCCCGTCTCACCTGGCACCCCGCCCGCACCACCCCCCGCCTCGTCCTCGCCGTCGGCCACGGCGCGGGCGGCGGCGTCGAGGCACGCGATCTGCGGGCGCTCGCCGCCGAACTGCCCCGCCACGGGGTGAGCGTGGCCCTCGTCGAGCAGCCCTGGCGGGTCGCCGGCAAGAAGGTGGCGCCGGCGCCGAAGACCCTGGACACCGCATGGCGCGCCCTGTGGCCCGCGCTGACCGCCCCCGGCCTGCCCGTGATCGCCGCGGGCCGCAGCGCGGGCGCCCGCGTCGCGTGCCGCACCGCCGGGGAGCTCGGCGCGCACGCCGTCCTCGCCCTGAGCTTCCCGCTGCACCCGCCGGGCCGCCCCGAGAAGTCCCGCGCCGCGGAACTGCTCGGTGTCCGGGTCCCCAGCCTCGTCGTCCAGGGCGGCAGGGACCCCTTCGGCCGGCCCGAGGAGTTCCCCGAAGGGCGTCACGAGCTCGTCGAGGTGCCGCACGCCGATCACGGTTTCGCCGTGCCCAAACGGGCGGAACTCGGCCAGGAGGAAGCCCTGGAGATCCTCACGGCGGCCGTCGTGCGGTGGGCCGCGTCACTCGGATGACGCCCGGGAATGCCGGGCACGCGCCCCGCGTTGTGCGGATCGGACGGCGCCGACGGCGACCGGCCGGCGTGGCGGAAAGCGCGCCCGCCGCCGGTACCGGACAGGAGCCACCACACGGCACGGCGGGACCGTGCCGACCGTCCGAGGAGAGGAAGTCCGCCGCATGGGTTCGACCATCTGCCCGAGCCGTCGCAGCAGCGCCGACCTGGATTGGACGGTTCTGCACGCGACGAAGACCGCCCCTGTCCGGGCGGCGGGCGGGCCGGATCGTCGTCTATCCTCCGATTCGAGTGGGACCGCTCTCGGTCCCGCACCGACACTCGAGGAGGTGGGTCCGGTCACCGGTACCGACGCAGGGACCGAAAACGGCCAGGCGGAGCAGCCCGAGGGCCGGGGCACGAGCACGGGTCCGGCCGGGGCGCCGGCCGCCGAGTCGACCGCGGAGCGCAGCGCGCGCTTCGAGCGGGACGCGCTCGAATTCCTCGACCAGATGTACTCGGCCGCGCTGCGCATGACGCGCAACCCGGCCGACGCCGAGGACCTGGTGCAGGAGACGTACGCGAAGGCGTACGCGTCCTTCCACCAGTTCCGCGAGGGCACCAACCTCAAGGCCTGGCTCTACCGGATCCTCACCAACACGTTCATCAACTCGTACCGCAAGAAGCAGCGCGAGCCCCAGCGCAGCGCGGCCGAGGAGATCGAGGACTGGCAGCTCGCCCGCGCCGAGTCGCACATGTCGACGGGTCTGCGCTCCGCGGAGTCGCAGGCGCTCGACCACCTGCCCGACTCGGACGTGAAGTCGGCGCTACAGGCGATCCCCGAGGAGTTCCGCATCGCCGTCTATCTCGCCGATGTAGAGGGCTTTGCCTACAAGGAGATCGCGGACATCATGGGGACACCCATCGGTACGGTGATGTCCCGGCTGCACCGGGGCCGCCGTCAACTGCGCGGCATGCTCGAGGACTACGCCCGTGAGCGCGGACTGGTCCCGGCCGGCGCCGGAGAGTCGAACGAAGCGAAAGGCTCGGGCTCATGAGCTGCGGAGAGCCGCACGAGACGGATTGCAGCGAGATCCTCGACCATCTCTACGAGTTCCTCGACCGTGAGATGCCCGATTCGGACTGCACCAAGTTCGAGCACCACTTCGAGGAGTGCTCGCCGTGCCTGGAGAAGTACGGCCTGGAGCAGGCCGTGAAGAAGCTGGTCAAGCGCTGCTGCGGCCATGACGACGTGCCGACCGATCTGCGGTCCAAGGTCATGGGGCGGATCGACCTGATCCGCTCCGGCCAGACCGTGCCGGAGCACGACGTGGCGACGGGCCCCCAGGAGAGCTGAGTCCCGGCCCGCGGAACGCGTGAGGGGCGGCCCCGTGCCGTAGTACGGGGTCCCGCGCCCCTCGCCCTGCTTCCGCCCCTCCCCGTACGACCCACGCACCGCCCCTCGCGCCGCCGCGCGCCCGGCGCGCACGCTCTCGCGCCGCTCCCCCCGCTCGCGCGGCACTCCCCTCCATCACGGGCCTTACCGTGCCCGTCGATGGGTAACCCATGGGTAATGAGCGCCCGTCCGGCGGTACGTGGTTGGATGCGAGCAGGGCCATGTGCGGGGCCGTACGGGACCGCGCAGGACGGCGGCACCGTGGCCACGCGGACGTCAGGGAAGCGACAGGCGGGAAGCGCAAGGACTGGCAGGCGGGAATCGTGAGGATCTTCGGCAAGGGACGGCACCGGCCCTCCGCCTCCTGGCGGCAGGCCACCGACCGCGCGTTCACGCTGATCGGGGACGGTCGTTACGAGGACGCGGGCGCGCTGCTGACCCGCGCCGCGGACCTGGAACCCTGGCTGTCGGAGTCGTGGTTCAACCTGGCCCTGCTGCACAAGTTCCGGCACGACTGGGAGCAGGCGAGAGCGGCCGGGCTGCGGGCCGTGGCGCTGCTGGACCGCGAGGCGGGCGCTCCCGACTGGTGGAACGTGGGCATCGCGGCCACCGCTCTCCAGGACTGGCCGCTGGCCCGCCGCGCCTGGCAGGCCTACGGGCTGCACGTACCCGGCGGTGCGAGCGTCGCCGGTGAGCCGGCCGGGATGGATCTGGGCAGCGCGGCCGTACGGCTGTCGCCCGAGGGCGAGGCCGAGGTGGTGTGGGGGCGTCGGCTCGACCCCGCGCGGATGGAGGTGCTCTCCATCCCGCTGCCGTCCTCCGGGCGCCGCTGGGGCGAGGTCGTGCTGCACGACGGGGTGCCCCACGGGGAGCGGACGACCGCCGCCGGGCACGCCTTTCCCGTCTTCGACGAGATCGAGCTGTGGGCGCCCTCGCCGGTGCCGACGTGGGTGGTGCTCCTGGAGGCGGACACCGAGGCGGACCGCGACGCCCTGGAGCGGCTCGCGGCCGACGCCGGGTACGCGGCCGAGGACTGGTCGTCGTCGGTGCGGCTGCTGTGCCGGCTGTGCTCGGAGTCCCGGATGCCCTCCGACGAGGGCGACGGCGAGCACCTCGATCCGCACGACCACAGCGAGCCCGGCCATCCCGGGCCGCTCGGCCACCGTACGGACGGCCAGCTCTGGGTGCCCGAACGCGAGTGCGGACTCGCGGCGCCCGCCGCGCTGGTGCGCGGACTGCTCGACGGCTGGGTCGCGGACTCCCCGGACTCGCGCGGCTGGCGGGATCTCGAAGAGGTCTGCTGAACGCGCTCCCCGAGCGGCCCGCCGGCGCCGTCCGGCGAGCGGCAGCGGTCCGTCGAGCGCTCCCGGCAGGCCGGGCGGCCGCTCCCCGCAGGCCGGGCGGCCGCTCCCCGTAGGCTATGCGGGACAACTCGGCGGTTCCCCCGCGGTTCCTCCGAGTGGACACAGTCCCCGAGAAGACACAGTGCAGGAAGGCGTACGTCGGCCATGGCCCAGCAGGACACCGATCAGCAGCAGGCGGGCGTGCTCCCCGTCGACGACGAGGGGTACGTCATCGACACGGAGGACTGTGAGGAGCGTGAGGCCGCCTACCGCGAGCGCGGCACCTCCCGGCCGATCACCGTCGTCGGCAACCCGGTGCTGCACAAGGAGTGCAGGGACGTCACGGAGTTCGACGACGAGCTGGCGAAGCTGGTCGACGACATGTTCGCCAGCCAGCGCACCGCCGAGGGCGTGGGCCTGGCCGCCAACCAGGTCGGCGTCGACCTGAAGGTGTTCGTGTACGACTGCCCGGACGACGAGGGCGTGCGGCACGTGGGCGTGGTCTGCAACCCCAAGCTCGTCGAACTCCCCGCGGAGCGGCGCCGGCTGGACGACAACAACGAGGGCTGCCTCTCCGTGCCGACCGCCTATGTCTCGCTGGCCCGCCCCGACTACGCCGAGGTGACCGGGCAGGACGAGAAGGGCAATCCGATCCGGGTGCGCGGTACGGGCTACTTCGCGCGCTGCCTCCAGCACGAGACGGACCACCTGTACGGCTATCTGTACATCGACCGGCTGTCCAAGCGCGACCGCAAGGACGCGCTGCGGCAGATGGCCGAGAACGAGCCGCGCTACCCGATCGTGGCGAACGACTGACCCGTACACGACCGAAGCGGACCGAATACGACCGATTGTGATCGGAATCAGCTCGAACGAAGGCCAAAAGAAACCGTAATTGGCTGAATGCCGCAGAGCTCATGGGGAGTTCATGCGGAGTCCCTGACGCCCGGCCGGGAGATCCCTCCCCGGCCGGGCGTTGTTCGTCTGTCTGTTCACATGCCACTCGTGAAATGAACGCGGCAAATCCATTCCCAAAATGGTCAGTTGTGTAGCTGAATGGAAAGCGCGGGGATACGCAAGGGCGCGCGCCCGGGCACGGGGGGAGCGGTGCGACGCCATCCGGCTGCTGAGAGGGGTTTGTTCGTGCCAGCTTTCCCACACAGCACTTCACTCACCACCACCGCGGTCACGGTTCCACCGGCGCTCGCGCTGCCGGTGATCGAGGCCGCGTTTCCCCGGCAACTGCACCCGTATTGGCCCCGGCTCCAGGAGAACACCCGTTCCTGGTTGCGGGAAAGGCGGCTCATGCCGGCGGAGAAGGTGCGCGAATATGCCGATGGTCTGTGCTACACGGATCTGATGGCCGGCTACTACCTCGGCGCCCCCGACGACGTCCTCCAGGCGATAGGGGACTACAGCGCCTGGTTCTTCGTCTGGGACGACCGCCACGACCGCGACGTGGTCCACCGCAGGCCCGCCGCCTGGCGCCGGCTGCGGATCCGGCTGCACACGGCACTGGACTCACCCACGTCCCATCTGCACCACGAGGACCCGCTGGTCGCGGCGTTCGCGGACAGCGTGCTCCGGCTGTACGCGTTCTGCGGGCGGAACTGGAACGCCCGCTTCGCCCGGCACTTCCACGCCGTGATCGAGGCCTACGACCGGGAGTTCCGCAACCGCCTCCGGGGCCGGGTCCCCACGGTCGAGGAATACCTCGAACTGCGCCGGCTCACCTTCGCCCACTGGATCTGGACCGACCTCCTGGAGCCGAGCGCGGGCCGGGAATTACCGGACGCCGTACGGAAACACCCCGCATACCGGCGGGCGGCACTGCTCAGTCAGGAATTCGCCGCCTGGTACAACGATCTGTGTTCCCTCCCGAAGGAAATCGCCGGGAACGAGGTGCACAATCTCGGCATCAGCCTCGTACGGCACCGGAAAATGACACTCCCCGAAGCCGTCGGAGAACTCCGGCGGCGGATCACGGACTGCATCGACGAATTTCTGGTCGCCGAACGGGAGGCGCTGCACTTCGCCGACACGCTCGACGACGGCACCGTCCCCGGAAAAGAACTCAGCATCGCCGTGAAGTCCTGCGTCACCAATATGCGGAACTGGTTCAGCACCGTCTACTGGTTCCACCACGAATCCGGCCGGTACCGCGTCGACAGCTGGGAGGACCGCGCCACACCCCCGTACGTCACGAACGAAGCGGAAGGTGAGAAATGACCCTCGAATCGAGCATCCAGCCGGCCACACCCGAGCCCCGCACCGCCGCCCCGCTGCCCGACCCGCCGCTCGCGGGCGGCGCCGTCCCGCTCCTCGGCCACGGCTGGAAACTGGTCCGCGACCCCCTCGGTTTCCTCTCCCGGCTGCGCGCCGACGGCGACGTCGTACGGCTCAAACTCGGCCCGAAGACCGTGTACGCCGTCACCACCCCCGCGCTCACCGGCGCCGTCGCCCTCAGTCACGACTACAAGATCGGCGGCCCGCTCTGGGAGTCCCTGGAGGGCCTGCTCGGCAAGGAGGGCGTCGCCACCGCCAACGGGCCGACCCACCGGCGCCAGCGGCGCACCATCCAGCCCGCCTTCCGGCTCGACGTGATCCCCGAGTACGGGCCGATCATGGAGGAGGAGGCGCACGCCCTCACGACGCGCTGGCGCCCCGGCGAGACCGTCGACTGCACCTCCGAGTCCTTCCGCATCGCCGTGCGCATCGCCGCCCGCTGTCTGCTGCGCGGCGAGTACATGGACGAGCGCGCCGAACGGCTGTGCGTCGCCTTGGCCACCGTCTTCCGCGGCATGTACCGGCGCATGGTGATACCCGCCGGACCGCTGTACCGGCTGCCCCTCCCGGCCAACCGCGCATTCGACCGGGCACTGGCCGATCTGCACCTCCTGGTCGACGAGATCGTCGCCGAACGCCGGGCATCCGGTCAAAAGCCGGACGATTTGCTGACCGCATTGCTGGCGGCGAAGGACGGGAATGGCGAGCCCATCGGGGAACAGGAGATCCACGACCAGGTCGTCGCGATACTCACCCCCGGCAGCGAAACCGTGGCCTCCACGATCATGTGGCTGCTCCAGGTTCTCGCGGCCCACCCGGAACAGGCCGAAAAGGTCTGCGCGGAAGTCGAATCCGTCACCGGCGGCAGGCCCGTCGCATTCGCGGACGTACGCAGCCTCACGCACACGAACAATGTCGTCGTCGAGGCGATGCGGCTGCGCCCCGCCGTATGGATTCTCACCCGCCGGGCGGTGACCGACACCGAACTCGGTGGCTGTCGCATTCCGGCAGGGGCCGACATCGTCTACAGCCCGTACGCGATCCAGCGCGATCCGAAGTCCTACGACCGGAACCTGGAGTTCGACCCCGACCGGTGGCTTCCGGAACGCGCCGGAAGCGTTCCCAAGCACGCCATGAGCCCATTCAGCACGGGCAACCGCAAATGCCCCAGCGACCACTTCTCCATGGCACAACTGACGCTGATCACGGCCACGGTGGCGCGCACCTGGCACCTGGAGCAGGTGGCCGGGTCGAACGACGCGACCCGGGTGGGCATCACCCTGCGCCCGCACCGGCTGCTGCTGAGGCCCGTGAGGAGGTGAGCCCGGGGCGCGTACGGAGGTGAGGCGCCCGGCGGGGGCGTGCGGGACGGGTCAACACCCGGCGCGCACGCCCCCGCCCGCTTCAGGCCGCCGTCCCCGGGTCCTCGGCCCCGGCCACCGGTTCCAGCCCTGGTCCCGGGCCCGGCCCCGGACCCCGGAACGTCCGCCGGTACGCCTGCGGGGTCGTCCCCAGCGCGCGTACGAACTGGTGCCGCAGCGCGGCCGCGTTGCCGAACCCGGTGCGGCCCGCGATCGCGTCCGTCGTCTCGTCCGTGCCCTCCAGCAGCCGCTGCGCCAGCAGCACCCGCTGGCGCAGGATCCAGCGGTACGGCGTCGTGCCCGTCTCCTGCTGGAAGCGACGGGCGAAGGTGCGCGGCGACATGTGGGCGCGGGCGGCGAGCTGTTCGACGGTGACCTCCTCGTCCAGATGCCGCTCCATCCACACCAGCACCTCGCCCACGGTGTCGCACGGGGTGCGGGGCAGCGGGCGCTCGATGAACTGGGCCTGCCCGCCGTCCCGGTGCGGCGGCACCACCATCCGCCGGGCGATCCGGTTCGCCACCTCCGGACCCTGCTCCTTGCGCACCAGATGCAGACAGGCGTCGATCCCGGCCGCCGTGCCGGCCGAGGTGATCACCGGGTCCTCGTCCACGTACAGCACGTCCGGCTCGACCCGCGCCCGCGGATACCGCCGGGCGAGCGTGTCCGCGTGCCGCCAGTGCGCCGAACAGCGCCGCCCGTCGAGCAGCCCGGCCGCGCCCAGCACGAAGACGCCGGAGCAGACGCTGAGCACCCGGGCGCCCCGTTCGGTGGCGTCGCGCAGCGCCCGGAGCAGCTCGGGCGGATAGGCACGGGTCTCGAAGCCGTTCCCGGCGGGCACGGCGATCAGATCGGCCTCCGCCAGCCGCTCCAGGCCGTACGGCGTCGAGAACGTCAGCCCCGGTACATGGGTGCCGAGCCGCGGGCCCTCGGCGGAGACCACCGCGAAGTCGTACACGGGCAGCCCCTCGTCGCTCCGGTCGATGCCGAAGACCTCGCAGACGACGGCCAGTTCGAAGGGGTGGACGCCGTCCAGCATGACGGCGGCGACGTTGCGCAGCATGCGGACCAGTGTGCCCCGGCGATGGCAGGAAATCGAGGGTGTGCGGCAGTCCTGCCACTGACGCGGAGGAGGCCGCGGCGCGAAGGTGGAGGACATGGACACGACGCACGCACAAGCACTCATCGGAATGGTGGCCGTCCTCGGCCTCCTGGCCCTCGTCACCCTGCCCGCCCTGATCGGCGTCGTCCACGACTGGCGTGTGGACCGGCAGCTCAGGGCGGCGCGGGAACGGCAGGAGGCCGAGCGGGAGAACGGTCAGAAGTCCTCGTCGAAGCCGACCGAGCCCTCCACCGCGACCTGGTACGCCGACGCCCGCCGCTCGAAGAAGTTGGTCAACTCCTGAACGCCCTGGAGCTCCATATGTGCATGGTCTCGTCCCGGAACACCCAGTTGGTGCCGGTGGCCAGGCCGTGCAGTTCGGCCTCGTCGGCGTGGGCGGAGCGGCCGCGCAGGGCCGCGGCGGCGACCCGGCCGGGGCGGCGTCGGGGAGGTCGGCGGCCAGCGCGGTGAGGGTCCGCAGCAGGGCGGCGCCGGGGCCCACGAAGGCCGGAAGGCGGCCCACGCACGAAGGCCGCGACCGCTCCCGAGGAGCGGCCGCGGCCTTCCGCGCACGTATCGCGTATCGCCTCTCGCGTATCGCGACGGGGCCTAGTGCGACGTCCCCGCCGTCGCCGGCGGCAGCTCCGGCTCGACGCCCGCGTCGCCGACGTCCACCGTGTAGTCGTCCGCCGTCGTCTCGTCGACGCCCTCCGGCGCCTTCACCGCCCGCAGGACGAACGTCAGCACCACCGTCACCACCACGTTCAGCACGAACGCGGTCAGACCGATGTAGCCGATCTCCCCGATGCCGGGGATCTCGTCCGAGGACCCGCCGAAGTGCGCCTGCGTCGGCGAGGCCACCCCGTACGCGGCCACCGTGCCGTACACCATGCCGACCGCCCAGCCGGCCAGCAGCGCCCACCGGTGGAACCAGCGGGTGAACAGGCCGCCCACCAGCGCGGGGAACGTCTGGAGGATCCAGATGCCGCCGAGCAGCTGGAAGTTGATCGCCACCGTCTTGTCCATCGTCAGGACGAAGATCAGCGCGCCCACCTTGACCAGCAGCGAGACGAACTTGGAGACCTGGGCCTCCTGCTTCGGCGTCGCGTCCGGCTTGATGAAGTCCTTGTAGATGTTGCGGGTGAAGAGGTTCGCCGCCGCGATCGACATGATCGCCGCCGGCACCAGCGCGCCGATCCCGATGGCCGCGAAGGCCACACCCGCGAACCAGTCGGGGAACATGTTCTCGAACAGCTGCGGGATGGCCAGCTGGCCGTTCTTCACGCTGATCCCGTCCGCGATCGCCATGAAGCCCAGCAGCGCCAGCAGACCCAGCATCAGCGAGTACAGCGGCAGGATCGTGGTGTTGCGCCGGATCACCTCACGGCTGCGCGAGGACAGCGTCGCCGTGATCGAGTGCGGGTACATGAACAGCGCCAGCGCCGAGCCGAGCGCGAGCGTGGCGTACGTCCACTGTCCGCCCGCGGCCGGGATCACCCCGCCCGCCCCCGCCTTCGCGAACTTCTCGCCCGCCGAGGCGAAGATGTCGTCGAAGCCGCCGAGCTTGATCGGGATGTAGATGATCGCGACCGCGATGACGATGTAGATGAGCGCGTCCTTGACGAACGCGATCAGCGCGGGGGCCCGCAGTCCGGAGGAGTACGTGTACGCGGCCAGGACGCCGAAGGCGATCAGCAGCGGCAGGTCCTTCACGAACCAGTTGGTGTTCTCGCCGCCGCCCACGCCCATCACGTCCAGCACCGCCTGGATGCCGACGAGCTGGAGCGCGATGTACGGCATCGTCGCCAGGATGCCGGTCACGGCCACCGCGAGCGAGAGTCCCTTGGAGCCGAACCGCCCGCGCACGAAGTCGGAGGTGGTGACGTACCCGTGCCGGTGGCTGACCGACCACAGACGCGGCAGGAAGGTGAAGACCAGCGGGTACACCAGGATCGTGTACGGCACGGCGAAGAACCCGGAGGCGCCCGCCGCGTAGATCGCGGCCGGGACGGCCACGAAGGTGTACGCGGTGTAGAGGTCGCCGCCCAGCAGGAACCAGGTGATCCAGGTGCCGAACGACCGTCCGCCCAGGCCCCATTCGTCCAGGCTGTGCTCGTTCTCGGCCTTGCGCCAGCGGGCCGCGAGGAAGCCCACCGCGGTGACCAGTACGAAGAAGAAGATGAAGACGCCGAGCGCGACGCCGTTCACGCCGTCCTTCATTCCGCCGCACCTCCCTTCGAGGAGGCCGACGAGGCCGCGGCCGCGTCACGGGAGGCCCGCCCGCGCTGGTCGAACTGCCACAGCTTGTAGGCGGTCACCGTCAGCACGGTCGAGAGGAGCACCCACAGCATCTGGTACCAGTAGAAGAACGGGATGCCGATGAACGTCGGGTCGGTCTTGGCGTATGAACCGACCCACAGCATCGCCACGAACGGCGCGACGAGGCAGAGGCCGATGGCGACCCGCAAGGGCGTCACCACCCCTCTGCCGACTCCTGGGGCATCTGACATGTGCGGCTCCGTCCCCTCGCTGGTCAACCGGGCAATGCGGAGGGAAAATCTAGGTCACCGCGTCCAGGGAACGGAACCCTTGTCCGCATAACGGTTGGGGAAGGCAACGAAAGGGGGACAGGTGGTGACGGTAGGTGACGCCCCCCCGTCGGCCCGCTCAGTCCAGCGGTCGCTTGAGCCGGGCCACGAACTTGTACCGGTCGCCCCGGTACACCGATCGCACCCACTCCACCGGCCGGCCCTCCTTGTCCAGGGAGTGCCGGGAGAGCATCAGCATCGGCAGCCCCACGTCCGTGCCGAGCAGCCCGGCCTCGCGCGGCGTGGCCAGCGACGTCTCGATCGTCTCCTCGGCCTCCGCGAGGTGGATGCCGTAGACCTCGGCCAGCGCGGTGTAGAGCGAGGTGTACTTCACCAGCGAGCGGCGCAGCGCCGGGAAGCGCTTGGCCGACAGATGGGTCGTCTCTATGGCCATCGGCTCGGCGTTGGCCATGCGCAGCCGTTCGATGCGCAGCACCCGGCCGCCGGCGGTGATGTCGAGCAGCTCCGCGAGCCGGTCGTCGGCGGTGATGTAGCCGATGTCCAGGAGCTGGGAGGTGGGCTCCAGGCCCTGTGCGCGCATGTCCTCGGTGTACGAGGTCAGTTGCAGCGCCTGTGACACCTTCGGCTTGGCCACGAACGTGCCCTTGCCCTGGATGCGCTCGAGCCGTCCCTCGACGACGAGCTCCTGAAGGGCCTGGCGCACGGTGGTGCGCGAGGTGTCGAACTCCGAGGCCAGTGTGCGCTCGGGCGGGACGGGGGTGCCGGGCGGCAGCGTGCGGGTCATGTCCAGCAGGTGCTTCTTCAGGCGGTAGTACTTCGGCACGCGCGCCGTACGGACGGGTGCTCCGCCCTCGCTCTCCGCACTGCTGACGTCGGTGCTCATGCTCCGCCTTCCCGGCTCGGTGCCGCGGGGGCCGACGATTCCCGCCGGTCACGGCTCACATCGTGGCACGGCTTCGTGTGGGTGACTCCACACGTTCCGTGAGGGGATCCCGCGCACGCGTGCCGGGGACCTCCTCTGTATACCGTCAGCCGCCCACGGTGGTCTAGTCCACCGTCCGCCCTGTGGGCCGCCCTGTGGTCCACCCAGTGGTACACCCGCCGGAACCGCTGCCGACCTGGCCTTTTCGCATCCTTCCTACGTAAAGGTTCTTGCATATGTAGGTCCCATAACGGACGCCTCGCGCGGGCTCCGACGCCCTTGACACTCCTATTGGTCCGGGCCAAGCTCCCCCTACTGGTCTACACCACTGGACCAGGTCCCGGCCCCACGGGCAACGCACGTACGCGGCACGTCGCCGCGCAGCACTTCGTCGCGGCACGCCGAGGGGGACAGGGGGGTTCGTGGCATCCCTGAGGAGGGTGGCGTGAAGCGCAAGCTGACAGCCGCGATCGGTATCGCGGGCATGATGGTCTCCATCGCGGCGTGCGGGGGCAGTGACGACGGGGACTCGGCCAAGGGCGCGGACGCCAAGGAGCTGACCGTCTGGCTCACGGTGGACGCGCAGAACAACTGGCCGGCGCTGGTCAAGGCCGCCGACAAGGCGGTGCAGAAGAAGCACCCCGGCATCAAGATCAAGCACGAGTACTACGGCTGGCCCGACAAGAACACCAAGCTCGACGCCGTCCTCGCCACCGACAAGGCGCCGGACGTGGTCGAGATGGGCAACACCGAGATGCTCGGCTACATGGTCAAGGGCGCCTTCGCCCCCGTCGACGCGGCGAAGTTCGACAACTCCGACGCCTGGCTGGACGGTCTGAAGGCCTCCGTCACCTACGAGGGCAAGACCTACGGCGTGCCGTACTACGCCGGCGGCCGTGTCGCCAACTGGCGCAAGGACGTGGCGGCTTCGGTCGGTGTCAAGACGCCCCCGAAGACGTACAAGGAGCTGACCGCCGCCCTCGACAAGATCCAGAAGAAGGAGGGCTCGAAGTTCAGCGCCTGGTACCAGCCCACCCGTGACTGGTACGCGGCCATGTCCTTCGTCTACGACGCGGGCGGCTCCATCGCCAAGGAGGACGGCGGCACCTGGAAGGCCAACCTCTCCTCGCCCGAGTCCCTCAAGGGCCTGGGCGAGTTCAAGAACGTCGTCGACACGTACATGCACGGCGACAAGACGAAGGACGAGTCCGACCGTTACATCGTCTACGGCCAGGGCAAGTCGGCGATGATCTTCGGAGCGGCGTGGGAGGGCGCGACCTCGGCCGACCCGAAGAACGACAAGACCGGCAAGCTCAAGGACAACCTCGAGAACTTCGTGATGCCGGGTCCGTCCGGCAAGAACATGCCCGTCTTCCTGGGCGGTTCGGACCTCGCGATCCCGGTGAAGTCCAAGGCGCAGGGCGTCGCCGCCGAGTGGATCAACGCGTTCACCGGCAAGGACGGCCAGAAGGGTCTGATCGCCAAGGGCAACCTGCCCAACAACAAGACCGACCTCGCGACCCTGAAGGACGACCCGGCCACCGCGGTCCCGGCCACCGCGGCCGAGTCCAACTGGTTCGTGCCGATGGCGCCCGGCTGGGGTCAGGTCGAGAAGGCGCAGGTGCTTCAGACGATGCTCCAGAACATCGGCACCGGCAAGAAGTCCGTCGAGGCCGCCGCCAAGGAGGCGGACACCGCGATCGACAAGGTCATCAACACGAAGTGACCCGGCAGGGCCCCGTCGACGGCGACGGGGCCCCGCCCGGCGTGCGCGGCAGGCCCCGCGCGCCGGGCGGGCGGCGAGGGGCGACCGCCGAGCGCCGGGCACCCCGGGCGGCCGTACGGCACGGGGGTCCGTACGGCCGCGGGGGCGCCCCCGCGGGGCGGACGGCGGACCGGCACCAGTGCTGGCGAGGGGGGGCGCCGCCCGCGCTGCCGACCGGGGCCGCCGGGAGCGGCCCGCCCGGCTCCGGCCGGAGCCTCGCGAGGGCTTCGCCCGGGCCGTGGGCCGCTGGAGGACCCTGTGCGGCCGTACCGCCACCGCAGGACCCCGTGCGGCCGTACCGCCCCCGCAGGACCGCCCGGCCCCGTCGGGGCCGTACCCCGCACGACCCCGTACGACCTGAGGGACCGCTGAGGAGCGCGCGATGAGTGCCGCCAACACCACCACCCCTGCCAAGGTGCCGCCCCCGCGGCAGGCGCCACCACCACCGGACGTCCCGGGCCGTCCCCGCAAGCCGCGTGCGGCGGCCGGGGCCGCCGTGCCCTGGGGACTGCTCGCGCCCTGTCTGCTGGTCCTCGTCGTCGTCCTCGGCTATCCGCTGGTCCGTCTGGTCACGCTCTCCTTCCAGAAGTTCGGCCAGTCGCAGCTGTGGGGCTTCCAGCCGGCCGAGTCCGTCGGCTTCGACAACTTCGCCACCGTGCTCGGCGACAGCGAGTTCTGGGCGGTCGTCGTCCGCACCATCGTCTTCGCCGGCGGCAGCGTGATCTTCACGATGGTCGTCGGCATGCTGATCGCCCTGCTGCTCCAGCGGGTCTCCGGCTGGGTGAAGACGCTGGTCAACATCGCCCTCGTGGCCAGCTGGGGCATGCCCGTCATCGTGGCCACCACCGTCTTCAAGTGGCTGTTCGACTCCGACTACGGCGTCTTCAACGCACTGCTGAGCAGGCTCCCCGGCGTCGACCTGGTCGGCCACAACTGGTTCGCCAGCGGACCGCAGGGCCTCGCCGTGATCATGCTGCTCGTGGTGTGGGGCGCGGTGCCGTTCGTCGTCATCACCCTCGGCGCCGGACTCACCCAGGTGCCCAAGGAGATGGAGGAGGCGGCCCGCCTGGACGGCGCCGGCGCGTGGGGCGTCTTCCGTTACGTCACGCTGCCGATCCTCAAGCCGATCATCGTGATGCTGACGACCCTCTCCGTCATCTGGGACATGGGCGTCTTCCCCCAGGTGTTCGTCATGCGCAACGGCCACCCGGAGGCCGAGTTCCAGGTCCTCACCACGTACTCCTACGACAAGGCGTTCGTGGTCAACGACTACGGCCAGGGCTCCGCGATCGCCCTGGTCACCGTGGTGCTGCTGCTCGGCGTCGTCGCCGTCTACATGCGCCAGATGCTGAAGATCGGAGAGGTCGAATGAGTGCGACCGCCCTGCCCTCGAAGACCACCGCCGGTCCGGGAGCCACCGGGCCCAAAGCCGCCGGACGGCCCGCCGCGCCCCGGCGCGCGCGGCGCGCCAAGGCCGGCTGGAACGTCCTCGGGCTGCTGGTCTTCGTGATCGTCGGCTTCCCGGTCTACTGGATGCTCAACACGGCGGTGAAGCCCGCCAAGGACGCCATCGACCCCGACCCCAGCCTGCTGCCGACCGGGCTGACCCTGTCCAACTTCCGCCGCGCGCTGGACATCGCCGACTTCTGGGGACCGGTCGGCCGCAGCCTGATCGTCTCCCTGACCGTGGTGCTCATCGGCATCGCCGTCGGCATGCTGGCCGCGCTCGCCATCTCCCGGTTCGCCTTCCGCGGCCGCAAGGTGGTCATCGTCGCGATCCTGGCGGTGCAGATGATCCCGCTGGTCGCCATGATCATCCCGGTCTTCCTGCTCCTCAACGACCTTGACCAGTACGACAAGCTGTCCGGTCTGATCCTCACGTATCTGACCTTCATCCTCCCGTTCACGGTCTGGACCCTGCGCGGCTTCATCGTCAACATCCCGCGCGAACTGGAGGAGGCGGCCATGGTCGACGGCTGCTCCCGCACCGGCGCGTTCGTCCGCGTGGTCTTCCCGCTGCTCGCGCCCGGGCTGGTCGCCACCTCCGTCTACGGCTTCATCCAGGCGTGGAACGAGTACCTCTACGCCCTGATGCTGATGAGCCAGCAGAAGCAGACCGCGACCGTCTGGCTCGCCAACTTCACCACCAAGCACGGCACGGAATACGCCCCCATGATGGCCGGAGCCACCATGATGGCCATACCGATCGTCGTGCTCTTCCTCCTCGTCCAGCGCAAGATGGCCGCGGGTCTCACCGCGGGCGCCGTGAAGGGATAACGCCACCCGATGACGACTTTCGCCAGCGGCACCGACACTCTCACGCGCGACGCCCTCACGGTCCTGCAACCCGGGTTCACCGGGACGACCGCCCCCGACTGGCTGCTGCGCCGGCTCGGCGAGGGGCTCGCCTCGGTCGGCCTCTTCGGCCGCAACATCGCCTCGCCCGCACAGCTGGCCGCCCTCACCGCCCAGCTGCGCGCCGAGCGCGACGACGTCCTTGTCGCGATCGACGAGGAGGGCGGTGACGTGACCCGCCTGGAGGTCCGCACCGGTTCCTCCTTCCCCGGCAACCACGCCCTCGGCGCCGTCGACGACGTCGAACTGACGACCGAGGTGGCGCGCGAACTCGGCCGCCGGCTGGCCGCCTGCGGCGTCAACCTCAACTGGGCGCCCTCCGCGGACGTCAACTCCAACCCCGCCAACCCTGTCATCGGCGTCCGCTCCTTCGGCGCCGACCCGGAGCTGGTGGCCCGGCACACCGCCGCGTACGTCACCGGGTTGCAGTCCGCCGGGGTCGCCGCCTGCACCAAGCACTTCCCCGGGCACGGCGACACCGCGGTCGACTCCCACCTCGCGCTGCCGCGCATCGACGCGGACCCGACGGTCCTGCGGGAGCGCGAACTCGCCCCGTTCCGGGCCGCGATCGGCGCGGGCACGAAGGCCGTGATGAGCGCCCACATCCTGGTCCCGGCCCTGGACGCGCAGCGCCCGGCGACCCTGTCCGGCGGCATCCTGACCGACCTGCTGCGCAAGGAACTCGGCTACGAGGGCCTGATCGTCACCGACGGCATGGAGATGCGGGCGATCGCCGCGACGTACGGCATCGAACGGGGCAGCGCCCTCGCGATCGCGGCCGGCGCGGACGCCATCTGCGTGGGCGGGGGGCTCGCCGACGACGAGACGGTACGGCGGCTGCGGGACGCCCTGGTGGACGCGGTGCGCACCGGCGCGCTCGCCGAGTCCCGGCTGGCGGACGCGGCCCGGAGGGTGCGGGAGCTGGCGGGGTGGACGGCGGGGGCGGCGGCTCCCGCCGCGGAGGACTCCGGCGCGGACATCGGCCTGGTCGCCGCCCGCCGCGCGCTCACCGTCACCCGGTCACCGGACTTCGCCCCGCTGACCGAGGCCCCGTACGTCGCCGCGTTCACGCCCGTCGCCAACATCGCGGTGGGCGACGAGACGCCGTGGGGTGTGGCGGCGGAGCTGGCCCGGCTGCTGCCGGGCACGGAGACGGGGACGTTCGCGGGGGAGACGGCGGGAGCGGACGCGCTGGCGGCGGCGGGTGGACGGCGCGTGGTCGCAGTGGTCCGCGACGAGCACCGGTATCCGTGGATGGGGGAGGCGGTACGGACGCTGCTGGCCGCCCGCCCGGACACGGCGGTGGTCGAGATGGGCGTCCCCCAGGCCGCCCCCCGCGCCACGCTCCACATCGCGACACACGGTGCGGCAAGGGTCTGCGGCATCGCCGCGGCGGAAGCCCTCCTGGCTCCGTCGGCCTGATCGAGGGCAGGAGAACCACGGGGGCACGGGCGGAGCAGCGCCCGCGCGCGCCCGACCGCCGGCCCCGTCCTGCACGCCCCGTCCTATACGCCCCGCCGGGCCGCGCCCCGGCGGGGCGCAGACGTGCTCCCGCGCCCCGCACGGCCCGCGGCGTGGCGCTCACCGACCATGTCCCGGCGCTGGTTCCCGAACTGATGTCCCAACTGGTCCCGCACAGACCGTTGACTGGTACATCCAACGCCTGCATCCTATAGGAAATAGGAAAGGCGGATGCACCTTGTACAGCGCGGACACCTGGCCGATCGCCGCGGCCCTGCTCCAGTTCCCCCATCACCTCCCCGACGGGCGCACCACACACGACCAGACCACCGAGGAATGGGCCCGGACCCTGCGCGAGGTGGCCGGCGCCGGTTTCTCCGAGGTGGATCTGACCGACAGCTGGGTGCGACCCGGTGACCTGGACCGCGCCCGGCTGGCGGAGCTGAAGGGCGCACTGGCCGCGGCGGGGCTCGTCGCGCCGGCGATCTCGGCGATCAGGTGCAGCGTCATCGACCCGGTCGACGGCGACGACAACCTCGCCTACTCGCACCGCACCATCGACGCGGCGGCCGAACTCGGCGTACCGGTGGTCTCCTTCGGCCTGCATCGGCCGCTCACCCCCGAGCAGCGGCGGGTGCTGTGGTTCTGGACCGTGCCCGGGCCCAAGGACCCGGAGGGCGACCGCGACACCTGGCAGAAGGCGGTGACCCGGCTGCGCGAACTGGCCGACCACGCCGCCGGGGTGAACGTCGCCCTGACGCTGGAGATGTACGAGGACACCTACCTCGGCACCGCCGACTCCGCCGTCGCCCTGCTCACCGACATCGCCCGCGACAACGTCGGCCTCAACCCCGACCTGGGCAATCTGCTGCGCATGCAGCGGCCCGTCGAGTCGTGGGAGTCGATGGTCGAGAAGACCCTGCCGCACGCCAACTACTGGCACGTCAAGAACTACTACCGCAGCGAGGACCCGGCCTCCGGCACGGTCCTGACCGCGCCCGCGCCACTGGAGTCGGGCTTCATGAACTACCGCAAGGCCGTGCGGTTCGCGCTGGAGAACGGCTACACCGGCGCGTTCTGCGTGGAGCACTACGGCGGTGACGGCCTGAGCGTCTCGGCCACCAACCGGGACTATCTGCGCCGCGTCATCGCGGCCGCGGCCGTCTGACCGACAGGGCGACGCGTTCGGCGCGGCCGGTTCCGGCGCGGCCGTGCCCCTGCTCGTCGCCGTGCCTCCCGCCCGAGCGGCCCCGCCCCGGCACGTCCTGACCGCGAGCGCGGTGCGGGCCGGCGCCCGGTCCCGGCCCCCTCACGCCCGGTTCCGCCCGCAGGCGGACACCCACGACGAAGTGGAGACCCTCTCGATGACTCAACTGTTCGGAGACCCTGAGCAGTTCGGCGAGGACGCGTTGCGCGGCTTCGTCGCCGCCCACCCCGACCACGTCACCCCGGTCGACGGAGGCGTCGTGCGCAGCCGGCCGCAGGCCGGGGGACGGGTGGCCGTCGTGGTGGGGGGAGGCTGCGGCCACTACCCGGCGTTCCACGGGCTGGTCGGTCCGGGGCTGGCCGCGGGCGCGGTGGTGGGCAACGTGTTCACCTCGCCCTCGGCCCGGCAGGCCGAGCGGGTGGCGCGGGCCGCGGACAGCGGCGGCGGCGTCCTGTTCAGCTTCGGCAACTACGCCGGCGACCGGCTCAACTTCGGCATGGCACAGGAACGGCTGCGCCACGCCGGGCTCGACGTGCGCACCGTCGTCGTCACCGACGACATCGCCAGCGCCCCGGCCGAGCGGCGTACCGAACGCCGGGGCATAGCGGGCGACTTCACCGTCTTCAAGGTGGCCGGCGCGGCCGCCGAGGAGGGGCTGGACCTGGACGGTGTGGAGGAGGCCGCCCGGCGCGCCAACGACCGCACCTTCTCCTTCGGCGTCGCCCTCTCCGGCTGTACGCTCCCGGGCGCCGACCGGCCCCTGTTCACCGTCCCGGACGGCATGATGGCGGTCGGCCTGGGCATCCACGGCGAGCCGGGCATCGAGGACCGCCCGCGCACCGACGCCGCCACGCTGGCCCGCACCCTCGTCACCCGGCTGCTGGAGGAGCGCCCCGCGGACTCGGGCGACCGGGTCGCCGCCATCCTCAACGGCCTCGGCGCCACCAAGTACGAGGAACTGTTCCTGCTGTGGGGCCAGGTCGAGGCGGAGCTGCGCGCGGCCGGCCTGACCGTCGTACGCCCCGAGGTGGGCGAGCTGGTGACCAGCCTCGACATGGCGGCCGTCTCGCTCACCCTGACCTGGCTGGACGAGGATCTGGAGCGCTGGTGGTGCGCCCCGTGCGACACCCCCGGCTACAAGCGCAACCCCGCCCGGCCCGCCGGGGCGCCGCCCACGCTCGCACCCGCCGACGGTGCCGGTGCCGACGCCGTGCTGCCGGCCGCGGACGACGCCTCCCGCCGGGCGGCCGCGCGGGTGCTGCACGTCCTGCGTACCGTGCGGCAGGCCCTGCACGACAACGCCGACGACCTCGGCCGCATCGACGCGGTCGCCGGGGACGGCGACCACGGGCGGGGCATGTGCAAGGGCATCGACGCCGCCGTCCGGGCGGCCGCCCGCGTCGCGGAGCGCGGCGCGGGCGCCGGCACGACCCTGACCGCCGCGGCGGACGCCTGGGCCGACGAGGCGGGCGGCACCTCCGGGGTGCTGTGGGGGGCGGGGCTGCGGGCCCTGGCCGACGCGCTCGGCGACACCGGCGCGGTCGACGGCGAGCGGGTGGCCGCCGGGGTGCGCGCGGCGCTGGACGCGGTGACCCGGCTGGGCGGTGCCCGGCCCGGCGACAAGACCCTCGTCGACGCCCTGGTTCCACTAGCCGAGCAGCTCGGCGCGGGGGTGGCCGAGGGCCTCTCCCTGGCGAAGGCGTCCGGCCGTGCCGCCGAGGCCGCCACCCGGGCCGCCGAGGAGACGGCGTCGCTGCGTCCGCGCACCGGCCGGGCGGCTCCGCTCGCCGAGCGCAGCCTCGGCACCCCGGACGCCGGCGCGACCTCCCTGGCCCTGTGCGCCCGGACGGCCGCCGGGGCCTGAGGAAACGTCACTCCACCGTTCACGCACACCGTTCACGCACACCGTCCGCGCCCGCCGTCCGCACGAAGTACGGAGCGCGCACAGGACAGAAAGGGAGTACGACCACCATGACGGACGATGCCTCTGCGGCCCCCGAGCGGCTGCGTATCGTCGTCGGCTGCGACGACGCCGGCTTCGCCTACAAGGAGACGCTCAAGGCGGACCTGGAGCAGGACCCGCGGGTCGCGACCGTCACCGACGTCGGTGTCGGCGCGGACGAGCACACCGCCTACCCGCACATCGGTGTGGCGGCCGCCCGGCTGATCGCGGCGGGGGAGGCCGACCGGGCCCTCCTGGTGTGCGGCACCGGCCTGGGCGTGGCCATCAGCGCCAACAAGGTGCCCGGGGTCCGGGCCGTCACCGCGCACGACAGCTTCTCCGTGGAGCGCTCGGTGCTGAGCAACAACGCCCAGGTGCTGACGATGGGCCAGCGTGTCATCGGCCTCGAACTGGCCCGTCGCCTGGTCCACGAGTGGCTCGGCTACCGCTTCGACCCCGCCTCGCCGTCGGGCGAGAAGGTCGCCGCCCTGGACCGTTACGACCGCGGTGCCGAGGCGGACGGTGCCACCCCGCTCGACACCGACGCCTCCTGCTGACCGAGGCCGGCGCCCGCCTCCTTCGGCCGGGCTCCTCCCGCCCCCCACCGCCCGGCCCGGTCCCTCTCCTTCGTTCCCGCCCCGCCCGACCCTTCCCCGCCCGCCCCGTACGGCCTCCCCGTACGCGATCGTCCGCACGCCCTCATCCCGTCCGGCCCGCTCCCGGCGGGCGGCCCGGCTGCCCGGGTCCGCCCCGGCGTCCATGGGGCCCGGTGACAAGGAATCGCCAACGATGTCGTTCTCAAGACCCACCACAGCCGCCCACTCCGTGATGGCCGCCGCGCAGTCCGCGGACTGGAGCGGACACGACACGCTGCTGCTCGTCATGGTCGGCGTGGCCATCGTCGTGATCGTCACGCTGATCAGCGTCCTCGACTTCCACCCCTTCGTCGCGCTCATCGCCGGCTCGCTGGTGCTCGGCATCGGCGCCGGCCTGGATCTCGACAAGGTGGTCGGATCCTTCGGTGACGGCATGGGCAGCACGCTCGGCGGCACCGGCGCGCTCATCGCACTCGGGGCCATCCTCGGCAAACTCCTCGCCGACTCCGGCGCGGTGAACAGCATCGTCGACGCCTTCACCGCCCGTGCGGGCGCCCGCTCGCTGCCCTGGCGCATGGCACTGATCGCGGTCGTCATCGGACTGCCGATGTTCTTCGAGGTCGGACTCGTCCTGCTGGTGCCGCTCATCGTCGTGATGTCCAAGCGCACGGCCACCCCGCTGGTCCGCATCGCGGTTCCCGCGCTCGCCGGTCTCGGCGCGCTGCACGCCTTCGTGCCGCCGCACCCCGGCCCGCTCGTCGCGGTGGACGCCCTCCACGCCGACGTCGGCATCACCCTGGGGCTCGGCCTGATAGCGGCGATCCCGTCGGTGATCATCGCCGGACCCCTCTACGGCAACTTCATCGCCAAGCGGGTCCACGCCGAGCCGCCGGCGGCGCTGGTGGAGTCGCTGGTGGTGAACGAGGAGAGCGAGAACGGCCGCCGGACGCCGTCGCTCGCCGTCTCCCTGCTGACGATCGCGCTCCCGGTCGTGCTGATGATCGCCAAGTCGGTCGTGGACATCGCCTTCCCCGGCAGCGCCTGGTACAACACGCTCCTGGACTTCCTGGGCAACCCGCTGGTGGCGATGTTCCTCGTCGTCCTCGTCGCCACGGCCACCTTCGGCTACGCGCTGGGCAAGAGCAGGGCCGAGGTCCGCTCCATCGTCTCCTCCGGTCTGCCGCCGGTGGCGGGCATCCTGCTCATCGTCGGCGCCGGCGGCGGCTTCAAACAGCTGATCGTCGACTCGGGAGTCGCCGACGCGATCGGCAAGGGCGCCGCCCAGGCGAACATCCCGCTGCTGGTCCTCGGCTGGCTGGTGGCCGTCCTCATCCGCCTCGCCACCGGTTCGGCGACGGTGGCCACCACCGCGGCCGCCGGCATCATCGCCCCCATGGCCGCCGGTACCGGTCAGGTCGAGGCGAGCCTGCTGGCCCTGGCCGTGGGCGCCGGCTCCCTGTTCTTCTCGCATGTCAACGACGCCGGCTTCTGGCTGTCGAAGGAGTATTTCGGCATGTCGGTGGCCCAGAACGTCAAGACCTGGTCCGTCCTGTCCACCCTCGTCGCCCTCGTCGGCCTGGGGATGGCCCTGCTCATGCATGCCGTCCTGGTCTGACGAGACGACCGGGGCCGGGAGCGGCCGGGCGGGCCTCGCCCGCACCGGCTCTCCCGGAGCCGAGGGGCCCGCCGCCCGCACCGGCTCTCCCCGAGCCGCAGGGCCCGCCGCCCGCCCGGCCGCCCCCACCCTCTCCACCCGCACCGACCGTAAGGAACACACCGTGTCCGAGCCGCAGCCGCACACCACCACCGTCCCTGCCGACGCCCCCGTCACCGCCGTTCTGGGACTGGGCGCGATGGGGCTGCCCATGGCGACCCATCTGGCCGGGGCCTTCCCCGTGCGCGCCTTCGACATCGCCGGACCGCGGCGCGACCTGGCCGCCGCCGCGGGTGCCGTTCCGGCCGCCGACCCGGCCGAGGCCGTCGACGGCGCGGACGTCGTCGTGGTCGCCGTCCGCGACCAGGCGCAGCTGACGGCCTGTCTGTTCGGCGACGGCAGCGGCTCCGCGGGGGCCGGCGCCAAGCTGCGGCGCGACAGCGTGGTCGTCGTCACCAGCACCGTCGGCGTCGACGCCGTGAAGTCCGCCGCCGCCCGCCTGGCCGAGCAGGGGGTGCTGCTCGTCGACGCCCCGGTCAGCGGCGGCGCCGTCCGGGCCGGATCCGGCGAACTGCTCATCATGGTCGGGGCCGACGACGCCGCGCTGGCCGCCTCCCGTCCGGTGCTGGACCGGCTCGCGGGCACCGTCCACGTGGTGGGCGCCCACGTGGGCGACGGGCAGATCATGAAGACCGTCAACCAGCTGCTGTGCGGCATCCACACCGCCGCCGCGGCCGAGTCCCTCGCCCTCGCGCACTCCCTGGGCCTCGACGTCGACGCGGCCGTGGAGGTGCTCGGCCAGGGCGCCGCCGCCTCCTTCATGCTGGCCGACCGCGGACCGCGCATGGCGCAGCAGTACCGCCGCACCGCCGACGGCTCCGGCGGACCCGAGCTGCGCTCACGGCTGGACATCATCCGCAAGGACATGCACCTGGTGGTGGAGCTGGCCAAGCAGGCCGGGGTGGCCACCCCGGTGGCGGCGGCGGCCGACCAGCTCTACCAGTTGGCGATGGCGCGGGGCCTGGCCGCCGAGGACGACTCGTCCCTGGTCACGCTGCTGTCCCCGCACTCCCGTGACTGACCGGGGGCGGGCGGTGCCCCGGTCCGGACCGCACGGGGGACACCCGGGCCGGGCCGCTAACCTGGGATCCGCCACGAAGAGGCGCGCGCAGCGGCGCCGGGCAGAACGGAGGGCACCACATGGGCGGCGCCGGGAGGCGGAAGGGCGGCGGACCGGTACGCACCGCACTGATGGACGAGGCCTACGAGGCCCTGCTGTCGCTGATCCTCGACGAGGGTCTGGCCCCGGGGACGGCGCTGCGCATCGACACCATCGCCCGCGAGTGGAACGTCTCGGCCACCCCGCTGCGCGAAGCCCTGGCGAAGCTGGAGCACACGGGTCTCGTGCACCGTATCCCGCTCAAGGGCTACACGGTCGCGCCGATGCTCACCGACGAGGAGTTCGCGCAGCTGATGGCCGCCCGCCTGCTCATCGAGCCGTACAACGCCCGGCACGCCTGCGACCGGGACGCCGCCGGCACCACGCGGTTGCTCCAGGAATGGCACACACGTATGACGCAGGCCGCGGCGCAGCGCGACAATGACGATTTCCGCGCTTATCTCCAGGCCGACTCCGCTTTTCATGACGTCATCGCCAAGAAATGCGGAAACCGATTTCTGTGCGATGCCATCGATCCGCTCGGGGCACATGTGCAGCGTTTCCGGCGATTTCACGGAACCCGGGTGACGGACACGGACGTCGCGCTCGCCGAACACCAGGCGATCCTGGACGCCTTCGCGGCCGGGGACCCGGAGCGGTGCGAGGCGGCCATGCGCGCCCACCTGCGCGGCGTCGCGGACCGAGCGGCACCGACCTCCTCCGCCCCGGCTGAGTGAACCCCCGGCCGACCGGCCTGTTCCGCCGTGCGACACGGGGAACCGGCCGGCGCCGAGGCCTGCCCTGATTTCGGCGAATCGGTAATTCCCCAATAAATTCCGGAACACGGTTGACCGGCCCGAGAAATTGCTCATAACGTGAAAGAGCCTTCCGGCCGGAAGAGCGCACCACTGTAATACCCGCCGCCCGGCACCCCCGTTGCGCGCTAGGCGATTGTGCGACCGTACGGCGGCGTTCTCCGTCGATTCCACCGGAACGAAGGTGTGTGCAAGGTATGCAGAGCATCACGACGTCGCGGTCCCGCCGGAGCGTCAGGGCGGCCACCGTCCTCACCGGCCTCCTCGCCCTCGGCGCGACGACCCTGAGCGCCGGCCCGGCACAGGCCGGCGCCGCCCCGGCGCAGGTGGCGGATCGGACCACCATCACGGTCGACCCGCACCAGCGGTACCAGGTCGTCGACGGCTTCGGCTTCTCGGAGGCCTTCCAGCGCGCCCGCCAGATCCAGAACCTCTCTCCCGACACCCGGCAGCAGGTGCTCGACCTCCTCTTCAGCGACGACAAGGGCGCGGGCCTGACCATCCTGCGCAACGGCATCGGCTCCTCGCCCTCGGACGACCAGGACTGGATGAAGTCCATCGAGCCCGCGAGCCCGGGCTCCCCCGGCGCCACCCCGCACTACGTCTGGGACGGCGACGACAACGGTCAGGTGTGGCTGACCAAGCAGGCGCGGAAGTACGGCGTGAAGAACGTCTACGCCGACGCCTGGAGCGCGCCCGGCTACATGAAGACCAACGGCGACGACAGAAACGGGGGCGAGCTGTGCGGCGTGCGCGGCACGGACTGCGCCACCGGGGACTGGCGCGCCGCGTACGCCAAGTACCTCGTGCAGTACCTCAAGTTCTACGCGCAGGAGGGCATCGACGTCACCCACGTCGGCTTCACCAACGAGCCCGACCTCACCACCGAGTACGCGAGCATGCGCTCCGACGGCTACCAGGCCGCGGACTTCCTGAAGGTGTTCGGCCCCCTGCTGGAGAAGTCGGACCTGAAGACGAAGATCGCCTTCGGGGAGGCCACCGGCTGGCGTGACCAGGAGGAGATGCTCCAGGAGATGAAGTCGGTGCCGGGCGCCGACCAGTACGTCGACACCGTCGTCGGCCACGGCTACCAGAGCGAGCCGTCCTCGCCGCTGAGCACCGACAAGCCCACCTGGCAGTCGGAGTGGGCCGACCTGGACGGCGACTGGAACAACCACTGGGACGCCATCGGCAAGGCGGGCGAGGGCCTGGAGTGGGCCAACAAGATCCAGGACTCCTTCACCGAGGGGAACGTCAGCGCCTTCCTGTACTGGATCGGCGCGGAGAACACGGGCAGCAACAGCGCGCTGATCCAGCTGAAGGACGGCAAGGCCGACGCCTCCGCGCGGCTGTGGGCCATGGCCCAGTTCAGCCGGTTCGTCAAGCCCGGCGCACACCGGATCGGGACGAAGAACCCCAACTCCCTGCTGGGCGTGAGCGCGTTCCGGAACCAGGACGGGTCGATCGCCGTGCAGGTCATCAACAACGGCCACGAGCAGGCCTCGACCACCCTGGCACTGCCCGGCGTGAACGGCGTCTCCGTCGAGCGCTACCTGACGAACGAGGGCAACCATCTGAGCGCCCAGGCCCCGGTGCGCGGCGTGGGCGGTCGTCTCACCGCGGACGTCCCGGCCCGTTCCATGGTCTCCTTCGTCATCCCGGCGAAGGGCTGACCGGCGAAGGCACGGCCGGCGAAGACCCGGCCGGCGAAAGGCCCGCCGGCGGAGGGTGACCCGGCGGAGCGCGGAGTCTTCGCCCACCCGGAGGGAGGCGCCCCCGGCCCCGAGGCCGGGGGCGCCTCCCTCCGGCCGCGAGGTGGTCTCAGATCCCTTGCCAGGCCGGCTTGTCGGCGAACGTATGCCGGAAGTAGTCCGCCAGCTTCAGCTTCGACGCCGCGCCCTCGTCCACCACCACCGTCGCATGCGCGTGCAACTGCAACGCCGACGCCGGGCACACCGCCGCCACCGGCCCCTCCACCGTCGCCGCCACCGCGTCCGCCTTCCCCTCGCCCGTGGCGAGCAGCACCAGATGCCGCGCTTCCAGGATCGTCCCGATCCCCTGCGTGATCACATGGTGCGGCACCTGGGCGATCTCCCCGTCGAAGAACCGCGCGTTGTCCACCCGCGTCTGCTCCGTCAACGTCTTGATCCGCGTCCGCGACGCCAGCGACGAGCACGGCTCGTTGAACCCGATGTGCCCGTCCGTCCCGATCCCCAGCAGTTGCAGGTCCACCCCACCGGCCCCCGCCAGCGCCGCGTCGTACGCCTCGCACGCCGCCTGCACGTCCTCGGCCGTCCCGTCGGGCCCCATGAACGCGTCCATGCCGATCCCGAGCGGCCGGAGCACCTCGCGCGCGAGTACGGAGCGGTAGGACTCGGGGTGCTCGGCCGGCAGCCCCACGTACTCGTCGAGCTGGGCGATCCGCACCCGGGAGGTGTCCACCTCACCGGCGCGCACCTTCGCCCCGAGGGCCTGGTACACGGGCAGGGGGGTCGATCCGGTCGCCACGCCGAGCAGGGCGTCGGGCTTGCGTCCGACCAGCCGGACGACGGCTTCCGCGACGAGCTCGCCGCCCGCCGCGGCGTCGGGGACGATGACAACTTCCACGCTGGCCTGCCGATCTGCCGAGAGGGTCGCTATGTGGTTTAGACCAATCTAGCAGAGCGGCCTCCGCCGGGGCAGGGCCCGCGAAGACCCCGCGCGCACACCATGCCCACCCGACGCGACGTGCGGGAAAAGGCGAAAGAAACATCCCGTCATGCATGGACACACGCGCGTGCGGCCAGCGACAATGGGCCTTGGCCAGGCATGGTCTAGTCCACGCTTCCCCACTTCGAACGGACGCGCGGACGGGCCACGAACCGGCCGACGACCGCACTTCCGTCCTCCCCGCACAGGAGGGCGGACCGAGGAACCGGCGCTCTCTGCCCTGACTGCTCCGGCTCCTCACCTTCGGCCGAACGGGACCGCACACCCACGGCCGATGCTGCTCCGGGCTGCGGTGCCGGGAGGGCTGAGGGTCCCTCCCAGGCGCCGCGGCCCGCGGGTGCCTCCGGCCCCCGAATCGGGCGAATGCGGGCAGTGTCCGCACCCCCGGGTACGCTCGGCACGTGCCCTCCATGAACGAACTCGTACGCCAGCACACGGCCCTCGGCGACTCCGACCTCGAGTGGCTCCACCTGCTGGTCTCGGAGTGGCAGCTGCTCTCCGACCTCTCCTTCGCCGACCTCGTCCTGTGGGTCCCCACCAGCGACGGCACGCGGTACGTCTCGGTCGCCCAGATGCGCCCCAACACCGGCCCCACCTCGTACCAGGACGACATGGTCGGCCACCTCGTCCCGCGCGGCCGCCGCCCGCTGCTCGACGCCGCCCTGGACGAGGGGCGCATCGTCCGCGAGGGCGATCCCGAGTGGCGCGAGGAGGTCCCGGTCCGCGTCGAGTCCATCCCCGTACGGCGCGAGGGGCGCGTCCTCGGCGTCATCGCGCGCAACACCAACCTGCTCACCGTGCGCACCCCGAGCCGCCTCGAACTGACCTATCTGCAAAGCGCCTCCGACCTCGCCCAGATGATCGCGGCCGGCTCCTTCCCCTTCCCCGACCAGCAGGTCGACATGGACGCCGCCCCGCGCGTCGGCGACGGCCTGGTCCGGCTGGACGCGGACGGCATCGTCCAGTACGCCTCGCCCAACGCCCTGTCCGCGTATCACCGCATGGGCCTCGCCTCCGACCTCGTGGGCCACCGCCTCGGGCAGACGACGGCCGAACTCGCCCCCACCCGGGGCCCGGTGGACGAGGCGCTGGCCAAGGTGGCCAGCGGCTGGGCGCCGCGCGAGTTCGAGATCGAGGCCAGGGACGGAGTGATCCAGTTCCGCGCCATCCCGCTCAAGCCCAAGGGTGTGCGCATCGGTTCCCTGGTCCTGCTCCGGGACGTCACGGAACTGCGCCGCCGCGAGCGCGAGTTGATCACCAAGGACGCCACCATCCGGGAGATCCACCACCGGGTCAAGAACAACCTCCAGACGGTCGCCGCGCTGCTGCGGCTCCAGGCCCGCCGCATCGACTCCGAGCGCGGCCGGGAGGCGCTGGAGGAGGCCGTCCGCCGGGTCGGCTCGATCGCCATCGTCCACGAGACGCTGTCTCAGAACCTGGACGAGCGGGTGGAGTTCGACGAGATCGCCGACCGGGTGCTCGCCATGGTCGCCGAGATCTCCCCGGGCAAGGTCACCGGCCGGCGCACCGGACACTTCGGCATCCTGGACGCGGAGGTCGCCACCCCGCTCTCCATGGTCCTCACCGAAGTCCTGCAAAACGCACTGGAGCACGGCTTCGGCCCGGGCGAGACCGGCACGGTCGAGGTCTCGGCGGTCCGCGGCGGCACGTCCAAGGAGGCCCGTCTGCTGGTCACCGTGCAGGACGACGGGGTGGGCCTGCCCGAGGGCTTCGACCCGCACCGCTCGGGCAACCTCGGCCTGCAAATCGTCCGGACCCTGGTGGAGGGGGAGTTGGGCGGCACCTTCGACATGGTCCCGGCGGCGAGCGGACACGGCACCCGCGTCATCCTGGACGTCCCGGTCCGGGCCCAGAAGTAGCCCGGTGCGGCCGGGAGCAGTCCGGGCCGGCGCGGGGTCGTGGAAAACAGCGAGCCCCGGACCAGAAGGTCCGGGGCTCGAACTGCTGCTTGCTTCAAGCGCATCGGGGGTACTGCGCGCTGCGGCTCGGGGGCGGGAGATGCGTGCTCGCTGCACGCGCCGCCGGGCTCGGGCTCGTACGGGGTGGGTGTGTCAGGCGGAGGCCTGACGGGCCCGGTTGCGGGCGGCGCGGCGCTTCATGGCGCGGCGCTCGTCCTCGCTGAGACCACCCCAGACGCCGGAGTCCTGACCGGACTCGAGCGCCCACTGCAAACACTGATCCATCACGGGGCAGCGCCGGCAGACGGCCTTGGCTTCCTCGATCTGCAGCAGCGCAGGACCGGTGTTGCCGATGGGGAAGAACAGCTCGGGGTCTTCCTCGCGGCAAACGGCGTTGTGACGCCAGTCCATGGCTGCTACCTCTCCTTGGTATTACGTGCGGTTGCTTGTGAATGTGAACGCTTTCACGAATCCCCCGACAAGTGAAGGGCCGACCGTCAGCCACACTGCGGCGGTCCTGGTTTCGAGGAGGGATTCGGGCTCTTAGGGGGGCCGGTGTTGCCGTGCCGTCCCGAGCGCCACGTAGAGACTCGCAAACCTCAGCGGCGGATACAACCCCTTCCGGAAAGTTTTTTTTGATTCCTTGGTGTCGACTAGGTCACAGCCGTACTTCCAAGGGGTGGACCCTGGCCTAAACGTTCGAGTGAAAGGACTTTGGCCCGTTCTGCTCACACAATCACACGCAGTGCACGGCGTACGCCTGTGAACGCCACGCTGGTACGCAGTCCGAGGTGGTCGCCGTCCATCTGGAGGGGCAGTGGCACCTTCGAATGCAAGGTGAAGTCCGTCAGGTCGTGCAGCGACACCGCGTGCTTCCCACGGGGTCCGCGCTCGGGGGACGAAGTGAGCAACTGGGTCGCATACCGGGCAACCGCGGCCGTCGACATACGGCTGAGCCCGAGGATGTCGAGCCCGGTATCGAACGAGGCCTTAGGTGACGCGTACACCGGGCGATTGCCGAGAAACGTCCACGGCGAGGTGTTGCAGATGATCGACAGCACCAGATCGGTGACCGGCTCCTCGCCGGGCCGCTCCAGTGTGATCGTTCCGTGCCGACGGTGGGGTTCGTCCAGAAACTGACGGACGACCTGGCGCAGATACAGCGCATGGGTCGACCGCCGGCCCCGCTCGCGCTGCTGTTCGACCCGGCCGATCACGCCCGCGTCGAAGCCCAGCCCCGCGCAGAAGGTGAACCAGCGGGCCGGCACCGACTCGTCGTCCGTGCCGGGCACACCGGAGGCCCGGCCGAGGCCGACGGTGCGTTGGCTGCCCTCGCGCAGCGCGTCGAGCAGGGCGCCGGTGGCCTCCACGGCGTCGTTGGGCAGACCGAGGGCGCGGGCGAAGACGTTGGTGGAGCCGCCCGGGACCACGGCGAGGCCGGGCAGCCTGCCGGGGTCGGGGCCGTGGTGCAGCAGGCCGTTGACGACCTCGTTGACCGTGCCGTCGCCGCCGAGGGCGACGACCAGGTCTATGTCCTCGCTCTCCGCGGCCTGCCGGCCGAGGTCGCGGGCATGGCCGCGGTACTCGGTCATGACCGCCTCGAGCTTCATCTCGCTCGCCAGCGCGTGGATCAGGACGTCACGCGTACGTGCGCTTGTGGTGGTTGCCGCCGGATTGACCACGAGAAGTGCACGCATGCGATGCAGGTTACCTACCGGGTGGTACTCGGCCCAGCCCGAGGGTGTCCTCGGCCCTCGGAACGGCCCTCGGAACGGGCCGG
This sequence comes from Streptomyces sp. NRRL F-6676, assembly GCF_000725625.1. GTDB lineage: Bacteria > Actinomycetota > Actinomycetes > Streptomycetales > Streptomycetaceae > Streptomyces. Next base: position 181,224 of record NZ_JOHS01000014.1, read on the forward strand.
GGAACGGACCGCAGAACGGCCCGGGGAACGGTCCGTGGAGCGGCTCGGCGCAGGACACCCGGCGGCCCGGAATGGGCCCGCACGCCAGGGCTACCCTTCAAGGGTGAGTTCTGAGCAGAGATCCGCCCCGGACACCGACCCCGCCGCCGAGAAGCCCGACGGTCCCGTCGGCCCGCGTCCCGCGCGACTGACGGCCGCGGCGGCGCTGTGCGCGCTGGAAGGGCTCGCCCTGGCCGCCGGCGGGGTGTGGATGCTCGTCCTGGGGGCGGCCGGCGACTCCGGCGACCGGCAGACGGGGATCACCGGCGGCGTCACGCTGGTCGTGCTCGCGCTGCTGCCGCTGCTGGCCGCGCGCGGGCTGCTGCTGCGGCGCGGCTGGAGCCGGGGGCCGGCCGTGATCACGCAGATCATGGCGCTGCCGGTGGCCTACAGCCTGCTCCAGGCCGACAGTGTGGCGATCCCGGCGGGCATCGTCCTCGCGGTGGTGGCGATCACGGCGCTGGTCCTGCTGGTCAACCCCGCGACGACGAAGGCACTGGGCATCAAGGGCCCGGGCCGCGCCGAACCGAAGTAGTACGCCGACGCGGGGCCCGCCCCCTTCCCGACGCGCCGCCCCCTGCTACTCCTCCACCAGCAGCTTCTCCCGGAGCTGGGCCAGCGTGCGGGCCAGCAGGCGGGAGACGTGCATCTGCGAGATGCCGACCTCCTGCGCGATCTGCGACTGGGTCATGTTGGCGAAGAACCGCAGCAGCAGGATGCGCTTCTCACGCGGCGGGAGGTCCTCGAGGAGCGGCTTGAGCGACTCGCGGTACTCGACGCCCTCCAGCGCCTCGTCCTCCGCGCCGAGCGTGTCCGCGACCGCCGGGGACTCGTCGTCGGTGTCGGGGACGTCCAGCGACAGCGTGGAGTACGCGTTGGCGGACTCCAGGCCCTCCAGCACCTCCTCCTCGGAGATGGCCAGCTTCTCGGCCAGCTCGTGCACCGTGGGGGAGCGGCCGTGCAGCTGGGAGAGTTCCGCCGTGGCCGTGGTGAGCGCCAGGCGCAGTTCCTGGAGCCGGCGCGGGACGCGCACCGCCCAGCCCTTGTCGCGGAAGTGCCGCTTGATCTCGCCGACCACCGTCGGCGTCGCGTAGGTGGAGAACTCCACGCCCCGGTCGGGGTCGAACCGGTCGACCGACTTGATCAGCCCGATGGTGGCGACCTGCGTGAGGTCGTCCAGCGGCTCGCCGCGGTTGCGGAACCGGCGCGCGAGGTGCTCCACGAGCGGCAGATGCATCCGGACCAGCCGGTTGCGTAGCTCCGCGTACTCCGGGCTGCCCGCCGGCAGGGCGCGCAGTTCGACGAACATCGCCCGCGCGCCGCTGCGGTCCGTGGGGTCGTGCTGCGCGTGCTGTGCGTGCTGCCCGTGCGGGGCGTGCTCCGTGTGCTGCGGGGTCTCCCGCACGCCCTGCTCGGCGTTCCGCTCGTGCTCGCTCATCGTCTGGCCCGTCACCCTTCCCCGAGCTCCCGACCCCGCTGGAACAGGGAGAACCCCGATCGACGCCGGTGCGGGCGCGCCCCGGGAGACGCCCTCCTGCGCCCGCTGTCCGCCGGCCGGGACACCGACCGCGGAGGACTCGTCCTCCGGATGCGGCCGGGCCTGCTCAGGGATGCCGTCGATGCCGTCCGCCGCGCGCGGCGGCCCGCCCGGGCCGCCGTCGCCCTCCGCGGGCGGTTTCCGTGTGCCGCGCTCTTCGTTGCGCACCGGCCCGTCCCCGTTCGTCACGCCGGCCCGGGTCCCGCGCCGCGCTGTTTGTAGAGGCTGATGGACACGACCTTGTCGTCGGAGACCGCCGAGGAGACCTTGCCCGCCAGGGCCGACAGCACGGTCCAGGCGAACGTGTCGCGCGACGGGGCGTGGCCGTCGGTGGTCGGGGCCGACACCGTGACCTCGAGAGAGTCGTCGACCAGCCGGAAGACACAGCTGAGCACCGAGCCGGGCACGGCCTGCTGGAGCAGGATCGCGCAGGCCTCGTCGACTGCGATGCGCAGGTCCTCGATCTCGTCGAGGGTGAAGTCCAAACGGGCCGCGAGACCGGCGGTGGCCGTGCGCAGCACCGACAGGTAGGCCCCGGCAGCCGGCAGCCGGACTTCCACGAAGTCCTGGGTCGCGGGATCGCCTGCGATCTGGGACACCCTCACCTCCAAGGTGGTACAAGCATTCTGGGGGCCGAGGGTCGCCCCTCGGGTGGCGCACCACTGGTGCAGCGGTGACGCTACCGCGCTCGGCGTTTTCTGTCCCCGGGACCCCAGCCCCTTGCTGTCACTCATAGTAAACACGCGAACACGCACAGTGGCTAGGGGGTGGGCGGGCCCAATTGGGAAGAGCGCGCGCCGGATTGACGTACCCAGACGTCAGACCGCCGAACCGTCCGGCTCAGGGTCGCACACGGGGCGACCGGATCGGGACGCTCAGACGAGGACGTGGTCGACGAAGCACCAGCGCCAGTCCTCCCCGGGCTCGAACGTGCGCATGACGGGGTGCCCGCTCTCCTTGTAGTGCGCCGTGGCGTGCCGGTTGGGCGAGGAGTCGCAGCAGGCCACATGGCCGCACCCCAGGCACATCCGCAGCTGCACCGGGTGCGTGCCCTCCGCGAGGCACTCCTGGCACGTCTCGTGCGACGGTGCGGGTTCGGGGTGCGGCAGCGCGTCGGTGTGCGTGCACTGTTTCATGATTGCCAGGTTACGACGGGCCCACGGGGGACCGCGCGGAGAATGAGGGCGGGCGCAGGACGATGCACGTATTCCCACTGCTGTTGCTGGTCGCGGGCAGTGCCGCGGTCGCCGGGGCGGCCCGGCGCACGGCCGTCCCCGCTCCGCTCCTCCTGGTCGCCGCCGGACTCGCGGTCTCCTACGCCCCCGGAGTGCCCGGCTACGGGCTCGACCCCGAGATCGTCCTGCCGCTGCTGCTGCCGCCCCTGCTCTACACGGCGGCCAGCGACAGCTCCTACCTCGACCTGCGGGCCCAACGGCGGCCGATCATGCTGCTGTCGGTCGGCTACGTGCTCTTCGCGACCCTGGCCGTCGGCTGGGCGGCGTACCTGCTGATCCCGGGGCTGCCGCTGCCCGCCGCCCTGGTGCTGGGCGCGGTGGTGGCACCTCCGGACGCGGTGGCGGCGACCGCGGTGGCCCGCCGGCTCGGACTGCCCTCCCGGCTGACGACGATCCTCCAGGGCGAGTCCCTGGTGAACGACGCCACCGCGATCACCGCCTACAAGGTGGCGCTGGCCGCTGCCGTCGGCGAGGGCGCCACCTGGGCCGACGGCCTGGAGGAGTTCCTGCTCGCCGCGGTCGGCGGAGTCGTCGTCGGACTGCTCCTCATGGTGCCCCTGCACTGGCTGCGCACCCGCCTCAAGGAGGCGCTGCTCCAGAACACCCTCTCCCTGCTCATCCCGTTCGTCGCCTACGCGGTCGCCGAACAGCTGCACGCCTCCGGAGTGCTCGCCGTGGTCGTCGTCGCCCTCTACCTGGGCCACCACAACTGGGAGGTCGATTTCGCCACCCGGCTCCAGGAGGAGGCGGTGTGGAAGATGGTGGCGTTCCTGCTGGAGTCCTCGGTGTTCGCGCTCATCGGACTCCAGCTTCCCGTCGTCCTCAAGGGGCTCGGCGAGAACGAGGGCACCAGGGCGGCGGTCTACGCGGTCGTCCTCTTCCTGGTGGTCGTCGCCGTCCGTTTCGCCTGGGTGTTCCCCAGCACCTTCCTGCCCCGGGCGCTCTCCGCCCGCGTGCGGCGCAACGAGGAGAATCCCACCTGGAAGAGCCCGCTCATCATCGGCTGGGCAGGCATGCGCGGCGTGGTCTCGCTCGCCGTCGCCTTCTCCGTCCCGCTCACCGTGCACGGCGGCGCCCCCTTCCCCGAGCGGAACCTGATCCTCTTCCTGACGTTCACCACCGTGATCGGTACCCTGGTGGTGCAGGGCCTCACCCTGCCCCCGCTGATCCGCCGGCTCCGGCTGCCCCGGCCCGACCCGCAGAGCGAGACACTCGCCGAGGCCAACGCCCAGGCGCAGGCCTCCCGCGCCGCCGAACAGCGCCTGCACGACCTCCTCACCGACGAGCGCAACGCCCTGCCGCCGCCCCTGGCCGACAGGCTGCGCGAGGTCATGGAGCGCCGCCGCAACGCCGTCTGGGAGCGCCTGGGCTCGGTCAACCCGGTCACCGGGGAGAGCGTCGACGACACCTACCGCCGGCTGTCCCGGGAGATGATCGGCGCCGAACGGGAGATGTTCGTCAGGCTCCGCGACGGCCGCTACATCGACGACGAGATGCTCCGCACCCTGCTGCGCCGCCTCGACCTGGAGGAGGCGGCGGCGTACCGGGAGACCACCTGAGCCGTCCCGCGGGCTTCAGGGGAAGGGGCGGCCGGTGACCACCGCCGCGAGCGTCGTCCCGCGCGGGAAGACACCCTCTTCCGTCAGCGTGAGGAGCCCGGTCAGCATTTTGGCCACATACAGCCGCTCCACGGGCAGCCCGTGCCGCTCCTCGAAGTCCTGTGCGAACGCCTCGAGGGCGGGCGTCGTACGGCCGTAGCCGCCGCAGTGGAAGCGGTCCTCCAGCCACCAGTCGCCGCGCCTGCCGCCGAACGCCCGCTCCTGGAGGGCGGCCGTCTCGGCGGCCAGGAAACCGCCCTTGAGCACCGCCACACCCAGGGCACGCTGCCCCGGGCCCAGCCCCGCCGCCAGCCCTGCCAGCGTGCCGCCGGTGCCGCACGCCACGGCGACGACGTCCGCGCGGCCGCGCAGCTCCTCGCCGAGGGTCCGGCAGCCGCGCACGGCACGGGAGTTGCTGCCGCCCTCGGGCACCACGTACGCGTCCTCGGCGCCCGCCGCACGCAGCAGGGCCGCCAGCGTCTCCGGCTCCGCCTTGCGCCGGTACGCCGCCCGGTCGGCGAAGTGCAGCCGCATCCCGTCGGCCGCGCAGCGCGCCAGGGAGGCGTTGAGGGGCCGCCCGGCCAGTTCCTGCCCGCGCACCACCCCCACGGTCTCCAGCCCCAGCAGCCGGCCCGCGGCGGCGGTGGCGCGCAGATGGTTGGAGTAGGCGCCGCCGAAGGTGACCACGGGCCGCCCGGCCGCCGCGGCGAGATTGGGCGCGAGCTTGCGCCACTTGTTGCCGACGATCTCCGGGTGGATCAGATCGTCCCGCTTCAGCACGAGCCGCACACCGTGCCGCCCGAACCGCTCGTCCTCGACGTCCTGGAGGGGCGAGGGCAGCCGGGGGCGCAGGGCGGCGACGTCCGGCGGACCGGGCGCGCCGGACGTGTCGGGGACGTGGGGGCCGGTCATCCGGCCATTGTCCGTGTGCGTCCCGAGGGCCGCGCACGCACCCGCCACGCGCGCGTGGCGGGCGACAGGCGGCGGGCCCCGTGCCCGTACGCGCCGGCGCGCCTACTTCAGCCGGTCCCCGATGCGCTTGCGCATCGACGCCATGGTGAACCCCCGCGGGTCTGTCTTCCCCGGCTGCCACTCCAGGTGCCCGATCACGGACCGCTCCGTCCACCCGTGGTGCCGGCACACCGCCGCCGAGACCCGCTCGATGGCCTCCAACTGCGCCTTCGGCCACGGGTCCTCGCCGTCGCCCAGGTTCTCGCACTCGAACCCGTAGAAGTGCCGGTTGCCGTCGGTGTTCGCCTCGTTGTCGTGCGGCAGCGCCTTCTCGGCGACGACCGCGCGCAGCACGTCGTCGTCCCCGAGCCCGGCGTGGTTGGCGCGGCCGTACCCGACGAGGTGGACCACGCCGTCCTTGGTGATCACCCCGTGGCACAGCGGCCCCGGCAGCCCCGAGTAGCCCTTGCGGCACAGCTCCACCGTGGCGGCGGCGCCCGAGGTGACCGTGTGATGGATCATCACGCCGTTCACCGGCCCCCAGGGGCCCTTGTGGTTGCGGTTGTGGTGCTTCCAGTCGCCGACCTCGACGACGGTGACGCCCTCGTCCCTGAGCGCGTGCAGGAACGCGGTCGCGGACATGGGTGAGGCCATGCCGCCTCCTCACGTGCGGGGGGCGGCCGCCTTCCGTGCCGCCCGGCAACGGACCTTGTACCGGGGACCGTCGCCCTCAACCACCGTTCGGACGGCGGTGCGAGGGGTTTCGGCCAGTGACGGGGGGCCCACGGCGGCAGCGGATCCCCAGTGTGCCCACACCCGCAATGATCCATTCCCCCTCTTTCGTGTAATAGCACCGCGACCGTCCGTGATGGAAGGCTTGTCCCCGCAGTTCAGTGCATGATCGGGAGGGCGAAAGTACATGTCGGTAGGCGAAGAGGTCCGCGCGGAGCAGACCCGTCCCCAGCAGAGTCTCGGCACATCCGCCGCGCGGAACCTGGCCACGACCACCAAGTCCGTGCCCCAGATGCAGGAGATCAGCTCGCGCTGGCTGCTGCGGATGCTGCCGTGGGTGGATCTCCAGGGCGGCACGTACCGGGTGAACCGCCGGCTCAGCTATGCGGTCGGAGACGGCCGTGTCACCTTCGTGAAGACGGGTGACCAGGTCAGTGTCATTCCCGCGGAGCTCGGCGAACTGCCGGCCCTGCGGTCGTACGACGACGAGGAGGTACTCGGCGAACTCGCCCAGCGTTGCAGGCAGCGCGAGATCGAGGCGGGCCAGATCATCGCCTCCTTCGGCAGCCAGGTCGACGAGGTGTTCCTCATCGCCCACGGCAAGGTCGAGAAGATCGGCAGCGGCCCCTACGGGGGCGACGTGGTGCTCGGAGTCCTCGCCGACGGCGCGTACTTCGGCGACCAGGCGCTCCTGGACCCGGAGGCGATCTGGGAGTACACCGCCCGCGCGGCCACCGCGTGCACCGTGCTCACGCTCCCGCGCCGGGACGTCGAACAGCTCGCGGAACGCTCCGACTCGCTGCGCGAACACCTGAGCAACCGCCGGTCGATCCCCGCGCAGCGCACCAACAAGTACGGCGAGAAGGAGGTCGACCTCTCCTCCGGCCACTCCGGCGAGGCGGACATCCCGCACACGTTCGTCGACTACGAGGCCGCCCCGCGCGAGTACGAACTGAGCATCGCCCAGACGGTGCTGCGCATCCACACGCGCGTGGCCGACCTCTACAACCAGCCCATGAACCAGACCGAGCAGCAGCTCCGGCTGACGGTCGAGGCGCTGAAGGAGCGCCAGGAACACGAGCTGGTCAACAACCGGGACTTCGGGCTGCTGCACAACTGCGAGTACGACCAGCGGCTCCAGCCGCACGCCGGCGTGCCCAGCCCGGACGACATGGACGAACTCCTCAGCCGCCGGCGCGGATCCAAACTGTTCCTCGCCCACCCCAAGGCCATCGCCGCCTTCGGCCGCGAGTGCAACAAGCGCGGACTCGTCCCCGAGAGCATCGACGTCGCGGGCAACCGCATCCCCACCTGGCGGGGGGTGCCCATCTTCCCGTGCAACAAGATTCCGGTCAGCGACACCCGGACGACCTCGATCATCTGCATGCGTACCGGAGAGGAGGAACAGGGCGTCATCGGGCTGCGGCAGTCGGGCATCCCGGACGAGATCGAGCCCAGCCTGTCGGTGCGCTTCATGGGCATCAACGAACAGGCCATCATCAAGTACCTGGTGACGGCCTACTACTCGGCGGCCGTCATGGTGCCGGACGCGCTCGGCATCCTGGAGAACGTCGAGATCGGCCGCTGGCAGTGACCTCGGCGCCGCGGCACGCAGTGTTCCCGCCCGAAGCGGCGGGTACACCCCGGGGGTACGCGCCCGGCACCGCTGCGGGCGTCACCGTCCGCCGGGCCGTCCGAGGGGAGACCCTCCGGGCGGCCCGGCCCCGGCGAGGGGGAGGCACCCCATGGGTGAGTTCATGACGGACACCAGAAGGCACCCGGCAGGACCCGCGGAACCGGCGGACCTGCCGGCCCCGGCGGCATCGGTGGAGGCCACCGGCCGGAGCACTCCCGCCCCCCGGGCGAGACCGGCCGCCCGCCCAGGACCGGCCGACGGCCAGGAGGCCGCGGCGATCCTGGAGCGCACCCGGGCCGTGGTCGACCCTGAGCTGCGGCGGGCGGTGGAGTCGCTGCCGCAGTCCATGCGCAGGATCGGGCTCTACCACTTCGGCTGGCAGCACGCGGACGGCAGCCCGGCCGCGGGCAACGCGGGCAAGGCCATACGGCCCGCGCTGGTGCTGACCGCGGCGGCCACACTCGGCGGCCACCGGCAGGCGGCGGTCCGGGCCGCGGCCGCCGTGGAGCTGGTGCACAACTTCACCCTGCTCCACGACGACGTGATGGACCGGGACACCACCCGCCGGCACCGCCCCACCGCATGGACCGTGTTCGGCGACTCCGACGCGATCCTCGCCGGGGACGCGTTGCAGGCGCTCGCCCAGCGGCTGCTCGCCGAGGACCCGCACCCGGCCTCCGCGGCCGCCGCCGCCCGGCTCGCCACCTGCGTCGTCGAACTGTGCGCCGGGCAGCACGCGGACACGGCACTGGAGAAACGCCGCCCCGAGGACGTCACCCTCGAGGAGGTGCTCGCGATGGCCGAGGCCAAGACGGGGGCACTGCTGGGCTGCGCCTGCGCGATGGGCGCGCTGTACGCGGGGGCGCCGCACGAGGAGGTGGAGGCGCTCGACGCCTTCGGCCGGCAGGCCGGTCTGGCTTTCCAGCTCATCGACGACGTCATCGGCATCTGGGGAGACCCGAGTCGCACCGGCAAGCCGGCCGGGGCGGATCTGATCGCCCGCAAGAAGTCCCTGCCGGTCGTCTCGGCGCTCGCCTCCGGCACCCCGGCGGCGGCCGAACTGGCCGAGCTGTACGCGGCCCCGTTCCAGGAGGGGGACCTGGAACGCACGGTGCTGGCCGTCGAACACGCGGGCGGCCGCGACTGGGCGCAGGCCGAGGCCGCCGACCGGATGGCCCGGGCGGTGGACGAACTGTCCCGCGCGGTCCCGGACCCGGAGTCGGCGGGCGGCCTCCTGGCCCTGGCCGAATTCGTGACCCGCCGCAGAGCCTGACGAGGAACCCGGGCAGCCCGCGGGGAACGGGCGGGCCCAGGGAGGAACGGGCAGGCCCGAGGGGAGGGCGGCCCGGGGAACGGGGGAGTGAGAAGGCCCCGCGGGCGTACGGTTCCTGACCCCGTACGCCCGCGGACAGCCCCGGCCGCTTCGGCTCGGCACCCCGTGCCGATAGGGTCAACGCCCGTACGCACGGGGGCTGTTGACGGCGAAGGGGCGGGACGATGGGTGTGGCGATCCGTAGGGCGGAGGAGGGGGACCGCGGGCTGGTCGTCCGGCTGCTGGACGAGGCGTTCCAGGACGATCCGGTCAGTAGCTGGGTCTTCCCCGGGGAGGACCACCGCCGTGCCACGCACCACCGGCTGATGGCCGCCTTCACCGACATCGTGCTCGCCGAGGGCCGCATCGACCTCGTCGAGGACGGCACGGGGTGCGCGCTGTGGCTGCCCGTACCGGCGGCCGAGCCCGCCGACGCGGTCGACGCGGCGGCGGACGAGGCGGTGCGGCTGCGCGAGGAGGCCGACCCGGACAACGAGCGTGTCGAGCTGATCGCCCGGCTGATGGCCGAGGCGCACCCGGCGGGCCGGGCCCACGCGTATCTCTGGATGGTCGGCGTGCGGCCCGGACACCAGGGCCGGGGCCTGGGCACGGCCCTGATCCGGCAGGCTCTGGACCGCTGCGACAGCGAGGGCCTGCCCGCCTATCTGGAGGCGAGCAGCCCGCGCAGCATCGGGCTGTACGAGCGGCTGGGCTTCGCCGCCACCGGCCGCACCCTCGACCTGCCCGACGGCCCGCGCATGTGGCCGATGTGGCGCGAGCCGCTCGGCTGATCCGCCCTCAGGCGCCGCCGCGGGGCTGGTTGAAGCGCAGCATGTTGCCGGCCGGGTCGCGGAAGGCGCAGTCGCGCACCCCGTACGGCTGGTCCATGGGCTCCTGGAGCACCTCGGCGCCGGATGCCTCGACGCGGGCGAAGAGGGCGTCGCAGTCGTCGGTGGCGAAGATGACGCCGCGCAGCAGCCCCTTGGCGAGCAGTTCGGCCATGGCCTGGCGGTCGGCGGGGGAGGCGTCCGGGTTGGCGGCCGGCGGTTCGAGCACGATCTCCACCCCGGGCTGGACCGGCGAGCCGACGGTCACCCAGCGCATGCCCTCGAACCCGACGTCGTTGCGGACCTCCAGGCCGAGGACGTCGCGGTAGAAGGCGAGTGCCTTGTCGTGGTCGTCGACGGCGATGAAGCACTGCGAGAGTCTGACATCCATGCGCTCACGCTATGCGCTGCGGCCGCCCGGGGGCAGCCGGAACCGCCCGGTCAGGACGGCTCGGCGAACCGCGGCGGCGCCCCGACGCGCAGCGGACGGGTCAGGTTCTTCGCCACGCACGGCGGGATCGCCGCGCTCTCCTCGTGCGGGCGGGCCCGGTAGGCGCTCGGCGTCTCTCCCACGAGCTGGGTGAACCGGGAGCTGAACGACCCGAGCGAGGTGCAGCCGACCGCGAGGCACACCTCGGTCACCGTCAGATCGCCCCGCCGCAGCAGGGCCTTGGCGCGCTCGACGCGGCGGGTCATGAGGTAGCCGTAGGGGGTCTCCCCGTAGGCGGCGCGGAACCGGCGCTGGAAGTGCCCGGCGGACATCAGCGCGGTCCGGGCCAGCTCCGCCATGTCCAACGGCTCGGCGTACTCCCGGTCCATCCGGTCCCGCGCCCGCCGCAGCCGCACCAGTTCGTCGAGGTCCACGCCGCCAGCATCGCACGCACCCGGCCCACCGGGGAGAGGCCGGGGAACGGCCCCCGCCCCGGCCCGGGCGGGAACAGACGCACGAAAACCGCACCCGCCCCCTCGGCCGCCGGAGGTGGCGGGCGCGGGGGCGGGTGCGGTCAGGCCTGGCTGTGGAAGGTCAGGCCTTCTTGGTCTCCCAGAAGATCTTGTCGATCTGGGCGATGTAGTCCAGGGCCTTCTGGCCGGTGGCCGGGTCCGTGGAGGCCTTGGCGGCCGAGAGGGCCTTCAGGGTGTCGTTGACGAGCTGGTGCAGCTCCGGGTACTTCTCGAAGTGCGGAGCCTTGAAGTAGTCGCTCCACAGCACCGAGACGTGGTGCTTGGCCAGCTCGGCGCGCTGCTCCTTGATGATGGTGGCACGCGTCTGGTAGTGCGGGTCGTCGTTGCCGGCCATCTTCTCCTGCACGGCCTTGACCGACTCCGCCTCGATCCGGGCCTGGGCGGGGTCGTAGACACCGCAGGGAAGGTCGCAGTGGGCGCTGACGGTGACCTTGGGGGCAAACAGGCGGGAGAGCATTGAGCTGTCCTTCCTCGTGATCGTCTTCTCACGTGGGAGATTACTCCGTGGGGGACCGGTTTTCGCGAGTGCCCCCATGGGCTTACGACAAAAGTCCGGGGCCAGACTGGGACTGGTGGACCATAGACCGGGGAGGTGGCCGTGATGCCGGAACTGTCGCAGGAGACCGAGCGCACCAGAGCCGTACTGCCGTTCGGGGCGGCCGAGGTGTCGGGGCCGTCGATGGTGCCCACGCTGCACCACGGCGACCGGCTCGTCGTCCAGTACGGGGCCAGGGTCCGCCCCGGGGACGTCGTGGTCCTGCGCCATCCGTTCCAGCAGGATCTGCTGGTCGTCAAGCGTGCCGTCGAGCGGCGCGAGGGCGGCTGGTGGGTGCTCGGCGACAACCCCTACGCCGGTGGGGACAGCACCGACTACGGGGTCGTGCCGCAGGAGCTCGTGCTCGCCAGGGTGCGGCTGCGCTACCGTCCGCTGCCCGCGGGGCGCTCCCCGCTGGCGCTCGCGCGCTGGGCGTTCTCGGCCGTGCGGCCGGTACTGGCCGACCGGTCGGCCTCCAAACGCTTGCGCGCCCGGTAGGCGGCCACGTTCGCCCGGGTGGCGCAGCGGTCGGAGCAGTAGCGGCGGGAGCGGTTGGTCGAGGTGTCCAGGTAGGCGTTGCGGCACGGGCCTGCCTCGCACAGGCCGAGGCGGTCCACGCCGTGCTCGGTCAGATGGAACGCCAGCCCCATCGCGGCGATCGCGGCGTAGCCGGCGGTCGCGTTCGACGGGTGGTCGGCCAGGTGCATGTGCCACAGCGGGCGGCCGTCGTCGTCGCGGTGGTCGTGTCCGGAGATCTGCGGGCTGACCGGGAACTCGAGGAGCAGCGAGTTGAGCAGGTCGACAGCGAGCGTCTCGTCCCCGTCGTTCGCCGCCTCGAACACCGCGCGGAGGCGGGCGCGGACCGAGCGGAACCGGGTGACGTCGGCGTCGGTGGTGCGGCGGGCCGCCGACTGGTTGGCCCCGAACAGGGCACGGACGGCGTCCACCGAGGTGAGCGAGTCCTTGCCCCGGGCCGGTTCCTCGCTGTTGACGAGCCGGACGGCATAGTCCGAGTAATAGGCCAGTTCCACTTGTAGTCCTTACGAGCGCGCTCTATCGTCGTGCGTACGGTTGGGTAACAGCCGATCGTGCGTCCAGGGTATTACTTCCGGGGGATCCCGGCGGGGCGCGCGAGGCGGCGGGAGCGGACGGAGGACACGGAGGATCATGACGACGCTCGACACGGCAACGGGAGACGCGGCCTCGGCGGACACCACGGCGGCGACCGGCTGGGAGGCCTGGCAGGAGAGCTGGGACCGGCAGCAGGAGTGGTACATGCCGGACCGGGAGGATCGCTTCCGGATCATGCTGGACATGGTGGAGGCCCTGACCGGCCCCGCCCCCCGCGTCCTCGACCTCGCCTGCGGCACCGGCACCATCACCGCCCGGCTCCTCGCCCGCTTCCCCGACGCCACCAGCACCGGCGTCGACCTCGACCCCGCGCTGCTCACCATCGCCCGCGGCACCTTCGAGGGCGACGGACGGGTGACCTTCGTCGAGGCCGACCTGAAGGACCCCGGCTGGCCGGACCTGCTCCCGTACGACTCCTACGACGCCGTCCTGACCGCCACCGCCCTGCACTGGCTGCACAAGGACCCCCTCGCGGACCTCTACGGACGGCTCGCCGGGCTGGTCCGCGACGGCGGTGTCTTCATGAACGCCGACCACATGATCGACGAGACCACGCCCCGGATCAACGCGGCCGAGCGCGCCCTGCGCCACGCCCGTATGGACGAGGCGCGGCGGGCCGGCGCCGTCGACTGGGCCGACTGGTGGCGGCGGGCCGCCGAGGACCCGGCGCTCGCCGGACCCACCGCCCGCCGCTTCGAGATCTACGGCGAGCACGCCGACGGCGACGAGCCCTCCGCGCGGTGGCACGCGCGCGTGCTGCGCGAGAAGGGGTTCGCCGAGGCCCGCCCGGTGTGGTGCTCCCCGTCGGACACGCTGCTGCTCGCCCTCAAGCAGGGGGACACGGCGAGGGGCTAGGGGGACACGGCGAGGGGCGGTACGGATCTCCCGTACCGCCCCTCGCCGTGGATCCCCGCCCGGGGGGACCGCTTCCGCTTACGTCCGCGTCAGAGCACCTTCGACAGGAACGACTTCGTGCGCTCGTGCTGCGGGTCGGTCAGGACCTGGCGCGGGTGGCCGGACTCGACCACCACACCGTCGTCCATGAAGACCAGCGAGTCGCCGACCTCACGGGCGAAGCCCATCTCGTGGGTGACGACGATCATCGTCATCCCGTCCTCCGCGAGGTCCCGCATCACGTCGAGCACCTCGCCGACCAGCTCCGGGTCGAGCGCCGAGGTCGGCTCGTCGAACAGCATCAGCTTCGGCTGCATCGCCAGCGCGCGGGCGATGGCGACGCGCTGCTGCTGGCCGCCGGAGAGCTGGGCCGGGTAGTGGCCGGTGCGGTCGCCGAGGCCGACCCGGTCCAGGAGCCGCTGGGCGCGCTCGCGGGCCACGGCCTTGGTCTCGCGCTTGACCTGGATCGGCGCCTCCATGACGTTCTCCAGCGCCGTCATGTGCGGGAAGAGGTTGAAGCGCTGGAACACCATGCCGATGTCCCGCCGCTGCGCGGCGACCTCCGACTCCTTCAGCTCGTAGAGCTTGTCGCCCTTCTGCCGGTAGCCGACCAGGTCGCCGTCGACGTAGAGCCGGCCGGCGCTGATCTTCTCCAGGTGGTTGATGCACCGCAGGAAGGTGGACTTGCCGGAGCCGGACGGGCCGATCAGGCAGAACACCTCGCGCGGGTTCACCTCCAGGTCGATGCCCTTGAGGATGTGCGCGAGCCCGAAGGACTTGTGCACGCCCTCGGCCCGGACCATCGGACCGCCGCTGCCACTGGGGGCGATGTCCTTGCTCAGACTGGTCATCGGGCCACCTCCGGACGGCGGAACGAACCGAACTGACGGAGGTTGCGCCGCAGACGTTGCAGCGGGGTCGGCGGCAGGCTGCGCGTCGAGCCGCGGGCGTAACGCCGCTCCAGGTAGTACTGGCCGACGCTGAAGACGCTGGTGAGGATCAGGTACCAGATCGAGGCCACGAAGTACATCTCGACCACCGCGAGCGAGGTGCTGGAGATGTCCGTGGAGCGCTTGATCACCTCGTTGAACTGCACCGCGTACGCCAGCGAGGAGGTCTTCAGCATGTTGATGAACTCGTTGCCGGTCGGCGGCACGATCACCCGCATCGCCTGCGGCAGCACCACCCGCCGCAGCGTCCTGGCCTGCGTCATGCCCAGCGCGTGCGACGCCTCGGTCTGGCCCATGTCGACCGACTGGATGCCGGCCCGGACGATCTCCGACATGTACGCGGCCTCATTGAGACCCAGGCCAAGCAGCGCCGCCAGGAACGGCGTCATCACCTGGTTCATCTCGTCCTTGTAGAACCCCAGGTTCAGGATGGGGAAGATGAGCGAGATGTTGTACCAGAGGAGCAGCTGGACCAGCACCGGAGTGCCGCGGAAGAACCAGATGTAGAACCACGACACCGTGCTGGTGACCGGGTTCGACGACATCCGCATCACGGCGAGGATCACGCCGAGCACCAGGCCGAGGAGCATGGCCAGCACCGAGATGTACAGCGTGTGCCAGACGCCCGACAGGATGGTGCCGTCGGTCAGGTAGTCCGGGATGACGTCGTAGTGGATCTCCGCGTTGGAGAACGCGATACCGATCAGCACCAGGACGGCGATGACGGCGGCGCCGGCCACCCAGCGGCCGTAGTGGCGCACCGGGATGGCCTTGATCTGTTCCGGCGGCACCGGCGCCGGAACCTTGTCGACAATGTCGGTCACGGGTGACTGCCCTTCGCTCTCGTCGTTTCCGCGCCGAGGCTCAGGAGCCACCGTTGATCTTGGCCTCGGTGACGCCGCCGTCCGTGACGTTCCACTTCTCGAGGATCTTCTTGTACTCGCCGTTCTTGATGATGGCGTCCACGGCCGCCTGGAGCGCGTCCCGCAGCTGGGTGTTCTTCTTGCTGACGCCGATGCCGTACGGGCCCGCCTCGATCTGGTCGCCGATGACCTCGAAGTCCTTGCCGCCGCCGGAGGTCTTGGCGTTGTAGGCCGCGACCGGGAAGTCGTTGAGGTCGGCGACGGAGGCGCCCTGCTTCAGGCGGAGCAGCGCCTCGGGGTCGGTGTCGAAGGTCTGGAGCGAGATGACCTTCTTGCCGTCCGCCTTGCACTTCTTGTTCTGCGCCTTGGCGACGCCCTCGGAGGTGGTGCCGCGTTGCAGGGCGACGACCCTGCCGCACAGGTCGTCCAGGGTCTTGATGCCCTTGGGGTTGCCCTTCTGGACGAGGATCGAGGTGCCCGCGGTGAAGTAGTCGACGAAGTCGATGCCGTCGCCGGCCTTCTTGCCGTTGTCCGAGTCGATGCCGTTCTGGCGGTCCTTGGTGTCGTTCATCGCCGACATGATCACCTGGGTGCGGCCGGCCTGGAGACCCACGATGAGCTGGTCGAACTTGCCGTTCTGGAACTGGAACTTCACGCCCAGCTGCTTGCCGAGGGCATCGGCGATGTCCGGGTCGATGCCGGTGGCCTTGCCGTCCTTCATGAACTCGACCGGCGGGTAGGCGATGTCCGAGCCGACCTTGATGACCCCCGCCTTGCGTATGTCGGAGGGGAGCTTGTCGGCGAGCGGGGCCGAGGACGACGAGGAGCTCGAGTCGGAGCCGCTGTCGCTGCCCTTGTCGGTCTGGTCACCGCAGCCGGCAAGCAGCAGGGTGCCCGCGACCGCGAGGGCGCCGACCGCGGCTGTCCGGGAGCGCGCGGCGGTCGTACGACGGGTGGTGCCTGCGGTCATGGTGGGTTCCTCCGGCGGGGTGGATGGAGCTGCCGATGGGTCGACGAGAACACACACCTTCGGGTGTCGCGACCTCGTGTGATGACGGCATCTTGCCATTCGGACTTCGCCAGTCAGGTGACTCGCCATGTCAAAATCGGATAACGGGTGACCCCCGAACCGTGCGAGCCCGGACATCGCGACCGGACCATCTGCGGGAATCCTCCGTTCCGGCCGGAAGATCTTCTGTCCATCTCAGGATGTGGCTGTTCGTTACATCGCTTTCACGCCAAGTTGAGCGTTTACCCACACTTTGAAAAGACTTGTTGTGATGTGTGCGGATCGGTTCCGTCATCAGCATGTGATCTTTGCTTGCATGTGATCTTGGCCGTACGGGCTCGTCCGGACTCGTCGCCGACGGCCTGCGTCCGGTAAGAAGGTTCTTTACACCCCTCATCCGGGGCTCAGGGCGCGTGTGCGGCGCGCCCGTCGCGTGTGTGCCCGCGCGTATCACTCATCGGGGCCTCACGCGGTGCCCGCCCACCCCTCACCAGGAGTGGTCACCCTCAATCCAAGAAGACCTAAGGGGTATCAAGAAGTGGCAGCCGAGATCGTCAACCCTCGCAGCGACAGCGGTGCGGCGCAGGACGGCGGGGCGGAGCCCCTCGATTCCTTCGACGCCTTCGACCCGGCGTTCGCGCTGCACCGCGGCGGCAAGATGGCCGTCCAGGCCACCGTTCCGGTCCGCGACAGGGACGACCTGTCCCTCGCCTACACGCCCGGCGTCGCGAAGGTGTGCAGCGCCATCGCGGAACAGCCGGAACTCGTCCATGACTACACCTGGAAGTCCTCCGTCGTCGCCGTCGTCACCGACGGCACGGCCGTCCTCGGTCTCGGGGACATCGGTCCGGAGGCGTCCCTCCCGGTGATGGAGGGCAAGGCGATCCTGTTCAAGCAGTTCGGCGGCGTCGACGCGGTGCCGATCGCGCTCGACTGCACCGGAGTGGACGAGATCGTCGAGACCGTCGCCCGGCTCGCGCCCTCCTTCGGCGGCATCAACCTGGAGGACATCTCCGCGCCCCGGTGCTTCGAGATCGAGCGCCGGCTCCAGGAGCGCCTCGACATCCCCGTCTTCCACGACGACCAGCACGGCACGGCGGTCGTGACGCTGGCCGCGCTGCGCAACGCCGCCCGGCTGACCGGGCGCACGCTGGGGCAGCTGCGTGCGGTGATCTCCGGGGCGGGGGCGGCCGGGGTCGCCATCGCCAAGATGCTCGTCGAGGCCGGCATCGGCGATGTCGCCGTGGCCGACCGCAAGGGCGTCGTCTCGCGCGACCGCGAGGACCTGACGCCGGTCAAGCGGGAGCTGGCCGCGCTCACCAACAAGGCCGGGCTGTCCGGCTCGCTGGAGTCCGCCCTCGCCGGTGCCGACGTCTTCATCGGCGTCTCCGGCGGTACTGTGCCGGAGCCGGCGGTGGCCTCGATGGCGGACGGCGCGTTCGTGTTCGCGATGGCCAACCCGAACCCCGAGGTGCACCCGGAGGTCGCGCACAAGTACGCGGCCGTCGTCGCCACGGGGCGGTCCGACTTCCCCAACCAGATCAACAACGTGCTCGCCTTTCCCGGGATCTTCGCGGGGGCGCTCCAGGTGCGGGCCTCGCGGATCACGGAGGGGATGAAGATCGCGGCGGCGGAGGCGCTCGCGGCGGTCGTCGGGGACGACCTCGCGGCGGACTACGTGATTCCCTCGCCGTTCGACGAGCGGGTGGCTCCGGCGGTGACGGCGGCGGTGGCCGCGGCGGCGCGGGCGGAAGGGGTTGCCCGGCGCTGACGCGCCCCCGTAAGGGGTGTGGGTCACCGCGCGACCAGCCCCCCGCCACGCGCACGCGCGACTGGTGCGCAGGGGGCTGGTCGGCAGCGCCGCGGGGCGCGCGCTTCGCGCGTCCCACGGGACGCGTGTCACACGCCGTGTTGGTTCTGCCGGCTGGTGGCGGAGCCTATCGTCGGGGGCATGTTCGCTGCCTATGCTGCTCGAATCGACCGTGACCAGCCGTTGTCGGGACTTGAGTTGGGGGAGCGTCCGGCCCCCGAGCGCCGGCCCGGCTGGACGACCGTGAACGTCAGGGCCGCCTCCCTGAACCACCACGACCTCTGGTCCCTCAAGGGTGTCGGTCTCCCCGAGGGCGCGCTCCCGATGATCCTCGGCTGTGACGCCGCCGGTGTCGACGAGGACGGCAACGAGGTCGTCGTCCACTCCGTCATCGGCCAGAGCGGTCACGGCGTCGGCCCCGACGAACCCCGCTCCATCCTCACCGAGCGCTACCAGGGCACCTTCGCCGAACAGGTCTCCGTCCCCACCTGGAACCTCCTCCCCAAGCCGAAGGAACTCTCCTTCGCGGAGGCCGCCTGCCTGCCCACCGCATGGCTGACCGCCTACCGCATGCTCTTCACCAACGCGGGCGTACGCCCCGGCGACTCCGTTCTCGTGCAGGGCGCCGGCGGCGGTGTCGCGACCGCCGCGATCGTGCTCGGCAAGGCTGCGGGACTGCGGGTCTTCGCCACCAGCCGGGACGAGGCCAAGCGCGAGCGGGCCGTGGAACTCGGCGCCGTGGAGGCGCTGGAGACCGGGGCCCGGCTGCCGCAGCGCGTCGACGCCGTCCTCGAGACCGTGGGCGCCGCGACCTGGTCCCACTCCGTGAAGTCCCTGCGCCCCGGCGGAACCGTCGTCATCTCCGGCGCCACCAGCGGCGACCGGCCCTCCCACGCCGAACTCACCCGCATCTTCTTCCTCGAACTCAAGGTCGTCGGCTCGACCATGGGCAGCAAGGACGAGCTGGAGGACCTGCTCTCCTTCTGCGCCGCCACCGGGGTCCGGCCCGTCATCGACGAGGTCCTTCCGCTGGACCGCGCGCGTGACGCCTTTGCCCGCATGGAGGCCGGCGACCAGTTCGGCAAGCTCGTGCTGACCAACGGCTGACACCTCCCCGTCCGTCCACTCGCCTCTGTCAACCATGGTTGACATCCTTCCGTTGTCAACCTATGTTGACATCATGACGGATGCGACGGATCTCGCCGAGCGCGCCGGCGACCGTGACCCGCGGGTCGGACTGCGGGCGGTCGCCGCGCTGCGGACCCTCCTCGAACAGCTGGAGGCGGTCCAGGTACGCAGTGCGCGCAACCAGGGCTGGTCGTGGCAGGAAATCGCCGCGGAACTCGGCGTCAGCAGGCAGGCCGTGCACAAGAAACACGGGAGGCGATGATGTTCGAACGGTTCACCGAGGACGCCCGGGCCGTGGTCACCGGGGCGGTCGAGCACTGCGCCC
Organism: Streptomyces sp. NRRL F-6676; assembly: GCF_000725625.1. GTDB lineage: Bacteria > Actinomycetota > Actinomycetes > Streptomycetales > Streptomycetaceae > Streptomyces. The sequence goes on from NZ_JOHS01000014.1 coordinate 200,699, forward strand.
GGTCCGGGGAACGGCACGTCGACGAGACGCATCTCCTGCTCGCCCTCCTCGACCGCGAGGGCAGCCGCGGCTCCTTCGCGCTGGCCGCGCTCGGACTGCCCGGCCGGCGCGAGGCGGTCGTGCGCGACCTGGCCGAGTGTCGCCGCAGGGGCGGTCTCACCCGGGCCGACGCGGCCGCCCTCGACGGCCTCGGCATCGACCTCACCGAGATCGTCTCCCGGGTCGAGGAGACCCACGGCCCCGGCGCCCTCGCGTCGGCCGGCAAGGACACCGGCCGACGCCGGTCCGGACACCGGCCCTTCACCCGAGAGGCCAAGGAGGTGCTGACGGGTGCCCTGCGCGCCGCCGTCGCCCGCCACGACCGGTGCATCGGGGACCAGCATCTGCTGCTCGCCCTGACCGCCCGCCCCGGAATCCCCTCCGAGGTGCTGGCCGACCACGGCGTCACCCACGCATCCCTGACCCGGGTCCTCTACGGCCCCGACCCCGGCCAGGCCCGCGCGAGCTGATCCTCGGCCGGCCGACGCCACCCGCGTCGGCCCGCTCCGGCCCCGTCCGGCCCGCTCCGGCCCGGCCCGCTCCGGCTCCGCCCGGCCCGGCCCGCTCCGGCTCCGCCCGGTCCGGCCCGGTCCGGCCCGCGTCGGCCCCGCCGGCTACGCCTTCGGTGTCCGGAGTATCGCGCCGATGTGGGCCGCCGCCGTGGACAGATGGCGGCGGGCGTCGCGGAGTTGGTCCTCGGTGACGCCGTGGTCCCGGGCCGCGTCGCGGATGTCGTCACGGAAGCGGTCCAGGAGCCGGTCGAGGTCGCGGACCGGCTCTCCCGTGGGGGACTCGTGGGCCCAGGACGGTTCGTAGGCGGCGGGGAACTCCTCCGGGGTGACCGTGTACTCCGGCTCGGGCCCGCCGGGGCGGGACGGGGACGCGGCCCCCTGCTCCGGGCGCCCGAAACCGAAGTCCTTGCCGAGGTCCTTCCCGAACTCCTTGCCGAAGACCTTCCCGAACTCGCCGAACTCCTTGGCCAGTTCGGTCAGGCCCTCGCGGACGCCGGTGGGCCAGTCGCCGCGCTCGAAGTGTTCCTGGGCGTGCTCCTGGACGCGCTTGGCGATCCGCTGCATCTCCTCCTGCGCCTGGGCGCGGGCGTGCTCCTGGGCCTCCTTGGCCTGGCGGCGGGCCCGCTGGGCCTCCTCGCGGGCCCGGCGGCTCTCGTCCTTCGCGCGCCTGGCCTGCTCCTTCCACTCCTGCTTGACGCGCCGCATCTCCTCCTTCGCGGCCCGCCACGACTCCCGGTCCTCGACCCCGTCGCGCGACTCCCAGGGTGCCTCCTGCTTCTTGCGGGCGCCCCGGGCCTGGCTGACCGCCGCCTGCATCTCCCGGCGCAGATCGCCCGCGGCGCCCCGGACGTCCGCGCGGATCTCGGCGGCCAGCTCCGCCACCGACTCCCGGATCTCCAGTTCGAGGTCGGCCAGCTCGCCGCTGCGCCCGGCCAGTTCCGCACGGCCCGCGTCGGTGATCGAGTACACCTTGCGGCCGCCCTCGGTGGTGTGGGTGACCAGCCCCTCGGCCTCCAGCTTGGCGAGGCGGGGGTAGACGGTGCCGGCCGAGGGGGCGTAGAGCCCCTGGAAGCGCTCCTCCAGCAGCCGGATCACCTCGTAGCCGTGGCGAGGCGCCTCGTCCAGCAGCTTGAGGAGATACAGCCGCAGCCGGCCGTGGGCGAAGACGGGGGCCATGTCAGAGCACCTTCTTGTCGGTCGTGCCGTCCGCGGTCGTGCCGTGCGCGGTCGTGCCGTCCGCAGCCGTGTCGTCCGCAGCCTTGTCGTTCGGGGTGGGGCCGTCGGGGGTGGGGTCGTCCGGAGGGGGAGTGCGGTCGTCGGCGGGGCCGGGGGGTGGGGTGTCCCACGGCTCGTCGTCGCTCGGGCGGCGCAGGAGGGCGATGGAACCGGAGACGGTGGTCGCCTTGAGCCGGCCGGTGCCGCCGCCGAGCCGGCCCGTGATCCTCTTCGTGCCCCACTGGCCGGTCACCCGGAGGTCGTCGAACGCGTTGGAGACCGCGCCGCCCGCCGTGTTCGCCTCCACCTCCGCGTCGGCCGGGTGGGCGAGACGTACGGCGATCTCGCCCGAGACGTTGGTCAGCCGGGCGTCCGTGGGGCCACCGGCCGGGTCCAGGTCGAGGATGATCGCGCCGCTCACCGAGTCCGCCTTGACGAAGGGTGAGGCGCCCTCGACGACGGTGAGATCGCCGGAGACCGAGTTGAGCCGCTGTTCGCCGGTGACCGCCTGCGTCTCCACGTTCCCCGACACGGTCGTCGCCCGCAGGGGGCCGGAGATGCCCACGAGTGTCGCGTCGCCCGTGATGCCCTTGACCTCCGTGGTCTGTTCGATGCCCGAGACCATCGCGTGGGCACCGATCACGCCGACCTCCACGCGGGTGCCGGCCGGTACCGCGAGGGTGACCTCGGCGGAGCGGCGCCAGCCCTTGCGGTCGAGCCACTTCAGGAAGCCGCGCCAGGGGAGGTCGTCGTACGCGACGGTGAGGGTGCCGTGCTGGTGCGTCACCGTGAGCGGGGGGCCCTCTATGCCGGAGACCTCGAGCCGGGCGGTGGAGTCCTCCGTGCCCATGACGTTCACCGTGCCGTTGACGATGCGGACGTGCAGGGACGTCACGGGGTCGTCGAAGGTGAGCTTTCCCGGCTCTGCGACGGACCACTCGGACATGGTGGTGACCTCCTCGGCGTTGGCCGGCTCCGGTGGGGCGGCGGGCGGATGCGTGCGGCGGGGACGGACGGTGGGCCGAGCGTTACATGGCGCCACGTCATATCGCGTCCTCGATACACACGATATATCGTGTGGTCGCGAAGTCAAGACACCCGTGCGGGTGAACAGGCAGGGATAAATCGGGCGAATCTGCCTACCGTGAGGGCATGTCGACGGATGCGGGTGCCGCGCGCGGTGCGGCCGGTGGTGTGTTGCTGCTCTGCCGGGCGCGGCCCGATGCCGTCGCGCCCGTGGTGCCGGTGCTGCGCGAGCGGGTGGGGCTCGCGGAGGCGGGGGACGGGTGGACGGTGCTGGTGCCGGAGGGGGAGCCGTGGCGGGGTGGGGAGACCGTCGAGCGGGTCGCCACGGGGTGGGCGTTCGCGCTGGCCGTGGGGGTGTCCTGGCCGGTGCTCGCGGTGTGGTGGGACGCGGACCGGTGTGGGTGTGTGCTGGCGTCCGGGTTTCGGCGGCCTGTGGGATATGTGTGGCTGGCCAATGGGACGGCGGTGGGGGAGGACGAGGCGATGCGGACGCTGGGGGAGCAGTTGGGGATGGGGGCGGAGGAGGGAGAGGGCGCGGGGGCGCTGTTGGCGCTTGCGCGGACGGATTCCTCCGTGGATGGAAGGGCGCGGGTGCGGGGGTTCGTCTCCGCGCTGGAGGGAGTGGGGGCGCGGTTGCCTGAGGGGGTGGTGCCGGGGGAGCCGCCTCGGCGGCGGCTTGGTGAGGTCGTGCCGGCGGCGGCGGAGGAGGGTGTGGAGCCGTCGGTGGGGGCGGGGAG